>DASXDX010000040.1:0-114865 GCA_036490385.1 Occallatibacter sp.
GGCTGCCCGCTTCAGACGCCTGGCCCGCGACTACGAAAGACTCACAACCACACTCGGAGCCTTCCACTTCCTCGCCTTCGCCTGCCTCATGATCGCAAACCTTTTCAGGTTACTCGCGTGAAGTTAATAACAGGCTCTAGACATTTACCGATCAGCGCGCAGTGGGCCACGCGAGGCCACGGCATATGACATTTGGCGCCAATTCTGTGGCGGCCATATGGTGCAGCTCGGACGCGACGAACATGAGAGCAGTCTTGCCGCTTGCAACGCGCCAACGAGTTGCGTTCGCCACCGGTCCTTCCTCACCAGTCGTTCCAGCAGGAGTTTTGGGTTCACGACCTTGACGCTCAGGTCCACTAGGACTGGAACTCCCAGAATTACCGCGCTTGCAACCGCAGCTTCCAGCTCATCCCTTGTACTGCCGCCGGAAACGCCACCGTAAGGCATCGGGCCCAGATGCCTTCATTGGCGACCCCGCAACCCTTTGTTGTACGTCAACTTGCACAATTTATGATCAAAATGATCATTTTTATTGACAATACGATCATATAACGGCTACGTTTGTTTCACAGTGGAAGGAAGTCTTTCCCCTTCAAAAATCTGTTCCGGCCCCGGAACGCGTGGAAAAACCCGGACCCGTTGCCGGAGCCTTATCGATCTACTGCAACTCTTCAAGTGAGGACCCCGATGAATACGAATCTTTCCCGGTTGTTCTTCGGATGCGCGTTGGCCGTGCTTGCGTGCATTTCTGTGGCGAGCGGCCAGACCGTGACCGGCTCGATTACAGGCGAGGTGACAGACGCAAGCGGTGCCGTGATTTCCGGAGCGAGAGTCATGGCCCGGAACCTGGACACGAACGTAAACACGCCCACAACCACCAATGCTTCCGGATTGTTTCGCATCGATTTTCTGCCCATTGGGCACTATGAGTTGATGGTTGAGTCAAGCGGATTCGAAAGAGCGACCCTTCCACCCTTCTCTCTTGAAGTGCAGCAGACTGCGAACTTCAATGTCCATCTTGTGGTGGGAAGCACCTCGATCAACGTGAGCGTTTCGGCGGCGGCCCCGATTCTGAACACCGACAACCCCACCATCGGCTCGACATTCACTGCGAATACCATTGCCAATCTGCCGTTGAACGGCCTCGATTTTTCCGCGGTGACGTTGTACATGCCGGGCTCGGTGGACACGGCCGGAACCTCCGGCGCTACAAATTTTGAGCGCAGCACCTATTACACAGACACGCCGAACTTCAACGGCAATCGCGCCCAAGCGAATAACTACACGCTCGACGGCATCGACATGAACGAGACCTATAACAATCTGATCTCCTACAGCCCTGCTCCCGAGGCTTTGGAAGAGATCAAGGTGGTCACGGCTGACTCACCCACGAATGAAGGTAATGTGAACGGAGCTGCCGTCGAGAGCGTTCTGAAGAGTGGCACTAACCAGTTCCACGGCTCGGCCTACGGTTACGTGCAGGACTACAGGTTCAATGCGAACTCCTATCAGCACGGTCAATCGTCGCCGGCAACGCCGGTCAGCCCTTTTTCTTTTGACCAGTTCGGCGGCACCATTGGCGGGCCGATCAAGCGCAACAAACTCTTCTTCTTTGGCGATTATCTCGGGTCGCGTTGGCACGTGGGCGGCGTGAATTTCGCAAGCGTGATTCCCGACGCGATGCGCCATGGTGATTTCTCAGCTCTGCTCACGGGCTCAAATCCGGTGCAGCTCTACGACGCGGAAAACAATTTCGCTCCCTATACCGGCAACCAGAACGTCCCGATTACCAATCCGGTGGCCAAGTATCTGTTTGCGAATCCCAAGCTTTACCCGGATTGTGGCGGGGCAAATCCTGTGGTGCCCGCAGGCGGCAAATGTCTGACGCCGTCTGACGGCATTGCGAACAACAACTACGAGGCTCCCTATCATCAGTACAAGGGGAATAATCAGGGCGACGCGAAGGTCGAATACGACATGCGTGCGAGCGACAAGATTACGGGATTCTACTCTGTCTCGCACGCCTACGACGGCTCGACCCCTGTGCTGGCCATTACGTTCCCGGGTGTCAATCTTTACCCCACCTGGATCGTAGGATCGACCTGGACGCACACCTTTTCGCCCTCCCTGGTGAACTCGGCGCGCGCCGGTTTTACGCGGACAGATTGGAACCAAGGGTTCCCCGTGGATTCGACCGGGATCTTTGGAACCGCGGGCAATGCCAAGGTCGGCATTCCTTTTCCCAACCAGCGATTCAATGGATTTTCGAATCAGAGCTTCAGCAATCCCGGCAACAGTCCCCTGGGAACGCCTTCGGATGTGGGCACCCCGGCTTTCGATGGCGGCGTTATCGACAACACATACAGCTACAGTGACAACTTAACCTGGCAGCACGGCCGGCACTTCCTGAGCATGGGCGCGCAAATTAACCGCTATCAGAACAACTATCCGACAGGCAACAATGATGGCTACCTGGGCTCGCTCAACTATACCGGCGCATTCACGTCGAATCCCGCTTCCCCGACCGCCAGCGGCTATGGGCCGGCAGACTTTGTGCTGGACCGGGTGCAATCAGTGGGCGTGACTCTGGGCAGCGTGAACGTGGGGCAGAGGCAGTACCGCGTGGCCGGTTTTGCTCAGGATGACTGGAAAGTGACGCCGAATCTCACACTGACCTTCGGCCTCCGCTACGAGTACGACGAACCGTGGGTCGAGCAGAATGACAAGACCGGAAACTTGAACCTGACAACGGGGCAGATCCTGTACGCCGGCCACATTCCCGCCGGCGCGCCGCCTGAGGCCGGGATTTGCCCAACGACCGCCTGCTACCAACCGAATTACAAGCAGTTCATGCCGCACCTGGGTTTTGCGTATCAGATCAATGACCGCGCGGTGATCCGCGGCGGCTACGGCGCCAATAGCTTCTTTGAAGGTAACTCATACAATCAACGGTTGACGGCGATTGCTCCGTTCATCCAGGCCGTAAACGTCCAGGTCAACTCGCCCACACCGGGCGCGATCACTACGCCGCGTGCTGCGGAACAAGGCTTTACCGGCGGCTCGACCAGCTACAGCGGTTCATCTTACTTCAGCGTGTATCCGCAGAACATCCAGCCGGCTTACATACAGGACTGGAATCTGACCACGGAATACGCGCTTACCCGCACTGCTTCCCTGCAGATGAGTTACGTGGGCGAGCAGGGCCAGCACATTGAGGACTACGGCAACGTAAACGCTCCGTTGAACAATGCGGACCCCACCTCAGAACCGTTCTACAACAACCAATACATCGGCGTGAACGGAGTGGATACCAACTATGCTTCCGACCCGGTGGGCGTTGGCTCGAGCTTCCTGCTGATTACCGAATCGCGGGCCATGATGAACTACAACGCGCTGCAGGCAGTGCTGCGGCAGCGGTTGAACCACGGCTTGGAATATACGGTGAATTACACCTACGGCAGGGCGATGACCAACAGCCTCGGCAACTACGCATTGAACGTGAATGGTTACAGCGGCGCGTTCCAGGACTACTACAACAGCGCTGCGGATTACGGTCCGGCAGGTTACGACGTAAAGCACAATATCTCCGCCACGGCGGTCTACGCGCTGCCGTTCGGGCGCGGGCAGGAATTCCTCTCTGGAGTCAACCGGCTGACGGATGAACTAGTCGGCGGATGGAAACTTTCGACGGCCCTTGTGGGGTATTCGGGATTTCCTGAGACCGTTACTGGCCCTAACAACAACTCGCAAAGCATTTCGGGAGTCTACAGGGTGAACCAATACCGCAAGCTGAAGATTGTCGGCCGCAGCAATGCGAATTGGTTCGGCACCGATCCATCGGCAACTCCCTGCACTGCTGCCGGCGTTGATAACGGCATGTGCGCCTTCGGCGTGCCTGCGTCCAATGCCTTCGGTACAGAGCATAACGGCGCGGTGCGCGGTCCCGGCTTCTTCAATACCGATCTCTCAGCCTTCAAAGACTTCCATACATTCAAGGAGCAGGTGATCGGGTTCCGCTTCGATGCTTTCAACGCCTTCAACATTGTCAGCTCCGGCAATCCCGACACCGGCATCACCGACGCAAACTTTGGCAATGTTTCGCTCCAAAACCCTCGCTCGACCGAGCGCCACCTGCAGTTCGCGCTGCACTATAACTTCTAACGGGACGGCTGCCGCGAGGCATTGCGGTGGCCGGGTTGGTGCGGCTGTTCTTCTGTAGGGATCACGAGTCGCACGAAAAAGAGTTCGACCTAAGAAAAATAGGACCCGAAGATCATGCTTCTTGAAATATGCGTCGATTCGGTGGAGTCGGCAATTGCCGCGGAGGCGGGTGGGGCAGAACGCGTGGAACTGTGCTCAGCGCTGCGCGAGGGCGGCATTACACCCAGCGCCGGCCTGCTCCGGCAAATCCGCGCGGCAATCAAAATTGACGTGTTTACCATGATCCGCCCCCGCGGTGGAGACTTCTGCTATACCGCCGATGAGTTCGACGTGATGCACGAAGACGTAATCGAGGCACGCGCAATGGGCGCTGCCGGCGTTGTGCTCGGCGTGCTCACGCCGGACGGCAAAGTGGACATTGAGCGCACCCGCGAGCTTGTGGCCGCAGCGCGACCGATGAAGGTGACCTTTCACCGCGCCTTCGACGTATCCTCGAACTTGGCGCAGTCACTCGAAGACGTGATCTCGTGTGAAGTGGACCGCATTTTGACATCCGGTGGCGAGCCGGACGGAATGCGCGGCGCGGCGCGGATTGCGCGGCTGGTCGAAGATGCAGGTGGAAGAATTGAGCTTGTGGGCGCCGGTGGCATCCGGCATAGCAACGTGCAGCAGTTTGTTCGAGCCACCGGTGTGACCGAGGTTCATGCAGCCTTGCGCGCGCGCGTCAGAAGCCCCGTAACGTTCTGGAATCACGCCATCACGTTCGGCTCCCACGCAGATAGCCTGGCGCGCTATGTGGTGCGGGAAGACGATGTGCGCAAGCTGCGAAAAATGTTGAATGCCGTGGGCATCGCAGGAAACGGGACGCCTCTCGTACAATGACCGGAAGCCGATGTCATCGAAAACAGACAAACGTGCCAAGGAAATTCTGAGGCTGCTGCTGCGCCATGGCAGAACCTCCGTCGAAGACCTGACCGCTGAGCTGACCGCTTCACCGGCCAGCATTCGCCGCGACCTGACACGCCTTGAAGAGCAAGGGTTGGTCTACCGCACGCATGGCGGCGCGATGCTCACCGGCAAAGCTGTCTATGAGCCGTTCCGCTTCGACGCGTCGTTTCACGTGCGCGAAGACCGCTTCGCCGCGGAAAAGCAACGCATTGCCCATGCGGCCGCCGCGATGGTCAAGGAGCGCGAGACGATCGGGCTCGCTGCCGGCACGACCACCACGCTGATCGCGCGGCAGCTCTTGCACCGACGCGGCATCCATATCATCACCAACGCCGTCAATATCGGCATGGAGTTGAGCTCAGTGACCGCGCTCGACACCACGTTGACCGGCGGTGCGATGCGCTGGGCCGGCGCGTTTTCGCTGGTGGGGCCGGCCGCGATCGAAACGTTAAACATGTTCGTGCTGGACCGGCTCTTCCTGAGCGTGACCGGCATGCATCCGGAACATGGCGCCACCATGATCGAGCCTGAGGAAGCCGCGGTGTTTCGTGTCATGGTGCGGCAGGCGCGAGAAGTGGTGGTGGTGGCCGACTCGAGCAAAATGGGCATGATCAGCCCGGCGGTCATCTGCCCTGCCCGCGATATTGACATGCTGATTACGGATGATGGCATCTCAGAAGACGCCGTAAGCGCATTCGCCGCGAATGAGGTAAGAGTGCTTGTGGTGTGATTCAACTCAGCACGACAGTGCTCCAGCTGAGTAAGCGTTCGAAGTTCCCATCTTGACCGGGTGCAGTGTCTAAGGCGGAAATGTCCACTTATTTCTAAGTGGACACTTGTTGAGTGGGTCTTAGAACGGGCGGTTGAGGTTTCCCACATCTCCAAATTCGGGAGATGTGGGGCACCCAGGGTCCATTCAGCTAGGGCATCCCAAGACGTGGGTCACCCGCCAAGTCCGCGAAGCGGACGAGTCGAAGGACCCGCATTTCCCCCGCTCCGCCACGATAAAGGGGTGCCCTCCATTCGCGCGGCCGTATCGCGCGAAAAACGCTTGACATCCAATCTCAGTGGCACCAATAATTGCTGGATTCGCAGATGCACATAGAGCGTTCGTCGAATCGACGGATGCAAGCGGAGCGGTCATTGGTTGCATCACGATGCTCTGCAACGAGTCAGCACTCGCGCTGGCCGAAAGTCCGGAAATCGTTCCTTCGCCCCAGCTGGATCCTCATCGCTTCCGTTTCTCCAGGTCCACGCCGTATATCCCGGTTCGAGCAGTTGCTCGCAAACGCGAGGCGTCGCGCTGCTCCGGACGCCACAGGCCGGCCCCGCGCCACTTCCTCGCAGCTCTTCCGCTGCCCAGCCCACGCAGTCAACTGTCACTTGAAATCCGAGAAGAGGTCAAAAATGAGCAACTATTACTTCATCAAAAATAAGCAGAGCGGCAACGTGATCGACATCGAGGGCGCCTCCACCGCCGCCGGAGCGCTTCTCGACGCCTATCCCCAGAAATCGAGCAACAACGACAACCAGCTTTGGGAGTTTGTCCCCGACCCTCAGGGCTCGGGCTACTACTTCATCAAGAGCAAGCTCAACGGCAGTGTCATCGACATTCTCGGCAATGGAAATAAGGACGGCACGCCCCTCGACGCCTATCCCCAGAAATCGGCCGGAACACAAAACCAGCTGTGGCAGTTTGTAAAGGACCCCGCCGGCTCCGGCGACTGCTTCATCATGAGCCAGATGAACGGCAACGTCGTCGACATCGAGGGCGCCTCCAAGGCGGCCGGCACTGCCCTCGACGCCTATCCCATGAAGTCCAGCGGCACCGGCAATCAGCTTTGGCAGGTCGTCGGAGGTTCCTTCCCCTCAACCGTTTCCACGGTGCCGTCCTCCAGCCTTGGCAGCAACTCCAACTACATCCTCTACGGCGACTGCAATCCGCTGATCGAATTCGGCGTCGTCATTGAAATCACCGAGAATATGGTCTGCAAGTCCGTGGCCCCGCCCACTCAGGGCTGTACGGGCAACGCGGATCAGTTCGGCTTCTCCTTCCAGCTCAACTGCTACTCGCCCAAGGGCTTCACCTGCGCCTACCAGCAATACGTCATGGCCTTCTGGCGCAACTCATCCGGCGGCTTCGATGTCATCTACGGAGTCGATAACTGGCCGGTCAGTGGCAACAACCTCGTCAACAACAATTTCCCCACCTTGGGCACATTGCCCACTGCGGTGCTGCCCGCCGGATATCAGCTCGTCATTACCCTCGTGAATTCCAATGCATCGCCCTACAGCGTGGAATACGCTGTCTTCCGCCTGCTCGACAACAACGGAAACCAGGTGGGCACCGACGAATCCGTCACCATAGCCTCCGTCCCCGGCGCCAGCGCCGGCGACCTCGCCCCCATCTCCGCGGTCGAGCTCAACATCGTCGGCCCCATCAACGGAGCCATCGCCAACCTCTCCTCCGGCGCCGGCTACATCAACTACGTCGCCATCAAGCCACCCCTCAACGTCTTCGCGCCAGCTTCCCAGCTCCCCTCCTGCACGGAAACCACCGCCGGCACCTGCGAAACCGCAAACACCACCTACGGGTTCCTTCCAGCGCGTTCCAACTCCAACTTCAAGCAGTCGTTCCAGGTCAACACGGCGCAGGCCATGATCCGCCGCTCCGGCCCCATTCGCCCCACAACCAGATTCGTCAAGAGGTGAGAGCGAAACCAAAAACAGATGCCGTCGAGGCAAGCTCGCCCATCCCTTTCCATTGCCGTCATCCGGAGAGAGCCCGCCCATCCTCTTCAAATGCCGTCACCCTGAGCGAGTCCCAAGGACGAGCCGAAGGGCGCGGCGGGTGGCCCGAGTCTGGGAGTGCTCATGCCTTAAGCTGCCTGGGTAGGGCCGGCCTGGAGTGAAGCTGCGATGTTCCAGGGCAGGAGTTCCTCGATGTGGTTGATGGGATGTTCTGCGATTGTTGCCATGACAGTCCGCAGATAGAACGCCGGGGCGAGCCCATTCAGTTTGGCTGTCCCAATAAGGCTGTAGAGCGATGCAGCCCGTTGGCCACCGCAATCAGCTCCCATAAAGAGGTAATTTTTCCGGCCGATGGCGACGGCGCGCAGCGCCCTCTCGGCGGCGTCATTGTCGATCTCCAAGTGGCCGTCGTCCAGGTAGCGCGTGAGAGCACGCCAGTGCGAGAGCGCATAGCGGATGGCGCCTGCCGTCTCGCCCTTGGCTGAGAGCGATCGCAGCGACCTCTCCGTCCAGTTATCCGCCGTCACTCTTAGGTTGTTTCTTAGGGTCTTTCATCGATATTTCCGGATAAGCAAGCGAATCATGGTTTCGATGAAGCCACGCTGAAAGCGCCGGGAAGAAACGTCGCACATATTCATAAAGCTCCGGCCTATGTTTCTTGTCATTCAGTTTGTTGAGGTAATAGTAGTAGGCGTGGGGCAGGCGCGACGGGTGGAGAAAGTCCCACAATCGCCTTCTACCCAGGAGATGAATTTTGTCGCCAGCGTGCAGCGAACAGATATACAGAAAACGGATGCACTCATCGATATCTCCAAGCGTTTTTCTTTCGTTCTCCGATAGCAGGTCTGGATCCTGGCCAAAGGCAACGAGAATGCCCTTTATCGGCTCATAGCAGGTCTGCTTGTATTCAAGAAAAGCCAGCTTCGATCCCAGACTATTGAAATGTTCTTCGAGTTTTAAGAGAAGGTCGCTTGCACGCACCTGTACGTTATGGCGATAGGTGAGCAGGAACGATAAAAGCAGGAAAACGCCCGAAAAGGTTTGAACAATCCACTTCGCTGTCTGGGCCAACGGGGAGTTCGCTGTATAGTGACTCACCGCGATTTGAACCCAGTGCATGGGAAACCTCGTGATCACAAAGAATACCTGCTTCGCGCCCGCTCAGCCAGCACAATTTCACCAGGTTTCGCAAGGATGAATGCGGCCTCTGGCTCCCGCCCAAATTGGGTGGCGTGAGCGGTGCAATCTAAAAATCGGACCATCACCTATGCGACCGAGTGCCCCTTTTATTAGCCACAAACTATGGGGCACCGTAATCCTCTACGCATCCTCTCCAATCCCGATTTTCAGGCTTGGAAGGCTGCCGGATTCTGTCGAAAAAGGTTGCGTAGAACTCTGCTGTTGCGAACAGCCCAAGGCGCTCATTCACCAGTTCTGTACGGTTGGTCGCCCATTCGAACATTGTCCCGATCTTCGAGCTCTGTCTGGATGGGCGGTTATTCGGCCAGCACTCGACGGGCTACGAGCCGGTTAGAGCGAGCGGACCGTCCTTCGGCGAAACCGGAATCCTCGAATTTGAATTGGAGGTACCACCATCTGTGCAGTATTGACCAGTCTGCATTCCGCCAGACCACGTAACCTTGATCTCGGCTTGCTGAAGAAGTAACGGCGTGCAAGACCCTGCCAATGTCGTCTCTACCACGATTCCCTCAAAGGGAGAATCCAATTCCGGGAGCACTCATGAAAATGATTCGAGCAGCATTCGCATTACCCCTCCTCGCTATGGCTCTGGCTAGCATGCCTGCGATGGCCCAGGATCATCCTGACAACCACACTTACAAGCAGCACCACGAATGGAAGGCAGGCTCAAAGATTCAGCAGGAAGACTGGAACAGAGGCGATAAGGTCGATTACAAGCAGAACCACCTTCGCCGTCCGCCAGCGGGAAATGAGTGGCGTCAGATTGATGGGAATTATGTGATGGCGAAACAGGACGGCACGATCGTTTCTGTTCGCCAGGCTCCCCACGATCACTAAGCCATCCCAACCTTCCGTTGAATAAGAATCCCAGGTCGCTCCGCCAAGGTCGGCCTGGGATTTTGGCATGAATAGATCTGACACATCACAAAGGTGCTAGATATGCCAAATTCTATTGCAAGAGTCGCTGCTTTTCGTCCCGAAATGAGGCGAGGTGCGAGGCGGAAACGAAGAATCAAGTGAAGTAGATCAGGTCTTTAATCACAAGTCCAACTCCCACGGCCATAAGCCACAATTAGAGCGACAATGGAAACCTCTCGGAGAGCCCGGGCTTCGTTTGCGGATGATGGAGGAGAAAGAGCTCGCCGGCCTTCAAAGCCATCCAAATGTCAGATATTTCGACGTTTGATGGCGGCAGCCAGTCTTTCTCGTCGCGCTTCTTTGCCGCGAGTTTGCCAGTTGTCCCGCTGGCGCTGTTGCCGGGAGCAGACGTCGTCGCAAAATCGCAGGCCAGCGCGCTCAGGTTCAAAAAAAGCCCGACACTGAGTATTGGCGCAGATATTCACGCCGCGAGGTTGAAGAAATTCCCTTCTGACTAAGCTATAGAGTAACGGGCGAATCCCGAAGCGGATGTGGGAGTGCATTTCCAAAGGGTTAGGAAAGACAAGCGAAGGGAACATGTTTAGAAGTTCGCAAATCACAATTCGCGCATCGACTTGTGTAGGCAGCAAAGGGTCAGGCCCGGGTTTGGCAAATGCCGCGATTCGTTGCATCGAGTCCACGCGGACTCTCCAGAGAGGATTGTGATCTCGCTCCTCTTTTTCTCGTTTCCATTGTCGCGGCCACTTCTGGACGCCCAGCGCAATCTCAGCCATTCGCTCCTTGGCGGAGTCGATGTTAAACTCAGGTGCGTTCTTAGCCAACTCCATTACCAAGCCTAGCGCTGCTTTGTAGATTTGTCGTTCGATCCTCAACTCCTGGAGATTTTGCCGAGCGCTCATCAAGATTGACGTATCTTTCGCGCTCACGGCGCTGGACGGCGGCACGAATGGCAACATTTTCCAACTATGGGCTACAACCGGACCGAAGTATCGCACGAAATCGATAAGTTCATTGTCACTATTTGCGTTAGCGAAGCGGATGTGAGGCGAGTCCTTACCCGTCCTCTGCTTCCCAATTGACCGGTTCTTATGGGCAATTTCGTACTGCCGGACCAAATCGCAGGGAGAATCTGGGAATAAGTACGCCGGCATGGCAGCCGTGATTTCCAGTTCCTCCCCGACTCGATTCACAGGGAAACAGCTTTTACCATTTGGTGGCTCTCCCCATTGGTAGCCGCCATACACGCGCGGACTACTCATTTGGCTACCGACCTTCTGAGTCGATCTTTTCATCAGCTCACTACCTCTAGACCCAGAACCATGGAATTCCAAAGCCCGCACGGCACTTGTCGCCGTGCCTCACTGAGGAACTGTCTTAGTTCTGCTCTACATATTTCATACAAGATTATAGAGCAATTTTGGCATATTTTGTAATTACCGGAGGCAGGTACAGTGGACGTCGAACAGCGATCGATTGTTTTCCAGCCGATCGCGCAGCTCAAACCGAATCCTCACAACGCCCGGACCCATGACAAGCGGCAGATCCGGCAGATTGCCGAAAGCATCCGCGGATTTGGTTTTACGAATCCGGTGCTCGTGGATACCGATAATCAGATTGTCGCCGGCCACGGGCGGGTCGAGGCCGCGAAGCTCCTCGGTCTAACAGTGGTGCCGACGATCCGGCTCGACCGGCTCACGAAACAACAGATTCGCGCGTACATCATTGCAGACAATAAGCTTGCGGAGAGGGCGGGCTGGGACAATGAGATTCTTGCAATCGAATTCGAGGAGCTCCTGGCGATGGACCCGGTCGAGTTTGAAATCACAATCACGGGATTCGAAATGGCCGAGATCGACCAGATCCTCGAAGAGGCGAGCCAAGCAAACGAGATACAGGACCAAGTTCCCGAGCCCAATTTTGAAGAAGAGGCGATCACTCAGCCCGGTGACCTATGGTCTTTAGGCAAGCACAAGATCTTTTGTGGAAACGCACTGCATGAAGGCAGCTACAAGATGCTGATGGGCGCACAGAGGGCCGCCGCGGTCTTCGCAGACCCCCCATACAACGTGAAGATTGATGGCCACGCCACGGGAAACGGAGTGATCCGGCATCGCGAGTTTCTCATGGCCTCCGGGGAAATGAGCGAGGCTGCGTTTCTGTCGTTCCTCAACGATAGCCTGCGTCTGATGGCGGGCTACAGCGCCGTGGATTCAATCCACTACATCTGTATGGATTGGAGGCACGTCGGAGACCTTATCTCGGCTGGCAAACAGAACTACGATCAGCTCCTGAATCTGTGTGTTTGGGTTAAAGACAACGGCGGGATGGGCAGCTTCTATCGCTCACAACACGAGCTCGTGGTTGTCTTCCGGCGCGGCAAAGGCCGTCGCCGGAATAACATTCAGCTAGGAAAATTTGGCCGCAATCGAACGAACGTGTGGTTGTACCCGGGAGTTCAAACGCTCTCCAAACGAAGTGACGAGGGTAATCTTCTTGCCCTGCACCCCACGGTGAAACCGGTCGCAATGGTCGCCGACGCGATTCTGGATTGTACTGCGCGAGGCGACATTGTTCTGGACGCTTTTCTCGGGTCAGGCACCACGTTGCTCGCCGCTGAGCGCGTGGGGCGAGCTTGCTATGCCATCGAAATCGATCGCCACTATGTCGACCTCGCGATTCGCCGCTGGCAGAAGTATACCGGCGAGTCAGGGATCCATTCCGCCACAGGCAAGCAATTCGACGAAGTGGCATCGCTGAGAGGGCTCAAATGAAGGGCGACGATCGCCGCTACGAAGTTGGATACAGCAAACCACCCAAGAATGGTCAATTCACCAAAGGCCAGTCCGGAAACCCGAAGGGCCGCCCCAAGGGGTCAAAGAACTTTGCAGCTACTTTTCTCCGTGAGAGCCGCAAGCGCGTACAGATCAAGGGCCCAGGCGGTATACGTACGATTACCAAACTCGAAGCAGTTATCACCCAAATGGGAAACAAAGCAGTCCAGGGACACCTCGCTTCGCAGCGGGAATACCTCCATCATGTCCAGCGCTCAGAGGAGGAGGCAGGTAGTTCCGGAAGTAAACAGTTCGATTTGGACGAGCCAGATCGGGAGGTGATGAAGAGCCTTCTTCACCGCATGGGGGAGATCGGCCGAGAAGAATCCGCGCCAACCGACCAGACGAATCAGGAGGAAAATAATGAGAAGTAGCAACGAATTGTCGGAACTCGAATATAGAAGTATTTTGCGCCACGACCTGGCCAGCTTCATCCAACGATCTTTTGTCGAACTCAATCCACATACCGAGTTTCTGCCGGCCCGGTACATCGAGCTTCTGGCTTCAAGACTGGAAGATTGCCGCGAGCGCCGAATCAAACGCCTAATTGTTAACCTGCCTCCCCGCAGCCTCAAATCCCAAGCAGTAAGTGTTGCATTTGTCGCATGGATGCTCGGTCACGACCCCTCCACGCAGATCATATGCGCAAGCTACGGACAGGACCTTGCCGACAAGCATGCCAGAGACAGCCGCACATTAATGGCATCCAGATTCTATCGGTGGCTGTTTCCTGGGGCGAATCTTGCACGCGATAGGACTTCAGTAAGCGATTTTGCAACCACCGCTCAGGGATTCCGCATGGCTACTTCTGTGGGTGGCACACTAACCGGTCGCGGCGCCGGCGTCATCATCCTGGACGACATCATGAAGCCGGACGAGGCCCTATCTGATAACTTGCGCAAGAAGGCCAACGATTGGTATTCGAATTCTCTGTTCAGCCGGCTGAACAGCAAAGAGGATGGTGTCATCATCATCGTGATGCAACGACTGCACCAGCAGGACCTAGTCGGAGAGGTGATGGATCGCGATGAGTGGGTCAGGCTCTCGCTCCCAGCGTTTGCCACAACGGATGAATCCTACCCGTACAAGAGGTTCGACCATCCAATGATATTTACCCGTAAAATCGGTGAAGCTCTCCACCCGGAGAGAGAATCGGTTGAGTCTTTGGCGCACACTCACGGACAGATGGGCGAGTACAACTTCCAGAGCCAATACCAGCAGGACCCCGGGGTGCTCGAAGGTGGGTTGATCAAGAGAGAATGGCTACACTATTGCGAACAATTGCCACCAGATCTTGATTACATACTGCAGAGTTGGGACACGGCCAGCAAGAGTTCTGAGATGAACGATTACAGTGTTTGCACAACCTGGGGAGTTCACAGTGGAAAGATCCATCTGGTTGATGTATTTAGGCAAAGGCTCGAATTTCCTCAGCTCAAACGTGCGGTGATGGAGCTTCAAGAGAAATATCGCCCAATCAAGATCCTAATCGAGGATCGAGCCTCCGGGATCGGTCTCATCCAAATGCTCCAACAAGAATACGTGTGCGGAGTTGAGGCATATCAACCCAAACCGGGCACTGATAAGCACATGCGCTTTGCTGCCCAGGGCATACATTTTGAGAACGGCACCGTGCTCCTGCCTCAGCAGGCGCCATGGCTCGACACCTACGTCAACGAAATTACCGGATTTCCAGGCTCCAAGCATGATGACCAGGTGGATTCCACGGCGCAGGCCCTTGAGACGCTTGGGGAATTGGCGGCCTGGACTAAACCTAGAAGTGGGGGATGGCTGCCTTCCATGGGCTGGGAGAGCTACTGATTGGGTTGATCGACCACGGTTCCAGTCTGTCGGCTTTTACCGTGTCCTGGCCTATAACCCACCACCGGGCGAGATTAATGCTTCCGCATCGACGCAGATTCACCCGAGTTTATCGCTGGAGACGTGTTCCTTCCAAGCCAAGCATCGTGGCTCGATGAATGCGCCCGGAAACTCACCGCCCCCGGCCGAAGCAGACGACCAAATCGACTCGACCTCTCAGGCACACGAATTCCTGGACTCTGAGACGAGGTCTTGGTCTTCTTGGATAGCCTCAGCGCTCGTTTCCCCCAAGCGTTCGCGAAACCTGGTAAACATGTGTATTTCTCTCCTCTTTGAGCGAGAGTTCGCTTGACTCTTTGCCCCGTTCGAGCGGAAATGGATTGCAGGCAGAAGTCTTATTTTGCCGGCGGTTTGGAGCAAAGTGAACCTGGAGCAGAAACTTAGTGAGCTGCCAGCCATGGAACGATCAAAGTTGCGTGAACTATGGCTGGAGCTATTCGGTCAACTCCCTCACCTCCGGCTTCGACGCGAGGTCCTGGTTCCCATCCTCGCCTATCGGCTGCAGGAGAAGGTCTTGGGCGGGCTGAAGCCGGCAACCGCGAAACGGCTCAGAGTTATTGCGGAGCAGTCTACGGCGGGAAAGGAACCCACTAGGAACGCCATGCTCCACCCCACGGTCGGCACTCGCATCGTCCGTGAGTGGCGGGGACGGCTCCATGAAGTCGCGGTCCTCAAAAATGGATTTGAATACGACGGCGAGATCTATCGCAGCCTCTCCGAGATTGCCCGCGGGATCACCGGCACGCGTTGGTCCGGCCCGGCATTCTTCGGCCTCAAGAACCGGTCTCCGAAGAGGGCGGCATGAGCGGCCCCGTTCGATGTGCAATCTATAGTCGGAAGTCGTCCGAAGAGGGGCTCGAGCAATCGTTCAATTCCCTTCACGCCCAGCGCGAGGCTTGCGAAGCCTATATCTGCAGCCAGCGCCATGAAGGTTGGCATCTGCTCGGGACGCATTATGACGATGGCGGATACTCGGGTGGCAATTTGGATCGGCCGGCATTCAAGCAACTGATGGCCGATGTCACTGCTGGCGAGATCGACACGGTGGTGGTCTATAAGGTAGACCGCCTCACGCGGTCCCTAACGGATTTTGCCAAAATCGTCGAGCAGTTCGATTCCAAGCAAGTAAGCTTCGTCTCCGTGACCCAACAGTTCAACACCACCACCTCCATGGGTCGTCTCACGTTAAACGTGCTACTATCCTTTGCGCAATTCGAGCGAGAGGTGACCGCGGAGCGCATTCGCGACAAGATCTCCGCGTCGAAGAAAAGAGGCATGTGGATGGGCGGCCACGTGCCTCTGGGCTACAATCTGCGGGATCGCAAGCTCCTCATCAATCCCGAAGAGGCAAGGCGGGTTCGCGAGATCTTCAGCCAATACATCCGGCTAAGCCGCGTTTCCGCACTCAAAGAATATCTCGACCGAAGCACCGTCCGCAGTAAGGCCCGCGTCGTGAGCGGCCGCGACACCGGCGGCGCCCGCTTCTCGCGCGGCGCGCTCTATAAGATTCTCCATAACCACCTCTATGTCGGCGAAATCCTCCACAAGGGTGCCGTCTATCCCGGCGATCACGAGCCGATCATCGAGCGAGAGCAATGGAACACGGTGCAGCAGATGCTGGTGGAACATCAACAAGGCGTCCGCCGCAGAACGCGCGCGACGAAAAGCAGTTTGCTAACCGGCATTCTGTTCGATGAAAAAGACAACCGTCTTACTCCCACGCATGCCATCAAATCCGGCAAGCGCTACCGCTATTACACTTCCCAGGCCGTTATTCGGAAAGTGGCGGAGAGCGATTTAGCCACGCGTATTCCAGCGCAGGAGCTTGAGAATGCCGTGACCGAGCGCATTCTCGAATGTCTGCGATCTCCACAGGAGCTGATCGGTTATTTGAAGGATCTCGCTATCGGGACAGGCCACTACTCCTCCATCGCGAGGCAGTCCGGCAAGAGAGCGACCGTATGGCCAGCGCTCAGCGTCCCGGAGCAGGAAGCTTTCCTGAAATCGATTCTCGATCGGGTTGTTATTTGTCAGAGTTCCATCGAGATTCGTGTGAACGCCCAAGCGCTGCTGAAACACCTTGACCGGCAGGACAGAGTGGCTCTTGTTTTGCTAGAAGCAACCGGCGGTTGTAAACAACGAGCCTTCACCGTCTCCCGTTCGTTCCAGAGACTGCCTCAAGGCAACGCTCTGCGCCTCATACTCGGCACAACCCAGACCCCTCTCCCAACGAGCGTCACTGCGATCTTGAAAGCCATCGCGCGTGCTCGTCTCTGGTACCAGCAAATCGTCTCGGGCGAGGCAACCAGCCTCCGTGACATTGCCAAAAAACACGGATTCACGCCCCGCTACGTGAAGCGCATCTTCCCCCTCGCATCGCTCGGCCCAGATGCCATTTCAGCAATCATGAACAACCAGCATGACCCGCACCTCTCGCTCGACTCGGTGGTCAACAAAATTCCCATGGCTTGGAATGGACAGCGCGCATCACTGTTGTCTGGGATGCGGCCGCACTCGAATGTTCACACCCAATCGGCAACGCGCTGACCGCTGGCAGATCGGTCAAGAGCGCAGAGCCGGTCCGTCCTGTCAGCACCAGTTCTCGTTTGTTGCGAAAATATTGGGCGAGATGAAGTAAAGGAAGGGCGGCGCACCACGCCCAGGGGAGCCGATCCACAGATAGGGTTAGCATTTGCAACCTGATTCCAATCACAGCCAGCAATGATCCGACATCGGTCAAGCACCCAACAAACTCTCATCTATTGCTAGCCCCCGGCGGGACCTGCGGAGGCGTGCCCTGCAGTGGAAACGCGCGCTATCGCTTGTTTTGGAGATGGTTTCAAAAGCACTCTCTATTTTCGGCCTCAAGGCCTCGGCGCTCTATATCACACTTCAGCAAGCCCTCGCTTATATGATGGCTTGCAGACTGTTGACCGCGCCTATCGTTTGGAGATGAAAGCAGTCATTTTCTAGGGAACGATGCGGACAGTGTCATAAATTCGCAACTCCGCTCCGTGAAACCAAATTGTTAATCTTAGGATAAGGGAGAACCTCAAGGCATGTTGATCATTACGGGTGGCGCAGGTTTTATCGGTAGCAATCTTGTCCACGAACTGAATGCCCACGACATCACCGAAATTCTGGTAGTGGACAATCTTGCCAACCCAAAGAAGTTTCGGAACTTACATGGCGCCCGTTATGTAGATTACATGGACAAGCGTGAGTTTCGTCGCGCTATTGCAGAGAATGCGCTGGGAGCCGGCAAAATAGAGGGTATCCTGCATCAGGGCGCCTGCTCCAATACACTCGAGGACGACGGCGTCTACATGATGGACAATAACTTTCAATACACCAAGGAAGTGCTGGCCTTTGCGATTCGCGAGGGTGCGCCGCTGGTTTTTGCATCTACCGCTGCAGTCTATGGGCTCTCTGGCCGGGGCCGCTTCACACCCACCCTCGAGAACGAGCGCCCGCTCAATGTTTATGGCTACTCCAAGCTGGCCTTCGACCATTACTTCCGCCATCAACTGGCCCGGGACCGGGTCCCGATAACCGCCGTCGGCCTGCGTTACTTCAACGTCTATGGTCCCCGCGAGCAACACAAGGGGCGCATGTCTTCCGTGATTCATCACTTTACCAAGCAAATGAAAGAGGCTGGCAAAGTGCGTCTCTTTGCTGGTAGTGGCGGCTACGGTGACGGCGAACAGCGCCGGGATTTTGTCTATGTAAGGGACCTAGCCCGGCTTAATATGTTCTTCGCCCGGATCGGCCCTTATGCGCCCAAGCACGGCCAAGCCCCGGTTGCGTATCGCGGTGTGGTCAATGCCGGCTCCGGTGTCAGCCGCTCCTTCAACGACGTGGCCCTTGCGCTCATGGCGGTCCATGGCCAGACACCCATTGAATACATTCCTTTCCCGGCCGACCTTGAGGGCCGTTACCAGCATTACACTGAAGCCGATCTGGCCGACTTGCGCAAACTGGGCTTCGATCCGGAAATGACCCCGCTTGAAGAGGGCGTGGCCGAGACCTACGAGACGTTACGGTCAATCGGAGAGTGATTCAGTGGGGCAGCACGAAAAAAAAACAGCTTGCGCCTCTCCGGCAGCGAGTAGTCCGGCCCCAGCTCACGTAACCTCTCATCAAACCCGTCCTCATCGAGGAAAACGGCTCGCGGAACAAGGTCGAGTGAATGGCTTCCAAGGTCGGCCCGCTTCGCTATGATAGTAAATAGCGATGCTCTCAGTTTTCCGTCGCGCAAAGCGCTCATTGAAGGCCATCATCGCCTTGACCACGAAAAGCAGAACGCGCATCCAGGGGGGAGAAATCCTGGCCGGAACAGTCTGCAGCGGGACGGAACTGAATTGGATTCAGGCGCCTGCCCCGGCCCATGAACTTGAAGCGGCTGCTAAAACCGAGGGGGCACGTTGATCGAGCAGCTCCATGAAGTGGTCCGCGAGATCGAGCAAACCTGGACCAGCAAGCGGCTGCTGGTGGTAGGAGACGTAATGCTCGACAAGTACATCTGGGGTGAGGTCGTCCGCATTTCACCCGAGGCGCCGGTCCCGGTAGTCCGCGCCACCCACCAGAGCGAGCAGCCCGGCGGCGCCGCCAACGTAGCAATGAATCTTGCCCGGTTAGGTGCACAAGTCACCGTAGTCGGCTTCACCGGAGGCGACGACAACGAGCGCCTGCTGGCCGATAGCCTGCGTTCAAACGGAATCGCCCCGGAATTCGTCGTCTCCACTGGTTTTCCTACCGTCACCAAACTGCGCATCCTAGGCGGCCGCCAGCAGATGTTGCGCCTGGATAGTGAAAGCCAGGGGGAACGGCCCTCCGACGACTACGCACGGCTCATTCAGACGGTGCTGGCGCAACTTCCCAGGTCAAATGCTGTGGTGCTCTCTGACTACGCCAAAGGGGTTCTGTCGGAGGACGTCTGCCAGCAAGTGATTCAGTCTGCGCGCCGCGGGGGAATTCCCGTGCTGGTCGATCCCAAGAGCGCCGACTTCTCCCGCTACCGCGGCGCCACCACTATCTGCCCCAATCTCGGTGAACTGTCGGCCGTTACGCATCTGGACCCCCGCGACCTGAAGCCGCTGCTGGATGCGGCCGAATCCATGGCTTCGGCCTTGGGCCTCGATTTCCTTACCGCGACACTCAGCGAAAAGGGCATTGCGCTGGTCCGTCCGGGTAACCGTTTCATGGCCCCCGCCGTCGCTCGCCAAGTCTTCGATGTTTCCGGCGCGGGCGACACGGTGATCGCTGTGCTAGCGCTCTGCCTGGCCTCCGGACTCAATCCGGAGACTGCCGTCGAACTCGCCAATGTCGCGGCCGGAATTGTTGTGGGCAAAGTGGGCACTGTTCCAGTCGAAAAGCACGAACTGATAGCTGCGCTCGGTCCCCAAATCGCTCTGCATGCCGAGGACAAGGTAGTCACCCGCTCCGAAGTCTCCAGCCGGGTGGCGTTGTGGAAGGCCAACGGCGAACAGGTTGTCTTAACCAATGGCTGTTTCGACCTCTTGCACATCGGCCACATCGCCGTTCTCGAACAGGCCCGCCGCTTCGGTGACCGTCTCGTCGTGGCCATCAACAGTGATGCCTCAGTCTGCGCGCTCAAAGGCCCCACCCGCCCCGTTGTTGGCGAGCGCGAACGCTCTCGCGTCCTGGCCGCTCTGGCTGCGGTGGATGCCGTGGTGGTCTTCGGCGAACCCACACCGCTGGAGATCATTCTTGCGGTGCGCCCCGACGTAATCGTTAAAGGAGGCGACTACGACATCGATACCGTTGTTGGCGCCAAAGAAGTCCAATCTTGGGGCGGACAGGTCAAAATCGTCCCCATTGTCGAAGGCTTTTCCACCAGCCGTCTGATCGAAAAAGGCGCCGGGAAGTAACAGCGGGAGGGCAAGCTGGGAGTGGGCCACAGTTTTTCAGTGGTGAGGCATGTGCCGGAAGAGTTCCTTTGTTGTAGTAGTAGCTGAAAGCTCCATGCCAGAAGCGGGTCGCAATTTTGACACTCTATATGCATATTGGTTTCCGCCCGCTAGATATTCGCAGGTGATGTTCGTTGGCTTCGTTGGCTCAGAGATCGTGCCGAAAGCAGCATTGGTCGATACGTATCGGCAAGATACCCGGGGAAACCAGTGATGATGAGAATCCTGGAACCTGACAGCTCCCCCAAATACATGGCCTCTTTCTTCGATCTTGAGATGTGATTATTGGAGTGGAGCACGTTCTTATAGAGCGGTATTCCTCTGCGAGAAAGCAATCGCCAAGAACTAACCTTCTGACTGGTACTGTTTTTCCGGGCCCATCAACAAGTCGATGACTAACACTGAACTTGGTACAGGAAAACTAGGCCTTTCAAAACAATCTTGGTATCTGTGGAGGTGGACTCTTTCTGAAATCGCACAACCAACTTTGCTTCATCGAGTGCTCCTACTCTCGGCAGCAATTCTCCTTATAGCGGTTGCCGGTTTCTGGGCACTGTGTATTTTAGTAATAAAGCAGCTGGAAGGAATGAAACAGCACGATCGACACAATCCGTTGCACACTTACCGGATGCTGCGACAACACAATCCAGTACTCGGCCAATACGCCCGGATCTGGTTGATGCGATGAGTGCGATTGGAAACCAGGCGGCTGCGAACCCGATGCAGGCACTGCTGGTCCTGCTGTTCAACGAAGTTCTGAGGCACGAACCACATGGTCGGTTGCGTCACGGCTTCGCAGATAGCTTCGGTATCGTCGGCGTCGTTCTTCTGCGACTTCACATACCGCTTGACGAACTGGGGCGCCCTCAGCCGAACCGTATGTTCCAGACCACCAAGCACGCGCGCCCAGTAGTGCGCGCTGCCGCTGGCCTCGGTCCCTATCAGGTATGGAGGCTGCTCAGAGAAGAATCGAGCCACATGGCTCCGTCTCAACTTCCGTCGCGCTACCGTACATCCTGCCTTGTCAGCTCCGTACAAATAAAAGACCTGCTCGCAATCTCCAGTCCAATCGTCGTTGCCTTCATCATCGTTCGTCCCTCCTCGTAGCGAGCCTGCCAGCTCTTCTCTACAGGCGGTCCATCCCATTGGGTCAGGTAAACACCCAAGCGGTTTCACGATATGCAAGGCGTCAACGCTGCGGTAGACTCTAAGAAACGGGCGCATATTTGTTTTCGTGACACTTCAGGAAACGGCAAACGGTTTGGTTCCCAATGCTTGTAAAGCGGAAATTGTAGAGTTTGAATGCAAATCCGATGGCGGATGGCCAAGAATGCAGCAGCAAACCTTATCCGCGGAGGCACAGCTGGTATAGTCGCTGTCTTCTTGCCGGCCATACTTGTTCGGCACATGGCCCAGGCTGAGTATTCGGCTTGGGTTCTTGTACTACAGGTTTCGGCATACAGCACTTATCTTGATTTCGGGCTGCAGACCGCGGTCGGGCGGTATATCGCGATCGCCGATGAAAAAGAAGATTCTCATCAGCGCGACTCCGTTTTTACGACGGCTTTCGTTGGATTATTGATTGCCTCAATGATCGCCATTGCAAGTCTGCTTGCTATCGCCTGCACTGTCGGCATGCTTTTCCCGAAGGTTCCAGCTTCACTGTTGCCCTCGATGCGTGCGGCGTTGCTGATCGTAGGTTCATCTATCGCGCTCGGCCTCCCATCCTCGGCTTGGTGCGGCGTGTTCATCGGACTCCAGCGAAACGAGTTGGTAGCGGCGGTCATCGGTACCACCAGACTGAGCTCTGCTCTGGCCCTGGTCCTGGCTGCTCTCCACGGTGCTTCCATCATCGGAATGGCGGTCATCGTAGCGGGCATCAACCTTGCTTCCTATCTCTCGCTCTACCTCCTGGTGAACCGCTTCTCCAAAGTGACATTTCGGCTCGACCTGGTGAAGAGATCCGTAGCCCGCGATCTGGTCGGGTATTGCTTTAGCCTCACGGTTTGGTCGTTTTCAACGCTGCTGGTCAGCGGCCTCGACATTCTCTTCGTAGGCCGCTTTGAATTCGGCGCACTGATCCCCTACGCCCTGGCAACTTCCCTCGTCAACTTCATAGTCGGTGTACAAACCGCAATTTTTGGTGCAATGATGCCTCATGCCGCCGTACTTCATGCTCGCGGCGACTCAGCCAGACTTGGGGCCATGGTAATTTCCGCGACGCAACTGGCTTTGCTTCTGCTGCTTCTCACGGGATTACCGATTGCAATCTTTGCCGGTCCGCTTATCCGGATATGGGTCGGGAATCAGTATGTCGTTGAAGGTTTTAAATTGCTCGTTGTCCTCGTCACTGCCAACATCATTCGCCTGACTGGCATGCCGTATTCCGTTGTCCTGGTAGCCTCCGGACAGCAGAAGCTGGTTACGCTCAGTCCTCTGAGCGAAGGCCTGACCAATCTGGCCGCGAGCATTTTTCTCGGAATGAGATTCGGTGCGATCGGAGTTGCGGCGGGAACTTTGATAGGCGGTATCGTCGGGCTACTTGGCCATATTGTTTACAACATGCCTCGCACACGCAACGAGGCATCGTTCCGCATACGTGCATTTCTGTTTTCGGGAATGGGTCTTCCGCTCGTTGCCGCTGCTCCGCTGATTGCACTCCTCATTTATACTTCTTGCGTTGCCATTCCCGGTTTCCGGGTGATCGCCGCTGTATGTGGAATCACGCTGCTGCAAGCGACTCTAATGCTCTTATATTCAAAACGTGGAACGGCCCCTGAAGAGGTGGTCCTGAGAATCGAAAGTTAAATCTGAGAGAGGCGTTAATCTGTGTCATCCCGAGTACTGAACAAATTCGCAAGAGTTGCAACTATTCCGCGTCGAGCCTTAAGGAAATTCCGCATTCTGACTCAGGGGCGCGTTCAGTGCTTTAACTTGGTTTTGTCCTTCGTTGAGGGGAAACACGGTCTAGAGATCGGTGGCCCTACCAACATCTTCCAGGGATGGCGCACTCCCTCTCCATGCTATTGGAGACTGGCTCCTTTACCCATTTACGATCGGATCGGGAGCCTGGACAACTGCAATTTCTGTGAGACGACCATGTGGGGGGACCATAGCCACATTTATCGGTTTAGCCCCTTGAGGCCGCCTGGCAAGATTATCATCGCGGAAGGAACCTGCGTCTCACAGGTCCCTGAAAGCACTTATGACTTCATCCTGTCTTCGCATAATCTTGAACACTTTGCCAATCCCGTAAAAGCGCTCCTCGAATGGAAGAGGATTATTCGGCCCGGTGGCGCGCTCGTCCTAGTACTTCCACACTATCAACAAACCTTCGATCATCGAAGAAGGCCGACGCCAGTTGAGCATATGCTGGAAGACCACTCGCGCAATGTGGGGGAAGACGACACCATACACATGTCTGAAGTGTTGGAGCTGCACGATCTTTCTATCGATGGATTTCTCAAGACCGGCACTTTTGAAGAATTCCGGCTCCGGTGCGTCAATAATCTCTCCAACCGCTCCATGCATCACCACGTCTTCGACGAATCCAACAGCACCGAACTACTTAGCAGAGTTGGATTGGACGTGCTGGCGGTTGAACGTTCCCTTCCATATAATATCGTTATACTTGCTCAGCGGAAAGCTTGATTCGAGATTCTCCCTCGAATGTAGCTTATTCTGTTGCCGATCGCTTACGGTCAGGCAAAGTCAGCTTCAACTCATTGAGTAGTTCCGTCAAAGAACACTCAAGCGAACCGACATCTACCCTACGAGCGCACCGGAGAAAGTGTTGCTGTGCAGTAAAGGTACATTGGCATGATTCGCAATCGAGATGACGGAATCTCTCCCCAGGTAAAGTTAGTGAAACCACCCTCTGCCCAGACTTGATGGAGGCTGGCCTTGGAAAAAAACTTAATATGTCCTCCATCCCAGAGTGGATTATGGTGATGATCCCAACGGTTTGTGAGGGATAAGAGAAGGTTGCGGAGATAGCTTCCATAATGTGGAGTACCGCATACGATAATTCCGCCGCTATTCAGGTGCGTGGCGCAGAAATTTACTAAGCGTCTCGGTTCATACAGATGTTCGATGACATCATTCGAATACACCATGTCAAACTTACCAAGCCCCAAAGCTTGCGGATCGTCGTAGCAAGAGGCCTGTATTACGGTGAGCTCTGGATAATTGTGGCGAGCTATCTCAATTTCAGAAGCCACTGGCTCGAGACCTACATATCGAATGCCTTGTCCGGCAAATCTTGCGCCGAGTCGCCCTTGGCCAGCGCCGATCTCCAGCACGGAGGAAGGACGCTCCTTTAAAGCAACAGAAAACATCCGTTCATGGATCGTTACAGCATTCAGTTCGGCCGTACCGCTAGCATCCGGTGCCCCATAGATCACAGTCTGCATATTGTTCCCTATAGTCAAGCATTACTCCTTTCAACATCTAGCTAGTTCGGATTCCAATGTTCAGCATCGTTCCTCGATCAAGACCATTGATTAGTCCTTGATTAGAGGCGAGTCTCGGTCACGCTTTGTCCCAGGTGCCGGTCTGCAAATTATAAACCTTGATAACTCTCGCGGGGGCTCCCACTGCGATGGAGTTGGACGGAACCGATCCTCGAACCACGGAATTGGCGCCAATGATTGCCCCACTGCCAATCGAAACCGGCCCCAGAATGATCGAATTGTCGCCAATCCAAACATTGTCACCGATAGTAACCGCCCCTCCCCCGCCCAGAATCCGATGGGCGGGCGCTTCATCAGGACGGCTCTGCCCATTTCCCTTGTAGACTCCGTGGTTATGATCCGATATGTAAATACGACTGCCCATCAGAACATGGCTGCCGATCGTAATGCTCTTTATCGATGAGACATGCACACCATCGGAGAAGCAGGTGTGATCGCCGATTACGATCGACGGAAGGAATCGTTGCGAGCGGTACGATGTAACCGCCTCCAACCAAAGATTGCGCTCCGCGCGGATCCCCCGACCAAAGGATATATGGCGTCCCCCAAGAATCCTGCAGCCAGGGCCCAGACGCAAGCCAGACGCCCCAAGCAAGAAGCCCATGATCGCGCTGGTCAATCGGTTCCAGACGCGACTCGCAGCCGTCCATAACGCAATTCCAAAAGGATTTGCTTCAAACAGACTTCTCGCACTTGAGATTTTTGGCGCTCTCATGGTCGTGTGGCCTTTGTCTGGGGTCCTTCAGAATCTTCATCCGTTGCGTTGGCGACGAATTCCTTTAGATTCATCAGCACAACAAGGCAGTTCTCGCGAGAATAGCGAATGCATCGCGACCTTAAACGATGGGCTCCGTTCAGGCACATTGCAAAATTGCGCTCCGGCTTCGGAGAGGAGATTTCGGGGAGGAAGCGTCATCGGCACCGGCTACGCACAATCCCAATGCAGTCCAGTAGAGCACGAAGGCAATGTGCCCAAAGATCGCGCTGTTAATAAAACTTGCTGGGATAATGAACGCGTGAAATGAAACAGTAGCAATTGCTAGCGGCCGGTCCGGCGAATGTTGCGATCCCGGTGATAGAGCATACTTTGCAATAACGATCACAATCGTGAAAATTGACAGTATGAGAAACGCCGAGAGAGGGATTCCAAATTCCAGCAAAAGCCTCCACCATGCTCCATCGGTCACGAGGACATTTTGCGGGCCTACAAAATCGCCCTGACTGCCCAATCCAACTCCAGCCAGAGGGTGGGCAACAATTGCTGCTTGAGAATCCCGAATCTGGCGAATGTGCACAAGAGTAGACGCGACACTCCAGGTGTCTGTATTCATCAGTCTCTGAATGATGATTAAGTCCTGGCCGTAGAGCAGAACATATTGCCCTGCCGCCACGCCGGCAATAACAACCACCAGGGCCACGATCTTGTGCCGAATATGAAATCTGTTATGGAAAAGCCATACAGATATGAGAACGGGTATCACCAGCACAATAGATGCTCTAGTGTAAGTTAGATAGTTCGCAACCAGCGAACAAATCAGCGCAAGCAGAAATCTGGATCTATGGTTCTCAAGCCAGTAAGCAAAAAAGTAAGCAGACGCGAAGACAAGCACGGATGAAAAAATGATCGGATCTCCCACTAACCCGGTGGGGCGAAGGACCGTGCCGTCGCCAACGGGAAACGGATTATCTCCGCGCAAGGTAAACAGGCTTATGGGGAGAGATTGCGCAAAGATGCTCTGAAAAATGGAAAAGACGCAGAGGGCGAAAAAGCCCCATGCGAAAATCTTGAAATAACGTTGCCTAATCTTCTGAACGTTCATCTGTATGAAAAACAAGAAAGGCCATGCACCGGGAAAAAGGACCGCCACTTCATGGATTCGCTGACTCATTGGATTTGTGTCGAAAGCAGCTTTGAGCAAAACCAGGACACTGAGCGCCACGGTGATAAATGCCGAAAAGGCCGCAAGCTTCCGGACTGGTCCTAACAAGGAAAGCAAACCTGCGAACGTGAGAAAAAAACCCAGCGCGTAAAGGTAAGCAGTGCCGGTATTGATCGGCAAGATAGGCAAAAAATTCGTCAACGGTCCAGCGACAAAAAAGCCGAGGATATAAGCTGTGCTGACGATGGAGAGAAGGCCTTTTGAGAGCATCATCGGCCCATTGTCTTTAAGCATCGCGTGCCTCGCTGCGAAGCGCTGCCCTTAAATCGTTGAGACGCTTCCGCTCCTCAGGGTTGCTCTTCATTCTCTCGAGGGTCCTGGCAATGATGCACCATCCGCAAGCAGCAAAGAAGCCGACAAAGATCGCCGAGACGATTGTAATAGTACGCTGTGGAAACGAGCGTTTATCCGGTGGCACTGCAAGATCAACTACCTGAATTATGACGCCTTGGCGCGCCTCGTCCAGCTTTGCAACTTCGTATTGCCGGGCTATGAGTGCCGCGACCGTCTCGTAATACTTTACGTCGCGGAGCTTACGCACGTATTCCATCCCGGCTTCGGGGATGTTTCCCTTGGGCACCATGATTTCTGAGCTCGAGTTTTCCTCCGAGCCGGCAAGCCTTGCCAATTGAGCCTTGAGTGCGGCGAGCTGCTCATTGGCCATTACTATCTCGGGGTTGCCCTCTGTCGCAAACGTGCGCATTCCCTGGAGCTCAACCTCTTTTGCTGCGATTTGGCCCCGCAGGACCGCGGCCGACTCGATCAAGGACCTGGCCTGAGCATCAACTTGCAGGACGCCCGTGGATTGTTCCGTGTGCTTCATTGCCTCTTCGGCGGTGGCAAGATCCTGGTTTGCTTCGAGCAGTTGCTGCTGAAAGAAAGTGCGGCGTTGCGATGCTTCCGTTATGGCAAGACTCGCGGAGAGCTTGCGCAGCTCATCGACGTAGCCGTTGGACAAGTCTGCTGCCATCGTAGGATCCCGATCAGTGACGGAGATGCTGATCAATCCATCCTTAGATCCAAGAGATACTGTGGAACGAGATTCGAACGCCTTGCGGGCATCGGAAATTCTCTTCTTGTGATACCGTGCCATCAGTCCGAAGCGCTGGATGAGCGAGTCTTCCACAGTGCGGGTGCGAAAAAGCGAAACATACATGGCCCCAGTGTTTTGGATACCAAGACTTGCGCCTGCTGCAGCGGCGAGGGCCCCCGAACCGCCCAACTGGCTGAGCAAGGCGGAACTCAGTGAGGAGCTCTGGCCGGGCGGGAGAACAATTGTCTCTGCGGTATACCGGCTCGGAATCACCAGTACGGCGATCGTAGCGAGAATTGCTGTGACGGCCGTGAATTTGAGAATGAAGAGCTTGTGTTTTAAGAAAAGAATCAAAAGGTCTAGAAAATGCACTTCGTTGGAAGATGCACTCTCTGCCTCTACGGCCTCGATCTGCTCAGCGCTCGTTGGCGACTGCATATTAGCTCTGCCCCTCTACATTGTAGCGAGATCCTCAGCTATTTGTTCCGGTCGATATAGCTATACCTACAGTATCGGAAGCTGGAAAGAGAAGGCTATTCTACGAGCCCTCACCAACGAGATTTTGGCGGTGGCGGTGGGAATCGAAAGACGTGCCGCTGAGCCGCCCCGGTAATTGCGAGATGCGAATTCATCGCATGCAATTCTTCGACGCAGGCATTCGTAATGTTACTCGCCCGCTGCGCCGTGTGGTCGGTCACCACAAAGAATATGAATCAACCCATCGTTCGTCGCCAGAACACGGGTATTACTTTTCAAGGCTCCGCGTATCCTCTGCGTCTTTCTTTCTATACACATCTCCAAGATGAAACTTTGCAATGATATCGTCTGCAATCGTTCGGCTCCCAAGGATCCCAACATAGACGTCTGTGGGGTTTAAGGGCACCCCCGTTGCAAGCGATGGATTTTCGTTGATTTAGCAGCATCGACGAGGCTGATTGTCTCTGCTGTGGAGAGACCATCAACACCATTGCCGCATAATTCGGTTTCAACAAGATCGATACCAAAAAGCCGAAAACGATCGCACAAAAAGTGAACGCTGCAAGTTTTCTCCACGCCGACGAAAGGATCACCAGTATCCTCTCTAGCAGATCTAGCCTATCGCGCCGGCCAGTGTAGGCTACGGTACGAACCTCCCTCGTGGCATTAAGTTGCTGTATCTCGCTCCGTTATGATCATACTACTCGATAGGAGGCGAGACCGCAGAACCTGAGAAGCATGCCTGAGTGTTTAGTCCCGGTATTTGATGGTGCAATCTATTCCCACCGGTGGAAGTCGGTGCGGATCGTTTTGCTTGGCGCGCGGCAAGAGAGTTTGCGCTTCCCGGCCGCGAAGACGGTTTCGATCGGAGAGCGTTTTGCCTAGAGTTCTGTTGGGAACTTCTCACGCATCTGCCGGCGCACCCATGAGCCTTGCAACTGGAGCGGAGATGAGTCTATAACTTTTAAAAGGATTAACGTCCCGGATAAAGTTTAGTCGAAAGTGGTTATCCTTTTGACTCAGGTAGACCCAATGGATAGTGGTCAGACGCGTTTCAGTAGCCAACCCGAATTTACGATCTGCCGATAAGCGGTTGGTTCTATTGCCACACCCTTTTGGGCAAAGCGATGGAACAGTCTTCCCCGGCTGCGCGATATGCGCCGGTTGAAGCGGAATGCGAACCCGTCCAAGTATTTCTGGAGATGCTCGACCCGGAAGCTCCCTGATGCGTCCCCAGTGACCATCACTTCAGCAGCGATAAGACGCGAGGGACCCGCGGCAGCAGGTCCGAAGCCTGTTCAGCGTGGTCCATGAGATGGGTGATCCTCTGCCGGTAGTCGTTAGCTTCCAGCGAGAGTTAGCTCAGCCTGCCATCGGTGTGAATAGTGCCGCCGGGTTCGATGCTGTCCTGAATGAAGGGAAGCAGCCGCGACGCCGAAGTATCTCGAAATTGCTGCAGTCGAATGCGCCCGATGCCCTTCTTCGCCGCCGCGCAAAAAGCTCTCATCCACCTCGACGGCGCCGGCCAACCGTTCGCGTCCTGGCCGGATCATCGCGCGCCGCAGCTTATGCAGACAGGTCCAGACCGTTTGGCAGCTGCCCCATCCAAGCACTCGCTGCAGGCCCAGCGCGCTCACCCGTTCTTCTGATTCGCGCCCCCACCACATGGCCGAAACCACTCCGTCAACGGCGTCCTCGTATTGTGAAAAACCATTCCCGCCTTAACCAAGATCTGATAGCCGCAACCGGCGTACTGTCAGCGCCCGGAAGCAGAGGCCAAGCCTTTTGCCCACCCCAACGGAGACAACGAAACCCGCCTGGCCAGCGAAGTTCAAACAGAGACTCCCGGCAGGATTGCTCGCTGCCTGAATCGACGCTCCAACTCGGCCCAGGTGCGAGAATAATCCTCGATCTCCACACCCGAAAAGTTGTGGGTACTTGAGTCCAATGAAGTAACGAGTTTAGCCGGTGATGACTGTTCGGCGTTGATGGTTCGGCGAGATTCAAGGTAGTATTGGTATTGGTATTACTGATTGGGCAAGGTATACGCCTTACCTGCAGCCGGACGTGATGTTCGTGCGATCCTCAGGAGCGACGCCAACACCGGCGACAGCCACAAACTTTACCCGGCTGTGAAGATTTAATGCGCCGCTCAGTTAGGTAACGGAGCTGTTTAAGTGCCTGGATGTGATCCAACCGATTGAAGGCCGTTTCGGGAAGGTGACACCTACTCGCCCAGCGGCTTCAACAAGGAGAATTGGAAGTATGAATGGGAAGCGGTCTGCATTTTCGATCTGCATTCCGGCTTACAATCGCGCCCAACATTTGGCCCGGCTTCTTGATTCGATTTTCGCTCAGGATTTTGATGACTTCAATATTGTGATTTGTGAAGATTTTTCTCCTGAGCGGAGCGCTATTGCCGAGATTGTTTCGCGTTACTCGCTAGCGCACCCCGACGTAATTTCGTATTACGAAAACGAAAGGAATCTTGGCTATGACGGAAACATCCGGGAACTGATCGAAAAGGCAGACGGCGAGTTCTGCTTTTTTATGGGAAACGACGATGCTATGTATCCCGGGGCGCTGTCTAACGTAGCGGACGTCATAAGACGAAATCCCGATGTGGGATTTGTTCTCAAGAGCTACACGTTCTCGGATAAGTCGGCCGGCCATATCAGCCAGGAGGTACGTTACTTCGCAGAAGAGCGCAGATTCCCGAAAGGCCGGGAAGCCATTGTAGTTTGCTACAGGCGCTCCGGAGTTATTGCCGGATATGTTATCCGGCGCGATCCGGCACACAAGGCAGCTACCGAGAGATATGATGGGACGCTCTATTATCAGATGCACTTGACGGCGAAGGTTCTTTCCGAGTGGCCTGCTGTCTTTACTCCCAAAGTATTAGTTCAGTGTGGGGGCGACGAGCCACCCGATTTTGGCAGCAGTAGTAGTGAAAAAGGAAAATACGAACCAGGCCGGTATACCCCGCAAGCCCGTCTCAATATGGTCGGAGGCGCGCTTAGCATCATTCGCGGACTGAAACAGGAAACCAGTATCGATCTGGTGGACGAAGTACAGCGAGACTATGCCAACTATTTCTATCCTTTTATCAAAGATCAGCTCAATTTGCCGCTTCTCAAATTTCTATGGCTGTATCGCGGCTTTGGGAGGATGGGTTTTTTCAAGTATCCTATGTTTCACTTGTACTGCATGGTCGCGTACTTACTCGGAGAAGAGAAGTTTGATCGGGCCACCAGGGCAATACGGAACCGCTTAGGGCGGACTCCTCAGTTTGGGACGATTGGAAAGTGACGCCGATTGACATCGTGTTTTGACGTCCATCTTCGTCCGTCGCTATTCTCGCATTATTGAAAGCAACTCATTGGATGTATTTTGACAAGATATGTCATCGGTGGAGGGCAGATTCAAAGCGTCATCCAGGATTTTCAAAAAGGATGGTGCGACGAAGAGTCCGGACTTGGATTGATTCGTTGTAAGCGATAGGGTAAGATCGATAGCGTCCTAGCGACAGAACGTTGCAGGTGTTGGATTTCCGGCGTGCGCCGCAACATGATTAGGACTTCAAAATGAGATCAGCCACAGCCTCGCGTAAGAAAGCCATCATCGTCAAGCTCGGCCAGATAGGCGACGTCATCATGACGATTCCTGCGGTGAAGACCCTTCATGAGCAAGGCTACGATATCGATTGGGTTGTCGGACGAGCGGCACGGCCGCTTCTGGAATGTTATTCCTGGATAAGGGTCATTCCAGTAGACGACAAGGCCATCTTTGCCGGTTCGTTTTTTGAGCGCGTAAAAGCCATACTTTGCTTTTGGAGCATTGTGATCTCAACCCGGTATGAGATGTGCGCCACGCTCTACTATGATTCGCGCTTCCGGATCTTGACTCTTCCGATCAGAGCTCGTCGTAAGTTTTCTCTTTCGCGCCGTTCAAACAGAACCAGAGAACTGCTACCGGGCCGAAGTCACACCGATGAGTTTGTTCGCCTGCTGGGGGGAAAGCAAGACACCTGTGGAGAACAAAGCGTCTCGCCGCTCCGTCCGGATAAGTTGCCGTCCTCTCGACTACCTCTGAAATCTGCGTCGCGACGGGTCGCGATGGTTCCTGGAGGGGCTGCCAATCTGGTTCGCAAGCAGGGATTGCGCCGGTGGCCTATCGAAAATTATGTGACGCTCGCTACCGAACTCGTTGCTCGTTGCTGGGAAGTTGTCCTGCTGGGTGGCCCGGAGGATAGTGAGCTTAGTGAGCACTTTGAGCGGCTGACTGTTACCAATTGCATCGGGAGGCTATCGCTTCCCGAAGTAATCAGCGTCTGTGATTCCTGCGACGCGGTTGTTTCGCATGACACTGGACCTTTGCATCTGGCCGGCCTAAGCAAATCATGTCTGGTCGGTATCTTTGGGCCGACAGACCCTGCTATGTTTCTTCCTCGGCGCTCGTTTGTGGCAGGAATTTGGGGTGGTCAGGGGCTTGCGTGCCGCCCTTGCTATGACGGTACGAACTTTGCACCTTGCGGATTCAATGCGTGCATGCATCAGGTGACCGTCGAGATGGTGCTGGTCGAGTTGGATCGCCTATTAAGCGCTCGGTCGGTCGGTGCTTCCAGTCCCTGGCGATTTGTAATGCCCACGGATAACGAGATTTCATGCACACTCTAACCCTATCTGCACCAAAACAACGATCGGCCTTCTCTGACCGACTGAATCTTTTCGAAATCCAAGGCGACACCATAACTGCTCTAAACGTTTAATTTCTCGAAAAAGAACGAAACTGACAATTAACTGTAAGTGGTTGGTCTGAACCGTCTCGACGGTGAGATTTGCGAATATTGTTCCCGGGAGAACTCAAGTTCTAACTGGGTAGAGCTTTCTTGGGAGCAGGCCAAAAACGCTCTCCATTATCAAGAGATTATGAAGCGGTCGGAATAAGAACTGCAATTCGCTCGCACCATAACTTCACGCAGGTGAACGGGACGGAACCTCGACTGGTTTGCGACGGGCATAGATCAGACCGGCCGATATGCCCAGGAACTGAGCACAAGCCCGCACGGCGAGCAAAACCGTGGAGATAAGTCCGACGACAGGGTCTTTCCCGAACGCGCGCAAAGCGAATGGCAGTGTACTGAGGAAAAAGGCCACCAGCACGAGAAGCGATGCGGACAACGCAGGCCGCATCATCAAATCGCGCGCAACGGCAAACAGCAAGGCGGGAACCAGCAAAAGCTGAAGCTTCATTATTTGCGGCGTGTGGCTGTCCTTGAGACCCTTGCTGGGGTTTTTGCGCAGCGCCAATACGCGCCAGAAAGCAAACTTGTACTTTTTCTTGAGATAACTCCAGAATGTATCGGGGTGTGTGTGGTAGACAATCGCCGCGGGAACGAACTTCATCTTCCAACCTCGTGCAGACATACGGTAGGAGAGCTCGATATCCTCGGCGCACGCCACCGGGAATGACGTATCGTAGCCGCCCATCTCCAGGAATCGCTCGCGGCGAAAGGCGGCGGAATAGGTGTCGATAAAGTCGATGCTTGGATGGCTAGCCATCAGATGGTAACGGTCTTCGTATTCGATTTGCACGAAACGAGCCGTAAGACTCTTTTGGCGGGTGCAATAGATTCCCTTGGCTCCAACGACATCCGGATCCTTGAAGGGCTCGAGCATCGCGTCCACCCAGCTCGACATGGGTACGCAGTCATCGTCAGTAAACAGGATAATCGTTCCCCGGGCCTCCAGAGCGCCACGATTACGCGCTGCCGCAGGTCCGGCATTCGCCTGAGAGATTAGGCGAACTCCAGAATAACGCTCAATCACGTCTTCAGTATTGTCGGTTGAACCGTCGTTGACGACTAAAATCTCTAGATTTCGTCCGAAAGCTTGGCTTAGAATTGCATCCAAGCAGTGTCCAATGCGCGAAGCGCCATTGAAAGTCGGTATGATGATCGATACAGACACCGCGTCGATGGAATTCCCCACTCTACCTCTCCAATTTAAAAAGCGGTCTTCGACCTATTACCCACCCTGCAGCAACAGATAAAAACCGCTTCCAGGCAACAGGTAATACATTTTGAATCGGGTCGCTATGCGGTTGCTCCCTGTGTCTTACCAGGAGCTTGTACCTTATTCTTGTCGTGCTGACTGCCGCGCAATAGATATTTCGACAGGGTGACGAAACCCTTTAGATTACGCTGCAGTTCACGTCGGTCCTTAACAGATTGCTTCAACTTGTACCACAAATAAGAGGGAGCGAGATAAAAACTCCGTCGCGCTCGGTCGCAGAAGCTAACCAGCTGTTCATGTGTAATGTTCGGCAGTGTGACAACGCTATTATGAAGTCCATCTTTTGTCAGCCACGCGCCCCAGTCCTCGATCTGAATGTAATCTCGCTTCTTGGCTTCCTGATAAGCGACCGTCCCGGGATAGACCATGATAGGGAAGAACTGTGCAGTGTCGGGCCGAAGCTTCTTGGCAAAGTTCAGCGTCTTTTCCATGCTCGCAGGGGTCTCATTCAGGTTACCTACCATAAAGCAGCCATGAACCATGATACCGGACTCCTGGCAGACACGGACGAAACGGTGTGCTTCCTCGTGGTACTTCGCGTCACGGCGGTCATCGTTGTTTTTGTGCATGCCGTTGATGACTTCAACATCGCCGCTCTCGAATCCGACGCAGAATAGGCGGCCCCCAGCTTTATGCAGCGTGGATAGCAACTCTTTCTCTGCACCGATGTCGGCACGGCAGTTCGCGTCGAAAGGTAACTTGTTGCCCCGACGGATCAATTCATTCGCCAATTCAAGAGTACGTGGTTTGCTGACGATAAAAGTGTCGTCTTCCAGCATCACTGTCTTGATCTCAGGCATTTCGCGAGCCACAAAATCAAATTCGTCTGCCACATTCCCCACCGAGCGGTAACGCATCGTGTGCCCACTGAAGGTCTGTGGGTAAACACAGAACGAGCAATGATAAGGGCATCCGCGGCTGGTATCGAAGACCACCAACGGCCAAAGAGAGTGACCGTAGAAGTAGTCCGGCGTATGTAGAAAGCGCTTATAGACCTCAGAGACAAAAGGCAGTTCATCGAGATTATGTATTGCGGCGCGCTGCTGGTTGCTGACAAGTTCCCCCGTCCCGGCGCGACGCCATACCAATCCATCTACCGAGGAGAGGTCTGCACCACATGACTTTGCGGCGAGCCAATCACGCACAGTGTACTCGTACTCGCGTATTGCAACTGCTTGTAGAGAGGTTGACATCGCGAGCGTCTCTTTGGGGAGAGAAGAGACATGCCTTCCGACCAATAGCACATGTAGCGAGGGCTTGGCAGCAACCAGAGCCTCAACGACGCTCACGTCGTTGAGAATGCTGGGAGTAGAAGTATCGCAAACTACCGCTTCGATGCTCTTCGCTTCGATGCGGTCGATAACCGCCCGCACCGAGTAACCGGCCGCAGGAGCATCGACTAAGTCAACATCATGCCCATTCTTGATCGCGACTCCTGCTGCTGTAGCAAGCCACTTGGGGTAGTACAGCGTTCCACTCTTGGTAACCGCGGGACTGCGTTGTTCGCGGGAATAACGCGGATGGAAGGGTGGATTAAGAAACAGCACGCGCATTGTATAAACCTCCAAGCATTGATTACACCGATGATACCACGCCTTGCGGTGAATCCAGCTAAAGCTTAACCCGACTTGGATACAGTGGATTCGACCCAAAAAGATACAGTGGATTCGACCCAAAAACCGAAACTAAGTTGCCCGGGAGTTGACGACTTTGCGGCTGACCGGCCCACGCAAAATTCAACCAAGGAAAACTGGATTTCTCTCGTAATTGATCCGTCTGGAAAACTCGACTAGAAGCGGCTGGAGATTTCGGCCTGCGCAGTCGAGTTTGGCCCGGTTGACAGACGTGCCTGCGGTTAAAGCAACTCAAGTGACGGCGTCCAGAAGGCCATGAAAACCTGAGCGTCGAGTCTGATTTTCTTTATTGGGCACCGATTCGCTTTAGAACGACAGGGATTGTCCGGAGGAGAATCTGGAGATCTCCCTTTAAGGTCCAATCTCGGACATAGCGGGCGTCCAGCTTTGCCCGTTGAGCATATCCGATATTACTTCTTCCCGAGACCTGCCACAGACCCGACAATCCGGGCGTCGCCGCAAGATAGTCAACCAGCGCTTCTCCGTAAACGGTTATTTCTGCTTCGACGATTGGCCGCGGGCCAACCAGAGACATGTTTCCCAGGAGAACATTCAGTAATTGGGGAATTTCGTCAAGGCTCCACTTGCGCAAAAACTTTCCAATTCTTGTGATGCGGGGGTCCTCCGCGCATTTGAGCAGCCTCCAGTGCATGCCGTCGGCATGGTTCAAAGTCTCAGTCTGCCGAGCGGTCTTGATAAACATTGAGCGAAATTTCCATATTTGAAACAGTTTGCCATATCTCCCAATCCGCATCTCTCGATAAAACACCGGGCCCTCTGATGTCACTGCGATCAATGCGGCAATAAGACATCCGGGAACAACGAAAAGTGCCAGCATAATCAGGGAGAACACGACGTCGAAGGTGCGCTTTACGAGCCAATATTGCCACGATTCAACGGGGGGAACAGTTGCTTGCGAGATACCCTCAGATATCTCTGAATATTCTTGCCCCCAGACGTCGAGTCCCGGATTTGGATCTGGTTCTGCCTTCCAAAAGAAGTACGCCAAACTGATTACGCTCGCACCTTCCACGATGAGAACTGCAGGAATGAAACTCATTGAGTGAAATGTCTCCTAGCGTAACTCGTTGCGAGTTTGTGAAATTGACTACTTCCGTCTTCCGAACTTGAGAATCTTTTCAGGACTTTCCAGACGGCATGAGGCCCCCGGGGGATGTCCCTCGATTTCGATCGGATTTGGACAAAACCTCAAGCACCTTAGCTCAAGGCTCTTCGCACGATCAAGACCGCTCGAAAGTCGGCGGGGGGCGAATTCAATCTTGAACCTGACGCGAGAAACTAACAACCCTGAGATGCCGGGAAAGTATCACGGTCTAAGTCATACCGCTCTGAGAACTCCAACATTCTCCTTGGGTAGCGTCATCTGATTCGGGTATTTCGATTTGCTCCAACTTTATCACCTTTAAATCTGCCAATCAAGGCGTTTTTTGTAATTGGCTATGACCCCGAATGGTCAAAATGGCGTTGACCAACCACGAACGGCTGATTATCTGGAGCCTTAGAGATTAGATCGTGGTTGGGGATAGGGCTGGACCCATTGCCTTATGACAATCGAATAAGACATCATTAGCCCTTGGCCGAAGATTTTGCGGCCCGCAAGGACCACTGTAGGGAATTCTGAACCCGCTTCGCGTGAGGCGACCGCCAGGGGTTGACGAATAGAGGAATAGTTGGCGGCAGACTTATCGTTCCGATAAGCCGGAGGTAGACTCCGGAGTTCCGAGCACCCTACACGCTGAAGGAAGGCCCTGCTCGAACAGTCAATCTTGAATTCGGCGCCACAATACCAGTCTTCGCAGGGCTTTTCCGAAGGCGAAGGATACTCACTTACCTTCGAGAGAGACCGGGCATGACAGAGCCAGTGACGATCTGCCCTTCGAATCTACGCGCTGCGCAATTAAAGGAATATGGGCTTCTATAATGGATGAAGAGTGCGCTCCGTATTGTGCCCCTGAGCTTCGGTTCTCGACGGGGAGATCACAGATAGGTTCTCCTCGGAGCCGTGGAGTATGGATGAAGGCTTACTTCCTTATATTTGCTCTGTTAATGACAGTTGAATTTTCGTCAGAGGCCAGCTGCCAAAGCGCGCAATCCGCATCGAGTCCTGATGTCGACATGAGCGAAGCCAGTGTGGAAGGATCCACCTATGTACCGGTCGATTCTTGGATCTACCCAGCTCTGGATCGCCTTCATGCTCTGGGCTATCTCGACACGGCATTTCTGGGCCTGCGCCCGTGGACACGACTGAGCATTGCACACATGCTCCAACAGAGCGCGGATCAAATTGAAACGGACTCGGATAATGACCAAGCTCGGGAAATTTACTTCGCCGTGCTTCGCGAAGTGCAGCCGGATGTTGATCGTGCTGGCGATGCACCGAAACCTCACGCTGGCTTGGAAAGCGTTTATTCGGTTTTCCGCGGCATCAGCGGCACCCCCCTGCGCGACAGCTTTCACCTAGGCCAGAGCATCGTCGACGATTACGGCCGCCCTTATGAAGGCAGCTTCAGCAATTATTCGGGTTTTAGCGGACGCGCAGAGGCCGGACGGTTCTCCCTTTACTTCCGAGGCGAATTTCAGCATGCACCTTCTGCTGTCGGCTATTCGCCCGCCTTGGCCGCGTATCTTTCCAACACCATCGACAACATTCCGTTTGCTCAAAATCCAGTGCAGGATACCATTCCTGAGGGGCCGATCGCGGCAGCGAATGACGTTCGCGTTATGGAGGCGAATCTCTCCTATCATCTCCTGGGGCACGAAATCTCTTTCGGCAAAAGTGACCATTGGATGGGCCCGGACAAGGGCGCGTCGATGCTGTGGAGCAATAATGCTGAAAATATCTATGATTTTCAGATCGACCGGGTGGAACCGTTACGTATCCCACTGCTTTCGCGATTGCTCGGCCCTTTTCGATATGACTTTTTTGTCGGCAGTTTGAAGGGGCATACCTATCCAAATGATCCGTGGGTGCATGTGGAAAAAGTCAGCTTCAAGCCTACCCGGAACCTAGAATTCGGCTTTGACCGGATGGTCATCTGGGGTGGAAAAGGCCACGAGCCGATTACGCTACACACTTTCCTGAAAAGCTTCTTCAGTTTCCAGAATGTCTCGACCGCAGAGAAGCTTTCTCCGCAAGATCCGGGAGCGCGTTTCGGCACCTTTGATTTCAGTTACCGGCTTCCTTTTTTGCGGCGCTGGGTAACGCTATATACGGATTCTTTAGTGCATGATGATGTGAGCCCGATCAGTGCTCCGCGACGCTCGGGCGTACATCCCGGCATCTATCTCGCACGATTTCCGGGCCTCGAGCACCTGGACTTGCGCGTGGAGGGTGCCAATACGGAGCCCACAAGTCACAATAACCCCGACCTCACTCCGATCAACCAGGGGCAATTCTTGTATTACGAGACAATCCAGAGGCAAGGACCGACGAACAAAGGTTTCCTCGTCGGTGACTGGGTGGGACGCGAGGGCAAAGGCGGGCAAGCCTGGCTGACCTATCACCTGTCTCCCCAAGAAGACATTCAGTTTATGTATCGCAATGCGAAGGCCGCAAAGGTCTTCATTCCGGGTGGGACCACCCAGAATGACTATGCCGTGGAGGTGCGCAAACGAATCTTGAAGGACTTCGAAATTCTTGGCACAGTTCAATACGAGGGCTGGAAGGCTCCGATCTATATGCCGGGAGCACAAAGCGACACAACCGCCAACGTTCAAATTACATGGTTCCCGCCCTCACGTTAAGCGCGGCGCCCCCCCATTAACGTGCGGCCATCACAACCGGCCAATTCATTGCCGCCTCGATCCCAATTTTCATTCTCGACGGCGAGAAACTCTGCGAGCGCGATCTCTTGGCACTGACAAAGTCAATCGACACAGAGATCAATGACTTCTCAGCCTTTCCGGTACTGCTTCCAATCCTTTTCGAGAGTTCGCGCCATGCGCTCGGCCGCGTCACGCAGCCAAGATGGCTTTCGCTTTCGCAAATCTTTCAAAATTCTGCTTGCCTGCCTTTTGGTTCCCAGATGCACGTTCGCCGTTTCGGACCCCATCGAATGAAGAAGTGTTTCCTCATCGCGATGTTTAGAGAGTGCTTCGATATCGATCGGATTTGAGTCTGGAGAGAGACGACGGATCAACCACGGCCCTTCGATCACCTGAAACGGGTCAGGCGAGCGCACCGCAGAGCTGATCGCCTTCTCATACCAGGACTGACGATGGCCGATTTCGTCGTTTAACCAGGAGAAGGCGGGCGGCAACATCAGCTTTGCTTCTCGTGCAATATATCCACCTTTCCATTCGCTAATAGCCACAAGTCGTTCTTGCCCAAGACTCCCCAACCCCGCCTGTCGGCGCACCACCTTGAACTCCATCCTCGCGTCAGGCATAGCCCTCCTCAGTGCCCTCGTGAGCTCTTTGTCCAATGAATGCCGGACCGCGGGTAAACGGTTCAGCTTCCCCCAAAAATCGGTAGGCGGTCTGAAACTGTCCACTCCGAGCTTGCCAAGCTTCTGCTCTTGTTCCGCGAGGACGATCGGACAACCGCCCTGGCGGAGAGATTGGAGATATCCGTCCAGAATCGCGTCGCATCCGTCTCTGAGCTTGACCGAAAGGCCATCGGCATCGATGACGATCTTAAGACTGGCAGCCAGGCGCACCAGATCGTTTGTGTAGGGCAGTGGGTAGGCTTCGTCAAAATCATCCACCCCCCAACAAAGGCGTCCCTCGCTATCCCGCCAGGTTCCAAAACTACTGACATGGAGATCCCCTACAGCGAGAACTTTCGGTGCCCGGCACAAACCAGAACAAATCGAAGGCCAAAGCTGAGCCCACCGGTAGAATGAGCCCCTGAGGAACAGGAAGGGACTCTCTTTCATCTGCTCGTGCTTGAATCGAAGATCGGACGAAACTGTGGTGGCGCAACTTCGCATCCACCTTTCGTAGCTGGCGGTCGCGCTCTCGATGCTTAGTTCTTTGGAACTTGCCATCGCAATGACGGTGATACCCAGCATTTTCCGATGCAATGCAAATTCGTTAAGTTGTTTATCTGAAAAAGGTTGGCCATAAACGGGCTCACCCGACGGCCCCCACTTTCATCGGTCAGCAAACCAGCGGTTCGAGCTATGCCGGGCAAGAATCTTTGGCTTGCTCCCCGATTTAAGCGGGGTGCGCTTCGGACACAGGAAATGGACCTATGCACCGCCCTTATTTTCGATCCATAACGGCCCTGATCACGCAATGGAAATTCCCTGTTCGGCTTTCGAAAATTCCCTGTTCCAGTGCTAGCCAAAAGTCACCAATCCGCACGGAAGTATCTGAAAAATAAGCAGAATTACAGCTTGGGACGCATTTGCATCCGATCCAATTCCCTGTAAATTTCCCTGTTAACGGGAATTTGGCATCGGAGAACCCAAAACAGAGAATCCGGAGCGAAAGCTCGCGGTCCCGCCTAGGAGACGGCGCTCTCAGTCCCTTTTTGAGGTGAATTCCCGGCAGATTTGGCCGGAAAATTGGCTGAAGCTCGAAGATTCTCTGATAGCTGCTAAATCTATGGACTCTATGGCGGAGGGAGAGGGATTCGAACCCCCGGTACCCTTTCAGGCACAACGGTTTTCAAGACCGCCGGTATCAACCGCTCACCCATCCCTCCGCGGGGAGGACTTCTCTCGATTGTACGGCCAAACCTACGCCCGGCGTGCGTGGCGCGCGCCGGTATCGGTCCCCCATTTCGCTTTGAATTCGCCGGCCGGCGCTTGGCGTACGATTTTCCGGACCGCCTCGATTCCTGATGCCGAAGCGCCCATGGCGGCGGTGTGCGCGGACAGGGAGGAGTGCGGCCGCGACGCAAGTTTCCTCAAGGGTTGATGGAGAAGCTTAGCGTATTCAGGGTCGGGCTGGCGTCATCGCTGCCGGAGTCGCTGTAAGTGGCCATGATCCGGTGCATTCCGGGCGTACTGAGCTGCGTCGACAGGGTCGCGCTGCCCGCACTCACCGTTCCCGTTCCCAACGGATGCAAGGTCGAGCTGTCGTAGAAAGTGACTGTTCCAGTCCCGTTTGTAGAGGAAATGGCGGCCGTCAAGGTAACGTTCGCTCCCTCCTTGGCCGTGGCGGCCAGGGCTTGGAGCGGGTTGGGAATGGACGCACCGCTCGCCGATGCGGTAACGGTAACCGAGGCGGAATTCGAGTTGCTCGCGGCATAGGTGCTCGATCCACCGTAGGTGGCCGTGATCGACTCCGTCCCAACGGTCCCGAATGTGGTCGTCACGGTCGCCGTTCCCGAACTCAACGTGCCCGATCCGATCGAGGTTGTGCCGTTATAGAACGTCACGGTTCCGGTGGCGGCCGAGGGCGAAACCGTCGCCGTTAGAGTGACGCTCCCGCCCTCCACGACCGAGGTGGGGGATGCGGTGAGCGTGGTGGTGGACGTGGTGGTACCGGTCGCGGTGCTCGTGCCGTTTGGATTCTGCCAGAAGTTACCGCAACCGGCCAGGAACAGGGCTGCGACCAAAGAGAGGAGGGTCAGAACGCTTTTGCGGCGAATTGATATGGAGTTCACTGGGCATCCTCTTGTTGTCCTAAGGCAGTTCTTCTATAAACGCAAGATTTCAAAGGTCGTGCCGGGTTTTTCCTTCCGCATTAAGAACGATCACCTGCAAGGCGCCCGGACCAGGGAAAGCCCTCGAAAGTCGTCCTTTCACACCGCACGAACCGTAGAACCGCTTTAGAACAGACGAGCGAGGAGGATCTCCCGCTCCGGTTTCAGGAAATTTTTACATGTGCGGCATCACCAGCACTTCCACCCCGCTGGCGGCGTCCTTCTGATGGAAGATCTGCTCAGTGGCTTTCTGGAACTCCTCGGGCTTGGCGTACGGAATATCCGTGAAGGTCTGCGGGTTGCGGTCCGTCAGCGGAAACCACGTGCTCTGCACCTGCACCATGATGCGATGGCCGCGGCGGAAGGTGTGATAGAGATCCGGCATGGTGAAGTTGATGTCCGCTTCCTGGCCTGGCGCGAGCGGCTCGGGCTTCTCCCAGCTGTCGCGGAACTTGGCGCGAAAGGGCTCTCCGCGCAGCAGTTGCTCGTAGCCACCCATGTGCAGCGGAGGCGCGTCCAGAATGTGCTTGCCGGTCTCGCCGCCCTGCGAATCGGGAAAGTCGTCCGGATACACATCGATCAGCTTTACGTCGAAGTCAGAATCGGTTCCGGAGCTCGCCACTTTCAGGCGCGGCGAAATGGGACCGGCAATCGTCACATCTTCGGTAAGCGGGTCGGTCTCATACGTCACCACGTCCGGCCGGTAATGGGCAAACCGCTGGTCGTCGACCATGTAGCGCTGCGGGACCGTATCGGTCGTGTAGCCCACGAACGGCACCGGATGGTTGGGATCGCTCAGATACTCGTCTTCGCTCTTCTCCTCCGCCGGCGGATCGAAGCTGAGCTTGCCGCGGGCATGAAAATAGAGCGTCTTGGCCATAGCGGCTTTGGGCGGCCACGCCTCGTACCGGCGCCACACATTCGTTCCCGTTTCGAAGACAATGGCCTTCGGCAGCGTCTCGCCCTTGCCCTTCAAATAATGCTCGAAAAAGGGAAACTGGATCTGGCTGCGGAAGTAGTCCGCGGTCTTGGCGTCAAACTGCACATCGCCAAGATGGCTGCCGTCAGTGCGCGCCCATCCGCCGTGCACCCAAGGACCTTCCACCAGGGTCGAGGGCGTATCCGGGTTGAACTTGTTGATCGTGTAGAAGGTGCGATACGGTCCTTCGAGATCTTCCGCATCGAACCATCCGCCCACTACCAGTACCGCACATTTCACGTTTTTCATGTGCGGCGCCAGATCGCGCAATTTCCAATAGCTGTCGTATGTGTCGTGCTTGAACTGGTCATCGAAGAGCCAGTTGGAGCCTTTGAGATAGTTCGTTTCGAGGTTGGCGATATTGCCGGCCTTCAGATAGAACTCGTAACTGTCCGGCGTTCCGAAACTGAACGGAACCGGAGGCTCGGCAGGTTCCGGATTGCTTTGCGGGTAGAAGAACGGCGCGTAAAAACCGAAGTTCGCCGAGAGCATAAAGGCTCCGCCGTGGTAGGAGTCGTCGCCCTGAAAAAGATCGGTCATCGGCGCCTGTGGACTGGCAGCTGCAATCGCCGGATGGGAATCGATGATGGACGCAGAAGTGTAGAAGCCCGGATACGAGATGCCCCATATCCCCACCTTGCCGTTGTTGTTCGGCACGTGCTTGAGCAGAAACTCGATCGTGTCGTAAGTGTCGGAGGAGTCATCGACATCCTTCGACGATTTTTTCTGATCGATGTGCGGCCGCATCTCCACAAACTCGCCCTCGCTCATCCAGCGGCCGCGCACATCCTGGTAGACAAAGATGTAGCCCGCCTTCTCGAACTCGTCGGAGGGCCCGAGGTGCGGAGGGTAACGGTCCTCGCCATAGGGAGCAACACTGTACGGCGTGCGGTCCATCAGAAACGGATAGGGACCCTGGTCGTCCGGGAAGGCCGTCGGCTTGGGCACGTAGACCGCGGTGAACAGCCGCACGCCATCGCGCATGGGAACGCGGAACTCGTATTTCGTGTAATGCGCGCGGATGTAATCTTCTTTGGGCGCGTCCGGCGCAGGCTCTTGCGCGCGGGCCAGGGCAGCAACAAAAGCAAAGACAGTCACTATTGCAAAGGACATGCGCTCAAATCGGATCATCCGCACAAATTCTCCTGAACACCCAGAGTACGGCAGAAAACCCGACTGCGTTCTTGTTCTGCCTTATTTAACATTTCCGCATCCCTACTCTTCTTCTCCCTCATCCATCTTCGGTTCCGCGGGAACTTTCTCCGGCGTGGTCAACGGCGTGGTAATGTCATCGAGATAATCGGACGTGCCCTCGACGCGCTGGAGCGCCGGGTAGCGCTCGCCATCGTGATAGTCGATCGCCGCCATCGAGACGAACGCATCCGCCTGCACAATAAGGTGAATCGATTCCGTGTTGTCCTTGGCCGCACGAATGGCGTCATGCAGAACATCCGGCGTGAAGACGCGACCGTCGACGGCGATGATCTTTTCCCCAGGCGTAAGCTGAGCCTTATCGGCCGGGCCGTTCCACCGCACGTCGGAGATGGAGCCATCCTTCGCGACGCGCAGGCCGATCGAGAACCAATAGGCTGCCATTGCACCCCATTTTGGGGAGACTCTGGCCAATGTTCGCAAGGATGCTGTCGGCTTGTCCTGGTAAACCAGCTTGTAGCCGCCCTGCTCAATGCCGGCCAGATCGGCGCGCGGATTGATCTTGTCCACCCGGTCATGCAGGAACGTAGCCCAATCATAAGGAACGACAGCGTTCAGGTCCTCCACCAACTCGTCGAACGCGTAGGGAACAATGAGCGGTCCGGTATTTCCGCCCTTGGCTAGAAAAATCTTTTCGAAATTGCTCAGCGACTTCTTGTTGTTCGTCATCTTTCTGATCAGCGTATCGGCATCGAGCCACAGCAGCTCGCCTTCCTCGTAATAATCCTGCCCCCGCTTCCAGTTTGACCACGCGGGATTGCCCCCGCGGAGAATGCTGGCGGAGACAGCCGTGTCTTCCGTGGAGCGCCAGTCGCGGCCCGGCCTGTTGTCTAGCAATGCGGCGCTGAGCGCCAGCTGGTCGCGGTATTGAGCCTGTGTTTCAAAACCGGTCCGCGCCGCCAGAAGGTTGCCGAGATACTGGGTCATGCCCTCATAAACCCACAGCAACGTTCCCTGCTGCATCGTGGCAAAGTCCGGCTGATAGAGTCCCACAGGACGCCGATACTTGCCGTTCCAGGAGTGGGTGAATTCATGCGGCAACAGGTCCGCATTTTCAAGTTCGTGGGCGTCGTCGGCATATCCTTTCTCGCCCACGCCGTTATTTGAGGATTGGCCATGCTCCAGCCCCTCGCCGCCGGCCACGTCAGAGAGCGTGAGCAGAAAATGGTAGGCGTGGTAGTGGTGCGACGCGTAAAGAGCATCCGTCTCGCGCACCAAGTTGCTGAGCTGTGCCAGCACGGCGGGGCGGAGGTTCGAATCCTCGGGAAAATCAGAGACCACGTCAATGAAATGGCTGGGCTTGATGGCAGGTGCGAGCGGGAATTCGTGGAAATACTCTCCAGCGATCACGGGAGAATCTTCGAGCTGCTCCACGTTGGTGACCGCGAATTCGGTGACGGCACCGGGCGCTGGAACCGGATAAGCTCCGGAACTGACGGGAGTGAGCGCGGTGCCGATGCCCCAGCCCGCAGGAACCTTCAGCGAAGGCTGAATGGGAATTTCGCGCACCGGCGTGTTGGCCGGATACAGGAGCAGCTTCTCCCACTCGAGCACCGCCAGCTTTTGCGAGACCCGTTGCAGGACAATGCAGTCCAGATGCGCATGCAGCGTCGTGACGCCTTCAGGTATGTTCAGGTGAAACTGGTAGAGGTCGACGTCGTCGCGCCGCCACGAAAGCGTCTTGCCATTCGCGCTGAAGACCACGCCACTTATCTCATCCACCGGACCGGTGGGCCGATGATTGCCGGGAATCCATTGCGGCGTGGTCAGCGTCAGCGGTCCCGCCGTCACCGGCAGGTCGACCTCCGCATGATAGAGCTTGCGCGGCGCGTCGGTGAGATCGGCCGTGATCTCGATGGCCGGCTTCTGCGCCCGGACCGTTGCGGTTATGGCAGCCAAGGCAGCAAGCAGGAGAGCGGCTGAGGTCGTCCGCCGGAATCGAAGCATGAGCAAACTCCTGAGAGACAAGAGTAACGCAAGGCTGCGTAGGCCTCCTAGCTTCCCTTCTCAGACATGCATGGCTGGCTGTATAGCGCACTGATGCGTGCAGTGCCCACACCCTAAGTGAACACTTGGCAAACAGCTAGAGCGGTTCTCCAATTGCTGTCCGCCGAAGGCACGATGTCGAGTGGCTTTTTCTTCAAGAAAAAGCCACCTTGCACACCACCGGACAGTGCACCTGAATTGGGGAACCGCTCTAGCCTGAGGAACTCTCGCCTGCTTCTAAAATCCATTTCGATTCCACCGGTTTTGAGGATCGCGCCTGCCGCAGGAGGTAGTTCTCCGGGCACAGAATTGCGCCCGCACGGAATTATGCACCCGCCGGCGCGGAGTTGCGGCCTTTGCTGCTCCCATGCCAATTGGATGCGTTTCCACCGGCCGGCGCTTATAGCCGGCGGAAGCTCAGCGGCCCGTTGCTCTTTCCTGATGGCGCCTTTATATCCCGCGTGATAGAAACGATGAAACAGGCAGTAGGCGGAGCTTGCTCGAAGATCGGACGGAGATCAGGAGACCATTTCTCCCTTCGAGAATCGCCATTTCTTCGCCATCCTGAATCCGCGGCAAAGAAAGCCCCCCTACGGACCCCATGAGCGCCGGCCACTCACTCGAACTCGACACGCTGTTTGGCGATTATCCGCTCGACGAGGCCTTCGACGAGATGCGGGAGTCGGGTGGCGACCTGCGCCCGCACTACCGCGCGCTTGCCGAGACGTTGGCCGGCCTGCCCGCGGATGAGCTGCAACGGCGCAAGCAATCGGCCGATCTCGCGTTCCTCACCCAGGGCATCACCTTCACCGTCTATGGGCGCGACGAAGGCACCGAACGCATCTTTCCCTACGATCTTTTGCCGCGCCTGGTCACGGCTGCCGAGTGGGACCGCATCGAGCGCGGCCTCACGCAGCGCATCACGGCGCTCAATCTGTTTTTGCGCGACGTCTACTCCGAAGGCAAGATCCTGAACGATCGCGTCGTGCCGCGCGACCTCGTCTACAGCTGCAAGCATTATCGCCGCCAGATGCGCGGCCTGCAGGTGCCCCGCAACGTTTATATCGCGGTTGTGGGCTCCGACCTGCTGCGTCTCTCAAGCGGCGAGTTCGTCGTGCTCGAAGATAACTTGCGCGTGCCTTCGGGCGTGAGCTACATGCTCACCAACCGCCGCGTGATGAAGCGGACATTCCCGCTCCTCTTCCAAAGTTACGGCGTCAAGCCGATCGAGCATTATCCGCAAGTTCTGCTCTCTACGCTGCGCTCGCTGGCGCCTGAAGGCCGTCCCGAGCCGAATATCGTCCTGCTCACGCCCGGCGTCTTCAACTCCGCCTACTTCGAGCACACGTATCTTGCCCGCCAGATGGGCGTGGACCTCGTCGAAGGCCGCGATCTGGTGACCCACGACAACGTTGTCTATATGCGCACCACCGACGGGCTCAAGCGCGTGGACGTGATCTATCGCCGCGTGGACGATGACTTCAGCGATCCGCTGATCTTCCGCGGCGATTCGGCGCTGGGCTGCGCGGGGCTCTTCAACGCGTATCGCGCCGGCAACGTGACGGTCACCAACGCATTCGGCACCGGTCTTGCGGATGACAAGGCGGTCTATGCCTATGTCCCGCGCATGATCCGCTATTACCTGGACGAAGATCCGATCCTGCCGAATGTCGAGACATTTTTACTGAGCGAAGAGAAAGACCGCCGGCACGCGCTCGCCAACCTCGACAAGCTGGTGGTCAAGGCTGTGGGCGAAAGCGGCGGCTACGGTATGCTCATCGGTCCGCAATCGACGGCGCGGCAGAGGGAGGAGTTTGCCCGCCAGATTGAGGCCAATCCCCGCAACTACATCGCGCAGCCTACGCTCGATTTTTCCCGCGCGCCGTGCCTGATCGGCGACCGCCTCGAGCCGCGCCACGTCGATCTGCGCCCTTACATTCTCTTTGGCGACAAAGTGAACATCGTTCCCGGCGGCCTGACGCGCGTGGCCCTCGAAAAAGGCTCGCTGGTGGTCAACTCTTCGCAAGGCGGCGGCAGCAAGGACACATGGGTTCTGGAATAGCAGTGAGTCATCACCTTCGGGAGGGAACGACGATGCTTTCGCGCGTTGCCGACAGCCTCTACTGGATGAGCCGCTACCTGGAGCGCGCCGAAAACACCGTGCGCCAGCTCGATGTGACCATGAGCCTGATGCTCGACACGGGCGGGGCCAATGCGGAGACGCGCTGGCAGCGCATGATGGCCTCGCTCGGCAATCCCGCCGACATGGAGTGGGACGGCTCGCTCGAATCAATGGCGCGCAAACTCATCTTCGATAGCCTCAATCCGGCTTCGGTTACCTATTGCGTAAACGGGGCGCGGGAGAACGCGCGCCAGGTGCGCGAGGAGATCTCAACCGAGCAGTGGCAGCGCCTCAACCGGCTGTTTCATCAGATGCACTCGCCACACGCGCAGGCCCAGTTCAGCTCCAGCATCAGCGATGTGCTGGCCTCGGTGGTCGACGGGATTCACCTTTTCCAGGGCGTGGGCGCGTCCACCATGATCCACGGGCAAGGCTGGCAGTTCATCCGGCTCGGCCGCTCTCTCGAGCGCGCCTACGCCACCGCCACGCTGCTCGAGGTATATCAGCCCGAGTTATTCCACACGCACGAGCGCGAGCACACCGGCGCCCAGTATCTCGAACTCGTGGGCCTGCTGCGCTGCTGCACCGCCTTCGAGGCCTATTGCCAGGTGTATACCGCCGACCTGACGCCCGACCGCATCGTCGAGTTCCTGCTCCTGAACCGCGACTTTCCGCACGCGCTTCGCTACTGCGTGGATTGCATCCGCATCGCTATCGAGTCGATTCAGCGCACGGGCAGACGCAGGTCGCCCGACGATCTGACCGCAGGCATCGGCCGGCTCCACGCCATGCTCGGCTTTACCACTGTCGGCGAAATCCTCGCCGGCGATCCAGCCGCATTTCTCCACACCATCCGCGAGCAATGCGTGCGCATTCACGAGTTGACGTATCGCTACTTCGTCCACTACTCCATTCAATCGGCGCTGGCCGTCTAGCACCCTCCGAGAGCGAGCATGAACTTCTACTCCATCCGGCATCTCACGCGTTTCCGTTACTCGCGCCCCATCAGCGAGAGCATCATGGAGACGCGCATGCATCCGCGCTCTGACACGAGCCAGCACTGCCTGACCTTTTCGCTCTCCGTGAGCCCGCGCTGCCGCGTCTTCAGCTATCGCGATCACCTGGGAAACAACGTGCAGCACTTCGACATTCCCGGCGAGCACAATCAGCTGGTCATCGTCGCCGAGTCAGTGGTCGAGCAGCAGCCGATGGCGGATGTGCCCGGCTTTCTCTCGCCCGACGCCTGGGAGGCGCTGGACGATCTCATCGCTAGCGGCGACTACTGGGAGATGCTGCTGCCCAGCACCTTCGCCGTGGAAACACCCGCCGTCAAGTTGCTGGCCGCACAGATGGAGGTCGCGCGCCGCGACGACCCGCTGATGCTGGTGCAGGAACTGAACCAGCGTCTCTATGATTATTTCGAATATGTGCCGCGGCACACGCGCGTCGACTCGCCGATTGATGAGGCCATTGTCAGCGGCAAGGGCGTCTGCCAGGACTTTGCCCACACGATGATCGCGTTGCTGCGCCATGTGCGCATTCCCGCGCGCTATGTCTCCGGTTATCTCTATCGCAGCCGCGAAGACCACGACCGCTCCACGCCGGACGCGACCCACGCCTGGGTCGAGGTGCTGCTGCCGCACCTGGGCTGGGTGGGCTTCGACCCCACCAACAACCTGGTCTCGCATCACCGGCATATCCGCACGGCAATTGGCCGGGACTACGCGGACGTCCCACCCACGCACGGCATCTTTCGCGGCAAGACCGACAGCGAGCTTTACGTCGCGGTGCAGGTGGAAGCCAGCGAACAAGCGCCGGCGCTCGACCGCAAGCTGCCCATTCCGGAAGATTGGAGCGTGCTCGTCGAGCGCGCGCAGCAAGTCCCTGCACCCGACATCCCCCTCCTCGATATGCAGCAGATGCAGCAGCAGCAGTGATGCAGGGAGCGGGGATTGGGACTAAGGGACCAGGATCGAGATACTAGGAACCAGGAACCAGGAAAAAGAGACGAGGGAACCAGAAGTTCCGTGCCCCATCCTTGCGCTTTTTTTCTGGCGCAAGGGTGGGAAGCACATCGCCCAATCCTGCACAAGGCCGCTGACCAGCTAACTCGCTCTCATCGCTTCCGCCGCAATCTTGCGCAGTTCAGGCAAAACTTTGCCCAGCGCAACCGGCGCCGCATCCCGCGTCCCCAGCGCGAAATACACATCGCGGTAGTGGCGATAGAGACGTTCGTAGACGGCGGCCGATTTTGCGTCGGGTTCCACGGTGCGCAAGGGCAGACAAACTGCGGCCTGCGCTTCTTCAACTGATTTGTAAGCGGCGGCAGCAAGCAGCGCAAAAATGCCCGAGCCGAGACTGGTGGGGATGCCGGCCGGCACCAGCACCGGCTTGTTCAGCACATTCGCATACACGCGATTCAACACTTCGCTCTTCTGCGGAATGCCGCCGGCATTGATCACGCGGTCGATGCGTACGCCGTGCTCGGCCATCCGCTCGAGGATGATCCGCGTGTGGAAGGCCGTCCCCTCGATGGCCGCGAACAGCTCGTCCTGCGCCGTGTGCACCAAGTTCCAGCCCAGCGTGACGCCGCCGAGTTCAGGATTCACGAGCACCGTGCGGTCGCCATTGTCCCAGCTCAGGCGCAGCAGACCCGTCTGTCCTGCCTTATAGGCATCGAGCCCTTCGGAGAGAGCGGCCACTGTTGTGTTGGCGCGCCGCGCGATCGCTTCAAAAATATCACCCGTTGCGGAGAGCCCGGCTTCAATCCCCGTATATTCGGGATGCACGCTGCCCGGAACCACGCCACAGACGCCGGGAACAAGCTCGGCCTTGCGCGCCATGGCGATGATGCAGGTAGATGTTCCGACGACATTGACCGCGTCGCCTTCGCGAATGTTGGAACCGATCGCGTCCCAGTGCGCGTCGAAGGCGCCCACCGGAATCGGAATCCCCGCACGAAGCCCGAGCGCCTCCGCCCACTTCGCCGAGAGATGCCCGGCTACGCGGTCGCTGGTCTGGTACTCGCCGCCCATCTTCGAGCGAACTCCCGCAAAGAGAGGATCCACGGCCACCAGGAAGCTCTCCGGCGGCAGGCCGCCCCACTTCGGGTTCCACATCCATTTGTGGCCCATCGCGCAGGCGCTGCGCTTGAGATCCTTGACGTCCGTCACGCCGCTCAGAGTGGCTGCCACCATGTCGCAGTGTTCGAGAGCGGTCACGAATTTTTCTCTTTGTTTTGGATTATTTCGCAGCCAATGTAGGAGTTTGGCAAAGCCCCACTCATGCGAGTAGACGCCGCCGCACCACTCGATCCCTTCAAAGCCCAGTTCGTGCGCCTTGCGGGTAATCTCTTCGGCCTCAGCAAAGGCGCGATGATCGCACCAGAGGTAGTACTCATCCAGCGGCTCCAAACCTTCGCCAACCGGGATCACGCTGGAGCCGGTTGTGTCGAGCGCAATGGCCGCAACGGCATCACCCTGCACGCCGGTATTCTTGAGCACTTCGCGCGTGGCCGCGGCAAGCGCGGTCATCTGGTCGGCATGGGATTGCGTGGCGTAGTTCGGGTCCTCGCGCCGCCGGTGCAGCGCGTACGGAGCCGAAGCCGTGCCGATCGGCCCTTTGGCACTATCCACCAACGTAACGCGCACGCTCAGTGTGCCGAAATCGACGCCGGCAACAATGCACATCGAGAACCCACCTCAGGTAAACGCTTTCCCGTCCGCACACCAGACTACACTATCCCTGCTGTCGCGCTAGCGGGCCTTCCGCCGCGCGGAGCTTTTCGCCCCTGCTTTTGATTCTTCAGAACGCAACACCGGAATCGGCGCCAGATCGGGCCCGATGCGCTTGACCTGCGTTTCGATCATCTCGTAGTTGATGGTCCGCGGAGAGGCGGGGCGCGTTATCCCCGTTGCCGGATCGGTCGCAACAGTTTCACCGTTCCCCAATTTGAAGCTGAAAGCGGGCACCGGGCCGGTGGGCGTATTCACGGAATAAACGCGGACGGGAAGATAGCCCTGGATCGGATGAACACGGAATGCGGTTTCATACCGATGATGGTTCTTGCTCCAGGTAAAGACGCGAATCTGGTCGAAATCAAACGGGAGCCCCGACTTTGGTGGGGCAAGCGCGGTCAGGTACTCGGGGACCTCGTGGTTGGGCCGGTCGGCTTCGGAATCCGTAACCTTGGTGAGAACCCAGGCGCCGACGAACCGCTGCCCTTCCCCATACTGGGCAATCTCATCCGGCACATCTACGTCGAGACGGCTGCCCAGCAGCCAGCCTATATGCCCCTGGCTGTTGCGGGCGAGCCACCAGTCTTCCAGCACCGGCGGCGGCGCCTCGGGCTCCGGCGTTTTGCCTTTCCCGGTTGCCGCGGGAGCAGCCAGATGCGCCAGCGGCGCGTAGCCCGGCGCGGCAGCTTTGGCCACGGTAGCGCGTGAGAGCAGCTGCACCTTGGCGTCACCGGGGACCAGGTAGAAATGCTCCGTCTCGCGGCCGGGGAGCAGATGCATGTAAAGGTCGTCCCGCAAGGTTGCCGTGGCGGTGACTGGATCCTGCTTATGCTCGTTGGCAAGCTGCATGAAAGAGTTGTAGGTCTTTTCGTCGATCACCGCGTGGTCTTCGATCCAGCCAATTTCGTTCTTCGCCGTCTTGACCTTCAGGAAGCGGTGACCGTGCTCGACAATCTCGAGCGGCTCGCCGTTGACCACCTCGGCCACGCGATTGGAAACGGCAGCCACGCGGTCGTGGAGATACATCGAGCGCGCAGAGACATAGACCATCTCTGCCGACTGCTGATGGAGCCGGCCGCAGCCGGCGGCGAGCGCAGAGAGACAGAGTGCCAGTCCAAAAAGCGCAAGTTGGAACCGGCGGCGCTCAAGGAGCGAGGTGAAGAAGATTGGAGGCGATTTGAACACAGCCTGGGAGCGTTCCACTTGAGAATAGCACTTCAGGGCGGGCGGCTTCACGGCAAGCAGTATTCCGTCGGTTTCCACCATGAGCTGCGATTGCCCGCGGCGCTAGGGCGCCGCAGCCACGGCGATGGCCTGGGTGGGATCGGTTCCGGTGGAGGACGTGACTGCGACGTCTAATTTGCCGGCTGTAGTGGTGTCGAAGACATAGGCTTCAAGGTCAAAGCTGCCGCCCTGCGAGGCCGCCAGCACGAAATTGGAATCGCTATCTTCGGCCATCCCATAGGGTTGAATGCCCGCGGAGACCGTGCTTCCGGTGGCGACGGTGTAGGTGCTATTGCTCGCGGTAATGGCGAAGCCGGTGATATTGCCCGCGGCGGTGAGCCCGGTGCCGCCGTTGGCCACGTAGACGTAATCGCCCGACGAGAGGGGCAGGATGGCGTTCGGAGCTGTACCGCCGCTCGGGAACGGCGAACCCGAGACCTGGGTGAGCGTTCCACCGAGCGAGCTGTAATTGAAGACCCGCAACCCGCCTGTGGACCCTCCCGAGGCCAGGGTCTCGCCCACATAGAAGAGCCGCGGCGTCAAGGAGGGATCTACGGCAACCGAGAGCGCGGAACCGCCGCTGGTCACGGGCGCAATCACGATGCCGGTTGCCCCGAGAGGCGCTGATTGACCGGAAGAGAAAGGAACCACGACCGCGCCGCCGGTGCCGGCAGCCACAAAGACATGGAGGCCGTCATCAGAGATGGCCATTTGACGCACCGACGCATTGGTGAGGGCATATTGCCTGGTGGCGACGGAGCCGCCGGTAAACGTGCCCGAGGATGTAATCGGCGTCGCATCGAGCTGAAAACCGCTGGTGCCTTGAACCCCGTCCACCAGCCACGCGCCGGATGGATCGACGGCAATCGACGAGGCCGGATCGGAAGAAACGACCCCGCCGTTATTGCCGATAGTCAGCGCACCGTTGGAGTTGATGTCGTAAAGATAGATACCGGCGACCGTGCTCACGTAAAGAAAGCTGCCGCCGGGAGCTATAGCGATGGCCGTAGGCGCCGCGGAGAGCGTGTATGCCGCAATCTGGGTCAACGCACCGGAGACGATGTCGTAGGCTACGATCTGGCTGGTCGCCTGATTCAGCACGTAGAAATAGCCGCTCGAAAGGCTGGTGGAGGTCGTGCCCGTGCTGGAAGAACTGGGGGCCTGCCAGAAATTGCCGCATCCAGCCAAAACCGGCGTCACGGCGAGCAAGAGCCGCGCGCACTTTCCGATCTTCATCGTCACTCCTCGGGCATCATCGATCCGTGGCCAACTCTTGCATGCTTCATCCGCACAGGATTCAGCTCAGTAGGGGAATATGCTGCTGCCGGATTAGACGCAAAGTCCCGGGTCAGCGCTCAAAACGGGGCGGACCGGACCGCCGACAATGGATTGCCGGCGCCTGATTGGATTCTGTTCAGTGGTAGATGATGCAGAGGCGGAAGCAGCTCACTCAAGAGGAGTCGCGGACGGCGTGAGGCAGAAAGCCTCTGGCCTTGCAAGACTGCGGATCTCGATCTGACGATGTTGCCGGGGCTCAGTTGGGACGGCCGCTCGAGTTGGTCCGGCGCCGAAAACGCTCGTCCACGGGCTGCCGCCCCTGGTAGCCAGCCTCGACCGAGTGCCAATGCTCAATCGTGGGTTCGCCCATGCGCCAGCAGAGCAGAACGATCTCCTCATCGAGCCGGAACGGAAAATCCAGCAGGCCGGAGTCGAGGTCTTTGACCTGAACACCGATGGCATCGATCTCCGCGATGGTCTCGCGGACCCGTTTGAGATGGGCCTCCATCTCGCTGCGCTGCAGAGCCACGCTGGCGGTGTTTACCCTCATTCCGCCCGAGAGATAAATGCGCTGGGCGAGCCCGGAAAGATCGGACTCGACCTCCTCGGCGCTGCGCTTCTCCTCCATGGCGCGCTTGAGCAGTGATTCAAGCACGGGAAGTAGCGACTGAGCCTCATCGAGAGTGAAGATTTTCATGGGAAAACAGCCTATACATTACCATACGCCGCGGTTCCAAGGCAGGCACATCACACAACCGTGCAATCCCTCTCAGCCGATTGAGGGATTTGCGGCGATGCTTCCGCCGGACATAATCGCAATATCAATTCCTTCTCAGCTGTTGAGCCTTCTTCGGTAGGGCGCGGATTAGCCGCCGACCCGTGCCTGGCTATAGCGGTTCTCCAATTGCTATACAACGAAGGCACGATGTCGAGTGGCTTTTTCCTCAAGAAAAGCCGCCTTGCACACCACCGGACAGTGCATGTGAATTGGGGAACCGCTCTAAATCTCCAGCATCCGATCGAGAGCTACGCCTGCCCAACGCTTGACGCTGGGGCGTACCTGGATACGGTTCACCACCCGTCCTTCCACAAGGTTTTCGAGCGCCCAGGCAAGGTGCTGCGGGCTGATACGGTACATCGTGGTGCAGAGGCAACCGGTATCGTCCAGGGTGATGATCTTTTTGCCCTGCGGGGCAAAGCGCCGGGCCAGCCGGTTCACCAGGTGGATCTCCGTGCCGATGGCGAACGTGGCGCCGGCAGGAGCCTGCTCGACGAGAGCGATGAGCCGTTCCGTCGACCCAAGCGCATCGGCCTTCTGGCAAACCTCAAAGCGGCATTCCGGATGCACGATCACCTGGATCCCTGGGTACTTGGCGCGGACCTGGTCCACGTGGCTGGGAAGAAACCGCTGATGGACAGCGCAGTGGCCCTTCCACAGCAGGATGCGGCTTTGCGCGAGCCTGGCAACGGTTTGGCCGCCGGCGATTTGGCCGCCGGGTAGCTGAATCGCCCATGGATCCCACACAACCATCTCCTCCAGGGGGATTTGCATGGCATAGCCGGTGTTCCGGCCCAGATGCTGGTCAGGCAGGAACAAGATGCGCTTGCCGCGGGCGAAGGCCCATTCAAAGGCGGCGCGGGCATTGGAAGAGGTGCAGACCAGGCCGCCGCGCTCACCGCAGAAGGCTTTGATCGCCGCGGTTGAATTCATGTAGGTCAGCGGAATGGTCTCGTCTGTGAGGCCCTCGCGCTCCAGCACATCCCAGCAAGCTTCCACCTGCGAAATTTCAGCCATGTCGGCCATGGAGCAGCCCGCGTTCAGGTCTGGCAAGATCACCTGCTGGCCGGCCCGGCCCAGGACGTCAGCGCTCTCTGCCATGAAATGCACACCGCAGAAAATAATGTACTTGGCCTCAGTCTCCGTAGCAATTTTGGAGAGCTTGTAGCTGTCGCCGGTAAAGTCGGCAAACCGTATGACTTCGTCGCGCTGGTAATGGTGCCCGAGCAGGATGGTGGTGGAACCGAGCGCGGCCCGGGCTTGCGCAATGCGATCATCCATCGAGTGATCGGGGAGGGCCAGGTAGTTTTCCAGGCTGCAGGAGTCTTCCGCCGTAACAGACGGGGCTGCCGTCAATTCGTCAAAAACAGGAGTCACCTTATTCCGCCTTCAGTCCAAAAATTGGACGGGGATGTTGAAAGCAATCAGGCCGCAGTGGATGCGCTGCTTCGATCCGTCGGGCTCTCGCCCAGGCTCTGAAACCCCATCCACGGGGTTGTTGCGGTCTAGCTATAACGATGCTGCACCAGCTCGAGTCGATTCGCTTATTCAACTGGCTGAGGGCTGCACTAACAGTACTGTAACGTAACTGGGGCCGCCCACTTCGGGCTCCCGGAGCGCGTGCCATAATCCAGTTTGTGCCGCTTACGCGGCCGGCGGCCAGGGAGGAAACTTTGTGACCGAGCTCGAACTGATTCTCTCTGCCGACGGCGCAGCCGCGCCGCCCTCGCACATTCTGGAGGGTTTATCCCAGGAGCTCGCCCATCGCGTGCCTCCGGACGCTCCCCATTCCATCTACGAAGAGCTGTGGCACATCACCTTCTGGCAGCAGGTGACGTTCGATTGGATCGGCGGCATTGAAACACCGTTTCCGGCCAGTCCCAGGGATGGCTTTCCGACCGTTCTCGATGCCGAGCGCGAGTACTGGGAGCAGTTGTGCGGGCGGTTTTTTGCCGGCAATGCGGCGGCAGCGGCAGCGGCCCGCGATGCAGCCCGCCTCGACCTGCCGATACGCTGCCCGTCACGGCCTGGGAACCCGGTGCGGGTCATGACCGTGCGCGAGCAGTTGGAGAACCTGGGAGCGCATAATGCCTATCACTTTGGAAGGATCGTGTTGCTGCGGCAACTGCTCGGCTTGTGGCCGCCGCAGTCGGGCGGGTTTAGCTGGTGAGCTTGGCCCGGAACCACATTGCGCGTAGAGTTTGTGAGCGCTGCCGATGGGCAGGTATCATGATTCTTCATGGGAATTCCGCCGCCAATTGAACAGGCCAACCTGGGGATGGCCGACTCGCTGATCCTGATGGTTCTGGCGCTGGTGGTCTTCGGCCCGCGACGGCTGCCGCAGATCGGGCGGCAGATCGGCAAGTTGATGTACGAATTCCGCAAAGCCTCCAACGACTTCAAGTTTCAGATGGAAGAAGAGTTGCGGAGCTCCGAGGAAGCTGACCGGCGCAAGCGCGAAGAGGCGGAACGGCAACGGGTTCTGGCCCTGAATCCGCCCGCGCCAGCTTCATCCGCAGAAACAGTCGCGGAGGAAGCGCCCTCCGGCCTGGCCGCTGAACCGGAGACGCCTTCTTCTGCAACCGAAAGTCCTTTGCCTCCCGAGGATGCCCACAGTGACCTTGCCCGGCAGGAGAGCCAGCCGGAAGAGAGCTATCCGCGCATTCTGCCGCCCTCTACGGGTGAAATCGTCGCCGCGGCGCGGCCGGGCAGCGGCAGGGGCGAAAGCGCGGAGGCGCATCCAGCGTCCCCAGATCCAGATATAGAACGCGCAGGAGAAACCTCCAGCGAAGTGACGGAGCAAGCCGCCCACAATGGTTGATCCCGCAGACGCAATCGGCAAGGCGCGGCAGGCGATGACCGAGCGCGCGGAGCTCCCGGGCATGAGCCTGATGGAGCACCTGGAGGAGCTGCGCAAGCGCATCATCCACTCGGCTGCCTATCTGGCCGTGGGGTTCATCGTGGCCTACATCTTTCATGTGCGGCTGTACGGCTTGGTGCAGGAGCCGCTCGACAGGCTGGGCATCAAGCTGAACTACACGCACCCGATGGATCCGCTGAACCTGTATCTGCAGGTGGCGCTTATCGGCGGCGCGATTCTGGCGTCGCCCTTCATTCTTTACCAGGTGTGGCTGTTCATCGCTCCGGGACTTTACCAGAAAGAACGGCGTTTTGTGGTTCCTTTCATGGCGGCCACCGTAACCCTGTTCTTAGCCGGGGCCAGCTTCGGATATTTCTATGTGCTGCCCGGCGCATTGAAGATTCTCATTCTTGGCTTCGGCAGCAAATTCAACCCGATTGTCACCATCGAGGAGTACACAGGGTTTTTTCTTTCGGTGATTCTCGGCCTGGGTATCAGCTTTGAGATGCCCATCCTCATCTTCTTCCTGGCAATGTTCGGCATTGTGAGTCCGAAGTTCTTGTGGAAGAACATCCGCTACGCGATTCTGGCCGTCTTTCTGGTGGCTGCCTTTATCTGCCCGAGCCCCGATCCGTGGACTATGTGCATCTACGCAATTCCCATGCTGACGCTTTACGTGATCGGCATCGCCGTGGCGTGGTGGGTGCATCCTTCGCGGCGGAAGCCCAAAGAGGCTCAGCCATGAGGTTGCGCCGATCCTTGATTTCTTTCTGCTGCTGGAAGACGCTCGCGGCGGCGATCGTGCTGTGTTTCCCTTTCGCTGCGCAGGCGCAGCACTTTGACGGGGCCAAGGCGTACGAATATGCGCGCGAGTTTGCCGCCATCGGTCCGCGCTGGCCGACCGGACCGGGGCATGTAAAAGCCGAGCAGTTCCTGCGCAGCCATTTCCTGCACGACCGGTGCGAGGAAGACACATTTACGGCAGACACGCCCATTGGCGCGGTGGCTATGCGCAACTTCATCGTCCGCTTTGCCGGATCGAAGCCGGGTGCGATTGTGCTCGGCACGCATTACGAGACCAACTATCCGCTGCGGAACATTAACTTCGTGGGCGCTAACGACGGCGCGGCGACTACTGGACTGCTGATGGCCATTGCCGACCGGTTGCGCGAAGAGACAGCGCACGGAAAGAAGCTTGACGGCTATTCGGTGTGGCTGGTGTTCTTCGATGGTGAAGAGGCGATTCAAAGCTGGTCGGATACCGATTCGACCTACGGCAGCCGGCATCTGGCGGCACGCTGGGGACGGGATGGAACGCTCGGCCAGGTCAAGGCCTTCATCCTCACTGACATGATTGGGGACAAGGATCTCGATATTCAGCGGGAGACGAATTCGACCGCATGGCTGGTCGATCTTGTGAGGCAGGCGGCGAAGAAGTTTGGCGATGAGCGGTACTTTTTTCAGAAAGAGATGGCCGTCGAAGACGACCACCTGCCGTTCGTCCAACGAGGCGTGCCTTCGATCGATGTCATCGACCTGGACTACGGCCCGAACAATAGCTATCACCACACGGCACAGGACACGATGGACAAGATCAGCGCGCATAGCCTGACGATCGATGGCGACGTGATCATGGAGACCATCAGGCTGATCGACCAGACGAGATAACTGCGGGCTTCTGGCTCTCTTGTGTCTATGGGGATTCGGCGGTATCGCCGAGGCGGCGACCGCGGGGCCTGGGAGTCATTCGCAACGAGAGGAGACCCACCGTGAAAGCACGCCTGGCATTGGCATTGTTATTGTTCCTTCCCATCGTGCCCAAAGCGGTTGCTCAGAACCTGCCCGCCCCCGATCCACTGGACGGACTCTGGCAAGGCTACGACGGCGAGTGGCGCCACGTATCACAGCAGTTGATCGCACTGGCCGAAGCCACGCCGCCGGCAAACTTTGCTTGGCGACCGGCCCCGGGCGTGCGGTCGACGAGCGAAGTTTACATGCACATCGTCTTGGCGAACTTCTATCTGCTTAGCGTCACTGGACCCAAAATGCCTCCGGAACTCAAAGATGACGCCGAGAAGACCGTTACGTCGAAGGCCGAAGTGATCGCCTGGCTCAAGCGCTCGCTCGAAGCCGTCAAGGAAGCTCATCGGGCCGAGAAGCCGAATGACTTTGCCCGCAAGGTCCGCATCGAGAACCGCGATTCCACGGTGGACGCAATGTATCTTCGCATCATTATTCATGCCAACGAGCACATGGGGCAGTTGGTTGCATATGCGCGCATGACGGGCGTGGTGCCGCCGTGGTCGAAATGAGTTGGCGCTCCACGCATCCTTTTATACTGTTGAGTTACAAACCACGGTTCAGGTGCCAGACAAGAGGTCCGCTGGCGAGGAGCAGCTTTGCCACAGGCAGAAATCGGCATCATCGGCGGCAGCGGGCTTTATTCGATGCCCGGATTCACGAATGTGCACGAAGAACGCGTGGAGACGCCATTCGGCGAGCCTTCCGACCCATTTGTGCTGGGCGAGCTCGAAGGGCGCAAGGTCGCGTTCCTGGCGCGGCACGGGCGCGGGCACCGCATTCTGCCCTCGGAGCTGAACTTTCGCGCCAATATCTACGCCTTCAAAAAGCTGGGGGTCGAACGCATCGTCTCCGTCTCCGCTGTCGGATCGCTCAAGGAAGAGCACAGGCCCACTGATTTTGTGATTCCCGATCAGTTCATCGACCGCACCTTTCATCGCGTGTCCACATTCTTTGGCGATGGGATCGTTGGCCACGTCGCGTTTGGCGATCCGGTGTGCGCGACGGTGGCGAAAGCCGCCGCCGAGGCCTGCACCAGCATCGGCGTAGTGGGCAAGCTGGCCGGCACGTACGTGTGCATGGAGGGCCCGCAGTTCTCGACCAAGGCGGAATCGAATCTCTACCGGAGTTGGGGCGCGGATGTGATCGGCATGACCAACCTGCAGGAGGCCAAACTCGCGCGTGAGGCGGAGATCTGCTATGCAACCGTGGCCATGGTGACCGATTACGACTGCTGGCGCGAGGGCCACGATGCCGTGACGGTCGAGGAGATTGTGGCCGTGCTGCACCAGAACGCGGAGAACGCGTGCAAGGTGGTGAAGGCTGCGGTTGCGGCGATGCCGCGCGAACGCGCTTGCGCCTGCGCGTCGGCGGCAAAGTATGCCGTGCTGACCCAGCCGGACGCGATTCCAGCAGCGGCAAAAGAGCGTTTGAAACTTCTATTCGGGAAATATTTCGGATGGTAGAGAACCATCGAGCGAATGAGTCAGCCGACTAATTTCAGTTCGAAAACTAAAACTACACGGAAAGAGGACAATTGCATGGCGATTACGGTAGTGGGCAGCGTTGCCTACGATTCGATTGAAACCCCGGCAGGACGGCGGGAACGTTGCCTGGGCGGCGCGGCGACCTATTTTTCTCTGGCGGCCAGTTTTTTTTGCGATGTGCGCGTGATCGCTGTGGTGGGCGAGGACTTTGGGCCGGAGCAAGAGGCCGTCTTCAAGGCGCGCAACATCGACACCCGCGGTATCGAGCACACGACAGGCAAGAGCTTCTTCTGGGAAGGCTCCTATCTCGAAAGCCTGAACGAGGCCAAAACGCACAACACTGAGCTGAACGTCTTTGCCACGTTCAATCCACAAATTCCAGATGCGTACCGCGACTCGGAGTTTCTGTTTCTGGCCAACATCGATCCGGTGCTGCAACGCCGAGTCCGCGAGCAGATGCCGGATGTGAAGCTGGTGGCCGGCGACACGATGAATTACTGGATCAAGGACCATCGCGCGGCGCTGCTTGAAGTGCTCAAGGGGCTCGATGTCCTGTTGATCAACGACACGGAAGCGCGCATGCTGGCCGCGAACAGCAACCTGGTGCAAGCGGCGCGCGCAGTCATGGCGCTGGGGCCGCGCTTCCTGGTGGTGAAGCATGGCGAATATGGAGCGACGCTCTTCCACGGCTCGAACCCAAAAAGCGAAAAGTCGAAGACCTTCCGCGCACCGGCGCTGCCGCTCGAGGAAGTAGTGGACCCGACCGGCGCGGGCGACAGCTTTGCCGGCGGATTCTTCGGCTATCTCGCCTCGCAAAAGGAACTGACGCCGGGCGCATTCCGGCGCGCGATGTTTTACGGCAGCACCATGGGCTCGTTTGCCGTGGAGCGGTTCGGCACCGAGCGTCTGCAGCAACTCTCGCGCAAAGAGATCGATGAACGCTTCAATCTGTTTCGCGAGTTGACGCACCTTGACTGAAAGACCAATCCGGCCGGATCCGGCGGAGTGCGATCCTTCCCACAGCCATTCCGCGGATGCCCGTGAGCTTTGGGCCGTGTTGGGACTCTGCGCGGTTGCCTCTGTGGCCGCGATCGCATGGAGCTGGCAGAACGGCGCGCTTCTCAACTATGGCGACGCCATTGCGCATCTGCACATCGCGCGCCGGTTCATCGATTGCCGCTTTCACTCGATCGCGGAGCTGGGGTCGGTATGGCTGCCGCTGCCTCATCTGCTGATGCTGCCTTTTGTCCAGGTCTATCGCTGGTGGGCCGATGGCCTTGCGGGCGCCATTCCTTCGGCGTTCGCGTATCTGGCTGCGTGCCTCGGGATTTTCCGGCTGGCGCGGCGGTGGCTTGAGCCGCCGGCGGCAGCATTGGCCCTCGCCTTTTTCGCCTTGAATCCCAACCTTCTTTACCTGCAGACCACGGCGATGACGGAGCCGCTGTTTCTGTGCGAGATGATTTGGACGGCTGTGTGGCTGGTGGAGTGGCGCGCGAGTCTGGACCGAGACCCGAAGCGCGCAAGCCGGCTGCAGGGCTGGATTGTTGCGGTCCTGATTGCAGCGGTCTACACGCGCTATGACGGATGGGTGATCGCGCTGCTGGCGTGGACAGCAATGGGCATCACGCTGCTCAGGCATGGCCGGCTGCGGTCGCGCAGCTTTTGGATCGGGAGCGTGCTGCTGGTTGCGGCTCCGGTTGGCTGGTTCGTTTATAACGCGAGCTCGTTCGGCGATTGGCTGGAGTTCGCGCGCGGGCCCTATTCGGCCAAGGCGATCGAGTTGCGCACGGCCACGCACGGCGCTGGCCCGCTGCATCCGGGCTGGCACAATCCGTGGATTTCGTTGCAGTTCTTCCTGAAAGTGTCTGACATGGACTCACTCGCCGCGGCATGGGGCAAACTCGGCCTGGCGCTCAGCGTGTTGGGAACCGCGGGCGCCTGGGTCACGATGCGGCGCCGCGCGTTTACGTGGACACTCCTCCTGTGGCTGCCGGTGCCGTTCTATATGTACTCCGTCGCCTATGGATCGGTGCCGATTTTCATTCCGGTCTGGTGGCCGCACTCGTGGTACAACACGCGCTACGGGATGGAGCTGCTGCCGGCATTAGCGCTGGGCCTGGGATGCGCGGCGCAGTTCGTCCTGAGCCTGGCGCGCGAGTTCAAACCGCGCTGGACCCGCTATGCGGCGCTGGCGATGGCCGCTCTGGTCGCGCTGAACGCATGGAAATTGGTGCGGGAGCGGCCGCTGGTTTACGTGGAAGGCACAAAGAATAGCGCCGCACGCCGGCCGTTCGATGAGAACATTCCGCCGGTGCTGCGAAAGCTGGTCGCGGGACGTCCCGGAGGCGCCGTGCTCATGAATACCTCTGTATATCCTGAGCTGGTGGCGTCCACGGGGATTCCGCTGCGGCAGACGATCAACGAGAGCGATCAATACATTTACCGCAACGCCCTGGCCGCGCCGGCCACGCATGCGGCGATTGTGCTGGCCTTCGATGGCGATGAGATTGATCGCGCGGTAAAGGCCCATCCGGCCGGGTTGCTTGCAGTTGGCCGTTATAGCGCCAGGGGACAAGCTTCGGGCACGATTTACGTCTCCGATACCTGGCATCGCGAGTGACCGGTGGGAAGTCTCAACAAGCCGGCGTGAGCGGTGTTAGCATCGGGCAAGGAATGGGCATGAGTTCGACCTTGACGCAGATCGCACAGCCTTTTCATTTCGACAACCTCGAGCAGATGCTGGTGGTGAATCACGCAATCGGCCGGCTGCTCATGGCCTGCCTGCTGGGCGGCGTCGTGGGAGTGGAGCGCGAGGTAAACCGCAAGGCTGCCGGCGTGCGCACCAACCTGCTCATCTGCATGGGCTGCGCGTTCTTCACGCTGCTCTCGGCGGTGCTGGCCGGGGACGCGAACCCCGACAAGGGCCGCGTAGCCTCGAACATTGTGCAGGGCATCGGCTTTCTGGGCGCAGGGCTGATTCTGCACAATCGCAGCCGCGTCAGCGGACTCACAAGCGCGGCCAGCGTGTTTGTGGTGGCGTCGATCGGGATGGCCTGCGGAGCGGGGCTCTATGCGGCAGCGGTAGCCGCAAGCATCATCGTGATCCTGGCTCTTGAAGCGGTAGGATTTCTGGAGCGGCGCGCGAATTTGAAGATCTACCCGCTTATCTACGAGGCGCGGGGGCACGACCAGACGCAGATGCTCGAGTCCATTCTGGACGCGATGGACAAGGCCGGCGAGCGATTGACTGCTGTCGAGCGCGACACGATCGGTGCTTTAGAGAGGGTTAGTTTTTCTCTCACTGCGACCAAGAAACAGCATGAACATCTGCGTGTGAAGTTGCTGGCCGAGCCGGCTATCGATGCACTGCTCACTTTCCGCGATCCGGAGGAAGATTGATTCCGTATACCAAGGCGCATGCCTGCTCAAATGACTTTTTGATTGTGACGGAGGAAGCCGCGGCCGGTCACGACAAGGCCGCTCTAACGCGGCGCTTGTGCGCGCGCAACACCGGCGTAGGCGCCGACGGCATCGAGTTCTTTGCGTGGACGGGGCCGACATCGGGCCGGGTCCGGCTGCATAACGCCGATGGCTCGATTGCCGAGATCAGCGGCAACGGCACGCGCTGCGTAGCGGCTTGGATGGCCGAAGCGCTGGGCTGCAAGGCGGGAGACGAGTTGCAAATTGCGACCGACGCCGGCATACGCGTTTGCCACATCGATGATCTGCGCGCGGATGCGGAGTTCACCGTGAAAGTGACCACGGAGATGGGCGTGCCTTCCTTCGTGCCCCATACGGTCCGGTTGGCGGATGGCTTGGATGTAGTGGGCATCGAGGTTTCTACGGGCAATCCACACTTCGTAGTCGTGGTGGACGATGCAGCGTTTGCCGTCGGCGGCAGGCCGTGGACCGCGATTGGCGCTGAGATCTGCATGCACGTGGATTTTCCGGGGCAGACGAACGTTGAATTTGTGCGCGTTCTGAGCGAGCGCGAGATTGAGATTCGCATCTTCGAGCGCGGCGTGGGACCGACGAGTTCCTCGGGGACGGGCACCTCGGCTTCAGCCACGGCGATGTTGGCGCTGCACCGATGCACTTCTCCGCTGACCGTCGTGGCTCCCGGTGGAGCACAGACCGTGGAATGGGACGGCCCGGGCTTCGAGCTCGAACTAACCGGGCCCGCAACGCTGATTGCGCGCGGCGAGGCATGGTAACGATGAAGCCAAGTGCCGTCGCAAAGGGTGCAGCCATCAGCGTGATTGCGCCGGCCAGCTTTGCGCAGCCGGAGCGCGTGGAGCGAGGCCTGGCCGGGTTACGCGCGCTGGGATTCGAGCCGAAGCTCGGTACGCATGCGCTGGAGCGCGGACCGCTCTATTTTGCGGGAACTCCGGGGCAGCGGCTGGCCGATTTGTACGCGGCCTTTGAGAACGAAAGTACCAAGGCCGTGATGTGCCTGCGCGGCGGATATGGCTCTAATTACTTGCTCGATGATTTCGACACGGCAAAGATTGCGCGCCATCCCAAGCCGTTTTTTGCCTACAGCGATCTCACCGGCATGCAGTTGCAATTGCTGGACCGAACTGGCTTGATTGCGTTCCATGGGCCAATGCTTGCCGCAGATTTTTATCTGGAAGATGGCGTGCATCTCAAAAGCTTTCAGGGCGCGCTGCAAAACGAGCCCTATTCTGTCGGCGCACAGGAGGGGTTGCGGCCGCTGAAGGACGGGAACGCGCGGGGCACCTTGTATGGCGGATGCTTGAGTATCCTGGTATCGCTGCTGCGAACGCCGTGGGAACCGCAGACAGAGGGCAAATTGCTGTTTCTTGAGGATGTGGGCGTCAAGCCTTACCAGATCGATCGCATGCTGTGGCAGTTGCGCCGCGCAGGCAAGCTCGACGGCGTGCGGGGCGTGGTGTTCGGCGAGATGCTGCAGTGCGCTTCGCCGGGAGCCGCGCCGGAATTGCTCAGAGACGCGATCATGGGCGCACTCGATGGAGTGGATGGGCCGATCGCGATCGGGTTGCGCAGCGGGCATGTTTCGCGGCAAAACGTAACGCTGCGGTTCGGCGTAGAGGCGGAGTTGACTGTGGGCGCCGAGGCTCGGCTCGACTTGCATGAACCGGCGGGAACTGCATGAGCGGAGCGTCGAAACACATTCATCTGAGCGGCATCTGCGGAACCGCGATGGCTTCGCTCGCCGGGCTGTTGCAGTTGCAGGGGCACCTTATCACGGGATCGGATAAGGCGGCCTATCCGCCGATGAGCGATCTGCTGCGTGCGCTGGGCATCCCGGTGATGGAGCCTTATGCCGAGGCCAATCTTGAGCCTGCGCCGGATCTGGTCGTAATCGGCAATGCGCTCTCACGCGGCAATGCCGAAGTCGAGCGCGTCCTGGACGCGCGGGTTCCCTTCACGTCGATGGCGGCGCTGCTGCACGATGAGTTTTTGAAAGGCCGCGAGTCGCTCGTGGTAGCAGGCACGCACGGGAAGACCACGACCACCAGCATGCTGGCCTGGATCTATCAGACAGCGGCCGGCCAAACGCCGGAACTGGAGCCATCGTTTCTCATCGGCGGCGTCGCTGAGAACTTCGGATCGAGCTTCCAGTTGCGGCCCACCCGCACGTTCATCCTCGAAGGCGATGAATACGATACGGCGTTCTTCGATAAAGGGCCCAAGTTTCTGCACTATTTTCCCGATGCCCTGATCCTTACGCATGTGGAGTTTGATCATGCGGACATCTATGCCGATCTCGAAGCGGTAAAGACGGCATTCAAGCGGCTCGTGAACCTGGTTCCGCGGCGTGGCCTGATCGTGGCGTATGACGGAAGCGGGAACGTGTCAGAGTGCGTGGAGCGGGCGTTCTGCCGGGTGGAGCGGTACGGGTTTTCTGATGGCGCAGACTGGCGTATCCGGAACCTGAGGCATGAATCAGGCCAGACGAAGTGGGAGGTCTGGCGGGATGGTGTGTTGTGGTCGGCGCTTGCGATGAGCCTCGCCGGCGAGCACAACGCTTTGAACGCGACGGCCGCAGCCGCGCTTGCAGCCGGACGAGGGGTGGGCAAGGAAGCGATCGTTACAGCGCTCGCCAGCTTCAAGAGCGTGAAGCGGCGGCTTGAGGTGCGGGCCCGGATCGGCGGGGTGACGGTTATCGACGATTTTGCGCACCATCCGACCGCCATCCGCGAGACGCTGCGGGCCCTGCGGGCCGTGAATCCGCAAGCGCGGCTTTGGGCGGTTTTGGAGCCGCGCTCGAACACGCTGCGGCGCAAGGTGCTCGAAGCCGACCTGGTGGCCAGCCTGCGCCTGGCGGACCGCGTGGTGCTGGCCGGAGTCTACCAGCAGCAGAGGATTCCGGACGCGGAGCGGCTGCATCCTGAAGACGTAGTGCGGGCATTGAACGCGGAAGGTACGCCCGCCGAGTTGCTCCCCGATGCGGACGCGATCGTGAACGGCATCATTCCGCAACTCGCGCCCGGCGATGTAGTGGCGATTCTTTCGAATGGCGGCTTTGACGGCATCTATGAGAAACTGCCTGCGCAACTGAAGGAACGCTTCCCTTCTGCTGTTTGATTCCGGCTGCCTCCCCACGTATGATCGCCTCTCTCCTACTGCTCGCCACCATGCTCATTCTCGGCATTCCCGCCGCGGTGGTGTTGATTCCCCTGGCGGTCATCACCGCCAACGCGACGCCGCTCTACCGCGCGGCAACGGGGATCATGCGGATCGCGTATCGGCTGGCCGGGATCCGCGTTGTCGCCGAAGGGCTCGACCGTATACCGAAAGACACGGCCTGCATCTTCATGGCAAACCATGTTTCGAATCTCGACCCGCCGGCGCTGATTCCGCTTATTCCGGGAAGAACATCGGCATTCCTGAAACGTTCGCTCATGAAGGTCCCGGTGCTCGGATACGGGTTCAAGTTAGGTGAATTCATTCCCGTTGACCGCGACGGGCGTGTGGAGAGCGCGCAGGAAAGCGTTGCCGCGGCGCGCGAAGTGCTTGCCAAAGGGCTGCACATTACCACGTTCGTCGAGGGAACGCGCTCGCGCGATGGCCGGCTGCTGCCCTTCAAGAAAGGCCCGTTCTACCTGGCGAAGGAAGCTGGCGCACCGTGCATTCCCATCTCGATCTTCGGGACGGAAAAGATGATGGCCAAGGGTACCTGGCGTATCCAGCCAGGCACGGCGCACGTGCTCTTTCACGCTCCGATCGATCCAAACGGCTATGCGACGCGCGAGGAACTGCTGGAAGCGGTGCGGAAGGCCATCGCTTCGGGGCTGCCGGAGTGGATGCGTACGTGAAGAGCTATTGCTGTACGACAGCGTTGTAGCCGTCGTTGAGAAGCTTCATCTTCCAACTGTTGGCTTCAGCGGGCGTAGCAAAGGGGCCAACGCGGACATGGACAAGATTGTCGGCGGGCTCGCGGCGAGCGTTGACGGTGTAACCCCGCTTGCGCAGGGCGCTGGTGAGCACCTCGGCATCTTCTGTATTGGAGACGGCGGCGATCTGGACCATCAGCGAACCGGCCGGCGCGGCGGGCGCGGACACAAAGGCCGGATGGACAGGAATGCCCGCCTGACCCGGCTGATTGGTTTCTACCGCAGGCGTCAGCGCCGGATGAACCTCAGGCTGATTCGGCGCCCCCGCGGCAACCGGAACCGGCAAGGTCTGTGCCTCCGCGGCCGGAGTCAGGCTTGAGGCCACCGGGGCGGATGGGTCGGAAGCGGCCCCATCGGCCTCAGGAGACGGTTGGGCGGCCGTTTCCGTGGCCGACGGCTTGGCAAGCGAGCTGCCGGCTCCAAGAGGTTGCGAAGCCGTTTCGGCTGCCGGCGCCGCTGCCGTAGGGGACTGCGAGCCGTGATGACCCAGCATATAGCCTAGGCCGAAGCAAAGACCGCAGAGCAGCACCAGGCCACCAAAGATGACCAGCAGCGTGCCTGACCCGAGCGTGAGCTCAGTATCCCGCCGGGCTTGCACCGGCTCCAGCTCGAGATCGTCGAAAGCCCCTCTCATAACATCCTTCCTATCTGCAGATGGACAAGCCAGTCTTCTCTTGGATGCTGCGAAACATACACCCGGCCGTCTCCCAGGAGAACTCTTCTGTTCGACCGCCTGGGCGGCACTTTCGTCATCGCCAGTCTACGGCTGACTCGTAACTACTTTGGAATCAGCACCAAGCTTGTTCAGTAGCGTCATCATCTCGATCGGCAATGGAAAAACGATGGTCGTGTTCTTTTCGACGCCGATATCCGACAAGGTCTGCAGGTAGCGCAACTGGAGCGTCATGGGTTGCGTGGCCATGAGCGCGGCCGCGTCCACCAGCTTTTGCGCGGCACTGAACTCGCCCTCGGCGTGAATGATCTTGGAGCGCTTTTCGCGTTCCGCCTCAGCCTGCTTGGCCATGGCGCGCAGCATCTGCTCCGGCAGGTCAACCTGCTTCACTTCCACTGAGACGACCTTCACGCCAAAAGGCTCCGTCCTCTGGTCAATGATGGTCTGGATCCGCAGATTGAGTTTGTCGCGGTGGCTGAGCAGCTCGTCCAGCTCGACTTCGCCCAAAACAGAACGCAGAGTGGTCTGCGCGAACTGCGAGGTCTGGTAGACGTAATTCGCTACCTTGATAGCTGCGTCATTGGGATTGACCACGTAGAGCGTCACCACGGCGTTCACCTTGATGGTGACGTTGTCGCGGGTGATCACGTCCTGGGGCGGCACCTCCAGCACGTCCTGGCGAAGCGAAAGGCGGATCATCTGGTCGAAGGGCCGGAAGACGAGAATGATGCCGGGCCCTTTGGGAGCAGGCAGCGCCCGGCCCAGGCGGAAGATAACGGCGCGCTCGTATTCGCGCAGGATTTTGATGGAATTGAGCAGATAAAGAACGACGATGGCAATAAAGATCAGAATCGGCAACATGGAGTCAGGCATGAACTTACCTCAGCAGGATTGTACTCCGTAAAGCTAAACGCGAAGTTCCGGCTGCTGGGCAGCGATCAGCGGCTGAACCCGAAGCAGCATCTGCTCGTGGCCCGTTACCTGCAACGCTGCGCCGGCAGGCATGGGCTGGCTGGCGACAGCGCGCCAGATTTCTCCTTCTACCAGGACGTGGCCTGCCGGGTTGAGCGGCTCCATGGCCGTGGCGCGTGAGCCGACCAGCGCGTCGCCGCCCAGCCGGGATTTGCGCTGCCGGGCGCGCACCGCCAGCCGGACAAGAAAGACGGTGATCGCTCCGAAAGCGGCACTGATGGCGACGGCAACCAGCGGGCTTACCGCCATCTGCGGGATTGGGGCTGCGACCAGAGTCAATGTTCCGAAGGTGAGGCAAACGATGCCGGCGATTGCGAGCGCTCCGTGTCCCCCGAATTTGGCTTCGAGAAGCAGCAGAACGAGAGCGGCCACTAAAAGCAGAACCGCCGTGTAGCGGATGGGCAGCAGATTCAACGCGAAGATGGCGAGCAGAACCATCAGGGTGCCCAGCGCTCCCGGCACGATGGTGCCGGGGGTATTGAATTCGAGGTAGATAAGCAGCGCCCCGCCAACCAGAAACAGGAGCGCGATGTTGGGATTCACCAGCCAGCCAAGCAGTTCGTCCCGCAAGGCAGGGCGAAACATCTCAATGCGCGCGCCGGCCAGGTGGAGGGTCTGTTTGCTTCCATCGAAGCGCGTAACCTGGCGGCCGTTGAGCGCCGCAAGCAGCTCTGTTTCATTGTTGGCGACGAGATCGATCAGGTGCTGATTCAGCGCCTCCTCGGGGGTGTAAGAATGCGACGACTGCAAGGCCGCCGTAGCCGCCTCCGCATTGCGGTTGCGCCGGGTCACATAGGAGCGGAGAAAGGCCTCGGCGTCGTTCTCCACCTTCTGCATCTCGATGTCGTCGGGTTTGCCGCCTGCGAACACCACATGCGCGGCGCCGGCCTCGGTGCCCGGGGCCATGGCGGCCACGTCCGCGGCCTCAAGCAGGAAAAAACCAGCCGATCCGGCACGTGCTCCCGAGGGCTCCACGTAGATAATCACGGGAACCCGTGAGCCGAGAATGGCGCCGGCCATGGAGCGCATGGAGTCCACCAGCCCGCCTGGAGTATCCATTTCAATCAGCAATGCCTGGGCGCCCTCGGCATTCGCGTGGGCGATGGCCCGGCTCAACTCATCGGCGCTCACCGGCTGGATGGTGTCAGTCAGGACGAACTTCTCGACGATCGGCTGCTGAGCAGAGGCCATCACCGAATGCCCCGGCATTGCTCCGATCCATGCGGCGAGAAGGCCAATAGCGATGGGAAAAACAATCCGGCAAGCACGCTGAAGCATGGCTTACTCCTTCAGGGCCTCCGGCAGGGCCCTAGTGACTTTGACCGGAACGGGCAAGGACCTGCCGGAGCAGCTCCTGACCCGCCTGACTTGCGGGATCGAGCTTGAGCGCATCATCGGCATCGCTCTTGGCTTCGGCAAGGTGGTTATCCGCGAGATCCAAACGGCCCAGCACCAGATACGCATCGGCCGAGGGCGAGAGTTCCAGCGCCGCGTGCGCTTCCCTGCGGGCAGCGCCAGTGTCGCCGGTGCGTTCACGCACCTCAGCCAGTCCCAAATGAGCCTCGGCAACCTGGCCATCCGCCGCCACGGCGGATTGATAAAGCCGTTCGGCTTCGAGCAGCAGGCCGCGGTCGAGAAATCCCTTCGCCTGCACGGAAAGCTTGAGCGACCGATCGCGCGGGCTCAACGCCGCCAGACCCGTCGCGTCCATCTGGTCGAGCATGGCCGCTGCCTGGCGAAACGCCGCAGCGTCGAAGGTGCGCACGATACGTTCGAGCGGATCGGCTCCCGCCGGCTGGTCAGAGCCCATTGCTGCCGGCACGGGGGTGGGGGTTTTCCAGGCTGCTTCGAGTGACTGAGCCTCCTCGTCGGACGGGCGCAGCTTGAGGCACTGTGCCAGCTCATTCAGGGCTGCGGCTGTCTTACCGTGACGTTTGAGGCTGACGGCAAGATTGAAGTGATAATCGGCGGTCTTCGGATCGGCCGAAGCCGCCTGCACAAAGAGAGCGGTGCCATCCCGGTCTTGACGGCTAACGGCAACCCCCTCATTATTCACCACTTCGGCTAACGGCAGAATGCGCGCGATGCCGGCGAAGGCCTGCGCTGCCTGCGGGTAATCTCCTGAAAACAGCAGCGAAAGGCCGCGGTAGAAGTCTGCTTCCAAGCCGTCAGGGCCGCTGCGGTCGACCTTCGCAAAGGCTTGAACGGCCTGGTCGTACTGCTGGCCCTGGTATTCTTCCCGCCCCAACGCCATCCACGCGGGACTATACCCCGGGCTGAGGTTGACTGCCTGTTGCAGGTGGCGCAGACGCTCCGATTGATCCGGCTCCGTGATGCCGCGGATGTATTGCTCGTATGCATCGAGGCGCAGCCCCGCGCCAGCGGCGATAAACGTCTCCTCGGCGACATGCTGGGAGGGGTCGAGCTGCCGGGTGAGCTTCCAGGCCAGCGAATCGAAGACAGAGATCATGTCGCGCATCTCTCCCCTGGTCGTGACGGCTGCCGTCATGCGCAGATGGGGCACATCGACGAGTTGCGCTTCGGCAATGATCTGCGTTCCGTCTGTCGAGTAGCTGCCCACGACGATCGAGTCCGCGTCAAGGGTTTGCGCCAGTTTGAGAGAGCTGGCCCGCGATGGCTGAAAGCCTTGTGGAAGCCCGAGATGGTCGAGGGCGTACATGCGATCGGCGCGGGTCATCGGCGCGAAGCCTGCTGAGGCAAACCGGGTGCTGAGCAGGTCGGCCGCAGCCTCCCGAATCCAGTCCAGGCTTGGCTGGCCGGTACGGTTGTCAAACGGCAAGACCAGCAGGATCCGCCCCCGGTCGGCCGCCGCATAGGCATCCTCGGCGGGCGCCTGAGCGGATGCGTAAACAGCGGGAAACAAGGCGAAAAGAGCCGTCAGCCCGAGAGAAAGGGCAAATCGCCGCTTCGGCAACACACAGTACGAGAAGAGATTCAGCACAACAGGAAAATTATAGGCTTTGCAACCCTGATAACGGCCACTCAGCGCGTTCGAGCCCACGATTGATCTCCCGTTTCCAGCCGTGCTTCTACCTGCCGATTGAAGCGAATCAAGGCGATCCACATGCCCTGGTCCTGCTGCTTCCACACCAGCGTACCGCCAAGCCGGAGGGAGATGGCTTCAGGAGGCAGATCGTGATGAAGACCGAAGTAATGTTCGTCGAGGGCGCGGCTGCCGGGACCAAGAGTGAGCAAGGGCGCAGGCGGATCGTATTTGGTGGAAAAAACCAGCGCGGCCGAATATTTTTCCGGCTCCTGTGCGGCCAGATCGATCTGCGCGGCCGTGAAATCGTCGATGGGGCAGACCTCCCACGGTTCCCGGACGTAGCCGAGCTCAGGGCGGGTGAGTTCGTCGGTCACGGGCCATGCGGTAAGGACGGGGGCGCCGGGAAAGCGGCGCTCAAGCTCATGAATGCCGGCCAGCTGCATCCGGACCACGCGCGCATAGGCGAGGTTGTCTTCCGGGGCGAAGCCGTAAGGCGGATTGATGAACAGGCCGGCGATGAAGGCCGCCGCTGAGAGCAGCATCAAGGCCTGCCAGTAGGGTGCGCGGCGATACAGCGTGGAGACAGCCAGCAGCAGCACCAGGGGATACATGGGCATCAGATAACGGGTGAGGAGCGCACCGCCCAGGACACTAAAAACAAGAGCCTCCACCAAGAGCAGAATAAAAATGCTGCGCAGGATGGCGGGATCAATAGACGGCCGGTCGTGACCCTCTGCGTCCGGGCGCGGATTGAGCAGCAGGGCGGCGCAGGCAATAAAAACCGGCACAAACAGGTTCATGTGCGCGGTGAGGTGAAGGACGCGATGCGCGAAGGCAGCCAGGATGCGCAGCGGCGCAAGGGTGCTCTCGGCGTTGTAGCGCAGGTACTGCGGATTGCCGAAGAGAAAGCCCGTTTTGGCGTAATGGTACGCGTACCATGCAGCCAGCGGAAGAATGCAGGCGGAGAGCCAGGCTGCCTCGCGCCAGAGGCGGAAGCGTGCAGGTGCGGGCTGACGCAAACCTTCGGCGAGGTTGATGAAGAGAAGCGTCAGGGGAATAGCAATCGAGGTCTCCTTGCATAGTGCCGCGGCGGAAAACCATAGAGCTGCCGCCCACAGATTGCGGCCGCGGCTGGGCAGCGCATAGACGAGACCCCACAAGGAGCAGGCGGCGGCAAAGATATCTGCATGGGCCAGCGAACTCTGCGCGAACCAGATGGGATAAAGGCCGGTCAGCAGCGTCGTCCAGAATGCGACCGAGGCTACGCCCGTCAACCGCATGGAAAGCCGCCATACGGCGAGCAATCCGAGCGCGGCTACCAGGAGCACGGCTTCGCGGGTAACTTCAGGATAAAAGCCTGAGAGCTTCCACCACAGCGCGAGATAGATGCTGGGCAACGGCGGATGGGCATTCGTGAGCGTGGTGATTGGAATCAGCGAACCGGTGCGAAAAAAGTCCCAGGCCGCGGGGATGTAATAACCAGCCTCATCCCAGTAATAGGGAACCCGCAGCAGGGCGAAGTGGCTGGCGTAGAGCGCCGCAAACACCACGGGAAAGATCATCCACAGCGGCAACGGCGCGTCCGGCCAGGGATTCAAGATTCTCTTGAAGCGCAACGGAGCTCCCTCAGGCGGCGGCAAACGTTCGGGCTAGTTGACCGGCCCGCGCGGGAAACCCTGGCTCTGCGGCTCGAGGTTGAGGGTGCCGAATGCCTGCTCGTATTGCGTGATGTTCTGCCCCAGGACGTTGCAAAGGGCCTTCGCCTGCTGCGGGCTGAGAAAGATTGCCTGATGGTTCTTGATCGTCACCTGGTCCGGGCCGTCGCTGGTGGCGAGGCCGAAGACGAGTTGAAAATCCCATACGCTGACGCGCACCTGCACGCTGTTGGCATAGGTTTCGCGGTAGTCTGGCGCCTGGGCGAGATTCAGTTGAGGCTGTGGCGGGGCTGGACTCATGATGTCACCAGATTACGCCCCGAGGGGTGCGGATGAGGAGAGCATGATCTTCGTCTGGGACGAACAATGGCTACTTTGCGCGGGAATTGTGGCGGAGATCCGATGCAAGCGGGCAGCCTTCGCACCGCGGTGTGCGGCTGCAGTGAGCCTTGCCGACCGCGACGGTGAGCGCGTGAAATTCATTGAAGAGCTGCGCGTGGCCGGCCTCGGAATCGCCCGCAAATGCACGGCGCGTGAGATCGGTGAGCGCATCGTACCCGATGCGCGCGGAGCCAGGAGTGACCAGTTGATGGCGCTCGGCGATGCGGCGCAGATACTCATCCGCAACCGGAATGGGATGGCCCAATGCATAGAGCAGAATGGCGTCCGCTGTCTCCGCGCCGACGCCAGGCAGGGCAAGAAGACGGCGGCGCAACGAGGGGGTCGGCGCGGCGGCAAGAGTCACAAGAGAGCCGCCGAATTCCTCGTCGAGCATGGCGACAAAGGCCTTCAACGCGGGAGCCTTGCGGGTGAAGAAGCCGGAAGGCTGGATGAGCCGGCGCAGTTCATCGAGCGGAATAGCGCGCAGACCTTCGAGCGTCAACGCCCCGGCCTCGCGGAGGTTGGCGAGAGACCGCTCCACGGCCTTCCACGCGGTGTTCTGGGTGAGGTAGGCGCCGAGAATTACTTCAAAGGCCGACTGCGCCGGCCACCAATGCTGCGGTCCGTATGCTTGAGCAAGCTGGCCGTGCATGCGGCGCAAGCGCTCAGCGGCGGTGGGCCTGGGCGTTTTCACCGCTGTGGGTCCGGCGCCTCGCGGGGCGCTGGCGGCGACTGAAGCTGCACCTTCCACTCGAGAATCCGTGCGCGGGCCGCCGCAGCCTCCGCCTCAGGAACATGCCCGGCATGCTGCAAGCAGATGGAGAGCGCCGTGTGGGCCAGCGGATCGAGAGGAGTGAGAGCCGTCAGTGCCAGCGCCGCGGCGATGGATTGTTCGGCCCGGCCAGCGTCGCGCAACGCACGCACCAGGCCGTGATGCGCTTCCACGTGCGCAGGGTCGGCGGCAATGGCGGCGCGAAACGATTGCGCTGCCTCATCGGGCGACCCGGCAGCAAGCAGATCGAGTCCGCGCTGAGAAAGCAGATCGGCAGTGGGGGCGTTGGTCGTGTTCACGGCTTTCTTTAGGATAAGCGGTGAGGAGATGGAAATGAAAAGCCACACGGAGTATCTGGTGTTTGAAACCCGCAAGCGGCGGGAGATGGTGCACATCACCGATCAGGTGGAACAGATCGTCGGGCGCAGCGGGGTGCAGGATGGGTTGTGCTTTGTTTCTCCCATGCACATCACCGCGGCAATTTATGTAAACGACCTTGAAGGCGGATTGATCGAGGATATCGGCGAGTGGCTGGAGAAATTAGCGCCGGCCCGCCCCGATTACAAGCACCACCAGACCGGCGAAGACAATGCGGATGCCCATCTGAAAGCGCTGCTTCTCCATCACGAGACCACCCTGCCGGTCACCAGCGGCCGGCTCGACCTGGGAACTGGCAACGGGTCTTTTATGCCGAATTCGATGGGCAGCGGCGCAAACGGGTGATCGTGAAGGTGCTCGGAGTGGAGTAGCGAAGCGAGGCGGGCATCGAGCAGCACAGCGCGAGGCCTTCATTCGTCTGTGATCCGCCGCCAAGCGCCCTTTGTCGCGCTCGGAGCTGATCCGGCAAAATCGATTCCCGTACGCGGCAGAACCACAATGTCGACACGGCGGTTTTCGGAGCGGCCTTCGGCCGTATCGTTGCTCGCTACCGGATGAAACTCCGCGTAACCGGCGGCGGAGAGGCGATCGGGACCGATGAGATGCTGATCGAGGAAGATGCGCGCGATGCGCGTGGCGCGCATCGTGGAGAGCTCCCAGTTGGAATCGAATTCCGGGGTGTGAATGGGAAGGTTATCCGTGTGGCCTTCGATGCGGACCTGATAGGAGCTGTCCTTGAGGCAGGTGGCGATCTGCCGCAGGGTAGGGAGGGTTTCGGACTGAGGCTTCGCCGAACCGGAGGCGAAGAATCCGGCCTCGCGCAGGCTGATGACCAGGCCGTCATGGCCCATCTGAATCGCGACGGTGTGCCCTGCGATCTGGTTTGAAAGGGTCTGCGTGAGCTCGCGGCGCATGCGATCGAGATCGCTGCGCGCCCGCGCCGGGGCAAGAACGTCTTCGCCCATGATGATATTCACCGGCACCACCGGCTTTTCGGTGCCGGCGACGGCGGCGGCGCCCGATGGCTTGCGCGCGGCGCTGGGAAAGATCCCAAGCGCACGAAAAGCCGAGTTGATCGAATCGGACATCTCCGCCTGCTTCTTCTGGTCGGCCGTCGCCGAGGCATACAACACCACGAAGAACGCAAACAGTAGGGTGATGAAATCAGCATAGGAGACCAGCCAACGTTCCTGCGCGACGTGGCTTTTATGCGGACGCGGGCTCATGCCGCGCGCTCCTTCTTTTCGCTTTCTTCACGATAAGAATCGTCGAGGAACCCGGCCAGCTTCGTCTCGAGCATGTGCGGATTCATTCCTTCAAGAATGGAGATCACGCCATCGAGCATCATCTCGCGCCGGCGATGCTCGTCGCGGATGCGGATGCGCATCTTGCCGGCGAGAGGCAGCAAGAAGAGATTCGCGGCGCCCACACCATAGATGGTGGCGACGAAGGCGACCGCGATGCCGCGGCCCACCTCGTGGATGTTGTCAAGATGCTGCATGACTTGAATGAGACCGAGCACGGCCCCCAGAATGCCGATGGTGGGCGAGAAGCCGCCGGCGGATTCGAAGACGGCCGGCAGGCGATCCTCGTGCTCAATCGCCGAGTCCAGAGTGACGTGCATGATCTTGCGCAGTTCAGCCGGCTCGGTGCCGTCCACGGCAAGCATCAAGGTTTGCTTGAGAAACGGCTCCTGAATGGTCTGGAGATCGTCATCGAGCGAAACTACGCCCAGACGGCGCGCTTTGTTGGCGAATGTAACCAGCATGTTGATCAGTTGAGTATCGTGCTTGGGCGGCGCGGCGAAGACGTGAACAAGACCGCGGAATGCGGCGATCACCGTCCCCAGCGGAAACTGGAGCAGGACCGCGCCCATGGTGCCGCCGAAGACGATCAACGCCGCAGTCGGCTGCAGAATCTGGCCCAGATTGCCGCCTTCGATCAACAGGCCGGCCAAAATGCCGACGAGGGCCAGAAAAACTCCCCCTACGCTCGCTTTATCCATGAATGGCTCTCCGCTGGCTCAGATTCCCGATCGTTCGAAAAGCTGATCGGCACTACTCGTCTTTCTGCAGATTCATCCCGGGCCCCTCGCTCCGCTGGCCGGCGATATCCATGCTGGAAAGGCTAACTACGCGCAGATATTCGCCGTAGTCGGGCAGGCGCCGAGCCACCGCTGTGAGCAGTCGTGCGCGATACTCGAGCACGCGCGCAGCGATCTCATCCAGTGACTCGCGCACGATCAGCTTCTCTCCATTGATCAGCGTCAGCATGGTGTCTGGAGCCGCTTCAGCGGATTTGATCAGATCGCTGTTGAGCACCATGGGGTGGCCGTTGAGCCGCGTGAGTTCGATCATGCCTGAAACTCCTCGCAGCGTTTATCGGCTGAGACGCAACAAAGAGTTAAGTAACCTGAAAGTAACATGACGAACTGTCCTGCACGGGACACTTCCAACGCAGAGATAAACCCGGCAACGCACCCGCCGAAGAAGGGGCCAGATGCGGCAGCCATCAAGCCCAAAGCAGCTACCCAAGGGCAAGCAAAGGGAAGCGCTCCAACGCAAGGGGTTGCAAATCTACGCATTCACAAGGAGAACCCCATGTCCCTGGGTGTCTTAAATAATCTCTCTGCCATGTACGCAGAAAATAATCTAAACAACACAACCAACAGCCTGAACACGGTGCTGCAGCAGTTGTCTTCTGGTTCGAAGATCAACTCCGGCGCCGATGACGCGGCCGGCCTTTCGCTGGTCAACGGTCTACAGGCCAACTCGCAAGCCCTGGCGCAGTCCCAGACCAACTCCCAAGAGGGCGTCGGCCTGCTGCAAGTGGCCGATGGCGCTCTCTCGCAAGTGACAAGCCTGCTTAACCGGGCCGTGACGCTGGCTACCGAAGCCTCGAACGGCACCCTCAACACGTCCCAGGATGCAGCGGCCAACCAGGAGTATCAGTCGATACTCTCGGAGATTAACAACATCGGATCGACGACGACCTACAACCAGAACCAGGTCTTCGGCCACGCCGCGGTCGGCATCTACTCCGGCGACTCTTCGACTACCGGCTCCTCGCTCGACAATCTGAACATCAGCACGTTGTCTTCCACCAACGTGGGTGATACGGCCGGCGTGATGTCATACAACGGCGGCAAGAACGTGTTCCTGGACCTGTCGAACGGCACCGCCAGCACCGGCAATGCGCAGAGCACCGACACTCTCGCCTCCACCACCTTGACCCTCAGCTACGACAACCCCGACGGCTCAACGGGAACGGTCGTGACCACCGCGGCCACCACCGTGGGCGGCTTGATCGCCGCCATCAACGGCTCCGGACGCGGATTGACGGCCACATTCACCACGGCGGCGCAGGCCGGCGCGGGCGGCACGGTGACCGGCACCGACACCGGCATCATGATCTCCGGCAACCTCAATACGACCGCGCCTAGCGTGGCGGGCGCGCAGCAGGTGGCGATCACCACCGGCGGCTATGACACATCTGTGAGCGCGACGGCTGCGGCTGCGGCGGCTCTCACGGCCGACAACACCGGCGGCATCGCAACCATCAACTACACTGCCAGCGCCGGCGCCAACCTTTCAACCACCAGCCTCACCACCCAAACCGGTGCGGAAGCCGCTCTGACTACGCTGAATAGCGCCATTGCAGACGTCTCCGCGCAGGATGGCTACATCGGGGCGCAGATCAACACGCTGAACTCGGTGAGTTCCGTGCTCAGCACCCAGCAGCAGAATGTGACCTCCGCACAGAACGCCGTGCAGGCCACCGACTACGCTTCGGCAACCTCGAACATGTCGAAGTACGAAATCCTGAGCCAGACCGGCATCTCGGCCCTGGCGCAGGCCAACAGCATGCAGGCAGAAGTAACCAAGCTGCTGCAGTAACGCAGCGCTTCGAGCGACGGCGCGATCTCCGGATAAACAACCCCGGAGATCCGCCGATGAACAGCGAGGGCGTCCCGAACCGGACGCCCTTCTTTGCACGCAGGCACTTCGAAGCGGACGTGAGTTTTTTCCAATCGCAGAGAAATCTGCTTGGATGGTTGGCTGCTTGAAGGGTCCACGGAAGATTCCAGTGGAGCCATCTGGGGAGGATTGAATGGGCGCTGTGGGGTTGAGTTTCGGGTCGCCGACCAGCGGCGCGGGATTCGATGTAAGTTCAACGGTGTCGCAGATCGTGGCCAATCTGCAGAATGTCGAGACGCCGTGGAAGACGCAGCTAGCCTCGCTGCAAAGCCAGGATACGGCCATTTCAAGCCTGGGAACGTTGTTCTCGAATCTCTCGAACGACATGAGCCAGCTCACCGACTTTCAGGGGGCTCTGGCGCAGAAGACGGGCTCAAGTTCCGATACCAATGTGCTGGAGTTGACATCCGCTACCTCGTCGGCGACGGCGGGCACGCACACAATCGCGGTCAACAGCCTGGCCCAGACCTCAAGCGGCTATCTGGCCGAGCTTTCAAGCGCCGCGGAACCATTGTCGGGCTCCATCACACTGCAAGCGGGAAGCAGCCCGGCACAGACCATTACGCTCAATGCCTCCGACAACACTCTCTCCGGCCTTGCGTCGGCCATCAACGCCTCCGGCGCGGGGCTTACGGCGAGCGTGTTGACGGATGCCTCGGGGTCGCGGCTCTCTCTGGTTTCGAGCACCTCCGGGGCGAAAGGCAATATCGTCCTCAGCAACAACTCGCTGACCGCCGCGGCGGCGAACACCTTGATCTACACCGGGGCAGCGGGCACGAGCACCACGAATTCGGCCGGCGCGCTCTCCCCGGTTTCGAGCTTGAGCGATGCGCTTTCCGGCTCCATCTCGATCCAGGTGGGCAATGGAACCGCGCAGACCGTCTCCGTGCCGCAATCGGCGGCCACTCTCACCGGCCTGGCGAATGCGATCAACGGCACGGCGGGCATCGGCGTGACCGCGTCCATCGTCACCAACAGCGATGGAACGTCGAGCCTGGCGCTCACCTCGCAAACCGCCGGCGCGGCTGGAACCCTGACCGTGAACTCCAGCATCAGCGACAGCGTCACGGCCCTGAGCTACAACACCGCTGTCACTGGGTCGAACGCCAGCCTGAACGTGGATGGCGTAAACCTGACCAGCGCCTCGAATACGGTCTCCAATCTGATTCCCGGCCTCACCTTTCAGCTTCTGTCCTCATCAGCCACCCCGGTTCAGGTGGTCATCGGCAACGATAATTCGGGCGTCGAGAGCACGGTGAACCAGTTCGTGAGCGATTACAACGCGGCGATCAGCGCGCTGAACACGCAGCAGGGCGATACCAGTTCGGGCACTCCCGAGCCGCTCTTCGGATCGCCGACACTCTCCTTGCTGCAGCAGCAGCTTTTAAGCGGGCTGAACACGCAGAGCCCCAACGGCTATCTCAGTTCGATCGCCTCGGCTCCCGGCACAACTCTCTCCGGTTCCCTCTCGATCCAGGTCGGCCATCAGACTGCAGAGAACATCGTGATCGGCGCCGCGCCGGGCACTCCCGCTGCGAACACCGTCTACACCGGTACCGGCGTCGACACCCTCTCCGGACTTGCGGCGGCTATCAACGCAGCCGGTATCGGAGTCAATGCCGGCATCGCGACAAGCAATGGGCAGTCGACGCTCACCCTCACCTCCCAGACCGCCGGCGCCAATGGAGCGCTGACGGTCGCCTCCGCGCTCACGGCTGCAACCCCCACGGCGCTCAACTACGCCGACGCAGGTTATACAGGCACCACGCCAGACAGTGGAACCTTCGGCACGGTCAACAGCGCGTCCGATACGCTGAGTGGATCGCTCACCCTCCAGGTCGGCAGCGGCATCGTGCAGAATATCGCGCTCGACTCCTCCGACAACACACTCTCCGGTTTAGCGAACGCCATCAACACCGCCAACATCGGCGTGACGGCGGCGCTCAACAGCGACGGCACGGGGCTCACGCTCACCTCGGGAATCAATGGGGGCGCCGGCGCGCTGACCGTGACCTCGAATATCTTCGACACCACGAATACAACGAGCGCGGCCCTCAACTACAATCCATCCTCCGACATTAACAACTTGACCAGCCTGGGTATCAGCGTGAACAACGACGGTTCCCTCGCCTTTGACGCCACCTCGCTCGATTCGCTGCTCAACTCCGATTACAACGGAGTGGTGGGATTTTTCCAGAATGCCAACAGTTGGGGACAGAACTTCGCCACCGCGCTCGACAATGCCGGCACCGGCTCGGCCACGGGTCTTCTTGCGCTGGCCTCCGGTGCAAACAAAGCCACCGAATCAACCCTGAATGCAGAGATATCGAAGGAGGAGAGCTTTATCTCAACCCAGCAGGCGAGCCTCACGGCGGAGCTGAACAAAGCCAACCAGATACTGCAGGAGCTGCCGTCGCAGCTACAGGGCGTCAATGAGCTCTATTCGGCGATCACCGGATTTGATCAGAATCTGAACGGTTAAGGAGCCGCACTCTTCATGGGAAACTATCGGGAACATGCGTTGGAAGGGGCTTCGGCCGTCGATCTTGTGGTGGCGCTCTATGACGGCATCATCCGCTTTCTGCACGGGGCCATCGCAGCCGTGGAGCGTGGCGAAGCAGACGAGCGCCGGGGAGCCGTGAAGCGGGCGCTCGACATCATCATTCACCTGCAGGCGCGGCTGCGCATGGACGTGGGCGGCCGGCCTGCCCAGGTGCTGAGCGAGTTTTATGCTTCCATCTTCGCGCAGATCCTGCAGGCCTCGCAGTCGGCATCGACGGCGAAGTTCGAGCACGCGATCGATTGCGTGAAGAATGTGCGCGACGCATGGCGCGAGGTGGCAAGGAACCCCGACGCCAACCCAGGCTCAGGACGCGTGATCGCCATGCCGGCGCGCGGCGCACCCAACGCCACCGCGGATCAGGATGAGACGGCCATCACCAGTTGGACAGCCTGAGGCTTTAGCCCGCCACCGTGAGCTCTTCTTCAAGCTGCTGTTTTTGATAGAGGCTGGCGTAGTAGCCGTCGCGCGCCAGCAGCTCTTCGTGGCCGCCCAACTCCACAATCCTGCCCCGGTCGAGCACGGCAATCCGATCGGCATGGCGCACCGTGGAGACGCGATGCGAGATGAGGATGGTCGTGGAATTGACCGTATAGGCTCTCAATCCACCCAGGATGCGCTCCTCCGTATAGGTATCGACGCTGGCTAGCGCATCATCGAGAATCAGAATAGCGGGACGGCGCAAGAGGGCCCGCGCAATCGCCGCGCGCTGCTTTTGTCCGCCGGAGAGCGTCACCCCCCGTTCGCCCACCATGGTTTCAAAACCATGTGGGAACTCCTCAAACTCCTGCCGGATGTGCGCGGCTTCCGCCGCTTCGAGCAGTTCCTCGGCGCTGGCTCGCGGCGCGCCGAAGGCCAGGTTCTCGCGGATTGTCTCACTGAAGAGAAAGGTCTCCTGCGGCACCATGCCGATATTGCGCCGCAAAACAGCGAGCGGATATTCGCGTACCGGGCGGTCGTCGATCAGGAGGGTTCCCTCCGGCGCCTCATAGAGCCGCGAGATCAGGTTGACCAGGGTGGATTTGCCGGAGCCGGTGGGCCCGACAATCGCCAGGCTGGAGCCGGCCGGAATGCGCAGCGAGATGTCGCTCAATACCGGGGCCCCACCGTAGCTGAAGTTGAGATTGCGAAATTCGATCTCTCCCTGGAGCGCGTGATCCTCTCCAAAGGGGAAACCCACGGAGTGGCGGTCGTCGATGGCAGGCTCGGCGCGAAGCAGTTCTTCGATGCGCTTCACAGAGGCGGTTCCGCGCTGGAAGATGTTGATGACCCAGCCCACTGCGATGATGGGCCAGATCAGCAAAATCATGTAGGTGTTGAAGGCGACGAAATCGCCCACCGTGATGCGATGCGCCAGCACCTCGTGCCCGCCGACCAGCAGCGTGATGATCATCGAGACGCCGAGGACGAACTCCAGTGTGGGCCACAGCATGCCCATCAGTTGAACCAGGCGCAGAGCGCGGGTAATGTATTCGCGGTTGAGGCGCTCGAACAGGTTTATCTCCGACTCCTCACGCGCAAAAGCGCGGATGAGCCGCACGCCGGAGTAGTTTTCCTGCGCCTGCGCGGAGATATCGGAAAAGCTGGCCTGGATGCGCTCGAAGCGGGTGTGAATGCGGCTGCCGAAGTACTGCACCAGAATGCTGGCCACGGGCATGGGCGCCAGCGCCACCAGCGTCAGATAGGGACTATAGCGCAGCATGAAGACCAGCGCGAAGACGGTAAGGAAGATGGTGTTGGCGCTATACATAAGCGCCGGGCCCAGCAACATGCGCACGGCGTTCAGGTCATTGGTCATCCGCGCCATGATGTCGCCGGTGCGGTAGCGCTGATAGAAGCCCGTATCCTGCTTCTCCAGCTTGCGGAACAGGTCGTTGCGAATATCGAACTCGATGTCGCGGGAGATTCCAATGAGGATCCAACGCTGCGCGTAAAGAAAGATGCCTTTGATGAGAGCGATAGCGATCAGCAGCGCGGCGAAGAAAAAAATCTCCCGCCGCGTAGCTTCTTTCCCCAGCGCATCCACCGCTTTGCCCAGGATGCTGGGAAACTGGACAGCGACCAGATTCGTGCAGACGCAGGCCAATGTTCCCCGCACGTATCCGCCCCGGTAGCGGCGCATATACCCGAAGAGTGGGCGCAGATCGCGAAGCATAGGTCTATTGTAGCGGGATGGTGCCTGCCTGGCTCGGCCACCGGGGAGCGCCGGCTAGGTGGGCGTCCGAAGCAGCAGGTATCCGCCGACCAGGCCGAAAAGAATATCCGACGACCACGCCGCGACCACGGGAGGCAGGTAATTGACGTTGCCGAGCGCTTCGAACAGCCCATTGACGACAAAGTAGATGAGCGCAACCGCGATCGCCACGGCAATCCCGCTGAGCGAGCCGCGGCGGCCCATCGACAGCGCAAACGGAATGGCGAGCACCGCCATCACCACCGCGACCAGCGGATAGGCGAGTTTGTGCCAGAGCGCCACGCGCAGGCGCATCGTGTCAAAGCCGCTCTGGCGCAGGTCGCGGATATAACGGTCGAGCTGGCCGAAGTTCATCTCCTGGGCTTCGAGGTCTTCCTTGGTGAAGTAGTCCGGCGGCTCGTGAATCTCCGGGAAGACGCTGGATGTGAAATCTCGGTCGGATTTCACATCCGCACCGTCGATGTCGCGCACCCATCCGTTCTCAAATCCCCAGGTCTGGGAGTCGGCATCCCACACGGCGCGGGCAGCAAAGATACGTCGCGTGAGCTGAAAGCTGTGGGGATCGAACTCAAAGACCGAGAGGTTGGCGAACTCGCGACGGTCCGGATCGAAGAACTGGTAGTAGAAGATGCGGCCGGGCTCACCCGCGCGGGGTTGACCGAAGATCCACTTCTGCTCGGGATGCAAATAGGTCTGCGGCGGGCGGCCTTTAATAGTAGCGCGCAGCGCCTCCTGCTTGCGGTTGGCCTGCGGCAGGTAGTACTGGTCGAAGAGGAACAGGCCGATCGCGAGCGCCGCCGCGATAGAGACGATGGGCACCACGAGACGATACAGGCTGATGCCGGTGGCCTTCATAGCCACAATCTCGCTATTGCGGTTGAGCACGCCGAAAGTGACCAGCGCGGCGATCAACACGGCGAGCGGCGCGATCTGGTAGATCATGCTCGGGGTGAGGTTCACCAGATAATCGCCAACCGTGGTGAGCGGAGGGTGATTGCGCAAGATATCGCCCACCAGGTCAAAGAAGGTGAAGACGATCATCAGCAGCACGAAACCGCTCTGGATGAGCAGAAACATGGTGCCAAACTCGCGGATCACATACTCGTCGAGAATGCGCGGGAAGGTATTGCGTGCGTGCTTTCGCTGCGGCCGCTTCTGCAACCGGTCGAACAGGCCGCTCAGCGAGGCGCTCTTCACCCTGCTCTGCGGCGCCGTCTTCGGCGAGCGGGAGAACCGGTTCCCGATCGCACCGAGCACACGGCCTCCGGTGGCCATCTGCCAAAGCAGAAAGCCGCCCGCGGCCGCAAAGATCAGGTTCGCTGACCAGACCGCGAAGAAGACCGGGAGCTTGTTCTCCTTGCCCAGGGCTGTGCCCGTTGCGGAAAGAAAGTAATAGACGAAGACCAGCAGAATGGTGAAAACGAATCCCGAACTCTTGCCGCCGCGGCGCGAAGAAACGCCCAACGGCACGCCCACGAGCATCAGCACGAGGCAGGCGGCCGGGAACGCAAAGCGATCGTGCAGCTCGATCAGAAATAGCCGCGCATCGGGCCCATGAACGCGTTGCAGCAAGGCATCCATCGGCAGGGCCCAGATGAAGGTTTCCATCCTGCCCAGATGCACGTCGCTCTGCTGATTAACTGCCAGCGGCATATCGGTGGTGGTGAAGGTGGAGATGTTGTATTGCTGGGGCTGCCCGGCTACCGTCTCATGGTGCGAACCGTCGCGCAGGCGCATCAGCAGTTCCTGCGTGCTACCGCTCACTACAGTAGCCGATGCGGCCGTGGTAATGATGGGATTCGAAGGATCGGAGACATCCGCCATGAAGACCTGGCGCCAGTTCGCCGCGCCCGTGCCGGCGCGCACATCCTGCACATAGAGAACGAAGTTCTTGAAGTCCTCGTAAAAGACGCGCGGTTGAATCTCGTAAGAAGCCTGCGAGGTCTCGAGTGAGCGCTGCATGTCCAGAATCGCCTGATTGGCGCGCGGCGCCACATAGAGCGAATTCGCCAAGCCGAGAAGCGTGCCGCCGATGGCCACGATCGAAGCTACCTTGACAAAGTAGCCGATGCCGAGTCCCGACGCGCGCATCGCAATCACTTCGCTGTCGGCGGCCATGCGGCTATAGCCCAGGAGTATGCCCACCAGCACCGCCATCGGAATGGTGACCCGGAAGAGTTCGGGCAGCGTGAACACGAAGATCTCAAACAAAATGGAGAGCGTGGAACTGTTGCGGACCACAGCCTCCAGGATGTGCGGAAGCTGAGGCATGAAAAGGATGAAGGTGAAGACAGCGCATCCAATGAGCGCATGAGAAAGAATTTCGCCGAGGATGTAGCGGGTAAGGATGCGCACAGTGGGCTCTGACGCTAGTTTAGCGTGCCTGGGCTGAGACGGGATGGCACAAGTTCTGACAGGTTAGCCCACCTTGCCGACAGGTTAGAGGCCGAAGAAGCCGTATGGGGAGTTATCGTAAGAGATCATGCAAAGAGAGTTTCCATCGGCGCCGATCGTCGGGGTAGGTGCAATCGTGGTGGAGAACGGCCGGGTGCTGCTGGTGCAGCGCGGGCGCGAGCCGCTTAAAGTCAATTGGACCCTGCCGGGGGGCGTGCTCGAGGTGGGTGAGTCGCTCGCCGCAGGGGTTGTGCGCGAGGTGCTGGAAGAAACCGGTCTGCAGGTTGAAACGGTGGAGTTCGTCGAGCTCGTCGACAGGATTCACCGCGAGGGCAGCCGGGTCCGCTATCACTATGTCATCGCCGATTACCTGTGTCGGGTGAAGGGCGGCACGCTGCAGGCGGCCTCGGATGCGGACGCAGCGCGCTGGGTGGATCGATCCGAGTGGGCCAGCCACAGCGCCCTGGCACTGGATCCACTGACGGTGCGAGTGATCGAAAAGGGCTGGCAGCGCGCCCGGGCGCTCGAACGGAGCGAAGCGGAGAACCGATGAGATGGGTGAAAGTGACATTCTGGGTCGCTGCCCCGCTGATCGTTGCGGCAGGGATCGGGCTTCTGCTGCGCCCGGTTAGCTGCTTCAATGGAATGCTCTTTCTCAAAGATGCGCTCGCTGGAATGAAGAGCCGCACAATCCCAGTGAATGGATACCGTGTCCACTATCTTTCCGACGGGCCGGATAATGGACCGGCAGTCGTTCTCATTCACGGACTCGGCGGCCACGCTGAGGACTGGCGAAATCTTGCGCCCTATCTTACCAGGGCCGGATTTCGCGTGCTGATGCCCGACTTGCCCGGATATGGTCGCAGCCAGCGGCCGGCGGAGTTCTCCTATTCCGTGCGCGACGAGGCAGGAATCGTGATCGGCTTTCTGGATGCGCTGGGACTGAAGCAGGTGGATCTCGGCGGCTGGTCGATGGGTGGTTGGATCGTGCAGATTGCCGCAGCCGAAGCGCCGCAGCGCGTGAATCGGCTTATGCTGTTCGACGCAGCAGGCCTCGATGCCGCGCCCGATTGGGATACGCGTCTGTTTATGCCCACGACGGCAACGCAACTCAAAGAACTCGAAGACCTGCTGACGCCTCACCCGCAGACGATTCCCGGGTTCGTCTCGCGCGACCTTCTGCGTCTCTCGCAAGAGCATCGCTGGGTGATGAGCCGCGCCCTGGCTTCCATGCTCACGGGCCGTGACGTGACGGACAGCCTGCTTCCGCAACTCAAGATGCCCGTTCTGATCGTGTGGGGCCAGCAAGACCGGATCGTGCCCGTCTCTCAAGCCGACAAGATGCACCAGCTGATACCGCAGTCGGAATTGGACATCATTACCGGGTGCGGCCACCTTGCGCCGCTCGAATGCGCCGGCAGAGTGGCGCCCCAAGTGATTGAGTTCGTAAAGCAGTAACCGCCGTTGCGCGAAAGTTCCTGTCTCTCACCCTCCACGCGGAATGCTTACACGAAGAGCGTCGAGGGTGAGAGGCCGGAGATTCGGTTTGGCGTTTGCGGGAGGGCGTTGTTGCTACAGCGTAATCGCAGCTGCTCTAACGTGCGATGTTGACGGTGAGGTTCATGTCGATGGGAATCGCCTTGGCATTGATGGTGCCGGGGCGGTAATGGAACTTGCTGACCGCTTCAACAATGCGGGCATCCCAATACGGGTTGATTCCCTTGACGACATGAATGTCCTGAGGCTGGCCTTTGTCGTCAACGGTAAGGGTGAGGCCGACTTGAGCGTCGACTGGGATGGTTTCTTGGGCAGGGCCATCCGGAATGGTGAGGCCGATGGACCGAAGGAGCACCGGAGCTGTGATGCCGGTGCTGACGCGAGGAGCCGGGGTTGAGGCAGTGACATCGTCCAAGGGCTGGCTGGCACGAGCCGCTGCGGGGATGAGCAAAGAAGACAGAACTATACCACCTGCGATAATATGACGCATGATGAAACCCCCTTAATGTCGGTTGTTACCGACACCAGAATAAGCTTATAAATATACGATTGTCAATAACTATTTTTCTTCGCTTATTTCTCAATCACTTACTTGGGAGTCCCTCGCGGAACTCTTCCGAACCCTACATAAATCCCTGGTCCACTCGATTTCTCAAGAGGCTCGCGGTTGCTCCCGCGGGGTTCTACGCGCGAGGCTGAGCGCCCATGAACAGACGGGTGTCCGCGTGAAGAGAGGTACAGATTATTGGGAGAGATTGATTGGAAGAGATGGCCTTGAGCGAGAGAGGCGACCGATGCATCGAGCGTGATGCAAAAAATCCGCGTCCGCCCTCACCGGCGCCGCGGATTTTCTCGCGATCCTACTGCAGTCACACGGAAAAGGTGCTCGGCATAGAAACCCCGGCCCCGCCCATTTGCTGGGTCATGACAGCGAAGACATCAGCAGGGGTCTGAGCAAGCGCGTCCGCCTGCGCGCGCTCCTCCGGCGAGCCGTACCCCCAACCCGCGGCTATGCAGCGCAGGTTGTTCGCGTGAGCGGCCTCGAAGTCAAAGCTGCGATCGCCCACCATCCATGCAGACTCGCAGGCGAGAGATTGCTCTCGCACGATCCGGGCCAGCAGATCGATCTTGCTGTGGCTCGCGTATTCGGCTCGGTCTCCGTATATCGCCAAAAAACACGGGGACAGCTCGAAGGCATCGAGAATGCGCACAGCAAAGCGCTCCTGCTTTGAGGTGCAGACGTAGAGAGGGCTGCCGGCACGACGGAGATTGGCAAGCATCTCCCGAATGCCGGGAAAGACGGCATTATTCGACCAGCCCTCGCGGTCGTAACAGGCGCGGTACTCGCTGGCCAGCGCGGCGTGCTCGTCCTTGGTTCCGTTCGGCAAGAGGTACGTGACCCACTCTTCGACGGGAGGGCCGATAAAATGTTCGAACGACCCGGAAGTCGGCAAGCCACGCGCATCGAGCACCTTGCGCAGGCAGCCGAGGATCCCCGCTTTCGAATCGGTGAGGGTCCCGTCGAGATCGAAGATGAGCACCGGCGCGTGATCGGACATGCGTTCAGTTTCGCAGAGGTCAGTGCAAAGCACCAAACGCCTCGCGGGCCTGCGGCGTTATTGGCTCCAGCGCGGCCGTGCACGCATCGGCTTATTTTGTCGCCATCGCTCCGGTTTCACCCAGCACCTGGCGAGCATGAATCAGTTGCGGCAGGCTGGGATCCGCGGAGGGCCATGCCTTCACGAATGCGCGATACTCCGCCTTCGCCTCGGCCGCATTGCCCGCGAGTTCGTCCACCCGGGCGATTCCATACAGCTCGAAGCCGGAAGAAGGGCGCTCGATCAGAGCCGCTTCGTAGGCTGTCTTCGCATCCCCGTAGTCTTTCGCGCGCAACAGCGCTTCCGCCTCCGTCTCGGCGACCGGGCGAATATAGAGCGGCGGCTCGTGATAGCCCAGTTTCTTCTCCGCGAGCACCGCCTCCGCGTACATCTTCTTTGCCGGCTCGAGCTTTCCATCGAGCAGCAGCACGCCCGCGCGCAACTCCTGTGAGGTCACGTTCAATGAGGTCATCAGAGGCTCCGCGAGCGCATCCGGGTTCACAGGCGACGTAAGCGGTTGCGAGGCCGTGTTGGTGTTGGGAGCGTTTGCGCCCGATTTCGCCGCTTCGGAATCGGCCTTGGCCTTGTCGGCCGCGGCCCTCAGCTCCTGGCTCCGCCGCCACAGCCCCGCATCCATCTCCGCCGAAGCAGCGTTTGCCGAGGCCAGATCGTTTTGCTCCAGCGCGCGCATGCCCGTTGCAAATTGACGCAGTTCGTCTTTGAGAAAGCGTAGATTGGTTGTCTTGTCGCCATCGGTGATCTTCGCGTCATCAAGCATGGCAAGCACGCCGCTCCAATCTCCCACGCGCAAGGCCACCGGAAGCCGCCGGCTTACGCGGGACACCTGATCGCGCGCGCTCCAGATATACAGCGACGCCGAAAGCTGGCCGCGCGCTCCAGCCAGCCGGTCGGACAGTTCGTTTGCGTCGTCGAGACGGCCCTGCTCCATCCTGTTCGCAATGGCGTACATCATGTTGTGCACGTAGTTCCAATCCTCATCCACGCTCACATGCTGTTCGCGCATGTACTTCTCATCCGCCTCGGTAGAGGCTGCAAACCAGCGATCCGCGCTCGCGTAATCGCCCACGCGGTAATAGATGTGGCCCGGCATGTGGACCATGTGCCCGCTTGTCGGCGCCAGGCTCGCCAGCAGCGCCGCGCTGGCAATGGCCCGCTCGGGATGATTGCTGGGCTCCATCGCATGAATCCAATAATGGTTGGCGGCCGAATCGTTCGGAGCGTCTTTCAGCACGCCTTCGAGAATCGCGATCTTCTCCTTCTCGCCTGGTTTCGGCTCGCCGTTGTCATCAAAACCGTCACCCACGGCATTGGCCAGAAAGATCCGCGCTTGGATATCCTTCGGCTCTTTCTTTACCAGCTTTCGATAGATCGCAATTGAAGCTGAATGGCTCCCTTCTGCTTCTTTCGATTCGGTAACCGCGCCTTCGATATAGAGCCGGTTCGTCTTCCCGGCTTTGCCTTCGAGCCGCTGCGCCTGTTCAAGCGCTTTGTCGGCGTAAGACTTCTGCTCTTCGCCGCGGAACTGTTCGGCCTGGGCCAGACCCCAGTAGCACATCGCGCAGTTCGGATCGGTGCGGATGGCCTGCTCAAAGGCCTTCGCCGATTCGTTATCCCAGAAATCGTGCAGCAGGCTGAGTCCCTGATCGAACCAGGCCTGCGTTTCAGCACCGGCATTGATCTGCATATGCGAGTTGCCGATTCCGGTCATGCGCACCGGCGCAGGCAGTTGCTCGGGCGGCGGGATGGTCGCCATTCCATCCATCGGCGGCATGGCGCCGGAGACCTGAGCCTCTGCACGCGCGATGCCGGCCAACAGCGCGCCAGCAAGCGCTATTCCCAGCAGGGTTTTTCTCATGCTCACGAATATACCCGGTTCGCGCAGCCATGCGCACGCAGAAAAAGCGCCGCGCGCGGCCGTTCGCCACAGCCCCGGCGCCGCCCGTAGGAAGCCTGCTTTCTGCACTTGTTTCTGACTTCTATTGGCCGATGATTAGACCTTCACAGCCGGGTGGGTCGCATAGTGCAGCAACACGGCCACAGCACAACTGGTGAGGCGTGTCTCCGCCGAGTCAGCGCGGCTGGTCAGGATGGTGGGCACGCGCGCGCCGAGTACGATTCCGGCAAGCTGTGCGCCACCCAGGTACTCAAGCTGCTTGGCCAGCATGTTGCCGCTTTCGAGGTCGGGAACCACCAGGATGTCGGCCTGGCCGGTCACCGGCGAGACAAGCTTTTTGATCGCGGCAGCTTTTTGACTCACTGCGGTATCAAAGGCCAGCGGCCCATCGAGAATGCCGCCGGTGATCTGGCCGCGGTCGGCCATCTTGCAAAGCGCGGCGGCGTCGAGCGTGGACTTGATCTTGGGATTCACGGTTTCGATCGCGGAGAGCAGTGCAACCTTCGGCTTGGCGATGCCCAGTGCGCGCGCCAGGTCGATGGCGTTCTGCACGATGTGAACTTTGTCCTCGAGCTCCGGCGTGATGTTGATCGCCGCATCGGTGATGAGCAGCGTCCGCGCGTACGCGGGCGTATCCATGATAAAGACGTGGGAGATGCGGCGGGCCGTGCGCAAGCCGGTATCACGCTGCATTGCGGCCTTCATCAGCTCGTCCGTATGCAGGCTGCCTTTCATCATGGCCTGGGCATTGCCGGCCCGGCAGATGGCGACTCCCAGCTCGGCAGCCTTTTCCTCGGACTCCGCGTCGATGATCGGGAACGGGCTGATATCGACGCCCATCTTCACGGCCAGCGCACGCATCGCATCTCGCGGGCCGATGAGCGTAGGTTCGATGAGGCCGGCGGATGCGGCCTCCACAGCGCCGCGCAGAGCCACATCCGTGAGCGGCCAGACCACAACCGTTGTGATGGCCGGCAGATTCCTGCAGCGCTCAATGAACTGGTGAAAGACGTGGTAATCCGCGGGATGGCCGACCAGAGGATCGACGGTACCCGCTTCAGCCAACGTGGCCAGATCGCTCATCTGCATCTTCTCCTGTGTTCACGAGCCCATGTACTCGTGAGCCCATGCGCGCACGAGCCCCACGAGGCCATTCTCCTGTAATCATTGAAAAGAACCTGTGCCAGCGGTCACACTCTGAAGGCGTATCTCGCTTTGCGGTACCGGAAGACCGTTCCGGGAAAAATCCGCCGCGCGTTCTGGAGCGCCCTCCAGATAGAATTGCGGTTGTTCGGCGAGGTCAGATCATCATGAACCACTACAGGATAGCCATGGTGCCCGGTGACGGCATCGGCAAGGAAGTTGTGCCGGCAGGGCGGCAGGTGCTTGAGGCGCTCGCCCGCGGCGAAAACGAGTTTGCCTTCGAATTCGAGAGCTTCGACTGGGGCGGAGATTTTTACCGCCGCCATGGCGCCATGATGCCGGCCGACGGCCTGGATGCGCTCCGGAGCAAAGACGCCATCCTGTTTGGTTCGGCCGGCGACCCCGATATTCCCGATCACATCACGCTTTGGGGCTTGCGGCTGAAGATCTGCCAGGGCATGGATCAGTATGCGAATGTGCGGCCCACGCGGATCTTGCCGGGGATCGACGCTCCCCTCAAACGCTGCCGCGCCGAAGACCTGAACTGGGTGATTGTCCGCGAGAACACCGAGGGCGAATACTCGGGCGCGGGCGGCCGCGTGCACCAGGGATTTCCCATCGAAGTGGCAACGGACCTCAGCGTGATGACGCGCGCAGGCGCGGAGCGGATCCAGCGCTACGCCTTCCGCCTCGCGCAGGCACGGCCCCGCAAGCTGCTCACCGTGGTGACGAAGAGCAATGCGCAGCGCCACGCAATGGTGATGTGGGACGAGATCGCGCATGAAGTGGCTCGCGACTTTCCCGATGTGAAGTGGGACAAGGAGTTGGTGGACGCGATGACGGCGCGGATGGTGAACCGGCCGGCTTCGCTGGATACGATTGTCGCCACCAATCTGCACGCCGATATCCTGAGCGATCTCGCCGCCGCGCTCGCCGGCAGCCTGGGGATCGGGCCCACCGCAAACATCAATCCCGAGCGCAGCTATCCCTCCATGTTCGAGCCGATCCATGGATCGGCCTTCGACATCATGGGCAAGGGCGTTGCCAATCCGGTGGGAACCTTCTGGACCGTGGTGATGATGCTTGAGCATCTGGGCCAGCCAAACGCGGCACGGCGCCTGATGCAGGCCATTGAGCACGTAACGGCGAACCCGAAGCTGCATACACGGGATCTGGGCGGCACCGCGACGACCGCCGCAGTGACGGATGCGGTCTGCGCCGAGATTGCAGCCACGGCGGGAAAACCGCTGGCGCGCGTGTGAACAGCCCCAGCACAACCGGTGAACGGGCGGAGCGCGCGTCGTGCGCAAGCTGCAAACGCGCATTCTCCCGTTCGTCATCCTGCTTTATTTCGTCAGCTTTCTTGACTGAGTCCTTGAGTGAGTTAATGTGGGCTTCGCCGCGTTGCCATCGCGGCATTCTTGGCGAGGGCAGGGCATTCTGGTTTTGCTCTAGTTCCCGGTCTCCGGTTCCCGATCCCGGTCTTCTCCCAGCCATCGCTTTGTGTTCAGCAACTGCCGGTTGTCGAGAGACCAGACCTTCCCCGTCAGCTCATCCGGACCTTTGCCTTCGCGCAGCGATTTCTCAAACTCGGTGGTCACGGCCTGCATCTTGGCGTCGAAATCGTCAATAAAGTTGAGCGCCAGCGCTTCGGGAATCATGGGCAGTTTGGGCGAGCCGAACTCGAGCTTGCCATGGTGCGAGAGGATCATGTGCAGCACCAGTGTGCGCAGGCGATCAGGAAAATCGGGAAGCGCGGCAATCGCCTTCTCGACTTGATCGACACCCATCTGGATGTGGCCGAGCAAAATGCCTTCAACCGTGTACTCGAAGCCGATGGCCCAGCTCAGTTCGCGGATCTTGCCGATGTCGTGAAGGATCACGCCGGTGAGGAGCAGATCGCGATCGAGCAGCGGATAATGCTCGGCCACGCGCTCGGCCATGCCAAGCAGGCTGACCACGTGCTCGAGCAGCCCCCCCAGCCATGCGTGATGCAAGCCGCGTGCCGCCGGCGCTTCACGATAGGCGCAGGCAACCACCGGATCAGAGACGATGGCCGCAAGCAGGCGTTTGAGGTCAACATTGCTCATGCTTTCGACTGTTGCAAGCAACTGGTCCCAGAGAGCGGCTACGTCGTAGGAGGTCGAAGGCAGAAGATCGGATTTATCCACCTCGAGCGGCAGCGCGAGACGAATCTGGTCGATCTTCATCTGGCAGCGGTCATCGAATCGGGCTGTGCAGCCGCGTATCTTCACCGTGTCGCCGCGCTCGAAGTTTTTTGCGATGCGCGCATCGCCCGGCTCCCAGGCGCGCGCCTCCATCTGCCCGGTCTTGTCGCCGAGTATCAGGTTCAGGTAGGGCTTGTTAGTCCTGGTCGTCCGCGTTTGTTTGGCCAGCACAAGAAAAAAACTGTCGAAGAGCTTTCCCTCTTCGAACGAGGCCAAGTCGGCGATATAAATGTCCTTCATTCTTCCGAGAAGATTAACGCAACCGACTCGAAATCCCCAAAAGTGAAGCGGCGATCGAGCGCAGCAAAACGGGCATGGGTGGAAGCACCCATGCCCGTCGAAGAGAAAGCGGTGAACTCGTGTTACTGCTGCGGAGCATTCGCCGGCGCGGGCGCTCCCGGAACAGGGGCGATCGGCGTGGGTTGCTGCGGCGGCGCCGGCGTGGAGTCAGAAGGATTTTTCTTCTTGTCGGCCAGGCGCGTCTTCTCGCTCGTCGTGGAAGCTGTCTTTTTCTTCTTGCCGGTGGTGTTGCCGCCCAGGCCCAGCGGACCCGATTGCGTCTCCTGATCGGCCACTTCGGTGGCATCCGGCGGCGCAGGCGCTAGAGGATCGCCCTTTGCGGCCGACGACTTGCTCTTCTTCGGCGCTCGCGCACGGTCGCTGAAGCGGCTCTTCTGGTCGGCGCGGCTGGGCTCCAGCGGGTTTGCAAGTTGCTCGGCGTTGTCAGCAGTCTGGGGCAAGGCGCCGGCATTTTCCGTTTCCGCGTTGGCGGCGGCCACAGGCAGCGTCTCACGCGGAGCCTGGCCGTAGCGAATCTTTTCCTTCTTCCCTGGCTTCTCCGTGGCCTCGTCGGTGCTCTTGCTCTTCTTGCTTTTTTTGTCCTTCGTCGCGGCGGTCTTCGGCGCGGCCTGCGGAGCAGCGGCCTGTTCGGGCGCCGCTTCAGGCGATTTCTGCCGGAACGCGTGCGTGCTCTCCCGGAAACGCGTGCGCTCCAGCTTCGCCTTCTTCTTGGGAGAAGGCGGAACGTAGGCGCTGAAGGAGATGCTCGGGTGCAATTCAGCGGCAGTGGCTCCGGTATCCACATAGCCCGGCTTGATAAAGATCGCCGCCTCGTCGCGCATCTTGTTGAGATAGGCGCGAATCGCCGGTTCCATCCGGCTCTCATAGAGCGCCTCTTCGACCCGCTCCTCCACATCCTTGTAAGCAGCGGGGCCGCCGGCATTATGCTGCACCACCTTGAGGATGATGTACCCCTGCCGGGTGAGAATCGGATCGGTATATTGGCCCGTGTTCAGAGAGAAGGTCTGGTCTTCCAGAACCTTCGACAACTGGCCGCGCTTGTACTGGCCCAGGTCCCCGCCCTCACCTGCCGTGGAACCTTCACTGAAGCTGCGCGCCAGTTGCGCGAAGTCGCCGCCGGCGTGGAGCCGCGCTTCGATATCATCAGCCTTCGCCTTGGCCGCGGCCTGCTTGGCAGGATCGTCGGGGTTGGCGGTGATGAGAATCTCGCTGAGCCGCTCGCTCTCCGGCTGGGTGTAGTCCTGCCTGTGCTGCTCGTAGTAGCGCATCGCCTCGCCGGGGGTGAACTGGATATGCTCGCCCACCTGCTGGCGCATCACTTCCTGGGTCACGATCCCATTGCGGATGTTGGCCTTGAAGTCCTCGAAGGAGACGCCTTGTTCCCTGGCGGCCTTTTCCAGGTCTTCGAGCGAGGAGAGATTGTATTGCTTGCGGATCTCATCGAGCCGCTTCACCAGCTCGGTCTCGCCGGTGATGTTGAGTTCCTTGCCCTTGGAGAGCCAGAGCTGCTGATCGATGAGGCTGCGCAGCAGGTCTTTGTGCTCGGTAGCCATCTGCTGCATGGAGTCGCCCCGCTGGCGCGCCTCCTGGTCCATCTCGCTCATCGCGCGATCGTAGTCCGACTGGGTGATGATCTGGTCGTTGACACGGGCGATGATGTCTTCCACCACCGAGCCGCCATACGGGCTTGCCGCCGAACTGTTTGGGGCTTGCGCCGGGAGAGTGGCGGCGAAGAGCAATGCGCCGAAAGCAGCGGGAGCGAGGAAGAGTCTCAGAGTCATAAGTCGGCATGCGCAGGACAGCGATCACAACTGCCTGATGCATAGACGTTATTGTAAATGCCGGGAGAGCAGGAAGGCGAATCGGCATTGCGCCGGAGGACGCGCATTCGCCCATGGCCCGGCGGGTTAGGCGTCACACCGCGCTATCCGCCGAACTTCGCCTTGAGAGACCCGACCTTGCTCGTCTTTCCGCCCGGCAGCCGGTTGGTTTCCGCTGCCTAATCGGTCAGGAAATAGCCCCAGCTGTCGGCGCACATTACTTGGCCCAGGCCGCAATCCCTTTTCCGCCAGGCCCGGGCAGTTCCGGGAACAGCGAGGCTCGGAAACGGCGGAGCCTGGGATCGGCGGGGCTACCGAAAGACTCGCGGGCGGCGTCTAAACGGGCGAGTGCTATACTTCAGTAGAAGATGACTCTGCTGGGCTTCGTAGAGCGGTTTTCCTGTTTCCGGGCCTTGCCGCGATGGGGCAAGGTCAAATTTTTATCGAGTGGCAGTCCGGATCGCGGAGCCCATTCGACCCCGGAAATCGATGAACCGCGGCGCAAAGGATCGCAGCCGCCATCCGGAGGTTCTGTCCGCTTATGACTCCTCGCGCGCGCCGCGCAGTTTTCGCCGTCATTCTCTTTTTCTCAGTCTGCGCCGTGGCCGGCACTTTGCTGCAGCGCAGAGTGGGCGCTCAAACCTCTGAAGACGAAAGCCAGCTTCGCGACAACCTGAAGACGTTCACCAACGTCTACGCGCTGGTGGAGCAGAACTACGCCGAGCCGATTACCGGCGACCGTGCGGATGCGGCCATCTACGACGGCGCTATTCCCGGCATGTTGCAGGTCCTCGATCCGCACTCCCACTTCTACGACCCCAAGGCATACGCCAAGCTGCGTGAAGACCAGCGCGGCCATTACTACGGCGTCGGCATGGTGATTCAGCAGCAGCGGGATCAGCAGGGCCACGACAAGGTCTACGTGGTCACGCCGTATGAGGACACGCCGTCCTACCGCGCCGGCATTCATCCCGGCGACACGATCGCCGCGGTCGACGGCAAGAGTACCGACGGATGGAACTCCGATCAGGTTGCCAAGGCCCTCAAAGGCCCCAAGGGCACGCACGTGCAGGTCACAACCGTCCGTTACGGCCAGCCCAAGCCGCTGGTCTTCGACCTTACGCGCGATGAGATTCCCCATCCCTCCATCGACCTCAAATACGAGATTCGTCCCGGCATCGGCTACATCCACCTGACGCAGTTCCAGGAGACGACCGGCGATGAGATGACGGACGCCATCAACGGCTTCAGCGGCCTGAAGGGCCTGGTTCTCGACCTGCGTGAGAATCCCGGCGGCCTGCTGAGCCAGGCCGTGGACGTCTGCGACCATCTGCTGAGCAAGGGACAGACCATCGTGTCGCAGCGCGGCCGTGCCTATCCCGACCAGAATTACACCGCCACGCACGGCAACGGCGGCAAGACCTTCCCTATCGTCGTGCTGGTGAACCGCGACACCGCTTCCGCCGCGGAGATCGTCTCCGGTGCGTTGCAGGATCACGATCGCGCCCTGATCGTGGGCGAGACGACCTTTGGCAAGGGACTGGTGCAGACCGTCTACAATCTGAGCGAAAATAGCGGTCTCGCGCTGACCACTTACCACTACTACACGCCGTCAGGCCGGCTCATCCAGCGCAACTATGCCGGCATGTCGCTCTACGATTACTACAATCACGCCGGCGCTCTGCCCGCGGATTCAAGCAATCGCGAAGTGAAGCTGACCGACTCCGGCCGCACCGTGTATGGCGGCGGCGGCATTACGCCGGACGAGAAGATCGAGCCGCTGAAGAGCAACCACTTCCAGGACGAACTCCTCAACCGGGACGTCTTCTTCCACTTTGCGCCCGTCTACACCTCCGATCACACGGTAGACAAGAACTTCCAGGTGGACGACGCAGTGATTGCTGACTTTAAGAAATTCCTCACCAGCCAGGGCGTGGAGTACACGGATGGCGATATCAACGGGGTAAAGGATTGGCTGTCCGCTCGCATCAAGGAGAAGATTTATACCATCCAGTTCGGGCAGCTGCAGGGACTGCGCACGCTGGCAGATTGGGACCCGATGATCCAGAAGGCGCTCACCTACCTTCCCGAAGCGCAGGCGCTCGAAGACAACGCGCACAAGGTGCAGCAGGAAAAGGCGATGGCGCGGAACAGCAGCGCCAACAGCAGCACGCCATAATGGCGGCTCGGAAATAACCGGAAAGGCCATCCCGCGGGATGGCCTTTCCGGTTTTATAACTCACAAGCCCAAAGCTGCACACGGAAGCCGAACGGGTGCCCTTCTGAGGAAGAGCATCTTATCTGGCAGGAGTGTGCTGAGGACCTATGCGGCCTCCACGATCATCCTCGATGGGCGGTGTGCTGGCGATCATGCTGGCATCGTCGCTGGCAACGGTGGCGCAAGCTCCCAGCCCGCCTTTGCCAGACATCCGCCAACTCATGCGTGAGGTCGTGGCCCACCAGAGTCAGATTGAAAAGATTCGTGAGAACTATACCTACAACTCCCTTCAAACCATCCAGGAGATCGATTCGGACGGAAAAATCAAGAAGACCGAAACCGAAGAGCGCAATGACTTCTTCGTGAACGGCCATCTGATCGAACGCATCGAGAAGAAAGACGGGCAGGCGCTAAGCGGGCGCGACCGGGAAAAAGAAAACGATCGGGTCGCCAAGCTCATCGAGAAGGCGCAGAAGACGCCCGCCAGCCAATTTCTTGAAAACCAAGACCTGAGCGTGAGCCAGTTGCTCGACCTGATCGACGTGCGCAACCCGCGGAGCATCCTGTTTCGCGGCCGACCCACCTTCGTCTTTGATTTCATCGGCCGAAAAGACGCCAAAACCCATGGACTGGCGGAGGACGCAACTAAAAAGCTGCAGGGAACCGTGTGGATCGATGAGGCCGACCGCCAGGTGGCGCGTCTCCAAGTGAGCTTCAACGAGAATTTCCGTATCGCGGGCGGCCTGTTTGCCACCGTGGAGAAGGGCTCGAACTTTGAATTCGACCAGGCGCCTGTCGAGGGCGGCCTTTGGCTTCCCACCGGCGGAGAAGCGAACATGCGAGCCCGGCTGCTCCTGCTGAAAAGTCTGCGCCAGCACCTCGCGGAACGAGACTTCGGATTCCAGAAGTTCCAGGTTAAGACTCAGCAATCGAACGAGGCGCGAGTGGCGCCCGCAGCCCGGCCCTGAAGACGGGCGCCGCGAGGCTGCTGAAACGAAGCGGAAGCCCTGGCCGCAAGCCGGCCGAATCCAGCTCTCAAGGCGCCGCCGGAGCGCCGCCCACGTTCTCGAAATCGCCCGCAATCCTCGTGATCGCCTGATCCAGGTTGCGATCATGAGTTTTTTGCAGTATCGCCGCATCCACCGACTCGGTAAAGGCCCACAGCACGTAATGCGTCCTGCGGCCGTAAATCACGAGCCGCAGCATCGGCAACGGGTCGGAGGCGCCATGCTGCTTGTTTGCGCTAGATGGTCCATAGGGTGCGAACAGGCGCAGCTCGAGAACCAGATCGGCGTCCGACGGGTCGCTTACAAGCTGGTACCGGGCCGCCGTCTTGAGCGCGGCATAAAACTCGTTGTAGGGACGATTGGGATCGCCGCTGAAGGGCTCAGGGAACAGCCCGCTGTCTGATCCGGCATTCGAGACAAAAATCTTGGCCGCCGTGCCGGATCTCCGGCGGCAAAGCCGAGTCCAAAGCAGAACAGGCGAACCGATCGACGCATATCCATCCTCCCCGCAACCCGCGGGCGCGGACCCCCTGCAGCGGCAGAATCATTATGCTCGATGGACAGCATCACTCGGTATCGGGCCGTGTGTAGGGCTTTTGCAGATAGAGCCGGGCCTCGTTCACGGCTCCCTGTGTATTGTCGTTGGTCTGCACGGCCAGCCTGTACTCATTCACTGCGCGGTCCCGCTGCCCGGTGATGTCGAAGATCTTGCCGATGGCGATATGGCTCCAGACCTCCGTCCACGCCGGCTCATCGTCCCCGCGCAGCGAGTCGCGGAATGCATTCACGCTGGCCTGATAGTTGCGCTGGGTAAACAGCACTTCGCCGATGCGGTAGCTGGCCAGTGAACTCTGCGGGTTGGCGGTAAGCGCCTTCTGGTATTCCGCCAGCGCTCCCACCAGGTCGCCCTGCGCCACCAGCTGCTGTCCTTTGAGGATGGAGATGCGCACCTGCAGATCGGGCGTCGTCTTGAGCACCCAGTCCTGGGGGTCGATGCTGATCCGCCGCGGCCTGCCGAAGGTGTCCACCACGTATTGCGTGTCGGTGCCTACGACGTTGATCTTCTGGACCTCGGTCTTTCCTTCCGTCTCGATTCGCAGTTCCACGGGCATCCGGAACAGATCGAGATCCTGGTTGATCTCGCCAATGGTGCGAAAGCCCTTATTGTTGCCCAGGCGGTAGACCGCGTACTTGTCGGTAAAGCGCGGTGCCCCGGTTCCGTCGATCCACTGCGCAAAGAAGGGCGTCAGCTCCTCCTGGCTTTGCGCTTCGGCAACTTTTTCAAGTTCGGAGGTTCGAATCGGGTTGTCGGTGTACTGGCTCAGCGCTCCCTTGAGAATGGCCAGAAACACCTTATCGCCGACTTCTCCGCGCAGCATGTGGAAGATCATGGCCCCTTTCTCAAGGGTCATCGACTGGAACTGGGGTGAAAAGGGATCCATTCTTGCGACGCTCGAGAGCGGGATCGTATCGTAAGCCAGGGCGCCCGCCGCGACGTCTTCGAGCGCGGCCTTCATCGCATTCCTGCCGCTGTCGTCTTCCAGGTACATCAGTTCCCCGTAGCGGGCCATGCCGTTGGTGATCCAGGCGTCGTTCAAAGTGCGCGGGCTCACTTCACATCCCCACCATTGATGGGCAATGGTGTTAGCCAGCAGGCGCACAGCCGCCTTGTTGCCGATGTAGGAGCTCGGAATCGCCGCCAGCTCCGGAGCCCACACCGCCGGCAGAGTGCCGTCCGGTATCTCCAGGACATTCAGGTGGCTCGTCTCGAGCGCGCCAAAGCTGTCCGTGAAGAAATCGAACTCTTTGGTCGCCATCTCCGCCATCTGGTTGGCTGACTGCTGGTGGCTGATCGTCAGGTACACCTGCACGTTCCCGGGACCCACCGAGACCGGCCCGATGTAGCGACCGGCAATGACCGTTCCGGGGAACCCCGGCTTCTTCCAGCTGAAGTCGTATTCGTCACCCGCTTTGCCATTGGCGAGCGTTACCGAATGCGACGGGCCGGTGCTGCCGCTGGCAAAGACGCGCATTCCCTGCGGAACCTTGATATGCATCTCGGCCGTAAACCGATCGGTCAAGTAGCCGGTGGAGGGGAACCAGCGCGCCGGATACAGAAGATAGCTGATTGGTTCCTGGATCGCCGCGAGCTTCAGCCCTTCGATGGGACCGTCCTCGTCGCCGGTAATGAGCCCCTCATACACGAAGGTCCAGCGCACCGTCTGGCCTTCGGTAAACGGGGCCGACGGCGTCACGCGGACCGACCCATCGGCCGTCCGTTCGCCGTCCAGCACCTTGCCGTTTTCATCTGTGATCTTGGTGATCTTAAGTGCCGGATGAAAACCGAAGTTCACTACGTCGAGGTTTGGCGGCGCGGTAAAGCTCACGGTCACCGTGGCCGCCAGGTGATGCGCCGCCGGATCGAGCTCGGCGTCGATCACATAGCCTGTAATGTGCAGCGCGGGCCGTTCCCTTTGGGCGACCACCGGAGTCCGCAGCGCGCACATCAACAGCAATCCGGGCAGCGCCAGAAGAGCGGCCCGTCGAAGTCCATCCTGCAGGTTCGTCCCTCGTCTACGCATAGAAGTCATCATCGCATCCCGCCGTTCGTCGGCTGAGGTTTTCGTTGATTTCCATTCCCTTCAGGATGGCGCAAACCGATCCGGAACCACGGCGCCCAAAGTCGTTGAAGAAGATGTCTTGAGTTCTTCGAGAATCACCGCTGCCACCCGGTCGATCGCACCCGGCGTAGCCTTAGGACCGTTTTCCGGAGACCGCGCGCCCAATGCGTCGCGGATCGACCCCAACCCCATTATCATGGACTCCCTGTCTGCCCCATCCGGTAGCAAACGCCCAAGATGTTCGACGATCTTGGCCGCCGTGAAATCATGCTGGATGAGCTCCGGAACCACCCTTTTGCCGGCAATCAGGTTCGCCATGGCGACGTGCGGCACCTTCACCATGCGTTTGGCGATGGCGTAGGTCAGGGGAGAGACCCGGTACACGACCACAAAGGGATTTCCAATGAGCGCCGCCTCCACCGTAGCTGTGCCGCTGGCTACCACCGATGCGTGCGCAAAAAAAAGCGTTGCGCGGGCCCCGGCTGCATTGGGGCCGACCGCCCCTTCGGCGCCGACCACGCGAATGGCGAGGTTCCCGCGAAGCCGGTTGACCATTCCTTCAACCAAACTCCGCTGTGCACGGGTGAGGGTTGACGCAAGCGGGAGAACGCATTGGAATTCGGGATTACCCCGCTCCAGGCAGTAGTCGTGGAGCAAGAGAATCGCAGCCCGGATCATCTCCGGGAGGTTGTCCTCAATCTCCCGCATTCGGCTTCCGGGCAGCAAGCCGATCCAGGTTTTCGCCGCATCCAGGCCGTTTTCCGCGGCAAACTGCTCCCGGCTGATTGCCGGCATCGGCAACTCCGCCAGCGGATGGCCTACAAACTCCGCTTCCACGCCCCGTTCGCGATAAAACGGCTCCTCAAAAGGAAAGATCACCAGCATCCGCTTGACGTATCTCCGGACGAGCTTGATGCGCCCTTTCTTCCAAGCCCATAGTTGCGGGCTGACGAAATAGATCACCGGCACACCCAGCCGGTGAAACTCCCTGGCAAGCCGGAAGTGAATCTCGGGAAAGTCGATCAGCACGGCTACATCCGGCCGGCGCGAGCGAATGGCACGCTTCAGCTTCTGGAACTCGCCGTAGATGCGCGGCAGATGGAGCACCACCTCCGTCAGCCCCATCACGGCCATGTCTTCCGCGTGGACCACGCGCTCCAGGCCCGCCGCTTCCATGCGCCCGCCGCCCATGCCGAAAAATTGCGCGCTCTGTCCGGCGGCGGCAAGCTGCTTTTTGAGCGCCGCCACCAGCAGCGCGCCGTAGTGCTCGCCACTGGCCTCCCCTGCCGAGATGAAGATCGTGGAGGGCATGAATTGCCCGCAGCACAGCGGGTTGTTTACGATCATACCGATTCGATCTGGATAAGCAGGTGTGCCCCAATGCAACAATTCACTGAAAGGCATACTGTGGTGCCTGCTTAAAAACATGGCTCAAATGCACAACCTCGACCATCCAGGCCATGCGCTGCGCGAGTGGCTGGGCAGCATGCGGGTTTCCGGGGCCGCAGCCAGGGCTGCACGTCTCACGCTCGCCCTCATACTCAATGGCAAGGCTGGCATCTCAGCGGATATGTCGCTGCGCCTCTCCGGCGTACTGGGAACCAGCCCCGCGCTCTGGATCGATCTGCAGACTCAATAAGACCTGGGCGCGTCAGCCGCAGGCGCCGGCCAAAGATCGAACGGTTCCAACCCGTCGCCTAAGAATGGGCGCCGCTTGATGCCCCGCGCCGCGTCCGCACGGCTGCAGCCAATTCCCCAAGCAGTCCGTGGGTCTCCGTCCAGTCGATGCATCCATCCGTGATGCTCTGGCCGTACACCAATGCGTTGCTGTCTATGAGCTTCTGCGCGCCCGCCACGAGGTTGCTCTCGATCATCGTGCCCAGGATGTGCCGGTCGCCGGCGGCCACCTGCGCGGCCACATCATGGCATACGGTGGCCTGCTGCCGGTAATCCTTGCCGCTGTTCGCGTGGCTGCAGTCGATCATGATGCGTGGCGCGATGCCGGCCTTCTCCATGCGCGCAGCGGTGTCGGCTACGCATTCGGCCGTGTAGTTCACGGTCTTTCGCCCACCGCGCAAAATGATGTGGCAATCCGGATTGCCCGTCGTCACAAAGATGGCCGATTGCCCATGCTTGGTGTGGCCGAGAAAGGTATGGGAGTACGCCGCTGAAAGAATCGCATCGATGGCCACCTGCACGTCGCCCGAGGTCGCATTCTTGAAGCCCACCGGGCACGAAACGCCGGAGACCAGTTGCCGATGTACCTGGCTCTCCGTGGTGCGCGCGCCGATGGCGCCCCAGCTCACCAGCCCTGCAATATATTGCGGCGAGATCATGTCCAGAAACTCGGTTCCCGTAGCCACGCCCATCTCGGCGAGATCGAGCAGCAGGTGCCGCGCCAGCCGCAGACCGTCGTTGATTTTGTAGGACTGGTCAAGATAAGGATCGTTGATTAATCCCTTCCAACCGATGGTCGTGCGCGGCTTTTCAAAGTAGACGCGCATCACGATGCGCAGGTCGGAGGCAAACTCCTCGATCGCTCCCTTGAGCAGGCCTGCATACTCGCGCGCCGCCTTGGGGTCGTGGATGGAGCATGGCCCGGCCAGCACCAGCAGACGGTCGTCGCGCCCGTTGAGGATCTCGGTAATCTCTTTGCGGCCGTTGAAGATCGTCTCCGAGGCCCCCTCGGAGGCAGGAAACTCTTCTTCAAGAAAAACGGGAGGAAGTGCGACCTTCGTCCATTGAATGCGGATATCTTCGGTTGCGTGGAACATGGTTCTTTCCGGGCGAAGTGTAGGTCCTGCCATCGCAATCCCTCGCGCCATGGCGCCAAGGATTGGGACCGGGTTCGCGCTCACGCAACAGCTCGCGTGCAGTGACTCGCTCCGGCCGACAGCCTGATGGGACCTCAGTAGATGCCTGCTTAAAATCTATCAGCCCGGCGCGCGAGGGTGTCCTGCAAGCGATAAGGGCGCGGCGCCATGCGCCGCGCCGAGGTGCCCTCACCTCTATCGCACTTCGAGGGCAGTCACTGCGGCTCCCGCCGCTACAACGCCCAGCACGACTGGAACCCACAAGCGGATATGGTGCCCGGGACCCGAACCTTCTCCGATATATTCCTTGCCCCGCTGCACCCTGGCCACTTCATTGTAAGAATGCATTTCAGACGCGTTGTTGTCGGCATTGGTAAATGTAAATGAAGTCTCGGTGAGCGCACCCAAGGCGCCCGCGCTCTGAGTGCCGTCGCGGAAGGCAACACTCAGATAGGTTCCGGAAGGGTACTTGACCAGCTTCTTGTGAATCTTTCGGGCATGTTTATCCAGACCGGATCCAAATTGCGCCTGGCAGACTGGAATGATGCCGATCAAAGCCCAGGCCAGCACTATGCGGACGATCGATTTCCCGCCAAAGACGGCTTTCATAGAGCCCTCCAAATTAGCAATAAGCAGGAACCCGGGGAGGTGAGTCGTCGCAGCCGGCGCGGTCACTCGGCGCTACGGCAGGCTTCAACAATACCATTAGATGAGAGATTGTGACGTCCCGAGATTCCCGATTGAGCGAAATGAAGTGCCAAAAAGTAACGTAGACCATCGAAAAGGCCTCCATCGCGCAGGCCGCCGGCATTCATCCCGGGGAGTATTATGGTTCTCCTGCGGCGATTCGGGACTTCATAAGATGCGTCGAAAAATTGTGTGTGGTTTTCCATCGGCTGCAGGTTCGCCGCTCCTGCCGGTTGCGCCGCTTGGAATCGCCGCTTCGCGCGATCTTCATTCCTGAAACGGCTCAAGGGGAGGAATCCATCGATGCGGTCAGCGATCCGGATTGGAACGGCGCTGTTCTTTTGTGTAGGCTCATTCGTCAGCCCAGGACAGACTCCGCCCGCAGCAACCGCGGCACCTGCGCAGGTCCCTTCCGCGTCGGGGCAGAACGATCGAGACTTGACCTCGCGTTCTCCTTCTCCGGATACAAGTCCTCTTGGCAACGATTCGAGAATCGATACCTCCAAGATCAATCTCGACGTGGTGGTATCGGACAAATCCGGAAGGCACATTCCCGGACTCGCTCTCACCGATTTCACGGTCCTGGACAATAACCAGCCCGTGAAGATTCTTTCCTTCCATGCCTATGAGGCCACGGCGCAACAGCCCAGGCCTCCCGTCGAAGCGATCATTCTCTTCGACACCGTCAACACCACCTTCGACGCCGTCTCCTACACCCGCCAGCAGGTCGAGAACTTTCTCCGAGCGAATGGCGGCCACCTGCCGCTGCCCGTGCTGCTTGCCTGGGTGACGAACGATGGAATCGAGGCCCAGTCCGAGCCTTCGGTTGACGGCAATGCCTTGGCCGCACAGCTCGACACCGCCGAGGGAAGGCTGCGCAGCATCACCCGCTCCGCTGGAGCTTATGGCGCCATCGAACGCTTTCAGTTGTCCACGCGGCTGCTCGATCAGCTCGCGAGGACCGAAGTGGGCAAACCGGGCCGCAAGCTGCTCATCTGGGCCGGCCCCGGGTGGCCTATGCTCGATGGACCCAATATCAACCTGGCCGGCAAAGCCCAGCGGCAGATCTTCGGGGAGATCGTTGAGCTCTCTACGCTGATGAGGGTGGGGCACATAACCCTCTACAGCGTCACGGAAGGGATGCCCGGGCCAGAAACCTTTCTGTATCAGTCATTTGTGAAGGGGGTCAAAAAGGCACAGCAGGCCGGTATCCCGAATCTGGGCCTGAAGGTGCTCGCGGCGCAGAGCGGAGGCCTGGTGATACCGCCGACGAACGATCTGGCCGGTTCCGTCAAGGAATGCCTCCAGGACTCAGACTCCTTCTACAGCCTTTCCTTCGAGACTCCGCCCGCCGACGGTCCTAACCAATATCACGAATTGAAGGTGCGCCTGGATAAGCCGGGGCTCACGGCACGCACCGCAACCGGCTATTATGACCAGCCGCCCCAGCAGGCCGCACCTTGACATGGACCCCCTGAGATTTCTAAAATCAGACAGGGGAAGAACCGCCGGATTTCTTTTATCTGACGCAAATACAAGGTTTAGCAAACAGATGCGGCCTCATCGACCGGCCGGAAGCGTTCCTTCCCGCCGTGCTGGGAACCGCCACGGAGAGCTGCCAAATGCCCGAAGCGCGTCTCAGTCCGCGCGAGCGGCTGGTGCTTACAGCCATCATCGACCTGTACATTGCCACCGGCGAACCCGTGGCTTCGCAGGCGCTTGCGGACTTTCTGGCCAATCGCGACGGCTTGAGCTCCGCCACTTTGCGCAACGTGATGGCCGCGCTCGGCGAGTTGGGCCTGCTGGAGCAATTGCACACCTCGGCGGGCCGGGTCCCTACGGCAGCCGCCTTCCGTTTCTATGTGGAGCAGCTCCTGCAGTCTGGCCGTTCCGCACCCGTGGCCGCATCCGGCAACTCCGCGGCGCAAAGCCTGAATACCCCGCCGCTGAGTGAAGCCCGCCGGGGTCAGATTGAGGAAAGCTTCTCTGGCGTCGCCAGTTCCCACGAATACCTTGAGCGCACCTCGCATGTGCTGGCGCTGATTTCGAGCGGGCTGGGCGTAGCGCTCGCCAGCTCCACGGCGGGCCAGGTGCTCGAACATATTCACTTTTCCCAGCTCGCCGCCGGCAGAGTGCTGGCCGTGCTGGTTACGCAGGCAGGCGCGGTGCAGGATCGCGTCCTGGTGCTCGACCGCGCGATGACCCACCTCGAGCTCGAAACGGCTGCCCGCTATCTCAATGAGAACTTCCGCGGCTGGCCCATCGAGCGCATTCGCTCTGAGGTTGCGCGGCGCGTTGACGTGGAGCGCGAAGCGTATCGGCGGCTCGTCGCCTCGGTGGAGGAACTCTGCAGCAAGGGCGCGCTCAACGCCGTCGAAGCCGCACCGGCAATTTTTGTAGAGGGAATCGCCAACCTGATCGCCGGTGAATCGGACCGTGAGCGTTTGCGAGAGATGTTGCTGGCGCTTGAGACCAAGCAGCAGCTCATTGAGCTGCTGAATGCCTACGTGGACGGGCATCAACAGGAAGTGCGCGTGGTGGTCGGCCTGGACCAAGCTTCGCCCGTCATGCAGGATTTGGTGCTGATCGGCGCACCCGCCCGCCTGGGGCGCGCCGGCCTCGGAACGGTCGCCGTCATCGCACCCACGCGCATCCAATACCAGGAGATGATTCAGGCCGTGAGCTACATCGCCCGCATCTCTGAGCGGATTTTCGATGTTCCGGCTCAATAGACCCGGTTGCTGTCCGGCCGCGACCCCAGAGCACAACTCAGATGCGGCAGAGAGGGCGAGATTCCCGCAGCCATCTCATCGCACCGGGCGCGGTCGAACTGAAGGAGAATGAGTGCAAACATGTCGAAGCAGAAAACAGATCTGAATGTATTGGAGCCGCTGGAGATTCCACCCGGCGAAGCCGGATCGGCGGCCGGCGCCACGCTTGAGAACGCGAGCGGGCGGCAGCCTGCTGCCCAACCCGAGGCTGCATCCCCTTCCGAACTGGACCAGGTGAAGGCGGAGCGCGACCAGTTGCAGGATCGCGTCGCCCGCCTGCAGGCGGAGTTCGAAAATGCCCGCAAGCGCGCCGAACGCGAACGCACCGAGTTCCGCGACTATGCCACCGGGAGCGTGGTCGAGCAGTTTCTTCCGGTGCTCGATAACTTTGAGCTGGCGCTCAAGTCCACCGGCTCGGCGGAGCAGATGCGCTCGGGCGTCGCGCTGATCGTCAAGCAGATGGAGGAGATCCTCCGCCAGATACAGGTGGCGCCGGTTGCAGCCGTGGGCGAGCCCTTTGATCCGCGCGTGCACGAGGCGCTGGGATCGGTCGAGCGGGACGATCTGCCCGATCAGCACGTGGCCGAAGAGGTGCGCCGCGGTTACAAGCTGCGCGACCGCCTGTTACGCCCGGCCCTGGTGCGCGTGGCCCATAATTCCAAACAGGCAAGCGAATAGGTTCAATCCCAAGGCGGAATGATTTCTAATACTAATGTGAGCAAAGCAGATTTCTACGAGGTTCTGGGTGTCTCGCGCGACGCCACGGATCAGGAGTTGAAGAGCGCCTACCGCAAGCAGGCGCTGAAGTATCATCCTGACCGCAATCCGGGCGACCGCGCGGCCGAAGAAAAATTCAAGCAGGCCAGCGAGGCTTACCAGGTGCTCTGCGACGCCGACAAGCGCGCCGCTTACGACCGCTACGGCCACGCCGTCTTGAGCGGCGGAGGCTTTGCGGGCAGCCCGTTCGCAGGTGGCGTGGACATCGGCGACATCTTCGGCGACCTGTTCGGCGAGATGTTCAACATGGCCGGTGGCGGGCATCGCGGCTCGCGCCAGCAGCGCGGGGACGACCTGCGCTTCGATCTGACCATCGATTTTGAAGACGCGATCTTCGGCAAGGAAACCGAAATCAGAATCCGGCGGTTGGAGACCTGCGCGACCTGCAAAGGCCGGGGCAGCGCATCGAGCCACGGGCCTTCGGTCTGCGGCCAGTGCCAGGGCCGCGGCCAGATCCGCTATCAGCAGGGCTTCTTTTCCGTGGCCCGCACCTGCGGCGCGTGCGGCGGCACCGGTTCCGTCATCAGCGATCCCTGTGCGGCCTGCCGTGGCGAAGGCCGCGCCGCAGCCGAGGTGAAGATCCACGTGAAAGTGCCGCCGGGCGTGGAAGAAGGCACACGCATTCGTTTCACAGGAGAAGGCGATGCCGGCCGGGCGGGCGGCCCCAAGGGCGATCTCTACATCGTGCTCTCCATCCGGCCGCACGACTTCTTCGAACGCCAGGGTCACGACCTGCACTGTGTCGTTCCGGTCAGTTTCCCCCAGGCGGCTCTGGGAACCGAGTTCGAGATCGCGGGCATCGACGGCCCGGTGAGCATCAAGATTCCCGAAGGAACCCAGAGCAGCAAGGAGCTGCGCATCCGCAGCCGCGGCATTCCCTATCTCAGCGAGAAGGGCCGTGGCGATCTGGTTGTCAAAGTCGTGGTCCAGATTCCGCGCAAGCTAAGCCGCGTTCAGCGCGAGCTGGTCGCCAAACTCGCCGAATCGCTCACCGTCGAGAACCGGCCGTCGGCGCCGGGACTGCTCGAAAAGATGAAGGACCTGTTCGGCTGAAGCAGGTTGGGCTCTTGAGTGGATCCGAAGAACGCGAGGGTCTTCTCCGGAAGATTGCGAATCGTGACCGCAGGCAAATGCGGTTGCTCCTCACTGTGTACCGGCGGCATCCTGCAGGCGGCGACCTCAAACCAGTGATTCAAATCGCCAGCACCACAATCGCCGCGACCGCAACGCCGATCAGCAGGCTCATCTTATCGGTGAGCGCGAAGACCAGCGGGTCCTCGTTGAGGTTGCCGCGCGAAGCCAGCAGCCACACGCGGCAAAGCCACAGGATCATCAGCGGCATAATCAGCCACAGCGCCTCCGGGCGCTGGTAGAGCGCCGCCACTTCCCTGCTGCTGATATAGATGACAAACACCATCACGGCCGCAAACGCGCTGGCGGTGCCAAAGCTGCGCAGTTGATCGATGTCGGCCACCAGATACCCGCGCCCATTCCGCGGCGGTGAGCCGCTGGCCCGCAGATTCTCGAGCTCCGCGAACCGCTTGACGATGGCGAGAGAAAAGAACAGAAACACCGAGAACCCGGCCAGCCAGTGCGAGATGTGAGAATGGGTCGCCGCGCTCCCCGCCAGCAGGCGCAGCGTGTAGAGACCGGAAAGCACCACCACATCGAGCAGGGCAATCCGTTTGAGATAGAGCGAATAGGCAAGCGCGATCCCCAGGTAGAGCAGCATCCAGCCCAGGAACGGCAACGGAAGCAGCCGCGCGCCCGCAATCGCCGCCAGCAGGAATGCGGCGACAACGCCAATTCCCGCAACCGCGGGAAGATCTCCGGCAGCAAAGGGCCGCAGGCGCTTTTGCGGATGATGACGGTCTGCCTCAATATCCAGAAGATCGTTGATGATATACGTGGCCGAAGCCGTAAGGCTGAAGGAGCAGAAGGCCAGCAGCGCCGTAAGCAGCCGATCGACGGCCACCACATGCGCCAGCAGAAGCGGCAGAAAGATGAGTAGGTTCTTCGTCCATTGATGCGGGCGCAGCGCCTTCACCATCGAGTCAAAGCGGCGGCTGCGCTCCTCGAACGTGCGCGCCGGCCGAATGCCCCGCGCGCGCAGCTTCCTGCGCAGGCGCAGGGTGGGATTGGCGACAAGCGGTTCGGCCGCGAGTGCCAGCAGCGGCAGGTCCGGAGCGTCATTCCCGACATAATCGAATGCGCCGGGGCCGAGCCGGCTGCGCAGGCTGTCAAGCTTTCGGTTGCCTGTCAGATTCGTGGCGCCGTCGCTTCCCAGCACGCCGGTGAAGATGCCCAGGTGATCCGCCACGCGTTGCGCAAGGCGCACGTCGGCGCCGGTCGCCAGGTAGAGCGGCCGGCCCAGCCGGCGCTCTTCCACGAGAAATTGCAGCAGCCTGCGGTTGTAGGGCAAGTGCGCCACATCGAGCGCGATTTGGTCGGTAATGTCGGCCTTGAAGGCCGCCTTGCCGCGCAACAGCTTTCCCGGCAGACGCAGCACACGCAGCGGCCGCGTGCGCGCCATCACCAAAAGCGAGTCGACCAGAGTATCGGATTTGACCAGCGTTCCATCGAGGTCGACACACAACGGCCGCGGCTCCATGGCCGTCGCTTCCGGCGGAGAAAGAGTCTCAAGCAACCGCTCACCTCGGTCGGACCCAGTATATAGGCGCGTTTCATGGTGCCAAGTTCTGAAGCGGAGCAGGTTATCGCCTGGGGGGGAAGAATTGAATGAAGGGAGATTGGTGGAGCTGAGCGGGATCGAACCGCTGGCCTCCTCGTTGCGAACGAGGCGCTCTCCCAGCTGAGCTACAGCCCCACGACTTA
>DASXDX010000027.1:0-545214 GCA_036490385.1 Occallatibacter sp.
GTAGCAAACGGCAGAAGGGACCCGATGTTTGGGTCTTCCGCTGGAGAGAGATTGGGCCGGACGGCAAGAACTTGCAGCGCAAAGCTGTGATCGGCACAACTATCACTCTTCCGTCGGAAGCAGCAGCCCTGAAAGCCGCCAACGCGTTGCGCATCGACGCCAACCAACAAACCCCGCGGGCGGTGAGCTGCCCGAGTACGATAGCCGAACTGATCGCGCACTACCGGTTGAAAGAGTTGACCGAAGACGAACAGGGACGCAAAGCGCACTCGACACGAGCCGGCTACGAATGCTATCTGAACGGCTGGATTCTTCCACGGTGGGGCGACCACCGCTTGCAGCAGGTCAAGTCTGTTGCCGTGGAAGAGTGGTTAGGCAGCATTCAGCGGGCACGAGGGACAAAAGCGAAGATTCGGAACATCATGAGCGCTCTCTTCAGTCACGCGATGCGGTACGAGTGGACGGACAAGAATCCGATCAAGCTCGTGCGCCAAAGCGCGAAGAGGGAGCGCATTCCTGATGTCCTCGAACTGCACGAACTTCAGGCGCTTCTTGCCGAACTCGCCGTGAGAGAACGTACCTTGGTTCTGCTCGACGCAGCGACGGGCCTTCGGGTCAGTGAACTTCTCGCATTGAAGTGGGATGACATTGATTTCGAGAACCTGGAGATTCGCGTTACCGAGTCCATCTGGCATCAGGTGATGAGTGTCTGCAAAACAGAAGCGTCGGCCAGGCCGGTCCCGATGGACGGTTACATGGCCGAGGATCTTCTGCGTTGGAGAAAGACCTGCGCCTACCCGATGGACTCCGATTGGGTCTTCGCCAGCCCGACCATGAAGGGCACACAGCCCTATTGGCCGGACAACCTCATGAAGCGGCATATCAAGCCAGCGGCGAAGGCGGCTGGCATCCACAAGAACATCGGTTGGCACACCTTCCGCCACTCCTTCGGCACGTTGCTGAAGGCGAACGGGGAAGACGTGAAGACCGTTCAGGAGCTTTTGCGGCACGCCAACAGCAAGATCACGCTCGACGTTTACACGCAGGCCGTGAACTCGCACAAGCGGGCAGCACAGAGCAAGGTTGTTCAAATGATGGTGCCGAACGTGGGCACAAACGTGGGCGCACAGCAGAAACAGGCGCGAACGGGCACAGAAGCGTAATCGCAGGCGATTCGCTTAGTGTGACCTTATTGTGTCCTGATTTGCTTGTCACTTAGGTCCCATATATTCCGTAAGTCTTTTGGAATGTATGGCGGGGACGACGGGGCTCGAACCCGCGACCTCTGCCGTGACAGGGCAGCGCTCTAACCAACTGAGCTACGTCCCCAGCTTTCCGTCTTCGGCTCTATGGCTCAAAGAGTCTGCTGGCTCCGCTGTCTCGTTTTGCCGCCAGAACCTTGTTCAAGATGCTGAACGAAAGTATCGGCAGCAGGAGATAGCGTTCGATGCTTACCGCTGATCCGGCGATCAAATGACGCGCCGCCAGCCCAGAACATCTGTACATGTCCTGTACTTGGAATTGTACCAAACAAGTCCGGCAGGGAACCAATGCGATTCGCTCGATGACAGGGAGCGGAACGCGGTGATCAGGCTGCGAATCAGAAAGGTTGAAGCAGAAAATCTAAAGCAGGGAAGAGGCGTTTCGCGACATGCGGCGCGGAAAAGCATTCGGGTGCGCCAAGGCGATCGCGCTTTCAAGAGCCGCTGCTCGTCTGGCGGATTTTCAGTAGGCAAGTGCGACAGCATCGGCGCGCATTTCGCTGCCCGCTGCGTATACGCGATCCGCTCCTTGCTTGCGGTTCTCGATGCACTCGTAACGGCCGAAGCCGCCATCGCTCGCACCCATGGGCCAGCCCAGATCGATGAGAGCCTTGCGCGTTTCGACAGGGATGCCGGCTTCAAGGTGAAGAGCTCCGCGCGCGCCCAGATGAGGGGAATCTTCGCCCATGGTCTGCGACGAGCCTTCGTGGTGCCAGCGCGGGCTGTCCGCAGCCGCTTGCACATCGAGACCGTAATCGACCCGATTGACGATAATCTGCGTCTGCCCTTGTGGCTGCATGTCGCCGCCCATCACGCCGAAGGACAGCCACGGAACGCCATCCCTTGTGGCAAAGCCGGGAATGATGGTCTGGAAAGGGCGCTTGCCGGGAGCATAGATGTTGGGATGGCCATCTTGAAGAGAGAAGAGCTCGCCGCGGTCCTGGAACATGAAGCCGAGCCCATCGGCCACCAGGCCTGAGCCCATGCCGCGAAAGTTCGATTGAATGATGGAGACCATCATGCCGTCTTTATCGGCCGTGGTGAAGTACGTGGTATCGCCGTGGCTCGGCGCCTGGCCTGGATAGACCGGTTCGAGGATGCGATCAAGGCGAATGAGCTTGGCGCGCTCCTTCGCGTACTCCTTCGAGTTGAGCCATTCGATAGGAATCTTGGCGAAATGCGGATCGGCATAATAGCGTGCGCGATCTTCATAGGCAAGCCGTTTGGCTTCAATCTGCACCTGAAGCGATTGCGGCGACTGGAAGCCAAAGCCGCGCATATCGAATTGCTCGATCATGTTCAGCATCTGCAGGGTCGCGAGCCCTTGCGTGTTGGCGGGCATTCCGAACACGTCGACTCCGCGATACTGCGTCACCAGCGGTTCAACCCATTCGGCGTGATGTTCGCGCAAGTCCTCCGCGGAGAGCCATCCGCCAATCCGTTTAAAGTATGCTTCGATGGTCTGCGCGATGGGGCCATCGTAGAAGACGTCGCGGCCTCCTTCGGCGATCATGCGATAGGTACGGGCAAGGTCGGGATTGCGGCGGACGTCGTATTCATTCGGTGCGACGCCGCCACGCGTGTAAGTCGCGACCGCATTCGCTGTCTCCTCCACACCGGAGCCGGGGCGAAGAAAGGCAGCCATATTGCGCTTGAGGTAATAGCCGATGATCTGCGGCGTAGGATCGCCATTTTCGCAGGCGTGAATTGCAGGCGCAAAGAGATCCGCCCATTTGAGCTTGCCATAGCGCTGATGCAGCGTCCACCATCCATCGAGCGCGCCGGGCGTGGAGACAGTGACTGCGCCAAGATGTGGAATCACGCCGTCGATCGCGCGCGAGCGCACCGTGGCCAGCGAGAGCGACTTGGGAGAACGGCCGGAGCTGGCCATGCCGGCGAGCTTGCCGGTCTTTGGATCCCAAACGAAGGCGAAGCAGTCGCCACCCAGTCCCGAGCTGACCGGCTCGACGAATCCGAGCACCGCGTTGGCAGCCACGGCGGCATCCACAGCGGAGCCGCCGCGCTTGAGCATCTCGATGGCGGTCTGCGTAGCCAACGGATGCGCCGTGCCCGCGGCTCCCGAGCAGCCCAGCGCAGGCGAGCGCGAGGCGAAGCTGGCGCCCGATGGCCGGTCGCCGGCGTGAACGTCGGGGCGGATGAAGCGCTCCGCGCCGGCAGGCTGGAATTTGGCAAGATCGGCGGCCGTTCCGTCGATTGACCCGCTCGGGATAAGGCCTGCTGCTTGACTTTGTATCGCAATCGCGGAACCTGCGGCGGCGACAGGAAGTGTCTGAATAAAGGTGCGGCGGCGCATGGCGATCTCCTCAATTCAATCTAAATGGGCGTGCGCCGGCCGCGCCGATGCGCAGCAGAACGCACGCCCAGAAATACGAAACAATCAGAAGATAAATTTACCGCTAATTTGAAGCTGACGGGAGGAGCCGCCATCGCTGATGGCGAAGCGCGTTCCGGTAATTTGACCGAAGGTTGAGGACTGAACATTGCCCGACGGCTGACCGAAGTTGGGATGATTGAGGATGTCGAAGGCGTCCGCGCGCAGTGTGAACGACAGTCCCTCGAAGATTTTAGTCTCCTTCTCGCCCGACATGTCGAGATCCGCAAAGCCTGGCCCCGTGAAAGCATTGCGTTGCATGGTGCCGAGGCCGGTGTAAACGGTGGGGGCCGTGGTTCCGGTGGCGCTGGCTTGTGTCCCCTGAACCTCAAGGCTGCATACTGAGGTGTAATTGGTTACATCGCAGACGGTGCCGCCAGGCCCAAGGCCAGCACTCTGGAACAAGGTTACGTTGGCGATTCCGGGCAACTGCCGCTTCTTCCTCACAACGGGACCAACCTGCGTTGGGCGAGGCACGCCGGTGATGCCGTTGAAGCTGTCATTGCCTGCCACGATGTTGACGGGGTTACCAGTCTGATATTGCATGATCGCTTCCAGCCGGTAGCCGCTCACCAGTTGGTTCCGCTTGAACGGCAGCGCATAAATCGCCGTGCCCGCATAGTGCTGGCGCACGTCAAAGTCTGACAAGCCATAATTGAGGCGCGGGTTGGTGCTGTCCTCCAGGGCGCCGCCGGCCGCACTCAAACCACCCTGGGACCCCAGCGAGTTAAGATCCAATGACTTGGTCCACTCGTAGTTCATGTTGAACTGCAGGCCATGGCTCATGTTCTTGCTGAGCACAGCCCACATGGCGTTGTAGTTGGAGGAGCTGTTGCTGGTGCGGTAGCCAATGTTGGAAGCGATGGATTGGTTGGGAAAGATGGGGCTGCTGGCCGCCAGCGTGGTGAACGGATGCACCTGCGTGGCGCTGGTGGCGCCGACCACCTGGTTGAGGTTGGATTCAATTTCCAAATGCCGCCCGAGCGACCCGTCATAGTAGAGCTGCCCGACCAGGCCCCAAGGGAGCGCCTGCTGCACGTTCAGGTTAAAGCTCTCAATGTACGCATTCCTGTAATTGGGGCTGACGGCGTAGAGCGCGACGCCGGAGGCTTTTGCGTCGGCATACAGCGCGCTGACCGGAATGGGCGTGGCGCTGTTATAGGAGACTGCGGTGCTGAAGGGAGGGTTGGATGCCAAAGCAGTCACTACGCCGGATACCGGCTGATCTACCAGGTAGGCATAGCCCGCGCGCACCACGGTCTTGCCCGTCCCGAAGACATCCCATGCGAACCCGACCCGCGGCTCGATGTTGTTGTTCTGGTTGTATGCGGCGGTACGTGACAGGTTGTTGGTACCCACCTGGGTCAGCGTAACATTTGCCGGATTGAAGATTGTAAAGCGATTCGCGCCCTCCACCGGCGTTCCGTTCCACTCATAACGCAAGCCCGCTTCCAGCGTGAACCTGGGCGTGACTTTGAAGTTGTCCTGCGCAAATCCCGCCAGAGAATTGTCGTAGATGCGGCTGTTGACGGTGTTCGGCTGAATGGTGAAAACCGTGGCCATGTCTGTCTGGAACAAGCTCGTTGCAGTGGTGGAAGTGTTATATGTCAGCGTCCCGATGTTTCCAGTAAAGCTGGCAACCAGGTAGCGGCGGAACTCGCCACCGAATTTAAAATCGTTCTTACCCTTGAGCAGGGACAGCGTGTCCGACACAACGCCGGTGGTGCTGAAGCGCCCTTGCGGGAATCCCGAAGGGCCGCCAAAGACCAGGCCGATATCGGAGAGGGTGATCTGGGGCAGACCGACATTGCCGGTGAGAGGGTCGCCGAGGCCGACGCCGGTAGGACTGATCAGATTGGCCGGGTTGAAGGCGATGGCGATGCGGTTGAATCCCAGGCGCGCTTCATTCACGAGGCTCGGGCTGAAGACATGAGTCTCGCTGAGGGTGCCAATCTGGCGATGTGCGTGACGGTGATCGCCCCAACCGGGAATGGTGTCGCCCTGCAAGGCCGGCTCCGTGCGCACGTCGTGCTGGAAGGCATAAAAGGCGTGGAAGCTATCGTTGGCGCCCATCTGGTGGAGAAGATCGAGCGTGTTCTGGTTGATCGAAACCGGGCCGGGCGTGAAGGAAACATAATTCGCTCCGCTGTTCGGGAGCGGAATGAGCGCGGCCAGCTTGGCGGCCACGGGTGCATTGGCCTTGTTAGCCGCGATCGCTGTCTGGTTAGCCGGCGAAATCACCGTGCTGTTCTGGAGAATGCCCTGATGCTGCCGCAAGCCCTCATAGCTGTAGTAGAAGAAGGTGTGCCCTCTCCAGATCGGGCCGCCTACGGAGCCGCCAAAGTTGTCGCGCTTGAGCGGGGCCTTGTCGCCGGTGTTGGCGGCAAGCGGGAGTCCCGTAGCCACGTTATAGGGGCGATTGAAGTACCAGCGCGCGTCCAGCGCTTCGTTGCGGAAGTAGTCAAACGCCTCCCCGTGGAATTTGTCGGTGCCGGAGCGGGTGGCAACAGTCACAATCGAGCCATCGCTGCGGCCGTACTCCGCGCTGAAGGTGGAGTTATTGATCTTGAACTCGGAGGTGGTGCTGATTGAGGGCTGGAAGGTGATCTGGTTCTGGCTGATGTCGTTCAGGTTGATGCCGTTGATCTGGAAGTTGACTGAATCCTCGCGATTGCCGGCTGTGATGAACGAGTTGGCGCCGAGGCCGCGGCTTGCAGCGGTGAGGCTGCCGGCAGTGTCGGCCACTACGCCGCCTGGGGTTAGAACGGTCAGATCGAGAAAGTGGCGCCCGTTGAGCGGAAGATCTTGAACGCTGGCTCTATCGATCACCTGGCCAACCGTGATGGTCTGCGCTTCAATCTGCGTGTCGGCGCTGTTCACCTGGACCGTCTCTCCGGTGGAGGAGACGGCGAGATGCATGTTGACCGTAACCACGCGGTCGACTTCGAGCGTAACTTTCGACACGGTATACGTGCCAAAGCCGCTTGCCCTCGCGTCGATTTTGTAGTCGCCGGGCTGCAGCGAGGGAACGACGTAGAGGCCAGCGGAATCTGTGTTGACGGTGCGATCAGTGCCGGTGGCCAGGCTGTGCACGACGACTTGCGCATTTGCAACCACAGCGCCGCTGGGATCGGTGATGGTTCCGGACAGAGTTGAAGTGGACTGGCTCCATGCTGTGAGTGCACAGACTCCTGCCACCAGGGTGAGAGCGAGAAACCTTGTGATCTTCATCATGCCTCCAAAGGGGTAGCTCTAAACAGTTGACTCGTGGTCATATTCTGACTTGTCTTCACAGTTGAATTGTCATCGCAGTTGACTTGTCGTCGCCCGAAAGCGCGGGACACCCGTGTGGAGAAGGCCAAACCCCTGAATCCAGGCAGCACACCGCGGGTCTCGCATTGCAGCGATAGGGATTTTCTGCTGCTGCGCGCAACAACTTTCGTTTCAGTCTCGTTCCAGGTCAAAAAGGGAGATGGAAAACAGATCGCTCGATCGTCATGTGCAAAACGATGATCTCTTAGCTTCGTTCCGATCGCGGTACTGGACTAGGAACGCTGGCGCGAAGAACCCTGCGCCAAAATAAGGAAGTTCCCGAAGTATACGAAACCCCGCCCTGATCTCGCAAGAGTTTTTAGGAGTTCAGCAACATCCGGGCAGGCGTGCCCTCGCGACCCGGCGACGGAACCATCTAATTCGATCCCATCCTGATTGCAAGCCTGCGGAGCGTCTGACGGAAAGCTTGTGCTTGTGATTGCCGGACGAAGACCTCGCCTCGATCACCAGAACCTGGCCCCGAGATCGGGGAATCTTCCTAAAAAGTCACGAGTGATCCAAATCACTGCGCCATTTCCGTCAGGAGATGCTAATATCTCCTCAAATTCCCCCTTTGCGGGCACTCCATAGGTGGGCGGAAGTCCCCCACTTCCCGGAGCACTCTGTTCGGGTTGACGCTTCCGTCGCCTCAAGGCAGGATGCTGTGCGAATTTCATTGCTGACGCAAGTAGTCAGGCGGGCCCGGCTGTGGCTGGGCTCATGTCACCTTCAATCTTCGCCGCTCTCACCGGGCAAACACCTTTCCAACGTAGTCTTTCGCAGGTCTTTCCGTCCGCTGTTTGGGGCGGAACTCCGTCTCCTGACCGTAGCTGCTGGTGCAGGCTTCGGTTTCTGCTTCCTTGCCGGATGTTCTTCCCCCACTTCTACTGCGACTCCACCCAGTGCGTCGCTCGCATTCTCACCGGCGGCGGGGTCCTACACCTCCGCGCAGCTCGTGACATTATCTGCGTCCGCGTCAGGAGCAGCTATTTACTACACGACCGATGGCACCGCTCCGACGAGTTCGTCGGTGCTCTACGCCGGCCCCATATCGGTTAACGCATCCGAGATGATCGAAGCAGTCGTGGTCGATCCGGGCGGCGCAAACGGCACCATGGCCAGCGCCAACTACGTCATCAACCCGCCTCCGGGGCCTGTTGTTCCCGCCAACGCCACCGCCTCAACGGCTATTCAGTCGCTCGGCGGCTGGATCTTCAACCACGACCCCGGCACTCCTGGTACCGCAACCGGAGTGACGAGCCTGGTAAGCACACCATCGCTCAGCGGCAGCGCGCGCGAGTTTGATTCGAGCTACACCGATACGGGCGGCGAAATCTATAGCTCGGTCTACGCCAGCGACACCAACGCGATGAATTTTGTTTATGACGCTTGGGTGTGGATTGAAGCCGGTAGCTCGATTGCCAATCTCGAGATGGACTCGAACCAGGTTACGGCGGATGGGAACACGGTGATTTACGCCTTTCAATGCGACGGGTATTTTCACGTGTGGGACTATAGCGGCGCCGGCGCGAAGTGGGTGCACTCGACCCAGCCTTGCGATCCGTCGACGTGGAGCACGAATGCCTGGCACCATGTGCAGATCAGCTATTCCCGTGATAACGCAGGGAACGTGACTTATCAATCCGTCTGGCTGGACGGCAACGAGCAGGCGATCGACGCCACTGTGCCCTCCTCTTTCGCGTTAGGTTGGAAGATAGGAGTCGTGCAAACCCAATTCCAGTTGGATGGAAAAGGCGCATCCGGGTCGTCAACCGTCTATCTCGACAACCTCAGTATCTCTCGCTGGTGACACAACGGGAGCGAATCTTTGACCGTGTGCTGACTTGCTATCTTGCCAGCTGCCAGGGATCGCGAACAGGCGACGGTTTCGCCGGAGATGAAAGGGATGACGTTCGCCGCCGGCGCGGGCGACGGATACCGTCGGATTTCACTCGGTAATGGGTTCGGATCGAACTATTGCGGCAATGCCCCAGCGCCGTGCTCGGCGGTGGAGCTGGCCTTGACGGGGTGAATGAAGAGAAAGACTGCCGCGGTGGCAAAGAGCGGCAGAAGGCCGGCGGCAAGAAATGCGGACTGGTAAGAGGAAAACCGGTCGACCAGCATGCCTACCGCGAGGGTGAACAGGGCACTGATGAGCCCCGCGGCGAAACCGCTGAGCCCGGTGACGGTGGCCACTACATCCTGCGGGAACAGGTCAGAGGGCAAGGTAAGGCCCATGGTGGACCAGCTCGCGAACCCCCACAAGGCGATGCAGATAAGCCCCAGGGCGAGATAGGCATTGTGAACCTGGGCTGCGGGAATGCCGGCGAGAATGGGCAAGCAACTGACTCCGCAAACCCATTTGCGCGCACGCACGACGGGAACGCCCTTGCGGATGCAGAAGCCGGAGATCAGTCCACCGGTGAAGTTGCCTATATCGGCCGCGACAAAGGGAATCCAGGCAAACAGTGCAATCTTCTCCAGGCTGAAACCGCGTGCGTCACTGAGGTACTGGGGCAGCCAGAAGACGTAGAACCACCAGATGGGATCGGTGAGACCGCGGCCGAGAACGACGCCCCACACGTTGGAATCGGTGAGCAGCGAGGGCCACTTTCGCATGCCCGCGGCGGCTTGCTTGCCGAGCATCTGCTGTCCGGCGCGAATAGCTTCCACTTCCGCCCGAGACACGCGAGGATGACGGTCGAGCGGATGGTAGACGTAGAGCCAGACCGCCAGCCAGACGAGGCCCAGGATACCGGAGCAGACAAAGGCCCATCGCCAGCCGACGGCCAGGGCAATCCAGGGAATGATCAGCGCGGCGAGGGCTCCTCCTACGCTCGATCCACTGTCGAAGATGGCCACGGCAAGGCTTCGTTCTTCACTCGGAAACCATTCGGCCACCGTTTTGCTGGCCGCGGGCCAGTTGAAGCCTTCGCCCACACCGAGCATGAACCGAAAGGCGGTGAAGCTGAAGACGGAGTTAGCAAATCCGGTGAACATGTTGACCGCGGACCAGAGAACTGCGGCCAGGGCGAGACCCAGTCTGACTCCGATGGCGTCGACAACGATGCCTCCCACCAGGAATGTAATCGCGTAAGAGACTTGAAAGGCACCAAGAATCTTAGCGATGTCACCGTGGCTGAAGTGATACTGACGCGCGATCATGGGCGACAGAACAGAGAAGGTCTGCCTGTTGAAGTAGTTGGTTACGGTTGAGAAGAAAAGCGTCCAAACGATCCAGAAGCGGGTCTTACCCGGGGCCCGCTGCTTCGCGGAAGACTGCGCTTTCAATTCCAACTGATGGTTCAACGCGGTCCTCCTCGACCTGAGATTCTCTGATCGGCGCCATCCCGGGCGACGGCGGCTAAACGCCCTTGAGGAAGCGGCTGGCGAGCCTCTGAGTAAGCTCCCGCTTTGACCGCCTTCAAAGAGCCGCGCATCGCCCACAGGATCCGCAGTCCCCGCCCACTGATTTTGGGGTCAATCTCCTCGCAAACGATCTCGCCGTCGATGTTCCATTCGCTTTAGCGAGCGGCCGGCCGCTAACTTGGCTGATGCTCCAGAATGGTTTCAGTTCGCGGGTCCCAGAAAAGTTTCTTGCCGGACCAATAGGATTGGGTGGCCATGATGCACGCGATCGAGTGCGCAAAACCATCCTCCACGGTGGCGGCGGGCTGCTTGCGATCCCGCATCGCTTGCAGCCAATTGAGTAAGTGGGCCGGGTCGTCATCGGCCGGGCCGATTGAATTGGGGGCAGGCGCACCAGGGACTTTCACAATTTCCGCCTTATCTAGCTTGGGTGTCGTCAGCGGGAAATCCGTATAGGCCGGTCCTTCCTCCCAGGGATCAAGTTCTCTTCTTCCGCCCTGGTCCGTCAAGACAAACAGAGACGCCCCCTCCGCACCATAATTGATGATGGTCCCGTCCCGGCCCTGGATCAGACTGAAGCTGCGATAGCTGTTCCCAAGCGTAGTGCGATAGGTGTAAAGAAACCCTTTGGGATAGGTGAAAGCGGTGATCAATGTGTCAGGGTTTTCGCGCCCATCTTTCCAAACGAAGGTCCCTCCATGCGATACCACACTGACCGGATAAGTCTCACCCATCCAGAAGTGGACCAAGTCGCACCCGTGGCTAAGAAACTGATCGATGATGCCCGAAGAAAATTCCTTGTAAAGCCTGAACTCCAAATAGACATGAGGATCAAAGGGGCGGTACGGCTTGTCGAGCAACCATCTCTTCCAGTCGGTATCCTGCTCGCGGAGTTGTGAAGGGCGATCATACAGCCATTTTCTCCACTCCATCTTTTCATCCATTAACATCTGGCGCGAGGCGCCAGTATCATCTTCCCGGAACCGCCATCGCTCTTCATTGAAATCCCATTCCTGTTCAATCTGCACGATGTCGCCGATCCGTCCGGAGCGGATAATATCCCGGACCGCGACGTGATAGGGCTCGCTGCGGTATTGCGTGCCCATTTGGACAATTTGCTTTGACTTCCTTACAGCGTCGCGCCCCTCCTTGGCATCCGCCAGCACGTTGGCAAATGGCTTTTCAACGTAGCAGTCCTTCCCGGCACGAACGACATCGGCGCACAGCTTGGCATGTTGAAAGTCCGCTGTCGCTATCATGACGCCGTCGAGATCGTTCCGGGAGAGGAACTGCTCAGGGTACTGGCACTGCTGGGGCTCCAGATTGAACAGTTCTTTCACCTGCGCAGCACGATGTTCCCGGGCAACGCTCCATAAGTCACACACGGCAACCGTTTCCACCGGCGTCTGCCTTGACGCCAGATACACCATATGCACGTGACTTTCGCCACCTACCCCACAGCCGAGTTGTGCCAGCCGGATCCGCTCATTCGCACCAAGAATCCGGGCATAGGACTGGGCAGTCATCCCCGCACTCGAGGCCACCAGGCCGGCACCTCCCGCCTGTTTCACGAAGTCTCTGCGAGTAATCACTGTACCTTTCTTTCCGGCATGAATCTCCTCCGCGGTATCAATCAAGATTATGATGAGGAGCCCTCATCCGGCCGGCGGTTCATGTGGAGATTGTCCGGCTCTCTCAGAAAGTTAGCCGCGCGCCCACCTGGAGGATGCGTGGGCTGCCGGCGCCGCTGATTACGCCGAAGCTCGAAGAAGACGGCGAGGCGCCAACCGTCGGCGGAGGACCGGTCGAGGATGGCGCGTTGAGGCTGACCAGGTTGAAGACATTGGTAGCCTCGCCGCGGATCTGGAGAGTGGTGCCGCGCTCAAACTGGAAACTGCGGAAGATTCCCAGATCGACGTCGCGGTAACCCGGCCCGCGCAGATAGCCGAGCGGCTCATTGCCGTCCGCTCCCCCAGGGCCAATGCCGCCGGTCACGCCGGGGCCGTTGGCCACGAAGGCTGCAGTGTTAAACCATTCGGCGGCCTCGGCGCTGCGGCTACGGTGAGCACTCAGGACGGGATTGACGCCCGCAACCAGGTCGGGACGGTTCGAGTTTTGGCTATCGTCGTTCTTATCCGAGCCGGTGCTGGCGGAGAACGGCGCGCCGCTCTGGATGTAGTAGACCGGCGAGATCGTCCAGCCGTTGACTAGGTTCTTCACGAGGAAACTCGTCCCCGTGAAGTAGTTGATATTCCAAATGCCAGAGATGGTGGCCACGTGGCGCCGGTCGTCGGTCATCGGGCCCCTTTCCTCCCACAGGTTGTTCCAATCCTGGGCGCTCCCTATTCCGTCCGCGGCGATGTTGGCGCTTTCCAGGGCATGGCTCCATACATAGAAGCCGTTGAGCATGAGGTTATGCGTCATGGGCCGGCTCACCGACACCTGAAGCGAATGATACGAGGCGTCCTGGTTAGAGAGCAGCTGTTGATCTTCGCCCAGAGTCCCCGTCCCGGTTGAATTCTGATCGTAGGGACGCCGTGCGTTGTAGCCGCCTCCGCCGGCGGCGCCGGAGTTTTCGCCGGTTAATCCGGGCACATAGGGAGCGTAATTGACGTCGACGAATATCGGAACATCGCGGGAGAGCGTGCCCGCGTAGGCAACTGTCGTCACGATATGTTGCGGCAGCTGCTGCTGAACCGAAGCATTGAACTGGTACGTGTAGGGCCATTGCATGGTTTTTGAATCCGTGATCACGCTGCTGGCCGGGTACACGAAATTCGGGTGCTGCGGAGTGTAGGTGTACGGGAAGGGGCTTCCATTGATAATCGAAGACGGGGTCCCATTCACCATCGTGGGTGAGTAGGGATTCGACATCGAGTTCACGGAACCCCAGGTATCTTCAATCGCGAAGGGGGCTGCATTGGTCGGCTGGCCCCATTCGTTCCCGGATACGCTGCCGTAGAAAACGCCTGCGCCGGCGTGTAACACGGTCTTGCCGGTGCCAAGCAGATCCCACGCAAGGCCCACGCGCGGCGAAACATGATGCCACCTCATGCTCGTGATGCCGCGCGGCACGCCCGGGTCGCCCGGAAAGAACATGCCCGGAGGCGCGGTGGGAGAGATCGTCGACTCGGTGCCCGCCGGATTGCTCGCGGATGCCGCTTCGCTGGGGACGAACGTCGCCGTAAGATTCGACGACTCCACTGGAGGGGTGTCGAGGTCCCACCTGATGCCCAGGTTGGCCGTGAACCGCGGCGTGACGCGGTAATCGTCCTGCAGGTACACCGCAGTATGCCACGCGCTTAACAGCATATGGTACGGGGTGGCCTGCGTCAGCGATTGAAGCATACCAGTCATGAAGTCGGACATCGCATTGCCGGTGGTGGTGGGAGCGGAACTGCTAAAACTGAAAACCCCGTAGTTCTCGGTGTCGGCGATGATCATGCTCTTTTCGAGCGCCTGCTCGGCGCCAAAGGCGAGGGTGTGTTTGCCCTTGGTCATGCTCACACTGTCGCGGATCGAATAGAAATCCGAGCCGCTTACCGGCCCGGCGTTACTATCGCCTGCCGTGAAATCGCCTGACACCGCCAAATCCGGCAGCGCCTCGGGTCCCTCGATGGTAAACGCCGAGCCCAGCTGCCCAATGCTAACCGCGGGCTTTGGAATACGTCCGCCTCCCGCGCGCGAAAAGCTGACCCACGCCTGATTGACCGTGCTCGGACTGAAGGAGTGAATCTCGCTGATATTCGCGTTCGTCTGGCCGGTGAAGGACGCGACGCTGACCCAGGGAGCGATGTTGCCGCCTCCAAAGGCGTCTTGCGTTGTGTGGATATAGAAGTAGGTCACCGCCAGGTGATCGTTCTGGCCCAGTACTTCGTCGACCTTGCCAAGATACTCATTGTCGACTGTCGGACCGGTGAAGTAGCCCGTCCAGTCCACCAGCGCTCCCGAGCTGTTGGCGGTGTTGGGCAGCGGAATGGTCGCCAGCGGATTTTTTCCCGACGTCACGGTGGTCGCGGTCGGGTCAAGCAAGAGGGTTGGAATGCAATTCGGCTTAGCGACCTGGCAGTTGGGAGCACTATTCATTCCATCCACCTGCGTCTTGGTGCCGGGCATGTAGACCGTATAGGGATCTGCGGTAAAGTCGCCCAGACGCTCCGCAGCCGTGGGCAGCCTGCCGCCGCTGACGTACGATCCAACAACTTGCCGCAGGCCGCCATAGCTGAAGAAGAAGAACGCCTTGTCCTTCTTGATGGGGCCGCCGACCACGCCGCCGAAGTTGTTGCGGTGGTACGGCGCGTTGATAAACTGCCCATTCGCATTCTTGGGCGCGTTCCACGGATAAGCGTTGAAGTCGGTATTGCGGTTGAACTCAAACAGCGCTCCATGGAGCTGATTGGTTCCCGACTTGGTGACTGCCGTGACCACCGCGGAGGAGCTGCGCCCGTACTGGGCTGAAAAATTGCTGGTCTCCACGCGAAACTCTTCCAGCGCGTCCGGGTTTGGCAGCTGCTGTCCGTAGTCGCGGAGTACCGACATGTTCAGCCCACCATCCAGATAAAAGCTCACCTGCCCAACGCCGCCATCGGTGGAGCCGTTGATCTGCACATCCGCCGCAGGCACGCCGATGTTGAAGTTAGCCGAGCCCGATGGGTTGCTCTGCTGGCTCTCGTTGTTGGCCATGACGCCCGGAATGAGCGACAGTTCCTCATACGCGTCGCGATTGACCAGCGGAAGGCCGGTGATCTCCTCTGGGGTAACGGTTCTGCCCAGCTCCGCGCTGCTCGTATCCACCTGCGGCGGCGCCCCGGTGACGGTCACCGTCTGGCTTTCTCCGCCCACCTTCATCGTCACGTTCAGCGTTTGTGTCTGGTCAACGGTCAGCACGATGTTCTGCTGCATGTACCGCTTGAAGCCCCCTGCATCCGCCTGAAGGTTGTACTTGCCCACGGGAAGGTAATCGATGCGGTATTCACCCTGGCCATTTACCGGCACGGAGCGAGCGAACGCGGTCTGCGTATTGGTCGCGGTCACAGTGGCTGTGGTCACCACTGAACCTTGCTCGTCCGTGACCGTTCCCACAATGGAGCCCGTAGTTTGTTGTGCCCGCGCGATGACACTCGAGCAGAAAACAAAAACGAGCAGCGTGATGTATGACGTGATGATGTTCGCCGCGCGCTTTGCTAAAATGTTTTGCGTGACAGCAACCCAGCGAAGACATATGCTGGACCGTCGGTTGCCTGCTTGCCCGCCGTTGCTCTTCAATTCTTCCATTTCGCTCCTCCTGAACCGTCTAAGGCATCTGCGGAATCACGTCCCTGTACATCCGTGGAAACAAATCCTTATCGTTGTGCGCGGAGACACCGTGCAACAGCGTGTTCCGCATGCGCTCGCCATAACGGCGACTGGTCGTGCGTGGCAGCGAAAGCGGGGATCTCCGCTTCCCGGTTACGGCCAGGGTCCTTGCTCCGCAACCGTAGCTGTTCCAGCCGCTGCTTGCGGCTGCTAAGCGTCACCGGGCCCGCTTGCCAGCGATAGAAAGCCACGCTTTCCCAGCGACGTTCGCCCTGCTGCTGCGAGCCTCCCGCCACCTGCACGGCGGAAGATTTCGATCCAGCCTGTAAGAACCGCACGTCCGGTCACATCGATCCGTTGGTCGCAGACGATCAGGCTCTTCTCGATCAGGATCACCCAGGGCAGCTGCTCCTCAGTTCTTGGTGAAGAACGTGGCCAGCCCCTGCTCGTTGACTTACCCTTACTCGCGATCGTAATGGTGCGTCTTCTTGATGACAGCTCTCCCCTTCACGGTTTAGCGCCCGATTCGATGGAGTGGTGCGGAACCGCCATTCAACTTGCAACTATGGCCGGGGCGTCCCTGACTAGACGCTTGAATACTTCTTGCACAGCGCCTTTATGGTTTCAAGCAATTGGGGAACGGCGAGGGAAGGTGGCAGACTACCGGGGAAGTTGGCTTCGTACTCCGCCGACACATAACCCTGGTACCCAGCCTGCGCGAACAGCTTCCAAACACGTTCCATATCCACGGGGGCGTGATCAACGCCATAAAAGTGATCGCGGATGTGAATGTTGCCGGAGGAATACGGCAGACACGCCGCAATCTGCGCGTAAGCGTCCTGAGTAGGCCCAGCGATGAAATTTGTAATGTCGAGATTGATGCTGGCATACGGATGATTGACGCGCTGCATGATTTCAATGCACACGTCGGAGGTCTGCGTCACGCCTTGATGGTCCTCCAGCCCCAGCACGATCCCCTTCGCGCCCGCGTAGTCGCAGGCCGCCTTCATCCCATCTACCACCCACTCCACGCCCTCCTGGAGGCTCGCCCCCTCCGGCAGCGGTCCCGCAAACACCCGCAGGTGCGACGCTCCCAGCTGTTCCGTCACGTCCACCCACTGCTTGATCTGGTTCAACGCATCTGCGCGCTGGTCAGCCGTAGCCTGAACCATGCTCGCTCTGCATGCAGTTCCTGAGAACGCCACGCCATGCTTGTAAGCCAGGAGGCGAAGGCTATGAAGATACTCGGGGTCGTTAGACTTGAGGTAATATACCGTCATGTCGACGGCGGCAATCTGTTGTTCAACCGCCTTTAGGATGACATCTTCCAGCGTCATTGTGCCTTGCCGAACCCGACCATTGACATACCCCATGTCCTTGCCGTACGAGTAGGCGCAGTTGCCTGGCAACAGCCTTGCAACTTTCGATTTGTCCGCATTGCCATCCGATTGCGCGGCCGCAGCGATCTGTGACCCGACCGCTCCGATGCCTACGCCTGCCATCGTGCCGAGTCCAATGGTCCTGACAAACTGACGACGATCTAACATGGTCCGATCCCTCTCCTGCGCCCGAGTTATGAGTTCTTCAGCGTGAGCTGATTGCAATCGCATCTCGTGTTCGAAAGCTTGACCAAATTTTCCAGCTCTTCTTTGGTCAAGAGAAAAATTGATGGGGATAGCTTTTGCGACCGGTAAAGCGATTTGAAAGGATTACGGCAGGGGCCGTTGACAGATATCCCCTGCAGACGCAAAGGCGGCTCAGAGATGGGGAGCCCAGCCCTTCTCGTACTCGCGCGACCACAGCTTCATGGCAGCCGGGTCGTTCTGAATGTGTGCGTTGTCACTTGCCTCGAGCTTCAGGGGGCGCTGTACTTCCCACGAGATGTTCGACAGGAGCATCAGGGTGGTCGATTTGGCCCCTTCGGAGATAGGCGCGTGAAGTTTCTCTCCGTTGCGGATTCCAGCGATGAGGTTGGCGAAGTGGGCAGCGGTTATCGGATCGCCGCCGCCGCGCGGCCGGCCGCTGTGCGGTTGTCCGGCGGGCTGTTGGCCGCCGCCCGCTTGACTGGGCGGACGGACAGAGTCGGGGTCATGCAGGTCATGCTTGAAGACGCCAGTCTGTTTCCCTCTGAGATCAAAGGTTTCATAGCCATCGCCACCGTCTCCATAGATCATGACCGAACCGGTGGTTCCGACGATGACCAACGCGGAATTGCGCTCCATGTACCCCACCGCGGCGCAGCTCCTTCCCTCCCAGGTGATCATCTTGTCGCCGTAATCGAAGTTGACTGAAAGGGTGTCGTAAAACTGCTGGTCATCTTTCATGGCATATCTTCCGCCCGTTGCTACGACGCTCTGCGGATAGTCGACCCCGAGCGCCCAGCGGCATATGTCGATGTTATGCACACCATTGTTTCCAGCTTCACCGGTGCCCCAGTGCTTGAACCAGTGCCAGTCGTAGGGCTGATAGTTATCGTGATAGGGCTTCCGCGGCGCGGGCCCCTGCCAGAGATCCCAATCGATCTGCGGCGGCACGGGAGCTTCTTTCCCGAAGCCGATCCCTTTTCTTGAGCTGCCGTACCAGGCCCTGGCGAAGTATGGTGTGCCGATCAGGCCATTGTGAATCTTGTCGACGGCTTCCATCGTGTATGGGCATGACCGCTGTTGCGTACCCAACTGCACGCACTTTTGATACTTCTGCTGAGCCTGCACGATCAGCACCGCCTCGGCAGGATTGTGGGAGGATGGTTTTTCAACATAGACGTGCTTTCCCGCCTGCAAGGCGAGAATTGCCAAAGGGGTGTGCCAATGGTCGGGAGTGGCGATGGTGATCGCGTCTACCTCCCGGTTTTGAAGGATTTCACGAAAGTCTTGAACATTGACCGGAGCATAGCCCAAGTCCTGCTCCGCGACCCCTGCGAATGTGGCCATCGTGTCTCGATCCACATCGCAAACATGCGAGACACGAGCGGTATCGCTATTCCTTACGAGCGATCCAAGATGATCGTAGCCACGGATATGCAGGCCAAGGATCGCAAAGTTGACCCGGTCATTGGAGCCGAGAATCCGACCGTAGCTCTTCGCGCTCGAAGTGATGGCCACACCCACTGCGCCAATCGCAAGTGTGTCGAGAAATTCACGCCTACTAACCATTTTGTCTCTCCATCCATGAAGAAAAATCTGCCGCCCCTGCGAAGCGGCCGCCGCCCCCGAGAAGCCGGCGTTTACGAGGGCCTAACTGTCTTCCATCCGCACGCAGCTTAAGTGACCCGCCGGAGCGGTTTCGCGCATTCGCAGCGACGTGATGCATCGACGCTGACTAGAAAACTCAAGATCGGCTTGCGCTGGATGCGCAAAATTCGGCCATGCGTTTGGCTGCACGGCGGGGAAGAGAACGCTGAGGTAAGAACTCCAGGGACCGACATCGATTCAAGCGCTTCCGACTAAAGAGTGCGGTTATCGGTCCCGTTCAAACAAATTTTTCAATTGCATTGCGATCTGTCGAAATTATGGTTACACGGGCCGAGTATGTCAAGAAAAAAAGTCTCCATGAATGAGAAAATTTTCTCAATGGCGTCTAACAATCTCTGGAACCATTTGCAGCGTCGCCGCATAAAAGTACTTCCAGGAGCCCTTCCGGGGCATTTTTAGAGTAGAACGGCGCGCATAAAAACTGCCCTCAGCCATCATCTCGCATGATGGGTATTTATAGAAGAGTTCGCCCCGGCCGTCTGATTTGCATCGGTTGAACCGGAATGTGAATTCATCCAGCTATGCGTATAGACGTTCCAGGCTCGCGGGTTTCGAGCAGTCAGCGCTTGAGCAAAGAGACTGCCAGATGAACGCGCGGTGTCGGTTCAATTGTGTGCGATGTTCTGCGCGGTAAATATCAACTTGACCGCAATGTTCCAGTCGCCGAGGGCGGATCGACCTATGCGAAATAAAATCCAGACTTGGTCGTATCGAAGGTGACTATCTTGCAGCAATACGCTAGAGTAATTTTTGCCCCGGTCTGGAGACGATCAACTGCCGCGCCACGCAAGCTATTTGTCCCAGGGTAGCAACCCGCATGGTCCGGAGAGGAAATCGCACCGAGCAGGGCGTGCGCACCCAGAGTGTGTTGTTCACTATCCTAGAGAGCTGCCGCCAGCAATGCCGGCCCACAACTGTATTCTTGCAACGACTGCCCCGTCTCCGAGCCCTGGAGTTGGTTCCGGCCACTCCCTACTAAACAAATAACCGGATCGGTGTGGCAACAGGCTTCACAACGCGCGCAGAGAAGGTGGAGGACAGAATGGCTCGGCAAAAAAGAGTGGGACTTCGGGAAGTGGCAACGTGCGCCGGCGTCAGCGTGGCGACGGCTTGCCGGGTTCTGAATGGAAACAATCGTGTCGATCCCGCCATTCAGAGCAAGGTGCTGGCGGCAGCTGCAAAACTGGACGTCGACCTCACCCAGCGCAACAAGACCAAGGCGCTGGCCTTCCTTCTCTGCAACCGGACCATGCTGCACGCTTTCCATTCGAGAATTCTGATTGGGGCGGAAGAATCCTGCGCCGAGAATGGCTGGGATATGATTTTTCTCTCGTTCAACTATTCGTCGCAGATTCCATGGAAGAACCTGCAATTGCCCAATGTGGTGCAGCGCCGAGATGTAGTACGCGCAGTAATTCTGGCGGGAAACAATTCGAGCAACCTGATCCAGCTGTTGGAACACAAGGGAATTGCGCTGGTGGCCCTGGGTAACAACCTGACTGGCCAACCCGAGAACTTGAAACATGACATCGTGTTCTCTGGCGATATTCAGGGCGCATACGACATCACCCGGCATATGATCGGTCTCGGCCACCGGCACATCTGGTTTGTCGGCAATCTCCAGCTGCCATGGTTTTCCCGTTGCCATGCCGGTTACTCCAGGGCCATGGAGGAAGCTGGATTGAAGCCGCGCCAGGTCGCCCCTCGCTCAGAAAACGACAAGGAGATCGGGTACCTCGGAACGAAGGCCCTGCTGGCCGGCAACGAGCCGGTCACGGCCATTTTCGCCGGCAACGATCCCAGTGCGCACGGAGTCTACAAGGCACTTCGCGACAGCGGTCTCAGAATTCCCGAAGACATCAGCGTAGCAGGCTGCAACGATACGGTAGGGCCCTGGCTACACCCCGGCCTTACAACCATTCGCGAGTTCCCCGAGCAGTTGGGTAAATACATGGTCGAGCTGCTGCTGAAGCGCATTGCCAATCCCAATGCGTCCCCTCAGGCAGTTACCGTCCCCACCGAGCTCATCAAGCGAGATTCGTGCCGTGCGCTTTCGCAGGTCACCGATGCTGACCATGCGGGCCGGCCGGCCATGAACCTCGTCTGACGCGGGCTCTATCGCGCTTCTCCGATTTACTTATCACTTCGAGAAATATTTCACGATTTATTGATATATTTTTCTTGACACGCCTCTTGCCATTTCACGACAATCATGGTCACGACCAACGATTGCGCGTACAGGTCAGGTATGGAGGCTCTTCGTAGCAGAACTCAAAGGTATGCCAGCGCTGCGGGCACACCGGGAAGGCGCGGCACTTGGGCGCCACTCGCAGGCCTGCGCTTTATAAAAAGCCAGCCTTGCAACCGTGCCGGGGAAACCCGCCGCACGGAACGATTGGGGGAACGGTGGAAACATGGGCATCGTGCGAAGCCCGTTTCGCGCCATCGACCCACCCGCCCCGTCACTCTTCAATGAACTACGCTTCGGCTACAACTGGGGGATGTTCAGATTCCTGCGGCCCGTGTACGACGCCAGAATCGCATCCCGACTCGGATTAGGCGATAACTTCACAGAGGTTGTCGGCAATCACTCACTGAGGTTCGGCGTGGACCTCGAAAGGGACTCGTTGTTGATATGAATATCATTCGATTTAAGGTTGATACGCTTCATGTAGAGGTTCATCCTGACAGCAAATCCAGCGGTCATGCGGCAGCGGAGAGTGCTTCACAGGCCATTCGCAGGCTATGCAAGGTCCGGAATCCGGTCGGTGCGGTTTTTGCCACGGGCGCATCGCAACTGGACACGCTGAATAGCTTGGTCAACCGGGAGGATATTCCCTGGGATAAGGTTGTTGGCTTTCATCTTGATGAATACCTGGACCTCGACGAAAACCATCCCGCCTCGTTCCGGAGATACCTGCGCCAGAACCTGACCTCGCGTGTTCCTATCCACAAGTTCTTCGAAATCGACGGCAACGCGCCGGACCACGACAGCTTTTGCCGGGCCTATGCAAAGCAGCTGCGCGAAGCCGATCCTCAGCTAGGTTTACTGGGAATAGGGGAGAACGGACATCTAGCATTCAACGATCCCAGCGTGGCGGATTTTCACGATCCACTTGAGATGAAAGCCGCCCTGCTGGATTCTGCCTGCCGGAAACAACAGGCTGCCGAAGGATGGTTTCGGACTTGGGAGGAGGTTCCGAATCGAGCTCTCACTCTCACGATTCCCACGATCATGCGCGTCCCCGAACTCATTCTCTCCGTGCCCGGAGGACGCAAGGCAGAGATCGTGAAGCGAACACTCCACGAGGAAATTTCAGAGAAATGCCCGGCGACGATTCTTCGTACGCATCCCAACGCGAAGCTCTTTCTCGATTCCGAATCGGCTGCGCAACTGAATCTCGATGATGAAGTTCTTTCGGGTGACGTGGTTAGAAACGGATAGAGAAAACTGCACGTGCTTTTCGCAGGCGCCACACACCCGAGGCGGAGGTGGCGATCTTACGACGCCATCTTCGCCGGCCATCGCGCCATCAGCTTGGGAGGGCCACTACGCCTGATAGGGAATACATCATGGCTCATCCTTACAAGCGACTGCGTCTCTCGAATAGGAATTGAGCATGAGTTTCCCCTTTCGCGTCTTTGTGGCCCTGCTCCTCGGTGCTTTTCTGGGATATGTGTCTAAACGCAGCCCCATCCCCCTGCTGCACGATGTCCCTACGCTGATTGAGCCTTTCGCGCGCTTATTCATCAACGCGATCCTGGTTTGCGTCATTCCGCTCGTCAGCACCAGCCTCATAGCCGGATGTGCCGTTACCAACTCTGCCAAACTCGGCCGTCTCGCGGGCAGATTGCTGACCATCATCCTGTTCTACCTTGTCACGTCGGCTGTGTTTGCGGGGGGAATTGCCTTCGCTCTCTTTCACTATTTGTCGCACATCCTTGGCCGCGGGTCCGTGGCCGCCGCCACATCTTCTATCCCCGCCGTTGCGGTTCCCACATTCAGCTCCTTCCTTGTAGGCCTCGTGCCCGCCAACATTTTCAAGGCCGTTCAGGACGGCGCCCTTCTTCCTCTGGTGATTGCTTCCGTTGCACTGGGCATCGCCATTTCGCGCCTGCCAGACTCTCAGCGCGTTCTTCTCACCGATTTCTTCCGTGCGTTGGCAGATGGCTTCACCATCCTTATCGGCGGCATTCTCAAAGCGGTTCCGCTTGGAGTCTTTTGTCTTTCCGTAGGCCTCGGCGCAAGCGTTGGGTTAGGTGGCGCGAACTGGCTGGTTAGTTACGTGGTTGCCATGTGCATCATCACCACCACCTTCATCCCAGCCGTTCTCTATCCCAGTATCGCGATCTTCAGCTCATTGAGGGTTCCTGAATTTATCCGAGCTGGCGCTCCGGCGCAGGCAATCGCTTTTACTTCGCGCTCCTCGCTCGCCGCCCTGCCCGCTTCGTACAAGGCGGGGCATGATAGCCTCCACCTTCCAGATGACATCTCCGCTTTTTTCTTTCCCTTCGCCGCATCGATCTTCCATGTGGGCGGCTGCATCGTACAAATGGTCGGGGTCTGCTTCCTGGCGGGTTTTTACGGAGTGTCTCTCTCCTCCGCACAGTTCGCCACACTCGCTCTTAACGCAATCGCCGTTAGCATGACCACCCCGGGCATACCCGGCGGCGCCATTATCGTGATGTCGCCCATGCTTGCCTCCGCGGGTATCCCACTTGAAGGCATGGCCATGTTACTGGCCGTCGATACCCTCCCTGACATGTTTCGAACGACGGTCACTGTCTCATGCTGGCTGGGCGCGGCAAGCCTGCTAAAACCCCGAGTACGGTCAGCTGAGATCGAAGGCGCGTTCGCGGCTTCAGATGTCCGTGAGCCTGATCGTTAACGCGTGGTTCGTCCAGCCGTCCCCATCCCTTGCAAGCATTCTGTTATCTCTTTCTTCAGCGTCCTGAAAGAACTCTGCGGCAACGCGAGAAAACTCGGGCTTGAGAGGAATCGGCGTCTCCTGAATAATCTTCCATTGAAAACTATCCGTGTTGAGCGCTTCTGCGATCTGCCGCTTGCCAAGGATCGACCACAGGACAAATACGGCGTCAGGTCTTGGCTGTCTGAGGCGGGCATACCACTGGGAGAAGTGACGCGCCAGTTTTAACCCATCCCGGCCAGCTAAACGGTATCTGGCTCTAATAGGATCGGCTGCGATCTCGGACAACTCATGCGGGCTTACAAAGTCCTCAGGAAACTGCGGGAGGCTGAAAACAACCATATCGTGTTGGGCAACGAATTCTGGGGGGATTTGATCGAAGGGCATTGCATCCACGACATTGACTTGCGATGGATGAATGGCTCCTTGCTCAATTTTGAGACCGACGTTGGCGCGGGTGATGTCAATCCATTCATGCAGAATGTCAATGAAGGTGACAGAGCCGGCCTTCTTCTCAAGAAGGCAATAGAGACCGATAACCCCGGTGCCGCAGCCGATATCCAATAGCCTTTTTGTGCGCGGTTCGGCGGGAATGGTTTCTGCCAGAAGCTGGGAAAGCTTGGATGGTTTCTCACAACCACAATCACCGATGTAGGCCTGCCACCATTCCGTCGGAGTGCTCACTGAGATTCCCTCGCTCATACAGTCTTTCTGAATTGCTGCTGAAGCTCTCCACGAATGTGTTATAGAGGCGAACATTCGGCGTTTTCACGGAAGCCCTCTTTGGTTAATACCCGGGCTGGGCACGTGAATTCGCTTATCTGCAAAAGAAAAAACCGGAGAACCCGACTCTGTCACACAATGTGTAACATGGGTGCATCGGCTCTGATTCCAATCAGCTTATAGTCTATGGCGGAGAGAGTGGGATTCGCCCCTACTCTTTCCGCCGTTGTGTTTTCAATGAGTTATGGTAATCTCTTGATGGCAGCACAGTTTGCAGAACTAAAAGTCAGGCTGCAAACTGTGCAGACACAGGAGAATCAGCGTGAGCATAAGAGACAAAAAGCTTGCCTTGATGTGGTATTGCAAGGTTCCCAAGACGAGTGACAAACCAAGTATATGGCGTCGCTTTCCCGCCCTCATCGATGACAAGAAACATGGAAAAGAAGCACGGGTGGGCGAGGTCATGGACCGAGGAAAGCCTGAAAAGTACCCTGACGGTCGATTCCAGATCAGATCGTGGGAGAACGGCAAGCAGGTTTATCAGACCCTCAATGCCAAGCATGGCCGCGATGCGTATTTGCAGTGGGAAAACCTATCCCGCAAAGCTGTGACCGCTGCCAGAATCAAAGCTGGCGAACTGAAGACGCTCAAGACCATCAAAGGCGCGGCTGCTGAATACGTCGCGGACCTTGAGCGTGAACGCAAGATGGAGGCCGCCGAGAATGCCAACCATGTGCTCGCAGAGTTTGGAAAAATCTGTACCACAACGTTTGTAAAGCACATCACCAGAGAACACATTCTCGACTATCACGCAGCACTTCGTAAGCGAAAACTGAGTCCGCGAACCATCGCCAATCGACACAACCGGGTGAAATCGTTTCTGCGCTGGTGCAAGGTGGACACAAAGTTCATGCCGGATGAACCCAAGTACGATAAAAAGACTTCTCCCACAATTTACAATCCCGAACAGCTTGACGCATTGCGGGCAGCCGCAGATGATTACATGCGCCTTGCGGTCGATATGGCGCTGATGTTGGGTCTCAGAGAACAGGAGTTGATGTATGCTTGCTGGTCTGATGTGGACTTCCATGAGGAAACATTTCGAGTGACGAGCAAGCCTGATTTGGGATTCAACATCAAGGACAGGGAAGAAAGGCTACTGCCTGTCCCTGCTGAACTGCTTCAAAGACTGAGAAAACGCAAAAGAGAGGTACCGGACAGCAAGCTGATACTGGCTACAAGGAACAATGCACCCAATGGGCATTTACTCCGAATGCTCAAGGCGCTTGCGCAGAGAACTGGCCTTAACTGCGGTCGGTGCAAGACCTGTCTCAGTCATGTACCGGATTCCTCCGATTCGTGGCGAGTATTGAACATCCGGTCCAGCGATCCAATGGCGGGGCAGCAATGTAAAGAGTTCACCTTGCACAAACTGCGTAGATCGTATTTAACGACGCTGCTCCGTAATGGTGTTGACGCTCGAACCGTGCAGCACTTTGCTGGTCATTCTGAGTTGGCAACCACCTTGCGTTACCTGTCTCCTGCCACAGCGGACGAGATGAAAGGAACAATCAACGCAATTCAGTGGGGAGGCAAGGCAAAGGCCGGGAACCGCAAACAGGCTACCAGGGCAGGGAAGCGTCCCAAAATCGGCCGTTTCGTGGCCCAGGGTTGACCCTGGACGCTGCGCTGGCAAATTCCGAGGGGTAGGGTACGCCCGAAGCGTCCTATAGCCTACACGGGCCACGAAACAACAAAAAGACCCTCCACGGGCAGCCGTCGATGCGGCCAGCCGGGAGGGCTTCTTCTTGCTCTAGATCGGATTGATGTGACGGCTATGCTGCGGCCAGCTTGAGTGCCTGAATCGCACCAGGAGCAAGCGCCGTGCTGCCAACACGTGTGCTCACGATCATTGCTTGCTCAAGTGTCAATGCGTAGTGTTCGTGCAGCACTCGCACACTCAGTTCACTACCGACAATCTCGAATCCGTCGAACAAGCTGCCAAACAATACGGGGATGCCATTGGCAACAGTCAGTTGATCGAGACTTTGGTTGATGACGATGGGACGGCCTAACAGCATATCGAAGCCGCCCATATTGGGTGCGGGTGTGAAATACGGCCTACCGAATCCGTCTTTTTCCTCTACCAGTGCATTGCGCGTCTTAGAGGTCATCTGCCAAATTCCTTTGGGCAGATAGGCCGCGTCTAGTGCGTCGAACGTGTTCACCAAATCGGTCCATCCAATCGACGCAGAAAGCGACGTGGTAGTGGTAGCCACCGTCGCAATGTTCATCAGTCCGGCATTGTTTGGAGTAGCGGTACCGGAGAAGTCTGTGCCCCGTGTAAGAATGCGCTCAAGGCCGCGACCATACCGAATCGAGGCAAGATTGCTCAAATGAGTCTCAAGGTCCCATTCACTGTCTTCGAGAAGCTGTATGCTGTACTTGATTTGGCCTGTGGTGAACAAGTCAGTGCTTGTCGTGCTGGATGCGTAACTGGGATCAACTTCAGGAATGGTTGCGCCACTGCCTTCCACATACAGCGTCATGCCGTTTGCGCGGTCATCCACCGTCGATGTCTTCACCGGACGGCCATTCTTGCTGATCCGTGTACGGGAGAAGTCTGCGAGTGGCGCATACGCCTTCAAAGCCTGCGCAATGAAACCTGTTTGAAACTCCTGCGGAACGAAAGCGCCGCCTGTGCCGTCGGATGTCGAGAGCAGATCGCGATGTTCCGGTAGGGACGTGTCGAGGCGACCTTTGAAATATGCTCTCCAGGTAGTGTTGGTTTTGTTGCGCAGTTCTCCCTGCGCCTTAGAGGTCGAAATCATTTCGTTTTCCTTTTTGGTTGTTGAGCAGTGCGAGTAAACGCACGACTGCGCGGCGTCCATCATGGACGTTGAAAGGGTTTCTGAATTATTGGGGAGTCCTACCAGTTAAAACGTCTTGGCACGATGCTGGGCGAGCTTCAGGCGAAGCCGCAGTGTTTCCAGAGCTTGCATCCCACACCCGACACACCGCTCGTCTTCACACTCGGCCAGCGAGCAGTTAGAACAGTCGTCTAACTCACAGCTAGGGCAAGCGCAAACACAATCGTTGTCATCATCGCTGTTGTCAGTGTCGTCAGTGTCTGCCTCACCGTCTTCATCATCCTCACGTTTCAGCTTGGCTCTAATTGCGGCTGGTGCACTTCGCAAATTAACCGAGGTTGATGTGTATGCGGGCTGGCCTACCACCGAGACTTCATACAGCGTCACTGAAATGAGCGTGCGGACAAGTTGCCCGCCTACTTCATCCCAAGAATCACCTTGCGGGTTCACCATGAAGCCGAACGACATTTGGGAGATGTCGCCTCGTTCCATGAGCGCTATGAGGTCTTTCGCTGTGCTGGTGTCCGGCAATTTGCAAGTGAACTTCAGGCCCTTTGCATCTTCACTAATTGAGAGAGTGCCGGAACTAACTCTGCCTAGGATTTGGTTATCATCGTGACCATACAGGCAGAGAACGTCTGGATTATTTTTGAGGGATTGCTTGAATGCACCACGCTGGATTTTTTCTTTGAAGCCACCTAGGTCTTGGCTCAAATCGCCGAAAGTCGCAGCATAACCACTGAGAGATCGTGAGCCGTCTGCGTTTTTCCGAATCTCAAATTTCTGTCGTGCGACGTGGAGACGCAACTCTCGCTGTCCACTCGCACGGGGATGTTTACGTTTCATGCTGTCCTTTCAGGATTGAGAGCAGCGCGGCGAGCGGCTATGGCTTCGTTAAGGGTGCCGAAGAATCCCAATGTTCGATTCTGTCTGCCACTGCCGATTGCCGCCGCGAAAGTGTTGTTGATGGTATAGAAGGTTATGCCTTCGTATGGATTGTCCTCTGTGAACAAATCTTCATCTCCGATGGGTGTTATATTGCTGTGGAGTTGTGGAAGCGAGACAACGCATCGCACCCAGGACTTAGGGGTATCAGTTGATGGGGCCGAACAGATCGGCGTCGATGTCGTCATCCTCTGTCTCTGCATCCGGCAGATCAGGTGCGACGATTCTGCTTCGACTAGATGGGTCTAGACCGAACCGAGCACCCGCTGACATCATCGCGGCCTGCGCATCTTTTGCGCACAGCGTGGCAGGATGACGTTTGATCTTCACGCGACCAGTGAGATTTCCTTGTCCGGTGACGATTGGCTCTTCGATGGTCTGCCCCTCGCGTTGCACAATCTCTTCAGCAAGTCTCCAACGTGCGTAGGACTGACAGAAGGCAGACAGTGCCGCTACATCGACCGCTGTCAGCAAGCCTGTGTGTGCGAACTCGCTTTCAATCTTCTTCCACATGCGCTTGGCGATGGGATGAAGCCAATCAGGGCACACAGGTTTGCCGAGGAATTTTGGTTCCTTGGCATTCAATTTGCGTTTACCGGGATTGCCATGCAGGACAGCAAGCGCAGTGGGTTTCTTCGGATTGGGCATTCGTTTTCTTTTCTTAGGGAATTGCCTGCAACCATTCAGGCGGGATTACGTCTAAATAGGTATCCATTCAATAATTTGCGGGCATCCATCTATATGCTACCGATGGTAGCGTTACACTGGGTGACATCAAATTATGTCAACTGCGGAGGGATATCGGTGGGGGCCGAATGATCCGGGAGTAGCGAAACGTTGTAACTATTTGACCCCCCTATCCGGCTGTTTACTGTAAAGATTGATGACAACTACATGACAGCAGCCAGTTTGGAATCAGACTTGCTTACTTAATCTGTGACCTGACCTTAGCTACCGCTTCGTCCAGGTGGTCTTCCACGGTCTGTGCGAACATCTGTTGAGCCTGCTCGGATGTGGAATCAAACACTGGTCTCCAGACTGGCTGGCTTGGATAGTCGCGTGACTTTAACCCAAACTCGACTGCTGGTGCATACTCTGCGGGCGTCCACGATTTAGCTTTTCCATCAGACCGCTGCTTACGTGCATTCGGTCGCACCGTCACGCGGCCTGCAACCTTGCCTTTCGCCGTCACGGGATTTTTGTTTACACCAGCACGCGAGATTATTGAGTCGCGCAAATCGCCGCCATCATAGTCGCCTTCTGTGCCGACCGGAAGTTTCGACTGGATGAGTTCGCGCCAGAACTTTCCAACTTTGTTGAATCCGTGCATGAACGATCCACGCACAATCGCTGGCCCTAGTTCTTTCAAACGTAGATCAATTTTGTCCATGTCGAGTTTAATTCCAACCTTGAACCCGACGCCGCCGTTTGCCATCGTGTCGATGTCTCCTTAGTGAAGAAAAAGGCCCACCGAAGTGGACCCTCTTGGTGCATGTGTGCTGTCTGTAAAAAGCGATTAGTAGGCGTAGCCCTGCACTGCGACTGGAACAGTGATGACGGTGCCGCCGCCGCCTGAACTTACGGGCGCTACCAGGAATATTGCAGTACCGTGCCCGTCGTTAGAGCCTCCGGTGAACGTATTCGTGTATTTCGCCCCTGGATTGATTGATGTGGTTAAATCTTGGTCCGCAAAGGCCATCGTTTCCGATCCATTAATTCCTCCTGTGTATTGTCTAAGGGTGGCAGGAGAGGAAGTCATTGTGTAGGAACCGTGCTGATTCCAGAAAAACGTCACCGCCATGATTTCAACGGAGTCGGCACCAGACACAACTGAACCACTGCCGACAACAGAAGGTGACACGGTATTCGTCACCGAGTCGATGACAGCAGACTCAATGTAGTATTGAGCGTTGCTCGTGGAATAGGCTGCGACTGCAAGGCCATAATCGCCAGTTAATCCGGCCACGCTAACGGTGTCTGCCCCTGATGCGGCACTGACTGTATAGAAGGCACAGCCGGTGCTGCCCCCGAGAAGAGACAGCGGATACCAACTATTGCCCATCGTGTCCGTAGTGCTTGTTCCGCAACTGCCGCTATACGAAAATGAGAAGGCAATCAAAATTTGTCCAGAAGAAACATTGGACGTATAGGCAAGACTTGATAGGTTGGCTGCAATGGCGCTTTGAACATAGGCGAACTGGGTTGCCCACAGCGCGTGGCTAACCAGCAGCAAAAGGGGTGCGATAAATCTGCGAACTAATCGTGACATATTACCTCTTCTCTCCAATTGATTGTTGATTTCCTAATGACGCGGGCCGGTCACGATGCCCACACCCATGGACACACCGTGACCGGTTGCGATAGCATCGTCTGGAAAACGATGCGCAGGCCGCCGCGTTGTAGCCGACGTGGCAGCCTGATCCTGGTTAATAACTTTGGGGCTGGCTTGAGCTAACCAGCCCCGATGCTCACCGAAGAATCCCTAGCTAATGCTAAAAGCTGATAAGGAAAATGAAGTGGCGAGCAATTCGAAACCCTGCCCGCTGGAAGCTGACAGACCAGCGGGCGCAGTGCACGCTTAAAACCCACAATCAACAATCGGCAGAAATAAAGCCGGACCGTGGAATGCGGGGAGGTCCGCGTGCGGCAAACCTTGAAGTCTAATGTGTTGTGCACACGGCAGTCGCAAGGAAGATGGCAGGTACATCCGTTGTCTCTCGCGGGGCAACAACGGTAGTCGCCCCCCATACCTTCAGTGCACCAATGCGGCCATCGTCGAGCGGCACGACTTTGACAGTCACCTGGAATCTGCGCAGTTGTTTTACCAAAACGCTCCAAAAGTTCCGACCAGCCCGAAAACCAAAGGGCCGGGGATCATCATTGCTCACCAGGGCTCGGATGCTGGCAACGAAGTCCACGTCACGCACAAGTATTTCAACACTCGGTTTCCGCGTGGTGTTAAACGTCGTCAATCGCAAACGGTCCTTATTGCTAACGGAGAGCAACGCCTGCACAATGGCTATCGCTAGTAATGAATGCTGCCCAGCTTCGCGTGGAGCAAATCCAGATGTGCGGGTGGAACGACCGCGTTTTAGCGAAACGGAATTCACCCAAAAATGCTTTCTCCTGTCAGCAGCAATCTGCACCGTGATGTCGTGGCTTTCGTGCTCTGCGCTCGTCATGACCGAACCCTTCCTTTGAGATCGTTGATTGCATCGGCTGCGAACATGCAGCAGTCGTTTGCTCCCCACTCGAATTTCATTTTGGCGCGGGCAAGCAAGAAGCTGTGAAACTCTCGCGTTGCCCAATGCTTCGTCCTTGTGAGCGCCATTAAGAACCCCATCTCAGTGCGATGTCGTTAAGAATCTCCACCCAGTTGAGGCCGATGTCATCGGGATACATCAGATGTTGATCGGCAGCAGTGTAACGACGCGCAGTGGGTCGCAACAGATTACTCAGCTTGTTCTCAAGAGCGATAGTGATGCTGGCTGTAGTCGGACTAATCTTGATGTCCGGCTGATCCACCTGTCCTGCAAAGATGCGATACGGATTGCCAATCAACTGGCCGTTGCCATAGAGACCAAAGTAGACTTGCGCTGGTGCTCCGATGGCGATGTCAGCGATGGCTTGATTGATGAGATTCGGAGTATTGCTAGGAGCTGTGTAATAGATCGCGAAACCCACAAAGTCAACTTGAAGCGTATTGAGTGCCCAATCGACGTTTTGCGAGTTGCTTATGTCCGCACAGACCACCATGCTTGACAGTGCCGATGTAGCGTTCGTGAATTTTTCGGTGTAAGTCGTGTCGGTAAACTGCGTTGTGTTAAAGCTCGTGCTGAACCCGACGCCTGTAGCCAACAAAGGATGAGAGCCATCAGGTACCTCACCAATGGCATCTATATAAGAGTCAGCACCGTAATAGAGACCCACAAAGGCGTTTGCGTTCTGAGAGCTTGCCACCACCACCGGGTATATCGATTGAATCATTGCGCCAGCGGGAAGAGATGGTATTTGAAAGTCGCTCCACGCGGCCCCTACTGTGTAGCTCCAATTGGTTGACGCCGACTCTGGTTTCTGCATAAAGGCCGACGCGGAGGTGTTGGTAGCAGAGTTTGCAGGATTCGCGGTGATGATTGTTTCTGATGTTTCGTTGGTATCGAAGATGCTTACCGATTGCGGCTGCGCCCACGCCACGTACTGCCCCATCGGCACACTCACCGGGTTTGAAACACCGGGAGGTACGTCCGATGGGGGAAATGGTGAAGCGCCGATGCCGCTAAGTGTGATACTCATCCCATCAGCCATCACACCAGAGCCTTCTGTGATGGGCGAGATTTTACCCATCGATCCGACGCCAATATAAGTGTTGCCCTGGTAGACGAGATTGCCAACGCCACTCCAGATGTAAGCCACACCGGAGGTCAGCGTCAGTGCTGCCATGAGCACAGGAGAGATCAGTTTGTTCGACAGGGCTGCCGCAAGGTCGGTGTCAAGGTTGCGAGCCATTTAACGATACTCCTGGAATGGAATGGACAAAACTCTTTCAATGAGAGTGTTGATTTCAACCACTGCCTTCGGCGTCTCAAATTGGGTGCTCAATTCCGCACATGATTTTTGAAAGAGCTTTATGGCATCAGCAAGCAGGCGCAGTTTCATTTGCTCGATTGATGTAGGCTCATTTTCCGGCCGAAAGGCTGCCAGGGCTGAATTACCATCGACCATTTCATCATGCAGCAACTTGGCTTCCATCGCGGCCAGGGCCAATATTGCGAACCAATCTCGTGTACCGGGATGGCAGGCAAGTTGTCGCTCAAGTTCGCATTCGTAGCTGTTCAGAATGCCGAGCAGACTAGCGTCTATATCATCGATGGGATTCGCGGCCAGATACCCGGTGAAACCACGTGATGCACACAATTGGGTTTGCAGGCTGTTCACGATTGCTGCTCCTGAGTGGCTTCCGGTTCGTCCAAAAACTTGTACGCCGTTGTTTTGAATTGCTCAATCGCTGCAATGAGAACCTTGTAAGCTGTCGCGTCCGGGTCGTTCGTTCTCTTCGACACATCCAACGCGGCCAACCCCGGAATCAGAAGAGTGATGGCATGGCGTTGTTCGGTAGCCTGATTCAGAGCGTCCACCAAGGTTGCAACCCAGTCGGCAGACATCGGCACGCCGTCTTTTTGGCGCTCAATCTCCCGTTGATAAATGCAAAACGTTCGCAGGACGCCGGAGTACAGGGCGAATGAATCGCTGCTATGCCGGGATGGGAACTGCTCCAAGTCGTCCACCAGGGCTGTGGTCATGCGGCTGATTTCTCGCCGCCTCATTTCCAGGTGCGTCCATCTGGTGTTTGCGGCGTTCGTCCGGGTGAAGTGGTCTTCGATGTCCTCGGCGCTCATCTGGCGCGAAACGTCGATAAAATTGGTAGACATGTGATGCCCTTCTCGCGACGGTGCGCGGGATTGAAAGTGATAATGTCGTGGAGTCTGTGCAAAGTGTGCGGGGACGAAGAGTCCAGCGGCGAGAGCGCCGTTCATCTTATCCCTTCTGTCCTAATAGACCCGACCTCGGAACGAAGCTCTCAATTCAGCACTCACTTGTTCGGGTTATACATAAGATTCCAGGGCCAATAGATAGTTGATGTTCTCTGACGGCGAGTTGCAGTTCACGGATACCGACTGCATACTTTGCACCCATTCCAAACCGGGCCGAAAACGATGGGAGAGGGCAACCCCTCACCAAAGTGCCTCCGGCTTCACAGCGGTCAAAGGGCTGCCAGCACGGGCACCCTGTGCGATTTTGCTGACCATCGCCACGGCATTGGTTTGCGGCTTCCGGTTGTCAGAGATCAACTGCAAAGTTTGCAACTGCGCGGCCCCGAACGGATAACAAACGGTTGCTTACGCTCTGCCTTGTGAAGTGTTTACCCCAACGCAAGACGATCCTCGCGCACGCGCGTACAACGTTGTTACCAAACGTTCTTTGGTTCTTCTCTTGTTTTTGGGTAAAGTGTTGTTTGTTTTCAGCTTTTGGAATTAGGTTGTTTGCAACTCCCTCTATGCGGCCCTCAAGATGAGTCTGAAACCACGAAACCCGCTGTTTATGCGGCTATTCGGCGCTAGGTGTAACGTGGGTGTTACAGAAACTGTAACGTGGGTGTTACACCTCCGAGGAATTCTGACGACCGCGCCTATCCTCGCCGGATTCGCGGAGCGTCTTCGACGTGAGGGTCTGGTGCGGTATTGGCTCTAACCAAAATTCAATGCCTTCGATAGACGGATCGTCGTCTTCCTGAACATCGTCACCCAGTTCTACAAAAGGGCGAACGCGATACTCAAACGCGGTGCGCGACGCGTCGGTTGGCTCTGTCTCAAGTACACCGAGATCGATCAGTGTAGAACGTGCACGGTTGAGTGCCATCCGGTTTTCTGCGCCCATGATCGTCATCGCGTCCCGATTGGAAAGAATGACACTGCCTTTGTATTTACAGAGATTCGCCAGTTCAAGCAACAAGCGCGTTGCGTCCAGGCTTTTAAGGCGCGAGAAGACGCCACGCCGGATGCTGGCGAGCTTGCCGTCCTTGCTGAACCGGCTTATTGACGTAAAGCCACGTGGTGCCGCACTCCACCCAGGCTTAAAGACGATGGATCGTTTGGGTATCATTGTGCCGTCGCCTCCGCCACCGCCGCTCCAGCATCACAACTTTGTCGGCACTGGAAGCACTTCAGCGTCAGACCACCTTGCTGTAGGGCCGCATACTTCGGAGCGCCGCAGAGAGGACAGTTGATCGGCTGAAAAATATTCGCTTGCGCGGTGCGCAGAGATGTGACCACGGCAGAATACTCTTCAGCAGTGAGCGCATGATGGCCTGCAATTGGCTGTGGCGCTGCGAGCGATTCTTCTACCAGCGGTTTCCTCTTGCGCTTTTCATAGTTGCCAGTACGTGGCTGGAGATAGTCTCTCTGCATATACCCGCGCGGCATCCGTGCGCGTCCGTGGCGAGGACTGCCCAGCGTTTCCTTCGCCACATAACAGCCAGCCGGGATTTTACCCGCCGCCACGTCCCTTAACATCTGCTCTGTGGTTTCCCCAGGTGAGATCAGGTTCCAGAGTTCACTGAGGCCGAGATTGCCCTTGTCACGCAATGGAGACCGCTTGGGATTGCGATGGTCGTAGATGAAATAAGGTCTCCTTCTGCCTTCTTCGAATCGCACCGCCATGTGCTCATCGTCCGTGAGGCGTTTGAGTCCGACACGCCAGAACTTTTGTCTGCCGGTGCCGTAGTGTTCAAGCCAATAATTCATTCGCTTGACATTTTTATAGCGGGCCATCTGCCTTGCGGTGCGGCGCTGCTTTGGTGTCTCGGCTTCTGTGGTCTCGTTCATGGTCGCTTGATTATGGTTTCCTTTGTGCCGTTGTGGGCCGGGTTGATGGTGCTCCAGAAATTTGTTGACAAGGTGTCTGCGCTTTGCTAATGTCTTAGGTGTCATCACCGTTCTGGTGGGGAGGGGGATAGTGTGCGTCGAATCTCTCCATAGAGACGGATAATTAGATAATCTCACGCCGCCGAAAATCCCACAACATTACTAAAGTTTTTTGCCGGGCCATGGGGCGGTTCTGGCGCTCTGCCGTCTGAGTAAGGCGTATAATTGCGCCCAGCCTTCCCCACATTTCATTCGCGGATTTCCTGTGATGACAGCTACCGCAATGCCCGTCCTGCTGCCCGCTCCAACCGTCGAACTCGTGGAGGCCGAATGCAGGAAGTTCGACTCAGATGCTTCGACCAAGCTGGGTGAGGAAGCTATCGCGCAGCTTCGTGAGCAGTTTCCTCGAAACACAGAGGTGTCTCACGTACTTCTGAAGATTTTGGTTCTCAATAAGGTCTACAGCACGCGGATCGACGATATGGAGGTATGGCCGTTGGCCCGCCATATTGCCGGACTTGGCATCGACTCTCTTATGGACCAAGGCGACGCTGCCGCCGTCATACGCATTTACAAATGTGCGAATCTGAGGATGTACTACTCATTCGCAACGAAGTTTTGCAGCTGGCACAATCCCACGGCTTACCCCATTTACGACCGTTATACCGATGTGTGTCTTTGGGCCTATAGAAAACAAGATAGATTCGCGGACTTTCAGCGTCAGGATTTGGGACGATACGAGAAGTTAGTCGAGATTGTCAGTACCTTTCGCCATCGTTATGGACTTCACTGTTTTACCTTCAGGCAGATGGATAAGTTTCTTTGGCGCACAGGGGCACGGATTCTCGGCGTGATCGCGCCACAGGCGGACGAATCGCGGATTACCGGCGTTACGACTGGTTCCCTCACGGAGGGCAATTGAAATGTCCATAACTCCCGAAGGTGGCTGGGGCGACCCGGCGAATCGAGACGCGCAACAGAGACCAGATTCAATTCAGCGCGTCCAAACCGTTTATCCGGCGCAGCCCACTTATTTGGCTAAAAGCTCTTACTTATCTTGCAAAGTCTGCGACCGGGGAACACTTATTTCGAAAAGAGTGTTCCGCATGAGCGGTCCCGTGGTCGCCATTGGATTCATTCTCTTGATTCCGTCGATTCTCGGGATGCTTTTCTGCGGATTGGTACTCGTCGGGGTCAACGCTAGCAGCGGAGATGAAATGAGGACAAGCACAGTCGAGTCGAATCGTCCCTATCAGACTACCTTTGATGCGGATTTCCGGAGAAGTTGTGCGACCAGTGTCAGGCAGAAAAATCAGGAGGTGGGGTACTACGCATCTCAACAGTTGATTGAACAATATTGCGAGTGTGCACTCTCCGCATATAAACAGACTGACTCGGAGGCCATGGCTGGTCAAACGTGTCTCCAGCAAGCGAAAGAAGGATCGCTCGCACCACTCGGCCAAGATGCAGATGCATTCTATTCCAGCAACAATACCTCGCCAGAAAGGCAAACAGGTGCGGGGACAAACCTGTTCCGGGTCATCGGAAGCGTAACCGCCATTTCTTTAGGCGTCGCATTCTTCGTCGGAGGTTTGCTTGGCTGGCTTCTGGTCATGAGGAAGCGTGTTCTCCAATGTAGTGTCTGCGGGGCCGTTGTGAGCGCCTCGTAGCGCCGCGTTGTTGGAATCACATCAACGATTCAACCGGGAGAAAATGTATGGACTCAGAGAACGACTTTGAAGTGCGGGAAGCGAAACACGGTGAAAGGATGATCGAGATCAAGGTCAGGTTTTGGACGGATGCCATCGCAGGCACAAAACAAATTCGACCAAAACACGGATGGGGCAGCGGAGTAGTCCGCATCGCGGGGAATAAGTCACACGGAATTAAACAAGGACGTGCGAGACCGTTCAATTCCGTGCCTGAGATCGCAGCTGCAATCGAACGGGTGCTCATTGAACACGGCATCGTGCTTCACCACAGCAAGAAAATGGGGAAGTATATGGCTGAGAAGCCGAACAAACCGAATACCAACATTTGACCGACTTCAGCGTACAATTGCAGGCAATAGCCAGCCCCTATCACCGAACCCACGTAGGCTCCCCTCCTGCCATCTGGAATCAAATCAGCACATCCAATTGTTCGCAATGGCTGGCACTGGCCGGGAGGAATCCCGGCCTTATATGCTCACAGGCCATACCAGGGCACTGGGAAATAGAATCACTTGTCCTGTGACGGCTGCCGCATGATGTTTTCTAGTGCCTTAGAAAGTCCATACTCTCCCGCAGATTTTTGGACGTAGGCTTGGACTTTGAAGACATCACAAAAGGATTGGTTGTGGTTAGCGAGCTTAGTCCATACCACGAGAGGAATCCTTAACAACCAAGGAGTCATATAACGTACGCGGAGAAAATCAAACCCGCTTTCTGAGCCCAAATCGATATCCAGTAGAATCACGTCGGGCAAATCTTCTTTGTCGATTCGTGCCTTTTCGAGACGAGCATGGGCTGCTTCAGCGGATGGGGTTTTAATAATGCTGGAGAATCCGCTTTGCATAGCCCCCTGCTCAGCAAACCGGACATCACGCGGATCATTTTCAATAATAAGAATCCGGGGCACGAAATCCCTCATGGACACCCTATCACACGGTCGCGGGCATCAGGGTGTATGCTTTATTCTCCATGACTACCAAAGACAAGCACTACCGCCCATCAATCTTGGTTGTCGATGATGAACCCGTCGTCGCGGACACCCTTGTCGAAATCTTGAAGCAAATGGGGTATGCTGCGAACGCTTCATACGACGGCAAGGATGCAATTCAGGCTGCGCTATTGAGACCACCTCAGTTGGTGATATCGGATGTGATGATGCCCGAAATGAACGGTATTGAACTCGGTATCTCGATCCGCAGAATTTTCCCTGATTGCAAAGTGATCCTTTCGTCTGGTCACTCCGGTTCCAGCGATCTAATTAGCGCTGCTTTATCTGCGGGAAATCACTTCGTGTTTTTGCAAAAACCTGTTCATCCTACCGTGCTATTGAAGCATGTGGCAGAGTGTCTGCCGATCACTGGGAAGGCCGCTGTTTGAGCTTCTGTTCGAACTCGAAGGCTCTCCGAAAATGCACCAGCGCACGTTCCGCGATACTAAGATCGATCTTTATCTCGCTCTGCTGCGAGGACCACTTGTCCGTCTCCTGAAGCTGGTTCTTGAGCGATTCGATTCTCTGTTCGAGAAATGTGATGTGCTCGCTCAAGGTCCGTTGCATCTCGTCTCCATTTCGACCGAGTTATAAAGAAAGCATAAAGCACGCGGCGGTTGCTGCTTTTGAATGATCCTGACAGTCCGTCCGGGTAGTATCGATACTCGGAACCACCAGCGTGGAAGCAAAGCTAGAGCACGATACTCAATCACTGGAAGCAAGTCAGGCAATTTTCTGTTCTATCTCGAATGCCTACATATTCAGACTCGCACAAATTGCATTGACAGTCGCACAAATTGTGATATAACATGCTTATTATCATATAGATAAAGAATCCTGTCAAGATCACCGGATAGCCAGTACAGGTACACGAAAATCCGTCAAGAACTGCACCAAAGGGCCGTTGCTCTCTGCTCCTGAGATGGTTATTGTCGATTCATCGTCAAGCAGAACAAAAGGCGCGGTAAGCGCCAAGCCGCTATTTCCCAAGGAGACACGGAGGGCGCTGGACGATGGTGCCCTTTCAGACGACCACCAGGGCAGCCGAACTGCCCACAGCCAGGGTCACAGGAGACCATCATGTCAGCAACAATTGCGCTTCATCTGGATTCAGCCGTTCAACATCTTGTCATCGATCCGTCAGCCGAACCGTTGGAGTTCCGTGCGTGTGCCGCTTGCGGCGTCATTCAGAACCGCGAAGCCATGTCGCAGTGCTCATGCGGGCAGTTCGAGTGCCGTCAGCATACTTGCCCTTGCACACCTGCCGAGGTATGGAAAGCTGCATAAACATTGAGCAGCACAGTGCAGAACTAAATCTATATGTTGATTTTAGCTGTAACTTATTGATTATAAAGGTTCTGGCGGAGAGAGTGGGATTCGAACCCACGTTAGAGTTTCCCCTAAACACGCTTTCCAAGCGTGCGCCTTCAACCACTCGGCCATCTCTCCGCGGAGGCGACAACTGTTTGAATCTATCATAGTCGGTGCATGAAAAAATTCCGGCTTTCAGGGCTCGCGCTACCGGCAACTACGGGAAGCGCGGGCCGGCATTGAAATCGTTTACTTGACCCCGTGATCTGATTTATAGTGCCGTTTTGCCCGGCACGCCCGTTCTCCCACGCCGCTGTGGCATTTCGTCGGAAGAAAGGCTTTTCATGTCTAGAATCTCGCGCCGCAATCTGCTTCGTTCCGGACTCGCGCTTTCCACCTCTTCGCTGATCACGCGGTCCGCTTGGAGCCGCACGGCGGCTTTGTTCGGCGCAGAGCCGCAGGCGAGTTCCGGTCAGACTGCGGGAGCCCTCGCACCGCGGGAACAACTGCTCTTTGATTTTGGATGGAAGTTCACCTTTGGCAACGGCGTTGATCCCGCGAAGGACCTGGGTTTCGGATACGGGCAGGGCGATTTCGCCAAGACCGGGGATTTTGGCTTCGCCAAGGCCGGCTTCGATGACTCCAAATGGCGCACGCTCAATCTGCCCCATGATTGGGCTGTCGAACTTCCTTTTGTTCGCGACGAGGAGCAGAAATCCCACGGCTACAAACCGCTCGGACGCCGTTATCCGGAGACCAGCGTCGGCTGGTACCGGCGCGAATTCGACGTCTCGGCGAACGATGCGGGCCGCCGCGTGTCTCTGGAATTCGACGGCGCCTTCCGTAGTGTGCTGGTCTTCGTGAATGGCTGCTTCGTCGGGCGCAATGACAATGGCTACGCCCCTTTCCGCTTCGACATCACTGATTTTCTTGCCCTCGGCGCGAAGAACTATGTTGTGGCGCGCGTGGATGCCAGCTTTGGCGATGGCTGGTTTTACGAGGGCGCCGGCATCTACCGCCACGTCTGGCTCATCAAAACCGATCCGCTCCACCTCGGCGCATGGGACAGCTTCGTCCGCGCGGAGGTGAACGGGCAATCTGCGACTTTATCCCTCGGCGCGACGGTCAAAAATGCGGGCAAGCAGCCTGAGAGCGCGAGGGTCTCCTGGAAGATTCTTGATGCTTCCGGCAATGCGGTGGCCACGGCCGAGGCTCAAGAGCAGTCCATCGCCGCCGACGGCTCCGCTGCATTTACGGCTACCGCGAGTCTTCCCAATCCCTCCTTGTGGTCGCCCGATGCGCCGCATCTCTACACGGCTGTCGTGACGGTTATGTCCGGCGATACTCCACGTGATGCCGAACGCGTCGCCTTCGGGGTGCGCACGGTGCGCTTTGATGCGGAGAAGGGATTTTTCCTTAACGATCAGCCGCTCAAGATTCAAGGCACGTGCAACCACCAGGATCACGCCGGCGTGGGTGCGGCTCTGCCGGACCGGCTTCAATATTTCCGCCTTGCCGTGCTCAAGGAGATGGGCTGCAACGCCCTCCGCACCTCGCACAACATGCCCACGCCCGAATGGGTTGAAGCCTGCAATCGCCTCGGCGTGATGATGATGTGCGAAACGCGGCAGATGAGCTCGAGCCCCGAGGGTCTCGCTCAACTCGAAGCCATGGTGAAGCGCTACCGCAACTCGCCTTGCGTTATCCTCTGGTCCATCGGCAATGAAGAGTGGCAGCTCCAAAACCAGGAAGCCGAGGAAGGCGCAAAGATTGCGGCAACCATGGTACGCCGCTGTCACGAACTCGACCCGACGCGCGTGGTCTCAGCAGCGGTCAACGGCGACAACTCGAAGGGCGTCTCCGAGGCGCTCGACATCATCGGCTTCAACTACAATCTCAAGTTTCCCGATCCTTACCATCAAGCGCATCCCACACGCCCCGTTTACGGATCCGAAACAGCCAGCGCCATCTCCACGCGCGGCGAGTACACCACCGATCCGCTTCGCAACACAATGAGCGCTTATGACACCAATCAGCCCGGCTGGGGCGAAACAGCCGAGGAGTGGTGGACCTTCTACGGCACCCGCGAGTGGGAGGCCGGCGGCTTTGCCTGGACCGGCTTCGATTATCGCGGCGAGCCCACGCCGTACGGCTGGCCCTCGATCAACTCGCAGTTCGGCATCATCGATATGTGCGGGTTCCCGAAGGACACGTTTTATTACTACAAATCCTGGTGGGGCAAGGATCCGGTGCTTCATCTTTTTCCGCACTGGAACTTCGAGGGCAGGGAAGGCGATGAGATCCCTGTCTGGGTTCACTCGAACCTCGATTCCGTCGAGCTGCTGGTGAATGGCAAAAGCCAGGGCAACAAGAAGGTTCCGCATCTGGGCCACGTTGAGTGGAAGGTCCGCTATGAGCCGGGAGCGATTGAGGCCCGCGGTACAAAAGGCGGCAAGGTCGTCCTCACGGAAAAGCGCGAGACCACTGGCCCGGCGGTCTCCATCCGGCTTACGGCTGACCGCACCGAGATCGATGCGGATGGCGAAGATATCGCCGTGGTGAAGGTCGAAGCGCTGGATAAAGACGGCCGCCCCGTTCCCACCGCGCAAAATCTGATCGGCTTCAATATCTCCGGAGCCGGCGCGTTCCTCGGGGTGGGTAACGGCGACCCGAACTGCCAGGAAAGCGACAAGCAGCCGAAACGCTCGCTCTTCAACGGGCTCGCGCAGCTGATCTTGCAATCGACCAAGCAGCCTGGTGAAATCCAGATTGAGGCGGTGAACCAGGTTCAGCACGTGGATGTGGCCCCAGGCAAGTTGACGATTACCACCAAGCGGGTCGAGTTGCGGCCGTCTGTTTCTTGAGCCGGCCGCCCGAGCCGAAAACGGGGTGATTGCCGGTTGCGAAATGGCCGCATTTGCCGTGCTGCGGGGACCACGGTTGCTTTGCCTGTGCTTCAATCGCAGATAAGATGGACCAGACCGGCGATGGGCCCGATCACAGCCATCTTTTCCGCGGACCCGTCATTTCAATCCGATCTGTTAGGCTGCCCCATAGCGAACAACGGACATGGCGACCCCTGCTCATCGCGGCCTGGTTTACCGCTTCGGCGTTTTTGAAGTCTCGGTGGAGTCTCGAGAGCTTTTCCGTCACGGCCATCGAGTCAAGCTGCAAGAGCAGCCGTTTCAACTTCTACTGCTGCTTCTTGAAAACGCCGGCGAAACCGTCGATCGCGAGCAAATCCGGCAGCGCCTCTGGCCGGGAGATACGTTTGTCGATTTTGGCCAGTGCCTGGGCACGGCGATCACAAAACTGAGACAGGCTCTCGGTGACGATGCCAACAACCCGCGTTTTGTCGAGACCAGGCCTCGCCATGGCTATCGATTCATCGCACCCGTAAGCCGCGTCAACCCTCCGGAAAATCCTGCATCCGGCCTAATCTACCAACAAAATGGGCGACAGAATGGGGCCCCGCTGGGCGAACTGGAGCCGGCGCAATCTCCGGTCCATGCGAAGCCACTGGTGCGCAGCAAGAGGATGATCGTCTGGTCCGTTGTTATCGCCGGGGTCGCCCTTGTCATCGGGATGGCCGCAATCGGGTGGCATGAATACTTGCGCCGGCATCGATTCATCATCGCCTCCAGGGACACGATCGTACTTGCCGACTTTGAGAACACGACCGGCGAAACCATCTTCAACGACACGCTGCGGCAAGGCCTGCTCATCGGACTGGCCCAGTCACCGTTGATTCACGTTCTCTCCGATCGAAGCGCCGCCGTCATCTTCACCCAGATGGGCCACACGGCAGACGACCGGATTGCAGGGCGTGCGGCTCTCGAGCTGTGCAAGCGCGTGGGGGGTAAGGTCACGATCCAGGGGTCGATCGCGAGCCTAGGGACCACGTATCTCGTAGGCTTGGCCGCTATTCGCTGCGATACCGGCAAGCCAATTGCGAACGAACAGGTGGAGGCATCGCAGCGTGAGGACGTGATCGACGCTTTGGGCAAAGCCACTTCGCAACTGCGCGGAAAGCTGGGCGAATCGCTTCCTTCCATCCAGAAATACAATGCTCCGCTGGAGCAGGCCACTACATCCTCGCTTGAGGCGCTGAACGCCTATGGAAAGGCTCTCAGCACCTGGGACGCGCAGGGAGATGCGCCATCGGTTCCATACTTCCAGAAAGCCATCGAGCTCGATCCGAAGTTTGCAGTGGCCTATAGCGCCCTGGCGACGGTCTACAGCAATCTCGGCAAAGATGAGCTTGCCAAGGAGTACAGCACTAGAGCCTACAAGCTGAGAGACCGCGTTACGGAGTCGGAGCGCGGCTCGATCGATGCTCGATATTACCTTTACGTGACCCAGGAGCTCGACAAAGCTGCGCAGACCTATGAAGACCTGGCGAGGGACTATCCGGACACAGCCGGCTCTTTCAACCACCTGGGCACCATCGATCAAAGGCTGGGACGAGACGATGAGGCGGTCGACGCCTTCCGCAGGGCAATGGCCATCGACCCCACGCGCGCCACTACTTACGCCAACCTGGCTGCATCGCTCATCGAGCTCAATCGAGGTCAAGAGGCCGCGCCGGTGCTGGACGCCGCGGACAAACGCGGCCTGCGCACGGACTATGTGCTTCAGGTGGAGTATCGGCTTGCCTTTCTAACGGGAGATCAGCCGGGGATGGACCGTCTTGTTCGGGAATCCGCCGATGTGCCGGGAGCACAATCGCTCTTGCTTTTTGAAGAGGCTAACGTAGAGGCTTACTACGGGCATCTGGAAAAGGCCGCCACCTTGACTCGTTCGGCAGCCGACCTGGCCCTGCGCGCCGGCGACAAGGAGTCCGCAGCCGATGGCCTCGCAGAAGAAGCAATCAACGCGGCAGAAGCCGGATCGGTCCCCGAGGGGCGCGCGCTTTTGGAGCAGGCCAGAAAGATCGACAACAACCAGGTGATCACAATCCTCGGCGCTGTCATCTCGGCTGAGGCCGGAGATTCAAGACAGGCGCTCGCGGTCGCTGAAAGGCTCGACAAGCAATATCCGCACGGAACCGCAATCCAGAACTACTGGCTCCCTATTATCCGAAGCAAAGTTGAGTTGCAGCGAGGCGGAACGGTGGCAATGTCCAATCTCCCGTTTCTTGCCGGGTCTTTGATCCCAGTCGCTGCCGACGAGTTCTCGCTGAGCACCGTCTATCCGAGTTTCTTGCGCGGGCAGGTCTATCTTTCGCAAGGCGACGGCAACAAGGCTGGAGAGGAGTTCCAAAAGCTCCTCGATGAGCCCGGAAAGACCAGAGGGGTTCTGCTCGGGGCGCTCGCTCGCCTCGGGCGCGCCCGGGCTTACTCCCTCGCCGGACAAGCCGCGAATGCCCGCGATGCTTACCGCCAGTTCCTGGACCTGTGGAAGGACGCCGATCCCGGACTACCCATCCTGCGCCAGGCCCGGCATGAGTCTGAAGCCCTAAATGGAGCTCACTAGCCGCCGGATTTGGGTATCCACGACAGTATCCCGGGCCCGCGCGCCCGCCAACTCCAAACCCGCAGAGCGATCCAGGACAGTTCATAAGTCTCTGTATGTTGCTAAATAAACATAAGTTATTAGTTCAAGTACATTTCAGAACCAGTTCGATTGACTCTCTACAATCCGACCGTTATGAAGCTCACTATCCTGCGCGACGGCCGAACGCTACCAATCGCCATTTAGACGAATTGCGTCACCGGAGCAGTCATTTCCAGCAGGGCGAGGTCAACATGAAACGTTTCTATTGCCGTCAAGGCACCCTGGTGCTTCTTTCCTTGGTTTCTCTCAGTGCGGCAGCCACGGTTGCTGCCATCATCCCCAACCTGGAGCCGTTTCAGGACCCCACCGGAGCGGTTTCCAGCTTTAACACCGGCGGCGCCATCCACGAGAACAATGCCTTCTTCCAGCCTCTTGGCACCAACGGCCGCACCTGCGCCACATGCCATCAGGCCGATCAGGCCTTCAGCATCAGCGCCGCGGGCGTGCAAGAGGTCTACGAGCGCACCCATGGCCAGGACCCGCTCTTCGCCGCCTTCGACGGCGCCAACTGCCCAACCGACACCTCACCAACCGACATCTCAAAAGATCGCGCCGCCCACAGCCTTCTGCTCGACCGGGGATTGATCCGCATCGGCATCACGCTGCCGGCCGGCCCGCAGTTCCAAATCTCCGTGGTGCGCGATCCTTATGGATGCGCGATTACCACCGACCCGGCTACGGGGCGTCCGCTTATCTCGGTCTACCGCCGCCCGCTGCCGTCTACAAATCTGCGCTACCTGAGCGCTATCATGTTTGATGGCCGCGAGACCCTGATGCCCCTCAATAGCGCCCAGACCTTTAATGCGAACCTGAGCTTCGATCTGACTGACCAGGCGATCACCGCCGTCCAGACCCACTCTCAAGGGCAGACACCTTCCGCGGAACAGTTGGCAGAGATCGTGCAGTTCGAAATGGGCTTTACTACGGCGCAGGTTCGCGACAATGAAGCCGGCTCACTGAACGCGCACGGAGCCGGCGGCGGCGCGCTCACGCTTTCTTCTCAGCCGTATTATCCCGGCATCAACGACGCGCTTGGCGGCGACCCGACAGGAGCCAAGTTCAATCCGAGTGCCTTTTCGCTTTACACTGCGTGGGAAAAGCCGAGCGCCAACGGTCACCGCTACGACGGGCGCGATGGCTGGAACGATAAGGAAAAGAACCAGGCCCGCGAAGACATCGCCGCCGGTGAAGTGCTTTTCAACAGCAAGCCGGTCCTGATCACCGGCGTACGTGGATTGAACGATAACGCGACGCTCGGGAGTCCGGCCTCTATCACCGGCACCTGCACCACCTGCCACGATTCGCCCAATGTGGGCGACCACTCAGTAGCCCTCCCCTTGGATATCGCCACCAGTCGCCAGCCTGGGTATGAGACCAACAGCGCCATCATCTCTGCGTTGCGTGAGCTGAGTGCGCCCGATCTGCCTGTCTTTGAAATCAGTGGCTGCCCTGACCCAGCCAATCCCGGACAGACAATCAACTACTACACCTCTGATCCCGGCAAAGGCCTGGTCAGCGGACTATGCGCCGATGTAAACCGCGGTAAAGGCCCGATTCTCCGTGGACTCGCGGCCCGCGCTCCCTACTTCCACAACGGCGCGGCCGCCAACCTTACCGAACTGGTGAACTTTTACAATCAGCGCTTCCAGATGAATCTAACCTCCAAGGAGAAGGAGCAGCTCATCGCTTTCCTTAACTCTCTCTAGCAGCCAGTTCACATCAAGCCGCGAAGCTTCTCGCCGCACCGCAGGGGACGGCGAGAGGAACCGGCTCGCCCGAAACGGACGAGAACGAAGCACAGTTGCCGAGCGGAACGGTGGAAAATGCCCGGGAAGCTTCTATCTATCGAAAAATGATAAGTTTGCACCCGACAGACCGGGCTGGGCACGGAGCTTTTTGCCGGACAAAGAAACTTCTGCATCCGCCTATTCCGGCAAAGGGAAGGTCCGTATATCAAAGTGGTACTTTCGGGTCAGGAAGCGGTACGGGTGTACCGCAAGGTGGCTATAATCACTTACGGAGAGCGCGAAAGTCGGCGCTCCATCAGAATCCTACCCGAAGGGAATCCCGCCAAATGGCGACAGGAGACCTGGCCCTGGGTCAAGAGCAGGGCTCGACCGGCGCGCGCCAGCGCGTAATCAACGACTTCAGCATCATCGTAGCAACGGTAAACGGATCCGGCTCCCAATCCGCCAATAGCGTGCTGCTGAAAAGCATCTTCGGAATGGGGGTTCCCGTCAGCGGTAAGAACCTCTTTCCCTCAAATATTGCCGGCCTACCCACCTGGTACACCATTCGCGCCAGTAAACATGGTTATGTGGCCCGCACGCGCGACTCTGAAGTGCTGGTGGCGCTGAATCCCGAGACCGCCCGCGAAGATATTCTGGCGCTGCCCGCCGGCGGCGTGGCCATCTACGAGACCAGTCTCGACCTCAAGCAATACCGCGACAACGTGGTCTGCTACCCGGTGCCGTTCGACAAGCTCACCGCCGCTGCGTGCCCCGAGGCCAAGCTGCGCAAGCTGGTCAAGAACATGGTGTACGTGGGCGTCGTGGCCCAGTTGCTCAATATCGATCTCGCGGTGATTGAGAAGAGCGTTCAACGGCAGTTCGCCAAGAAGCAGAAGGTCTTCGATCTCAATTTCGCCGCTGTCAAGGCCGGCTACGATTACGCGCAGACCAACTTCACCAAGCAGGACCCGTTCTACATCGAGCGCATGAACTGCACCGCGGGCAAGATCATCATTGACGGCAACGCGGCCTGCGGCATGGGTGCAGTCTTCGCCGGCGTGACCGTGGTTGCGTGGTATCCCATCACGCCGTCCACTTCGCTGATTGAAGCCACGACCGACCTGCTCAAGAAGTTCCGCGTTACGCCCGAAGGCAAGGCGACCTTTGCCGTGGTGCAGGCGGAGGATGAACTGGCCGCGATCGGCATGGTGCTGGGCGCAGGCTGGGCCGGCGCACGCTCCATGACCTCCACTTCAGGCCCCGGCATTTCGCTGATGGCCGAGTTCGCGGGCCTGGGTTACTTCGCCGAGATTCCCGGCGTGATCTTCGATGTGCAGCGTACCGGCCCGGCTACGGGTATGCCAACGCGCACCTCGCAGGCGGACCTGCTCAGTGCAGCGGTCCTCTCGCACGGCGACACCAAGCATGTGATTCTGCTGCCGGGCAATGTGAAGGAGTGTTTCGAGTTGGCGCAAGCTGCCTTCGACCTCTCAGAGCGCCTGCAGACGCCGGTCTTTGTGCTCACCGATCTCGACCTGGGCATGAACAACTGGATGTCTGACCCGTTCGCCTATCCTGAAAAACCGCTGGACCGCGGTAAGGTTCTGACGGCCGAGGATCTCAAGCGGCTGGGCGGTTTTGCTCGCTATCGCGACGTGGATGGCGATGCCATCGGCTGGCGCACGCTGCCCGGCACCAAGCATCCGAAGGCTGCGTATTTCACGCGCGGCTCCGGCCACAATGATGCCGCGGGCTATACCGAGAAGCCGGACGAGTACATCGCCGTGATGGAACGGCTGGCCCGCAAGTTTGAGAACGCGCGCAAGCTGGTTCCCGGCCCGGTCACTGTGAAGGACGGAACCTCGAAGATCGGTTTCCTCGCCTTCGGCACCACGGATTTCGCTTTGCGCGAAAGTCTCGATCAGATCAAGTCCGAGTACGGCACGAGTGTGGATTACATGCGCATCCGGGCTTATCCGTTCACGCATGAGATTCACGACTTCGTGGCTTCGCACGATCGTGTTTATGTGGTGGAGCAAAACCGCGACGCGCAACTGGCCAGCCTGCTCAAGCTGGATCTTCCCTCAGATCAGGTCGTGAAGCTGCGCAGCATTCTGCATTACAACGGCCTGCCGGTGGATGCTCGCACGATTACGGAAGAGTTCGCGACCAAGGAGGGCCTCTAAATGGCTACAGCCACACCCAGTCCCAAAGTGAATCACATCGGCCTTCCGGTTGTTGAATATCGCGGCGGCAAGTCGACGCTCTGCGCCGGCTGCGGCCATAACGCCATCTCGGAGCGCATCATCGACGCGATGTTCGAGATGGGCGTGGAGCCGGAGCACGTCATCAAGATGAGCGGCATCGGCTGTTCGTCGAAGAGTCCGGCGTACTTCATGAGCCGCTCGTTCTCGTTCAACAGCGTGCACGGCCGCATGCCTTCAGTGACCACCGGCGCGCTGCTGGCCAATCACACTGTGCAGGCGCTCGGCGTCTCAGGCGACGGCGATACGGCTTCGATCGGCATAGGGCAGTTTGTTCACCTGATGCGCCGCAACTTGCCGATGATCTACATCATTGAAGACAACGGCGTTTATGGGTTGACGAAGGGCCAGTTCTCGGCCACGGCGGATATCGGCTCCAAGCTGAAGACCGGCGTCATCAACGATCTTCCGGCCATCGACACCTGCGCGCTCGCCATTCAGTTGGGCGCAACATTCGTCGGCCGCTCTTTTTCCGGCGACAAGAAGCAGTTGCTCGCGATGCTGAAGGCGGCTATCGCGCACAAGGGAACCGTGATGCTTGACGTGATCAGCCCCTGCGTCACCTTCAACGATCACGAGGGCTCGACCAAGAGTTACAAGTTCCTGCAGGAACACGACGAGCCTATCAACGAGATCGGGTTCGTGCCGAGTTTCGAAGACATTGAAGTCGATTACGATTCCGGCCAGGTCTTCGATGTGCAGATGCACGACGGTTCGAGCCTGCGCTTGCGCAAGCTGATCGAGGATTACGACCCCACCGACAAGGTGAAAGCGGTGCGCACCCTGATGGAAGCGCACGAAACGGGCGAGGTCCTCACCGGCGTCTTCTATATCGACACCAAAAAGGCCAGCTTCATCGATCAGCTGAATGTGGTTGATGAGCCTCTTGCCACGCTGCCTGAGTCGCTGACGCGGCCCCCGAAGAGCGCCCTCGACAGCCTGATGACCAGCCTGCAGTAGCAGCTTCGGTCTTGAATCTGCCGCAAGTTTCCGTGCCCCATCCTTTCGCCTTTTTCCTGGCGAAAGGGTGGGACGCCTTCCGCCTTTATATGTCCCACCAATCGAACTTGAGCATGCGCGGATAATAGAGTCCGCAACGGACAGTTGTGGCCGCGCCGTGCAGATTGCGCAGAACCTTTGCGTACGATTCGACCTGCGGCGCAAAGTTTTTTCTTAGTTTCGGAAGAGCATCTTCTGGGCTCAAGCCCTCTTCGTGCGCCGTTTTGTAGTCGATCACCCACCACACGTCGCCGTCTTCGTTCAACGGCTCTGCCCCCGCGCGAAAGACACGATCGACCTGCACGGTTTGCAGGCTCCCCGCCAGCACGCCCGCCCAGCGTACCTCGCTGCCAGCATCGGCGTGCGGAGAAAGGATCCACTGGCCGATGGGGTCATGCGAGGCCATAAGCGCGATCTCCAGGGCATCTTTGGCGATGCGCCCCGCTTGCGGCCGCTCGATTCCTGCAGCCCGTATCTGTGCGGTCATACGTGACTCCATGCGTGCAAGCGCTGGACGCGCTTCAGCCCAATCGGCGCTCAAACGCAGCCGTGCCAACTGATCGAACAAGGCGTGCACAGCGTTTCCCAATGCGCGCGAAAGCACGCCGCCTTCGTGGCGCTCGTAAAGCCGGCCGGCGCCCGCCATCACTGCCTCAGCCGCCGAAGCCAGGCCTGCGGCTTGCTCTGGCTCGTAGTCCGTAGGCAATCGCCGCAACAGCGTTCCCCGTTCCCGCGCAGCCAGTGCCGGCGGCGTCTCCTCTCCGGAGGCAGCAATCGATTCGATCATCACCGGTTCCGCCGCGCGCATGCGCCAGGCATCGAAGCGCGCTCGAACCTCGGCCTCCACAGCCGGCCACGCCGTAGCCAGAAGGCTTTCTCGCGGCTTCACGAGACTGAATGATCCATCCGTCTCTCTCTTGTAGGCCGGCCGCGCAAACAGGTGCAGCTCTTCGCGCGCGCGGGTTGCCGCTACGTAAAGAAGACGCCGCATCTCCTGCAATTCGCGCGCGCGGTAGACGCAATCCACCCACGCCTTCGCTGTTCCACGCTCGGAGCCCTTGGACTGCAGCGGTGCAACGAGAAATTCGGTTGGCTCATCGGTCTGCTCGGCCTCCGCCAATCCTCGCTCCAGCCACGAGAGCAACTTTCCTTTTCCACGCGCGGCGCTCGCCTGTAAGTCCGGGACGATCACGATCTCGAATTCAAGTCCCTTCGACTTGTGGATGGTCATCAACTGCACACCGCAGCCGGGATCTGCGGCCGGATCGGGCAGAGCTGTAAGCTTTTCAAGAGCTGCGTCGAGCGCCGGTCCCAGCAAGTCCTGCTCCCCATTCGGCAGGTCATCCAACGCGCGCCACAACAGGTCTACGTTGGCTCGCCCAACCGCGTCCACGCATTGCGCCCCGCCCAGCCGCAACCAGACCTGCCCGATCCAGGTGCCCACTGATGCCGTGGGCTGTGCGAATCGCAACCGATGCGCGGCGCCGAGAGAATCCAGCACGCGCGCTACAGCCGGCCGTCCTTCCGCGCTCAAAAGCTCCTGCCGCTCGGCAAGCAGCTTCGGCACCGGCGTCTGCAGCAATTCCGGATTATCGGCGCTCACCAGCTTATGCAAATCGTCGAGCGAAAGCCCGCACCACGGCGCGCGCAACACGCCGAGCCAGGCCACGCGATCCTCCGGGCTGAGCAGCGAGCGCGCCAATGCCAGTGCATCCCGAATCTCGGACCGCTCCCTCAGCTTCTCGAGTTCGATGGCGCGGAAGGGAATCGATGCTGCGCGCAGTGCTTCGGCTACTGGCGCGAGCGCGGTCCGCGTGCGCCCCAGCACGGCAACGCGATACTGCGCTCCATCGGCGCGCGCTTGCTCGATTCGTGGAAGATGGGTGCGAATCACATTGACGATCTCCGCGATCTGTTTCTCCGACGCTGCTTTTCGCTCCTCGGTGATTTTCTTTTTGTTGGTTGCCGCTTGGGAATCACCCGGCTTGCCGGGCACGGTTTCGGGCGTGAACTCGAGATGCAATTGCATCCGTGCTCTCTCGCCGTCCACAATCTGCAGCTCCGATGAGCGATGCTCGTTGCGAGCCGGTTCTGCGCGCGAGAAGCTGATGCCGCTTCCGTCGCTCTCTGCAAATACCTTGGAAAAGATTTCGTTGCATTGCGTCACCAGAGAGCGTGCGGTGCGAAAGTTCGCAAATAGCCGCACGGGATCGAACTGAAGCGGCAGGTCGTGAGGGATCTCCAGGCCCCCGTTTTCCACGCGCGGAAACAGCTCTGCATCGGCATCGCGGAAGAAATAAATCGACTGCATCGGATCGCCGACCACGAAGCATGTTCGTCCTTCCCGCTCGGCCCACGCAGCGATCAGGCGCCCAAGCAGCCGGTGTTGCCTGCGGCTGGTGTCTTGAAATTCATCCACTAATAAGTGGCGCACTGTATCGGCGATGGCCAGCGCCGCTTCGCTGGGAATCTCGTTTTCGCCCTTCAGCATCTCTTCTGCGATCTGGGCCACTTCAATGTAGTCGGCGGTTCCGGTCTCGGCGAAGACCACCTTCAATTCAGCCGCGGCCCGCCGCAGCAGCAAGAAGCAGGCTCGCACAATGCGCCAGTCTTCTTCGGTGTAACGCGCAGGCGGCAGTTCCTTGATCGCGCAGAGGGCGGACTCAAGCCCCGGCACCGCGTCAAGATCGGCAATCAGATTCAACAGGCGGCTCTTTTCCTGCTTCCGGTCGGCAGGAAATCCGAGGGTCTTGTCGATTCGCTGCCTGAACCCTCCATCTTTCGTAGTGAGCAGCGTGGCCAGGCACGCGCACGCCTGCCGCGCTGCTTCAAGCGTCTCTGCGTCGTTAAAGGACGCAGCAGGGAAGTCGGCCAGCTCCGCGAGCTCCTGGTGCAGCGCGCCCTTCGTTTGCACGCAGGCGAACCGCGCCAGTTCGAGCGCCTCTTCGCGCGCGCCGGGAACCTGATCGAGAAGCCGGCTCAAGCTCGCCAGCGCTTCGCCGACGCAATTGCGAAACGGCCGCTCCAGCCGCTCGCGCAGCGAGTCCCAATCCGCATTCCGCCCGACGACAAAATCATGCATCCAGCGATCGCGCGATTCGAGCATCTCCACGAGCTGATCCTCGATCTCTTGCCAGCCGTTATCGCGCCAGAGCAGGAGCGCTTCAATGGCTTCGCGCAATGCCGGATCGCCGCCGCCGATGGCCTCAAGCGTGCGCCGCGCGGCACGGCGGTAGAGCTCGCGCGGCTGCTCGTCAATCTCCAGCCCGCCGCCGAGCCCGGAGAGCAGAGGCTGCTGAATCGCCAGTTCGCGGCAGAAGGAATCGATTGTGGAGATGCGCAGTTGAGCCGGCAGTTCGAGCAGGTTCCAGCCGCGCTCCCGCGACCGTGTGAGAGCGCGTTGCGCCAGCGCTTCCATCGAGAACTCATCGTCTGCCGGCTTTGCATCCTCACTTGCGGCGGCGTTTTCAAGCGTTGCAAGAATTCTGTGCCGCATCTCCGCGGCGGCGGCCTTGGTGAAGGTGATGGCGACGATCTGATCCGGTTCGTCTACCTCGGCCAGCAGGCGCAGAAATCTCCGCGTGAGCAGATCTGTTTTGCCGGAACCGGCCGGCGCGCGCACCAGCGCGCAGCGGCTGGCGTCGAGCGCTCGCTGGCGTTCTCGCTGGTCGGGCGGGGGCAGAAGGACCGGGGCCGTGCTAGGCATTCTCCGCCTCCAGGTCGTCTTCCGTGTCCATCTCCGACTGCGTTTGGTTTTCGACGACGCGACAGAGCGTCTGCAGGCCGCAGCGTTCGCAGGTCTTCGGATATTCGCGCGGATTCACGTCGGCGCGCCCTTCGAGAAACTCCCGCGCGAGCGTCTCGATATACACCCGCCACGCCTCGAGGTCTTCGAGGTCGAGCGGTTTTTTGACCAGGTCGTTCCTGGCGCTCATGCCGGGCAGCAATTGCCCCGCAGCGTCGAAGGCGCGCCCGGCAAAGCTGCGCTCGGCAGCGCGAATCTTCGCAAAAACAAGCCCACCCAGAGGCTCCGCATCGCGATCCAGCGCAAAGCCTGCATAGAGCGGAAGCTGCACGTCATCCGGACGCGGCATCTCCCACGACTTCTGCGATACATCGCCGGTCTTGTAGTCGATTACCAGAAATGTTCCGTCCGCCAGCCGGTCCAGCCGATCCAGCCGCAGTTTCAGCGCCAGGTCTGCGATGGTCTCGTTCCGTTCCACCTCGATGCCTTCCACGAGAAAAGACGCTCGGGTCGCTTCGAACCTGAGCCACTCGGTTATGAGACCGGTCAGCCGTATTTCTTCCAATTCCAGATAGCGGCGCGGCATCTGTTCCCGCGCGCTGGCTGGAATCTTTTCCGGCAGAAGCCCATGCACATGCTTCTCGACAAAGCCGCCGAGATCGGCGAGTTTCATCAACTCCGCGTGGCCGCGAATCCCCTCCGGCGGGCCGCTCCATATCGAGTGCAGGACTGCGTGCAGCAATTGCCCGCGTTGCGCGGCTGTGAGCCCAGCCTCGGCCGGCTCCCATCCTTGCGCGCCGAGGCGAGCGATAGCAAATGCCTTGAATGCGCATTGCGACTGTGCCGTCAGCACGTTCGATCCGCCGCGGACTTCGCCGCCGGAGAAGGGAATCCCGCTGCGGTCTTCATAGGAGATCGTGAGAGCGTCCGGGGCGCGCGGCGCGGCCAGTTCCGCCGGCAAACGCTGCGGTGCTCCGGCGGTGTTTACCACCAGCCCTGAAGGCCGCATCTCCACGCCTTCCGATTGGCGCGCGTAGCTGAAATGCACCTCCGGCGCGGAGGTCAGCAGTCTCTCCGTTACAGTCCGGGTCAAATCCCAATCGAGCTGCGCCGAAGAGTGAGGCATCCCCGCGTTGCGCTGCGCATCGAGAGGAAGCAGCGGATGAGCGGCGCTGCGGCTCGGCCATCCCTCTTCGCTCGCACCGAGAAACCAAACAGCATCCGCAGCCAGGCCGGCTGACTCAGCGGGGCCGGCAATCAAAATCGGGGTATCCTGCGACTCGGGCGCAAACAGGGTCTCGTGCAGAGTGCGCTCGAGCGCCTTCAAGAAATGATTCCACTCCACGCGGCGTCCGTCGAATGCAAGCGAGCCGCATTCGTCCAGTATCTGTTGCCATCGGCGCACTGCCTGGAACTCGGCGCTCGTGAGGCCGCGCCCGCCCGGCCATCCGGCGAGCTGGAGCAGTTGCGGAACCAGCTCAGCCCATGCGATCGGGGTTGCCGCGCTTCCTCGCTCCGAGGCTGCCGATGGGCGGCGCGTGAACTCTTCGAGCCGCCGCCTCGCCCGCGACATTTGCGCGATCCAGCTCTCAGGCAGAAAGGTGCCCGGCCTTTGACGGAGGAAATCTTCAAGCCTCCAGTGTGTCCGTTCCCATCCGCGGCGGCGCAGCGCACGCATGAACGCGGTAAGGAATCGTGTCTCCTCCTCATCGGCTGCGATTTGGCCGGTGGAGAGCAGCCAGTCGAGTTCCGGTTCGGCGATCGGCTCCGACAACCAGCGCAACGCAAGCAGCGCTCCGCGCGCCAAGGTGACATTCTTGAGCGGAACGCCGAGCGAAAACTCAAAGAGCCGGGAACCGCCGTTCGCTGTGTCGTGGTCGCCCGCAAGGTTCAGGAAAGCCCGCTCGATTTCGCCGCGGCGTTTCGCCGCATCCTGCGTGATAATCAGCAGGCGCGCATGCGAAGCGGCGGATAGCCGACCTTTGCACCACAGCGCGCAGGCGGCCAATTCGGCATTTTCGTCGGCAGCGCGATGAAAGAAGATCCGTTCCGCCCGTTCGCCCCGCGGGGCCTCGCGGCATTCGCCCCACGCCTCGAAGAGCCGGCGCTGGACGGGCAGGATGCGATCAAAGCCGGCAAGCAGCAGCGGCGCGCGCCTGCCTGAGTCCGCTTCAAGCGCCTCAACCACTTCGAGCGGCAATCGGGCCGGGCTAATCAGCTCGCCAGCGCGGCAGGCCTCATCAAAGGCTGAGAGCCAGGCGCTGAATACGCCTGCATCCTGCTGCCATGAGGCCCTTGCGGCGCTCCGTAAAAACTGTGGAGCATACAAACAGAGGAGCCGATGCGCCTCCATGGCCAGATTCGCCACGCGATGGAGCGGTCCTTCAAGCAGCACGAGCCGCCTGCGGTCCGCGGCGATGATCTCCGCCCACAGTGCCTGCTCCTGCAGTGAATTCAGAAGCAGCCGCGGTTCACCCGAGCACTCCTGCCATGCGCGGCGGGCAAATTCCTCCCAATTTTGGATCTGCGGCGCAGCCCAGGCCGTCAATCCTTCAGCGCGCCGCGCACGATGGTAGGCAGCCGCAATCGCCCGCGCCGCGCGCTCGCTGGCCGTGACCACGAGTCCGCCTTGGCGCAACCACGCGTCCATGGCATCCACGCCCGCTTCTGTTTCCGACCCCATGCCAGCGTTATACCTTGCCCGGCGGGGCCGTGTCACAGCGGCCTGACATGCTTGTGTTGTTTCGCTCGTTCAAACGCCGGGAACAGAGCTTGCGATAAGCCGGCATCTCACGTGGTCAGTCCACGGGTTGTACACTAGAGGTCGTGATGCGGAAACTGTTCGCGACCCCCTTGCTGGCGCTCGTCTTCCTCGCCGGGTGCCACTCAGGAACGAATGCCGATCAGCAGGCGGCGTCGAGTTCCTCCTTCAAGACCTATAAGCTGCGCGGCAAGGTGGTTTCGACGAATCCCGCCACGGGCGAGGTCACGCTGGATCACGAGGCGATCCCTGGCTTTATGGGCGCGATGACCATGCCCTACAAGCTGAAAGATCCGGGTATCCTGAGCGAATTGCATCCGGGCGATGTGCTCAACGCCGATCTGTTCGTCTCGCAGGGCGCCGATGCCGACGTGTTTCTGGATCACATCGACGTCATTGCGCAGGGCAAGCCGGACTACCGGCCTACAGTGCTCTATCACGTGCCTGCGCCGGGCGATAGAGTTCCCGATTTCAAACTGCGCAACCAGGACGGGCGCGAGATTCACCTCGGCCAGTTCCGCGGCACGGCGTTGTTGCTCACCTTCATCTACACGCGCTGCCCGCTGCCCAATTTCTGCCCATTGGTGACGCACAATTTCGCCGTAATCAACAACCAGTTAGCTGCCAACCCCGCGCTCTATGCAAAGACGCATCTGCTCTGCGTGAGCTTCGATCCGGACCACGACACGCCGGCGCGGCTGCGCGCCTATGGCGCCGAGTACATCGGCAGCGATGCCCAGAGCGCCTTCGCGCACTGGGACTTTGCCGTGCCTGCGAAGCCCGAGCTGATCGAGATGGCGAAGTATTTCGATGTGGGCATCACACACGGCGCGGACGACACCATCAACCATACGCTTTCAACGACCCTGATCGGTCCGCATGGCAAGGTCGAGCAGTTTTATCCGGGCAACGAGTGGACTCCGGACCAGGTGCTCGCGGATGTGAAACGCTTCGCGGCAAATGCTGGTTGAAGCGCGGACAGCCGCTCTGCCCGCTTTGAGTCGCAACAGTTCAAGTACGCATGTGAGGCAAGGAGCAAACAATGAGCGACGGATTGACGATTCGCAAAGAGGGAGAGCTTGATTTTCTCGCGCTGGGGGCTTTGGTCCACCGGCTCGATCCGGGAATCATTCCTTTTCGCAAGGCAACAGAGTGCAAGATTCATGTGAGCGGCGGCGAGTTCAATGTGGCCGCCAACCTTTCCGATTGTTTCCGCATGAGGACGGCCATCGCTTCGGCCATGGTCGATTACCCCGTCGGCGACCTGATTGCGGAACGGGTGCGCGGGATGGGCGTGAAGCCGATCTACAAGCACTTTGAACATAACGGCGCCACCGGCCCGAATATGGCTACGGTATACAGCGACCGCGGCTACGGCGTCAGGCCCCCGGTGGTCTTCTACAACCGGGCGAATGAAGCGGGCGCGATGCTCAAGCCCGGCGACTTCGACTGGAAGGCGATCTTCTCTCAAGGCGTCCGCTGGGTGCACTGCGGAGGCCTTTTTGCCGCGCTCTCGGCTTCCACGGCGGCCCTGGCTGCCGAGATGATGAAGGAGGCCAAAGCCGCCGGCGCGGTGACCTCATTCGATCTCAACTTCCGCGAAAAGCTTTGGAAGATCTCCGGCGGCATCGATCACGCCGTTGAAACCATCGGCAAGATCGTGCACAACGTCGACGTGCTGATCGGGAACGAAGAGGACTTGCAGAAGGGGCTCGGCATCCCCGGACCCGATGTGGCGGCGAAGTCCAAGCTCGATCCCAGCATCTTCTTCGCCATGATCGACCAGGTGGTCAAGAAGCATCCGCAGGCCAAGGTTGTCGCCACCACGCTGCGCGAAGTGCACTCCACCAATCGCCATAGCTGGAGTGCCGTGGCATGGGTGAATGGAAAGAGCTACACCGCGCCCACGGCCGAACTGGACGTCATCGATCGCGTGGGCGGCGGAGACGGTTTTGCAGCCGGCTTTATTTACGGACTGCTAAGCGGCGCAGCTCCTGAGGAGGCCCTCAAGCTGGGTTGGGCGCACGGCGCATTGCTCACCACCTTCCCCGGCGACACCACCATGTCGACGCTGGAACAGGTGCGCGCTATGGCCCAGGGAGGGTCGGCCCGCATCCAGCGCTAGCCAGGGTTCACAGCATGAGGTAAATGACTCGGGAACGCCAACCTGCGCGCCCTATCGCTGGTTCTCCATCAGGTAGCCGGTTTCTCTAAACTGGGGATGCGTTTTGAGGCTGGTGGCAAGCACAGAGGGCGGTACGCATGCATCGGCAAAGGGAAACAGCTTGCCGGCGACGATACCGCTCTGCTCCGCTGCAAACTGATAGACGAAGACGACGAACTGAGAGCAAAAAAACGGATGGCTCAGGCCCTTGATCATCCGGTCAAACGCCTGGTCCATCTGTTCGCGCGTGCGGGGCGCTCCGGGTTTGCTGAAGATGGAACCGAGCGCGCCCTCGGCGTTGTATTTCATTGCGCCGCTATTTTTGTGCATATCCATGAACATCTTTGCGCAGGTTCCCGCGCCCCTGGCCAGATCGGCGTTCTGGCAGCGATACACCTGAAAGGCGTAGGGCTTGTCCTGAAGGTAAATATCATTCGCCGCAATGCCCCGGCCCGCCGATTCGATGATGAACCGGTTGTCGAACATGATGCCGGCATGAATGATCTCTTCATTGCCCCGGCCCATCAACTTCTGGCCAAAGCGAATGACCTGATGGGTCATGGTTCCCGTATTCACTTGCAGCAGGATGTCCCCGCTGCGAAGGTCTCGTCCGTACAATTGAGGCGGCATATCGGGTCAACTTTCCGCATGAGCCACGGCGCGGGCGGCCCGTGAACTATAGCGCTTTGGATCGTTTGCGCTTTCGATCGATTGTCTGGTGCATCGGCTGGGAAGGCCGCCGCTGCTCACCGGGGTTGTGTTGGTCTGATGTCGTGTTGGCCAGAGGTCCTGTTGAGAGGCGGCGCCGGCCCAGCTGGCGTGGATTCAGGTAAGCCAATTCTGCTGGAAAATCTAGGCTACTATACGCCGGGTCCATACCTCATACAATGCAACTTTGGCGTGGGTGATGGGCGGCGGGACGACGGGCCCGCGGGAACCAGCTCGCAGACGAACAGAGGGGCTGCGAACTGTAAACTGTACAAAGTCGGAGGTCGCGCATGGCAAAAGTGACGCTTGTATTTGCGGTGCTTCTGGTCGCTTTGGGTCTCGCCGGATATCTGGGCACCGGCAGCATTCATCCCACCGCGCTTATACCCATGTGGTTCGGGCTGGCGCTGGGTCTCTTTGGTTTTCTGGCCATCAGCCCGAATCCCGGCCGCCGCAAGCTGTTCATGCACGTCAATGTGACAATCGGGCTGCTGGGCTTGATTGGGGCCGTCGTCGAGGCTCTGCGCGGCTATGTGCATGCGCGGGCTGCAGGTATTGAACCCGATCACATCGCGCTCGCATCCAAACTGACCATGGCGGGACTGCTGCTGATCTATGTGAACCTCTGTATCCGCTCCTTCATGGAAGCGCGCCGCGCGCGGCAGCAGGGATAATCCATGGCCACCATGCGGGGTGGGGGGATCGGAATGGGCTTGCGTGCCGAGCGCTCGGCGCGCGGGCGCAGCGGGCGGTTGGGCCAAGCCGATTTGCCCAAGCCCAAACCCAGCCTTAAGAAAATGGGCCCTGAGATCTGGGCGCTGGTGGTGCCGCGCAAGGGACTTATCCTGGCCGGCCTCGGCTTGATGGCCATCAACCGCGTGGCGGGCCTGGTGCTGCCGTTTACCGCCAAGCCTCTGCTCGACCGGGTGCTCGCGCCCCTGCATCCGCACCCTGAGCTGCTGCCGCGGATCATTGCTTTCGTTTTTTCCGCGATGGTGGTGCAGGCCATCACCTCATTCTCGCTCACGCAGTTGCTCTCGAAGGCCGGCCAGCGGCTCATCGCCGACCTGCGCCGCCAGGTGCAGCGCCATGTCGGCCTGCTCTCCGTGTCCTATTACGATGAGAACCGCACCGGCACTCTGGTGGCGCGCATCATGAGCGACGTCGAAGGCGTGCGCAATCTCATCGGCACGGGCTTGGTCGAATTCCTCGGCAGCTCGCTCACCGCCGCGCTCACCTTCGTTTATCTCATGTATCTCAGCCCCAAGGTCACGCTCACGGTCTTCTCGGTGCTGGGCGCCTTCATCTTCGTTCTGCAATACGGCTTCAAGACCATTCGCCCCATCTTCCGCGAGCGCGGAAAGATCAACGCCGAAGTGACGGGACGGCTGACTGAATCTCTGGGCGGCGTGCGCGTCATCAAGGGCTATCATGCCGAGGAGCGCGAAGCCAATGTCTTCTCGGGAGGCGTGGAGCGGCTGCTCAATAACGTGATGAAGTCGCTGACCATGACCAGCGTGCTTTCGTCAGCTTCCACCACGGTTCTCGGCCTGGTCTCCTCGCTGGTGATGTGGCTGGGCGGGCACAAGGTTTTGGGCAACACCTGGACCCTCGGCACCTACTTTCAATACAACATGTTTCTCGCCTTCATGGTCGCTCCGGTCTTCCAGATCGTGAACATCGGTACGCAGCTGACAGAGGCCTTTGCGGGCCTCGATCGCACCCACGAGATCATGTCGGAGGTCGAGGAAAACCGGATTCCGGGGCGCACCATCAAAATGCCGCCTATCGAGGGCAACGTCCGGTTTGAAGATGTCGAGTTTGCCTATACGCCGGGTAAGCCTGTGTTGCACGGCGTAAGCTTTACCGCAGAACCGGGCACGGTGACCGCACTGGTGGGCTCTTCCGGCTCGGGCAAGTCCACCATCATCAGCTTGATCTGCGCCTTCCATACACCGTCGAGCGGCCGCGTTCTCGTCGACGGCATCGATCTTGCGTCGGTCGACCTGAACACTTTCCGTTCCCAGCTCGGCGTCGTGCTTCAGGATTCCTTTCTCTTCGATGGCACCATCCGCGAGAACATCCTGTTTTCGCGGCCAGACGCGACGGAGGAGCAGTTTCTCTCGGCCTGCCACACCGCCCGCGTGGACGAGTTCGCCGAGCGTTTTCCCGAGCAGTACGACACCATCGTGGGCGAGCGCGGGGTGAAGCTCTCCGGCGGCCAGCGCCAGCGGCTTTCCATCGCCAGGGCGCTGCTCGCCGAGCCCCGCATCCTCATTCTCGACGAGGCCACCAGCTCCCTCGATTCCGAGTCTGAGGCCATGATCCAGGCCGGCCTCGCGCAGCTCATGCAGGGGCGCACCACCTTCGTCATCGCCCACCGGCTCTCAACGATCCGGCGCGCTGAGCAGATCCTGGTGGTGGAAGGCGGCCGGATCGTAGAGCGCGGCAATCATGCCGAGCTGTTCGCGCTCGGCGGCCGCTACTACGATCTCTATACGCGGCAGCACGGGCTGGAGGCGAATCTTTTCCTCGCCCCCGGTGAAGGCGATCGCGTTCCCGAAAACGGCGTCTAGAGCGGCGCGCACCGGAAGATCCTGCTTGCTTGAGCGGCCTCCAAGTTTGGGCTGCGCGCACCGGTTCAGGGCCGGCCAATCATCACTTCGGTGGCTTTGATGAGGGCGAGCGCCGGATCGCCCGGTTTGAGCGCCAGCTCCCGCGCGGCGTCGGCCGTGATGATGGCGGTCACGCGCTGCTGGCCTACCGAGAGAACCACTTTAGCCAATAATCCCTCAATGAGAACCTCGGCCACAGTGCCCAGCAACTGGTTGCGGCCGCTGATCCGCGATGATCCAGCGTGGGCCTGCGCAGCGGGCAGGAATTCCTCAAGCGCTTCGAGAGGGATGCGGTGGTGCCCGCCGGGCGTCTTAACGGTGCGGATGCGTCCTGCGAGGATCCAGTGCTTGAGCGCGGGATAGCTCATGCCGAGTCTGGCTGCCGCCTCGCGCGGCGTGAGCAGCGTGGAAGCCGTCATCCCACAATTCCTCCCTCGCCAAATACTCTATACCTTATACATCTCTCCACTCGGACGCATCCAACCCCGGCAGTAGCATCCCAGATGCCTGTGAGAGCCGTCACTCGACAGTGGCCCATACGGATGATAGGCTTCCCCGTGGCAAATTTCCCGTTGTCCAGGGGGCCGTTCCAAAGCGGCTTCGTCATACGGCTTCAAAAATTAAAGTCTGGAGGAGATGTGACTGTTCAGGATTGGATGATTTTCTTTCTCGGCATGAGCGTATTGTCGCTCATTGTGGCCGTCTTTTTTACGCGGCGCGTCATTGGTTCCGAAGCGGGAACGGCGGCGATGCGACAGATCTCGAAGGCCGCCAAGATGTGCGCCGAGGTTTTCCTGAAGCGCCAACGCAAGCCCCTAGCGGCCGTAACAATGGCGGTTTTGGGCCTGCTGCTGCCCACATTCGCTTTTGCGCAGACGGAACACGCAGGCGGCGGCGAAGCCAACCTGGTACTGCCGGATCTCTCGACCGTGAAGTTTCTTGGATTGGACGGACATTCTCTGCTGATGATCGGGTTGCTGTTCTGCGTCGGCGGCCTGTTGTTCGGCCTGACGATCTATGTGCAGTTGAAGAATCTGCCGGTTCATCGCACAATGCGCGAAATCTCCGAACTGATCTATGAGACATGCAAAACGTACCTGGTGACGCAGGGCAAGTTCATTCTCCTTCTCTGGGCTTTCATCGCCGTCATTATCGGACTGTACTTCGGCTATCTGGCTCCCGTGCCGGGAAAATCGGTTGCCGTTACTTTGCCGATCATCTTGTTGTTTAGCGTCGTGGGCATCTGTGGCAGCTATGGAGTGGCGTGGTTCGGCATTCGCGTCAACACCTTTGCGAACTCCCGGACGGCATTTGCAGGGTTGCGTGGAAAGCCGTATCCACTCTATGCGATTCCGCTGAAGGCCGGCATGAGCATCGGCATGTTGCTGATCTCGGTCGAGCTGTTGATCATGCTCTTTATTCTGTTGTTCGTCCCGCCCGATTATGCGGGCCCATGCTTCATCGGCTTTGCGATTGGCGAATCGCTGGGCGCCGCGGCGCTGCGTATCGCCGGGGGCATCTTTACCAAGATCGCCGACATTGGATCCGACCTGATGAAGATCGTATTCAAGATCAAGGAAGATGATGCGCGCAATCCCGGTGTGATCGCCGACTGCACCGGCGACAACGCGGGCGACTCGGTTGGCCCGAGCGCCGACGGCTTCGAAACCTATGGCGTTACCGGCGTGGCCCTGATCACCTTCATACTGCTGGCAGTGACGCCCGCAACTTTCTTGCCTGCTGGAGTCACCCTGCAGACCGCAACCGCCGACATGCTCTCGCAAGCAACGCTTGCCGCGAGCCACACCCAGGTGCAACTGCTGGTGTGGATCTTCGTGATGCGTGTGGCCATGCTGGTTTCGAGCTCAGGCGCGTACTTCCTGAATAGCGCCATCGCTCACGCGAAATACGCGAACTCCGACGAGATGGACTTTGAGACGCCATTGACTTCGCTGGTCTGGATCACGTCCATCATTTCCATCATCCTCACCTACATCGTCTCGTACTACATGATTCCCACGCTCGGGGACGGAACGATCTGGTGGAAACTGGCTTCGATCATCTCGTGCGGAACTTTGGCAGGCGCGATCATCCCCGAGCTGGTTAAAGTATTCACTTCCACCAACTCCAGCCACGTAAGAGAAGTCGTAACATCGGCGCAGGAAGGCGGAGCTTCCCTGGGCATCTTGTCGGGATTCGTGGCCGGCAATTTCTCAGCCTACTGGCTGGGATTCAGCATGGTCGCATTGATGGGCATGGGCTATTACTGGAGCACCGGTCCATCGATGGCGAACCTCATGCTCGCCCCGGCCGTCTTCGCGTTTGGCCTTGTCGCCTTTGGCTTTCTGGGCATGGGGCCGGTCACGATTGCGGTCGATTCCTACGGGCCGGTTACCGACAATGCGCAATCCGTCTACGAGTTGTCGCTGATCGAAAACGTTCCCGGCATCGAAGCTGAGTTGAAGAAGGACTACAACATCGACGTGCGGTTCGAGCGCGCAAAACACCTGCTGGAAGCCAACGATGGAGCCGGCAACACATTCAAGGCCTCGGCGAAGCCGGTGCTGATCGGCACAGCGGTGGTCGGCTCAACCACCATGATCTTCTCCATCATCATGGCCCTGACCGGCGGACTGACCCACGACGTGCAGAGCTTGTCGCTGTTGCACGCGCCCTTCCTGCTCGGGTTGATCTCGGGCGGGGCAATGATCTACTGGTTCACAGGCGCTTCCACCCAGGCCGTCACCACCGGCGCTTACCGCGCGGTCGAGTTCATCAAGGCGAACATCAAACTGGAAGGCGTGGAGAAGGCATCGGTCGCCGACAGTAAGAAGGTGGTGGAAATCTGCACCAAGTACGCGCAGAAGGGGATGTTCATCATCTTTCTGGCCGTCTTCTTCGTGACCCTCGCCTTCGCGTTCGTTGAGCCGTTTTTCTTTATCGGCTATCTGATCTCGATTGCGACCTTCGGCTTGTACCAGGCGATCTTCATGGCCAATGCCGGCGGCGCATGGGACAACGCAAAGAAGATCGTGGAGGTCGAGCTTAAACAGAAAGGGACGCCGTTGCACGACGCCACCGTGATCGGAGATACGGTCGGCGATCCATTCAAAGACACCTCGTCGGTGGCATTGAACCCGGTGATCAAATTCACCACCTTGTTCGGATTGCTTGCGGTGGAGCTTGCCGTGACGCTCAGTGCGGGCAACCCGCTGCTGGCGCACGCGCTGGCAGTCATCTTCTTCCTGATATCAGTGTTCTTTGTGCACAAATCGTTCTATGGGATGAGGATTGGCGGCAAGGCGAAGAACTGATTTTAATGCTGCAATTCTCGTACGCGGCGCGGTGCGTCTCGCTTTCGGGATGCGCCGCTTCCTTTTCAGCTGGATGAAGATTACCTTGCGACCTGGAAATTACGGACGCACGGCCAGCCCCGCAGCCAACTCCATCATGGAAAGAGGAATCCTCCTTTATATGAAAACGACGTGGCAAATACCGACGCTTTTTCTGGGAGTTGCTCTTGTCTTCACCCCGGCTCTGAGTTGGGGACGGCAATCCGATACGAACAACGGCAGCGCTGCCAAGCAGGACATGAAGGACGCGGGGCACGAGACTGGCAACGCGGCCAAGGATGCAGGTCGGGGCACCAAACACGGGACCGAGAAGGCGTACGACTCCACCAAGCACGGCACCGAGAAGGGCTACAACGCAACCAAGCACGGCACCAAGAAGGCTTGGAGCAAGACGAAGAACACGACCAAGGGCGCCGTCGACGGCGGTAAAGAAGGCGCGCATCAGCCGCCGCAGTAGCGAATCTTCCGCCGCGCCATTCCTTGGTGCGAAGACCCGTCAGGCCCCAGCGTCGCGGATTTGCGTGAGGCTGCGCCTTTGTTTGCCATCGGCATCGAAGTTGGCGGGGTCGAGCCACGCTTCGAAGGCGCGTTTGCGACCGGGCCACTCCTCGTCGAGCATTGAAAACCACGCGGTATCGCGATTGCGGCCCTTCGTCACCATGTGCTGGCGAAAGATGCCTTCGAAAGTGAAGCCCAGCCGCTGGGCGGCGCGACGGCTGGCGGCATTTTCGGCGTTGCACTTCCACTCATAGCGGCGGTAGCCAAGCCGGTCGAAGATGTGGCTGGCCATGAGGTACATGGCCTCGGTAGCCGCGCGGCTGCGCTGCAGCATTGGCGAGAAGACCACGTTGCCCACTTCAATGACTCCATGCTGCGGCTTGATGCGCATAAAGCTCGCCCAGCCGGCTGCTGTCCCGGTCTCCACCGGAATGATGGCGAAGAGGATGGCTTTCTCGGCCTCGCGCCAGCGATTGAGGGACTCGAGCATCGCGGATGCGCTCGCGTAGGGTCCGTGCGCCATCCAGGTCCACAGCTCGTCGTGGGCGTGAACGGCCTGCCAAAGGGCTTCGGCACGAGACGCGTCCAGCGGTTCGAGCCGGACCGATTGGCCGCTCAGGGTGACCGGCGCCGGAGCCGGGACAGGCTGCCAGTGAAGCAGGGCTTGGCTGGGTTCGGACACCAGGATAGGGTAACAGGCGACTTGCCTCCAGGCGCCGGTCGAGCGTCCCGGCCGCAAAATTGCCAGGCAAAACCCTCCTTTCCAGGAGCTGTTGTTTACTATTTCAGCAACTGGGTGATGGCGGCACGATTCAAATAAGGCATGCTTTATCAACCGTTCCGGGCATTTTGTTCGTCCTCTGGTTTCGCAAAACGGGGCAAATCGCGGGGGAGGGGTGGGGGTGAGGGTACGCACCGGTCACATACCTGACATTTTGAGCTGACATTTTGAACCCGGGACATAGCTGACACAGGTCCATACAGCGCGACTCCATGCAGCGCATGTGTTCGCGGCGCAGGTCATGGCGCTATTGTGCGCTGGTGGGAGGGAATTCTCTGCAAGGCGGGTGCGGTCTTCTTGGTCAGGGCTTCTCGGTTATTCCACATTCCCACAATTGTGACGTCGAAATGCACTGATTTTGCCCTGCTTTCATGCCTTGTCTGGGGATCGGATGCGGTCTAGGCTGGGAATTGCGCGGCGGAAGCGGCCGCGAGGGCCTATTTTCGGGGTCCCGGCGCGGTGGAGAGGCAGAGGATCCGCTCCAGACGGGCCGGTTTTGAACTTTCCACAGGCAAATGGCGGTGTTTAACAATCGGATGCCCGGAAACGTGACCAAAATACCAGATGTTGTGGTTTGCTGTTGACATGCACCATAGACAGCGGTATTTTTTCATCTGCGGCTGTAAACTGGTTGTAATGAAAAGCGGCGATAAAACCCGCCGATGGCCGCAAACGGAGCAACAAGATCGCGGTCGATTCCCATTCCCGTCTCCCGTCCGGTTATCGACGTAAGTCGTCCCTCCTGGAGGTTTTACGCCGGGCGATGGGGGGCAGTTTCACTACTTTATTTGCCGATCGAGAGGATGCCATGAACGAGATTCACCTGCAAACGCCTGCCAAGGTTCCGCAGACCCCTCACACCGGGAAAGGGCTGGTCTTTGTCCGCCGGTTTTCCAAGCAGGGCGTTTCGCCCTACGACGAGCTGCAGTGGGAGCGGCGGACCGCCTCCATCACCGACACGAAAGGCAACACGATCTTCGAGCAGAAGGACGTGGAAGTGCCGGTGGACTGGTCGATGACGGCCACGAATATCGTGGCCTCAAAGTACCTGCACGGGCAGCTGGGCACGCCGGAGCGGGAGACGGGCGTGCGGCAACTGGTAGGCCGCGTGGTGGAGACCATCCGCGACTGGGGTATCCGCGGCGGCTATTTTGCCTCGCTTGACGATGCGGAGATCTTTCACGACGAGCTGGCGCACATGCTGGTGACGCAGAAGGCGGCGTTCAACTCGCCGGTGTGGTTCAACGTGGGCTGCGACCGGCTGGAGCCGGATTCCGACGGACAGAACTGGCACTGGGATGCGGCGACGGGCGGCGTGAAGTACTCGGCGACGGGCTACAAGAATCCGCAGTGCTCAGCCTGCTTCATCAACGCCGTGGACGACTCGCTCGAATCGATCCTGACGCTGGCCAAGACCGAGGGCATGCTGTTCAAGTGGGGCTCGGGGACGGGCACGAATCTTTCGACGATTCGCGGATCGAAGGAGCTGCTTTCGGGCGGCGGCGAGGCTTCAGGGCCGTTGAGCTTCATGCGCGGCTTTGACGCGTTTGCGGGCGTGATCAAGAGTGGCGGCAAGACGCGGCGCGCGGCCAAGATGGTGATCCTGAATGTGGAACATCCGGACATCATGGACTTCATCGACTGCAAGGCCAAGGAAGAGGCCAAGGCCTTCGCGCTGATCAAGGCGGGCTATGACGGCAGCGGGCCGGACTCCGAAGCCTACTCGTCGATATTCTTTCAGAACGCGAACAACTCAGTGCGCGTGAGCGACGAGTTCATGCGCGCGTATGAGAAGGATGGCGACTTCACCACCTATACGGTGAAGGGCCATGAGCCGGTGCAGACCCACAAGGCGCGCGACATCATGAAGAAGATTGCCGAAGCCACGTGGCTGTGCGGCGATCCGGGCATGCAGTTCGATACGACGATCAACCGCTGGCACACGAGCAAGAACACGGCGCGCATCAATGCGTCGAATCCCTGCTCGGAGTACATGTTCCTGGATAACTCGGCGTGCAACCTGGCGAGCTTCAATCTGCTCAAGTTTGTATCGCCGGCGGGGACCTTCGACATTCCGTCCTATCGGCACGCGATCTCAGTGTTGATCACGGCGATGGAGATCCTTGTCGACAACTCCGGCTACCCCACCGAGGCGATCGCGCGCAACTCGCACGACTACCGGCCGCTGGGATTGGGCTATGCGAATCTGGGCGCATTGTTGATGGCCTTCGGCCTTCCCTACGACTCGGCCGCCGGGCGCGACCTGGCTGCGAGCATGACGGCGATCATGTGCGGGCAGGCATATCTGCAGTCGGCGATTATCGCCGCGAGTTGCCCGCCGCTGGCTTCGGCCACTCCGCTGACTGCGTCGGTGGAGCGGCAGGGCGGCGCATGCCCCGGTTTCTATGTGAACCGCGAGCCGTTCCTCGACGTGATCCGGATGCATCGCGCGGAGGTGAACAACATCGGCAAATCGCGGCAGAGCAGCGAGCCCTTTGCCGTGCCGCAGCTTGATGCGTTGATTGAAGCCAGCCGCGAGAGCTGGGACATGGCGCTGGTCTATGGCGAGCGCAACGGCTATCGCAACGCGCAGACCACGGTGCTGGCGCCGACGGGCACTATCGGCTTCATGATGGACTGCGACACCACCGGCATCGAGCCCGACCTGGCGCTGGTGAAGTACAAGAAGCTGGTTGGCGGCGGCATGATCAAGATCGTCAACAACACGGTTCCCGCGGCCCTGTTCAAGCTGGGCTACAAGGACAACGATGTGAACGCGATCGTGAGCTACATCGACGCGACGGGCACGATTGAAGGCGCGCCGGGCATCAAGCCGGAGCACCTGGCGGTTTTTGATTGCAGCTTCAGGCCGGCCAAGGGCACGCGCTCCATCCAGTACATGGGGCACATCAAGATGATGGCGGCGACGCAGCCATTTCTCTCCGGCGCAATCTCGAAGACGGTGAACCTGCCGCATGAAGCGACGGTGGATGATGTGGCAGAGGCGTATGCCGAGAGCTGGCGGCAGGGCATCAAGGCTGTGGCGATCTATCGCGATGGCTCGAAGGGCACGCAGCCGCTGAACACGAGCATGGACGAGAAGAAGCAGCCCTCGGCTCTGGATGCCGTGAGCGGCCGCGTGCTGGCCAATATGGCTGCCGCGCAACGTGCGTCCGATGCCGATCTGAAGGCGCTGGAAGCGCACGCAAGCGAGAAGGTGGAAGTGGGCGCTATCCAGGTAATCGCCGCGGCGGCGGCATTCCAGAATGCGTTGGAAGCGATTCAGAAAGCTGCGGCTGTGCCGGTGCTGAAGGCTACGCCGCAGGTGGCTCCGCCGCCTCCAGCCGAGCCGGTGCAGGATCTGAATGGGCCGCCGCGCGCCGTGCGCCACCGGCTGCCCGAGGAGCGCGCGTCCATCACGCACAAGTTCTCGATTGCCGGACACGAGGGCTACATCACCGTGGGTCTCTATCCAAATCAGCAGCCGGGCGAGATCTTCATCAAGATGGCGAAGGAGGGTTCAACCGTCTCCGGCCTGATGGACGCGTTTGCCACATCCGTCTCGCTGGCGCTGCAACACGGCGTGCAGCTGAAGGTGCTCTGCGAGAAGTTTGCGCACACGCGCTTTGAGCCTTCCGGCTGGACAGGCAACGAGCAGATCGGCTATGCGAAGAGCTTGATGGATTACATCTTCCGCTGGCTGAGCTTGCGGTTCCTCTCGGGCACGCAGCTGACGCTGTTTGCGGGTCTTGCTCCGCAGGCGCCGCAGTTGCAGGGTTCGCCGAGCCTGCTTGAAGAGACGGAGCAGGATGAGGAGGGGTCGGCGGTGCCCGCGGAGCATCTGGCCAGGCTGGCCGAGGAGGTTGCGAAGCGGTTGAACCAGGTGAGCGGCCAGACGGCGAGCCAATCCGGCAGATCGAGTGGCGGCGGCATTGCATCGGAGCCGCCCGTGCGGCAGGCCTCGCCGGTCAGCGGGGCACAGATGCCGGACCTGAAAGACCGCGGCATCTATCACGCGGCTGACGCCATGCGCGGCATGTACGAGATGGGCGACGCGCCGAGCTGCTCGACGTGCGGCGCCATCATGGTGCGCAACGGGAGCTGCTACCGCTGCATGAGTTGCGGGTCGACGAGCGGCTGCAGCTAGGCTGTTGCAACCAGGCTGTTGTTGCTCCTGAGAATGTTGTGCGTGTAAAGTTGCGTACAGCAGTTTTGGGAGTCCCTTTCGGAAATGAACCGGCGCAACTTTTGTTTTTCCGCGGCTGCTTTTGCAGCCGCGGCTCAGGGGCGTGCTTCAACCGCGCTCGCTGCTTCTTCCGATACAACCAAGCCTCTGATTACGGCGCAGGAGATTGCGCAGATCGATCGCGTGCGCATTCTTCGCGCTGCGGATGAGTATCTGGCGCAGCCGCCGATCACTATCACGGCGTATTCTTCGCCGCGCAGCAAAGGCGGCAAGCACGACTATTTTTCCGAAGGCGATTATTGGTGGCCGGACCCGAAAAATCCCGGCGGCCCGTACATTCGCCGCGACGGCTACTCCGATCCCGCAAATTTCAACGATCATCGCGAGGCTTTGATCCGCTTGAGCCTGCAGGCGCCGGCGCTCACGGCTGCGTGGCTGATTACACACGACCCGCGCTATGCGCGTCATGCCGCGCTGCACCTGCGCGCATGGTTTCTCGATGCGGCGACGAAGATGAATCCCTCGCTCGATTACGCGCAGGCCATCTGGGGCATCACGCCGGGCCGCGGCACGGGCGTGATCGATACGCTGCATCTGATTGAGGTGAGCCGCGCGGCACGGCATCTGGAAGACGCGCAGGTCTTCACGGCAGCCGAATTTGCCGGCGTCCGCGACTGGTTTGCGCAGTATCTCGAATGGATGCGGAGCTCGAAGAACGGCAAAGAGGAAGAGGCGGCCAAGAATAATCACGGCTCCTGCTGGGTGGCGCAGGCCGCGGCGTTTGCGGCGCTCACCGGCGATCAAGATGCGATGGCCGGTTGCCGCGAGCGGTTCAAGAGCAGTCTCATGCCCGATCAGCTTGCGCCGAATGGCAGCTTTCCGATGGAACTGGCGCGGACGAAGCCCTACAGTTACTCGCTCTTCGATCTCGATGTGCTGGCCATTGTGTGCGAGATCGCCTCCGCGCCGGGAGATTCGCCGGACGATCTCTGGAGGTTTCGATTGCCGAATGGCAATACGTATCAGAAGGCCATCGACTTCATGTATCCATTCATCCAGGACAAGAGCAAATGGCCGTATCCGCACGACGTTGAATATTTCGACGACCTGCCCAATCGCCAGCCCAGCCTGCTCTTTGCCGGGCTTGCCTATCGCGAGCCGAAGTACATCGCGCTGTGGCGCACGCTGCCTCCCGATCCGAAGACCGCGGAGATCATACGCAACTTTCCTGTGCGCCAACCGCTGCTGTGGGTGACGCCGGTCTAGAATTTGAGCGCGCTGATTCGTGCGAACCATCTGCTGCGCAAACGCACGCGAGCGGTGTGATAGGATTCCGTCGATACGGGCAGGAGAAGCATGCACGAGCGCAGGATCGGCATCATCATGAACGGCGTCACGGGGCGGATGGGCCTCAATCAGCACCTGGTCCGGTCGATCCTGGCGATTCGCGCCCAGGGCGGCGTGCCTCTGGAGGATGGCGGCGCGCTGATGCCGGACCCGATTCTGGTGGGCCGGAATGAAGAGAAACTGAAAGCAATTGCTGCCGCGCACGGCATTGCGCGCTGGAGCACCGACCTGGCGCGGTGTCTCGCCAATTCCGAAGACACAATTTATTTTGATTCTGGCTCGACCGGTCTGCGCGCAGAGAATGTGCTGCGGGCGATCGAGGCCGGGAAGCATGTCTACTGCGAGAAGCCGCTTTCGACGACGTTCAAGAGTGCGCTTGCGCTTGCGCGCGCCGCAGAAAAGGCCGGGGTGAAGCACGGCGTGGTGCAGGACAAATTATTTTTGCCCGGCATCCGCAAGCTGCGTCGTCTTATCGATGCGGGATTTTTCGGGCGCATTCTTTCGGTGCGCGGGGAGTTCGGCTACTGGGTCTTTGAAGGCGATTGGCAGCCGGCGCAGCGGCCGTCGTGGAATTACAAGAAGGAACAGGACGGCGGCATCATTCTGGATATGTTCTGCCACTGGCGTTACGTGCTCGATCATGTGTTCGCGCCGGTGCGGGCTGTCTCCTGCACGGGCGCTACGCACATTCCGGAGCGCGTGGATGAAGCGGGGAAGCGCTACAAGTGCACGGCGGACGATGCCGCGTATGGGATGTTCGAGCTGAAGGATGGAATCTTTGCGCAGATCAACTCGTCGTGGGTGACGCGCGTGTATCGCGACGAGCTTTTCAATCTGCATGTGGACGGTACCGAGGGCAGCGCCGTGGCCGGCTTGCGCGAGTGCAAGGTGCAGCATCGCGTGAACACGCCTCGTCCGGTCTGGAATCCCGATCTGCCGAATCCATTCCAGTTTCGGGATCAGTGGGCCGCGGTTCCCGACAATGCCGAATTTGATAATGCCTTCAAGGTGCAGTGGGAGATGTTCTTGCGCCACGTTGCCGGGGACGCGCCGTTTCCGCATGACTTTCTCGATGGCGCGCGCGGCGTGCAGCTGGCCGAGCTGGCGACGAAGTCGTGGCATGAGCGGCGTTGGGTGGATGTGCCGGCGATTTCGTTGGACTCGCAGAGCGATTCTTAGAGCGGGCTCCTGCTATCCCAGGCCTGAAAATCCAGACGTGGGCCACCTGAGTTGTGCGGCAATATTCGGGCGAAGATCCAGAGGCAGGTTGCATGGCAGAGAAGGCAAGGCTCGCGCTGAACCAGATGACGACGGCCAACTGGAGCGTGGGCCAAGCGGTGGAAGGTTGCGCGCGCCATGGCATTGGGTCGATCGCGCTATGGAGACACAAGATTGCGGATGCGGGGCTTGGCGCGTCTGTGAAGCTTGTGCGAGACGCTGGTTTGCACGTCTCGAGCATCTGCCGCGGCGGAATGTTTCCCGCATCCACCGAAACGGAGCGCCGAAAAAATATAGAGGATAACTTTCGCGCCGCCGATGAGGCCGCTGCGCTGGAGGCTGATTCGCTGGTGCTGGTCGTGGGCGGTTGCGCGGGTATCGCGATCGAAGATGCGCGGAAGATGGTTGCCGATGGAGTCGCGGCGCTGGCGCCTTATGCGCGCGAACGGGGCGTACGGATTGGCCTGGAGCCGCTGCACCCGATGTATGCGGCGGAGCGTTCGGTGCTGAATACGATTGGCCAGGCATTGGAACTTGCATCGCCGTACGACGCGCGCGAAGTGGGAGTGATTCTCGACACGTTTCACATCTGGTGGGACCCGCGGATTGAGGAATTGATTGCGCAGGCAGCGGGAAGAATCTTCGGCTTTCATGTTTCAGACTGGCTGGTTCCGCTGCCCGATGTTCTGCTGGGCCGCGGGTTGATGGGCGATGGCGTGATCGACAACCGCAGGCTGCGGCTCCTGGTGGAGAAGGCCGGCTACGATGGGCCGATCGAAGTGGAGATCTTCAATCGCGCGCTGTGGGACGCCGATCCCGATACCGTGCTGGCGCAGGTGATCGAGCGGTTTGAGAAATTTGTTTAGCGGGAGCGAATGCAAGTGCGAGTGAGCGAGACGTTGACGCCGCAATCCCTGACGCCGCAGATCAAGCGTGCAGTGTCGCTGGCATCGGAAAAAGCTTTGCGGCTGGAGCGGCGCTGGAAACCAGCAGACGGAGCGCCGGTTTTTACGGCCGGCGGCAAGTACACCGCGCGCAACTGGACGCAGTGGACGCAGGGATTCCAATATGGCATCGCGCTGCTCTGTTTTGATCTGGGCGGCGATCGCGAGTTGCTCGACATCGCCAGGAATCATGTTGTGGCCGATATGGCCGGGCACCTCACGCATACCGGCGTGCACGATCACGGCTTCAATAACATTTCGACGTATGGGCAACTGCGGCGACTGATGCTGGAGGGGTGCATCGAGAGCAATGCATGGGAGCTGCGCTTTTATGAGCTGGCCCTCAAGGCAAGCGGCGCGGTGCAGGCCGCGCGCTGGACCAGCCTGCCTGATGGCCTCGGCTATATTTATTCCTTTCATGGCAGCCACTCGCTGTTTATCGATACGATGCGCACGTTGCGCATCTGCGCGGTGGCGCATCTGCTGGGCCACGCACTGGTGGGCGAGCAGGATCAGCGCGTGAATCTGCTGAGCCGGTTGCTGGCGCACGCGCAGACCTCAGCCACATTCAACGTCTACTACGGCGAAGGACGCGATATTTATGATGTGCCCGAGTTGCGCGGCCGCACGGCGCATGAGGCGATCTTCAATCCGGCGAGCGGCGCGTTTCGCTGCCCTTCGTCGCAGCAGGGCTACTCGCCGTTCAGCACGTGGACGCGCGGGCTGGCATGGGCGATGTTGGGCTTTGCCGAGCAGCTCGAGTTCATTCGTTCGCTCCCGGAGAGCGAGTTCGGCGTGGGGCGCATGCCCGAAAAATCCGACGCCTGCGCGATGCTCGAGCGCGCAGCTCGCGCCACCTGCGACTTCTACATCGCGCAGGCAAGCGCACTGGACGGTATCTGCTACTGGGATACCGGTGCGCCGCGGCTTGATGGACTCGGCGACTGGCGCGGCAAACCAGCCGAGCCTTTCAACGACCACGAGCCGGTCGATTCCTCTGCCAGCGCCATCGCGGCGCAGGGGCTCATCCGGCTGGGGCATGTATTGGGCGAGGCGGGCCGCGGCTATCTTCAAGCAGGATTGACGGTCGTGGAGCGGCTGCTCGAGGATCAGTATCTCTCAGCGAACCCGGAACACGAAGGGCTGCTCTTGCACAGCGTGTATCACCGGCCCAATGGCTGGGATTTTATTCCGCCGGGAGCGAAGATTCCCTGTGGCGAGTCGAGCATGTGGGGGGATTATCACCTGCTGGAAGTATTATTGCTGGTGGCGAGGATGGCCGACGCTGGCTACTACACTTTTTACTGATGCGCGCCAGGAAGCCAGACCAGGAGAGCGTGAGAGGACGTGCAATGCCGCATGAAAACAAAGTTGCGCTGGTAACCGGCGGCGCCCGCGGCATCGGACACGGCATCGCGCTGGCGCTGGCGGATGCGGGATTCACGGTGGCAATCTGCGGCCGGCGTTTACCGGAGCAGGCGCAGCCGGCGCTCGACGCGATTCGAGCCAGCGGCAGCGGGTCGATTTATATACAAGCCGACATCGCCAGCGGCACGGAGCGCGCAGATCTTCTGCTGACCATCGAAGAGCAGTTCGGGCGGCTCGATGTGCTGGTCAACAATGCGGGCATCGCCCCGCGCGTACGCGCCGATATCCTGGAAGCGCGCGAAGAAAGTTTCGACGAGCTGATGGCGACCAATCTCAAAGGGCCATACTTCCTCACCCAGGCGGCCGCGGCGTGGATGATCCGCCAGCGCGCGAGCGACGCACAGACTCGGGATGCGGCAACGCATCGCGCCATCATCAACATCAGCTCCATCTCGGCCACGGTCGCCAGCGTGAATCGCGGCGACTACTGCATCTCAAAGGCAGGCGTGGCGATGGCTACGCGGCTCTGGGCAGCGCGCCTGGCGGAATACGGCATCGGCGTCTACGAGGTGCGGCCCGGCATTATCGAGAGCGACATGACCGCGGGCGTACGCGAAAAGTATGACGCGCTGATTGAAGGCGAGCTGCTGCTTGAAAAACGCTGGGGCACGCCGCAAGATGTGGGCCGCGCGGTGCGCGTGCTCGCGGCCGGCGAACTGCCTTACGCCACCGGAGCCGTGCTGGTGGTGGATGGCGGGCTGACCCTGGAGCGGCTCTAGCAGTGCGGCCCGCGGCCGAGAATCCATACGGGGCCGCGCCGGCAAACGCTGCCCCAATTCCACAGTCGGCTCCGCTGCCGGTTCCGCGCGGATGGCAATACGCCGTTGCGTCGGGAATCCTGGGATGGGTTCTCGACGCGTATTACTTCTTCATTCTTATTTTTCTGGTGGACGTTCTGGCCGCCGACTTTCATGTGACCAAGGCGGCCATCGTTTGGTCCATCACCGTAACGCTGGCTACGCGCCCGGTGGGGGCGCTGATTCTCGGCTTCCTTGCCGATCGCTACGGCCGCCGCGGCCCGTTGATGGCCTGTGTCCTCTTCTTTTCGCTCGTCTCCGCGCTCACGCCATTCGCGCCGAACTACACGGTGTTCCTGATTCTGCGCGCGCTGTATGGCATCGGGATGGGCGGGTACTGGGGCATCGGCGCCTCGCTCGTCATGGAGAGCTCCCCGGTTCGCTGGCGCGGCCTGTTTTCCGGAATCCTGCAGTCGGGTTATTCGGTGGGCTACCTGCTGGCGGCGATGGCCATGCCGCTGATTGTGCCGCGCTGGGGCTGGCATGCCATCTTTCTCGCAGGGCTGCTGGTGGCGGCGCTGATCGGCTGGCTCACTCTGCTCTCGCCCGAGTCCCTGGCGTGGAAGAAGACCCGCTCAGCCGCCGCGGGCGAACTGGTGCGCATCGTGCTGCGCCACAAGAAAGATTTCGTGTACCTGGTGCTGCTCATGTCGGTGATGACCTGCCTCTCGCATGGGACGCAGGATCTTTATCCCGATTTCCTGAAGACGGTGCACGGTCTTTCGAGCGCGGTGGTTTCAAACGTGGCGATTCTCTATAACGTGGGCGCCATTCTTGGGGCGGTGTTCATCGGCTACGTTTCCGAGCGGATGGGGCGGCGCAGAGCGATCCTGCTGGCGCTGGCTATTGCGCTCGCGGCGATGCCCGCATGGGCCTTTGGCGCGTCTCTCGCAACGCTGGCCGTGGGCTCGTTCGTGTTGCAATTCGGCGTGCAAGGCGTCTTCGGTGTGATCCCGGCGCACCTCAACGAGCTTTCGCCTGCCAGCGTGCGCACCCTGTTTCCGGGGGTGGTCTATCAGTTCGGCATGTTCTTAGGCGCGCCCGCGGTGAGCATCGAGTATGCCTTGCGCCGCAATCTAGGATACGGATGGGCGCTCACCGCCTTCGAGTTTTGCACTATCGTCGCACTTTTCTTCGTCATTGGCTTTGGCCCCGAGCGCCGCGGGCGCGATCTGGCTAGCTGAGGCCGCGGCTTCGTTTCCGGCTGGGCGCGTGAGAGGCGCGAAAAAGGAAGCGCCCCTTCCGAAGAAAGGGCGCCACTGTTTGGGATTGGGTGAAGCGCTTCCGGGTTAGTTGACCGTCAATGTAAAGGTGACGATCTCCGCTGTTTTAGCCGGATCATTTCCAGTTCCAGTCACGGTGAAGGTGTAGGCGCCCGGACTGGTCGCCGTGCTGCCGCTACCTCCGGTGCCTCCGCTGTTTGTGCTGCCGCCTCCGCAGGCGGTGAGGCTTCCAAGCGCCGTGAGCAGCACCAGTATGCCCAGCATCGCCCGCCAGCTACGCCGCCGTGCCGGAACCCCGAGGAATACCAGGAACGCCAGCACCGCGCCGCCGCCCGCGCCCAGCCATCCCTTGCCGCCGGGTTCGGTCTGGAGCATGGCCGTGTTGCTCGTCGTGCTTACAGTTGCCGTGCCGCTGCCGGTTGCCGCGCCCGAAGCATAGGTGATGGCTCCGCTGACGGAGCAGGAAGGCAAATTCACGGCGGTGGTAGGACCGGTCACGGTGCACGAATTCAGCGTCACGGTTCCGGTATAGTCCGTTATGCTTGCGTTGCCGGTGATGGTTGAGGTTGCCGATGCGCCGGGCGCAACCGTGGCCGGCGATGCCGCCGATGCCGCCAGTGCATAGATGGATTGGGTAACGGTTTCGGATGCGGTCTTGGTGCCCGCCGAATAATTCGCATCGCCGCTATAGGTGGCGGTGATGGTCGCCGTTCCCGAGCTCAGGCTATTGCCGGGCACAGTGAACGTGGCCACGCCGGCGACCAGCGCCGTGGGCCCGGTGGTTGCGGAATTATAGGTGCCGGCGGTCAACGTGACGGTGCCGGTTGGGGTAGGCGTGCCGGTCAACGCGACGACGACGCTCAGGCTCTGGCTCGAATCGACCGTCGTCGGCGTCGGTGTGATGGTGATGGTTGGCGCCACCAGCGCGGCGCCGGACATAACGATGGTTGCCGTGCCGGTACCCTGGGCGTAGTAGTTCGTGCTGCCGTTATAGGTCACGGTTACGACATCGCTGCCCGCAGCCAGCGCGTTGGCCGGAATGTTAAACGTGGCGGTGCCGCTGCTGCTCAGGGTGACGGCGTTGGAGCTGTAGCTGCCGCTCGTGAGCGACACGTCGCCACTTGCCGTGGGAGCGCTCGGGGGGCCGGTCACAGCCACAAACACTGAAATGGCGTTTGCCACGTTATCGCTCATCGGGGCCTGTACCGAGACGGTCGGCGTCACCGCTTGCACGGTAATCGTCGGCACAGTCGGCGCAGTCTCGGTTAGGCTGGCGTAATTGCCATCGCCGCTATAGATCACGGTCAGCGTCACGCTGCCGGGAGCCAGGCTGCTGGGCGGAATGGTGACGGTCGCCGAGCTCACGTTTCCGGTGGTCGTGGCCAGCATTCCACTGGCGCTGTATCCTCCGCCGGAAACAACGACGGTGCCGGTGGGCGCAGGCAGAGATCCGGAGCCAGTCATCGTCACCGTAACCGTCAGCGTGGTGCCGGCGGTGATGGTGGTCGCGGAAAGGCTGACGGCCATCGTGGAACTCGCGGTGCCCGCGTCGGAGGCCCAATTGTTGACCACGTTGGTCACGTTCAGAGACCCCAGGCCCGTTGCCAGATCGTAGCCCACGCCCGCATTGTAAGCGGGGGTGGTGCCGGAACTGACCAGGGTGCCCACGTTGTCGCCGTTATTGATCGCCACGCAGTTCGGCGAAGGAGAGCCCTCGTACTGGCCGCCCTCGATGCCGCCGGGCAAGTCACAGGCCATGGCATTTGTGCCCGCGTCCACGTCGTTATAGAAGCAACCGGTGCTCGTGTTCTTTACACTCTCCGCGCTGCAACTCGAGTAGGTCTGCTTTTGAGCCAGGTTGTAGAGCTCGGGATTGGCCAGGCCCTGCGCCGCGCCGACTTTCTGGTCGATGAGCGCCATGACGCCGGCCATCTCTGGGGAGCCTACCGAAGTGCCGCCCACTTCCTGGGCCGTGTTCTCGACGGTAGTACCGTAGGTGCAGGCGCCCAGGGCGGAGACGCAGATGAGGGTTGCACTGTCCAGGGTACCGTCGCCGGCGAAGAAGCTGACGTCGGGAATATCGCGCACTCCGTCGCCCGGCATTCCCGGCACGCCCAGTTTTTGCCAGGCCGGCTTCGGCCACCCGTTGTTGTAGAGAGTGATCGAGCCGTTGGAGGAGCCGGTGCTGATGGACCCGCTGGTGCATGTCGGGTTGTCGGGATCTGTGTCCGCGCTATTCGAGACGCAACTGCTCGCGCCTCCGCTGCCGCCTGCCGTGTCAACGTAGTACGACAGGTTGATACCCTCCTGCGCCTCAATCTCAGTCCAGTCGTTGTAGATAAAGTTGCACGTTTCCTCGGGCGTCGAGAGCCCCGACACTCCAAGTTGGGTGGATGCGAAGGTCTCCAGATATTTGGCTAAGATCGGATTTTCGCAGGTATCATTCCACGCCGTCTCCGGAACGTATCCGGCAGCGCTTGCGCCATTAGCAGAGTTGGTGGTGTTCCAATACGCCGGGCTTCCCTGGCTGGTGCTGGAGGTAGGGCAGCCTTCGAAGTTGTTGCCGCTGAAGTACGGCTGGCACCAGCTGAAGTCTGTGCCGCCCACGGCGGTGTTAAACGGCGTGGAGGCAATGCCGCTGACCGACAGGCCACCCTGCGCGGTGTAGGGGAACCCATATTGGGCGTCGAGGCCGTCATCGCAGGCCGGCGAACCGGAGTCACCGGAGGCGACAAAGACCGAGATGCCCTCGGCTGCCGCCGACTGCCACAGGTTGTAGTAGGCAACGTTGCTTGAGGTGCCCTGGAACAATTCGCACTCGCCGTAGCTCACGCTGAGGATCTTGGCGGTGAGATTCTGGACCACATACTGCGCTGAATCAAAGACCGTGTCGATGGTGCCTGCCACGTTCTGGCCGGTGACCACCAGCTTGATCTGCGCACTGGTCGCCACGGCTCCCGATGCTTCCACGTCCAGCGTATTTTCTTCCAGGTCGCCGATACCGCACTGCGCGTCAGAACTGGTGCTGGTACACTCGGTGGCCGCGGGTCCGTCGCCGGTGTCGATCTGCTGCGGCGCGGCGCCGGAACCGTATGCGGGCAATCCGAAGGCGCTGCGATAGGTTGTGATATCGCTGAGATTGATTTCGCTGGTGCCGGCGATGGCAATGGTCTGGCCGGTTCCGGTGATCCCTGCAGTCCACAACGGCTGCACGTTATAAATGGTTGCGAAGTCGTAGGGCGTTACGTCTTCTTCGAGATAGGCGTCGTATTGGGAGGTACCGGGCACGTTGATGCCAAACAAGGTGTGGACCTTATTTGCCGACGCCGAGCCGGTTGCCGAGCTCTGTGCCTCGGCTGCCGCGGGGCTTGCCACGCGCTGCCATTTGCCGGTTTGCTTGTTGAGCTGGACCTTGTTGCCGAGCCGATGCAGTGGATGGGGCAGGAAATTATGCAGCGCCTTGATGCCGACCACGACCGGGCTGAGGGCGGCGGGAATCTGAGGGTTGGTCATGTTGGCGTAGTGGGCGACGCCGTTGACCGAGAGATTGTGAATCTGGGTGTGGAAGGCGGCTTCCGCCTGACCGGCAGTGCCGCTGAAGCGGATTGTCATGCGGTCCTGGGGAATGCTCTTGATGACAAAGCCGTGGACCGTCAGCCAATTGGAGATGGTGGCGACATCGGCTTGGGCGGGGCCGAACTGCTCGCCGATCTGGGCCGGCGTAAGCCATTGATGAAAATTGGGCGAGCCGGCTTCGTATTCGCTTTCAACATAAGCGTCGAAGGCGGCCTGACGCTCCGGGCTGCGGCTGAGCACGAGCGTCATGTCGGACAGAGCCAAATCGCCGCTCACCGGGCCGCGGTCGTTCTTGGCAATGGCGTGCGGATTCACGTTGCCTTGGAGGGTCACCAGTTGGTCTTCATCGATGGGGCCGGCGATGCGGACCTGTGGTGCGGTTTGCTGCGCGAGGCAGGCGAAAGGGGCAAACAGTGCCGCGGCGAGCACACATAGGGGGAGGGTACGCAGATTTGCCATGGTGGTAGTCCTGGACCTCTACCTTCGGAGAAACCCCCGAAGGGCAAAAAAGTTGTAGCCGTCAAAAAACCGTGAGAATGCGTTCAAGGCGTTTCAGGAAATGGTGTGAGGTTTTTGCTCGAGTGCATGGTCGTCGCTCCCTGTTGGCCGCGCCAACTTTGCATCACGGCTTCGCCCTACAGTCATTCCTAAAACGCTATGGCCAACGTGAGCGGGCTACGCCCGCAAAAAGCTGCAAAGCGCGAAGAACCGCAGCAGGTAAGCGCTCCATCGAGCCGGTTCGACAGCTCTCGCCGCCGGAGAAAGCGCGCTCAGATATCTTGCTGCGCATCGCGGACCGCTCAAAAAAAGAAAATCAAAACAGGAGAACGGGGAAAGAAGGATTCGTTGCGAAGAAGTTGCTGGTATTAACCTCAACGGCTTAGACGGAGAATATTTGGGAAAGTTGACTGCGGCAAGCAAACGAGCCGGACGCGCTGATTTGACCGCGCGTGGACGGCCCTTTCTTCTGTCTTAGATTCTATGCATTCAAAAGCGGTTTTACGAGCCGCGTTATTGCAATAGACAATTGATTTCTTATCATATATTATTCGACTTCTTGATCGATCTTCATCTTAGTGGTTTTTAGTCATGCGCGCCTCACTCTTCATCACTTGCTATAACGACACGCTCTTCCCGGAAACGGGCCGCGCGGTGGTGACTTTGCTGGAGAGATTGGGCGTCGAAATCGATTTTAATCCCCAGCAGACCTGTTGCGGCCAGATGCACGCGAATACCGGTTTTCGCGCCGAGGCGTTCTCTCAGGCCAAGCGGTTCGTTAGGCAGTATGGCAGCGCGGAGGCGGTCGTGATCCCGTCTTCCTCCTGCGTCGCCATGATCCGCGAGCAGTATCCGATGTTGTTTGAGGAGCTTGGCAACGCCGCGCTGCGCGCCGAGCTGGAGGCGCTGCTGCCGCGCGTCTACGAGCTGAGTGAGTTTCTCGTCGACCGGCTGGGCGTGGACGATGTGGGCGCCTATTTCCCGCATCGGGTGACCTACCACGCCAGTTGTCACGGTTTGCGCGCTTTGCAACTGGGCGACCGGCCGGGGCGGCTGCTGGCGAAGGTGCGTGGACTCGATCTTGTCGCGCTGGAAAATCTCGACCGCTGCTGCGGATTTGGCGGCACGTTTGCGGTGAAGAACGGGGACGTCTCCTCGGCGATGCTCGCGGCCAAGCTGCAGGACGTGGTTGGGACCGGGGCCGAGTTCTGCACGGCTCTCGACAATAGCTGCCTGATGCATCTGGGCGGGGCCTTGCACCGCCAGTATGTGGGCATGAGGACGATTCACATGGCGGAGATTCTGGCCAGCACGGAAGCGGTTCCGGCGGAGGCGCTCGCATGAGCCATGCGGGTTATCATCCGGTGCTCGATCCGGCCCTCGCGCCGCCGTTCCCGGAAGCGGCGCTGCCGGTGCTGCGCAATCCGCAGCTGCGCAAGAATGTGGCCCATGCCATCGATGTGATCCAGGCCAAGCGCGGCCGGCTGGTTGAGGAAAAGGCAGACTGGCAGGAACTGCGCACGGCGGCCGCGGCCATCCGCGAGCACGCTCTGGAGAATCTCGGCGCGTATCTCGAGCAGTTTGAGGCTCGCTGCACGGCGGCGGGCAGTGTGGTGCACTGGGCAGCCGACGCCGCCGAGGCGCGGCAGATCATTCTTCAACTGCTGCGTGAAGAAAATGCCTCTGAAGTGATCAAAATCAAGACGATGACCTCGGCGGAGATCCAGTTGAATCCGCATCTTGCGGCTGCGGGCGTTGAGGTTTTCGAGACCGACCTGGCGGAGATTATTCTTCAGCTTGGCGAGGATGAGCCGTCGCATATTGTGGTTCCGGCGCTGCACGTGAATCGCAGCCAGGTGCGGGAGATCTTCGCGCGGAAGATGGGGATCGAGGATCTGTCCGACGATCCGCAGGCGCTGACGGCGGCCGCGCGGAATTACCTGCGCGGAAAGTTCCTGAGCATTCCGACGGCGATCGGCGGCGCGAATTTTCTGATCGCCGAGACGGGTTCGGTGGTGGTTGTCGAGTCAGAGGGGAACGGCCGCATGTGCCTCACGCTGCCGCGGACCCTGATAACGCTGGCCGGGATCGAGAAGGTGCTGCCCCGGTACCAGGACCTTGAAGTAATGCTTCAAGTATTGGCGCGGTCGGCCACGGGCGAGCGGATGAACCCGTATACGTCGCTCTGGACGGGCGTGACGCCTGGGGACGGGCCGCAGCGATTTCATGTGGTGCTGCTCGATAACGGTAGGTCGCGGATTCTGGCGCGCAAGACGGAGAGGCAGACGCTGCGGTGCATCCGCTGCGCCGCGTGCATGAACGCCTGCCCGGTGTACCGGCAGACGGGCGGGCACGCCTACGGCTCGGTGTATCCGGGGCCGATTGGGGCCATTCTCACGCCGCAACTGATGCAGATGCACCATGCGCAGTCGCTGCCCTACGCGTCTTCACTCTGCGGGGCTTGCTATGAGGTGTGCCCGGTCAAGATCAATATTCCCGAGGTGCTGATTGAGCTGCGCTCGCAGGTGACGGACCAGGAGCGGAGACAGGCAGGGCGGTTTTTCGATCCCATGTACCTGGGAATGCGCATCGCGAACCTGGTCTTTGGGCGCGCATGGCTCTTCCATTGGGCGCAGCGGCTGGGGCGGTTTGGCCTGGGGTTCTTTACCGGCAAAGACGGCTGGATTCATGCGCTGCCGGGCATGGGCGCGCAATGGACGCAGACCCGCGATCTGCGCGGATTGCCGAAACAGAGTTTTCACGCGTGGTGGGCGGCGCGCGGCGGAGTCCATCGCGAGGAGACCCGATGAGCGCGCCAGCGTCAAAACGCGAGCAGGTTCTGGGCCGCATCCGTGCCGCAACGCGGAATAAGGCAGGTTCAATTGAGGAGGCGTCGAGCGCCTGGTCCGCTCTGCCGCGCGGCTACGTTCGGCGCGGCTCCGGATCTGGCGAAGCCCGGCTACAACTGATGATCCATCGGTTGCGCGAATACGATGCCGAGGTAGCCGAATGCAAACCGGAGATGCTGCCAGAGGCGATCGCTGCGCAGCTTGCTCAAAGCGGAAAACGCAAATTCGCCGCGCCTGAGGGTCTGCCTCCGGAATGGCTGGCTCCGGGATTTGAATGGAAGATCGACGGCGATCTGACGACCGCAGAGATCGAGCAGGTCGAAGGCGTGGTGACGACGTGCTTTTGCGGCGTGGCCGACTCGGGCACGATTGTGCTGCATCACTCGGCGGCGGAGGGCCGGCGCGTGCTTTCGCTTTTGCCGGATTGGCATTTATGCATTTTGCGGGCGAGCCAGGTGGTGGAGACGCTGCCGGAGTACTTCAGCCGCTGCGCGCAGCTTCCAGGATTGGTTACCTGGATCTCCGGGCCGAGCGCCACGGCTGACATTGAAATGACGCGCATCAAGGGCGTCCACGGACCGCGATTTCTGCATGTGGTTCTGGTTCGCGATCAGGGTGAACCGGCTCTGAATTGAGCTGGGAATTAATGGCTGGAAATTAATGATGGTCTGCACATCGGGAAGAAAGGTGGGGCAGGCACGAGGAAACATGATGACGCTTTCCAATTCTGTAATCCGCGAGCTGGCGTTCAAGGCGCTGGATTCCTTTCAGATTGAGATTCCCTCCTGGGGATTCGCCAACACCGGCACGCGCTTTGGCAAGTTCGTGCAGGCCGCCGCCGCGACCACGATCGAAGAAAAGTTTGCCGACGCGGCGGAGGTAAACCGGCTGACCGGCGTGACGCCCACGCTGGCGCTGCATGTGCTGTGGGACCTGCCCAACGGCGTGAAAGATGTGCCCGAGGTGCGCGCGCTCGAGCGGCGTTTCGGCATCCGCGCCGGCTCCATCAATCCCAACCTGTTCCAGGACCAGGATTACAAATACGGCTCGCTGTGCAATCCATCGGCGGAGATCCGGGAGCGGGCCCTCGAACACATGTTTCTCTCGATTGAGATTGGCAAGGCGCTGGGTTCGCGCGACATCTCGCTGTGGATGGCCTATGGCTCGAACTATCCCGGCACGCAGAGCATTCGCAAGCGCATCGGCTGGCTGGAAGAGGCGCTGCGCGCCGCCCACCACCGGCTGGGGCCGAAGCAGCGGTTGCTCGTCGAGTACAAGCCCTTCGAGCCTGCCTTCTATCACACCGATATTGCGGACTGGGGCATGTCTTCGCACTTTGCGCGCCAGGCCGGACCGCAGGCCTGCGTGCTGGTCGACACCGGCCATCACTATTCCGCGCAGAATATCGAGCAGGTGGTGGCCTGGCTGCTGCACACCGGGATGCTGGGCGGCTTCCACTTCAATGACCGCCGTTATGCCGACGACGACCTGACGCTCGGCTCCATCGATCCCTACCAGATCTTTCGCATCTTCCACGAGATTCACTCGGCCGCGAGCGATGGGCTGGACCTCGACGTGGCCTACATGATTGACCAGAGCCATAACCTGAAGGGCAAGATCGAGGCGATGGTGCAGACGGTGGTGACGGCGCAGGAGCTCTATTTGAAAGCGGCTCTCGTAGACCGCGAGCAGTTGGCGGAGTTGCAGCAAGGGTGCGACCTGGTGGCCGCGGAGGAGCTGTATCGCGGCGCTTTCTGGAGCGACGTGCGGCCGCTGACCCGCGCCTGGCGCGAGGCGCGCGGACTGCCCGCCGATCCGCTGGAGGCGCTGCGCACGAACGGCTACGTGGAGCGCATCGCCCGCGAGCGGGGCAGCCGCAGCTCGGCGGTGAGCAGTTACGCATGACGATGTTCTATGATGTTGGTCGCGTTCTGTAAGGCTGGCCGCGCATCGTTCCGCGTTATCGATGGAAACATGTGGAGGAAGGATTGGCCAAGGCAAAGATCAAGCGGCTCTACCTGATTCCGATTCTTTCCAAAGCGCTCGACGTCATCGAGCTGCTGGAGCGGGATCACGCCTCGTTGACGCTCGAAGACGTCTACCAGAAAACCAATATCTCCAAGACCAGCGTCTATCGCATTCTGAAGACGCTGGTGCACCGCGGCTATCTGGCCCAGACGCAGAGCGGCCAGTACCGGCTGGTATCGCGGCCGCGGCGGCTGCACTTTGGCTTTGCGGTGCAGAGCGCCGAGATGCCGTTTTCCGTGGCCGTGGCGCAGAGCGTTTCTGCCGCGGCCGCCGCTTCGGGCGTGGAGCTGGTCGTGCTCGATAACCGGTTCGATCCCGACGTTGCGGTTCGCAATGCCGAAGAGTTTGTGGCAAAACGTGTCGACCTGGTGCTCGAGTTCCAGGTGGAGGAAGCCGTGGCGCCGCGCGTGGCGCACATCTTCAAAAAGGCGGATATTCCGCTGGTCGCGATCGACGTGCCCCACCCCAACGCCACTTATTTCGGTGTCGACAACTTCGAGGTCGGCTACGAAGCGGGCTCGCTGCTGGCACAATACGCGCAGCGAAAGTGGCAGGGCAGAGCCGACCGGGTGGTGGGCGTTGGATTCAATGAGGCGGGCAGCTTTGTCCAGAGCCGCATCACGGGCGCATTCGATGGGATTCGCGAGCGGCTGGCCGACCTGGCGCCAGACCAGTTCTTCCAGATCGAGGGCCGCGGCATGCGTGAGGCGAGCCGCCGCGCGATGAGCGACTTTCTGCGCGGCAGCGAACCGGGCGCACAGACGCTGGTGGCTGCGGCCACTGATTCGAGCGCCCTCGGCGTGCTCGACGCCATTCGCGATGCAGGGCAGGAACCGAACTTTGCCATCGTTGGGCAAGACTGTATTCCCGAGGCCCTTGCAGAGATGCGAAACGAGGCCAGCGCGTTCATCGGATCGATCTCGCACGAGGCGGAGAGCTATGGGCCGCGGCTGATCCAGCTCGGCATTGCGCTGCTGCGCGGTTACAGCGTGCCGCCGTATAACTACGTGCATCACCGCGCAGTTACCGCGGAGACGCTGAGCGCGGAGCAGGCGGAGGCAGCGCCGGAGCAGGCAGATTTGCCGTCCTCGGCCACAGCGCCGGATTCCGTTTGAGAAAGAGATTTTCTATTGTTTACGGCTGTATGATGGTAGTGGAGATCGTCAAAATTTCCTTTGAAGACTGGTTCTTATGACATCGGCAACAGTTGTTTCCCCTGTATTGAAATTTCTCGAAGACCGGTGGGACGCGAGCGTCGCCGGCGCGCTTGATGAGCCGGAGTTGCTGCGCTACCGCTCCAACCTGCTCGGCTCCGATTTGCGCATTACGAACTTTGCCGGCGGCAACACGAGCTCGAAGATTGCCGAGACCGATCCGCTGACGGGCGAGCCCGTGGAAGTGCTTTGGGTGAAAGGCTCGGGCGGCGACCTGGGAAGCATCAAGCGCACCGGTTTTGCCACGCTCTATGAGGAGAAGCTGCTGGCCCTGGAGCGCAGCTACAGAGGCGTGGAAACCGAAGACGAGATGGTGGCGATGTATCCGCTATGCGCCTTCCGGAATAATCCGGTGGCTGCTTCCATCGACACGCCGTTGCACGGATTCCTGCCGTTCAAGCACGTCGACCATCTCCATCCCGACTGGGTCATCGCGCTGGCGGCCTCCGCGAACGGCAAGGCGAAGATGGATGAGTTCAACCGCGAGTTCGGCCATCACCTGGTCTGGCTGCCCTGGCAGCGCCCCGGCTTTGAGCTGGCGATGATGATGAAGCACGCGATCGAGGAGAATCCCGGCTGCGACGGCATCGTGCTGGGCGGCCATGGTCTCTTCACGTGGGGCCAGACGCAGCGCGAGTGCTACCTGAACACCATCACTCTCATCGACAGCATCGGCCAGTTCATTGAGCGCCACGGCCAGGGCAAAGTGCGCTTCGGCGGCCTGGCTGTTCCGGCGCGCGAAGACCGCAGGCGGCTCGCGGTGCAGATTGCGCCGTACCTGCGCGGCCGCATCAGCGCACAGAACCGCTGGATCGCGAACTTTACGGATGCGCCGGACGTGCTGCAGTTTGTGAATGCGGTTTATGCGAGGGATCTGGCCTTTCTGGGGACAAGCTGCCCTGACCACTTCATCCGCACCAAGATCCGCCCGCTGTTTATTCCGTGGGCCGCGGAGGAGGGGCTTGACGCGCTGCGCCAGCAGGTCGACCGCTCGCTGGCCGAATATCGCAAGCAGTACCGCGCCTACTATCGCGCCTTCGCCACGCCAGGTTCGCCGGCGATCCGCGACGCCAGCCCGACGGTGGTGCTGATTCCCGGCCTGGGCATGTTCAGCTTCGGCAAGAACAAGACGGAAGCGCGCATCACCGGCGAGTTCTACACCAATGCCATCCACGTGATGGAAGGCGCCAGCGTGCTTTCCGAGGGCGAAATTTCGGGCCCCGTTCCGCAATGCCAGCCGGGAGTGGATCCGGCCAGCTTCAAGGTCTTCACCAACTACGTGGCGCTTCCCGCGCTTGAAGCGTTCAAGATCGAGTATTGGGCTCTTGAAGAAGCCAAGATCCGCCGCCAGCCGCCGGAGAAAGAACTCAGCCGGCGCGTGGCGCTGGTTATCGGCGGAGCGAGCGGCATCGGCAGGGAAGTGGCGCGGCTGGCTGCGGCCCGTGGCGCTCACGTGGTGGTGGCCGACCGCGATGCGGAAGGCGCGGCCCGCGTAGCCGACGAGCTGACGATGCTGAGCGCGGCGGAGTTCAACGCCCATGCCGCCGTGGATATTCGCAGCCGCGACGCGATTCGCGCCGCGCTGGATGTGGCCGTGGCCGCCTTCGGCGGCGTGGACATCCTGGTGAACACCGCAGCGATGTTTCCTTCTTCGCCCGACGGCTCGATCTCCGATAGCGCATGGACCACCACGCTCGACGTGAATGTGACGGCGAATTACCTGCTGGCTACCGAAGTCGCGAAGGTGTTTGAGGACCAGGGGCTGCACGGCAATATCGTCTTCACGAGCTCGGCGAATGCAGTGGTTTCGAAGCGCGGCAGCGAAGCTTACGACGTGAGCAAAGCCGCGCTGTCGCACCTTGTGCGCGAACTGGCCGTTGGCCTTGCGCCGAACGTGCGCGTGAACGCCATCAGCCCGGCGACGGTGGTGAAAGGATCGACGATGTTTCCGCGCGACCGCGTGCGTGCCTCGCTGACGAAGTACAAGATCCCCTTTCAGGAATCGTTCAGCGATGAGGAGCTCCGCAGCCGGTTGGCGGCCTTTTACGCCGAGCGCACGCTCACGCTCAAGACCATCGACCCAGCCGACTGTGCGGAGGCGATTCTGTTTCTGGCCAGCCCGCGTGCACGCTGTACCACCGGCCACGTCATTCCGGTGGATGGGGGCTTGACCGACGCGTTCCTGCGGTGAGCATTCCGGCGCAGCGCCGATCTTGAATCATGCAGGCGAGCGACCATCCGTCATCGACCATCCATCATGGGGTTCAGGTTCCACCATGCAAAAGCCTGCGCGGGTTGCCATCGATTTAGGCGCTGAAAGCTGCCGTGTGTCGCTCTTGCGGTGGCACGGCGAGAAGCCCGCCATCGATCTGATTCATCGCATCCCCAATGGTCCGGTCCATCGCGGCGATTCGCTGCATTGGCCGATTGCATCGATCCTGGCCGGCCTCGAAGAAGGGCTGCGCAAGGCCGCGGCCGCTGCGCCGGAAGGCATCGCGTCGATTGCCGTGGATAGCTGGTCGGTCGATTACACGCGCCTTGCGCCGGATGGCAGCCTCTTGCGCGAGCCGTTCTGTTATCGCGATGAACGGACCGTGCAAAGCAAGCAAGCAGCGGATGCGGTGATTGCGCCCTTCGATCTCTATCAACGCACAGGCACGCTGCCGCTGCGCATCAATACGATCTACCAGTTGCTCGCCGATCCGGCTGCGGGGATCGGTTCTCGCGCGCCCTGGGCGATGCTTCCCGAGTACGTGCTCTATTGGTTGAGCGGCCGCCGCGTGGCCGAGTACACCAATGCTTCTCACACCGGGCTCGTGAACCTGAAGACCGGCGACTGGGACGCCGACCTGTTCCGGCTGCTTGGCCTTCCACTCGATGCCGCGCCGCAGATCGTGCCCACCGGAACGATTCTCGGACCGCTGCAGGGGCCGGTTCAAGGTCACCTTACCTCGCTTGACGCGTACAAGCACACGCAGATCGTCGCGCCGGCGACGCACGATACGGCATCGGCGATCGCGGGTATTCCCGCCGACCTGGGCGCGGCGGCCTATATCAGCACCGGCACGTGGTCCCTGGTGGGCACCACGACAAGTGTGCCCGTTACCTCGCAGCTCGCGCTCGATGCCGGCTATACGAATATCGGAGCGGCGGGAGGCGGGTTCCTGTTTCACTCGCTCATCAACAGCATGTGGGTGCTGAAGAAGTGCATGGATGCCTGGGCCGAGCAGGGGCGGGTGTGGGAGATCGAGGAGATCGTTCAACAATCCGCCGAGTGCAATGCGGCGACGGCGGTGCTCGATATGGATGCCGAAGCGCTGATGCTCGATACGGAGATGCCGAAGCGTGTGAACAAGGAACTGGCGCGGCTCGGCTTCGATCCGATTCCCGACCTGCCCGGAAACGAGCCGGTCTTTGCGCGGGTTATCTTCGAGAGCCTGGCGGCGCGTTACGCGGCGGCGCTGGCGAATCTCGAAAAGATGCTGGGGCGCAAGCTGGAACGTATCCACATGATCGGCGGGGCGAGCCGCAACAAACTGCTCATCCGCCTTACGGAGCAGCGCACCGGGCTTCCGGTGGAGATCGGCGAATGCGAGAGCGCGACCACGGGCAGCTTCGCGATACAACTTGCGGCGAGCGAGGCCACGGGGAAGGCTGTGACGCCGGAGTCTATCCGGCATTGGGCCAAGCGCCTGGGCGAGCGGTGCTAGGCGAGGAACGCGATCATCGCCGGGCTTCCGACGGCGGCGTATTTTCCCGTGAAGGCGATCTGGCCGGTTTTGCGATTGACTCGGAAAGAAGTCACGCAGTCGCTGCGCTGATCGCAGGCGTAGATAAAATTGCCGCTCGGATCAAAGGCGAAGTGGCGCGGATAGTCGCCCATTGCCGATGCTTCGCCGGCCTCGGTGAGCCTGCCGTCGCTGCCGATGGCGCGGATCGCAATCGTGTCGTGCAGGCGATTAGCGCTATATAAGAATCTTCCATCCGGCGAGACCTGAATCTCAGACCCGAAGCTCGTGCCCGCAAATCCTGAGGGCAGCGCTGAGATGGTCTGTTGCTCCGCCAGCGTTCCTTGTTCAGAATCGTAGCTCAAGAAGACGAGGGTCGAAGCTTCCTCGCAGAGCAGGTAGAGCCAGCGGCCGTTGGGGTGAAAGACAAAATGCCGCGGACCGTTGCCTGCGGGCAGGGAAACGGGATCGCCCTGCGGCGTCAACTTTCCGGTAGCCGCGTCGAACCGGTAAATATAGATCCGGTCCTGGCCGAGATCGGTGGCCAGCACGAATTGATTACTCGGGTCGGGGGCGATCATGTGCGCGTGGGGCGCGTCGTGCCCGCTGATGGCGAAGCTGCCGGCCGGCGCATCTACCGCTTGCGTGGATCCGACCGAGCCGGTGTCGTGATGCACATCGACCGCATCGCCGAGCCGGCCGCCGGCGAGGATCGGCAGCACGGCGATCGTTCCGCCTGCATAGTTCGCCACGAATGCAAATCTTCCGGAGCGGTCGAGGCTCATGTGCGCCGGGCCCGCGCCTGCGGAGCTCACGGTGTTCAGGAGTGTGAGATCGGCCGTGGCCGGATCGATTGCGAAGGCGCTGACAGAGCCGTTGCCGCCTGCGAAATCGGCCACTTCATTGATGGCGTAGAGATATTTCTTTGAGGAATGAATCGCGATCCACGACGGGTTCGGCGTCTTCGCCGCCAGCCGGCGATTTGTGAGCTCGCCCGTGCGCGGATTCACCTCGAATAAGTAAATGCCTTCGCCATGGCCGCTGCCATCCACTGGGGTAGTATAGGTTCCCACAAACGCGAATATCTTGCCTGAGCCCGCCTCTTCGGCTCTCGCATTTCGCAGCGCCGCATGCATAATCGCCAGAGATCCTGCGCCCTTCAAGAAATTCCTGCGCGAGCAAGGCTGCAATATTTCCCGTTTCATCCTTTTTTGCTCCTCATGCGAAATGCCAAAGTATCCCGGTAAAGAACAGGCCCATGACCGCAACAATGGTCTCGCATACCGACCAGGTCTTCATGGTCTGCACCACGCTCATGTTGAAATATTCTTTCACCAGCCAGAAGCCGCCGTCGTTGACATGCGAGAAGATCAGCGCGCCGGAGCCGGTGGCAATGGCCAGCAACTCCGGATGGACGCCTGCCGTGTGGAGCGCAATCGGGGCCACGATGCCGGCGGCCGTGGTCATGGCTACTGTGGAAGAGCCGGTGGCGAGCCGGATGAGCGCGGCCAGCAGCCATGCCAGAATCAGCAGCGGGACGTGCGCCCTGAGCGCCACAGTCATGATTGCATTCGAGACGCCGCAATCCTGCAGCACGCGGCCGAAGCCCCCGCCGGCGCCGATGAGCAGCGTGATGGCTGCCGTGGGCGCGAGACATTCGTTGCTGAAGCGCAGGATCGTTTCGCGTGAGAAACCGCGCATGGTGCCGAGCGTGACGAAGCTGAACAGCGCACCGATCAGCAACGCCATGTCGTCATTGCCCACCAGGCGCAGCGTATTGTTCAGCGCGCTGCCGGCCGCGGAGATGGCATCCGCCCAGCTGCCGATGAGCATGAGAATCACGGGCAGCACAATGGTGAGCACGCTCATCCAGAACCCCGGCAGATTGCGGCGTTCTTCATGCCCGGCGAGTTGATCGGCCATCGGGTTTTCCGCCGGCAGGTGGATGTGCGGCGCGATGAGCATCGCGAAGAGCGGGCCGGCGATGATCGCAGTGGGTATGCCGACGAGCAACGCGTAAAAGATGGTGCGGCCTACGTCGGCCTTGAAGATTGTCACGGCGAGCATTGCCGCCGGATGGGGGGGCACGAGTCCGTGGACCACGGAGAGGCCGGCTACCATGGGGAGGCCCGCCAGGACCAGCGATGTGTTGGTGCGCCGCGCCACGGTAAACAGAATGGGCACGAGCAGCACGAAGCCGACTTCAAAGAATGCGGGCAAGCCCACGATGAGCGCAATCGTGACCATCGCCCAAGGCACATTTTTTTCGCCGAAGGCGCGGATCAGGGTGTAGGCAATGCGGTCTGAAGCGCCGGATTCGGCCATCATCTTGCCGAGCATGGTGCCCAGGGCCACGATGATGGCGACGTGGCCGAGCACGCCGCCCACGCCGGTCTCGAAGGAATGGATGACCGTGGGCATGGGCATGCCTGCCACTACGGCCAGCGAGAGCGCGGTGACCAACAGCGTGATGACCGGGTTCAGCTTGACGACCGCAACCAGAAAGATGAGCCCGAGAACGGAGACCAGCGCCGCGATGAGCAGAAACACGCTGTGAGGATCGATCGCCGCCATGCAAAAGCTGCTCCGGTCAAGAGAAGTAGAGGAATGCGAGTTATTGAATCCAGCCCGTTTTTCCGCGTGCGAGATAGCGGCCGGTGCGGCGTCCGGTTGGTCCTTCGGCAGTATAGGAGAGAACACCGTTCACCCACACGGAGAAAATGCCCCGCGCGGGCTGGATGGGGTCATCGTACGTAGCCGTATCGAGAATTGCCTCGGGGTCGAAGAGCACCAGGTCGGCGGCGTAACCTGCGCGGACGAGGCCGCGATCGGCGAGCGCGAAGCGCTGCGCGGGAAGGCCGGTCATCTTGTGAATCGCCTCGGGAAGGGAGAACAGCCCCTCGTCGCGGCAATAACGGCCCAGCACGCGGGGAAATGTTCCCCACAACCGCGGATGGGGACGCGGATCATTCGGCAATCCATCCGATCCGATCATCGAGGCCGGATGCCGCAAGATCCGGCGCATGTCTTCTTCGGCAATGCTGTGATAGATGGCGCCGGCCGGCTGCAGGCGGCGCGCGGCCTCAAGCTGGCTTACACGCCATAGTTCGGCGATCTCGGCCAGCGTGCGCCCGGCCATCTCCTCGTGCGGCTCGCTCCAGCTAATGGTGATCTTCACGCGTTCATCCACCTGGCGCAAGTCGAGTGTGCTCGATCCCGCTGCGTAGGGGTAGCAATCGCATCCCGCGGGCTGGCTGCTGCACGCGGCCGCCAGCGCTTCCAGGACTTCAAGGCTGCGGCCCCAATTCGCGATGCCGGCGCACTTGAGATGGGAGACGATGACCGGCACACGGCTCAAGCGTCCGATTGCAAAGGCCTCCTGCATCGCATCCAGAATCTTCTCGGTCTCGGTGCGCATGTGCGTGGCATAGATGCCGCCGGCTGCGGCAAGCGGCGCGGCCAGCGCGAGCACCTCTTCCGTGGTGGCGGCATTTGCGGAGAGATAGGCGAGCCCCGTGCTCAGTCCCAACGCGCCGGCGTCGAGCGCCTCTTCGAGCTGCGCCCGCATCTGGGAAATTTCGCCGCTCGTGGCCACGCGGTCCAGCCGGTCCATGTGATTGCTGCGCAGAGCGGTGTGACCCACCAGTGCGGCTACGTTCACCGCCGGCTGCGCTTCGGCAACGGCTTCCTGGTAGGCCGAAAAACTGCGATAGCGAAAAGCCTCCGCGGGTCCGAGCAGATTCATGGGATCGGGCAGCTCGCCACGCAGCGTTACCGGCGCGGCGCTGATGCCGCAGTTGCCTGCAATCACGGTAGTCACGCCCTGGGAGAGCTTGGGCAGCATCGCCGGCGTGCAGATGACGGCGAGATCGTCGTGCGTATGCGCATCAATAAAGCCGGGCGCCAGCGTGAGGCCGCGCGCGTCGAGAATCTCAGTATCTGGACCGAGGTTTGCCGCAAGCGAGGGTCCGATCGCCTGGATGCGGTCGCCGCAAAGGGCTACATCGGCCGCAACGGAGGCGGAGCCGGTGCCGTCTACAACTCTCGCATTGCGGATGAGGACGTCGGCTTTCAGCATTTCGTCAGCACGATATAGGCTATAACCGTGGCACCTTCCCGTTGTATCACTCTCAGCCGGAGTTGGAGAATCTCTCGATGACACAGGGCAAGATCCAGGCTGGCGTTCAATCCGGCGCGGCGCGTGCCTCGCACCCTTCCTTCGATCCACCTTCCGGGGCTTCCGGGGCTTCGGGGGCTTCTCCCTTGGACAAGGGAATGGGAGCCATGGAACATCCAGTCGATGCGCAGGATGTTGCCTCGCTCGGATGGAATCTGCTCCATGAGGATCTGAGTCTTCCAGCTGCGGTGCTCTACCGGGAGAAGCTCGAGCATAACCTGCGCTGGATGCAGCAATTCACGGATGCCTATGGCGCGCGCCTTGCGCCTCACGGCAAGACCACGATGGCGCCGCGCCTCTTCGCCATGCAATTGGAGGCGGGCGCATGGGGCATCACGCTGGCGACCGCGCATCAGACGGTGGTTGCTCACCGGCATGGCGTGCGCCGGGTGCTGATGGCCAACCAGCTGGTGGGCAAGCGGAACATGGCCGCGATTGCCGAGCTGCTCGAAGATCCGGGCTTCTCGTATTACTGCCTCGTGGATTCCGCGGAGTTGGTGGAGCAGCTGGGTGCGTTCTTTTCCGGGCGCGGATTGCGATTGCAGGTGCTTCTCGAACTGGGCGTCGCGGGAGGCCGGGCAGGCGTGCGCGGCGAGGAGCAACTGGAGTCCACACTGGCGGCGCTGGCGCGATGGCGCGAAAACGTCCTTTTGTGCGGCGTGGAGATTTACGAAGGGATTCTCAGCGACGAGGCCGCGGTGAGAGCGTTTCTCGACCGGGCGGTAGAGGTAACACGGCGCCTGGCCGGCGAAGGCCGATTTCAACATCAGCCAGTCCTGCTCTCCGGCGCCGGTTCGCTATGGTACGACGTGGTGGCGGAGGTCTTTTCGGCTGCCGGGTTCGGCGACAGCGTGGAGATCGTGCTGCGGCCGGGTTGCTATCTTACCCACGACGTGGGGGCATACCGCGTAGCGCAGGCGCGGATCCTCGAGTGCAATCCGATCGCGCGGCGGATGCTTTCCGGACTGGTTCCGGCGCTGCACGTCTGGGCGTACGTGCAATCGATTCCCGAGCCACGCCGGGCAATCGTTGGCCTGGGCCGGCGGGATGCGGCCTTCGATTCCGGCTTGCCTGTCCCCGCGCTGTTCTTCCGGCCGGGCGAGCCATCCCCGGTTCCGGCGCCATCGCATTGGTCGCTGATCAAAATTATGGACCAGCATGCCTACCTCGAAATCTCGGAGGGGGACCAGCTCCGGCCCGGAGACATGATCGGGTTCGACATCTCCCACCCCTGCCTCACCTTCGACAAGTGGCGGGTTTTGCCGGTGCTGGATAGCGGCTACCAGGTGGTCGACCTGGTGCGGACCTTCTTTTGAGCGGGGTATCTTTCGCCGCCGAAACGCTATTACATTGCGAATGAAGAACTTTGCCCGGCGCGTCAACGCTGGCATGCGGCTGCTTCCTCGTGACGGTTACAATTCCGCGACAATTGGCCGTTCCGAAGAAGAAAACAAATCACCGCAATCGGCCGGTCTGGCGGGAATTCAGAAAAATTCACTTGCATTTGGGGAGTCAGTTCTCTACAGTCCAACTCGCTGGTCACTCCTCAACGGCCGGGCGGTAGACCGAAACGGTCCCTTCACCGGTCCAATCGATGAGCCACAACTTTTTCAGCGCAGCGCTCGATGCCGCGCAAATTCTCGTCCGTGATCTCACGGGCAGAGCGGCTTATGCCGACAAGTTTTCATAGCCAAGAGCGGGGATCATCCCGGTGATGCCCGCTCTTCTTTTTTTTGCTATTTTAGACCGAGAATCGCCTGGACCGCTTCGCCAAGAGAGGCGCAACGCAGGTCGGCCAGCCCGGCGGCTTTTTCAGAACCGGGTGCGCGGGTTTTCTCAAGGCCCTCGATGAGGATCGTCTTCATCCCCAGCCCTCTCCCGAATTCCATATCGACAAGCGAATCCCCGACCATGACGCTCCTTGGGGCGGAGATCTCTTTGAAGTCGGCGACGGCCTGCTCAAAGAGGCCGGGCAGCGGCTTGCGGCAGCCGCATTCTCCGCGATCGTGCGGGCACACATAGAAGGCGTCGACGCGGGCGCCGTGCTGCGCCAGGAACTGCGCGAACCGGGCATGCAGCGCTTCCACGTCCCCGGCGGTGTAGAGGCCCAGCGCCACGCCGCGCTGATTGGTTACGACAATCACCCGCATCCCCGCCTGGTTGAGCCGGGCCACGGCCTCAGCCACCCCGCCGAGCACGCGGAAATCCTCCCACCGCGAGACGTATTGCCCCTCGGGCACTTTCTCGTTCAGCACGCCGTCCCGGTCGAGGAAGACCGTATTCACACCGCTGCCCAGCTCTACGCTCGCACCGCTCATTAAGGGCTATGATAACGGGCTGTCATACAATGAGGGGATGAACTTCCGGACCGAGCCCCGACCGTGCTCCGGGCGATGCATTTGCCACGCAGGTCTCGCCGCATGAAGAACTTCCTGCGCCTGCTGCGCTATGGGCTCCCGTATTCCGTGCAGTGGGTTCCGGGTGTTTTGCTGCTGGCCGCGGTGGGGGTGCTGGACACGTTCCGCACTCTCCTGTTTCAACCGATCTTCGACCAGGTGCTCAGACCGGACGCGCCCGAAGGGCCCATCCTTCTTGGATTTCCGAACAACCGGTTGCACTTCGACCTCAGGCAGTTCGTTCCGCATTTTCTGCACATGCACAATGCCTGGAACGTGGTGGCCTTTGCTTTGGTGATCTCCACACTGGTCAAGGGCATTTGCGATTATCTCGGAACCTATCTAGTGAACTACGCCGGGTTTGGCTTGATTACCGACCTGCGCAACCATCTATACGAGGTGACCCTCCGCCGTTCCTCGAGCTTCTTTCACAAGCACGCCACGGGCACGATTCTCTCGACGCTCATCAACGACGTGGACAAGGTGCAGACCGCGGTCAGTTCCGTGATCGGGGAGTTCCTGCAGCAGTTCTTCACCTTCCTGGCGGGGTTATTCTTCGTTATCCGGCTGGGCGGCCACCTGAGCTGGGCGCTGTTGTTGTTTGTGCCGGTGGTCATCACCTCCGCGCGCCGCATCGGCCGCTCAGTGCGCAAACGCACCCGCTCCGGACAGGACAAGCTGGCGGAGATCCAAAACATCCTGCACGAAACGGTGACGGGCAACCGCATCGTCAAGGCTTTCAATACCGAGCTGTGGGAGGTTCTCCGTTTCAGGAAGGCGGCCAAGCGCCTCTTGCGCGCCAACCTGCACAGCGTCCGGGTGCAATCGATCAGCTCGCCCTTGATGGACACAATCGGCGCGATCGCTATTGCGATGTTTCTGTTTATCGGACGCAATGAGATTCTCCACGGCCACATGACGATGGGGATCTTCGGTACTTTCATTATCCTGCTCTTCAAGCTCTACGATCCGGTCCGCAAGTTCGCTTATTTTTACAACAGCTTCCAGCAGGCGATGGGCGCGTCGGCGTCCATCTTCAACTTTTTCGACGCCAAAGACGACGTGAGGGAACGGCATCACGCAGCCGTACTGAAAGGGTTCCAGCGCTCCATCCGGTTTGAGGATGTCGGGTTTTCCTATTCGACCGAGGAGGGCGAGCACCAGATTCTGCACAATGTGGATCTGGAGGTACGCGCCGGCGAGGTGCTGGCCGTTGTGGGTCCCAGCGGCGCAGGCAAATCGACGCTCGTCAATCTCATCCCGCGCTTTTTCGACGTCACCTCGGGACGCATCCTCATCGACGGGTCTGACATCCGCGATCTGACTCTTGGTTCGCTGCGCCGGCAGGTGGCGCAGGTGACGCAGGAGACGATCCTCTTCAATGACATGGTGCGGGACAACATTGCGTATGGCCAGCCGGAGGTCAAGTTCTCGCTGGTTGAAGAAGCGGCCCGCAACGCGCTCGCGCACGACTTCATTCTGCGCATGCCGCAGGGCTATGACACGGTCATCGGGGAGAAAGGCTTCCGTCTCTCCGGCGGCGAGCGCCAGCGCATTGCCATTGCGCGCGCCATTCTGAAAGATGCGCCGATCCTTATACTGGACGAGGCCACATCGGCCCTCGATGCCGAAAGCGAGTCGCTGGTGCAGACGGCGCTGGCCAACTTGATGAAGGACCGCACGGTTGTCGTGATCGCGCATCGGCTATCGACGATCCGCCGCGCCAACCGGATTGCCGTTCTTGAAGAGGGGCGCATTACCGCGATCGGCTGCCATGAGGAGCTGCTCGTCTCATCGCCGACTTATCAAAAGCTCTATCAACTGCAGTTCATTGACATGCCTGAGCCGCAGGGCTCCGACCCATTCGTGCCGGCTTTTGCCGCCGGACCAAAGGATTAGCAGGAATGCCGTTGTATTCGATGACAGGGTTTGCCCAGGTGCAGGTTCGGGTGCCAACCCGCGATCATGTGCAGCTTGGCTACGCGCTCAGCCTCAAGAGCGTGAACCACCGTTTCCTGGATCTGCAGTTCCGCTTGCCGTCGAGCCTCGACTCGCTCGAGATGGAGCTGCGCAAGGCGCTCAAAGATGCGCTGATCCGCGGGCATGTGGAGCTGACGCTCTCGCTCGATCGCGGCGGGCAGCAAAAGACCGGTTACAATCGCGAGCTGGTCTCCAATTATCTTGCCGCCTTTCGTGAGGCCCAGGGCGAGTACCAGAGCGAGTACCAATTAGTCGGCACGCCCGATTTGAACGCGGCGCTGCGCCTGCCCGGTGCATTGCAATCCGAGAACCGCGGCGACGACGATCTTGCCGCGCTTGCCGCGAGCGTGCGTGAGCAGATCGGTCCGCTCCTCGAGCAGTTGAAGGCGATGCGCGGCCGCGAGGGCGAAGCGCTGGCCGCCGTGCTGCACGCCACGCTTGACCGGCTTGCAGCTGCGACGGAGGGCGTGGCCGCGCTGCGTCCGGAGATCGAGCAGCGCTATCAGGAGCGGCTGACGCAGAGGCTCACGGCCGCGGTTGGCCCCGAGTTCAACCAGCAGAGACTGCTCGAAGAGGTTGCGGTGCTGGTGGAACGCAGCGACGTCTCAGAAGAGCTGGCGCGGATGACGGCGCATATCGGCCACTTCCGCGAGCTGCTCAGCTCCGGCGGCGAGGCCGGCAAGAAGCTTGATTTTCTGCTGCAGGAGATGAACCGCGAGGCCAATACGCTGCTCTCGAAGACCGGAGGCGTGAGCGGGAAGGGAACGCGCATTACTGAACTGGGGCTGGCGATGAAGGCCGAGATCGAAAAAGCGCGCGAGCAGATTCAGAACCTGGAGTGAGCAAGGCAGGAACTAGCTGCCGGGGACCAGATCTGGTTGCATAGATGGCGCCCAACGGCGCAACACAAGACTGAAACGAAAAGGAAACGGAAAACTTGGCGGGAATTCTCTTTATCATTTCGGCGCCTTCGGGCTCAGGTAAAAGCACACTGGTAAGCGAGCTGCGCAAGCAGGTGAGCGGGGTGGACTTCGCCGTCTCCTGGACGACGCGAGCACCGCGCGGCTCGGAAGAGAGCGGCCGCGAATATCACTTCACAACGCGTGAAGAGTTCGAACGGATGGTGGAGGCAGGCATGTTTCTGGAACACGCCGAGGTCTTTGGCCATCTTTACGGCACGGCGCGCCACTCACTCGAGGAGGCGCGCGCCGAGGGGCATGATCTTCTGCTGGACATCGATGTGCAGGGCGCGGCGCAGGTGCGCGCCAAAATGCCGGAGGCCGTAAGCATCTTTGTTTTGCCTCCCAACCCCAAGGTTTTGCGCACCCGGCTGCGCAACCGGAGCCGTGCGGAAGGCGTGGTGAACGAGGCGGAACTCTATCGCCGGCTGAGCGAGGCGAGCCGGGAGATTGAGAATTTTCGGCAATACAGCTATATTTTGGTGAACGACATCCTTGACCGGGCAGTAGCGCAATTGGAAGCCATTGTTTTGGCGGAACGTTTTTACCGCAATGGCGAAACCATCGCGTACCGGTCGCGGCGGGTGTTGGAGGTTGCCGCAGCCTGCCTGCAAACCAACTCGCAGGAGCGGCTGAAACCTGTGCTGGAGGCGTTTGGCATCACCGGCAATTCCAGCCAGCAACGACTCCCCTTTGGAGATGATTCCGATGACGATTGAGACCAGCTTCGACTCCAACTATCGCAAGGTGCTGGTGGCCGCACGCCGCGCCCGCCAGTTGCAGAACGGATCGCGCGCTCTCGTTTCCAGCCAGTCCACCAAGGCCTGCCGCATCGCGCAGGAAGAGATCGAGGCGGGCAAGATTGCTTACGTCAAGGGGGATGTTGCGGTGACCAAACCGCTCGTCGAAGGCCCGGCCGTTCCAATCCTGCTGAGCTAAATTCTGCTTTCTCTTTTTCTCTGCCCGCCCATGCGAGCGCGCAACGCATGCGGCCGTTCTCTGCTGCAAGTTTTGGATTCTCAACTGTTCTACAATGGACCCATGCGCGTAACCGTAGGCGTCTCCGGCGGAATCGCCGCTTACAAGGCGGCGGAGCTGGTTCGCGCGTTGCAGCGCCAATCGGTTGAAGTTCACGTGGCGATGACCGCCGGGGCGCAGAGGTTTGTGCAGCCGCTTACCTTTGCCGCGCTGACCGGTTATCGGGTTTTCTCGAGCCTTTGGGATGAAGCGGGCTCGCAGGAATCTGAGCAGGAACAGAATGGCATCGATCACATTGCCGAGGCGCAGTGGGGCGATGCGCTGGTAGTGGCGCCGGCTACAGCCAACATCCTGGCGAAGTTCGCGCATGGCATTGCGGATGATTTTCTTTCGACGATGTATCTAGCCACCACGGCGCAGGTTCTGGTTGCGCCGGCGATGAACGTGAACATGTGGAACCATCCGGCGACGCAGGCGAATCTTGATACGCTGCGCCAGCGCGGTGTGCGCGTGATCGAGCCGGGCACCGGCGATTTGGCCTGCGGCATGGTGGGCACGGGACGGATGGCCGAGCCGGAAGCGATTGCCGCGGCGGTGCTCTCTATCTTGAATCGCCGTCGCGATCTGGCGGGCGAGGTGGTGCTGGTCACGGCGGGCGGAACGCGCGAGGCGATCGATCCGGTTCGCTTTGTCGGCAACCGCTCCAGCGGCAAGATGGGCTATGCGCTGGCGGATGCCGCGCAGAGCCGCGGCGCCAAGGTGATTCTGGTGAGCGGACCCACGGCGCTGCATCCGCCGGCGCGGTGCGAACTGGTGAAGATCACGACGGCCGAAGAGATGCGCAATGCCGTTCTGACGCGCATGAACGAGACCACGCTGGTGATCAAGGCGGCGGCAGTGGCCGATTACCGGCCCGTCGCCGTCTCTGAGCAGAAGCTCAAGCGCAGCGGTCCGCTGACCATTGAACTCGCGCCGACCGAGGACATTCTAGCCGAGGTGGTGCGGCACCGGCGAACCGGGCAGCTCATTGTTGGTTTTGCCGCCGAGACCGAGAACCGGATGGAAAACGGCCGCGCCAAGCTGATGAAGAAGGGCGCGGACGCGATCGTGGTCAACGATGTATCCGGGAGCGCGATCGGGATTGATGCCGACACGAACGCCGCCACGTTTCTTACGCCGACCACCGCGGTCGAACTGCCCGAGATGCCGAAGCGCGAGCTGGCCGACCGCATCTTCGACGAGATCCTCATGCTGCGCCGGCCCCGGTCAATGGTGCTCGAACTCGATGGCCGGGACGCGCCGCTCTCCGGCGATGCGCAGCCGCGTCCTGAGCCGGCGGTGGAAGAAGAGACGATCATCGGCGCTGCAGGCCGCCGGCAGCTCGTGGTGGAGTAGACGCCGGTGCCGCGAGCGCTCAACCCAACTCTTCGCAACGCTCTTGCCGAAAGAATGCGCTTTTATCGCGACCTCGGGCTGACGGAGTTCTACCGGCGGCCTGTGGATGAAGCGATTCTCGCCGTCGAGAGTGTGGCCCTCGAGAGTGTGGCCATTGACGGCGTGCGGGAGCGCGAAGAAGCGCCTAATCCCGGTGCGCCATCGCACGCCAATTTTTTTGGAGAGGAACCTGCCATTCCTGCACGCAAGCCGTTTCCCACGCCTCCACAGCCGCTTCCGATTATTGCGCCGACCGAGCGGCCTGCCGCCCTGCTGCAGATTGTCGAAGACATTGGCGACTGCACCCGCTGCGCGCTGCACAAGGGGCGCAACAAGATTGTGTTTGCGGACGGCTCGGCGAACGCGCGGCTCATGTTTGTAGGCGAAGGGCCGGGCGCGGATGAAGATGCTCAGGGGCTGCCCTTTGTGGGCCGGGCCGGACAACTGCTGAACAACATGATCGCGGCGATGGGACTCAAACGCGAAGAGGTCTACATCGCGAATGTCGTGAAGTGCCGGCCGCCGGGCAATCGCACGCCGGAGCCGGAAGAGGCCAACACCTGCTCGCCCTTTCTCTTTCGCCAGATCGATGTGGTGCGGCCGCAGGTGATTGTCGCGCTGGGCGCTACGGCGGCTACTTACCTGCTGGGGCAACGGCAGCCGCTGGCCGGGTTGCGCGGGCGCGTGCACGCCTGGCGCGGATCGCAGCTCATCGTGACGTATCACCCGGCGTACCTGCTGCGCGACCCGCGGCAGAAGAAGGAAGCGTGGGCTGACTTGCAAATTGCGATGCGGGAGCTGGGGCTGAAGGCGCCGGACAAAGGATGAGTCTCACAGATTCACAGTTTATGTGAATTCTGGATTTTGCCTGCCTAAGCTTCTGAGGAATTGGGGCTTACTTCTTTCACAGTTACACAGCCATGATTGGGCGTTTTCGCGGCCGCTGCTGCCTGCTGCGCGATGGGGAGCCGGGGCAGGCGTTCGATGCAGTACTAGACGACTGCGGAGACGGACGTATCGTTTTGAGCGGCCCAGATGCGCGCGGCGCGGTAGGCCTGTTCGCTTACGGTGACGGTGATGTTGGGCATGGTGGTGGCGAGAGCGTGCGACTCAGCGTTCTCTATTTCGATTGTGACCGAAAGAGGCGAAATTCTCTGCAATGCGGGCTGGCTTCGCAGGGCACTCAGACTTCGCGCCTGGTGCGGTGGGTTGATGATTGGGGTTCGTGCTTTCCCAGGTCTCAAGGGCGAGACCTGGGCCACCCGGCAGAGATAGGATTCAAAGTGCCAGAGGCTGATCCAGATGAACGTTGCAATTCTAGTCGCGATTGTGGGGCGGGCGGGCGGGTGGCGGGTGGCCCATGTCTCGCTTCTGAGACATGGGATGTAAGATGCTGGCATGCCGAAGGGGCTTGTTCGTTATCAGCAATGCGGCTGTTTCCACTTCGTTACTTTTGGTTGCTATCATCGCTTGCGGCATCTTGGCACAGCGGCGGCGTGCGAACTCTTCGAGCGTTCGCTTGAAACCGTGCGGGTTCGCTATGACTTCGTCGTCAGCGGGTACGTGGTGATGCCGGATCACGTTCATCTCCTGGTCAGCGAGCCGAAGGAGGCGCTGCTGTCCAAGGCGCTTCAGGCTTTGAAGCTGTCCGTGTCGGTACAGAGTACGGAGCGGCCCTTCTGGCAAGCGCGTTATTACGATTTCAACGTGCATAACGAAGAGAAGCGCGTGGAGAAGCTTCGCTACATGCACCGCAACCCGGTCAAAAGTGGGCTTGTGGAGAAGCCGGAAGGTGGGCTTGGTCGAGCTTTCGGCACTATGCGTTCGGCGCAATTGGTACGGTCGAGATCGAGTCGTTCTGGACCGCGGCGCGGCGAGATGGGATCGAACCCAGGCGTTCTGCCGCGGCAGACGAGCTCCACGCTGTCCGAGGCGCTGATCGATCCCAGGTCTCAAAATCGAGACCTGGGCCACCCGACCGTCCGGGGGACGGGGGGTGAGGTAGGTTCAGGCACCGGGCTATTTTTTTATGGTTTCGTCGCGCCAGAGTGCTACGCCGCCTAGCAGGCCGGTTTCGTTGGAGACGATGGATACGTTCTTGGGCAGGGTGAACTCGATTTTCTTGGTGTTGCCGCCGCCGAGGTAGAGGCGGTCCCAGTTGAAGGTCTTCGAGGTCTGATCGATGGCTTCCTGGAGCAGCTTGTTCCACTGCTTCTTGCCGTGCTTGTCGAGACCGCGGCGGCCGAGGTAGTCCTCATAGGTTTTCTTCTTCCAGGGATGGTGGCCGAGCTCGAGGCCAGGGCAGAGCTTGCCATCGGTGAAGAGCGCCGAGCCCATGCCGGTGCCGAGGGTGATGATCATCTCGACGCCGTCGCCCTGGACCGCGCCATAGCCCTGCACGGAGGCATCGTTGGCCACGCGGGCCGGTTTCTTCCAGCGTTTTTCGACCTCCTCCTGGAGGTGGAAGTTCATCCAGTCGGGATGCAGATTGACGGCGGTGTAAGTGATGCCTTTCTTGGTGACACCTGGAAATCCTACCGACACGCGATCGAACGGCGGGAGCAGCTTGACGAGGCCGTCGAGGGCTGCAAGCACGGCCTTGGGCGTGGGAATTGCGGGGGTTTCGACGCGCTCGCGGTCAGTGAGCGTCTTGCCCACGGGATCAAGCAGCATGGCCTTGAGGCCGGAACCGCCGATGTCGATGGCGAGGGTGACGGGACCGCGCGCTTGCGTTTTCGGCGAAGCGCCCGGCGCGAGGCCAGGGGCAGAAGCGGGAGGGGTGCCGGCGTTGGCAGTCATCAAAAATGAATTGTAATTGCGGGCGGCGGTGGATGCACGCTCCCGGTTCTTCCCGGCCCGCAGGAGATTCATGGTTTTCATTCCGTGGATGCGACGATGACCCCTGCGTGCTGCTGCGTGGCTTTGATGGATTTGTGCCTGATTTGTGCCGGCTTGCCGGCGAATCGCCCAAATCTCTTACTGCGCGCCCATCCCGTTACACTGATTCTTGCCCCCGATGCCGAGATGCTGCGAAGTCGCACTGCCTGTCCCGCTCGACCGCACGTTTACCTACGCGGTGCGCGAAGGGCAGCGGCCGCAGCGCGGGGCGCGGGTGATTGCGCCGTTTCGCAATGAGAAGCTGATCGGCGTAGTGACGGCGCTCGATGCGGAGCCTCCGGCGGAGGTTGAGGTTCGTGCTCTCGAGGCGGTTCTCGATGAGGAGCCGCTGTTGAGCGAGCAGTTGCTGGGGCTGGCGGAGTGGATTGCGCAGTATTATCTGGCGCCGCTGGGCGAAGTGCTGCGGGCAATGCTGCCGCTGATGGCCGAGGTGCGGCGAACGGTTTCCTATCGCATGGCGGACGCGGGACGGGATGTGCTGGCTGGCTGGATGGATGGGGATGCGCTCTCCCATCCTGACCGCAAAGACAAGAACTCTCACCTCGCGGACCAAAGATCGGTCCGCGGGGGGCCCGGGGATTTGGACTTTGAGGTTTCCCACCCTTTTCACGAAGTGCGTGAAAAGAATGGGGCACGGAGATTATTGGCGGGTTCGGGAACGCGAGGGGGGGCTCCGGAAGAGCGGGAGATGGAGCGCCGGATTTTGGAACGGCTGGCTTCCGGCGAGGCGGTGAAGGGGCCGACGCTGCGCGCGGGAACGGGGGCTTCGCAGGCGATTTTGGCTGCCCTAGTGCGCAAGAAATGGATTGCGCGCGAGACGGCGGCGGCGGAGCGCGATGCGCGGCGGATGGAGCGGTTTGCCGTGTTGATTCCGGAGACGCGGCTGCCGAAGCTGAACGAGAAGCAGCAGGCGATTCTGGCGGAGCTGGCGGCGTGCGGCGGGGAATTGCCGGTTGCGGAGATCCGGCGGCGGGAGCTTTCCTCTGCGACGCTGCAGACGCTGGTGCGGCGGGAGCTGGTGCGCATCGAAGAGCGTGCGGCTGCGTTTCGGCTGGGAGGACTGGCGACGGCCTCCGCGCCGCTTCAATTGAACAGCGCACAGGCGGACGCGCTCCATGCGATTTCGGCCACGCTGGGGGCGTTCCATACCTTTCTGCTTTTTGGAGTGACCGGTTCCGGCAAGACAGCCGTTTATCTTGCCGCGATGCAGCAGGCGCTCGACCGCGGGCTCGCATCGATTCTGCTGGTGCCGGAGATCGGGCTCACGCCGCAGACGGCCGGGCTACTCGACCAGGCCTTTGGCCGGCGGGTGGCGCTGCTGCACTCGGGGCTGACGCCGGAGGAGCGCAGCGAGCAGTGGCGGCGCATCCGCAGCGGCGATGCGCCGATTGTGGTGGGCACGCGGTCGGCGATCTTTGCGCCGGCGCCGAATCTCGGATTGATCATTGTCGACGAGGAGCACGATCAGAGCTACAAGCAGGAGGAGACGCCGCGCTACAACGCACGCGACGTGGCCGTGATGCGCGCGAAGCTTGCGGGCGCGACCGTGGTGCTGGGCTCGGCTACGCCTTCGCTCGAGAGCTGGCAGAACTCGAGCGCCGGCAAGTACAAGCGGATCGAACTGAAGGAGCGGGTGATGAACCGGCCGCTGCCGGAGGTCGAGCTTGTGGACATGCGGCGGGAGTTTCAGGAAACGGGGCAGGAGCAGCTTTTTGCGCGATCGTTGATTACGCAAACCCAGGCTGCGATGGAACGCGGCGAGCAGGCGCTGATCCTGCTCAACCGGCGCGGCTACTCCTTTGCCGTGATCTGCCGGGCGTGCGGCGAAAAACTCGAATGCCAGAACTGCGCGATAGCGCTTACGCATCACAAGCCATCCGGTGAAGCTGAGATTGCGCACGCCGGCCAACGATTGGAGTGCCACTACTGCGGCTTCAAGCGCACCGTGCCGTCGCGCTGCCCGAAGTGCGACAGCGAGCATCTTTACTATCTCGGCGCGGGTTCGCAGCAGGGCGAGGAGCGGTTGGCGGAGATTTTTCCGGGGGCGCGGATCGGGCGCATGGACCGCGACACGGTGCGCGGACGGCATGATCTGGAAAGATTGTTGGCACGGCTGCATTCGGGCGAGATCAATCTGCTGGTGGGCACGCAGATGATTGCGAAGGGACACGATATTCATGGAGTGACGCTGGTGGGAGTGGTGGGCTGCGATCACGCGCTCTCGATGCCGGACTTCCGCGCGGCCGAGCGGGTGTTTCAGTTGATCGCGCAGGTTTCAGGCCGGGCGGGACGCGGCGAGTTGCCGGGACGCGTCGTGGTGCAGACCTACTATCCGGATCACTACGCAATTCTTGCGGCGACGGCGCACGATTATGCGGCCTTTGCGGAACGCGAGCTGAAGTACCGGCGATGGATGCACTATCCGCCCTTCGGCGTGCTGGCCAACGTGCTGGTGCAGTCGCCAAAGCTGGAAGAGGCTGCGGGGTGGTCGGCGGTGCTGGGTAAATATCTTCTGCAAAACGAAAACAGCGGCGCTGTGCGCGTGCTGGGGCCCTGCACGGCGCCGATCGCGCGCATCAAGGGCGTGTACCGGTTCCACCTGATCTTGAAAGGGGCAAGCCGCAAGGCGCTGAATGCGGCGCTGCGCGGGATGCTGGCGCACGCGGAAGAGGCGGAGATTCCGCGAAGGAATCTGGTGGTGGATGTGGATGCGTTGCGGCTGATGTGACCACTCGCCACCTGCGGTGGGGCAGACGCTCGCGGGAGGCTCGCGTCATCTTAACCGTCCCAATCCCTGGGCTTGATTGTGCGGCTAGGGATTCTTTTGAGTAAACCGCGCTATCGATGCGCGGCCGGCATCGATCGTTCTCAAAGAGTTCTTCGTGAGTTCCAGTGCGCTCCAGGTGGACCGACATGTCGGTCGCGGAGTAGATCAACACCCAATCCGGTTCGACGTGCGCATCTCTGTATCCGGCCCAATTGAGTTTGAGCGAATGGTCTTTGTAGAGCGGAGGCAGCGGCTCGCCCGTGAGCAGAAGCTCAATTAGCTTTTTCAGCTTTTCGAGGTCTTTGCCTCTCTTCTAAAGCCGCTTCACGTCGCGGTGGAATTGGCTCGAATAGCTTGGAGAGCGCATCAGATGCCGAGCTTGTCGAAGAGGTCGGCAGCATTCTTGGCGGGATGAACTTCCACGCCCCGGGCGGTCTTGCGCATGGTCTCTCGCGTGAGTTTATTGGGCTTCAGGTCGAATGGGAGAGCGCTCTCCTTTGCGATCTTCGTCAGAACGATGCGCATCACATCGGAGACCGTAAGGCCCATCTCTTCGAGCACAGCGGTAGCCTTTTCCTTTACTTCGACGCTGATTCTCGAACGGACAACCGTATTTGTGGCCATACTGATATTGTAGCTCATTTGGGCCACACTCGCGGTAAGCTCCGACGGCCGCAATTTTCCCGCAACGGGTGGGTTGGCGCGGGTTCGCGGGTTAGCGCAGCAATTGCAGCAGCGAGGCATCGTGAAACGGGGTGGGCGTGAAGGTGAGCAGGAAGATGAGAGCGCCTGCGACGGCTAACACGATGCGGCTGTGGCTGAGTTGGGAGCCGGGCGGGACGCGCGGGTGGCGCATGGCGGGAAGCAGCAGAAGCAGGCCCCAGAGAATCCATCCCACCCAGTAGCGCAGGCCGGCGAGGAAGAGCACGAGGGGCAGAAGCAGGGTGAATGCCTTGTGCACGCGCGGCGCGATCGCGTAGAGGATATGGCCGCCGTCGAGTTGCCCCGCGGGAAGAAGATTCAGCGAGGTGATGAAAAGGCCGATCCAGCCGGCCAGCAGCACCGGATGCGGCGAGGCCCAGGTGAAGGAAGGGATCGAGGGGTCCCAGTGGACGAGCAGACGATGCAACAGGCGGAGGGTAAGGGGTTCGCTGCCGAAGCGGACAAGGGCCGCCGGTGTGCCGGGATGGCGAGGACGGCTGAGGAAGAAGCCGCCGGTCAGGGCGAGTAACGAAGCGGCATAACCGGCGAGCGGTCCGTAGATGCCTACGTCCATGAGCGCATCGCGATTGGGAATGCCGGAGCGGATCTGAATCACGGCGCCTGCGGTGCCGCTGAGAGTGGGCGCGGGCAGCACCCAGGGGAGGGTGGCTTTGATCCGGTGGGCGCGGCAGGCGAGGTAGTGGCCGAACTCGTGAATGAGCAGAATGCCCAGCAGCGTGAAGGAAAACGCGAAGCCCGATGCAAAGAGATGCGGATGATCGGCGAGCCATCCCCAGGGCCACAGGTCGCCATCGCGGACGCCGGCGGGCAGGCCTTCGAGAAAATTCTGCATGAAGCGCGCGCCGTTGGCCGTGGTGGTGATGGCGCTCGCGGCCAGCAGCAGCGCGGGAAGGCCATATTCTCGAAGCGATGAACGCAATGGCCCTCGTGCTCTCTTGCTGGTTCAAGGAATATCTGTGGCAGCCGGGATTGGCTGCCCCGTGTAGGTGAGCGACTAAAGTTGTGGCGAGCCGAATGTGCGCGCGGAGGACAGGGGCTAAAGCCCGGCCTTTCATTGCGGCCGTTTTCGGCACGACTGAAGTCGTGCCCTGTTACAAAACGTGCCCTGTTACAAAACGTGCCCTGTTACAAAACATGCCCTGTTACAAAACATGCCCTGGTACAAAACATGCCCTGGTACAAAACATGCCCTGTTACACAACATGCCCTGGTACAAAATACCGTCCACTGTGAGTTTTTCCGCAGCCTGTAAGGGCATGCCCGACGCTTCTCGCCGCGAAGGGGGCTCGTTTCAACCCGCGACGGCAAAGAGGGTTTGCCTGCCCGGGAGCGCCTAGCTGCCCGGTTCGAGCGAGTGCAGTTCCTTACCGGGCTTGAAGCGAACGGCCTTGCCGGGGGCGATGCTCACCTCAGTGCCGGTGCGGGGATTACGGCCGATGCCGGTTTTACGCGCGCGGACGCTGAAAACGCCGAATCCGCGCAATTCAATGCGCTCGCCGGCAGCCAGGGCCTGTTTGAGACCTTCGAAGACCGTATCGACGGCGGCCTCTGCCTTGGTGCGCGGCAGGCCGGTACGCTCGATCACTTGATGAACGATGTCCTGTTTGATCAATGGAGTCTCCTCATTGGCGCGAATTCGTAACTCCCACACCGCTCATATTACAGATTTTGCGGCGATTAGGAAACAGCCTCGCGGCGGCGTGGGATTTTGCGGCAAGGCGTGAGGCGGCGCGAAGGCTCCGGAAGCGGCCAATGACGGGCGAGTGGAAGAGGGACCACGGAGCCAACGGCTGCGCGGCTTGCCGGCTCATAGACCATGCCCAATGCGTGTCTTTGACTGCGGCCGATCCAAGTGCGACGGCTGGCCGTTGTCAATTGCGGGAGGCTTTCGTAAGATGAATCAGCCAGTTGGAACAATCGCGGCGATTTTCCGGTGGAGAAAAACCTTCCGCCGCGCAGGAGACCCATGTCAATTCAGAGTGATCGCTGGATCAGGGACCAGGCTATCCATCACCGCATGATTGAGCCTTTCAGCGAGAAGCAGGTGGCTGCCGGCGTAATCTCGTACGGTCTTTCGTCGTACGGATATGACCTTCGCGTCTCCGACGAGTTCAAGATTTTTACCAACGTCAACAGCGCTATCATCGACCCGAAGGCCTTCGACGAACGGTCGTTCGTCTCCGTTCAGGCGCCCTCGGTGATTGTTCCTCCCAACTCCTTCGCGCTGGCACGGTCGGTTGAATACTTTCGCATTCCCAGAGATGTTTTGACCATCTGCGTTGGGAAATCGACGTATGCGCGCTGCGGGATTATCGTGAACGTGACGCCCTTCGAGCCGGAGTGGGAGGGTTTTGTCACTCTGGAGATTTCCAACACGACGCCTTTGCCGGCCAAGATTTACGCCAACGAAGGGCTGTGCCAGATTCTGTTCTTTCACGGGGATCAGCCCTGCGAGACGAGCTACGCCGACCGCAAAGGCAAGTACCAGAAGCAGCAGGGCATCGTGCTTCCAAAACTGTAAGAGAACGGCGCCCGGTCGCCGAAGGGGTGCGGCGCGCGGGCGGCACGCGAGTGTGGACGAAGAAACCCGTTCCGGTTCTGCTCTCCTGATCGCGACGCAGTTTCGCGCGCTGCAGCACCCAAAGCGACAACGATTCCCACCCTGCCGCGGCGAGGAGATGCTTGACCGAGCGGGCTGGGGAGCGAAAAGGAACTGCTTTAACCCGCCAAATGAGGGCGCCGATCATGGCAACTGCGAATCCGGATCCAATCCGCATAGGGGTGGCAGCCGGCGAGCCCATCCGGCTGGCGGGCTTGGCAACCATCTTCGACCAGCCTGCGCAGGAGGGCCAGCCGCGGCTTGTACCGGTGGTGGGAGCCATGGACGAGCTGCTGGCCGATCCAAGCCTTGAATACCTGGTGGTCGACCTGCATGCATCCTCGGGCAGCGGAATGGAGGCGCTTGAATCGATTCGCCAGATCCGGCCGGATATCCGCCAGATTGTGATTGGACCGGAGCGGGACGAGGAGCTGGTGCTGAGCTCCATCGTTGCGGGAGCGCGCGCTTATCTCGAATTGACCGCCGGGCCGGACGTGGTGCGCAAAGCCGTTGAAGTGGTCACCTCGGGCTCGATCTGGGCGCCGCGGCGGCTGCTCTCGAAGCTCATCGACCGGCTTTTGAAGGTCCCGGAGGCGAGCGCGGCCGTGGCGGCCGTGCAGCTCACCGGCCGGGAGCAACAGGTTTTGGAACTCATCCTGACGGCCCGTTCGAACCGCGAGATTGCTACGCAGTTGGGCATCGAGGAGCGGACGGTGAAGGCCTACGTGGGCCGGCTGATGAGAAAAACGGGAGCGGATAATCGCATCAAGTTGTCGATGTCGGCGCTCGGCCGGTCGCTGCTGGCGCAGGAGGCCGGCGGCTCGAAACGGGAGCCCGGCGAGCCGCCCAAGGCCAGTACCAGTTAGTACACCTCATGGTTACTTACAGGCATTGCCCTTAAGTACTCTTGTGCCTGTACCCCCTTTTCCACAATCCTGTTGACAGAAACAACGCAGATCTGGGGAAAGGAGTTCCCAGGCAGCATGTCTCCATGACGCCTGTGAACTCCTCTTTTTTCGTCCGGCTATTTATCTTCGAGTCAATAAATTAGAGCTAAGTTCTTCATCCGGCGCATTCGATCTGGCCAAAACTTCCTCAAAAAGACTTTCAAAGTGACTGGCCGCGGGCCATGTGCGTCTCCATAAGCCGCCAGAAGCCGCCAGCGGAGTTCCCGTGAATCCAGACCCCGTATCGCCGAAGAGCCCTGCCGGTTGGGAGGGCCGGTTGCACCCCGCGCGGATGCGTTAGGCTGTTTCAGGAGCTTCCGGCCGCCATGGGCGATCGGACACGATTGCGCATGGCGGCGCGTGAACCGCGGCAAAGCCAGAATTGCTCCCGAAGACCATGCTTACCCATCCGGACTGCAAACGTCCCCTGAAGTGAAAGGACTCCGACATGAAGAAGACCCTGATCGCGTTTAGCCTTTGTGTGCTGCTTACCCCCACTGTTTACGCGGCCTCCTCGCGCGCGGATTTACAGGACCGCATCGATTCAGCCAAAGTGGTTCTGGACCAGGTTATGGGGGCCCAGGATCGCACCATCCCGATGAACATTCTGCACGCAGCGACCTGCGTGGCCGTGGTGCCGGGAATGGTGAAGGGGGCCTTCGTCTTCGGAGCCCAGTACGGCCAGGGGGTGGTGACGTGCCGGACGGGGCATGGCTGGAGCGCTCCGGTGTTTATCCGGATGGCGGGCGGATCGTTCGGGTTTCAGATTGGCGGGCAATCGACAGACCTGGTGCTGGTGGCGGTGAACGACCGCGGATTTCAGGATCTGCTCAAGAACAAATTCAAGATTGGCGGGGATGCTTCAGCCGCCGCAGGGCCGGTGGGACGCGCCGGGCAGGCCTCGACCGACTGGAAGATGAACGCCGAACTGCTTAGTTATTCGCGAAACAAGGGCCTGTTTGCCGGAATCGACCTGGATGGCACCAGCGTGACCCAGAACCGCGAGGATACGGAGATCTATTACGGCACGCCTGAAGACTTCAGGCATGTGCTGGAGGGGAACGTCGCGGTGCCGCCGGGCGCGGTTTCCTTTGTGCGCGATGTGGCCCACTACTTTGTGATGGCAAAGAACCGCTGAGCCGGCGGATGGCGTGGTTAGGGTGAGGCAGGTTTGGCCGGATTCCGGGTCAGATCTCCGAGGAGCATTCCTCCGGGGCTAAAGCCCACTTTTTTTTGCAGTCTTCGGCACGGCTGAAGCCGTGCCCTTTCAAGACAGCTGCGGAAGTGCGGACGGTGAGATGCGGCACACGCCGTAGGCTCAAGCCAACTGCGGGACTGTAAACAATGAGCTGAAGCTGCGCCCTTTCAAGACAGCTGCGGAAGTGCGAACCGTGAGCTGAGGCCGTGCCCTTTGAAGACAACTGCGGAGCTGCGAAACATTGAAGTGCGCCGCACGCCGTACACTTGCCGAGATGCGCGAAAAGCTCGAATACTGGCTGGTGGTAGGGGTGGCGCGCTGCCTGGGCCTGGCGCCGCGCGGCGTGGCGCGTCTGCTGGCGGGGATGCTTGCCCTCCTGGTCTATGGGCTCATGGGCCGGTTGCGCAGGGTCGGCGTCCGCAATCTCGAAATGGCGCTGCCTGAGCTGCCGGCCAAGGCCAGGAAAAAGATCCTGCGCGGGGTGTACAGGCATCTCGGCTGGCAGCTTGTCGAGTTTTGCCGCATGGCCCGCTATACGCCGGAAAATACGCGCGACTGGCTGCGCACGGAGGGGCTGGAGCATTATCTTGCTGCGCGGGACCGCGGAAAAGGCGTGCTGATCGTGACCGGCCATCTGGGTGCGTGGGAGCTGTCGAGCTTCTATCACTCGCTGATGGGCCATCCGATGGGGATGGTGATCCGGAGGCTCGATAACCGCCGGCTGGACGCCTTTGTGAACGGCATCCGCTGCCTGCATGGAAACACTGTGCTGCACAAGGATGACTTTGGCCGCGGGCTGCTGACGGCTATGCATGTGGGCGGCACGGTGGGCATTTTGATGGATACCAACATGACGCCGCCGCAGGGCGCGTTTGTGCGGTTTTTCGGGATCGAGGCTTGCACGGCGACGGGGCTGGCGCATGTGGCGCGCAAGACGGGCGCGGCGGTGCTGCCCGGGTTCATGCTGTGGGAGCCGGCGGAGCAGCGGTATGTGCTGCGCTTCGGACCGGAGATTGAAATTCCGCGCACCGACGATGTGGCCGCCGATATCGTGGCGGGGACACAGCTTTGCACGAGCGCGATCGAAGCGTGGGTGCGGCGCTATCCTGACCAGTGGCTGTGGATTCACCGGAGATGGAAGACGCGGCCGGCGGGGGAAGCGGCGTTGTACTGAAACTGGCAAAAATCAGGATCGAAATCGGGGTATCATGATCGAGATGGCGACTTTTCGCATTTCCGAGGCCGAAGCTGCCCACGATTTCGCGAATTTGCTGGCCCGCGTGCGCAGTGGCAACGAAGTTGTCATCGAAGCCGGCGCCACGCCCATCGCGATTCTGCTGCCGCCAACCCGCGAAGGCCGCACCATTGAAGAAGCGATTGCATTGCTGCCTGAAGATTCGCCGGCCGTGATGGATGAGGGCTTCGCAAGAGATGTGGAATCAGCCATAGCTGCCCATCGCGAGCCTTTGAATCCGCCGTCCTGGAACTGATCGCGTGGGCCTGATTCTGGATTCCACAGTCTTCATTGCAGCGGAGCGCCAAGGGTTAAGCGCACGGCAGACTTTGACCGAAATCGGCCTGCGTTTTGCGGGAGAACAATTTGCGTTATCGGTGGTGACGCTGATGGAACTGGCCCACGGCGCTGCCCGCGCAGACACACCGCAACGAGCGGCGTTGCGGAAGCAATATCTCAACGACGTCATCACGGCTCTACCGGTGCATCCCATTACCGTTCCAATCGCACTCCGCGCCGGCGAGATCGATGGCGAGAATACGGCCAGGGGAGTGCATCTGGCAATTTCCGATCTGCTGATCGGCGTTACCGCTTTAGAGCTCGGCTACAAGATCGCGACGGCCAACGTGCGCCATTTTCAAATGGTTCCAGGCTTGGAAATTGTCTCCATCTGAATGCGAAGAACCATCCTGCGCTGCCGATTGGAGCCTTGCCTATTCGAGTGCCCAGCCGCGGACGCGAGACCGCAATAAAAACGCAGGCGACAGAGGAAGAAAAATGACTTTGGGTGAATTGATTGACGCGCTGGGCGGGACGCTCGTGCATGGCGATCGGGATATTGTCATCGCAGGTGTGGACACGCCGGCGGCTGCCGGCAGCCTTGACCTGGTGTTTGCCGAAGACGCCAAATCAGCGAGCGAGGCGCGGGCAAGCGGCGCTTCGGCGGTGGCGCTGAAGCCGGGAATCGTTGCGCCTGGTGCTGAGCAAGGCCACATGGGCGTGGTTGAGACGGAGCAGCCGCGGCTATGGTTCGCGAAGGCTGCAAAGCTGCTGGCGTCAACGCCTCCGGGCAGCGGCGTACATCCCAGTGCGGTACTTGGTATGCAGGTGGAGCTGGGCAGCGGCGTGACGGTTTCTCCGGGCGCGATCGTGGGCGATCATGCATCGATCGGCGCGGGCACTCGCATAGGATCCGGCGCGGTGATTGGCGTGGGCGTTCACATCGGCGAACGTTGCCGCATTTATCCGCGCGCGGTTTTGTATCCGGGGACCACTCTCGGCGATCGGGTGGTCGTTCACGCAGGCGCGGTGCTGGGCGCGGATGGGTTTGGGTATGTGCGCGATCCGGAGACGGGCGCGTACACGCAGTTTCCGCAGCAGGGCACGCTGGTGATCGAGGACGACGTGGAGATCGGCGCGAACTCGACGATCGACCGTGGTGCGCTGGCTGAGACACGCATCCGGCGGGGAACGAAGATCGACAATCTCGTGCATGTGGGGCATAACTGCGATATCGGCGAGGATGTGATCCTGGTTGCGTTGACGGGCATCTCGGGCTCGTCGACGGTGGGCAAGGGCGCGGTTCTTGCGGGCCAGGTGGGGATTGGCGATCACGCGCATGTGGGGCCGGGCGTGATTCTGGGCGGGCAGTCCGGGGTGTTCAACGGCAAGACGGTGAGCAATGAAGGACTGAGGCCGGGGACGGTGCTGTATGGCACGCCGGCGCGGCCGCTGAAGCAGGTGCTGCGCGAGCAGGCGGTGCTGGCGAGGCTGGCGAAGAAGGGCAGGGACTAGGGTCTAGGGACGATCGGAGTCATGGCGATTGTTGTTGTGGGCGGCGGGGCGCGCGGGATAGGCAAGACGGCGCTGGTTTGCGGCCTGATTGCGGCGCTGCCGGAGTTCCGGTGGGTTGCGGTCAAGATTACCAGTCACGTGCACAGCGATTTGGCTGCCGTCCGTGAAGAGTCCGCTGCGGAGCAGGGAACAGACACGGGCCGTTATCTTGCGGCCGGCGCGCGGCGCGCCTTCCTGGTGAGCGCGCTCGATGCCGAGCTCGGCGAGCGGCTGCGCGAGTTCGAGACGCTCGCCGGACCACAGGCCCATTTCATCTTCGAATCGAACCGCATTGTGCGTCTTTTGCGCGCCGATCTGTGTCTCGCCATCGAGGGGGAAGCGGGCGCTCAGCGCAAGCCGTCGTTTGCGCTGGTGGAGCGGGAGAAGGACGCGACCGTGCGCAGGGCCGAGCCCGGAGGCGAAGAAATGCTTTTCAACGGAGCGCAGCCGGAGTTTCTTCTGAGGGATTTTGCGCGCATTTCCGAGCCGATGCGGGAATGGCTGCGCGAGCGGATCAATTCGGCCGCGCCGCGGCAGCTTCGGGGTTGAGATTTCTCTCCGCTTTTTGCATGGGCGTTTCCATCTCCGCCGCGATCCCCTGCGCGCTGCGTCCGCCGGCCGGCTCATCAAGCAGAATCGTGAGGCCGCGCGCATCGTTGAGCCCGCATTCGGCAAGAAGCGCCTCGACCTGATTCCCGAAATCGGGGTGGTGCTCGAAATGTTTGGAGGCGGACTGCACGGTGTGGACGACGTGATCGGCCGAGAACTGCTCGCGATGATACCCGGCTACGCCGATCAGCAGACCGCGCACGAGCGCGAACTGCGCGGCCAGAATGGCAAACTGACGGGCCATGGATTTGGACGGCTTCGACGGGTCGCGATCCACTGCGAAGGGAAAATTGAGACAGAGGATGGAATTGACGAGCAGGTTTTCGAGAATGTGCGGATGGGCATTGAAGAAAGGAAGGAAGCATTGGCGATAGGCTGCGGCGTAATGGCGCGCGAGCGACTCAAGCGTTGCGTCTGGGCCGTTGCCGATGCCGGTCGTGAAGGCGTGGGCGCATGCGGCGAACCGCGGACCTACATTCGATTTGTGCAGCATGAGCCCGGCAAGGCGGAGCAGGGCGTCGAGCTGGGTGAGGCCGTCAGTGGGCAGGGCATCCATGGCGCCGCAAAGGGCGCCGCGCAGCGCGCCGGAATCGACGGCGGAGATAAAACCGGCGAGAATTGCACGAGCGCCGGAGCCTGGCTCGCCGGCGGAGTCAACCTCGGAAGCGAGGCCATCGAGCCGGCGGGATAGGATTCCGACCAGAAAGAGCCTTTGCGAGAGCGGGTAATTGCGATTTACCGCCAGCCGCAGGATGGTATCGCGGACCGCGCTCTTCCACGATGGAATGGGGGAACGGATGGGCGATGGAATGGGCGAACGAATGGGCGAAGGGGCGCAATCCTTTTCGCCGGTCGCGAGGGAAGCGTCTGGACGGGCAGCCGGTTCACGCAGGAGATTTTTGTCCAAGAGATTTTTGTTCAGGAGCACCAGCCGCGCCGCCTCCGGGCAGGAGAGCGTAAGCGCCGTCTCCATATCTCCGTCGAGCGTGCGCACGATGCGGGGGTACGTGGCGCAGGTGTGCGGCAGCAGACCGGCTCCGTGCTCGTTTTGAATCCGGCAGAGGCGATCCTCGGCCAGCATCGGGCAGCGGTTGCCCTCAGCCATGCGAATGACGGCGAAGCTCGCGGGGCGGGTTCCGTCCGCGGGCTGCGGCACGCGCTCCACGCTGGCATGAATGAGCGCGCGCAGCGGACCATCCGGCAAACCCTGGAAGCGCTCAAAGGCTTCGCGGTCCACGGGCACCTTCCATCCCTGGCAACAGGTGTCTTCGCACGCAGAGCCGATGCAGTGAAAGCGCTCTGCGTGGTTGAAGCGGGATGGGCCGCGGTCTTCCAATCTGCGCTCCGGGCTGATCCTTTCTACGAGCGCAGGGGTTCAGGCACACAGAGGCCCGGATAGGATTGGCCTGGATTGGGATTTCTTCACGGAGGAAGCGAGCGGCGCGGACGAGTGATTAAGGTAGCTGCCTGCAAGGTAGCTACTTGCGGGGCGGCTATTCCGTCGGGAATGGTTCGGCTTTGAGGGAGCCGTCGCGCTGCTTGATGAGGAACTGCACTTTGCCTTCGGCGGCATCGAGCTCCTGTTTGCAGGCTGCCGAAAGCTCCACGCCTTCTTCGAAGAGCTTGAGCGATTCTTCGAGAGGGAGATCCCCTTTCTCGAGTTTATCGACGATGGTTTCGAGCTTCTTGAGCGATTGTTCGAAGGATGGCATGAACGGTGACTCCGAGTTCATCGTATTACGGCAATTGAAAAGCCACAGCAATTGAAAAGCCGCGAACCAAATCCCCTACCGCGAACCTGGAATGGAGCACGAGAGAATTCGGGCCGCGAAAAAACATCCCTCAAAAAACATTCCCCAGGGGCTAAAGCCCTGCCGCTTTATGCCGGTTCTCGGCACGGCTCAAGCCATGCCCTTTCACAAAACCGTCGAATCGGCATTCGTTGGCACTCCCGATGAGCCCTTGGGCAGCACGCTGGCGATGACTTCGGCGGCTACATCGTAATGGCCGAAGGGCGCGCTGACCTGGGCGCCCTGTACGTAGGGCCGCACGGCGGCAAGCATCTCCTGCGCGATTTTGATTCCTTCGGCGCGCGCGGCGTCGGGCGTATCGGCCTGGGCCATGCGCAACATGATCTCCTCCGGCATGGCGAGGCGCAGATCGTTCTTCATATATTCGGCGTTGCGCAGGTTGATGAAAGGCCAGATGCCGGCGATCACTGGAATTTTGTGATGCTCGATCCGCTGCAGGAAGCTCTCCAGCAGGCGCAGATCGAAGACCGGCTGGGTGATGGCGAACTCGGCGCCGGCCTCCACCTTGTACGCGAAACGGCGCAGCTCGTTTTCGAGGTCGGGCGCGCCCGGGTTGGCGGCGACGCCGATGGCGAAGTTGGCGCTGGCGCCGATGGCGTTGGAGCCCCCATCGAGGCCGCGATTGAGCTGGTGGACGATGTTCACCAAACCGATGGAGTCAACGTCAAATACCTGAGTCGCGTCAGGATAGTTTCCCAGCCGGGTGGCTTCGCCGGTTACGCAAAGGATGTTGTGCAGGCCGATCGACGAAGCTCCCAGCAGGTCGGACTGGATGGAGAGGAGGGTGCGGTCACGGCAGGCGTAATGAAGAATGGTTTCAATGTCGGTATGCTGCTGGATCTGGATGCACAGGCTTTGGCCGCTCATGCGCGCGGAGGCCTGGGGCGCGTCGTAGACATTGATGGCGTGGACGCCGAGCCGCGCCATGAGCCGCGCGCCCTCGATCGCCTTGGAGCAGTCAATTCCCTTGGGTGGCACGATCTCAACGACGGTGGCGAAGGTGCGGGCCGCAATCAAAGAACCGAGACGGGAACGCTGGGCGAGAGGCGCGGGCGGGGTTTCAGTGGCCGGCGCAGGAGCGGTGCCGGAGACCTCGACGCGGGCCTGCTCATCGAGCGAGCGGATAGCCGAGCGCATGGCGCGGATGTGGTTGGGCGTGGTGCCGCAGCAGCCGCCGACGATCTGCACACCAGCGCCGATGGCTTTGCGGGCAAAGCTGGCCATGTACTCCGGCGAGCACAGGTAGATGTTGCGGCCCTCGATGGCGCGCGGCATGCCGGCGTTGGGCATGGCGGCGAGAGGCAGAGTGGTGGCGCCGCGCATGGCTTCGGCCGCCGTCAACACAGTGGTGGGGCCGGTGGAGCAGTTGACGCCGATGGCATCCGCGCCCCACTCGGTGAGCAGGGCCGCGGCCTGCGCGGCGGAAGAACCATCCAGGCAGTTGCTCTCGTCATCGACGGTGACCATTACGAGCACGGGCAGATGGGGCGCGACGGCGCGGGCGGCTTCAAGAGCCTGGCGCGCTTCATTGAGAGCGGGCATGGTTTCGACGATCAGCAGGTCGACACCCTTGTCGGGACCGCTTTCGGGACCGCCTTCGGCCAGCACGGCAATCTGCTCGGCAAAGGCGGCGCGGGCTTCATCAAGGCCGGTCTTGCCCAGCGGCTCAAGGCGCACGCCGAGCGGGCCGATGGAGCCGGCAACCCAGGCCTGGCCTGCCTGCTTTTCTTTGAGGTGCTGCACGGCCTGGCGCGCCAGCCGCACACCGGCCGCATTGATCTCTTTCACTTTTCCGCCGAGGCCGTGCCGGGTGAGCCGGAAGCGGTTGGCGCCGAAGGTATTGGTCTCGAGAATCTCCGCGCCGGCCTGCAGGTACTCCTCATGCACGGAGAGGATCAGGCCGGGATCGGAAATGTTCAGCTCGTCATAACAACGATTGATGAAGATGCCGCGTGCGTAGAGCACGGTGCCCATGGCGCCGTCAGCCAGCACAGGACGGTCGGCGAAGATCTTGGCAAGCTGGGTCATGCTTCTCAAATGCTATCGCATCGGCTGCGGAGTTGTATCCGGGCGAGAACGGCGGAGGCCCGCGCGCGCGGCGAGCCAGGATGCGCGCGAGCCAAGATGCGAGGCGAGCCCCGGATGCCAGAAAGCAGGGCCGCTTTGTTATACTTCGGGAGTTATTACTTCGGCAGAATATGGTGAGGAACTGCGGGCTTCAGCGCGCGCCGGCCATGCCGAACCGCTCTTATTTCGCACACGCTCGGGCTTGCTCCGCGCTTTCAATCGAGGTAAAGGATTTTGAAGAAGAGAAGTCTTTGGATGAGCGCCGCCGCGGCCATGGCGGTCGCGGGTGCGCTGGCAGGCTGTGGCAAAACCTCTTATTTTGACGGGCGCGTGCTTCCGCCGAGCGGACTCGTCAACCGCGTTGTGATCGCAATCCAGAACCCGGGCGCGTTGAGCAAAGGCGCGCTCCAGATCGTCGACGCCTTCTACGATATCCGCAGCGGCTATACGGGCCAGCCGGGTTCTTTTTCCGTCTCAGGCTTTGGCGGCGCACTACCCATCAGCATCCAGAACATGCCGGAAGAGCAGATAGGGGCCGTGTATGGGGCGGGCGACGGCAGCCTGGCCCTGGCCAACTACCAGACTGAGAAGACCACGGGCACGGTGAGCGGCCTGAACGGCCCGTCCTCCAGTATCTTCATCACGCGCAATGAGGAATACGTCTTCGCGGCCAGCCAGGCAGCGCACGTGCTCACCATCGTGAACCAGGGCGCCGGCGTATCGAATGCGTTGAGCCTTCCCGGCATCTATCGCGTGAGCGTCAATCCCGGCGGATCGGTGGCGCTGGCTTTTGTGCAGAACTCGAACTACGCCTACTTCCCGGTGCAGCTCGGCACGGCGCAATCGCTGGCCTACTCGGGCGGTCCGACGACGTGGCCGAAAGCGGCCGTGGACTGCGAGCCGCAGAATGGGCCCGCGTGGTGCCTGTTCCAGCTGCAAAGCCCGGATAAAGTTGACGCGACCGGCAACTACTGGGGCACGCCGCTCACATTCGACCGGCCGGTGAAGGCCCTCTTCTCTGACGATGGGAGCACGGCCTATATCCTCAACTGCGGGCCGGAGTGCGGCGGAACGGCCTCGTCGATTTCGATTGTGCCGGTTGCGCCGCTGATCTTTTTGCTCAACAAGAATTCGGGATTGCTGCCCTGCAACCTGGCGTCAGTGGCGGCGTGCCCGAACACGAACGCCAAGCCGATGCTCAACATTCCCGTTCCCGGAGGAGCCAGCAACGCGCTGATCGATACGGCCACGACCAACCAGATGTATGTGGCCGGCCAGGCGCCGCAGACCATCAACGGGCAGACGCTCTTTGGCGGCAATCTGACCCTGGTCAATCTCAACACCAACACAGCTGGAACTCCGGTGGCGATCAGCGATGGCCAGCCTGGCGCGGTGAGCCGCATGATCGAGGCGGATGACAACACGCTGTGGATCGGCATGACCGGTTGCACCGTGGGCGTGCGCTACGCGACGAATCCGGCCAGCGGCTACGGCTGCCTGACGATGTACAACACCGCCAGCCAGAAGGTGACGCTGCTGGAGCCCTATATCGGCAACGCCACGGGCATTGCCGCGGTGACGGGGCTGCACAAGATTTACACGGCGGAAGGCGGGCAGGTGTATATCTATTCCACCAAGGACGGCTCATCGATCGACAATCAATATGTCACCGTGACCGGCACAGCTTATGACGTGGCCTATATGGACGCGGTGACCGACACCAACAACACCGTGTATTGAATTGCGATGACCGCAGAGGCCACTGAGTTCGGAGCCCATGAATTTCGGGCCGATGTGCTGGCCATTGCGGCCCACCGCGACGATGTGGAACAGACCTGCGGAGGAACGCTGCTGCGCATGGCGGCGCGCGGCCTGCGCACGGCCGTTCTCGATCTGACCCAAGGCGAATCAGGAACCCGCGGCACCGCGGAAGACCGCGCCCGGGAAGCGCAGGAGGCGGCGCGGATTCTTGGCGTGGGCTGGCGCGACGCGCTCCGGTTTCCTGACGGAGCGATTGAGAACACGCTGGCCAATCGGTTGGAGATTGTCCGCGTGCTGCGGCGGTTGCGGCCGCGGGTGGTGATTTTGCCTTATGGGCAGGCGCGGCATCCGGATCACGCGATTGTGGCTTCGCTCGGTTATGAGGCCTGCTTTCTTTCGGGCTTGAAGAAGATCGAGTCCGGTTCAGAACCGTATCGGCCCTTCAAGATTATCTATGCCAGCCTGTATGCCGATGTGCGTCCCAGCTTCATCGTGGATATCACGCCCTTTTTTGAGCAGCGCCACCTGGCGCTGATGGCTTACCAGTCGCAGTATGCGAACCAGGCCGCGGGCAGCGCGCTGTTTGTTCCCGAAGAGGAGATCCGCGAGCGCACGCTGGCGGAGGCGCGCCATTACGGACTGCTTGCCGGCGTTCGCTATGGCGAGCCGTTTGTGCAGAAGGAAGTGGGGCTGGTGGACGATCTGACGCTGGTGCCGGTGCAATCTCTTTAGGCCGCCCCCGCTCGGCGGGCGAAAAGGTTCAAATTGCGGCCTGGTAACAATCAAGGGTGCGCTTCAGCAGGCGCGAATCTCCCCGGCGTGCAATGTCGTTGCGGGTGCGAGGACGGTCATCCCTCAGGGGCTAAAGCCGGGCCTTTCATTTCAGCCATTTTCGGCACGACTGAAGTCGTGCCCTGTTACAAAGCACTATCCACTTTGAGTTTTTCCGCACGCTGTGAAGTCGTGCCCTGTTACAAAACATTATCCAACCTGAGTTTTTCCGCAGTTTGTGAAGTCGCGCCGTTTCACGAAACATTTTATGAAGAACTTTCTGAATGACCCGCAATAACGATTTGTTATCGATATCCAAAATAGAATAACTTTGTCTTATGCCGTGATTTCCTTCAGACTGAAGCCTGGAGATTGATTCGAATGGCGCAGACATGGGATCCGGCAACGTATGGCCGCAACGGCGCGTTTGTGCATCAACTGGCCGGCGGTGTGTTGGAGTGGCTGGCCGCTCAGCCCGGCGAGCGCGTTCTCGACCTTGGCTGCGGCGACGGACAGCTTACGCAGCGGATTGCGGCAACCGGCGCAGAGGTAGTGGGAATTGACGCATCGGCGGAGATGGCGGCCGCGGCGCGTGCGCGTGGCGTAGCCGCGGAAGTGGCCAACGCAGAGGCGCTGCCGCATCCGGACGAAACCTTCGATGCGGTGTTTTCAAATGCCGCGCTGCACTGGGTGCGCAACCAGGATGCGATGCTGGCCGAGGTGCATCGCGTGCTCAAGCCCGGCGGCCGGTTTGTGGCGGAGATGGGCGGGCACGGCAACGTTGCGGCCATTCGCGTTGCCTTGATCGCGGCGCTCGCGCGGCACGGCCTCGCCGACCGCGAAGATGGCGTGAATTACTATCCGGCAGCCGAAGGCTACACGCGCCGCCTGGAGCGGCAGGGATTTCGCGTGGAGCGCATGGCGCTGATTCCGCGGCCCACTCCGCTGGGCGAAGGCGGCATTGTGGAATGGTTGAGAACCTTTCGCAAAGGCGTGCTGGACACGCTGCCCGAAGCGATGCGGCAAACCGTGATAGACGATACCGCCGAGCTGCTTACGACCGCGCTTCGCGACGAGGAAGGGAACTGGATTGCCGATTATGTGCGGCTGCGCTTTGTGGCGATCGCCTGAGCGGTTTAGCGCGGGAAGAACATGCGGATGCCGATGGCGACAAGCGTGACGGCGAAGATGCGGCGCAGCCACATCTCGGGAATCATCTGCGCGCCCACCGCGCCAAAGTAGCCGCCCACAAGAAAGCCGACGGCGAGCAAAAGAGCGATGCGGAGATCGGCGTTGCCATGGCGATAGTATTCGAGGAAAGCGAACAGGCCTACCGGCCCCAGCAATGCGCCCAGAGAGGTTCCCTGGGCTTTGTATTGATCCATGCCGCCGATCCACATCAGCATCGGGACAAAGAGAATTCCGCCGCCGATGCCGACGACGCCGGAAAAGATTCCAATAAACAACCCGACGAGCAGATAGATCCAGGCCATGCCGTCTCCCTGTGCGATGGGGCATTCGTGACGCGTCGCGCTTCCAGCGTAAATCATGGTGCGCGTGGCGCAGAGTATCCGCACGGTCGCCGAAAATGATAGGTCGGCTCATAACATCGGATAAGTCACTCAAGAATTTTGCCGCACGCTCTTGCATTTCCTCATCGAGATATGGCACAGTACTAAGTGCGTGGGAGAAACGCCCGATGAAGTACATTACGCAAATCTCGATGCGTAGGCTGGATTGGCTTAAGGGCCAGACTAGCCGCCGGGCGTTCTTTTCGGTCCATCCCTAATCTGCCTGCCGTATCTCTCCTGCGCACCAGGCACAACTATCAACTAACCCCAAGCAGCGTTAAAGACAGGTTCATCGACCCGTTGTCGATCAGCCGTTTTTCCGTTGTTCTCTCCGGGCCAGAGCTGTGGCAGCGTGAATTCATATCTTTGGCATCGTGGTCTCCCAGGTCTCAAAATCGAGACCTGGGGCACCCGAGCTTAGTAAATCATCAAGCGGTCACAGACCTAAATCGGTTCCAGAATTCACGTGCTCTTCTGAGTGTGACGAAAGGCGGCATTTTCTTGAAACAAACGCCTATCAGCAGCAGTTGGTTCCGGGGTACGGCAATTCTGGAGCCGCTGTAACTTCGGCTTGAGTTAGAAACTTTGCAGTTATGTGGCGCCGCGACGAGTTATGCGGCGCTATCGGGAGGGTTGTGTCTTTGCGCCGAATCGTTCCAAGCAATGCGGAGCGTTTTGGTGGTGAGAGGAGCCAGTGATGGGCAACGAATACCCGGGCATGCGATGTAGTGGGGGTGAGTGCACGACGGGCTTTGGCGCGGCTGAGGAAACTCGTCCCATGGAATTGCCGCAGGGGCAGGACGATAAGAAGGAGGAGGAAAACAACGAGGTAGCGTTCGTGCGGTGGATTATTGCAAATCTCACCGAGAAGGACCCGCCTGCCGCCGAGGACCGCGGATATATCTGGTGATCGCCGCGAATTTCCGTGCGCCAGATTTCTGGTGCGCGGAACTCGCAATCTTCCGCCCATAATTTTCCGGTCATGTTGGCCTCTTTTCCGGCCAGGAGGATTGCCGCCGGTCGCCGCAATCTTTTCATGCTGCGGTATTTGTCTCCAGGGCAAGGACTAAGAAAAGCTCCGCCGTGCAACCGGGACTGGCCGACCGCGTCTAATCAAGGGACGGCGCGCCCTGCCTGGCGCTGGCTTTTTATGCAACTTCCCCGCCTTGATCGCCGCCCTGAGCTCGACGCCCTGCGCGGGCTGTTCCTTGTCTGGATGACGCTGACGCACCTGCCGACCCGCTTCAGCGACTTGGTGAATTCGCCGATCGGCTTTGTCTCTTCGGCGGAGGGATTCGTCTTTATTTCGGCGCTGCTGGTGGGCCGGCTTTATATTCGTGAGCTGGTGAGGGACGCCTCGGTTGTGCGGGCGCGGCTGTGGAAGCGGTCGCTCCAGATTTATGGATATCATCTGCTGATGCTGGCGCTGGTGTTTACCGTGGCGGCGGCTTTTGCCGTGCATACGCACAAAGCGGCGATCAGCAATCTGCTGAATTTTTATCTGGCGCATCCGTTCGTGGCCATCATCGGGTCAGTGCTGCTGCTTTATTGCCCCCCGCTGCTCGACATTCTGCCCATGTACGTGACGTTTTTGTTTTTCACGCCGATGCTGCTCTCGGCCGGGGTGCGCTTCGGCTGGAGAAAGATTCTGCTCGCGAGCGGATGCATCTGGCTGCTGGCCCAGTTTGGCCTGCGCGATTTGGTGCACAACTGGATCGTCCACATCACGCACTTGCAAATCCCGCTGCAGGAGAGCGGCGCGTTCAACCTTTTCGCGTGGCAGGCGATCTGGGCCGTGGGCTGCTGGGTGGGCGCAAGGTCGGCGATGCGCGAGCAGACATTCGGCGATCCGCCGGGATGGCTCACCGGGATCTCGAGCGCGCTGTGCCTCTTCTTTATCGGGATCCGGTGGGGATGGCTGGGGCCGCACCTGACGCAGCAGGCGCTCGGCATCCAGCTGGACAAGTGGCAGATCGGGCCGCTGCGGGTGATCAACCTGATTACCTTTTCGATCGTCGTTTACTGGCTGCGAAGACACTTGGTGAAGCTGGTGGCCGTTGAGCCGTTTCTCACGCTGGGCAAGGCCTCGTTGCGCGTCTTCTGCACGCACATCGTGTTCGTCTTTGTGGGGCTGGCGCTGCTGGTGCGCGACGTGAATGACGACGTGGGCGCGCCGCTCGAGCAGCTGCATGGAATTACGGCCGTCCTGCTGGTTGCGGTGACATTCGCGGTGCTGATCCTGGTGGCAGCGCACAACGTGCGCCAGCGCCGGGCTGAGCGCGCCGCGAAGGCCGATGGCGCGGCGAGAGCGGAGGCTGGATCTTCCACGGGAGCTGCGCATGTGGAGTCGCGAAGCTCTGTGAACCTCACGGAGCCTGCCTACCAGGTCTCGCTCTGCTCTGCGGAGGAGCTGCCTCTCTCGACGGCGGGGACGAAGAATTTGCCGTGAAAGCAGGCCCGGGTTCCGGGCCAAATTCATCAAACGTTTGCAATTTGTTTGCCTGGGTGCATTACTCTGTTAATGTTTTCCGGCGGCCTGACGGCTTGTGACAATCCAACTTCCGCCGGGACGAGGGAAGACTGTTTGAGCCAATCCGTATTTGTCCTGGAAGATGATGCCGATATTTCGCGGCTGGTACAGCATCACCTTGAAGCGGCAGGCTTTGAGGCGCGCCTTTATCACACCCCGACCAATCTGATTCCCGATGCCGAGCGGAAAGCGCCGGCCCTGTTCCTGCTCGACATCATGGTTCCCGGCGGAGACGGATTGGACGTCTGCCGGCGGCTGCGCAATCACAACGGGCTGGCGACCGTTCCCATCATCTTCCTGACCGCGCGGGCCGGGGAAAACGACCGCGTGCTCGGCCTGGAACTGGGCGCCGACGATTACATTACCAAGCCGTTCTCGACCCGCGAGCTGGTGGCGCGGGTGAAGGCCGTGCTGCGGCGGTTCGAGCGCCCGAGCTCGCCCTCGGTTATCAGCTTTGAAGAAGTGATCATCGACCAGGGCGCCATGCAGTTAAAGGTGCGCGGCGAGCTGACCACTACGACGGCAACTGAGTTCCGGCTGCTTGACTACCTGGCGCGCCATCCGGGGCGGGTCTTCAGCCGCGACCACCTGCTGGATGCGGTGTGGGGCGATGCGCGGTTTGTTACTCCGCGCTCGGTGGACGTGTACGTGCGCCGCATCCGTGAGAAAATCGAGATCGATCCGGAGAACCCGCGCTATCTGAAGACTGTTCGCGGCGCGGGTTACCGGTTTGAACTGCCCAAGATCGATTGAAGACCGATTGAGCATCGGGCCATGACCTCAAAAGTTTTTACCAAGCTGCTCGGTCTGTTCGTTCTTCTGCTTGTCTTCCACACGCTGGTGATGGAGTTTCTGTTTCACCGGTTTGTGGAGCACACGGCGGCAGGCACATTGCGCGCTCTCGGCCGCGAGGCATTCTGGTCAGGGCTGATTGCGCTGGCGATCGCTTTGCCGCTGGCTGCCGGAGTGGCGGCGCGGGTTTCCGCCCGGTTGCAGCGCATCATGGACTTTGCCCGCCGCATTGCGGACGGCGACCTGGCGGCGCGCCTTGAGAGCGAGGGGCGCGACGAGTTGACGCCTCTGGAAGCGGCCCTGAATCAGACCGCCGAGCGGCTGGGCAAGGATTTTGCCGAGCTCGAAAAGGGGCGGCATGAGCTGGCTGTGATGCTCGACTCCATGCAGGAAGCCGTGGTGGCCGTGACAGCCGAGGGGTCAGTGCGGTGGTCGAATTCAGTGATGCAGCGCGTGGCGGGCATGCATATCCGTCCTGGCCGGTCGCTGGTCCATTCGGTGCGCGATCCTGAGCTGCTGAGCTGCCTTCGGATCGCGCTGGAGCGGCGCGAGCTGTGTTTTGGACGCGCCAGTTCGCTGGCGGCGGGGCGGGTGTTCGAGATCAGCGCGGCGCCGTTACCGTCTGGCGGCGCGGTTGCCGTTCTTCACGACGTGACCGGCATTGAGGCCGCCCAGAAGTCGCGGCGCGAGTTTGTGGCCAACGTCAGCCACGAGCTGCGCACGCCGCTTACGTCCATCCAGGGATATGTGGAGACGCTGATGGAGCTGCCGCCGCCGGATGCGGAGGCGACGCGCGAGTTTCTCGGAATCATTCTCAAGAATGCCTCGCGGATGAGCCGGCTGACGGAGGACCTGCTGGCGCTGGCCAGCGTGGAGAGCCCGGATTACAAGCTCATTCTGCAGCCGGCGCGGGCGAGCGCGCTGGTGAAGGATGCGATCGACTCGCTGGGCGGCATCGTAGTGGATTCGGGAATCAAGCTGCAGTCCGCGGGCGCGCCCGATGCCCTGGTGATGGCCGATCCGGACGCGATGAACCAGGTGTTTGGGAATCTGATAGAAAACTCGCTGAAGTACGCGAAGAGCGGCAAACGCATCCGCGTAGGGGCGCGCGAGATGGGCGCAGAGATTCAGTTTACGGTGCAGGACTTCGGGCCGGGCATTGCCTCGGAGCACCTGGAACGCATCTTCGAGCGTTTCTACCGCGTGGACAAGGCGCGCTCGCGCGAATCCGGCGGAACCGGGCTGGGGCTGGCGATCGTGAAGCACATTGTGCAGGCGCACGGCGGGCACATCTGGGCGGAGAGCGAGTTGGGCAACGGCGTGTCGTTTCATTTCACGCTGCCGCTGGCGCAGGTGCCGATCGCTCCGCAGACGGCGCACAGTGTTACGGCTTGAGCGGTTCGCTTCCTATTTTAAAATTCCTTTTTGAAGATCTCTCCGGGGTTGAAGTGGATCAGGCGGCACCGGTTTATCAGGCGGCGCGATGCTCGCGCTCAATGGCGGCGAGAGCAGGGAATCCGGTGCGGGCGATGCGGTAGACTGATCTCCTTGGATTGATCTTCTAGGAAAATTCAGATCTGTTTGGGCACGTATCTGGCGCGCGTCAGAAGCTTGCCCTGGGGAAGACTAAGGATGATTTTGGAAGCGATTTCAAGGCGCTCTGCAGTTTGCCGCGCTGTTGCCGTGTTCGGCCTGCTCTTCACCTGCTTCGCCGCGGCGCAGCAGCGGCCGCCGGCGGTGCCGCTGATTGCACACGATCCGTACTTCAGCGTGTGGTCGATGGCCGACCACCTCACCGACCAGGACACGAAACACTGGACCGGCGCGCGTCAACCGATTGCGGGACTGGCGCGGATCGACGGGCAGGTCTTCCGGTTCATGGGCGGGCAGCCGCGCGGCGTGCCGGCGATGGAGCAGACCGGCCTTGAAGTTACGCCGACGCGGACGATGTATACATTTCAGGCAGCGCAGGTCACGCTGACGGTCACGTTTTTTACTCCGGCATTTCCCAAGGATCTGGACGTGCTCTCCCGGCCGGTGACGTACTTGAGCTTCACGGCTACCGGTACAGGCGCGCAGGACGTGAGCCTGCTGCTCGATGTCGATCCGCTGATTGCGGTGAACTCGCCGGATGAGCCGGTGACCTGGGGACGGATGCGCGCGCAGGGACTTACGGTGTTGAATACAGGCTCGCGCGATCAGCGGGTGCTGAACCGGCCCGGCGACGATCTGCGCATTGACTGGGGCTACTTCCACCTGGCGGTGCCGGACGGAGAGAACGCCCAGACCGCGCTGTCTCCGGACTGCATGCGGGACTTTGCCGCTGACGGCACGGTACCCCAGACGGACGACTTCGATATGCCGCGGATGCCGCGCGAGCATGCGGCGCATCTCGCTGTCGAGCTGCCGCTGGGCAAGGTCGGCGGCGCGCCGGTGACGCGGCACGTTCTGCTGGCGTACACGGAGAGCTACGCGATCGAATATCTCGGCCGCAAGCTGCGGCCTTACTGGCAGCGCAATGGGATGAGCGTGCAGGAGATGCTCTCGGAGGCGGAGTCGCAGTTCTCGTTGCTGGAGCAGCGCGGCGAGCAGTTCGACCGTGAACTGACGGCCGATCTGAACCAGACCGGCGGCGCAGCGTACGCGCAGCTTGCGATTCTGGCCTACCGGCAGACGCTGGCGGCGCACGGATTCGCGGCCGACGTGGATGGCACGCCGATGCTGTTTCCCAAAGAGAATTTTTCCAACGGCTGCATCTCGACGGTCGATGTTCTGTATCCCTCGGCGCCGTTCTTTCTCTTTTTCAACCCCGCGCTTCTTCAGGCGCAGTTGAAACCGGTGCTCGAATACGCCGCGCTGCCGCGCTGGAAATGGCCGTTTGCGCCGCATGACCTGGGCACGTATCCGCTGGCCGATGGGCAGGTGTATGGCGGCGGCGAAACATCGGAAGAGAACCAGATGCCGGTGGAGGAGAGCGGGAACCTGCTCATCCTGGCCGATGCGCTGGGCCGGGAGACGGGCAACTGGGATTTTGCGCGCCAATACTGGCCGCAGTTCACGCTGTGGGCCGAGTACCTGCGCGAGAAGGGGCTGGACCCGGCGAACCAGCTTTCGACCGATGATTTTGCCGGCCATCTGGCGCATAACGCCAATCTTTCGATCAAAGCGATCGAGGGGCTGGCGGCGTATGCGCAGATGGCCGAGGGGCTGGGCCATGCGGATACGGCGAAAGAGTATTCCGGCGTCGCCGCAGGAATGGCGGCGCAGTGGCAGACGATGGCCATGGATGGAGACCACTACAAGCTGGCCTTCGACAAGCCCGGCACCTGGAGCCAGAAGTACAACCTGGTGTGGGACCAGATTCTGGGGTTGCACCTGTTTCCGGCCAAGGTGCGCGAAACGGAGATGGCGTTTTATCTGAATCATCTGAACCAGTTCGGCTTGCCGCTCGACAATCGCGCGGATTACACGAAGCTCGATTGGGAGATCTGGACGGCGACGCTGGCGGTGAGTCCGGATCAGTTTGACGCGCTGCTCAAACCGATTGGGACGTGGATCAACGAAGGGCCTTCGCGGGTTCCGTTGACGGATTGGTACGACACGAAGACTGGAAAGCAGATGGCTTTTCAGGCGCGGTCGGTGGTGGGCGGGGTGTATATCAAGATGCTGGCCGATCCGAAGCTGGCGGAGAAGTGGCGGGGACGCTAGCGACGGTTGACGGTTGTGCTTTCCCAGGTCCCGGAAGCGGGACCTGGGGCACCCGGGCGCCTTGCGGTTGAGTTCTGAGGTTTCCCACCTTAGGCGCAAAAGCAAAGACGCGGCGAGGGTGGGGCACCCGGCTGTGGTGGAGGGTTGAGGACCCGGCTGTAGAGACCTGTAGAGACGGTTGGCGGTCGTGCTTTCCCAGGTCCCAGAAGCGGGACCTGGGGCACCCGGCGCCTCGCGGTTGAGTTCTGAGGTTTCCCACCTTAGGCGCAAGAACAAAGACGCACCGAAGGTGGGGCACCCGGCTGTGGTGGAGGGTGGGCACCCATGTGCCAGCTAAACCAACAACGAAAAATCCTATGAGTTTGGCCCTGTAAGATCCTGCGGGTTGGGGACTGCGTCGTTGGGTGGCGTGGATGTGCCGACGGTCGCGAAGGAGTAGTCGTTCCAGCCGCGCACGCTTGGAGCCGCGGAGGTGTCGGTGAACTCGAGACGGCAACTCCTTGAAAACCTTGTGAATTCACTTTTCCGTAACATTGGCCATGGAGAATGGGACGCGGCAGGGAAATCTGAAAGGGAGTGTGAGGATGAAGAAAGCTTTGGTTGCTGTTGCGTTGTTCGCTTTTGCCCTGGGCGCGGCCCAGGCCCAGAAACTGACCGGTGCGGGCGCTACTTTCCCGTATCCGATTTATTCGAAGTGGTTCTCCGAGTACAGCGCGGCCCATCCCGGGGTCGAGATCAACTACCAGTCCATCGGTTCAGGCGGCGGCATTGCCCAGGTGACCAAGGGCCTGGTGGACTTTGGCGCATCGGACATGCCGATGACCGACCAGATGCTGTCGAGCTCGTCGATCAAGCTGATTCATATCCCAACCGTGCTGGGCGCGGTGGTGCCGATCTTCAATGTTCCCGGGGTAAGCGACCTGAACTTCAGCCCCGACGTGCTGGCCGATATCTACCTGGACAAGATCACGAACTGGAACGATGCGCGGATCGCGAAGGATAATTCCGGCGTGCACCTGCCCGACCAGAAGATCATCGTGGTGCACCGCTCGGACGGCAGCGGCACGAGCTTCATCTTTACCGACTACCTGAGCAAGGTGAGCAAGGACTGGGAGTCGGGACCGGGCAAGGGCACTTCACCGAACTGGCCGGTGGGCGTGGGCGGCAAGGGCAATGAGGGCGTTGCCGGCCTGGTGCGCCAGTTGCCCGGCGCCATCGGATACGTGGAGCTGATCTATGCTGTGCAGAACCACATCGCCTTTGGCTCGATGAAGAATGCCGCGGGAAACTGGGTGAAGGCCTCGATTGACGGTGTGACGGAGGCTGCGGCCGGTATCCAGAACATGCCGGCGGATTACCGGATCTCGATTACCAATGCACCCGGAGCGAATGCTTACCCGATCTCGAGCTTTACCTATCTGCTGATTCCTAGCCATCCGACCGATGCGGGCAAGGAGAAGGTGCTGAAGGATATGCTGAGCTGGTGCATCAAATCCGGCGAAGGCGAGGCGTCTTCACTCTCCTATGCGCCGCTGCCGCAGACCCTGCAGGAGAAGGTTCTCAACACGATTTACGCGTTGCCGTAAAGAGGGCCTGCTTTTCAGCGAGGGTCCGGCGATGCCGGGCCCTCTTTGCTTTAATGAAGTCTTCGAGCTATCCGGCTACGTGCTCGCCGATGAGCCGGTCGACGAGCGGGATGAGGGGCTCGCCGGTACGCGGAAGAACGAACTTCTGCATCTTCTGGTCCCAATCGAGCTTGAAGCTCGTGGACAGCGCCGAGATCCAGATTTGCCGCACCGGCGTGTTGGGCGTGATGACAAACTTGCCGCCCGGATCCTCGAAGACAACGTTGAGCACGCCGGACTGCTCCTCGACCTCGAAGCCGGCCTCGGCCTCTTCTTCGCGCTGGATCAGGTGCCGCTTCAATTCGTCGAGTGCGGCCTCGGCCGCGCGCCGGAACTCCAGTTCATCCTGCATGGCCCCAGTGTAGCAAGCGGGTGGGCTCTGTTTATCAACTTGGTTCGCGTTTTGGCGGCTCTTGCCGGTATTTCCGGTCTTTTTTGCCGGAACCTCATCCTCCTCTTTACCTTTATCGCTCATTCCTTTTGGCATGCGGGGGAAACTCCGGGGCTCGGGAACGGCGACCGGGCCCGCTTCCAAGGCACAGGATCATTCAGCCGATCCCGTCGGCCGATCCCGAAAAAAATCTGGACGCGAAGATTAAAGTTTCTCATTTTCCTGCCGATAGCTATCACGAGGTGCCCTATGGAGATCGGCCCGATTCCGGCGACGACGCAGGATTTCATGGCCGTGAAGGCACCTGCCGCGGATTTTCAGCTCTCCGCCGTGGTCACTATGGAGGCGGTCGCCCGGCCGGACCACAGCGCACGGCCCAGCACGCGCAAGAAAGCTGCTGGCGCGGAAGAGATGGAAGCCGACAATCCAGCGCCCTCCGGCGAAGTTCAGGATTCCGCCGAGGAGCTGCTGCAACCCCACATCAGCTTCTTCGCGTGAAAGACCGCGCACTGCGCAACAACACACGCCGATCGATCCAGTTGGATCTGATCTGATTAGATCTGATTTGATCGGATCTGATTTGGCCGGATCTATAAAGTGCGCTTGAAGAGCGGAGTGGCGATCAGCAGCGTTCCAATGCCAAAGGCCGCCAAAAACAGCAGGTCAAACTGAATCGCCGCGAAGCCGCCATCTTTGAGAAGTATGGCTTTGAGCCCGTGGATGGCGTAGGTGAACGGGTCAACGACGGCGATGGCGCGCAGCCACGGCGGAAATGCGGAGATGGGGTAGATGGCTCCCGAGGGGAAGAAGAGCAGCGTGTTGAGCACGCCGAACATGGCGCGGGGCACGAGCGGATCGTCGACGCGGACCATCATCAGGAACATCATGCCGTTGAAGGCGATCGCCGTGACCAGGATGACGCACAGCAGCTCGAGGTCGCGCACGGGATCGAAGATGACGCCGAGGCCGGCCATGAGCGAGCCGATGACCGTGAGCGAGATGCCGGCCAGCACGGCCTTGATGGCTCCCGCCACATTGAGGCCCATGACCAGTTCGAGGCCGGTGATGGGCGTGACCAGATAGCCCTCGTGCACGCCGCGCGCCTTGTCGTCGATGTAGAGCATGCCGCCGCCGATCATCACCGAGACATACATAGCCAGCGCTATGGAGCCTGCGAGCAGATACTTCATGTAGGCCACGTAGGGATAGAGCTCGACAATTTCGAGCGCTATGTTGGTGATGAGGCGCGGCTGCACTACCGGCGCATTCAATGCGTCGACAAGCGACTGCATCTCAGATTCGAGGCTCGATGAGGTGAACTGGTCGGAGTTGTCGACGACGAGGCCGAGCTTAGGCGCGTCCTGCGAATAGGTGCGGCGCGAGAACTGTGCCGGGATGATCACGGCCGCGTCGATCTTGCCGGTGCGCACATCTTCGCGCGCCTTGACCTCGTTGTCGTAATCGATGGTGGTGAAGGTCTTGATATTGACGGCGACGGCGTTGAAGTTCTCGCGCACCTTGATGGCTTCAGGACCGTGGTCGTAGTCAACTACGCCGACCCGCGCTCCGGTAATTTTTCCGCCAAAGGCATTGCCGAGGATGACGAGCTGCACCAGCGGCAGCATCATCGACATGATCATGAGCATCGGCGAGCGAAAGAACTTCCGCATCTCGCGTTCGACAATCGCCATCATTCTGTTCATGGCTGCGCTCCCGGCCGCGGCGGCATCATAAAGACCGACTTCACCTGCTCATCGCGCAGTTGGCGGCCTGTGTAGTGCACGAATACGTCATCGAGCGTGGTGTTCTGCACGCTGAGCGAAGTGAGCGTCTCTCCCAGCTCGGCGGCCATCTCGACCAGCTGCATGGTGGTTTTGGAGCCGGATTTGGTGATCACGCGATAGAAGCCGGCGCTCTCGGGCTGCACGCTGGCCACGCCTTCGAGATTTTCCAGCCGTTCCTTCCACTGCGGATCGTCGCGGTCGAACCGCACCTCGACGACATTCGCGCCGGCTACGTTGTTTTTAAGCTCCGCCGGCGTGCCCAGCGCTACCAGATTGCCGTGATCGACAATGGCAATGCGGTCGCACAGCTTGTCGGCCTCTTCCATGTAGTGCGTGGTGAGCAGCATGGTGAGGTTGCGCGTGGCCTTCAGGTTGTTGAGCATCTCCCAGACGGCGATGCGGGAGACGGGATCGAGGCCAGTGGTGGGTTCGTCCAAAAAGAAGATGCGCGGGTTGTGCACGAGGCCACGTGCAATTTCAAGCCGCCGCCGCATGCCGCCGGAGAGCGTCTTGGTCTGCGCGCCGCGCCACTTGGTGAGATCAACCGCTTCGAGCACTTCGGCGATGTTCTTCTCGCGCAGCCCGCGCGGCACGCTATAGAGCTTGGCGTAGATGAGCAGGTTCTCTTCGACGGTCAGATCCGGATCGCTGGTGAGCGCCTGGGGAATGACGCCGATGAGCCTGCGGACCTCATCGGGCTCCTTGGCCACATTATGGCCGGCGACGAGCGCTCTGCCGGCGGTGACCGGAATGAGCGTGGTCATCATGCGGATGAGGGTGCTCTTGCCGGCGCCGTTGGGGCCGAGCAGGCCGAAGATCTCGCCCTCGGCTACGCTGAAGCTGACGCCTTTCACGGCTTCAAAGTCGCCGTAGCGCTTGAAGATTGTTTCGACGGCGATGGCGTCGGGCCTTGCCGTTGCGGCCACGCCGGCGGCACTCATTGCTGCACCAACCGGCTCTTGGGAATGTAGACCTCGGCCGTCATGCCGGGCACGAACCGCTCGCCGGGATTGGGAATCAGCAGCTTGATCTGCACCGTTTTGATATCGCGCTTCATGCGGTTCACATCGCGCTGCGTGGCGAAGTCGCCCTCGGCCAGCTTGGCGATTATTTTGCCCGAGACGGTTTCGCCGCTGGGCATGACGACGCGTAGGCTGTCGCCGAGCTGCACGCTATCGGCCTGCGTCTCCGGCAGCGGCGCGTAGACCCATGTCTGCGTCAGGTCCATGATGGTGACGATAGGCGTTCCCGCGGAGACGACTTCGCCTTGCCGCGCGGCCCACACGTCGATGCGGCCGCTGACCGGCGCCACGACCTGCGCGTAACTTTCCTCCACGCGCGCTTCGTCGGCGAGGGCTTTCGCATTGGCTGCTTCGGCGCGGGTCTGGTCTACAGTTTGAGCGGAGACGGAGGCAAGCAGCTCGTGTGCCTGCGCCTGCTTGAGCAGCGCCTGTGCCGCGGAAAAGTTGTGCCGTGCCGCTTCTACCGCTGCCTTCGCGGCGTTGAGCGCGGTCTCCTGCTCGTCGCGGGCCTGCGCGCTCATGATGCCCTGCTTGGCAAGAGCGACGGTGCGGCTGGTGTCAGCCTGCTGGTGCTCATATTGGGCCTGCGCCTGATCGAGCGTTGCCTGCGCGGCTCTTACCTGCGCCGCGGCGCTGACGGTGGCGCTGGTGGTTTCTCCGCGATTTTCGCGCTCGGTTTCGAGAGTCCCGTTCAGCTTCCATTTTTCGCTGGTTGCCGTGGCCCTTGCCGCTTCGAGCGCCGCTTGCAGGTCCTGGCTTTCAATTGTGGCGATCAGCTGCCCGGTCTTGACTGGCTCGCCTTCTTCGACGGTCAACGTCTGGATGCGGCCGGGAATCTTGGAGCTGACGACGACTTCGTTCGCGTCGACCGTGCCGATCAGCTGCAGGTCGCCGCCGCGGGGCACCGTGATCAGGTACCAGATCAGCGAGCCCACCGTTAACAGGCCCAGGATCATAAAAACTCGATTGCGCGCGTTCACTTGCCTTTCACCTCAAATTTCTTGAAACCGCCGCTCGCCGGCATCGGCGTATCGGCGAGCACGCGCGCGGCGATGCGCGCTCCGTGCTTGCGGTCGCAGAATACGGTCTGGCCGAGATACTCGACGGCCGCCTTGCGCCGGGCCTTGAGCGCGCTGCGCTCGAATGGATTATTTTTGTGCAGAATGCCCATCACCGGCCCGGAAAGAAAGTAGAAAACATTGGCGCCCAAAGCGGCGTACATCATCTGCCATTCGTCGACGTGGATCAGCTCCTTGGTACGCATGCCCTCTGCAAGCAGTTCCTTCAAGCGGCCCAGCATGGGACGGAAGACCCGCTCCACAATCGGGGTTAGCGCATTTTCCTGGCCCTGCTGCAGACGCATGAGCTCCTGCTGCATGAGGCCCTGAAAGCCGCGCTGCGAGTGGATGCGGTCAAAGTGGTTGAGGGCAAAACGCACCAGCCGCTCGCCCGCAGACCAGGTGCTGTTCATGGTGGCCAGGCCGCTTGAAACCACGCGCTCGGCGACGGCTTCGAGCGCTGCCGTATACAGAGCGCCTTTGCTCTGAAAGTAATAGTAGAGCAGCGCTTTGTTCACGCCGGCGGCGGCGGCGATCTGCTCAGTGCGCGCGCCAGCCAAGCCGTTTTCGCTGAACTCGGTAATGGCTGCGTCCAGAATGCGCGAGCGGGTCTGGTCCGCGCGGTCGGTCTGCGTTCTAGGCTGGGTGGCTGATTTCATGAAATTAACTAACTGGTTAGTAAAATAGCATAATGGCTCAGAGTTTGTAAATCAGCTGCGGAATTAGTAGTGGTTAATTTTGCTTTCGAGGAGTCTGCGCCGAAATCGGCAGGAGGTCAGTTTGAATTAGAGTCTTTTGCGCAAGAATTCGACAATGGGATAGCCGATGACCGCGGCGATAAGGCCGATGGCGAAATTGGCTGCAGTAAAAACGTCGTGAAAAGCTCCAGCAAGCGTTTTGCCGCGGCCAGCGGAGCGATTGAACTCACCCATTAACAGATTGGAATAGAACAGGAAAATAATGAATCCGACCTCTATCACGGCTCTCAAACGTGAATTCTTACGCGGATGCATAGCTCTTAGCCTAGCAGGCCTGCAATTTGTTCGGTAGACAAAATGGGGGTAGCAATTCCTGCTTCGATGGCAGGTGTCACGCGCAGAGTCCTGCGAATCCGGCAACGTTGGGATGCGTGGAACGGACCGCAATCGCGGCCTCATGTTTCACACCCGCACCAGAAACGCTGATCGGCGTGGAGGGTTTGGGGAACAAGGGCGCGTACGAATTTTTGCTGCGCGCCCTTGCGCTGAGAGGCACCGCTGCGCGCCGCCTGGTCCTGTTTTCTTTCCTACCAGGGCAGGGGCTTGCCGAGATGAAAGAAGCCGCCGGTTGGGCCATCGTCAGGGAGCGCGGCGAGCGCGGCGCTCGTCTTTCCGCCCTCTTCGAGCTCCATGGGGGCTTGCGGGCCGCCCATATCGGTCTTCACCCAGCCGGGGTGGGCGGAGTTGACCTTGATTTTGGTGTCGCGCAGCTCGTAGGCGAGATGGATGGTGAAGGCGTTGAGCGCGGCTTTCGATGCGTCATAGGCAAAGGATTTGGCGTCGTAGATCGGCGAGCCGGGCGTGGCCTGCAGTGTGAGCGAGCCGAGAATGCTGGAGAGATTTACGATGCGTCCCGCGGGGCTTTTGCGGATCAGCGGCAACAGCGCCTTGGTGAGCGCAACCTGCGCGAAGAAATTCGTCTCGAAGACCTTGCGCAGCAGGGCGAGCCGGACGTCGGCGGCGGAGTGTTCGGGGCCCGTGCCGGGAAAGCTTCCTCCGGCGATGCCGGCGTTGTTGACGAGGATGTCGAGATGGCCATAGCGCGTGTTGAAGTAGTCAAACGCGGCCTGATGGCTTATGGGTTGCGTGATGTCGAACTGAAGCGCCTCGGCATCGGCTCCGGCGGCGACGAGTTTTTCGAGGGCCAGTTCGCCCTGTATCAAGTCGCGGGAGCCGATGACGACTTTGGCATCTTCTTTGAGCGCAAGTGCGGTCTGAAATCCGAGGCCGCGATTGCCGCCGGTGATGAAAGCGATCTTCTTGGACATGAGGCGAGTTTCTCCTGTGCATAATTGGATTCGCGGGGTGCGGTGAACGGTGCAGGGGTTTTGGGGCTGCGGCTGGTTGCGCAATATCGCCGGGCCAAATGAACTCGTCCTGCAGGGGCTAAAGCCCGGGCTTTCATTTCAGCCGTTTTCGGCACGACTGAAGTCGTGCCCTTTCAAGACCGGACTCATGCAGCCAGTTCTACGAGCCTTCGATGGAGACGGTGTATTCGGGAAGGACTCCGCACTCTGCGGCTATGCGGAAGAAGCCGCGCATTCCGTCGATGCATTCTTCATCGAGCACGTAGTGGATGTTTCCGGTGAGATAGCTGTGGATGGTGCTTTCCGGAATGGGAAAGCGGCGCGACCACTCGGCGACCAGAGCGTCGATGTTCCGGAGGCCATGATCGCGGGAGAGAACAAAATCCCGGGTGATCTCTTCATCCAAAGCGCTGCCGTGCGCGGCACCCCAGACAGCCGAGACGAAGGGAAGGCCGGTGAGCGTGCGCCATTCATGCGCGAGGTCGTGATAGACGAGCTCCTCGTTGGTGCGCTCGAAGCGGTTGGACCGCTCTTCAAGCGCGAGCAGCGCGGGGTCGCCGATGATGATGGCGGCATCGGCGCGCTCGAGCATCTGATCGAGATCGGCAGCGAGCGGGAGGAAAGGGACAGAGGGATTGCCCCACTTGTGAAAGAGAATGTGCGCGTAGGCAAGGGTGGTGCGGCTGGCGGTGTCGGCAGCCACGGAGCGTAGCTGGGCGATCGGCCGGCTGGCGCGGCGGACGAGAAGCAGCGAGCGGACGCGGTCTTTTGAGGCGATGGTGCAGCCGGGAAGAATGCGAAGGCCGGGAGTGGTGGCGAGAGCGGCGATGGGAACGAGGCCGATGTCGGCCTGACCGGAGGCGAGCCGGGCGGCGCACGCGGAGGGCGTCATGCGATCGATCCGGTAGCGTTTTGCGAGTACGGCGTCGAGGGGCGGGTGCTCGAAATCCCACATCAACGGCGCGGGATTGAGGAAATCGATGGCTGCCACCCGCAGGCGCGTACCGGTTTCAGCGTTCACAGTCTTTAGACTACCAAGTGCCGCTGCAGGATGCGGGCCGGGTTGCATGCTACTGGACAGTGAGAGCCACGTTGGCCGTGGCCGTGGTGGCGCCGGAGACGCCGGTAACGGTGATGGTGTAGACGCCTGGCGTTGTTCCAGTGCTGGATGAGGTTTCAGAATGCATGATGTTGCCGCTGCAGGCGACGGCTCCGCCAGCGAGGGCGAGGAAGAGCGTGAGCATGCCGAGCAGCGCGCGCCAGGCGCGGCGGCGCGAGGGAATGCCGAAGAAGAAGAGACAGGCCAGTGCGGCTCCGCCAGGCGCGTACCAGGGAAAGACGCTGCTTGCAGGATTGGCCATTGCGGTTGCGCCGTTGGTGGTCGAGACGGTGAGGGTTGCGCTGGCCGCGCCGTTGCTGCCGACCTGGACAGGACTGGAGGCGCCGAAACTGAAGGTGGGAAGATTCTTTGCGCCGATGGGACTGGAGACGATGGAAGCAGTCAGTGTCACGGCGCCTGTAAATCCGCCGGCGGGCGTGATGGTGACGGTGGAGGTATTGCCGCTGGCGGCGCCGGGAGCCAGAGCGATGGCAGTGGCGGCAAGGTTGAATTGAGGCGGCGCGGCCGTAGCGATAGTCTCGTTCAAGTCGGTCGAAGCGCTGGAAGCGAACCCGGTTGCTCCCTGATAGGTGGCGGAGAGCGTCAGGTCTCCGGGCGTGGCGGGAACTGTGCCCGAATAGACGGCGACGCCGGAGGAGTTGAGAGGCGCGGCCTGTGTGGTCGAGCCAATGTTGAAGACAACATCGCCCACGGGCGGAGCAGCGGCGCCGGCGGGGGTTACGGTCGCGGTAAGCGTGAAGGGCGAGCCCACCGTCAACATGCCGCCCGCCGGCGTGACGGAGAGCGAGATCGACGTGGGCATGACGAGGGCGGGCGCGATGGTCAATGGGAGGGTCGCGGTGACTGTGCGGTTACCGGAGAAGCCGGAGATGGTGACTGAGTAACTTCCGGGGGAAACGGCGTAGCCGGCGGCGAGGGTCAACATGCTGGTTCCAGCGGTGGAACCGGGTGCGAAGGACGCAGTGAGACCGGCGGGCAGGGGCGAAGTGACGGAGAGATTCACATTGCCGGTGAAGCCGGGTTGCGGCACGACCGCAACGGCATCGATGGCGGTCGCGCCCTGGCTCAGGTTGATGGAGCCGGGTGATGCATTCAGAGAGAAACCGGGCGGAGGATTGACGGTGACAAAGATGCAGGCCGTCGTCGACTGGGCGCCGGAGATGCCGGTGATCCAGAGCGGGTAGAACCCGGCGGTAGCGGTGCTGGCGGCGGAGATTGTCAGTTGGCTGCTGCCGGCTGTGGAGCTTAGGGCGAAGCTTGCTGTGACTCCGGCGGGCAAGGCGGTGGTGAGTGCGAGATTGACGCTGCCCGTGAATCCATTCTGCGGAGTCACGATGACGCCGTCGGCGGCGGATGCGCCCTGGGTGACGATCAGTGAGGACTGCGCAACGCTGAGAGCGAAGGAGGGCGATGCCTTGGCGGTTACGGCGAGGTTGAACTGGCCGATGGTCTCGGCGAGCGATCCGATAGCTTCAATGGCTACGAGCCCCGCTCCAACGGGAGCAGAGCTGGCGGCGGTGAGGGTGAGGATGCTGGTCTGGCCGAAGGAGATCGACGATGGATTGAAGGTGGCCGTGACGCCGGGAGGAAGCTGGGGCGCGGAGAGCTTGATGGTGTCACTGGCTTTGTCCACTGGAATCGCCGAGACGGCGAACGTTACGGAGCCGCCCTGCGCGATGGCCGAGGGAGATGGCGAGACGTTGAGATAAAAGACCGGCGGGTTGACGACGAGAGCCAGCGTGGTGGTGGCTGTCTGGCTGCCCGAGGCGCCGGTGATGGTCAGAATGGCTTCGGTGTTCGCCGAGATGGAATTGCTCGCGGTCAGCGTCAGTGAGCTGATCCCGCTAGTGGAATCGTCGACCCAGGCGGCGGTTATGCCTGCGGGCAGGCCGCCGGTGATGGCGAGATGGACTTGGCCGTTGAATCCTCCGGCTGAGGTGACGACGACGGAGACCGAGTTCGAGGTGCCGGGATAGATCTTCAAGCTTGCGGGTGAGGCCACGAGCGTGAATCCCGGCGCATTCACCGCCAGGGCGAAGCTGGTTGATTCCGTTTCCGCGCCCGAGCTGCCGGTTACGGTGATGAGATAGGAGCCGCGCGACAGGGAATTTCCGGCGTTGAGGGTAAGGAGGCTTCTTTCGGATGCAGGATTTCTGCTCCAGCTCGCGGTAACGCCGGCGGGCAATCCCGAGACGGCCAGACTCACGCTTCCGGAGAAGCCGGCTTTCTTCGCGATCGCAATGGTGGTTGCCGCGGAGCTGCCGGGCGCAACCGTGACGGCGCCGGCTGAGGAGGAGAGCTCGAAGGTGGCCGATGACGTGGCCGGCGCGAGCGCGTCGATGAGGCTTTGACCGGAGGGGCTTCCCCAACCGGTGACCAGGTCGTATCCGGGAACCGCGTTGTAGTAGGGCCATCCGCAGCAGTTGCCGCGGGCGTCGTTGTTGCCGATGACGATGTCGTGGAACTGGTCGGCGTAGCCTGAGCCCTGGCCGAGCGCATAAAGCAGCGGGTCAAGGAAGCCCACGGCCGGCTCGCCCTGTTGCGCGGCCTGCTGGTTGACAAGCGCCATAAAGCCGGCCCAGCGCGGGGCCGCGAAGCTGGTGCCGCCCCAATCGCCGCTGCACACGCCCGAGCTGCAAATATAGTTATCGGTATTGGCCTCAGCGGCTACGTCGGGCACGTTGCGCAGCGTGGCGGAACCGCCATTGGTGGATGTGGCAATGCCCGCCTGCCACGCGGGAATGGGAATTCCATCGGGGCTGATGCCGCCGCCGGTCCGGTTCCACGCGGTCTCGGCATTCCAGGCCGCATCGCCGGTGGTCAGCACGGTGCCGCCGGTGGCGGTCACGAAGGCATCTTCCGCGGGATAGAAGCTGTCGAAATAGGGATCGAACTCGCCCCAGTCGCCGGAAGCGGCAAAGATGCTCTGGCCCTGCGCGGCGCACTCCTCGAAGAAGATCTCATCTGTGGCGGGATCGTCCGGGCTCCAGGACCAGGAGATGCTGACCTGCTGCGCCACGTCTTCCGAGGCGATGGCGTTGAGCAGATCGACATCGTTGCTGCCAACGTAGACGCGGACCTGGCTCAGGCCGGGGGCCATGCCGATGGCCTGCACGATGTCGGCGACCTCCTCGCTGTCGTCGCCGGAGACCGAGGCGCCGGTGACACCATCGAGGAGAACATTATTGACCGGTACGGCGCTGGACTGACCCGCGCTGGTGAAGGTCTGCTGCACGTCGCTGGGGTTGTAACCATCGAATTCGAGAAGGCCGACGGTCTGTCCGGCGCCGGTGAGCGCTGTGCCGCCATAGTAGGCGGCGCGCATATCGCTCGAGAGGAAAGAGCCGCCCGGCCCGGAGCCGGTGGCTGCGGCGGCGGATTGCCCGTCCTCGGGAACGGCCTGTCGAAGGAGCGGCTGCGGAGCGGAAAAGTTGTTCAGGCCGGCGATGTGAGCGATGGGCACGGCGAGATCGAGCGCGGGCTCGCGGTCGGGCGAGTAGAAGAGACGGTTCTGAGTGGGGTGATGGTAGATGCCCATCTTGACGTTGAAGGCCCGCTCGACCTGGGCGGTGGTGCCGCTGATGGGGACAACGATCCGGTTGGCGGGCGTGGCGCCTACGGTGAACCCGTTGGCCTGCGCGAATTGAATGACGGACTGATAGTCCTGCGCGGTGGGCGCGAACTGCTCAGTGAACTCTGAAGCGCTCAGGAAATGGTGGTAATCAGAGCTCGAGGGATCGTAGAGCCGGCTCAGCAGATTTGTGAGATCGGCCGGGTTGCGCAGAGGAAGCACGATGGAGAGATTCAGGCGCTCGCTGGGCGGAAGCGCGCCGGCGAGGGCAGCCTTGCCGTTGAGGACCGCGGCGCGCACGTGTCCGTGCAGGAGTTGCCGCGCCGCCTGACGCGATTGCTGAGCCTGGCCTTCAAAAGTAAGGATTAACAGAAGGCAAGACGCAACGAACCAAGGATTGAAATCTCTAACCTTCACGGTCGGCCCCAATCGTGCTTAGGTGTGAATGACCTCGCACGAGGCATTTTTTTAATTTCGACTAATGCAGCGATGCGAGCATTTCGCATCAGGGGAGTTACAGGTACGATCATCGCTGAAAGTGTCGAAGAGAACCGTGGAAAACGGCGCTGAGTTTTGACTCGCAGTAACTGGTGCTTGACTTTTAGTAACCGTACGGAATAACGTTGCCGCGATCCCTTTGAAATCGAATTTTGATTTGCGCATGCGAGGAAACATGCGCAGATTGCGGGTGGAAAGGATGACGCGATGAGCGGCCATGCGGGAGATGCGGAGCGGGTGGAGGTAACCGAGCTCGGTGCGGACCGTCTCGCCTGGCTCGCTCTCTCTCTCTCGCCGGGGCTGGGGCCGAAGCGGATTCTTGATGCGATGCGCGCCGTGGAAACGCCGTGCCGCATCTTCGAGCTGAGGCTTACGGAGCTCGAGGGGTTGCGATTTCCAGCTGAGGCGGCGCAGTTCATCTTTGATGGCAAGGCGCGCGCCGCCGCCGAGGCAGAGTGGACCAGGGTTACGGCGCAGGACGCTACCATAGTGAGCTTCGGGTGCGAAGCGTATCCGGAACGGCTGCGGCAGATCTACGATCCGCCGCCGGTGCTGTGGGTGCGCGGCGATATGCGGCAGTTGAGCCGGCCGGCGATCGCGGTGGTGGGAACACGGCATCCCTCGCCCTACGGAACCGGCGTGGCCGAGATGCTGGCGCGGGATCTGGCGGTGCGGCGATTGCTGATTGTGAGCGGCATGGCGCGGGGCATTGATTCCTGCGCTCACAGGGGAGCGCTGGCGGCGCGGATGCCGACGGTGGCGGTGTGGGGCACAGGCATCGACGTGGTGTATCCGAAGGAGAACAAGAAGCTGGCCGAGGAGATTCTCGCGCTCGGCGGAGCCATCGTGAGCGAGCTGCCGATGGGGACGTTTCCGGCGCCGCAGAATTTTCCGCGCCGGAACCGGATCCTGAGCGGGCTGAGCGTGGCCGTGCTGGTGGTGGAGGCGAGCGAGAACTCCGGCACGAGAGTCACCGCGCGCTGCGCGGCGGAGCAGAACCGCGACCTGTTCGCGGTGCCGGGCAATGTGACCAGCAAGGGTTCCTGGACGCCGAACACGCTGATCAAGCAGGGCGCCAAGCTGGTGGCCACCTGGGAAGATGTCTGGGAGGAGCTGCCCTCGCAGATTCGGCTGGAACTGGAAGCTGAAGGCCGGGCTCAAGGGGGGGCTGCATCCAAATCGGAGGCTCAAGCATCCTTATTGCCTGATCCCGTGCTGCGGCCCGAGGAATCGATGGTTCTGGAGGTTCTCCGCACGGATGAGAGCTTGCAGATCGACGAGATCCTGGATCTTCTGGAGACGCAACTCACGTCGTCAGAGGTGTTTACGGCACTCTTTGAACTGGAGCTCACGGGGCGGGTACGGAGCTTGCCGGGGAAGAATTACGTGAGGACGCTTTGAGGCGAGTCCGGGATGGGAACCGGGCCGCTTTTCAAAGTCGAAGACCGGCGGAGCCCGGAAAGACCCAAATATTTTTCGTTTAGCCGGGCAGAGTGGGGATTGGGCGCCCGGAAATTCGCTCCAACGAATGATTTGGCAGGGGTTTGCGGCGATGTTGCGTTTGCCGCAGCCGGTCCCGTTTTGCACCCAGGCGGCAAGCCCCGAGGGGAGAAAAGACTGGGGGCGAGTGGAAACGAGGCGGTGTTCCATGGTAGGGTGCAACACTTGCGGGCACATTTTTTTGGGGACCGGAAGAGAGCAGCGCGCCGCGCGCGGGTTCTCATGAGTCGAATCCGCATGGTAATCAGACAAAGGCGCCGCTGACGAGTCAATAAATATAGGCTGGTTAGGCTGGCAGCCTGGGACGTATAGAGAGGGAACTGGATTCAGGATGGCAACGAGCAGAGCACTGGTGATCGTCGAATCTCCCGCGAAGGCGAAGACGATCGAGAAATATCTGGGCAAGGGGTTCGATGTGCGGGCCTCGGTGGGGCACATCATGGACCTGCCCAAGAACGACATTGGCGTGGAGCTGAAGAAGCGGACGTTTGAGCCGGAGCTGATTGTGACTCCGGGCAAGGAGAAGGTGGTGGACCAGCTCAAGAAGCTGGCGGCGAAGGCCGACGAGGTGTACCTGGCGCCTGACCCGGACCGCGAGGGTGAGGCGATTGCGTATCACCTGGCGCTGCAGCTCGGGACCAACGCGAAGGAGCGGAAGAAGATTCGGCGCGTGACCTTCAACGAGATTACGAAGAAGGCGGTGCAGGAGGCCTTCAACCACGCCCGGGACATCGACCAGAATCTGGTGGACGCGCAGCAGACGCGGCGCGTTCTCGACCGGCTGGTGGGTTACCAGATTTCGCCGCTGCTGTGGGATAAGGTCCGGCGCGGGCTCTCCGCGGGGCGCGTGCAGACGGTGGCGCTGCGGCTGATTGTAGAGCGCGAACGGGAGATTGGCGCATTCCAGCCGGTGGAGTATTGGACGCTCGATGCGCTGCTTCACCCCGAGCGGCGCGCGGATGCGAAGTTGAAGGCGCGGTTCATCGGCATCAATGGGGAGCCGGCACGGGTTGCGAACGGCAAAGACAAAGACGGCAAGGACCAGTTCATCGCGAACGCGCTGCCGGATAAAAAGAGCACGGATGCTGCGTTAGCCGATCTGAAAGATGCGAAGTGGTCGATCGTCTCCGTGCAGGCGCGCGAGCAGCAGCGGCGTCCGCTGGCGCCGTTCATCACCAGCCAGTTGCAGCGCGACGCGGCGAACAAGCTGGGATTCAATGTGCGGCGCACGATGGGCGTGGCGCAGCGGCTCTATGAGGGCGTGGACCTGGGCTCAGAGGGCACGACCGGTTTGATCACCTACATGCGTACCGATTCTCCGCGCGTGGCGCCGGAGGCGGTGACCGGCGCGCGGGAGTGGGTGGCGAAGCAGCTGGGGCCGCAGTATCTGCCGGCCCAGCCGAATGTTTACAAGGGCAAGAAGGACGCGCAGGATGCGCACGAGGCGATCAGGCCGTCGGATGCCGCGCGGACTCCGGAATCGATTGCGCGCTACCTGACGGATGAGCAGCTGAAGCTCTACACGCTGATCTGGAAGCGGTTTGTGGCTTCGCAGATGGTTCCGGCTATCTACGACGTGACCACGGCCAACATTCTTGCGGAAGCGAAGAAGAACGGGAAGAAATACGACTTCCGCGTGAGCGGGTCGGTGCTGCGCTTCGACGGCTTCTTGAAGGTCTACGAAATCTCAGAAGACAAGAAGGATGACGAGGACGAGTCAGCGAACCGGCTGCCGAATCTGGACGGCGTGAAGACGCTGCAATTGGACGACCTGCTGCATGAACAGCACGCGACGCAGCCGCCGCCGCGCTACAACGAAGCCTCGCTGGTGAAGGAGCTGGAGGAGCGGGGCATTGGGCGGCCGTCGACCTATGCGTCGATTATCAATACCATTCAGGACCGCGAATATGTGGTCAAGCACGGCGGATCGCGCGGACGGTTTTATCCGACCGAGATTGGCGTGGTGGTCTGCGACCTGATGGTGAAGAACTTCCCTTACATCTTCGATACCAAGTACACGGCGCGTCTTGAAGAGGAGCTGGACGACATCGAGGAAGGCAAGGAGAAATGGACCGACCTGCTGAGCGCCTTCTATGACCACTTCGAGAAAGAGCTGAAGGTGGCCGGCAAGAAGATGGAAAACATCAAGCGGATGGAGCAGGTGACCAACGAGAAATGCGATCTCTGCGGATCGCCGCTGGTGTTGAGATGGGGCAAGTTCGGCACATTTTTCGCGTGCTCGACGTATAACAAGAAGGATCCAACGAGCTGCACCTTCACGAAAGAAAACATTGCCTCCAAGCCCGATCTCAATACGCCCGAGGCGCAGGAAGCGGGCGAGACCGAGGAGTATTGCGAGAACTGCGGCAAGGTGATGGTGTTGCGGCGCGGTGTCTTCGGGCCGTTCATGGCCTGCCCGGACTATAACGCGGACCCGCCGTGCAGGACCTTCCGCAAGCTGAGCCAGAAGCAGCAGCAGAAGCCGCCGGAGCCGACGGGCGAAGACTGCCCGGCGTGCGGCAAGCCGCTGGTACTAAGGCAGGGCGCGTATGGCGAGTTTGTGTCGTGCTCGGGCTATCCGAAGTGCAAGTACATCAAGCAGAACCTGATTGAGGGGATGAAGTGCCCGAAGTGCGGCACCGGCGACATTGCGGAACGCAAGGCGCGGCGCGGCAACGTGTTCTGGGGCTGCACGAATTATCCGAAGTGCGATTTCACGTCGAATAGCAAACCGGTGCCGACGAAGTGTCCGGAGTGCGGCAGCCCGTATCTGATCGAGAAGACACTGAAGTCGGGTGTCTATCTCGAGTGCCCGAACAAGAAGAAGAGCGCGGAAGAGGAAGCTGTGCCGAAGAAGCGCGGCAAGAAGGTTACGCCGGCTGCCGAGGAGAGCGCGGTGGTGTGCAGCTACTCCAAGAGGATCGGAGATGCGCCTCCGCCGCCGACGGTTGAAACGCATGGACCGGTGGCGGAGAAGGACAAGGATGAGAGACGGGAGTTGCAGCCGGCCTAAGAACACATGAGAGATATTCTTCTGCTGGGCGGGCCGAATGGGGCGGGAAAAACGACCACGGCCCGCGTCCTCATTCCGGAGTTTCTCAAGCTGCACGAGTTTCTGAACGCCGACGAGTTTGCACGAAGCATTGCTTCCGAAAATCACGAAGCATTGCTTCCGAAAATATAGATACTGCCGCTTGGGCGGCCGGTAGACGGATGCTAAAGCGTATGCGCGAGCTTGTAAGTCAGCGAGCGAGCTTCGGTTTCGAAACTACCTGCGCTGGAAGATCTTATTTGCATTTGCTTCGCGATTGTAAGGAGAAGGGATGGCGCATCACATTGCTCTACTTTTGGCTTAGATCGCCAGAGCAAGCAATTGCGCGCGTTGAGCACCGGGTCAGTCAGGGAGGACATGCGATTCCTGCTGATGTCATTCGCCGTCGTTACTACGCTAGTGTCGCAAACATGCGCAAACTGTACCTTCCGCTGGCGGATGAGGCTGAGATATACGATAATTCTGACTGGCGGCGCATTCTGATTGCGACAAGACGAGAGGGTGGAGTCCTGGCGATTCGCGACATGGATCGCTGGAGGAAGATCGAGAGGACGGCGCATGGAAAGCATGACTTCGAGGGACCTTCACAAGGCGATTAAGCAGGGACTCAAGGAAGTCTCGCGCCGCTTGGTGTCTGGTGAATTGGATGGCTCGGGCCGCTTCTTCACCGATGAGGAATTGGCTGCAGCCGCAGCGACGGGCGAGTTCAGAAAAAAGATCAAATCCGAGGCTGCTCCGGCGGCGTAGACCGCGGTGCCGGGATCGAGAGATTTTCCGGAGAAAGATGCTGAAGGCCGCACAGAACCCCTACGATGCTGTCGCGTATCCCGGCCAGCCGTATTCGCACACACATCCTAATTGCCTGGCGGTGATGGCCACTCTTCACGGGCTCTCACCGGCGCCGGTGGAGCGCTGCCGCGTGCTGGAAGTTGCATGCGGCGATGGCGCAAATCTGATCCCGATGGCCTACGCGATGCCGGAAAGTGAGTTCGCCGGCTTCGATCTTGCGGGATCGCCGATCGAGCGCGGGCAGGAGCGCATTCGCGAGCTCGGGCTGCGCAACGTGCGCCTCTTTCAAGGCGATCTGCTGGAAGTGGGGGCGGGACTCGGCCCTTTCGACTACATCGTTGCGCATGGGTTCTATGCCTGGGTTCCGGAGCCGGTGCGCGACCGGTTGCTGGCGGTTTGCGGCGAGTGGCTCACCGACAACGGAGTCGCGTTCATCAGCTACAACGCGCTGCCGGGCGGCTACCTGCGCACGATGATGCGCGAGATGATGCGCTTTCGCACGCAGGGCATGGACGGCCTGAGCGAGCAGGTGGCCGAGGGATTCAAGTTCCTCAATTTTCTAGTGGATGACCGGCCGGTGGGCGATGCCTATCGCACGCTGATTGAGACCCACCTGCGGAAGATGGAAACGCGGCATCCTGCCGTCACCTGCCACGATGAGATGTCGGATGCTTATGGTCCGGTTTATTTTTCCGATTTCGTGGAGCATGCGCGCAAGCACGGGCTGCAGTATCTGAGCGAAGCGGAGCTGCCGCCGCCGCCCGACCCCAGCTACCGCGCGGAGATTCAATCGGCTCTCGAGAAGGCGGCAGGCAGTGACTTCGTGCGCAAGGAACAGATGCTGGACTTTATGCGCATGCGGGCTTACCGGGAGACATTGCTCTGCCGCGCGGATCGCGTGGTGGAACGAGGCTTTCCCGCGGAGCTGTTCCGGGGCCTGCAGTTCGCATCGCAGACTACGGCTGCTGCGGGCGAGTCGCCGGGAGCAATGGCCTTTGTGCTGCCCGGAGGCATCCGCATGGAATCGAATCACCCCGGAGTGACCGCGCTGCTCACCAGACTCGGAGAAGCGTGGCCGGCCTCGATGGGACTCGATGAGCTCGAGCCTCTGCTGGCCGGCACCGGGCCGACGCTCAACGCGGAGGGCGCGACTCTTCTGGTGCGGCTCGCGGTTGCCAAGATGATCGAGCTGCGCGCCTGGCGGGTTCCAGTAGCGCGGGGAGTGACGGCGCGGCCGAGGGCCAGCGCCATCTGCCGGCAGGAGGCGCGGACGCAGGGGAACGTGACCTCGCTCTTGCACAGGGTGGTCAACCTCGGCGATGCGCGGGTGCGAGGGTTGCTCGAACTTTTGGATGGTACGCGCGACCGCAACGAACTTCTGGAGACGATGAAGACGGAGTTTCCTGAAACGGCGCCCGAAGACCTTGAAGCGGGACTCGAGCCGGGACTCAAGCTCGTCCATGCGATGGGGATTCTGGAGGCGTAACCGGAAGCGCGGGTTTGCGCGGCGTTGCTTTCGCGACATGCCGCTGGCGAATCTTGTAGTATGGGCAACAGAGAAGCCTTGATGGAACGCATGCTTGCTACGCCGGCCGATGCCGAGATTGTTCTGAGACTCTACGAATTGCGTACTGAATCGGTGATGCGGCAGGCGCGCGCGTGGGTGGGTGGCGCGTTCTGGCCCAAGACGACGGAGGAGTTTTACGCCGTCTACGAGAATCCGGGCGACCCGCACAATCCCTGGCTGCGGCAGGTGCTCACGTACTGGGAGATGGCTGCGGCGATGGTGCTGCACGGCGCGGTTTCGGCCGAGTTGTTTGTGGACTGCAACGGGGAGGGATTCTTCCTGCTGGCCAAATTTGCGCCGATTCTCGAAGCAATCCGCGAAAAGAACCCTGCGTTCCTCTCGAAGACGACCGATCTGGTGAACCGCTTCTCGATTGCGGCCCAGAGGTATGAGGCGACGCTGAAGCGCGTGGAAGCCACGCGCCATTTGCGTTCGACGAAATGAACCGGCAACTTTTCTGCCGGGTGAAGGCTTTTACATTCAACTGACATTTGCGGCCTTGTGCGAGTAGCGCCGGGTAGGGCATGATGGTAGCTGTCTTACAGCTCATTCCCAGCGGAGGTTCCCATGAAGCGTGTACTTACAGTGGCGGCGGCCGTTTTTGCATTCAGCGTAATGGCGGCTCAGGCAGCGGACTCAACGCAGATCAACGGCTGGATCTCGGACTCGGCCTGCGGCGCCAAGCACACCGGCAGCGGCGCCGAGTGTGTAAAGGGATGTATCAAGAGTGGCAAGGCCCCGGTGTTTGTCGATGAGGAAAAGAAGCAGGTCTGGGCGATCGACAATCCGGAAGCGGTGAAAGAGGCGCTCTACGGCGACCACGTTACCGTGACCGGGACGCGGAACGCGGATAAGATGAGCGTCCATATCGACTCGGTTGCCGAAGCGAAGTAGGCGGAAGCTCTCGATGTCTGCGCCCTGGGACTCGCCACGGGAACGCAATCTCTGGTAGTGTCGTATCCGTTACCCTCCGTCGGGCCGGCTGAGCCGGTCCGATGTTGGATGCAACGACCGAAACCGACCGGAAACCACATGGCGCGAGCAGTTTGGAACGGCAAAATCATAGCCGAAAGCGATCAGACCGAAGAGGTGGAAGGAAACGTTTATTTTCCTGAGACCAGCCTCAAGCGGGAGTACTTTCGGTCCAGCAGCACCACGTCGACCTGCCCCTGGAAGGGCCAGGCGCGCTACATGAGCCTGATGATTGACGGTCAAGATAACCAGGACGCGGCCTGGTACTATCCCGACCCGAAACCTGCGGCGCGCAAGATCAAAGGGTATGTTGCCTTTTGGCGCGGCGTGGAAGTGGAGAAGTGATGGGGCGGGGACCAGGGGCTGGGTCATGAAGACCGCTGGGCCGAAGTGAGACCCCATCCCTCAGGGGCTAAAGCCCTTTGTTTTTGTGGGCATTTTCGGCACGGCTGAAGCCGTGCCCTTTCAAAACGCCATTTGTGCAATCGTTCTGGGGACTGGGAACGAGAGCAGGGCTAAGGACTGCGATACGATGCCCAATTGCGCGGCGCGATCCTGATCCGGAGTGCCCGCAGAAGTCTCCTTGTCTGAAGCGCGGAGGCTGGATGCGGCTGCGCACGATTCTGTTTTCATTGATTGTTTCTCTGGCCGCGTCGGGGTGTGCGCATCCGAATGCCTCGCCTTCGGCGGCTGCGGCAGTGCCGACGCTTGGGGGCGATCCGGCGCATCCGGGGCGCGCCCAGGGGTGGGTCGACACAAAGCTTTACTTCGGCCTCGGTCCCGCGGATCATCCGGAGCAGGGAATCAGCGAGGCCGCCTGGCGGAATTTTCTGGACAAAGAGGTCACGCCGCGCTTTCCCGCCGGGCTGAGCGTGCTGGATGTCTACGGGCAGTGGAAGAGCGAAGGCAGTTCCCAAGCGGAGCGGCTGCGCTCCAAGCTGCTGGTGATCGATTATCCCGACAACAGCGAGAACCGCGCCAAGATTGACGCCATCCGGACGGCCTGGAAGCAGAAGACGGGAGACCAATCGGTGCTGATGGTGACGGCGCCGGCGGAGGTCTCATTCTGAGGCGCGGCGCGGGCAGCATGAAAATTTGCAATGGTCCGGCGGTTTTCTCCTTGACAGCTTAGGAGAGACCGGACTAGTCTCCTAATCAACTTAGGAGAACTGCTCTTGACCGACCAGGCTCAGCTGCTTCCCGGCACTCTCGATCTTTTGATTTTGCGGGCGGTCTCGCTCGGTCCACTGCATGGGTACGGCGTGCTGCTGCGCATCGGGCAGATCTCCGGCAAAGCGCTGTTGATCGAGCAGGGGGCGCTCTATCCCGGCCTGTTCAGGCTGGTGCGCCAGGGATTGCTCAAGGCGAGCTGGGGCACATCGGAAAACAATCGCCGGGCCAAGTTCTACGAACTGACTGCCGCGGGCCGCAAACGCCTGCGGGAAGAGACTGCGAGCTGGAACCGGCTCGCAGCCGCCGTCGCTTCCGCGCTCGCTCCACAACCGGAGGAACTATGAGACTCCTCGATTGGCTTCGCCTGCGCATGGCCATGGTCTTTCAGCCCTCGCAGATGCGCGCTGAGATGGACTACGAGATTCGCCTGCACATCGAGCACCGCGCCGACGACCTCGAGCGCACCGGGATGAATCGCGCCGAGGCGGAGCGCCGCGCGCGCATCGAGTTCGGCGGCCGCGAAAAGTACAAAGAGGAGATGCACGCGGCGCTGGGCAGCCATTTTATGGCGGTTCTGGTGCAGGACGCCCGGTTCGCCATCCGCGTGCTGCGCAAGTCGCCGGGGTTTACCATCGCGGCCGTGGTCACGCTAGCCCTGGCTATCGGCGCGAATGCCGTGGTGTTTGCCGTGTTGAACGGGCTGATCCTGCGCCCGCTGAACGTGCCGCACGCCGAGAGCCTCTACACAATCGAGCGCGGAGGCTATAAGGACCAGAGCACCTCGTATCCCGACTATCTCGATCTGCGCAGCCGCAACCGCACCTTCGAGGATCTGACAGCGTACATTCTGGCTCCGGTGGGACTGGATACAGGCAAGAATCCATCGCAGGCCTGGGCCTATGAGGTGACGGGAAATTATTTCGACGCGTTGGGCATTCAGCCTTTTCTTGGCCGCTTCTTCCACACCGCCGATGAGCATGGCCCCAACAGCGCTCCGTATCTGGTGATCAGCTACGCATACTGGCACAGCCACCTTCAGGATGATCGCGGCGTGGTGGGCCGCGTTGTTGAGGTGAACAGGCACCCGTTCACCATCCTCGGCGTAGCGCCGCCGGAGTTCCGAGGCACGTTGCTGTTTTTTTCCGCCGACCTGTGGCTGCCGATGGTGCAGCAGGAACAGGTGCAAGGGCGGAATGTTTTGAGCAGCCGCGGAATGCGCATGATCTACATGGTGCTGGGACACGTGAAGGCGGGAGTCACGCCGGCCCAGGCTGTCGCCGATCTGAACTCGGTCGGCTCGTATCTCGAAAAGACTTACCCCAAGAGTGATGCCGATATGAATTATTCCCTGGCGCGTCCGAGTCTTGCCGGCGACATGCTGGGGTCCCCGGTGAAGGGATTCATGACGGGAATGATGCTGCTGGCGGGGTTGATTCTGCTGGCCGCGTGCGCCAACCTGGGCAGCCTGTTTGCCGCGCGCGCCGCGGACCGTTCCAGGGAAGTTGCTCTGCGCCTGGCGCTCGGATCGAGCCGCCAGCGCATTCTGCGCGGCGTGTTCACCGAGGCTGTGCTGATTTCGCTTGCCGGAGGCGCGGTTGGCCTGGTGGGCAGCATTGCGCTCTTGCGCGAATTGAGCAGGTGGCAGCCTGTTCCGGAATTTCCCGTGTCTGTGCCCGTAAACCCGGACGCGCATGTCTACATTGCAGCTTTGCTGCTGTCTCTGGTCAGCGGATTCCTTTTTGGCGCGGTACCGGTGAGGCAGATACTGCGTACGAATCCCTATGAGGTGGTGAAGGCGGGTTCCACCGGAATCATTGCCGGCAATGCCGGAGGCCGGATGACGTTGCGGGACCTGTTGCTCGTGGCGCAGATTGCCATCTGCGCGGTGCTGGTGACTTCTTCGCTGGTTGCCGTGCGCGGACTGATGCAATCGATGCACACCCACTTCGGCTTCGAACCGAACAACGCCATGCTCGTGGATACGACTCTCAGCATGGCCGGATACAGCGGCGACAGAGTGCCCGCCATGCAGAGGCGCATGATCGACGCGCTGCGGGTGATTCCCGGCGTAGAGTCTGTGGGGCTGGTCAGTCAGATCCCCCTGGGAGGCGGCGGGTCAACCGAAGATGTATTTACCGACCAAACAACAGACTTGAAGTCAGCGAATGCGGCTGCGAACACTGCGAATTTCGAGATATCTCCCGAGTACTTTCATGCGGCGGGCACATCTTTGCTGCAGGGCAGGGCTTTCTCAGGGCAGGACGACAAGAGCGCGCCGCGCGTGGCAGTGGTCAACCAGTTGTTTGCGCGAAGAGTCTTCGGCTCCGCCACCGGAGTGTTGGGCAAATCCTTCAAGAGGGAAGATGGAACGCGCGTACAAGTGGTGGGAATCGTAGAAGACGGAAAGTATTATCAGCTGACCGAAGACCCGAAGCCGGCGATGTTTCTTCCGTTTCTGCAATCGCCCAGCAACCTGACATGCCTGGTGGTGCGGGCAAACGGCGATCTGAGCGGCGACGAAGAGCAACTGGCGGGCGCCATCCGGAGCACCCTGCGAGACCTGGATGCCGGCCTGCCCGTGAACATCCACACGTGGACCCAGGGACTGGACATTGCGCTGTTTCCCTCGCATGTGGCCACGGTCTCTCTGGGCGTGCTGGGGCTGATGGGCGCGATGCTCGCGATCACGGGCATCTTTGGAATGGCGGCGTACTCGGTGAGCAGGCGGCTGCGGGAGCTCGGCATCCGCATGGCCCTGGGCGCGCAGCGTAGGGAAGTGTTGCAGGCCGCCGTGGGACGCGCGGTGAAGTTGCTGGCCTTCGGCTCGGCGGCGGGGATTGTCCTGGGGATTCTGGCCGGGCGCGTGCTTGCGTTCATCGTCTATCAGGCCAACCCGCGCGATCCGCTGGTCCTGGTGGGTGTTGTGCTGGGGATGGCCATCTTGGGGCTGCTGGCGACCTGGATTCCGGCGCAGCGCGCGCTTTCAGTAAATCCTCTGATCCTGCTGCGCGAGGAATGAAGGCTGGCGCGCTTGAAACGGATCAATATGCCTGCAACTGGTCAATATGCCTGGAGCTGATCAGTATGCCTGGAGCAGGTCAATATGCCTGCAACTGGTCTAGCGGAAGGCGGACGCGGAAGCAGGTGGAACCGGGCTGAGATTTTACGCTCAGGTGGCCGCGGTGCTTGCGGACGATGCGCATGGCGTTGTCGAGCCCCAGGCCGAGGCCGCGGCCGGGAGCCTTGGTGGTAAAGAAAGGCTCGAAGATGCGTTCCTGCAGTTCGAGAGGGATGCCGGGGCCCGTATCCCATATCTCGACCAGGAGCATGTCGATCTCCATGCGGCAGGCGATGCGCAGGTGGCCCCGCTTATGCCCCGCGGACGAAGACCTGTCTGTGGGGACGGCCTCGCCGAGGGCATCGAGAGCATTTTCGATCAGCGCAGTCCAGACCTGGTTGAGCTCGCCGCCGTAGGCGCTGATGCGGGGCAGGCCCGGCTCGTAGTCGCGCTCGATCTCGATGCGGTCCATGCGGGAGCGGAGCATCTGGAGAGTGGCGTCGAGGCCGGCCGGGACATCGACTTCGAGAATCGGGGCGCGGTCCATGTTGGAGTAGTCTTTGACGGCGTCGATGAGATCGAAGATGCGGGCTGTGGAGTTGACGAGGGTTTCGGCGGCCCGCGTGGAGCGCAGGTAGCGCGCGAAGAACTGGAGCGAGATGCAGATCTCTTCCGGGTTGAGCGCGGTGCGCAGGTCGTCGAGATCGGCGGCGGTGATGCTTTGCTCCGCCAGTTGCGGCGCGATCTCCCATACCTCGTGGCAACCCGCGGAAGTAAGCCAGGTGCGAATGGATTCCTCGCGGGCAATGTAGTCGAGCGCGCCTTGTTGCGCGGCCGCGGGAGGGAACGGAACACTCCGGGTGAGCACGTTTTCTTCCCAGGCCACGATGGCGTGGATCTGCTCCCCGGTCAGCGCGAGCTTGACGAGCTTGAAGCGGTTGTTGCGGTTGGCCTGCAGGGCCTCGACAACGGTGGAGGCGGCGCGCTGCGCGGCTGAAGCCGGATTGTTGAGCTCGTGAGCCAGATTGCCGGCCAGCTTGCCGAGAGCGGCGAGCTTTTCCGCCTGCTGCTCGATGCGGGTGACCTCGCGGACGCGGTCAAGCAATGTGGAGACGACGCGCTGCGCCATGTCGGGGATGGCCTCGAGCATCTCCGGAAAGAGCGAGCGTGAAATGAGCAGCACCCAGACCGGAGAGACAGCGAATCCCTGGCCGCCGTAGCTGAGCATGCGCGAAAAAGGCAGGATGCCGGTCATCTGGCCGCTGCGGCCGATGAACAGCGCCATGGGCCCGCCATGCTGGCGGCGCACGTGAATCTCGCCCTTGAGGATCAGCACCATGTGCTCGGCGGGCGCGCCCTCTTCAAAGAGCACGTCGCCGGCGTTGGCCACCAGTTCGGTGCCGTGGCGCGCGAGCCAGACCCGGTCTTCAAACGAGAGGCCGTGGAGCGAGCCGATGTGGTCGAGAGCTTCGGCAATCTCTTCGACGGGCGTCGGACTGGCGGGGGCGACGACGGCGGGGGAAAACATCCGGCACCTCCGAGGGGCGCAGCTTCAGGATAGACGATTGGGGAGTGGGATGTGGCGCAATTTGGAATTATGTGACGAGCGGTTGGGCACGCTTTCGCAAGCCGCCTGAAATTCTTCCAGATTTAAAGCGTTTCTCCTTCTGCTGTACCTCGAAGGTGATGCTTTTGAGTGGCAATTTCCTTAAGAAATTGCCGCCTTGCACGGGGCACAAAGGGCTATATCTGAAGGAAAAATGCCTTAATTCAACTCGCGTAGATTGCCGCGACCTCGTAGTCTCGAATGCCTGGGATCGTGAACTCGATGCGGCCGTTCACGCTGCGGAAGGGAACGTCCACGCCGGCCTTGAGCAACTGAACGCGGGTTATTTTCTTTCCCTCGGGAACTCTAAAGCTCACCGCCTGGGCTCGAATGGGATAGAACTCGCGGATGAGGCCGCGGTGGGTGTTGGGATTGGTGTAATTCAGCACGTGGAGCGCGAAGCCGGGCTCCGTCTCATAGGCAAAACTCTCGATCAATCCGGGTCCCTGGATGGTGACGGGCTGCTCGTCGCGCAAGAGCCACTTCACCGTGTTCTGGAGCAGGCGGCTCAGGTCGATATCGCCCGAGACCCAGAGGCTGCGTTCGATGTCGCTCGGGATATAGGCCAGGCGGCTCGCTCCCTGCTCGCGCAGCACGGCCGCGGGCACGTTGGTGCGCGGCGTGGGCGGATAGGCGAGCTCCGGCGGATAGGCCGTAAAGCCGGGCACGACCGTGAGCACCGGATCAGCCACCGATGCGAGCGGAACGCGATACTCGGCGCCGGGAAGCCAGTTGGTGTTGGCGAAGCCTGCCAGGACTTCGTGCTGGCGCTCGATGCGGGCATAGAAGGCATTGCCGGTGGTGCCGATGATGTCGCCTGTCTTCTGAATGCCAAAGATGTCGGCTAGCGCGAAGTTCTCGCGCATGCGGTTGTTTTCGTCGTAGAGGCTGGTTTCGAATGTGGCCAGGAGCGATCCTCCGCGCTGCACAAAGGCCCGAAGCTGATCGCATTGAGCGTCGCTGAGCAGGGCGACGTTCGGCAGCACCAACGCGGTGTACTTGTCGAGATGCGCGGCGTCCATGCGGTCTTCATGGACGAAGTCGAAGAAAAAACGGCCTTCGAGAAGCGCGTAGTACATGCCGTTCAGGAACTGCTGCATCGTTGCATCCGGCTGCGGCTTATAGAAGAGGTGGGTGCGCTGGCCCATCACCACGCCCAATTTGGCGATGGTGCGCTTGTTGACGAAGTGCGGATCGTGCTGAGCCGTCCACGCGAAGTAGGCGCGCGGCACATCGAGCTCACGGCGATCTTCGCCCATGCCTTTCTCCGCGCCGACGATGTGGTAGTAGGGCACCATGCCGCTGGCGCTGGATTCGCTGAGCCACATCTGCGCTTCATTCGGCGACTTGCCTACATTGCGCCAGCGGATCGGCCCCGTGGACCAGGCGCCGGTGACGTTGACGGCCATTTTTCCATCCAGGATGGCCTGGCAGACGCGGCCTTGCAGGGTGCAGAGCCACACCGGCGCATCTTCGCCGCCGCGTCCCTGGTTATCGCTCTGGAACCAGTCGCAGAGGTCGCCCAGACGGGCGAGATTCATGCTGGCGCGCACGCCGCCGCCGGAGTTCGGGAAGAAGAATTTTTGCGGTGCCTTCTCTTTGACCAGGGAATCATAGTGCTTCCAGAGAAACTCGACCCGGTCATTGAATTTGTCCCAGTAGGCCGGCGTTCCCGCGGGTGGAAGATTCTTGCAGATCGCGCAGTAGCAGACGGGCAGGGAACCGATGGGAGGCCAGCCGTTGGTGTACACGGCGTCGACCTCGTAGAGGCCGGTCACCTCACGGATGATCGCCGGAATGTAATCGGTCATGTACTCAGAGAACATGCAGGTGCGAAAGAGGCCCGGCTGCTCCTTGCTCGCCACCAGCGCGCCGTGCGCATCGCGCTCGAACCATTCCGGGTGAGCCACCGTTGCGTCTTCCCAGTTGAGGTCAGGACTCATGCGCGCGATGGTGCGCAGACCGCGCTTCCTGGCGGCCTGATTGCATTCGCCGAAGAAGTCGCGTTCGCCGAGGAACTTGCCTTTGCTATGGAAGGGAACCTTGGTCTGGTAGTAGGCCAATATGCCGGTTACGCTGATGAACGTCGCGCCCACTTTGAGGCTCGCCCAATAGTCCGCCCACTCTTCAATGTTGAGCGAGACGGGATCATGCTCGGTCATGTTCAGCTGGCCGGCGCGGCGAAGGCGGCGCTGCCATGGAATCGAATCCGGGGAATCGCTCGGCTCAGCCGCTGCGCCGGGCTGGGCATGAGCCGCAAGCGGATCAGCCAAACCGGAGGCGCCGGCGAAGAGAGGCACTGCGGCGACTCCGGCCTTCAATAGATCGCGACGATTCATCATGGGCCGGCAAACCTCGATTTCCCATGGCTGGATTTTCCAGGGAATGGCTACTTCTGATTCCCGGCAACTTTAGCAGATCGCCGCGCAATGCGCGCAGCTTCGCAATGGAGGGATCGCTCCTCACCAGGGCGCCGGAGGAAGGGAGAAGCAGGAGGCATACAGCCGCTCTACCGCGATGCCACGACACGGCGACGGCCCAGCTGCGGAATCGCATTCGAGGTGTGAAGAGGGTAGGTAAAGACTCGAGGTCAGGAGTCGCGAGATATCTCATCAGCGAGCTGAATGAGACCTGCCCGCAGGCCTGTTCGCGCCTTTGGTTCAGGTCGCGAGCAGGGATTCGTTGGCCAGGATGCGGTAGAGGGTGGAACGGCTGATGTTGAGTTGGCGCGCGGCGCGGAGCTTGTTGCCGCGGTTCAGATCGAGCACGTACTGCACATGATGGTGGATCACGGCGTCGAGAGAGAGGTTGTCAGAACGCGTGGCGGGCTGCGGATCTACCGCCAGTGCCGCCATGGCGCCGTCCGGCAGCGCGAGGTCGCTGGCCCGGATGACGCCGTGGGAGGATTCGAGGAGCGCTGTCTCGAGCACGCTGGATAGCTCGCGGACGTTTCCCGGCCAGTTGTGCTGCAGCAGCCGGGCCAGAACTCCGGGGCCCAGCATGACGTGGCGCTGCTGATAGCGCTGGCAGATGCGCTCGAGAAGCGACTGGGCGAGCGGGCCAATGTCTTCCCGGCGTTGCCGCAGCGGAGGGATCGCGAAGCGGATGGCGGTGAGCCGGAAGGCGAGATCGGGCATCAACAGGCCCTGGCTGGCCATCTGGCGCAGCGGCGTCTCCGAGGCGGCGAGCAGCACGGCGCGGCCCGGCGGGCGATCCTGCAGGGCCTTCAATACGCCCAGCAGCAGCCCCTGGCCCGGAGGCGCAAGCAGATCGACGCGGTCAAGATAGGTGAAGCCGGCCAGGGTAGCGGGGTCGGCATCGGTGGCCAGCCACTCGCGCGCGTCGCGGCGCTGGAAGGTGGAACTGGAGAGCGGAGAACATCCGAAGAGATAGCGGGCAAGCGTTGTCTTGCCGGAGCCATGCTCGCCTTCGATCGCGGCGAGTTGCAGGTGAGGCGCGGCCATCTCTGCCTGCAGCAATAACTTACGCCAGACCGCGCTTACGGCTACGAGGTGGTTTGCGGCGGAGCCTTCGGCTTCAACAAGAGTTGGTCGAGGATGGGAGGGCTGGACGGCTTGGAACTGAACGGCGGTTTGCATGGCTCTCAACGTGCCTCGCCTCTGTGGCCTGGAACCAATACATGGCCTACAAGCGGTTCATCGGCGCCGCCGGGAAATACTTGAAGCGGAAAGTTGTGGATTATGGCCCGGTGATCAGGCGCTCCAAACGGCGGAGGCCGTTGACGCGGGCCGCAGAGAGCTATACTCGAACCATTCCAGCACTCTAACTATTCCAGCGGTGAAACCAGGCTAGAACTGTCGCACAAATACCGATGGGCCGAATGAACCCGTCCCTCAGAGGCTAAAGCCCGTTGTTTTGGGGCCATTTCCGGCACGGCTGAAGCCGTGCCCTTTCAAAATACCATTCATGCAACTGGTTCTAGACTCGAAGCGTGTGCAGGGCACAAGGTCAGGGCTCGGGTTCAGGACTCGAATTCAGGACTCGAATTTCAGGACTCGAACCGTATTGGGTCCGAACGATTTTGCCGAGGCGTCTTTTTCTGATGGCTCCGATGCTTGATCTTCATGGGAACAGGTCGCCGGCCGCGGCTCCCGGCGCTGTATCGCGCGAAGCGGTTCCCGTCCCCCGCCGCGGCAGACGCGCCTGGTATGCGCTGTGGCTGGCTGCGTTTATGGGATTCGCGGTGCTGCACTGCATGCATCTGCGGGCGGATTTTCCCAATCACTCGCCCTGGTTTATGGATTGGGCCAAATATACCGACGAGGGTTGGTATGGGGATGCGGCGGTGCGGGCGCATCTGTTCGGACACTGGTATTTGCCTGGGGATTTCAATCCTGCGGTTGCGGTGCCGGTGTGGCCGTTTCTCGAGTGGGTCCTGTTCTTCTTTACCGGCGTTACGCCGGAGGCGGCGCGCGGGCTCGCGGTTGCCGTGTTCTTTCTGAATCTCGTGCTCAGTTACATGCTGCTCCGGGCAAGGGGGCCGCGCTGGATGGCGTTGCTGGGTGTGACGCTCATGGCCACCAGCCCCTTCCTTTATTGCTTCAGCCGCCTGGCCATCCTGGAGCCGCTGTTGACGGCCTTCCTGCTGGCGACGCTGAACCTGGCGGTGCGCCTGCCGGGGATGCGGCGGCCGGTTCGGGGGGCCGTGGGGGTGGGGCTGCTCTTTACCCTTGCCATGCTGACCAAAACCACCGCGATCTTCCTGCTGCCGGCCATCGGCTGGGCGATGCTGGCCGCGCTCTGGTCCACGCGCAAGCGGGCGTTTCTCTGCGCATTGGCCGCCGGATCCACATTCTTCGCCGGCTATGGGCTGTGGATCGCGCTTCTGGTTCGGTTGGGCCTCCTGGGCGACTACAAGTACTACTTTTTTGTGAACAATTACCCACGGCCCAAGGAGATCTACTGGCCGATGGTGAGCCTGTGGTGGTCATTCCACGGGGGATTGTGGATCGACAAAGTGCTGGTTCCAGTTGCCGGGTTGATCGTGCTGGCGGCTCTCGTCTTCCGGCGCGATGCATGGGCGCGCAGGCTCCTGCTCGATCCGGTCTTTGGCGCGTCGGTATGGGCCATCGCCGGATGCATCCTTTTCATGACCTATCAGAACCATCCCCAGCCGCGCTATTTTGCCGTGGCGGCGGTGTTCTGCTTCCTGCTTGTGGCTTTGGGCGCGGAGGCGATGATGAGGGCGGATGGACCCCGGCGCGTATCCTCCATTCCTATGCAGAAGCTGGGATGGGTGACGATCGGCCTGAGCGCCCTGGCCGCATGCCTCGGCGGCGCGCGGACCGTCAACTACGCTTTTCATCCGGAATACACGTTCGTGAACGCAGCCGAAGGGATCACGCACTATATAGACACCCACCCGAATGGGAAGCGGCTGCTGGTCTCGATCAGCGGCGACGACATCACGCTGATCACCCATCTCCCCACGATTTGCGACGACTTCGGGACTACGGATCTGCCGGAGAAGCTTGGGATCTATCAGCCGGGCTGGTATGCGGCATGGAACGACTTTGATCCCGGCACGCTCGAGGATCTGCACACGCATTACTCCATCGAGCAGGTGGCCGGGTTTCCGGCTTTCGACGATCCCCAGCGAAACCTGCTGGTGCTTTTCAAGCTGCACCCGTTGCGGGGTGGGCAGGTGCGCGATCCGCAAGAGCAGGACCTGAGAAACCCGCTGCCGGACGATTCCTTCGATATGCCGATGCAATGAGTGGGGAGCACGGCTGGCGGACCTGCGATCTTCAAACGGGATCGGCTGCGCGGCGCGGCAGCTTCCATGGCCAGTGCCAGTGCCCGAAGCCAAACCAGGAGCCTCTTCCCTCCGGATGGCCCTGGTAGATGCTGAAGATGCCTCCGCCGCAGATGAACGCGGTGCCCAGGATGGCTTCCGGAGCGGGCACGTTCCCGTAGATGATCCAACCTAACAATCCCGAGAAGATGACGACGGAATAGTTGAAGGGCGAGAGCTCGGCGGCGGAGGCGTAGCGGTAAGCCAGGATGATGAACCACTGGGTGAGCGCGAACAGCACGCCCACAGCGACGAGCGTCAGCCATGCGCGCCCGGAAAAGGGCTTCCAGACGGGGACGGCCACGGGAATCAGCAGCACCGCGGAGACGCCGAAGTTATAGAGCAGCGTGCGGGCGGGAGGATCGGTTTCCGCCAGCTTGTTGGTGGCGACAAGAGCGACCGCCGAGAGAATGCCCGAGCCCAGCGCCAGCAGCGAGGCGGGATCGTGGAGCAACTGGGGGCCGGGATGAATGACCAGCAGGACTCCGGCGAGACCGATGAGGAGACTGAAGGCAACGCGCAAGCTGATGGACTTGCGGAACCAGATCCAGACCACGACGGGGATAAAGAGCGGCGCGGCATTCGAAAGCAGAGAGGAATCGAGCAGCGGCAACGACTGCAGGGACATGAAAAACAGCAGCTGGCATGCCGAGCCGACCACGCTGCGAAAGACCTGCAGGCCCAGGCGCCGGGTGCGCAGGTGCTCCAGGCCCATGCGCATGCCGGAGGGGAGAAAGCAGAGAAATCCGATGGCATATTGAAAGAAGAGCGTGAGCAGCGGCGAAAGCTGGTGCAGCGACTTGCTGCATGCGCCCATCAGCGCGGAGCAGAAAAATGCGGTGACGATGAGGGCGATGCCCCTGGCAAGGTTGTGGCCCGCATCCTGAGCGCGAATGTCGATGGCTGGCACGGCGTCTCCCTTATCTCCAATTCTTTATGCACGGTTGCCACATTTGGGATGCCGAATTGCGCCTGCCGGGTAGATTGTTCATGGTCAAAATCCTGTCATGGAGGGGCCAGGCACGGAAGGCAAAACCCAGCTTCCCGCGGCTTGACAGGGTGTCTCATATCTTGAGAAGCTTTATCTGTAGTTAAAACGCGGAATGAAGGACCAAGATGCGAGACGCTGCGCCGCAAGGCACTTATAAAGTTCAGGCTCTTGACCGGGCCTTTGCCGTATTGGATCTGCTGGGTGAAAGCGAGACGCCGCTGGGATTGGCGCAGGTCGCCTCTTCTCTGCAACTGCATAAAAGCACGGCACATCGCTTCCTGATGGTCCTCGAGCGCCACCGCATGGTGGAGCGCACTTCGAACGGCAAATTTCGCCTCGGGCTGCGGTTGTTCGATTTCGGCAACCGCGCCATTGAACAGTATGACCTGCGCGACCGTGCCCAGCCGCACCTGCGCCGCCTGGTTGCGGAGACCGAAGAGACCGCTCACTTGTGCATCCTGGAGGCGGCGCGGGTTATTTATCTCGACAAGATCGAGCCAGCCCGTTCAGTGCGCATGATTACGCGCATCGGAGCCAGCAATCCGGTGCATTGCACGTCTGTCGGCAAAGCGATTCTGGCCTTTCTGGCGCCGGAGCGGGCGGCGGAGGTGGTGCGCCGCATCCGGTTCGAGCGTCTTACGCAGCGCACCATCGCCACGCCCGATGCTTTGCGCGTGGAGATGGAGAAGACCCGCCGCCGCGGCTACGCTGTGGACGACGAGGAGCTGGAAGAAGGGCTGCGCTGCATCGCGGTGCCGCTGCTCGACGCGCAGCGCCAGCCGGTGGCCGCGGTCAGCATCTCCGGTCCATCGTTCCGCGTGACGGCGCAAAAGCTGCCGGCCATCGCCAACCATCTGTTGCAGTGCGTGCGTGGCATCTCGGCGGACATGGGCTACGTCTCGGGCAGCCGCGCCAACCGCACCGCGGCGTGGACCGCGTAGCGCTGGTTGCGTGCATAGGAACGGGACTTCTCCTGGAAGCCGTCTCATAAATGCTCTGCACCGCGAAAAGCGTCCCTCAGGGCTGAAGCCCAGTGATTTCTTGCGGCGTTTGCGGCACGACTCAAGTCGTGCCCTTTCACAAAGCTATTTATGAGACCGGTTCTAGAGCTAAGTGGCTTTTCCTTAGAGAAAAAGCCGCCTTGCACGGCGCCGAAAATGGTACATGGAGCCTGGAAACGCCATAGACTGTTCGCATGGCAAAGCGAATCGGAGTGCATCTGGGCACCGCGGGCGGGGCTTCGAAGGCCGTGGAGCGGGCGCGCGAGGTCGGCGCCAATACCTTTCAGATCTTTTCTTCCAGTCCGCGGATGTGGCGCGCGCCCAAGCCGAACCCGCAGGAGTGCGCGCGCATGCGGGCGTTGCGCGCCGAGCTCGAAGTGGGTCCTCTGGTGATCCACACCAGCTATCTGGTGAATGTCTGCAGCCAATCGGAAGAGACGCGCGAGAAGAGCGTGGGCGCGTTTCGCGGCGAGATTGAGCGGGCGCTCGCGCTGGGCGCCGAGTATCTCGTCCTGCATCCGGGCTCATGGAAGGGCATGACGCGGGAGGAAGGGCTCAAGCTGGCGGCGCAGTCGATCGAAAAGGCGATCGATGGGCTGCCGTGGCAGGGAACCGGGTTCAGCATTCTGATTGAGAACACGGCGGGCGCGGAGTGCTCGCTGGGCGGCAACTTCGAGCAGGTGGCCGAATTGGTGGACCGGCTAAAGAGTTGCGCTCCGGTGGGCGTGTGCCTCGACACCTGCCACACACACGTCTCGGGCTACGACATCGTGACCACGGATGGCTACGCGGAGACGATGAACAAGATTGCCGCGACCACCGGGTTCGACGCGGTGCGGGTGTGGCACTGCAATGACGCCAAGGCGGCGCGCGGAAGCAAGCTCGACCGGCACGAGCACATCGGGCAGGGAACGATTGGGATCGAGCCCTTCCGCTGGCTGCTCAACGATCCGCGCTTCGATCATTCCGCCTTTATTGCCGAAACGCCCGTGGACGAGCCCGGCGACGAGGAGCGGAATGTGCGGGTGCTGAAGAGCCTGGTTGGACAGGTAGCATAATGCTGGCGTGAGAATGTGAGGGCTTACGACAACAGCGATGAGAACGTGCCCTACCGGCTCATTACAATGCGGAGGGATGGGGATGACCTGGAGCCGTACGAGCCACCGCCTCGATGGCTGCGGGCGGTGGTGTCCTAATTCAATGTTTCGGGCCCTCAGGGACTAAAGCCCGGCCTTTCATTTCGGCCGTTTTCGGCACGACTGAAGTCGTGCCCTGCTGCAACAATGCCAAACCAGGAGACTACCTGCGGCCGTGACCACGCTCGATCGCCATTTACACTAGAAGGTTATGGCGGACGAGAAAGAAGTGCGTTACGACCCGGCGGCAATCGAGCCGAAATGGCAGCAGCGCTGGGCTGCGGACCCCACCCTCTATGCGGCGGAGCCCGAATCGAGCGGCAAGCCCAAGTATTACGTGCTGGAGATGCTGCCCTATCCAAGCGGCCAGTTGCACATGGGCCACGTGCGCAACTACTCCATTGGCGACGCGCTCGCGCGGTACATGTGGATGCGCGGGTACAACGTGCTGCATCCGATGGGCTGGGACGCCTTCGGGCTGCCGGCCGAGAACGCTGCGCTCAAGAACAATACGCCGCCGCGTGAGTGGACGCTCTCGAATATCGCCGCGATGAAGCGGCAGATGCTGCGCATCGGCTTCAGCTACGACTGGGCCACTGAAGTGACCACCTGCCTGCCCGAGTACTACCGCTGGAACCAGTGGTTCTTCCTGCGCATGTATGAGAAGGGCCTGGTCTATCGCAAGAAGAGCCGGGTGAACTGGTGCCCGGAGTGCGCGACGGTGCTGGCCAACGAGCAGGTGATCAACGGCTACTGCTGGCGGCATGAAGACACGTTGGTGGAGCAGCGCGATCTGGAGCAATGGTTCTTCCGGATCACGGCCTACGCGCAGGAACTGCTCGACGGGCTGGATAAATTGGAGGGCTGGCCCGAGAAGGTGCGCACCATGCAGCGCAACTGGATCGGCCGCAGCGAGGGAACCGAGATTGATTTTGCGGTTGAGAACCGCAGCGAAAAGATTCGCGTCTTTACCACGCGCGTGGATACGATCTTTGGCGCGACCAGCGTGCAGCTGGCGCCCGAGCATCCGCTGGTGACGGCGCTGGCCGCCGCGGATGCGGGATTGAAGACGCAGGTCGCGGGGCTTATCGACGAACAGAAGAAGGCCAAAGAGTCGGGGAACATGGGCGAGATCGAAAAGCATGGCGTCCCGACCGGGCATTTCGCGATCAATCCTTATAACCGTGAGCCGATCCCGATCTGGGTGGCGAATTATGTGCTCATGGATTATGGAACGGGCGCGATCATGAGCGTGCCAGGACATGACGAACGGGATTTCGAGTTTGCGAAGAAGTATGCGATCCCGATACGGCGGGTGATTGCGCCCGCAGATCCAAATGCCGAAGAGCCGGAGCTGCCGTTCAGCGCGGAAGATGGTGTGCTCGTCAACTCGGGCGAATATAACGGCTTTGCTTGTACCCAGGCCCAAAAGCTCCTCCAAGAAGTTGCCGTGCGCGGCGCATTTGGAGAAGCGGCGATAACGTTCCGCTTAAAGGACTGGGGCGTGAGCCGGCAACGCTACTGGGGCACGCCGATTCCGATGATCCACTGCGAGCGCGACGGCCTGGTTCCGGTGCCTTACGAGAAGTTGCCGGTACTGCTGCCCGAGAAGATCGAGATTACCCAACAGGGCGGTTCGCCGCTTTCGCGCGTGGCGGATTTCGTCAACGTGACCTGTCCCAAGTGCGGAGGACCGGCCAAGCGCGAGACCGACACGATGGATACGTTTGTCGATTCGAGCTGGTACTTCTACCGCTATACCGACGCGAAGAATGCGAAAGCGCCCTTTGATCCGGCCATCGCGCAGTATTGGTTTCCAATCGACCAGTACATTGGCGGCGTGGAGCACGCGATTCTGCACCTGATCTATTCGCGCTTCTGGACTAAGGTGATGCGCGATCAGGGCATGGTCAAGAATGACGAGCCGGCGCAACGCATGTTCACGCAGGGCATGGTCATCAAAGACGGCGCGAAGATGTCGAAGTCGAAGGGCAACGTGGTGTCGCCCGACGACATGGTGGAGCGGTATGGCGCGGATGCGACGCGAATGTATGCGCTGTTTGCCGCGCCGCCTGACCGCGATCTGGACTGGCAGGAAGACGGCGTGGCGGGCGTGAGCCGGTTTCTGGCCCGCGTGTGGCGGCTGGTGGAAAGACACTCGGCGAATGCGCGGGGCGAGTCTGTGGATTCCCACCCTTCGAGCAAAGAACCCTCGAAGGATGGGGCACCCAGCGGTGGTGCCGCGCTCAAGCTGCTGCGCAAGCTGCATCAGACCATCGCCAAGATCACGCAGGATTTCGAAGGCCGCTGGCACTTTAACACCTGCGTAGCCGCGATCATGGAGCTTGTGAACGAATTGCAGGCGGCGGATGCGCAGCTTGCGTCGGGAGAGATTCCGGCGCCGGTGGTGCGCGAGCTGCTGCGCACGCTGGTATTGCTGCTGGCGCCGTTTGCGCCTTACCTCTCTGCGGAGCTTTGGGAAGAGCTGGGCGGGGAGGGATCAATCTTACGCGCGCAATGGCCGAAGAGCGATCCGGGGCTGGCTAAGGAAGACGAGATCGAGGTGCCGGTTCAGATCAACGGGAAACTGATTGCGGTGGTGCGCGTAGCCTCCGATGCTGACCCCAAACAGTTCGAAGCTGCCGCTCTGGCCGACGAAAAGGTGAAGGCGCGCATCGCGGGCAAGACCGTAGCCAACGTGATCGTGGCGCCGGGCAGAGCGGTCAACCTGGTTGTGAAGTGAGGGAGTATTCCATGGCAGTTCTTCACAGCGCGGCGCCCGCGGGCACAGCGCGGCCCGTGCGCGGAACCCAATTGCTGGTCGAGCACATGAGCGTGGTCGCCAAAAGACCGTCGCTTCTTCTTCTCGAAATGGCGTGGCGGTGGCTGGCAGGGGTTCCGATCGTCTTTGTCTTCTGGAAAGAGGCGCAGCAGATTCTCGCGAATTATCCGCTGGCGGCCTCCGGCTTCACGTCCATCGACGCACAGAATCCGTGGGTGGCCGTGGTTCAGATCAACGGCGTGTGGTCGTTCTACGAGCCGCACGTTGCCGCGGTGCTGCGCTGGCTGGTGCCGGTTGCGGCGGTGTTCTGGGCGGTCGTTTCCGGGGTGGGCCGCAACGTGGTGTTGATGCGGATGGAGCGGGGTCTGCCATTCCGGCCCAGCGCGATGATCGGGCTGCAGACAGCATGGATCGGCTCGCTGGCGCTCACAATGTGGGGCTGGTCGCGCAGCGTGCAATGGGCCGCGGCAACGCACATTCCGGCGGTGGGCGAGCCGGACCTGGTGGGCTACGCGATGTGGGCGATCTTTCTCTCGCTCGGCTTCTTCACGGCCTGGGCGCTGGCGAGCTGGGCGCTTTCTATCGCGCCTCTGCTGGTGCTGCTGGAGAGGCGGTCCGCATTCTCCGCGCTCGGCCAAAGTTTGAAGCTGGGAAAGGCATTCACCGGCAAGCTGGCGGAGATTAACCTGGTGATGGGCATTGTGAAGATTTCTCTGATTGTGCTCGCCATGGTGTTTTCGGCCGCGCCGCTGCCGTTTGCCGACGAAGTGGGCGGCGGCGCGCTACACATGGCGTGGACAGCCTCAGCCATCTTCTTTCTCGTCGCCAGCGACTATTTTCAGGTGGTGCGGCTGAAGGCCTTTGTGGCGTTCTGGCAGATCTTCCGCGGCGGCGGGTCAGCAGCTTAGGGTATTTTCGGTCTGCAGCCATTCCAAAAATGCGATAGCCGGTGAGCGTTTGCGGCTCTGCCCGCCGGCCCGGCGTGCTCAGAAGATCTTCATCTGAATGGTCAGATATTTCTTTGGATTCTCGCGGAAGGCCTTCATCAGGTCGTTGGTCGAAGCCAACGTCTGGTTGGCGTTGTCATAGAGAGCACGGTTCCTGAAGAATTGGCCGACGGTGCCCTGTCCCTCATCCACACCCTTTAAGATTGCGTCGAGGTGAGCCACCGTGTCGTCCAGTTTCCGCGCAAAGGCGGGGTCTTTGGCGAGCTTGCCCAGCGCGCCCTTGCCGGCGTTGACATCGGAGAGCAGTTCTTTTGCATTTGCCAAGGTGGCATTCAGGTTGTCGTAGAGCCGGTCATCTTTGAGAAATTTGCCGGCGCTGCCTTTACCCTCATCGAGTGCGGCCGCGATCTGGTCGAGCTTGTCGACGGTGGAGTCGAATTTCGTATAGAGCGAGTCGTCATTGATCAACTTGCCCAGGGTGCCTTTATCCTCGGACATCGTCTTGGTGACGGTCTGCAGATTGATGGCGATCGCCTCAATGTGATCGGCGAACGCCGGGTCGTTGATGAGTCTTCCCACCGTGCCGCGGCCCGAGTTGATCGAATCGAGCGTCGTATCCAGCTTGATTAACGTTGCCTGAACCTGCTGAATCGATGACTGGCTGCTCTGGATCACGTCCTGAATGGTAGGCGAACCGGCGGCTTTGAGCTCGGCATTGTTGGCGGGCGGGGGACCGTGGGCACGGGTCGAGTCAATATCGACGTAGCTGTCGCCCAGCACACCGGCCTGGGCGATGGCGGCCGTCGAGTCCACGTGCAGGCCGTTCAGCCACTCATGGCCAACCTGCATCTTCACTTCAACCGGAGTAACGCCGCGGGAGGGGACTACGCCGATACGAGCGACATTGCCGATTGTCACGCCCTGCAGCGTAACCGGTGCGCCGTCCTTCAGCCCGGCGGCATTCCCGAAATAGCAGCGGAGGATGATCTTCTTCGCGAACAGCCCGCCTGTCGAGCCGGACAGCAGGAAGACGAGGCCGATCAACACAGCCATGGCCACCATGACCAAGGCTCCCACCCTCAGTTGTGACCACTCAATCTCTTTGCGGGTTGGCACGTCACTCCTCTAGCTAAAAACCGGCAAGTTCAGAAGCGTGCGCCTTCTCTGCTTCCTTTGCCGGTCAATGCTCTCCGCGGCGTGTCGCCCGGAGCTAGAGCGGTTCCCCAATTCACGTGCACTGTCCGGTGGTGTGCAGGGCGGCTTTCTCTTGAGGAAAAAGTCACCCGGCAACGTGCCTTCGGTGTACAGCAATTGGAGAACCGCTACATTGTTTTGGATGTAGAACTTCCAAAAATGCTGCAAGCGAGTCTTCGCCTTGAGAATAGCAGACCACCCATTGAGAGCGGTTCAATGAGAGCGGGTCGAGAACTGCTGCATCCAGGAAGCGGATTGCAGAGTGGCGTTTTTCTCAAGAAAACGCCACCTTTCCCCGGTCTTCGCAGGGCACCTGCGCTCTGGAGCCGCTCTAGATGCCGCCCGCGAGTCTAGATGCCGCCCTCGAGCACCACGCTGGCCATGGCCAAAGCCGCCGTGTGGGTGAGGGATAAAGCCGCCCGCGCCATGCCCAAACCAGCGGCAATTTCGGCCGCACGGCCGTGAAACTGTACGCCCGGCCTTCCTCCCCGCTCGCGAACAACCTCGATCTCCAGCCAGTGAACCCCCCGGCTGATGCCCGTTCCCAGCGCCTTGGCAGCGGCTTCTTTGGCGGCAAACCGCGCGGCAAAGCTCTCCCCGGACGAGCGCTTGCTCAGGCAGTAGTTCTGCTCCGCGCGGGTGTACACACGGTCAAGAAAACGTGCTCCATAGCGGTTCACGGCGTGTTGGATGCGCCCGATTTCTACGAGGTCGATGCCGGAGCCGACAATCATGCTGTCTATGAAACTACAACATCGAGCCCGTCTGAGGGTTGCTCTGGGAGGCCGTTTCAACCCGCGCCTGGGCCCCCGGATCCGCAGGCTCAATTACCTGCGGAATCGCTTGGCGGGCCGTTCCGGCAAGCGTCTGCCTCAAAATAGGCCAGGGGGCGTTCCACTGCGGAGCAGTGATTATCCGGTTCATCTCACATCCGATAACTCTTGTGAGGAGTTAGTTATGCAGCAGATGGCGATTGACGATGAGATGACGGCTTCATGGGTTTTGCGGCTGCGCGCGGTCTCGGCTGAGGAGCCGGGCCGGCTGATCCAGTTCCCGACCGGGGCCATTCTAGGCTGCGGAGGCTGGGTGCTGAGCCGCGGCGCGGACGACCACGGAATTGTGAACCTGCTCTTCGAGTTCGAGCGCCGCGCCTGCGTGGATATCTACAGCGTGCTGATTGCCTCGGGGGTCGAGCTGAGCCGGGTTGGCCATATTCACTTTACCGGGCTTTGCCAGTGCACGCGCAGCCATCACCTGGAGTGCGCTGACGAGATTGCGAGCGTCGATCTCGAGGTCCATACCATTCCCGTCAAGGCGATCTGCGGGTTCCTGGCGCCCGGAACAGCTTGAGGGCCGTGAACGGCTCCGCGCCGGCCTCTCATCCTGCTTCTACCAACCCATAACGCCTCTGCCACGCCTCCTTGAGCCGCGCCCATACACGGGCTCGCTCAGACTCGGTGACGGCGGCGCCGGGATGGCTTGCGAACCGCGCGGCTTCCTGCTTGGCCAGTTCCAGCAGTTCGCGGTCCCGCACCAGGTTGGCTATGCGAAACTCGGGCAGGCCGGCCTGGCGGGTGCCGAAAAATTCCCCTGGGCCGCGCATGGAAAGGTCCAGTTCCGCCAATTCGAATCCGTCCTGGGTGCGGACCATCGCGTTCAGGCGCTCTTCTGCGAGATCAGAGACCCGCTGGCCGGTGAGCAGGATGCAGTAGCTTTTGGCCGCGCCGCGTCCTACGCGCCCGCGCAACTGATGCAACTGCGCCAGGCCGAACCGCTCGGCATGTTCCACGACCATCACGGTGGCATTCGGAACATCCACGCCGACTTCAATGACCGTGGTGGCCACCAGCACATCGATCTCGCCGCGCTGGAAGCGGCGCATCACCACTTCTTTTTCGTCGGCATCGAGCCGGCCATGCAGCAGGCCGACGCGCAGGCCGGCGAGCGGCCCGGAACGCAGCTTCTCGTGCATCTCCACTGCCGATTTCAGAGCCGGTTTGAGGCCCGTTTTCAGGCCGGATTTCCCGCCCGGATTGGCTGCCTGCACGGCAGCCGAAAACAGGTCGGCCGTCTTGCCTTTCCGGGCGTTCTTCCGCGCCGGCGGCGTTTCAATTGGCGCCTCAGGATCATGCGAGAAGTCGAGTTCCGGCTGATCGTCCCGCGCTCCCTCGATGACGGGATAAACGACGTAGGCTTGCCTCTTCAGCGCCACCTGCTTGCGCACGAACTCCCATACCTCCTGCGCGCGTTCATCGGGAACTCTCCGCGTGACGATGGGTGTGCGGCCCGGTGGCAACTCGTCGAGCACGCTCAGGTCGAGGTCGCCGTAGAGCGAAAGCGCGAGCGTGCGCGGGATGGGCGTCGCCGTCATTACCAGCACATCGGGCTCGGCCCCCTCCGTTCCATCCGGCCCGGGCTTTTTCATCAGCTTGAAGCGCTGCAGCACGCCGAAGCGGTGCTGCTCATCGACAACGACCAGGCCCAGGCGGTCGAACTCCACCTTCTCTTCGATCAACGCGTGCGTGCCGATGACCAGTTGCGCCTCGCCGCGGTTGATGAGCCCGCGATTCGACCGCTTGCGCTCCTCGTCGAGCGAGCCGGTGAGCAACACGATGCGCGGCTTGCGCGAGGACCGCTCCAGCAGCTTGCGCGCGGCCAGAAAATGCTGCGTGGCCAGAATCTCGGTGGGCGCCATCAACGCGGCCTGGTAGCCGTTTTCCATGGCCACGAGCATCGCCTGCAGCGCGACGATCGTCTTGCCGGAGCCTACATCGCCCTGCAGCAGACGGCGCATCGGAGCGGGCTCGCGCATGTCGGCCACAATCTCGCCCAGCGCTCGCTTTTGCGCCGTGGTGGGATGAAAGGGAAGCACCTCGCGCAGGGCTTCGCGCACCTTGTCAGTCGCGGCGAAGGCGATTCCCGCGCGCTGCTTCATGCGGCGGCGTTTCAATTCGAGGCCCAGCTCCAGAAAAAAAAGCTCCTCAAAGATCAGCCGCCGGTGCGCGGGCGTGGAACAGGCTTGCAACTGCGGAAACGGCGTTCCTTCAGGCGGAAAATGCACTGCGCGCAGAGCGGTTTCGCGGTCAGGAAGCGCGAGGCGCGCCAACAGTTCCCGCGGCAGGCACTCCGGCACCGCGCCGCGCACCGCTTCCAGAAGATTGAAGATCACTTTGCGCTGCCAGCGCGAAGCCAACCGGCTGCCGCCGAGCGACTCATAGACAGGCGTGATGCGGCCTACTTCGAGCAGCCGCGTCTCCGCATCGTCGCTTGCGTCGGGAAGAACCTCAAACTGCGGCTGGATCATCTTAAAGTTGCTCGATGACCGCGACGGCTCGACCTTGCCGTAGACGGCAACCGTTTGGCCGGCATGAAATTTGCCTTCGAGATACGGCGCATGAAACCAGATGCATTTGAGCGCGAATCGCCCCTGGCCAATGGTGAGTTCGAAGAGCGGCGCGCGGCGGGTGCGCAGGAGGGCCGAGCCACGCACCTCGGCGATGACGCTGGCGGTCTCGCCGGCCTTCAGCTCGTCCAGGCTGCGCGGGTTTTGCCGGTCCTCGTAGCGGAAGGGCAGGTGGTAGAGCAGGTCCTCGGCGGTTTGGATGCCTTTGGCGGCGAGCATCTCCGCCACGCGCGGACCTACGCCGCGCACATACATCACAGGAGTTTCGAGGCCGGGCACAGAATGGATGCTAAATGGCGTCTGTGCGGCTGGACAAATTCGCGGAGACGGAGTTCCGCCCGCGATTTTTTTGCTACGGTATTTTGCTGCGAAGGCGGTAGGTTCAGAACTTGTCGGTCGGCATCGTGGTTTCCCACCCTTTTCACGAAGAACGTGAAAAGGATGGGGCGCGGAGCCAACGTTGCTCAATTCAACGGTGCCGCCGTGTATGGTTATATGCGGTGAAAAAGCTGATCGAAAAAGCTGATCCAGGAGGGCTGGTTGTGTCGGGATTGAATCGCAGAAGCTTTATGAAGGCGGCGGGAGCGGTATCGGCGAGCGCGATGCTGGCGGGGAAGGTTCATGCGCTCGCTGCTGTGCAAGACGGACCCGCCGCGCCCGTGGCAGCGAACGACCACATCCAGATCGCGCTGATCGGCGCGGGCGGGCAGGGCCAGTACGACACCGGTATCGCCGTGCAGGTTCCGGGCGTGAAGCTGGTTGCCGTGGCCGACTGCTACAACGGCCGGCTGGAACACTCGAAAGAGGTCTGGGGCAGCGACATCTTTACCACGCGCGATTACAACGAAATCCTGGCGCGCAAGGATATCGATGCGGTGATTATCGGCACGCCCGACCACTGGCACAAAAAGGCATCTATCGATGCGATGAAGGCAGGCAAAGACGTCTACTGCGAAAAGCCGATGATCCATCTCTATGCCGATGGGCCGGAGATGATCGAGACGGCGCGCGCCACGAACCGCATCATCCAGATTGGCAGCCAGCGCGTGAGCTCGATGGTCTACGCCAAGGCGAAAGAGCTGCTTGCCTCCGGCGCTATCGGCAAGCTGAATATGGTTACGGCGCGCTGGGACCGCAACTCGGCTATCGGCGCGTGGGATTATACGGTGCCGCTCGACGCCTCGCCGGAGAGCTGCGACTGGCCGCGCTTTCTGGGCACGGCTGCCAAGATTCCGTTCAACGCGGAGCAATTTTTTCAGTGGCGCAAATGGAAGGCCTATGGCAGCGGCGTAGCCGGCGACCTGTTTGTGCATCTCTTCAGCGGAACGCACTTCATCACCGGCGCACATGGGCCCACGCGCGGCATGGCCACCGGCGGATTGCGTTTCTGGAAGGACGGCCGCGACGTGCCGGATGTGATGCTCGGCCTGTTCGATTATCCGGAGGGCTTCAATCTGAGCCTGCGCGTGAACTTTGTCGACGGCGGCGAAGAGAGCGAGGGCCTGATCTTCACGGGTTCAGAAGGGACGATGGAGATCGCCGGAAATGCTGTGAGCATCAATCGCGTTCCGCGGCAAAAAGAGCCCGGCTTAATGATCGGCACCTTTACCGACGCCATGCAACGGCAGATCCGCGAGGAATACCGCAAGAAGTATCCGGTGACGCATCCGGAAGGCGCTCCGGCGGCGGGTTATGAGAAGTACGAAGCGCCGGCGGGCTACAGCGACAGCTACGATCACTTCAGGAATTTCTTCAGCGCAGTCCGCACGCGCAAGCCGGTGGTCGAAGACGCGGTCTTCGGCTTCCGCGCCGCGGGCGCAGCGCTGCTGAGCAACCTAAGCATGGAGCGGGGCGCGATTGTGCAATGGGACCCGGATGCGATGAAGCTGTTGTAACTCAGGCGCTCATGGCGAAGTAGGCCTCGATGGCGCGGCGCAGCGCCGCGTGATCCACATGAGGCGGCTTGCCCTCGTAACGCGCGGCCCAACAGACCTGGTTGACGATATCCCGCGGATAGCAGGCCCGGAGCTCCTGGCGCAGAGAGCTGCGGATGAACGAAATCAGATCGGCGGGAATCTCGGGCTCGTAGGTGACGTGCTTTTCCGCCGCGATTCTGCGGAAGATTTCGACAAATTGGTCGTCGGAGATGGCGCCCACCTTGATCTTGGTCTGGATGCGGCGCAGAAATGCGGGATCGACCAGCTCGGCCGGATCGGTATTGGAGGCGAAGACCACGAGCATCTCGAACGGGATCTCAATCTTTTTTCCGCCCACCAGCGTGAGGAAATCGATTCGCCGGTCGAGAGGAACGATCCACCGGTTCAGCAACTCGTCAGGACGTATGCGCTGGCGTCCGAAATCGTCGATGATGAAGACGCCGTTGTTGGCTTTCATCTGCGCCGGACTGACGTAGAACTTCGAGATCGGGTTGAACTGCATGTCGAGCATCTCGACCGTGAGCTCGCCACCCACCATCACTGCGGGACGGCGGCACAGCGCCCAGCGCGTATCGTAGGTTTCCGGCGCGGACTCGGTGACCTGCTGATGAATGGAAGGATCGAAGACGGTGATGATCTGGCCGTCGACCTCGATCGCCCGCGGAATCCAGATTTCATCTTCAGCAAGCACGCGCGAGAGAACTTCGGCGATGGTGGTCTTTCCTCCTCCCGCCGGTCCGTAGAGGAAAACGGAACTGCCGGAGTTGAGCGCGGCGCCGAACTGATCCAGGGTCGGTTCGTCGATGACCAGATGACTGAACGCGCGGCGAACATCGGCCGGATGCACCTCAACCTGCTGGACGCTCTGCTTGCGCGTTTGCTCGACGTAGCTCTCCAATGAAACCGGAGCGCTGCCGGTATATTGGCACTGCTGGAGCAAGTCGGCAGCGCGGGTTCTACCCTGCGCCGTAATGGAGATGTGCGGAACATTGCCGCTCATGCCCATGACCTGGCAGAGGCTCTGCGAGCGCAGCTTGCAAAACAGCTCGTCGGTCAGTTCATAACCGAGCTGCAGTCTCTCTGAAAGTTCGAATAAGGAAAGAGTGCCGGCAAGATAGAGAATTTTTAAAATTAGGTCTTCAATAACGGCCTGGCGAACGTCGAGCTCTTCCACGCTGCGAGGCTTTTGGATGGGATTGGGACCGCGCCCATTCAAATCACACTCGTAGTCCTGCATCGATAGCACAGTTGCCATCTGATTCTCCTGGCGTGTTGACTACTTTAATGCCTGCCTCCGTTTTTCGCGTCCCCCGTTGGTCGGCTTTTTCGTAGTTCTTTAGTCGTAGCTGTTTCACACAATCGCGAATCTGCCTGAAAACATTGGGTTGCGGCGCGGCAAGATCACGCGAAAGGAGGTTTCGAAAGTAACGTATCGGCGCAGCGCGCGAAGCACGGCGAGAGGTTCTGCAGTGCAATGCGTGCGTCGTTGGAGTGGGGAAGCGCGGGAGGAGCGATGCCTTTTCCTTTGCTAAACTGCTTCCAGACCGTTTCCCAGTCGACCAGGGACATGAGAACAAGTTGCGGCGGGAGAAAGCATGCCAGTAGTCGAACTCGCAGGAGTTACAAAGGCCTACGAGGACAAGGTTGCCGTCAATCATCTGAACTTGTCGATTGAAGCGGGCCAGATGTTCGGGCTGCTGGGACCGAACGGAGCCGGCAAGACCAGTTCGATTCGCATGATGATGGGCATCACGATGCCCGACTCGGGCCGCATCGATCTCTTTGGAAAACCATTCGAGCGCAAGAGCCTGGAGCGCGTGGGATATCTGCCCGAGGAGCGCGGCCTCTATAAGAAGATGAGGGTCCTGGAGCAGCTGGTCTTCTTCGGGCGCCTGCACGGCGTGGAAGCGCGCGAGGCTCGCAGGCGCGCTGTGGAGTGGGCGGGGCGGCTTGAGATTGCCGATGCGCTCGAGAAGAAAACAGAAGAGCTCTCCAAAGGGATGCAGCAAAAGATTCAGTTCATTGGAGCGATTCTGCACGATCCGGGGCTGATCATCATGGATGAGCCTTTCAGCGGACTCGATCCCGTGAACGCGGCACTTCTGGAGCGAACGCTGGTGGGGCTGAAAGAGCAGGGCAAGGCCGTGTTGTTCTCCACGCATCGCATGGACCAGGTGGAGAAGCTGTGCGATTCAATCTGCCTCATCCATCGCGGCAACGCTGTATTGGCCGGCAAAGTGCGTGAGATCAAGAGCCGCTATGAGCGCAACCGCGTGATCGTGGAATTTGAAGGGAGCTCAGAATTCTTGAACAGCGCCGAGATCGCCGAGTTCCGCAACTTCTCAGGCCACGCCGAGATTCGCCTCAAGCCTCACGGGGACGCGCAAAAGCTTTTGCGGCAGGCATCCGATATGGCGGCCATCTATCGATTCGAGCTGGTCGAACCCTCGCTTGAGGAGATTTTTATTCAGACCGTCGGAGGCAAAACCGATGCGTAACGTACTGCTCATTGCGTGGCGCGAATACATGGAGCAGATCCGCGGCCGGGCCTTTCGCGTATCGACTATCGGCTTGCCGGCGCTCTTCGCGATCATCGTCGGCGTGGCGTACTTCTCCAGCCGCGGGCTTGGCGGGCACAAGCACATCGTCGTCGCTTCTTCAGATCAGGCCCTGGCTACGGAAGTCCGCGAACAGCTTGTGGACCGTAGGAAGAATGCGAGAGTGGACATCGTGACGCCTTCGGGACCGGAGACGCGGCCGCAGCTCATCAACGACGTGAAGAACGGATCGATCGACGGGCTGTTGTGGATTGACGACTCCGCCGGCGGCGTGCCCACGGCCTCGTATACGTCGAAGGCTGCCGGCGACTTCATGACCGGGGCGCGGCTCAAGGACGCCATCGACAGCGGCCTGGTGAAAGAGCATCTGGCGGCAGCGGGCATGAATCAAGCCGACTCCGATGTGGTGGTGAAGGGCATTCGGATCGCGACCTTTCAGGTGAAGAAAGACGGCTCCGTGGTGAGAAGCAACGCGCAGGCTTCCTTTTGGAAAGGCTACGCGATGGCGATTCTGCTTTCGATGACCACGATGATCTACGGGCTCAACGTGGCCCGCTCGATTATTCAGGAGAAGACCTCGCGGATCTTCGAAGTGATGCTGGCCACGGCCAAGCCGGCCGATCTGCTGGCCGGAAAGCTGATCGGCGTAGGCGCCGTGGGCCTTACGCAAATCGCGATCTGGCTGGTTGCGGGAATAGTCATCATCGGCTCGCCGATGGCTGCGACCATTCTCAGCGGCCAGTTCTCCCTTCATTTTTCGTGGATCGAAGGCATTCTCTTTCCGGTGTATTTTCTGTTGGGGTATCTGCTTTACAGTTCGCTCTTCGCCGGCCTTGCCGCTACCTGCGAAACCGAGCAGGAGCTGCAGATGTATATGCCGCTGGCCGCCGCGCCCACGTGGCTCAGCTTTGCGATGATCCTGCTCATCATCAACGATTCGAACTCGGTGTGGTCGGTGCTGGCGTCGCTGTTTCCGCCCACGGCGCCCATTGTGATGTTCTTGCGCATGGCTTCGGAGATTCCGCCGGCATGGCAGTTTGCGGCGTCCATCGGATTGATGCTTCTCAGCATCTGGGGCACATTGTGGTTTGCATCGCGGCTCTATCGCGTGGGCATCCTGATGTACGGCAAGCGCGCCACGCTGCCTGAGCTGCTGCGCTGGCTGCGCTACTCCTGAGCGAGGGATCTGCGTTGGGCTGCGTCCACTAAAATCATTGGAGTGATCACCGAACCGAGCGCCCGATTTTCGCTGCGCCAGCGCGTCGCTCTTGCGATCGCTCCGCGCATCGTGTGGGCGTTGCTTTGGATGGCCGGACGCACGTGGCGCTTCGAAACCATCGCCGAGGAGGGCGCGACGCCGTTGCCCTGCGGCGAAGGCGCGGGCGCGGAGATCTTCTGCTTCTGGCATCAATGCGTGTTGCCGTGCGCTCTTTACTTTCGGCGCACGGGCGCGACGATTCTCATCAGCCGCAGCTTCGACGGCGAACTGATCGCGCGAACACTTGCGCTGTTCGGGTTCGGCGCTGTGCGCGGGTCGAGTTCGCGCGGCGCGCGTGAGGGGCTGCTGGGACTGAAGGATGTGATCGAAGGCGGCAGGCCGGCCATCTTCACGGCGGACGGACCACGCGGGCCGATCTATCGCACCAAGATGGGACCCATCAAGCTGGGGCAGATGACGGGCGCGCCCATCGGCGCCTTTCACCTGGAACCGAAGCGCGCATGGACGATGCGCTCCTGGGACCGTTTTCTCGTGCCCAAGCCCTTCACGCGCATTGTGGTTAGCTGGGCGCGATGGACGCTCGTTCCGACGGATATCGCCGAAGAAGATTTCGAATTTAAGCGCGAAGAATTGAATGCTGCTATTGAGCGCGCGCGTTTGAATGCTCTCAGGCACCTTGGGAAATCTGCGCAATGAGCGGCCAACCGGGTCGAGTTGAGAGGCGCGAGGACCTTCGCGTCGCCGACTTCGATTTCGATCTTCCTGAAGAGCAGATTGCGCAGCAGCCGCCTGCGGAGCGCGGCCTGAGCCGCATGCTGGTGATGAACCGCGCCACGGGGGCATTTGAAGACTCGCAATTCGCCGCGCTTCCGTCGCTGCTCAAACCGGGCGACCTGCTGGTGCTTAATGACAGCCGCGTGATTCCCGCCCGGCTCTACGCGCGGCGCACGCTGGTGCGCGAACGCGAGCGACCAAGCGGCCGAATCGAAGTGATGCTGACGGAACCGGCCGGCGAGAATCGTTGGCGCGCGCTGGTGCGGCCGGGAAGAAAAGTTGCAATCGGCGAGCGGCTTGTGTTCCCCGCGCCCACCGGCGAAATCCTGCTCGAAGCCGAGGTGCTGGAACGCGGGAAGTTTGGCGAGCGCCTTCTCGAATTTGCGCCGGTCGAGGATTTCTTTCGAATTCTCGATCGCATTGGCCACGTACCGCTTCCGCCGTACATCCATCGCGACGATCGAGAGGCGGACCGCGAGCGCTATCAGACGGTGTTTGCGCACGAGCGCGGTTCGGTGGCTGCGCCCACGGCTGGTTTGCATTTCACGAGTGAGATGCTGGGGGCGCTTGCCGGAAAGGGAATTGAGGTTGCGCGGGTCACGCTGCATGTGGGCCTCGGCACCTTCGCGCCGCTGCGCGTCGATCGAGTGAGGGACGTGCATCTCCATCGCGAGCGGTACACGCTAAGCGCTGAAGCCGCGGGAGCCCTGAATCGCGCTGTAGCCGAACGGCGCCGCATTGTTGCCGTGGGCACAACGGTGGTGCGCACGCTCGAGTCGGTAGCGGTTCGCGCGGAGAGAAGGGAATTGGAGCCGCACTCCGGCGAGACGGACATCTTCATTTCGCCGGGATTCGAATTCCGCCTGGTGGGGGCGCTGTTGACGAATTTTCATTTGCCGCAGTCGAGTTTGTTGATGCTGGTGAGCGCTTTTGCCGGGCGCGAGCATGTCCTTGCCGGCTATCGCCATGCTGTTGAGGCGGGCTACCGGTTTTTCAGTTATGGCGACTGCATGTTCATTGGCTGATCTCATCGGCTGCGGCGTGGCCCAGGATTTCGTTGCGTTCCCGATTGGCGCATGTTGCCCCTGATCCTTTGCCGCTCTGCGCTGATAAACTGCGTATCGATGCCTGACCAAGCCAAGCCGCCCGTATTTCTGCTCGACACAATGTCGTTCATCTTCCGCGCGTATCACGCGATGCAGCGCAGCCGCCCCATGTCCACGCGCTCAGGGCTGCCGACCGCGGCGACGTATGTTTTTGTGAACATGATCAAAAAATTGCGCGAGGACTTCGATCCAAGATACTTTGCGGCCGTCTTCGATCCCAGCGGCGAGGTGTTTCGCGATGAGCGCGCCCGCTCAATGGGCCCGCTGCGGAAGTGGAACAGCAAGACGCAATGTTTTGACGATGTGAGCTACGAAGGCTACAAGGCCAACAGGACGGCGATGCCGGAAGACCTGCGCCGCCAGATTCCTTACATTCGCCGCTCGCTTGAGGCGCTGCGCATCCCGATTCTGGAAGCGGTGGGCTTCGAGGCCGATGACGTGATCGGAACGCTGGCGCGGGAGGCTGCCGAGCGCGGCCATGCGGTCTTCATCGTCTCCGGCGACAAGGACATGATGCAGCTGGTCACGCCGCAGATCAAGATTCTCAATCCGCAAAAAGACAATCTCATTCTCGACCCGGCCAAGGTGACAGAGACGCTTGGCGTGCCGCCGGAGAGAGTTGTGGATGTGATGGCTCTGCGGGGCGACTCGGTCGATAACATTCCGGGCGCGCCGGGCATTGGCGATAAGGGAAGCGTGGACCTGATTCTCGAATTCGGCAGCGTGGAAGCGGTGCTCGACCGCGCCGCTGAGGTCAAGCGGAAAACCTATCGCGAGTCGCTGGAGCAGAATCGCGATGCAGTGCTGCTCTCGAAAGAACTGGTCACCATCGACAGCCGCGTGCCGATCGAACTGGATCTGACGGCGCTTGAAACGCAGTTGCCCGATCTCGAAGCCTGCCGTTCGCTCTTCACGGAGCTTGAGTTCACTTCGATGCTTCGCGATCTTGCGCCGTCGACGGAGGCGGTGCAGGCCGAACTGATCGAGGAGCCGAATCAGGAGCAGGTTGCGCAATTCTATGCGGAGGCGCGCGCGAAAGGCTTCGCCTTCGCGCTCGATGCCGCCGCGGCGGTGCGTACGTTGACGGAAGAAGATGCGGAGACTGAAACGCCGGAGAGCCCTTCGCTTCTGGACTTTGCCGAAGCGGCCGAGAAGCAGTCGAGCTCGTGCATCGGCGTCAGCGCGGAGCCCGGCATCGCGCTGCATCCGCCGCTTACGCCTGAGTTGCGCACGCTGCTCGAAGATGCCTCGGTGCCGAAGCACACGCACGACGTGAAGCTGGCGCTGCACGTGCTCGGCGGCAAAGGCATTGCCCTGCGCGGCCCGGTGGAAGACACGATGCTGCTTTCGTATGCGCTGAACCCAACGCACACGACGCAGACGCTTGCGGATGTGGCGGCGCGCCACAACCAGGCGCCGCCCTCCAGCCCGACTGCGAGCGCGGCAACGATTGCGGCGCTGGTTCCCGTGTTGCAGTGCGAAGTGGAGAAGGCCGAGGTCGAACGCCCTTATCGCGAGATCGACCTGCCGCTGGCGCCGGTTCTCTTCCGGATGGAACAGGCCGGAGTGCGCATCGATCGCGCGGCGCTCAACGCGCTTTCGCAGAGATTCGGTATTGAGCTTCAACGCGTGGGCGAACGCATCTTCGAGCTCGCGGGGCAGCGGTTCAACATCAATTCGCCCAAGCAGCTTGCGGTTGTGCTGTTCACGAACCTGGGGCTGCAGCCCCCGGCGGTCCGCGGCAAGGGCAAGACCGTCTCCACCGCGGTGGATGTGCTGGAGCAGCTCGCCGAAAAGCATGACGTACCGAAGCTGGTGCTCGAATACCGGCAGTTGGCAAAGCTGAAGTCAACCTATATTGACGCCCTGCCGCTGCTTGCCGATGCCGAGTCGCGGGTGCATACGACCTTCCAGGCGGCGGCCACGGCAACGGGCAGGCTCTCGTCGGTCAATCCGAATCTGCAGAATATTCCGGTGCGCACCGAGCTGGGCCGCGAGATTCGCGCCGCATTCATCGCACGGCCGGGCACGCAGCTTCTTTCGGCCGACTATTCGCAGATCGAGCTGCGGCTGCTGGCGCACTTCAGCGCCGATCCGCTGCTGATGCGCGCTTACGCCGAAGAGATCGACATCCATACGCTGACGGCAAGCGAGGTCTTCGGCGTTCCGATCGGTTCAATGGACAAGCAGACGCGCGACCGGGCCAAGGCCGTCAACTTCGGCATTGTCTACGGCATCTCGGCGTTTGGGCTTGCGGCGCAGCTGGGCATTCCGCAGGCCGAGGCGAAGGCCTACATCGAGCGCTATTTCGCGCGCTATGAGGGCGTGAAGGCCTTCATCGAGAGGACGCTCGCGCAGACGCGGAAGGATGGCTTTGTGCGCACGCTGTTTGGGCGGCTCAGGCCGATTCCCGACATCGAGAGCCGCAACCCGAACCAGCGTGGGTTTGCCGAGCGAACGGCCGTCAACACGCCGCTGCAAGGCACGGCGGCGGACCTGATCAAGCTGGCCATGATCGCTCTCGACCGAAAGCTTGCCGAGCGCAACCTGAAGACCCGCATGATGCTGCAGGTTCACGACGAGCTGCTCTTCGAGGTGCCGTTCGATGAGACAGAAGAGGTGGGCTCGCTGGTGCGCGCCGCGATGGAAGGCGTGATCAAGCTGAATGTGCCGCTGGTGGCCGATCTGGCGTTCGGGCCGAACTGGCGCGATTTGAAGTAAGAGTTGGACTAAAATGTTGACGTGAAGTGGATGCGGAACTCCTCGAGAGAAGAGATCTGCGCGAATCGTGCCGCGGAGGGCAGGGAGCCGGCCATGATTCTGGAGATTGCCAGGGCGCTCTCTTTCTTTTTGAGTATTTTGTGTCTTTACCCGGTGGTGCTGTGCGCATTTTTTGTGCCCGGCAGCCGGTGGGAGGACCGTCTGGCCATGGCTCTGGCGAAGGTCGCGCTGGCGGGCTGCGTTTGTTTCCTGAGCGGACTGCTCTTTTCGAGACCGTGGCGCATGGAGGGCGAACCGGGCGAGCACCTGCTGGCCACGCTGCCGGTGCGGATGTATCTCTGGACGGTTCTTGGCGTGACGATCCTTTTCATGTTGTCCTGGTATTTCGAGGACTCATCCGCGCCTTGGCTATGGAGAAACCTGCCCTGAGCGCAGCCGCGCAGTGACCACGAACCGCCACGCCCCGGGGAAAGCATTGGAATCCTGTAACCAATCGGTAGGGAAATCTATCTTATCCTCAGCAGGATGGAGGGTTCGTTGATGCTTCTGCGCGCATTTGGATTGGTCATGGTGGTTGGATTTGCAGTTGCTTTTTTCGCGAAGCCGGGCAAGGCGGCGGCCAAGCAGCCGATTCCCGCAGCGGCAGAGGATGCGCCGCTGGCGGGCGCGCCCGGCAAAGCGACCGCGGTCTTTGCCGGCGGCTGCTTTTGGGGAACGCAATCGGTATTCGAACGGGTGAAAGGTGTTCTCGACACCACGGCGGGTTATGCGGGCGGCTCCGCGTCGACAGCCACTTACGATCAGGTGACCACGGAGACGACCGGTCACGCGGAGTCAGTGAAGGTGGTCTACGATCCATCGAAGATCTCCTACGGCCAACTGCTGCGCATCTTCTTTTCGGTCGCGCACGATCCGACCGAGCTCAACCGGCAAGGGCCGGATGTGGGCACCTCCTACCGGTCCGCGATCTTCTATGAGAACGACGATCAGATGCGGATTGCGAAGGCCTATATCGCGCAGTTGGATCAGGCGCGGGTCTTTCCGCGGCCGATTGTCACGGAGGTCACGCCGCTGAAGGGCTTTTATTCCGCCGAGCAGTACCACCAGGATTACGCGCTGCACAATCCCGACAACCCGTACATCCTGGTCTGCGACCGGCCCAAGATCGAGGCGCTGAAGGCGCAGTTTCCCGAGCTGTTTGTCGATTACAAGGGCAAACGCTGAAGCATCTTGGCGGGGGCGTCAGAGCCCCGGCTGCGCCGCAAGCCACTTCTCCAGATTCGGTTCCTGCAGCGAACGAAACTCGATGCAGCCGTCGATTGCTTCCAGGGCATGACGCAGGGAAACGTCGGAGGCGGCTACTTGATGCGCGGCGAAGAAATTCTTCACGTCATCGCGCGCGTGGGTGGAGCAGAAGTAGCCCGTATAACTGACAAGCACGCCATCGGTATAGGTGGTGAGCTGGGCCTGCACCTTATCCCAATTTGATTTCATGTAATCCCAGGCCACATTGCGTGTCTGCCGGTAGGCGAGAGGGATCGCAAACTGGTAGCCGGCGTCCTGATTGCGGACTTCGGGGGACATGGCGTAATCGAGGGCGCGCTTCACGAGATCCGGCGAACGGAACTGCGCGAGAAGCCGAAGAGCGGTGTTCTGAAAATCCGGATCTGCTGAGGTTTGGTAGGCGTGCTGGAGCTTCGCAAACAACGCGGCATCGCCGTGGCGCGCCGCTACCGTGAGCGCCGCATAGCCGAGGGTGGCATCCACGGATGCCGGATCCGCCAGATAGCGGTCGCCGATCTGCTGCGCCATGGCGACAACCGCGGGCGAGGTTCCATAGGATCCGACCAGGACGAGGAGCTCTGCACGCAGGGCGCGCGTATCGTCGCTGTCAGAGGCTTTGGCCGGGCCCAGATTGTTGAGAATCGGCGCAAACGTTTTGTCGATCCACACCGAAAGCTTCTTCTGTTCTTCCGGCGTCGCAGCCAGGCGCTGGTAGATGGCGGTTACGTTTTCGACGGCCTCGGAGACGACCGCGGCATTTCTGTCGTCTTTGAGCGCAGCGGCGAGATCGAGATAATCGCCCACGTCGGCTTGATTGGCCCGTACCCGCGCCCACTCGTCGCCGGTGAGGCTGATGCGCTCGGCGGGCGTAAGCCCGGTTTCGGCCTGGGCAAGCAGGCTCGCATACTCAGGCGCGGTGTACGCGCTGCGGTAATACCCCTTGGCCGCTGCGTTCGCGTAGAACAACTGCGCCGCACTTGTGGGCAGGCTGGTCCGCAAGGGCAGGTTGGTCATCGAGGGCGCAAGAAGGTCGCAATCCTGCCCGCCGGCGCCGCTCTTGAAGCATACGGGCAGCGTCCATTGCCCGGCCGGGGCGGGTTGGGGGCGAGAGTTGAGGAAGAATCGGGTCTGCCGCACGGACACATTTCCATCCGCCGGCTGCCCGAAGGTGAGAATCGGCACGCCGGGCTGCGTGATGAGCGCATCCATGATCTTGTCCACGGGCTTGCGGCTCACGGCTGCCTGGGTGTTCCAGAAATCCTCCGCGGTCGCATTCCCGTAGAGATGGGCTGCGAGGTATGCGTGGACGCCTTTGCGGAAGGTCTCCGCGCCGAGATAGTTCTCCACCATCAACAGCACATCGCTGGCCTTGCCATAGGCGATGCCGTCGAAGAGCTGATTGATCTGGTCCGGCGTCTCGGCCTGGGCGCGGATGGGCCGGGTCGTCGGCCTGGCGTCCAGGTCGAGCGTCTGTTGTTCTTCGCCGGCCACGGTCAGCGGGAGGTTCCACTCCGGGTGCATTGCGGCTACCGGCTTATTCTCCATCCAGGTGGCAAAGCCTTCGTTGAGCCAGATGTTGTTCCACCATTGCATGGTCACCAGATCCCCAAACCACTGGTGCGCCATCTCGTGAGCAATTACGCGGGCGACGTTCTCTTTGGCGCGGAAGCTCGCCGTCTTCGGATCGAGCAACAGGTCGGTTTCGCGGTAGGTAATAGCGCCGAAGTTTTCCATGGCTCCGGCCTCGAAGTCGGGCACCCCAATCAGGTCGAGCTTTTTAAGGGGATAAGGAATGCCGAAGTAGTTGTCGTAGTAGTGCAGCACGAATTTGGCCACGTCGAGGCCGTAGCTGGTGAGAGCTGCCTTGTCGGGGGTGGAGCAGACGCGAATGTTCACGTCATCCTGCCGGCCGGCGGTGCATGCGAAGTCACCCACCAGGAAGGCGACGAGATAGGTGCTCATTCTGGGCGTGGCGCTGAAAACGACCGTGTGCTTGCCTTCGCCGGGTCCCGGCGTGTCCGAGACGATGCTGCCGTTCGAGATCGCGGTATCGCCTGCGTCGATGACCAGGGAGATATCGAATTTCGCCTTGAAGGCGGGTTCATCGAAGCAGGGAAAGGCGCGGCGCGCGTCGGTGGGCTCAAACTGCGTGACCGCGTAGTTGCGGCGCGCGGTCTTCGAAAGATAAAAGCCGCGCAACTCATTGTTGAGGATTCCCGTGTAGTGGATCTCGAGCACCGCGCTGCCGACCGCCAGAGCCTTGGCAAAGGTGAAGGTAGCCTGTTGGCTTTCTGGGTCGAGCGAAACGGCCGCAGTCTGCTCGGGGCCGTTCGGGTATGCGGCCACGGATTGGAAGGCAATCTCGGCCGCATTCAGGGTGATGGAATCAGCCGGCTCCATTATGTTGACGTCAATCTTTTCAACTCCGGAGAATGTGGCCGTCTTCAGGTCGGGAGTAAGGGTGAGGGTATAGTGCGTGGGAATGACGGTTGTGGGAAGTCGTTGCGCGCCGGCAGTCCGCGCGGCAAGGCACGCAAGCAGAGACAGGGCTGCGGCCCATGCCGTGCGCCGGAAGAGAGAAGAACTGCGGATTCTCATGAAACCTCGGCGGAAGTGTTCACCTGGTGTGCGGCCGTGTGGTTCGGTTCTTTGGCATTGTGGTCTCCCCGGTCTCAAAATCGAGACCTGGGGCACCCGAGCTTCGTACCTCGTCAAACGGTTGCAGACGTCGTGGAAGCCTTGAGACTTTCCCTTTCTCCAGGTTTGACACCGCGGATCGGGAAAACGTTGCAGATGCTCAGCTGACCCGCTGTGCTGCACATGCTCTGCGCAGATGCGCGGAGTGAAGCTGGAGTTCAAGGCGGTCACGGTGCTCGCGGCTATCTCATGCGGCTCGCGGGCGAAGTAATTTCTGGATCGCACAGACCGGGACACCGTCAGGCCGCCATGGTCTGGGCGAGACGGCGCACGGTTAGAACGGTGATGTCGTCTTCCTGGCCGAAGGCCTTCGCCGCCTCCGCGAGATAGAAGGCTGATTGATTGCTCAGGTTGTGCACGCGCTCGAAGCCGAACAACTCGCCGGAGGGCTTGCGGGCTTCGACAACGCCGTCGGAGAGCAGGAGGACGCGATCGCCGGGATGCAGATAAAGCCGCAATTCTTCGTAGCTAACCTCGGGCAGAACACCGAGCGGCAGCCCTCCCGCGAGCGTGATCTCCTGGCTGTTCAGATAGGGAGGCAAATGGCCGGCGTTGGCGAGCACCAGTTCGCCGTTGCTGCCGAACCATGCCGCCTGGCAGGTGGTAAAGCTTTCTGTTCCCACCAGCACGCGATTCAGCGATTCGAGAATTTTGGCTGGATTCTTCTCCGCCGTTCTGCGCAAGGCTCCCATCAGCATGGAGACGTTCATAGCGGCCTTCAATCCCTTGCCGGCCACGTCTCCGATCACCACCAGAATGCCGCTGTCTCCCACGGCCTCGACGTGAAAGAAGTCACCGCCCACCTCATTGGCCGGATTGTAGATCGAGTCCACCTCAAAGCCTGGAGTGGCGAGCTTTTCCTGGGGAATCATCAGCTCCTGCACGCTGCGCGCGGCGGCCAGTTCGCCCGATACCCGCTCCTGATCGCGGTGAATGCGGAGAAAGCGGCCGAAGATGATGAGAACGATCACCAGAACTCCAGTGAAGTCCGCGATGGAGGCAAAGTGAACAGGAATGGGGCCGGCGTACATGGTGAGCGGGGAGTGGGCGTCGCGGCCGGTCCACTCCTTGATGCTGGCGGTGACCACGGGCTCGATAATGCCCACCAGGCTGAGCACCAGCGGGATCAGCAGGAGCCCGGCCTCGAAGTTGCGGCGCACCGCTGCGGCGATGAGGGTGACGAAGATGAAGATCGCCCATACGCCTATCCATACCAGGGCGCCGAGAAAGACGATGACCAGAAGGACGCCGATGAATTCGCTATGGCCCACCATCAGAAGGGTCGGTCCCGCGCAGGCCAGGATGGGCGAGGTATAGCGCAGCCATCGGATATACCAGCGGCGCGGCAGCACGAGAAAGGCGACCAGGAACTCGAAGAACAGGTAGGCCGAGACCAGCACCAGCTCGAGGATGAGCGCCGCGTACCAGAGGCTGTCGAGCCGCGCCGAGCTGCCGGCCAGCTCCACAAAGCCGATGGGGGCCTGGACAAGCTCGTGCAGCGCCAGCCACAGATATTCGGTGTGTCCCTTCTGCGAAAAATAGAGGGCCAGCAGAAATGCCGCGAGCACAGTCAGGACGGCGGAATAGACCAGGCGGGGGAGCCGCTCGAAGAGGCTGCGGTCCTGCCAGAGCCGGAAGGCGCGTTCGAGATCGGCGCGATTGCCGAGAGTGAGGCCGCGGCCGGCAAAAAAGGTGGTATACGAGCCGTGACCGAACGGGATGTAGATGGTGCGTACCGCCAGCGTCATCGAGGTTTCCGAGGCGGGCACGTTCAGGTCGTAGAGACGCGAGATGGGTTGATAGTGCTGCGGCGCATTCCCGTGGGGGCCCTCTGGTTGAACCTGTCTGCCGTCTACAAACACATCCGCGCTGGGACCGGACGTGCCCACCCCGATAGAGGTGCTCTGCGAAACGGGCAGCTCGATGAGCAGCGCGACCGGTCCGTGGTTGGGGGCCAGCCTGATGTGCAGCCGGAACCATGCATAGCGCTGGCCACGGCTGTGGGAAAACGCATCTGGATTGTCGGGCGTTCCCACCTGGACGTGCACCCCGCCCGATGGGTGCGGCTGGACTTCCTGCCGGGACTGGTCTTGCTGGCGGGGCTGGTCTTCGTCGGGAACCTCTTCCATGAAGGATTGAGCGCCGCGGACGGCCCAGGCGGAGTCGTCGAAATCCGCCGAAGCCGCGGCTTGATTGGAAGTGATGCCTACGCGCCAGTCGTTATCGAGCGGCAGCGGCGACCCCATCGCGGTGGCATCAAAGACGGCATTCGGGCTTTGCGGGAGGGCGGGCCGGCTAACCGCGGAGGGCTTTGCCTGGCGGGGCTGCGGGCCCAATGGGAGAACCGGACGGGATGGCTTCTGCTGCGCGGCGAGCTGCATCGCTCCACACCCGGCCATCACAACCACTTTCAAGATTGTCTGGCGCAAGCAATCCTCCGGCTCCGTGTTCTTCACTTTAATGCACCCGGCTTGCGCCGCCAAAGCCCTGTAACTGGTAAAGCCCAGGACCGGATCCCATGAATACACGGAGAATTGCGCGGGAATCCGCCGGCGGGTTGAAATATCCTTCCCATTCGTTACCAAACAGGCGGATACTAGCGTCTAAGCCGATAGAGCGAAGCGGCGCAGTCATCCAGGGAGTCTGGCCACGGAATCTGCCCAGGGAGTCTGCCACGCTGGAGGTGACATCATGAGGGCACATCGCATGGGTTCTGGAGTGTCGGTGCTGGCGGGATTGGCGCTTGTGCTGGGCACCGGATTATGGGCTCAATCCAACTCGTCCGGTTCGGCGCAGTCGAATACGCCCTCCGCTCAGTCTGGCACGCCTTCCGCGCAGCCAGGTACACCGGCTGCGCAACCACCTGCTACGCCCTCGGCGCAGCCGGCGCCCGGCACCACGCCTGTGGGCGGCGATTCTTCCGCACCGGCGCAGCAGCCAGCTTCCGGAACGTCCAAATCCGACGACAAGGGTGCGTCTCCGAGCGCGCCCACGGCCTCTGACAAGAAGCCCGCACCTGGAACGACGCCGGTCGGCGGCGACGCGCCCGCTCCGAAAAGCGCGGACAAGGTGGATGCCGAGAAAGTGGTCGATCCAGGCAGCCAGATGATCAAGATCAAGTCCGGCAGCATCGAGGATGTAAGCGCGGTGGGCAATCGCGACATCGGCGGCCGGGGCCTCGGGAACTGGTACTCGACCGAAGGCGAGATCAAGATGGGGAAGCAGTACGCCGACGAGATTGAAAAAAGCACCCACTTCATCACCGATCCTGTGGTGGACGAATACGTCAACCGCATCGGCCAGAACATCGTCAAGAACTCCGACTGCAAGGTGCCCTTCACCATCAAGGTGATCGATTCGGATGAGATTAATGCGTTTGCGCTGCCGGGCGGGTTCTTCTACGTCAATTCGGGCCTGATTCTGGCCGCGGACGAGGAAGCCGAAATGGCGGGCGTGATGGCCCATGAAACGGCCCACGTATGCGCCCATCACGCGGCCCGCGAGATGACGCGCGCCAACTACGCGCAGCTCAGCATGGTGCCGCTGATCATGATGACCGGCTATAGCTGGACCGGGTACGGCATCTACGAGGCCGCGCAACTGGCCATCCCGATCACCTTCCTCGAGTTCTCGCGCGAGTTCGAGGCGCAGGCCGATTACCTCGGCGTGCAGTATATGTACCGCGCCGGCTACGATCCGCAGGCCTTTATCACCTTCTTCGAGAAGATTCAGGCTCTCGAGAAGCGGAAGCCCGGCCTGGTGGCGAAGGCATTCTCCGACCATCCGCAGACCCCGAACCGCATCCTGCACACCCAGGAGGAGATTGCCAGGATTCTTCCCGCCAGGGACGAGTACACGGTGACCACCTCAGAGTTCGATGACGTGAAGGCCCGCCTGGCGCGCATTGAAAACAAGCGCCGGCTCACCGACACCAAGGGCGTTACGCGGCCGTCGCTGCGCCGGGCCAGCACCGGCGGCGACGATTCAGGGGATCAGACGAGCCAGACGGGCGATAACGGTTCGGATCAGCCGACCCTCCACCGCCGCGAAGACCAGAACTGACCGGGAGGCCGGCTCCCGGTCAAGGGGCCGGCTTCGCCGTACGGCTCAGTCGAAGTTGATGGGCTGGGTTGCGCCCTGGGGCTCGGTTTCCGGGTTCGGGCCGAGTTTCAGCTCGTTTCTGCATTGAGCCGGCTGGTTTTGCGGTGGTCTGCGGACGCGACGCCCAGGCAGCGCCGGGACCATCCGTTTCAACAACCCAAGACCTTGTGTTTCGCTCGACTCCCGAACCCAACCCGCAGCGGTTTCTGCGCGGGGATCGCCATTTCGCCCTGAGCCGGGTTCGGGCAAATCCCATGAATTTCCTGGAACTTCCGGAAAATCCTTGAATTCGCAGGTGAAACCGCGATATATACAAAGCTACCGGCAAGTTTGCCGGAATTCTTCCTGAGGCGTTTTCCCTCTTGAGGAGGCAATATGCGCAGCGCCGCGACCCGGTCGAACCTGCTCGTTCCTGAAATTCGTGAGGTCATGGACATTCGCCAGGCCTCCGACTACCTTGGTATCTCGCCCGACACCCTTTACAAATATGCTTCCGAGGGCTTCGTCCCGGCCTTCAAGCTCGGGAACCGGTGGCGCTTCAAGCGCTCGCGCCTGGACGAGTGGATGGACCGCCAATCCGATCTCCAATCGGCGGCAGGGGTCGATCCGGAGAAGAAGAAGCCGGTGCAGTCGGCGATGTAAAGGCGGTTCGTAGCCGCCAGTTCTCTGCCGGCAGCCTGCCGGCCTCGGGCGCCGAAGATCATCAGGCCGCGTTGCGAACTTACAAAAGGGAACTGTCCGCTGTAAGCTGCCCGCTGTGTTATATCTTTCCGAGTGGACCACTTCCGCCGCATGGGCGCGCTCCGCCGGAAACTGACCCGCGCCGGCCTTCCGGGGCTCCTGGTTACGCACCTCCCTGATCTCCGCTATCTGTGCGGTTTTACGGGCTCGAGCGCCGCTCTTGCCGTGACGCGCCGCGCATCCCGCCTGTTTACAGATGGCCGGTACTCGGCGCAGGCTGCGGCCGAGACCACGGCAGCCCGGGTGCATATCGTCTCGACCCCGCCGGCTGTAGCGGCGATTCAGTGGCTTGCCGCGCAGCCCGCCGTGGAGATAGCGGGATTCGATCCCGCGCATACCACCGTGGCCGGATTGATGCTGTGGAAGGCCGCTTTGCCCTATCCACTGCGCCGGGCTTTTCTCACCGCGCTGCCTGCGGCGTTTGTCGAATCGTTGCGGCAGATCAAAGACGAGGACGAGCTCTCCGTGATGAGCGAAGCGGCGCTCATCGGCTGCCAGCTTTTCGAGCACATCCTCGGCTATCTCGAGCCCGGGGTCTCTGAGATCGAAGTCGCGGCCGAACTCGAGCACCAGGCCCGGCGGCTCGGCGCCGAAGGAATGTCGTTCGAGACGATCGTCGCTTCAGGACAGCGCTCGGCGCTGCCGCACGGCCGCGCCACCACCCTGCCGCTGCCGCGCAGAGGCTTTCTTACCTTAGACTTCGGTGTTATTCTCAAGGGTTATTGTTCCGATATGACGCGTACCGTCTTCCTCGGCAAACCGAAGCCAAAGGAGCGAAACGCGTATCACGCGGTGCTCGAAGCGCAGGAGGCCGCGGTCGCTGCGGTAATATCAGGCGTGAGCTGCGGGGAAGTGGATGAAGCCGCCCGCAGTGTTTTGCGCAGAGAAGGATTGGCGGAGGCATTTTCCCACTCCACCGGCCATGGCGTCGGGTTGGAGATTCATGAGCCGCCGCGCGTCGGCGCCGGACAGCCAGCCAGGCTGCTGCCCGGCATGGTGATCACCATCGAACCTGGAATCTATCTTTCCGGCGAGTTTGGCGTACGCATCGAAGATATGGTTGCTGTGACTCGCGGCGGAGGGCAAGTGCTGACGCCTGCGCCCAAAGCTCTCATTGAACTTTGAACCCATTTGAATCATTCCACGCGGTCGCGCGAGAGAGTTAACGAGCGAATGAAACCACAGGATATCCAAGACCTGAAACAACTGATCGAGTTCCTGAAGCAGTATCAGGTTGCCGAATTCGATTTGGATCGCGGCGACCTGAAGATCCGTTTGAAATTCCACCAGCAGGAGGGCTCATCGGCGGGCATCGGCGACTTGGCGCGGCTGCTGCAGTCAGCGCCTGCGGCCGCAGCGCATGCCCCGGCCCCGGCCGCTGCAGGATCCGCAGCCGCTGCGCCCGCCGCACAAGATCCTGACGCCGGATTGCACATCGTCAAATCGCCCATCGTCGGCACGTTCTACTCTTCGCCGTCGCCCGGCGCCGCGGCGTTTGTGTCTCCCGGCGATCACGTCGACAAGGGCCAGGTTATCTGCATCGTAGAAGCCATGAAGTTGATGAACGAGATCGAATCCGATGCCGCGGGCGAGCTCGTCAGGTGTTTCGTCACCAACGGCCAGGCCATCGAATTTGGGCAGCCGCTGTTTGCGGTTCGGCCGGTGTAGGCGCCGGGCTCAGCGCAGCCAGCGAGGTTTGCGGCGGAGTCAAGTCGCTGGTTTCGAGCTTGCCTGCCTGACTTGCTGGCCTGAATGGTTCAACCATGTGCCGCGAAGCTGTTCAGCTCTTCTAACCCGGCTAACGCCGATCACACCGCTAACGCCGTTCCAAAGGCTCTTCCATGTTTCGTAAAGTTCTGGTTGCCAATCGGGGCGAGATTGCGCTGCGGGTTTTGAACGCATGCCGGGAACTCGGCGTGCGCACGGTCGCGGTGTATAGCGAAGCCGATCGCAACTCTCTGCATGTGCGTTTTGCCGACGAGGCTATCTGCATTGGCCCTCCGCGGCCGGCGGACAGCTATCTCAACGTGCCGGCGGTGATTTCGGCGGCGGAGATCGCCGACGTGGACGCGATCCATCCCGGCTACGGGCTGCTCAGCGAAAATGCCAACTTCGCCGAGGTCTGCCGCGCCTCGAACATCAAGTTCATCGGGCCTCCGCCGGAGGTGACGCGGCTGATGGGCGAAAAAGAAAAAGCCCGCCAAGCCATGAAGAGAGCCAAGGTGCCGATTCTGCCCGGATCCGACGGTGTGATTCCTTCCGTGGAAGAGGCCGAGGCGTGGGCCGAGAAGGTCGGCTATCCGGTGATTCTGAAGGCGAAAGCCGGCGGGGGCGGACGCGGCATGCGCATCGCGCGCTCCTGCGAGGAGCTGCCGCACCTGTTCCACGCCGCTCATGCCGAAGCAGCCAACGCCTTCGGCAACGGCGAGCTCTACATGGAGAAGTTCATCGAGAACCCGCGCCACATCGAGTTCCAGATTCTCGCCGATGAGCACGGCCACGTGGTGTCTCTCTTCGAGCGCGAGTGCTCAATCCAGCGCCGCCATCAAAAGCTGATCGAAGAAGCGCCCTCGCTGCAGGTCACGCCCAAGATGCGCGATGAGATTGGCCGCACGCTCTGCCGCTGCCTCACCGAAATCGGCTACCAGAACGCCGGGACGGTCGAGTTCCTGATGGACACCGATCGCCAGCTCTATTTCATCGAGATGAACACGCGCATCCAGGTGGAGCATCCCGTGACGGAAGCCGTCACCGGCATTGATCTGGTAAAGGCGCAGCTTCGCATCGCCTCCGGCGAGACGCTCGATTCCATTCTGCCGCCCAAGCTCGAGATGCGCGGCCACGCAATCGAGTGCCGCATCAACGCCGAGCATCCGCAGAAATTCACGCCGTCGGCTGGGCAGATTACCGCATTCAATGTACCCGGCGGCAACGGCGTCCGAGTCGATACGGCGCAATACTCCGAGGGCGTGATTCCGCCGTACTACGATTCGCTGATCGCCAAACTGATCGTCCACGGCGTCGACCGTGCGGAAGCGATCGCGCGGATGGAACGGGCCCTGAGCCAGTTTGTGGTGCAGGGAATTCATACCTCGATTCCGCTGCACCAGGAGATCTTCGCCGATGCCGGATTCCGCGCCGGCGAGTTCGATACGGGCTTCATGGAGCGCTTTCTCGCGGCCCGCGCTGAAGCGGAGAAGAAATCGGCCTGAGGCTCGATTCAGCGCAAACTCCGCTCCCCATTTTTTGCGCCTGTTCTCCGGCGTAACAGTGGGACGCCGCGGACGCGTGTCGACCCACCTCTCAACCTCTCTCCGAAAAATTCCTTTCTTCCGGCCGGCCTTCTCTGTATAAGTTCTTGTAAGCAAGAAAGGGTTCGGCCCATGAACGTCGATATCGCGCACCTGCAACTGCCGGAGATCATTACCGCTATTGGAGGATTGGGGACAGCGGCCTTCGGACTCGTGGAGGCCTTGAAGCCGGTATTCGGCTCCATCAATCGCATCGGCCTGAAGCACATCCATGAGGTGGTCGCATCGCTTACGCCCGACCAGAGCGATCCGGGATTGCCGTCGATGCCGCCCAACGCGCTGCCGCGCAAGAACATTCTCGCAACCATCGAAGCCAACTGGGTGAACGGCACCGATGTCGGGAGCCAGAAGGCCATTGCCAAGTCGCTCATCAAGCTTCACCTGAGCGCCGGCAATGCGGAGGCTCTTGCCGCGAAGGCCAATGTCGATCCGGTGTTGCTCAAATCCGTTGCCACCAAGACCGTGGCCGGCGCGCCGCTGCTGCAGCCGGAGAGCGACGCCTTCGCGCGCTTCGATCTCATCCTGACGGCGATGCTCGACGAGGCCTATCAATGCTCGGATCAGGTTTATCGCAACGGAACGCGCGGGCTGGCTGCGGTTCTTGCGGTATTGCTTGCCGTGACCGGTGCGTGGACTCTTGCCGGTGCGGGGTTCTGGGCCGAGGGATACAACATAGGAATGGCCGTGCTGGTGGGTGTGCTGGCTACGCCGCTGGCGCCGATCGCGAAGGATATTTCGAGCGCCCTGGCGACCGCGGTAAACACCATGCAGGCCGTGAAAAAAGCAGGCTCCTGATGACCGTGTTCCTCAATGCGCGCGCTTTGACCGGCGGAGGCGGAGTGGCGCCCTCCATCACCGTGTGCATCGCAGCGGCGGGCGCAACGGCTCCGTCGAATGTGGCGCTGTTGAGTCCCGGCGATCTCCAGAGCTTTATCCACGGCAAAGACGTGCTCGTGGGAACCCATGGCTTCAACGTGAATCAATCCGACGGCGTCGAGTGCCTGGCCGTGTGGGAGGGCCTGCTGCAGCTTCCCGCGACGGCCGTCTTCGTGGGTCTGCTCTGGCCTGGAGACTCGGACTCGCTCTATGCTCTCAGTTATCCGCTGGAACCGAAGAACGCGATGGACGCGGGCACGATGGCCGGCCAGTTCATCGACGCGAACTTTGCGAATGCCTCCAGCGTCTCGTTTGCCTCGCACAGCCTCGGAACGCGGGTGGTGCTGCAGGCCATCGCCACGATGAATCGGCGCGTGCGGCGCGCTATTTTGATGGCCGGCGCCGTGGGTGACGATTGCCTGACCAGCGAGTTTGCGGGCGTGCCTGCGAAGGTTGATTCTCTATCGATTCTGGCCTCGCAGCAGGATGACGTTTTGCGCTGGGCGTTTCCTGTCGGCGACTTCGCGGCCGAACTCGTGAACCGCGATCACCCGTGGTGGGAGTCGGCCCTGGGCCGCTTCGGCCCTAAAGTGCCGCCGCCGGGTTACCTGCCTCCCGGCCAGATTCCGAGCGCCTGGAATTACGGCCACCTGGATTATCTGCGCACCGACCCTGCGGCGCCCGCAAGCATTGTTCCTCCAACCATTGTGCCGGCCACTGGCGCCCTCCCGCTCAACGGCGCGCCAGGCTGGCAGCAGGCGTGGTCCGCATCCTTTGTCTCCTCGCGATTCCGGTAGCGCGCCGGGAGTTGCGGTGCACGATGGCGGCGTTTTTTTCTCGTCGAAGCGCGGCTTTCTCTGCGCTGCGCCCTATGTAACAATCGCTATGCTTCGCGATCACGATCATGGGAGGGGCGCCGAATGAGATCGAGGCGACGGCTCGCGCGCGGAGCTTGTCTTGGCGTCGTGACGCCGCGATTGCGCGCCCTGCACGCACTCGTCTGTATTCTTCTGTTTGCGCTGCCGCTCGCAATCCCAGTTGCGGCGCAAAAATCAGTGGCCTGGCCCGCGTATGGCGGCGGCTTCGATGGAGATCACTACTCGCATCTGACGCAGATCAACCGCACCAACGTGCGGCGTCTCAAGCTTGCCTGGTCCTACGACACGGGCGAGAAGGGCAATCTCGAAGTCAACCCGGTGATCGTCGGACGCACGCTCTTCGCGTACACGCCTGCGCAGATCGTGATCGCGCTCGATGCGGCGACCGGCAAGCTCAAATGGAGATTCGATTCCGGCATTCGCGCCACGCAGCCCAACCGCGGCGTGACCTACTGGACCGACGGCAGGCGCGCGCGCATCTTTGCCGGCGTGATGAACTTTCTCTACTGCCTCGATGCAGAAGCCGGAAAGCCCATCGAGAGTTTCGGCGAGAACGGACGCATCGATCTTCGTAAAAATTTGCGCGGAGACTACACGGAGCAATCCATCGCGCTTACGACCCCCGGCGTCATCTACAAAGACTTGATCATTGTGGGCGGACGCAACCCGGAAACCCATCCCGCGCCCCCCGGCGACATTCGCGCTTACGACGTGCATACCGGCGCGTTGCGGTGGACCTTCCATACCATCCCGCGGCCCGGCGAGCCCGGCGTGGAAACCTGGCCGGCGGATGCCTGGAAGACGGCGGGCGCTGCGAATAACTGGGCCGGCTTCGCGCTCGACGCGCGGAGTGGGATTGTCTATGTTCCCACCGGCTCGGCGGTGATGGATTTTTATGGCGGCGACCGCGTGGGCGACGATCTCTATGCCAACTGCATCCTCGCGCTCGATGCCGCGACTGGAAAGCTGCTCTGGCACTTCCAGGGTGTGCACCACGACATCTGGGATCGGGATTTTCCCGCGCCGCCGGCGCTTTACACGCTTCATCAGAACGGCCAGACCGTCGAGGCCCTTGCGCAGATCACGAAGCAAGCTTACGTGTACCTCTTCAACCGCGTGACCGGCGAACCGCTCTTCCCGATCCACGAGCATCCTTACCCGGCGAGCACGGTGCCGGGAGAAGTTGCTTCTCCCACGCAGCCCGCGCCCGACTGGCCTTTGCCCTTTGCCCGCCAGCAGCTCACTGCCGATATGCTCACCAACCGCACTCCGGAAGCCCATGCGTGGGCGGAAAAGGAGCTGAGCACCTGGCGCAGCGAGGGGCAGTTCTATCCCTTCGCAATCGGCAAGCAGACCGTAGTTTTTCCCGGCTATGACGGAGGCGGCGAGTGGAGCGGTCCCGCGCTTGATCCCGCCACGGATACGCTTTTTGTTGGGTCGACAGAGATGGCCTGGACCGGCGGCCTGGCTCCGGTGGTTCATGCCGCCAGCCCCGGCGAGCAGCTCTACAACCAGCAGTGCGCCGCCTGCCATGGGCTCAATCGCGCGGGCGCACCGCCGGCGTTTCCATCCCTGATCGGGATCGAGGACAGGCTGAGCAGGGAAGCGATCACCCATACCATCCACAACGGCTCTGGCCGCATGCCGTCCTTTCCCAACGTCGACGATGCCACGCTCAATGCGCTGCTGGAGTTTCTTCGCACGCCGGTTGCGCCGGCCGAAGCCAACCAGCCGTCGGCACAGTTCTCGAGCGAGGCGCAGCAATACGTCTTTACGGGCTACCGCAAATTCCTCGATCCGGATGGCTATCCTGCGATTGCGCCGCCGTGGGGCACGCTCAACGCGATCGATCTCAAGACGGGCAAGTATCTCTGGAAGATTCCGCTGGGCGAGTACCCGGAACTGGCGAAGCAGGGAATGACGAACACCGGTTCCGAGATGTACGGTGGGCCGATTGTGACCGCGGGCGGTGTGCTGTTTATCGGTGCGACGGTCTACGATCGCAAATTCCGCGCCTTCGACGCGGGCACGGGCAAGCTCCTGTGGGAGACGGAGCTACCCTTTGCCGGGCTCGCCACGCCATCCACTTACATGGTGGATGGCCGGCAGTATGTCGTGATCGCCGCGAGCGGCGGGCGGGATCCCAAGGGCCCCGTCGGCGGTGCGTACATTGCGTTTGCTCTCCCGCGAAAGTAAAACTCCCCGTTTTAAGCCGGATTCTGCATGTCGACGAATTCTTCGTTTTTTATTCGCTTTTTCTTCCAACTTCGGCTATGCTGGCTTCGCAACGCTGGAGGTTGCACGATGGACTTTCAAAAAGACCTCACCGCCGAATACGACCGCGAAGTTGCCAAGACGCGCAAGATGTTCGAAGCCATCCCCGCTGATGCCGACTTCAACTTCAAGCCTCACCCAAGATCCATGAGCCTCGGCCGACTGGCCGGTCACCTCACCGACATGACGGGCGACTGGGCGATGAACACCCTCACCAAAGACAAGATGGATCTTCCGGCCGATTACAAGTGGGAAACCTATGTCCCGGCCAGCAAGACCGCTCTGCTCGAAAAGTTCGACGGAGAGCTTCCCGGCACGCGCGCGGCGCTGAACGCAGTGACCCCGGAGCAGTGGGACCGGAATTGGCAGTTCATCTTCGGTGGCCATGCCTGGATAGACGATGCTCGCCATCAGGTCTTTCGCGACGCGGTTCTGAATCACATGATTCATCACCGCGCGCAGTTGGGCGTCTATCTGCGCATGATCGGCGCCAAGATCCCGGGCTGCTATGGCCCCTCCGCCGACGAAATGTAAAAAGACAGGGAACAGGGAATAGGGAAGAGTTCCGGCAACAATGCCCCGTGCCCCGTCCTTTTGCCTTCCTTCTGGCGAAAGGGCGGGAACGCACAAACTCAAGACCTGTCGCGTCTCGATGCACGCGAACCATGCACGCGAACCATGCACGCGAGCCATACACGCGAGCCATACACGCGAGCCATACTTGCGAACCGTGCACGCCGGACCCCGCCGCATATTTTGCAGGCCCGACCGTCGGGCGTGGTTGATCGTCTAACCTTGTTCCATGGCTTTCGCGTTTCCCAAAATCTACCCCATTCTGGATGCGTCCACAATTCCGGCGGCAGGCCGCATCGAGTTTCTTCGCCGCCTGGGCGGCCAACTCGCCGAAGCCGGCGTCACGCTGCTTGAGTACCGCAACAAAACCGGCTCGGATGCGGAGCTTCTTGCGGACGCCGCTCTTCTGCGGGCCGCTCTGCCCGCGCCAAAGATCAAGCTGATTCTCGATGACCGCGCTGATCTAGTTGAACAGGCTGGATTTGACGGGGTTCATGTCGATGCGGGCGATCTCTCGCCAGAGGAAGCCCGCCAAATCCTTGGCCCGGACCGCATTGTGGGCACATTCGGCGGCAGCGAAGCGCTCTTGCCCGGCGTTCTGGATGCGCCTGCGGATTACCTTGCCGTCGGCCCGGTGTTTCCCACGATCACCAAGCAGACCGCCAAAGCGCCGATCGGGATTGAAGGCGTGCGGCATCTGCGCGGGCAAGCCGGGCCGGACCGCATCCTGACCGCTGCCGCCGGAATTACTTTCGAAACGGCGCCCGCTGTGCTGGCTGCCGGGGCATCGTCGGTTGCCGTCTCCGCAGCCATCTTCCGCGCGCCCGATCCGGCTTCCGAATTTCGCCGCTGGCTGAAACATCTCGGTGAGGCAAGATGAATGGGCAGGACAAATCCCGCCCGCGGCCGGCGGCTTGCAGATTCACGCGAAAGAAAGCTAAAGACATCTCAAGGAATTTCAGGTAAAACTCATTTCAAGTGCGGACCTCTGACCAAGCCCCCACCACGGACCCCGACGCGCCGGGCCAAACCACTAAGCTGGTGCAGAGTCTCGGCCTCTTCAGTTCCACGGCCATCGTCATCGGCTCCATGATCGGCTCCGGCATTTACATTGTGGATGCCGATATCGCCAGAGGCACGAGCTCTCCGGCGCTCTACCTGGGCGCGTGGCTCGTGACTGCCGTGCTCACGCTGATTGGCGCTCTCAGCTACGGGGAGCTTGCCGCGATGATGCCGCGGGCCGGCGGCCAGTACGTTTACCTGCGCGAATCTCTCGGGCCGCTGTGGGGATTTCTCTTCGGATGGACGCTCTTCCTGGTAATCCAGACCGGAACGATCGCGGCCGTCTGCGTAGCCTTCGGCAAATTTCTGGGGGTCTTTTTCCCGTCTGTCTCGACGACGCACTGGCTCTGGCACATTGCGCACGTGCCGGCGTGGCGCGTGGGACCCATGGTGCTGGGCAACATGGAGATCGGCGTGAGCACGGCCAATCTCACCGGCATCGTCATCGTCATTTTTCTCGCCGTCGCCAACATCTTCGGCGTCCGGCTCGGCGCGCTGATCCAGAACATCTTTACCTCGGCGAAGGCCATCTCTCTTACGGCGCTCATCCTGCTCGCCTTCATCGTGGGCGTGAACGCGACGGCGTGGAAGGCGAACTTCGGCGCCGGGTTGAGCCAGTTCTGGAAGAACGCCGGCTGGCACACGCTGCATCCGGTGCAGGTGGGCGTCGGCGGACCCATGGCCTGGGTGAATCTGCTGGTGATCCTGGCGGTCGTGCAGGTTGGTTCGCTCTTCTCGGCGGATGCGTGGAACAACATCACCTTCACGGCCGGCGAGGTGAAAAATCCGCGCCGCAATCTGCCGCTCTCGCTGATTCTCGGTACCGGCTTTGTGCTCACGGTGTACTTTCTGGTCTCGCTGGCTTATATGCTGGCGCTGCCGCTGCATGGCGACCCCCACGGCGCGACAGCGATGGCCCGCGGCATTCAATATGCGACGGAGGATCGCGTCGCCACGGCGGCTTTGGGCCAGGTCTTTCCTACTGCAGGAGCCGCGCTGATGGCGGCGACGATTCTCATCTCCACCTTCGGCTGCGCCAATGGGATGACGCTGGCCGGCGCGCGCGTGTTCTACGCCATGAGCCAGGACGGGCTTTTTTTCAAGTCTGTCGGCAAGCTTCACCCGCGCTACAAAACTCCCGTGGCCGGGCTGCTGGTGCAGGCTGCGTGGACGGTTCTGCTCTGCGTCTCGGGCTCGTATAGCCAGCTGCTCGACTACATCATCTTTGCCGAGCTGGTCTTCTACATCCTCACCATCGCCGGCCTGTTCGTTCTGCGGTTCAAGCGGCCAGACGCGCCGCGCCCTTATAAGGCCCTGGGCTATCCGGTTCTGCCCGCGCTTTACATTGTCATGGCGGCATGGATTTGTGTCGTATTATTGCGCTACAAGCCTCAGTACACATGGCCCGGTCTGGCCCTGGTTCTGCTCGGCATTCCTGTATACCTGTTGTGGTCCCGCTCGTCTCGAACGCAAGCACGCCTCGTCCAGGGTCATTCCGAGAGCGATTAGCTGGAGACTTGTCCTGAGTTTTGTCCTGGAGGCTCGTCATCTACGAGCAGATTTGTACCGGTTGAAGCGAACCAGAGCCTGAGAGAACGCAAACCCTTAATCGATGCGGAGAAAACATGGCCAGCAAACTCTTAGCAACCAAACCAATCGACACGATTCTGGCGGAGGCCTCCGAGGCCACCGAACACAGCCTGAAGCGCGCCCTTGGGCCCATTAACCTGATCTCCATCGGTATCGGCGGAATCATCGGAGCGGGCATCTTCGTTCTGACTGGAACCGCGGCAGCGCAGTTTGCCGGGCCGGCCATTGTGATTTCGTACATCATCGCCGGCATCGGCTGCGTCTTCGCGGGCCTCTGCTATGCGGAATTTGCGTCGATGATGCCGATCGCCGGCAGCGCTTACACCTATGGGTACGCGACCATGGGAGAGCTGGTGGCGTGGGTCATCGGCTGGGCGCTGGTGCTGGAATATGCATTCGGCGCCGCGACGGTTGCAGTGGGCTGGAGCGGCTTCGTCAGCAGTCTGCTTGGTTTCTTCGGCATAAAGCTTCCGTTTAATCCCGCGCCCGCACTCACATTCACGCTGTTCGGGCACACGCTCAAGGCCCAAGTGGACATCTTCGCGATGCTTGCGATTGTGGTGATCACCGTCATTCTGGTTGTGGGCGTGCGCGAATCCGCCAACTTCACCAGTACCGCGGTGATGATCAAGGTTTGCATCGTGCTGTTCTTCATCGGCCTGGCTGCGATCTACGCCTTCGGCCACTGGTCGCACATGGTTGCCAACTGGCATCCGTTCATTCCCAAGAACACCGGCCACTTTGGCCAGTTCGGCTGGTCGGGCATCATGCGCGGAGCGGGCGTGGTCTTCTTCGCCTATATCGGGTTCGACGCGGTTTCGACGGCAGCGCAGGAGGCCAGGAATCCGCAGAAGGATATGCCCTTCGGCATTCTGGGGTCGCTGATTCTCTGCACCACGCTCTATATCTTTGTCGCCGGCCTGCTGACCGGCGTAAAGTCCTACACCACGCTCAACGTTCCCGCTCCGGTGGCGGATGGCGCGGCGGCCATCGGCGTGCGCTGGGGCGTGATTCTCATCGACCTGGGCGCCATTGCCGGCCTCGCATCCGTCATGCTGGTGATGCTGCTGGGGCAGTCGCGCGTGCTCTACACCATGTCGCGCGACGGATTGCTTTGGCCATGGGTCGGCAAACTCCATCCCCGTTTCTGCACGCCTTACATCACGTCGATTGTGGTGGGCGCCTTTGCCGCTTTCCTGGCGGCTTTCTTTCCTATCACTCTGCTCGGCGAACTCGTCAGCCTGGGCACGCTGCTTGCCTTTACCATCGTGTGCCTGGGGGTGTGGGTGATGCGCGTAAGGCACCCCGATCAGCCGCGGCCGTTCCGCACGCCCTGGGTTCCGTTGGTGCCGATCTGCGGCATGGTCGTCTCCCTGGCGCTGATGTTTTCGCTCGATGCGCCGGCGTGGATCGGCTTTGGGAGCTGGCTGATCTTCGGGCTGATTATTTATTTCGGCTATAGCCGCAAGCACAGCAAGGTGCAGCGGGCGCTCGCCGCTGAATCAGCGGGAAAGCGCGGCGCACCGGCTCGCCTTTGAACAGCCCGTTCAAATGGAGCACAAAAGCGAAACGGCCTCCGTGCAGGAGGCCGTTTGCAGCTTGTTCAACATTGAATTGAAGATCTTCGCTTACGCGGTGGTCTTGGCGCAAAACTCGTCGAAGGCCCGCACCAGCTCGCCGGCGATCTGTTGTGCCGTGGCCTGCTCGATGACAAACCGCTGCATCAGGTAGACCAGCTTGCCATCGCGGAGAATTGCGATGGCCGGCGAAGTGGGAGGATTGCCCTCGAAGTAGCCACGCGCACGTTCGGTTGCTTCCCGGTCCTGCCCGGCAAACACAGTGATCTTGCGATCGGGCTGACTGGCCGTGTTCGCGAGCGCCAGCCGCACGCCGGGACGCATCTTCCCGGCCGCGCATCCGCAGATCGAGTTCACCACCAAAAGCGTCGTTCCCGGCTCAGCCAGCGCCGCGTCCACGTCTTCGGCCGTCCGGGTTTCCTTAATTCCCGCGCGCACCAGTTCTTCGCGCATGGGTATCACCATCAGTTCTGGGTACATGTTTACCTCCGGCAGGAGATTGCCTGCCTTCATTTTATCGTGAAATGCGCGCTGCGGGCCGCGCGGCTTCCCGGTTGACCGCGATCAGGAACAAAGTGCGATAGCCTTGAACCGATGCATATCGCAGAAAATCGGTCGCTTGCCCCTTTCACCACGTTCGGCATCGGCGGCCCGGCTCGCTGGTTGGTTGAGGCTGCGAGTGAGCCCGAGATTGTCGAAGCCGTCGAATGGGCCCAAAAGCGCGGGATACCGCTGTTCGTACTCGGCGGCGGCAGCAACCTGCTAATTTCCGATGCTGGATTTGGGGGCTTGGTTCTCCGGGTTGCGCTGCGGGGCATTTCCACGGTAACCACCGAGGGACCCAATCGGGTCTACCATGTGGCCGCCGGCGAACCCTGGGAATATTGCGTGCAGCGGGCCCTGGAGGATGAGTGCGCAGGAATAGAATGCCTCGCGGGCATTCCCGGAATGGTGGGCGGCACGCCGGTACAGAATGTCGGCGCCTACGGGCAGGAAGTTTCTTCGGTCATCGACCGCGTGCGCGCCTTCGATCTTCATGCGCGTGCATTTGTGGAGCTTACGGCTGCCGAATGCGGTTTTGCCTACCGCCGCAGCCGCTTCAATACCGTCGACCGCGGCCGCTTCATCGTGACGCGGGTGGACTATCGCCTCACGCCCGGCGGCGCGCCTACGCTGCGCTATGCCGAGCTGCAACGCGCGGTCGAGGCTATGCATCCGGCGGGGTCCGGGCCCACGCTTGTCGAAGTGGCCGATACTGTCCGCGGCATTCGCCGGGCGAAAGGCATGTTGATTATCGAAGACGATCCGGATTGCCGCAGCGCGGGCAGCTTCTTCAAAAATCCCCTTGTGAGCGAAGATCTTTTCCAGAGAATTGCCGCGCACAGCGCCGGTACGCCACCGCGTTTCCCGGCTGGATCAGGTACGGAAAACGCTGGTTCGGTCAAGATTCCGGCGGCGTGGCTGATCGAGCAATCGGGATTCGCGAAAGGTGATACGCTCGGCGCGGCCGGCATCTCTTCGCGGCACACGCTGGCGCTGGTGAACCGCGGCGGCGCCAGTGCAGCGGAGATTCTTGCGCTGGCCCAAGACATTTCTTCTAAGGTGGAGACTCGCTTTGGAATCCGGCTGGAGATGGAGCCGGTTCTCGTCGGTTTCTAGTTTGATCCAAGCCGTCCCAACAGCCGCTCCCGTTCTTGGGCGAGCACTTCGGCCGCAGGGCCCAGCGCCACTTGCCGCCCTTCGCGCAACAGCAGGACCTCGGCGCTTGTGGCGAGCGCGTCGCTCACGTCGTGCGTGGCCAGAATGGTCTGGACGCCGTTCGCGCTCGTCCATGCTTGCAGGCGGTCGAGCAGTGCATCGCTGGCCGCTCCATCGAGCGCGGAGAACGGCTCGTCAAGCAACAGCAGCTTCGGGCCCGGAGCCAGTGCGCGCGCCAGCGCGATGCGCTGCGCCTGGCCGCCGGAGATCTCAGCCGGCCGGCGCTGAACCAGTTCCGTCGCGCCTACCAGTTCCAGCATCTCGTCCACGCGCTGGGCCCGCTGTGCGCGCGTCCATTCTCGACGGCCGTAGACGTCTTGATGGCCGTTGGCGTCTTGAAGACCGTAGGCGACATTGGCCGCCGCGCTCAGGTGAGGGAAGAGCGCCGACTGCTGCGCTACCATCCCGCTTCGCCGCATTCCTGGGTTCACCCAAAGATGCCGGCTGGTGTTGGTTAATTCGTGGCCATTGAGCGCCACGCGGCCGTGCACGGGCTCATCGGCCCGGCCTCGATCCAAACCGGCCAGAAGGCGCAGCAACGTGCTCTTGCCCGCGCCGGAGGGGCCGAAGATCACCGTCCACGCAGAGGCAAACCGGCATTCCACCTGCAGGTGGAAGCCGCCGCGCCGTGCGTCGAGCTGGAACTCAAGCACGGCTTCCTCCACGCGCGTGGCCTTTGGAGTAGATGGCGGCAAGAGCAACCAGGCTCAGCCCCACCAGGATGGCCGCTGTGCGGTCGGCCGCGCCGTAATCGAAGTTTTCCACCTGGTTGTAAAGCACAATCGAAAGCGTGCGCGTGGCGCCGGGAATGTCGCCGCCGAGCATCAGCACCACGCCGAACTCGCCCACGGTATGCAGAAAGCTGAGCACGGCGGCAGTGATGAGCGATCGGCGCGCCAGCGGCACCAGCAGCGTGATAACGATGCGCGCCGGGCTGGCGCCCAGCAGACGGCCTGCGTCTACCAGCGCCTCGGGAACGGCTGCGAAGCCGGCCACCAGAGGCTGCACGGCGAAGGGCAGGCTGTAAATCACCGAGCCGATGACCAGCCCATCAAACGAAAAAGCCAGCGGATGTCCGAAGAGCTTTGTGATCGCCCGGCCGATGGCCGTGTGCGGGCCCAGCAATACCAGGAGAAAAAACCCGAGGACCGTGGGCGGCAGCACAAGCGGCAAAGTGGCCAGCGCCTCAACCGCAGCCAGCCAGCGCGCGCGCCCCAGCACCAGCAGCGCCGCGAGCGGCACAGCCATGGCCAACAGGAGAATCGTCGTGATCGATGCCAGCCTGAGTGTGAGGGCGAACGCTTGCCAGTCCATTTTCTGTGCTGTGTCTCTCTACTTCACCGGGGTGAGCCCGCCCCTGGCAAGCTCGGCCTGCACGGGAGCCGAAAGCAGGAAGGCGAGAAGCTTTTGCGCCGCTGCGGGCTGCTGCGTCGCGCGGATGAGGACGGCTCCCTGTTCGAGCGGCGGATAGAGCTCGCGCGGAATCACAAAATAACTTCCGCTCGCAGCCAGCCTGGGCGTGAGCGCCGAAGTAAGCGAGATCAACCCGGCATCGGCATTACCGGAGTCGACAAACTGCGCCGTCTGCGCGATATTTTCCGCCGTCACGATGCGCGGCTTGAGGGCGTCATAAAGTTTCAAACTCTCGAGGGCAGCAACGGCTGCGCGGCCATAGGGAGCCCGCTCGGGATTGGCGATTGCCAGCCGCTTGAGATCCGGATTGCGCAGCAGCGCGAGCGACGGCGGAGGCAGATGGGAATCCTTGCGCTCCCATAGAACCAGCGTTCCTTTGGCATAAGCGATGGGCGCGGACTCCAGGCTGAGGTGCGCGCCGGCCAGCCGTTGCGGAAAGCCGAGATCCGCGGAAAGAAAAAGATCGAAGGGCGCGCCGTTCTCAATTTGCGTGGTGAGCACCGCCGAGGCTTGATACGTCGCCTCGGCGTGAATCCCTGTTGCCTGCTCGAACTCGGCAAGAACCGGAGGCAGCACCGGCTCCAGGTCAGCGGCCGCCGCAACGCGGAGCGGCGTTTGCGCGCAGAGCGGCGCGGCCATCAGCAGGATGAACGGGAAGACGAACGGCTTCGGCAAAAGGGCAGGGATAAATCGGGTAGGCATCGCTTCGAGCCGGCCTCTCATCCACAGGAAAAGTCTTCGCACACCTGCTAGGCTAACACCAGGTATGAACGACAATTTGCATCAGTTGCGCTGTTTCGGGTGCGGAGCCCGGATCGCCGGCGCCGAAGCACAGCCCGATTTCCGCTGTGCCGAATGTGGAGACCTTTTCGAAGTCGATTATCCCGGCTGGGTGCAGCGCCGCGGGCCCGATCGTCCCAACGCCGGCGCGCTGAAATGGCTGTGGCGTGAGCGCCGGATGTCCGGCGAAGCCCTCGACCAATCCGGCGTCTGGCGGTTCCGCGAGCTGCTGCCGATCTTGAACAGCTTCGGCAATGCCGTTACGCTGCGTGAAGGCAATACCCCGCTTTATCATCTGCCGCGCGCCGCGAAGGCGCTGGGCATCGACCAGCTCTTCGCCAAGCACCAGGGCATGAATCCGACGGCGTCCTTCAAAGACACGGGCATGACCACGGCACTCAGCGTTGCCCGCGAGCGGGGATTCGAGTGGGTCGCCTGCGCATCGACCGGCAACACATCGGCGGCCATGGCGGCCTACGCGGCGCGCGCGGGCTTGCGCAGCCTGGTGCTCATTCCCGAAGGCAAGATCGCCTGGGGCAAGCTCTCCCAGGCCATGGATTACGGAGCGGTCACGTGCCAGTTGAAGACAGACTTCGACGGCTGCCTGCAGGTGCTTACCGAGATCGTCCGCCAGGCGCCAATTTATCTGCTCAACTCTGTGAACCCGTATCGCCTGGAGGGCCAGAAGACGCCGGCCTTCGAGATCGCCGAAGCCTTCGACTGGAATGTGCCGGACCATCTGATCGTCCCCGGCGGCAATCTGGGCAACAGCTCCGCGCTCGGCAAGGGTTTCCGCGAGATGCGCGAGCTGGGCATGATTGCGCGAGTGCCGCAAATCTCCGTGGTGCAGGCGGCAGGCGCCAATCCGCTGGTGCGCAGCTTTGCCGCGAGTAACGGCGCCTCGATGGAACCGCTCGAGGCCAATACGCGGGCTACGGCTATCCGGATCGGCAATCCAGCTTCATGGCGGAAGGCCGCGCGGGTGATTCAGGAGACCCACGGCTGGTGCATCGATGTCACCGAGGCCGAGATCGCCATTGCCAAGGCCGAGATCGGCGCCGAAGGCCTGGGCTGCGAGCCGGCCTCGGCCGTCACCCTGGCGGGACTGAAGAAGCTGCGCGCGAAGAGCTTGATCGGCACCAGCGACATGGTGGTTCTGGTGCTTACCGGCCACACTCTCAAAGACGCCGATTACACCATCGATTTCCATCGCGGAACGCTGTTGGATGCAGAAGAAGCCGCCGGGCACGAGGGCGAGATCGCCGGGCTGCGCCGCAACGCCGTGGCCGTGGACGCTACGCCGGCCGCGGTGATGGCGGCGATGAAGGGCGCGACCGCATGAGCGAGCCCCCCGTGCCGGGGTCAAGCGCCCTGCGCCTGCGTTTGCCCGCAACCTCGGCTAACCTGGGCCCCGGCTTCGATTCCGTGGCGATCGCGCTGGACTTCTATCTGGAGCTTGAGGCGCGTCCCGCGCAGGAGTTTTCCATTGCCGCGACCGGCCGCGATGCGGCGCGCTGCATGCGCCTTGAGGATAATCTCATCCTCGAGGCTTATAAGAAGCTGCTGATTACGCACGGCCGGCCGGTTATTCCACTGGCCATCGAAATGTCCAACGGCATTCCTCTGGGGATGGGTTGCGGCTCCTCGGCGGCCGGCCGGCTGGCGGCGATCGCGCTGGCCGTGCATTTCGGCCAGCTTGGCTGGAATACCGACCGCATCCTCGAAGAAGCGTATGCGCTGGAGGGCCATCCGGATAACGTCGCGGCATGCTGGCTGGGTGGGTTTGTCGCCACTGCGTGCGAGGGCAGAGCGGTGCATGCCGCGCGGGTGACGCCGCCCGCAGAATGGCGCGCCATCGTGGCGCTTCCCGCCGAGCCCCTGCCGACCAGCAAGGCCCGCGCGGTTCTGCCGGCGCGCTATCCGCTGGCCGACGTGGTGGCGAACCTGCAGTCAGTCTCCGTTCTCGCCCTGGCCTTTGCGCAGGCGCGAGCGGACCTGCTGCGGATCGCCATGACCGACCGGATTCATCAACCCTACCGGGCCCCTATCTGCCCGCTTCTGCCTGTGCTGCTGCCGTTGGTGGGCGGCCACGGAATTCTGGGCGCGGCGCTGAGCGGAGCGGGACCCTCCATGCTGGTGATCGTCGACAGCGAGGCGAATCTGCCCCAGGCTGAGATGGCGATACGCGGAGCGTTGGGAGCCAAGCAGGAAGCGGAACTGGTTCTTTGCGGATTCCAATCGAGTGGCGCAAATCAGCGCTAGATTCGCTACGGGCTCTTTCTCTGAGGTTAATCAGTCGGTAATTTTTTCTGGTTGCACTAATGTCTTTCTGGATAATCACCAATCGGTGGTTACCGGTTTATTACTGAAGTTTGCTTGCGTTTCATTGGAGGAACACATACATTCGCATGCGTGAGCAGTTCTGGGGGAGGGCTGCTCTAGCGCCCGCGATCCTACCCGGATCCGGGCGCTTCTATTTGCTTCTATTGATTTTTGGTCCTATTGATTTCATTCTGTGGTTTGGTCCCGTTTGGTGTGCCGGGGCGGGAATCGAAAGAGCCGCCTGCGACTCTGAACCAGAGCCGTCTGCGACTTTGAAACCGTGATTCGCATCGAATGAAAAGGCGATTTCCTGTACACTGAAATCCGTGTCAGGCACCGCAAGGAGGATCATGGCTGGGTTGGGTGTGGTAGAAGTCAACGATGCGAATTTCGATCAGGAAGTGCTGCAGAGCGATGTACCGGTGCTGGTGGACTTCTGGGCGGTCTGGTGCGGACCCTGCAAGGCAATCGCGCCGATCGTCGACAGCGTAGCGTCCACGTACGCGGGCAAGCTGAAGGTGGTTAAGGTCAATGTGGACCAGAACGGGGCTACGCCGTCGCGGTACGGAATCCGTGGCATCCCGGCGCTGCTGTTCTTCAAGGGCGGCAAAGTCGCCGATCAGATCGTGGGTTACGTGCCACAGAGCGTGATCGAAGAGAAGGTTCAGCGGGTGCTCGCGGCCAGCGGCGTTCCGCAATCGGCTTAGCGCAATCAGCCTGGCTATTGATAGCTATAGGCTAATAGGCGGAGAGCAAAATGGAGCCCGGCCCCGGCGGCCGGGCTTTTCTGCGCTTGCGTGGATCACCTGGACCGAATGTGGCTCAGCCCCGGCCGCGGAACTGGATAATCCGCCGGCGGTCGCGTTTGGAGGGCCGGCGCTCCGGCAGCGGAGCCATCTGCTGCATCGCCTTGCGTTCCTCGGCAAGCTTGAGCCGCGCCTCCCGGCCGGCTTCCGTCTCCCGATAGAGCGCTTGCGCCACAGGCGCCGGTCCGCGGATCTCGCTTACCCCGAGAACATCTACCTCAAAGACGCCACCCTCGTTCTCGATCTGGAGCCGGTCGCCGGGCCGCACGTCGCGCGCCGGCTTGGCTTTGAGGCCGTTTGCCTGGATGCGGCCCAGATCGCACGCGCGCGAGGCCAGAGCGCGGGTCTTGAAGAAGCGCGCTGCCCAAAGCCACTTGTCGATTCGGATAGAAGCGGGGCGAGCGGGGACAGGTTGCACGGAGGTCGGCGGGGAACTCATCGAGTCATTCCGGCAGGAAACAGGTAGGAAGCCAGAGGGCTTTCACTGCATTCAGGCGAACGCTCCAATGTGGAGAGATTAGGGTTTCGTCTCGGTCTTCCATACATAGAGGTACTCGGCATCGCTGGAGGTCGACACTTCCAGCCCCCTCTGGCGAGTGGCCCTGTTCAGGGCTGCCCGGATGTTTTCTTTCGAGTCCGGCAGAGCCGCCAATGGCACCTTGAGGGCCGTTCCGCTTTCCAAGCGGTAAATGTCGCTGAGCAGTTGACTGACAATCCGCTTGTGCTTGCCATCCCGGCCTTTTGGCACATCGTTCTGACGGATCGATTCGAAATTCAGGTGTTCTGTCTCAGCTTTCTCAGCCATTTCCTCCCTCCCCCCTTCTCCGCACGGCGAATACAGCAGTTTTGGCTCACGTAGCGCTAACGTATCACAAAACTAATCTAATAATAAGACGGTATTGCGTCCACGTAAGATTCTCAACTCCTGAGGATACGATCTTCTGCGGCTCAGCTTTCGGAACCCGGTGAAGCGTAGAAGTTGCAAATCTGAAAGATTTGATGCGTACTCTGAAAGATTTGGCTCGTATTGCCGAATCCCTGCTACGGTGCGATCAGAGGTTAAGAAAACTATTATGAACGGTAAACGTTCTACCCCTGTTGTGCCGATCGACCAGGTCCCGCCTGCGGATACGAGCGCGTATCGCCCAGTGGTCCTGGTGGTCGACGACGAATCAGCTATTGCCGACACTCTCACGGAAATTCTTTCCCGCAGCGGTTATGCAGCCATGGCCGCCTACGACGGAAACGATGCTCTGGAAAGCGCGTTGCTCACTCCGCCCGAGCTGCTGATCACCGACGTCGTTCTGCCGGGGATGAGCGGTATCGAACTCGCCATCACTGTAAGACGCATCTTTCCCGATTGCAAGATCCTGTTGTTCTCTGGCCAGGCCTCCACGGCCGACCTTCTTACCTCCGCCAAGCGCAACGGACACCACTTTACTCTTCTCAGCAAGCCGGTTCATCCGAAAGATTTGCTGGCTTGCGTCGCGGACAGCCTCAAACACCGCAGCTCGCAGGTGGGCGCGTCCGCAAGCTGATTGAGAGCCGGCTCAACGTCCAGCCTCCCGGCTCCGTTCTGCAGTCTTGATTGCGGGTCGGATGTGGTTCCGCTTACGCCGGGTCTGCAGGAGCGGCCTGCGGCTGGTGAAAATGACGCCAGATGCCTTCAGCCGTCTTCCGTGAGACGACGGCGGCCAGTGACTCGATCGTGGCCTGCTGCACGTCGCGCAGGCTGCCGAAGTGCGTGAGCAGGCGCTGCCGGGTCTGGGCGCCGACGCCGGGAACTTCCAGCAGCTCCGAACTCCGGTCGCGCATAGCGCGGCGCTGGCGGTGATAGCCCACCGCGAACCGGTGGCTCTCGTCCCGGATCATCTGGACGAGATGGAGCACCGGCGAGCGGCGATCGAGAACCACCGGCTCTTCTTCGTTACCGTAGAGGTAGATCACCTCTTCGCGCTTGGCGATTGAGGCCAGCGGCTGCGAAGTAAATCCGAGCGATTCGAGGGCGTCGGCCGCGGCGTGCAGTTGACCCAATCCGCCGTCGATCAGTATCAGTGATGGCATGGGTGCGCCTTCGTCTTTGAGCCTTCGATAACGGCGCTCCACTACCTCGCGCATCGAGGCAAAGTCGTCTACCCCGAGCACCGACAGCACCTTGAACTTGCGGTACTGCGACTTGTTCATCTTGCCGTCTTCCCACACCACCAGCGAGGCCACCGTCTCCGCGCCCTGGATGTGGGAGATGTCGAAGCATTCGATCCGCTTGGGCAGCTCGGGCAGCATCAGCACATCGGCCAGCGCCTCGGCGATGGCCTTGCGCGAAGGCTCAAGAACCCGGAACCGCTGGGTGTAGGACTGCTTCGCGTTCTGCCCGGCCAGATCGACGAGCGAGCGCTTCTCACCGCGTTGCGGAACGGCCAGCTCGACCCGGTGGCCGGTGCGCTCGCTCAGAAGCGCGGCCAGCGTTTCGCGATCATCGAAGCCGACCGGGACGAGGATGGTGCGCGGGACGTATTGTTGGTCGATGTAGAGCTGCTTGAGCAGGGCGGAGAAGACGCGGCCGGCGTGGAAAGACGGGACGGGTAAGATCTTGCTATCCCAGGTCTCAGAAGCGAGACCTGGGGCACCCAGCTTTTGCGCATGATCGCTATCCCAGGTCTCAGAAGCGAGATCTGGGGCACCCTGCTTTTGCGCATGATCGCCATCCCAGGTCTCAGAAGCGAGACCTGGGGCACCCTGCTTTTGCGCATGATCGCTATCCCAGGTCTCAGAAGCGGGACCTCGGGCACCCGGGATCTGCGGGGGGTTATCGTCTACGGGGGCTTCCAGCAGGTCGTCGAGGTCTTCCCAGAAGAACTCGCGGCGGTCGACGATTTGGCCGGCCCGCATGTGGAAGAGATTCACGGCCAAGCAGCCGTCTTCAAAGTGGTAGCCGAAGACGTCCGCGTCGTCATCCTGCTCGGCTGTGGCGATGCGTTGTTTCTCCTGGAGCTGGTGCACAGTCGAGAGCTGGTCGCGGAGCCGCGCTGCGGCCTCAAACTGCTCCGATTCGGCGGCGGCCATCATGCGCGCGGTCAATGTGCGTTCGAGCTCGGCGTGCCGGCCTTCGAGAAAGAGCTGCGCATCGCGCACCGCTTCCTTGTACGCCTCGGGAGCGACGAGTCCCTCGACGCACGGGCCCAGGCAGCGATGAATGTAGTACTGCAGGCAGGCGCGCGGATGATAACGCGAGAGATCGACCTTGCAGCTCGGCAGCAGAAAGCTGCGATGGATCAGCTCGACGACGCGATAAGCCAGGTTGCCGGGAAAATACGGCCCATAGTAGGCCGAGCCGTCCTTGCGCAGCCGGCGGGTGACAAAGACCTTGGGAAACCGGTCGGCGAGGGTCAGCTTCACGTAGGGATAGGTCTTGTCATCGCGCAGCAGGATGTTGAATCGCGGCTTGCGCTGCTTGATGAGATTGTTCTCGAGCGCCAGCGCCTCGTGCTCGTTGGCGACGAGAATGTAATCGATCTCCACGGCTTCGCGCATCAGCGAGCCGGTCTTGGCGTTGGCTTGCGACGCCTCCAGCAAGTAGGACCGTACCCGCGAGCGGAGGTTCTTGGCCTTGCCCACATAGATGACCTGGCCCTCGGCGTTTTTGTAGAGATACACGCCGGGCTGGGTGGGAAGCGTACGGATTTTTTCGTGGAGATCCATCTGGGAGTTCTGGCTGAGAGTTCTGCCTGAGAGTTCTGCAGGGAGGTCCGCGTGAAGGGGCCAGTTCTTAGAATACCGGGAATTGCGCTTTCTTCGCCGATCGAGGACTCGCGCTCGCTGGGCGCGGTTTGGCTAAGTCGCGGTTTGGCGCAAGTATGGAGAAAAGCAATCCTTACGTGACCATGTAAAAATTACCCTGGCAGCGGAGCCGGCGCCCATCCGCAGAACTGCAATTATTCTTCATGCAATCAAAGACTTAAGTGAGCACGTGCAAATGGTGTCCTGCGTGCTGCATCTTAGGGCTGAGAAGGAGAAATCCATTCCCGCCGGAGGCGTGTAAACGCCAGGATGGCGAAAAGGACAAAAAACAATGACACAGACACGTTTGGGATTTGCAATATCTGCAGCAGCTTTGGCGATGCTGGGCGTTACGGGATGTGCCACCAAGAACTACGTGAAAAACCAGACCGCGCCTGTCATCCAGCACACTGGCCAGCTCGACAATGAGACGGCGGAGAACAATCGCCAGATTCACGACGTGGACGAACGGGCGCAATCGGGAATCAAGCAGGCCCAGAACTCCGCGGACACCGCAAACCAGAGTGCGCAGAACGCCTCGCAGGCTGCGACTGAGGCCAACACAGCGGCCAACGACGTGGCGCAGCGTGCCGATTCGCTGGACGCGCTGGTGAAGAACATCGACAACTACAAGCAGGTTGCCGACGTGTCCGTCACCTTCGGATTCGACAAGGCGGCATTGACGGCGGACGATCGGGGCCAGCTGGATGGCTTTGCCAACCAGTTGAACTCGGCGAAAAACTTCATTCTCGAAGTGACGGGCGGAACCGATTCGACCGGCCCGGCGCAGTATAACTACGAGCTGAGCAACCGCCGTGCGGATGCGGTGGTGCAGTATCTCGTGACCAAGTACAACATTCCGGCGCACCGGTTCTACCTGATCGGCATCGGCAAGGACCAGGAAGTGGCGCCCAACAACACGGCGGAAGGCCGCAAGAAGAATCGCCGCGTGGAAGTGCAGCTGCTCTCGAACATGAACAACGCTGGACCGGCTCCTGCTGCGCCGACCAGCGGCGGACAATAAGGACTGCTGTTCCAATTTAACCGGCACACGAAGGGCCGACCCAGCTGCTGGGTCGGCTCCTCGCTTTTGGGCTAGTTATTTCTTCGTAGCATCCAATTGCTGCACGTGTTCTGCGCGGACCTGATTCGCGGTAAAGAGGCGCAGAAACGGCGCACTGCCCGCGGCCGCTTCCACAGCCGGCCTTCCATTCGCCTCTTCTCGTTCCACAATGCAGACCACGGCGGCGATCTTCATTCCCGCTTCGCGCGCGGCCTCAATCGCGGCGATGGTGGAAGCGCCGGTGGTGCATACGTCATCGACGATCACCACGGAGGCGCCTGCGCGGCAGAATCCTTCAATGCGCCGGCCGGTGCCATGCGCCTTCTCGGCTTTGCGGACGAGGAATCCGTGGAGTAGAGGCGCGCCGGGGCGCGAGATGGCACGCCATGCGCTTGCCGTGGCCACATTCGAGACGATCGGGTCGGCGCCGAGCGTCATGCCGCCGACGGCCTCCGCCTCAATTCCCGCGGCTTCGAGCAGTTCAAGGATGGCATGGCCGGTGAGCCGTCCGCCTTCAGCGTGCAGGGTCGTGGTGCGGCAATCGATGTAGTAGTCGCTGGTGCTGCCGGAGGAGAGCTTGAATTCGCCGAGCCGAAAGCTGGTGCGGGCGAGAAGCGAGAGCAGTTGTTGCGCGTGGGTCTGCGTGGTCATCCGGTTCGATTGTACAGAGCGGCGGGTCGGCGAGTCAGCTGCGAATGAAATGTCCTCGCGCCGTCCCTACGGGACTCCTTGATACTGTTGCGCAAACCCTGTCCCCACGCTGAAGCGCGGGGCTGCATGACTATTGCGCCTACGGCGCGCTCAAATCCATTGCGTCTCTGGCCGGTTGAGAACCATCGCTCCTACTGCGCTCACGTATATTTCTTACGCAACCGTCCGTAGCCGACTCGCTGACTTGCTGTTGTCACATCTTTTCCATGTGCCGGAAGCCTTGCGTACCTACCAGCATCATGGAGAAGAGCATGAAGTTGTAAGAAGCATGGACGAGCGTGCTGGCGGCGAGCGAGCGCGTCCACAGGCGTATGCCGCAGAGCACGATGCTCACGCCCACCAGAAGCAGAAAGGGCCCGACGGAAAAGCCTGTCTGCGGCGCATGCATCAGCGCGAAAGGAATGCTGGTGAAGAGCGATACGCACGCCATGGCGGGAAACGACCACAGCGGCTGCCCGGTGGCATCGAGCGGCGCAACGGAAGCCGGAGGACGGCGGCGAGCGATGCTCCAGACCAGGGCCATGGTGCAGCACCAGGCGAAGAGCAGAACCGCGCCCACGACGAGATAGCGCTTGGACACGAGGGCGCATGTAGCCGCGAAGGGAACCGCGGTAACGGTGGCGGCCACGAGCGAAGAGCCGGGCGTCCATCGGGGAGCTTGAGCTTGAATGGGCGAGGGTTGAATGGGCGAGGGTTGAATGGCTGAGGGTTCCGGAGTCTGCGTGACGCGCTCAGCCACCCAATCGAAGGCGGTGCAGAAGGCCGGCAGGAGAAATCCGCGAAAGAACATCTCCTCAAAGAAGGGGGCGAATGTGACGCCGAAGCCGAAGAGCAGCCAGGCCGCTCCCGGCTGGCGGAAGATATCTTCAATGGGCGCGTGGCTCGGGCCGGGCAGCACGACGCTGTTCAAGAGGGCGAGCAGAAAACAGATGAAGGCCGCGCTCACGAGATGCCAGCGCAGCCGGAGAGCGGTTGCGGCGTTCCATTGAATGCCGGCGAAGAATGGCTTGTTCCACAGCAGCGGAAAGACGACCAGGCAGCCGAGCAACGTGAAGAGATAGCCCAACCCTTCGCTGCCCAGCGTGTAATGAATGTCCGACTTGGTCTGCTCGATGCTCGAGATGCCGTAGACGTGAAAGTGCAATGCGACCAGGACCACAACAATGGCCGCGGCGAAGCCAGCAACGATAACCAGGAGCAGAAGCAAAAGATTTCCGAGATGGGGGATGCGAATCGGCTGCCGGACTTCGGGCTGAAGGGCAGCCGCGAAGATGGGCGGTTCAACAAGCGCCGGTTCTATGAAGATGGGCTCCGCGGGAAAGACCGGCTCAGCGGCGGTCATACCGGTATCGATACTGGGCTCGACACTGGTATCGACACTGGTCTTGAGGGGCACCGCTTCACCGGGCAGAGCTTCGGCGGGATAGGCGGTTTCGGCCGGCATCGGATGGTAGGGAACGATCTCGTCCTGCGCCTCGGGGAGACCGGCGCGCCTGGATTCCGGGTTGGCCGGCTCGCCGGTTGGAATGCTGCTCATTCTGGCCCCTTCTTCCTCTTGCGGAGAGTTGCGTTCTTGCCGCCCGCGGCTTGAGTGGAGCGCTTCTTCGCCGGCGAACCCACTTTCCCAGTCCCGTTCTTTGATGTCCCGTTCTTCTTTGCGGACTCCACATCAGCGACGGAATCCGTTCGGCCAGAGTTGGTGCGCAGGGTCTCTTCGAACTCCGCCTCTGCCAACCGGCCGCTCTCTGAAGTGTAGTACCGCGTCAGGAAGTTTCCGGTGTAGGAGCCCGGCGTAGCCGCAATTTTGGCGGGACGGCCCTCGCCCACCACGCGCCCGCCATCCTCGCCGCCCTCCGGGCCGAGATCGAGCACCCAGTCGGCGTTGCGGATCACGTCCAGATTATGTTCGATGATTATCACCGAATTGCCGAGGTCGGTGAGCCGGTGCAGCACCTCAAGCAGTTTGCGGACGTCGTCAAAGTGCAGGCCGGTGGTTGGCTCGTCGAGCAGATACAGGGTCTTTCCCGTCTGCCGCTTGGAAAGCTCGCGGGCCAGCTTCATGCGCTGCGCCTCGCCGCCGGAGAGCGTGGTCGCGCTCTGGCCCAGGTGCACGTAGCCCAAGCCCACGTCGACGAGCGTTTGCAGCTTTTGCCGGACCTGCGGGACATCTTTGAGCAGCGGCAGCGCGTCTTCGATGGTGAGATCGAGCACGTCCGCAATGGAGTGGCCGTGAAACTTCACCGCCAGGGTCTCCTGGTTGTAGCGGCGCCCGTTGCAGACTTCGCATTGGACGTACACGTCCGGCATGAAGTTCATCTCGATGCGCCGCTGGCCGTCGCCCTGGCAGGCCTCGCAGCGTCCGCCCATGACATTGAAGCTGAACCGCCCCGCCTTGTAGCCGCGCTCGCGCGATTCGGGGAGCATGGCGAAGAGATCCCGAATGGGCGAGAAGACCTGCGTGTACGTGGCAGGATTCGAACGCGGGGTGCGGCCGATGGGTGACTGATCGATGCGCACCACCTTGTCGATCTGCTCGGCTCCTTCCAGCGCGTCGTGTGCGCCGGGCTCCTCGCGCGAGCCGTAGATGGTCTTGGCCAGAGAGCGGTAGAGAATGTCGTTGATCAGGGTGCTCTTGCCGCTGCCGCTCACGCCTGTGACCACGGTCATCACGCCCAGCGGAATGCGGATGGTCACGTCGCGCAGGTTGTGCTCGCGCGCGCCGGTCACGGTGACCCATTTGCCGGTGAGCGGACGCGGCTTGTCGCGCTGCACCATGGTCGCTTCGCCGGAGAGATAGCGCCCGGTGAGCGAGGCGGGCGCAGCCATGATCTGTTCCGGCGTGCCCTCGGCCACCACATAGCCGCCCAGCCGTCCCGCGCCGGGCCCCAGGTCGAGCACGTAATCGGCGTGGCGGATGGTGTCTTCGTCATGCTCCACGACCAGCACGGTATTGCCCAGGTCGCGCAGCCGCACCAGCGCCTCAATCAGGCGCATGTTATCGCGCTGGTGCAGGCCGATCGAGGGCTCGTCGAGCACGTAGAGCACGCCGCGAAGCCGCGAGCCGATCTGCGTGGCCAGGCGGATGCGCTGGCCCTCGCCGCCGGAAAGCGTGGTTGCGTTGCGGTCAAGCGAGAGATAGGTCAACCCCACGGCGCACAGGAACTCGAGCCGCTCCACGACCTCGCGGCGGATGCGTTCGGCCACCAGGGCCTCGCGTTCAGTGAACTTGAAATTGATGGCCGTCGAAAGCGCGCGGTTCAGCGGCAGGGAAGTGAAATCGGCGATGGACAATGCGCCCACTTTGACAGCCAGGGACTCCGGCCGCAGCCGCTTGCCGCGGCAGACGGGGCAGGGTGTCGCCGACATGAAGCTCATCATGTACTCGCGATACCCCTCGCTGCGGGCCTCATCGATGGAATCGCGCAGGTAGGCAAGAATGCCGTGGAAGCCGGTGCGCGGCGCCTCGCCTTTGGGCGGCCCGTAGACGAGGATATGCTGCTGCTTGGGTGGAAGATCCTCGAACGGCGTCTTCAGATCGATCTTGTACCGGCCGGCCGCAAGCTGAACCAGCTTCAGCAGGTATTGCGAGGCCGAACCGGGTCCGAGGCCGCCGTCGAGCAGCGGCTTGGACCAGTCGGTAATCACTTTGGCGGGGTCGAGATCGTAGAGCGAACCGAGCCCGTGGCACTCGGGGCAGGCTCCAAAGGCGGAATTGAACGAGAAGCTGCGCGGCTCCAGCTTGGGCACGTCGAGCCCGCAATCGGGGCAGGCCATGGACGAGGAAAACAATTGCTCCTGGCCGTTGTTTGTAATCACCAGGGCAAGACCGTTGCCGAGCTGCAGCGCCTTGTTCACCGCCTGTTCCAGGCGTTTTTCTACCGAGGGCTTGCCGCCGGGCTGAGTGTCCTGCTTTCCCGCTCTTTCTGCTGGGGAGCGTGGAGTGGATGAGGCGCCGTCGGCTTTCAGGAGGACGCGGTCGATGACTGCCTCGATGGTGTGGTTTTTGCGCCGGTCAAGCTGCAGGGGCTCCGAAAGGTCGCGCATCTCGCCATCGACGCGGGCACGGAATCCCTGCTGGTCCAACTCGTCGAGCAACTCCCTGAACTCGCCCTTGCGCCCGCGGACCACGGGGGCCATCACGGTGACGCGCTCGCCCGCGCCCAGTTCGAGGATGCGCTGGACGATCTGCTCTGCGGTCTGGCGGGCGATGGGACGGCCGCAGTTAGGGCAATGCGGCGTGCCGACGGAGGCGTAGAGCAGCCGCAGATAATCGTAGATCTCGGTGATGGTTCCCACGGTCGAACGCGGGCTGCGGCTGGTGGTTTTCTGCTCGATCGAGATGGCCGGGCTTAATCCCTCAATCGAATCCACATCGGGGCGCTCGATCTGGTCTAAGAATTGGCGCGCGTAGGCCGATAAGGTCTCTACATAGCGCCGTTGTCCTTCAGCATAGATGGTGTCAAAGGCGAGCGAGCTTTTCCCGGAGCCGGAGAGTCCGGTGACCACCGTGAGAGCGTTGCGGGGAATGCGTACGTTGACGTCGCGCAGGTTGTGCTGGCGCGCCCCGCGCACCGATATGTGCGTAATGGACATGGCGTAGCTGACGAGAGTCGGCGGGACAATTGAGGTGTAGTAAGCGGAATCTATGTTCCGTTCCGGAATGACACCTTAGGGGTATTTTATTTGCCAATAGATGGGAGGGTCAACGTGGCCATTCTTCTGCGACAATCGCACTTGAAGTGGTAGCGCCCGTGCCGGAAATCCCTCCCTCTCCGGCAAACACGTACGATACGGCACGCGACCAATATCAAGGGGCTCCATGACGGACTGGTTGAATTTTGCTATGTTAATTTGCGCGACGCTCGGCTCGATGGCCTTTGGAATCCTGGCGGCGTACGCAATTCTGCGGGTGGGCTTTGCCGTGATTCGTCCGCAGCAGCAGCCGGTTGCCGTGAAAACTCCCCAGGCCGAGGCCGCAACAACTCTCTGAAGCCTCTGAAGCCTCAGATTCCCCCCCATTCCTGTTTTGCCCCGCTCCAGTTTGCCCGGTGCCAGTTTGCCTGGCCCCAGTTTGCCTAGCCAAGAACCGTCACTTCGGCTGATTGTTCTGGTTTTGCTGCTGATCTTGTTGCATCTGCTGCATTTGCTGGATGATCTGTTGGGGCGTGCGCGGCGGCGCGCCCTGCGGCGGCTCGGGCGGCTGGAAGCCGTTGCGGACGTTGGGCGGCTCGATCTGCTGCATGGGAGCTTCCTGCTGTTGTTCGGCTTCGTAATCTTCCTCGTTCATGGTATTCCGGCTGCTGTTTGCGGGAGCCGGGCCGGTCGGCTTGGCGCTCAGCACAATCTGCCGCGGCGTGCCTTCCCCTTGATCTCCAATCATCAGCACGTTATAGCCTGTGCCGTTCAAAAGCTGCGAGAGCACCTCATTCGCGGGGCCGGGCCCGTAGGCACCAAAGACCCTCTGGTCGGAGTTCAGCCCTTCCACCTTCGCGCCGGTGTCGGTTGAAACGTCCTTGAGAATCTGCTGCAGGCTGGAGTTGGCTGCTTGGATGCGCAAGCCCTGGCTGTCCCAGGCCACGGTAGCAGGGACGGGTTTGTCATTGATGGGCCAGTTGGGCGGGGGAATGGCGGGCGCTGCCGGCGGCGTGGCGGCAGCCTGGGCGACCGGGGTGGCGGCAGACGAGTGCTTTGCTTTGGCGTGCCGGGGCCCGGGAGCAGCCGGGGCCGTGGCCTGCATAGCGAGGGCCGGCGCCGAAGCCGGAAGCGCAGCCAGCAGGGCCGTGCATGCTGCCAGAGCCGCGGTCCGCAATCGGAACGGGTACGGCGAAAATTGGAGCGGGGCTGGCCTGCGCGTCGGCATGATGGCTCCCTATGTTGAAAGCAACGCCGGAATCGTAAGAAGGAATCGCCGGCGGGCAACGGTCTGGCTGGTCTGGCTGGCTGGTCCGTCTGGCTGGTCCGTCCTGCGCGCCTTCGGGCTGCCTTACTGTACTAGACTAGCAGTGACCATTAGACGCTCACAACGCGCGTCTAATGCTACGAGAGAGGATATCTACCGAGATGCGTCTCTGCTGGAGGGCCGTTGCGGCCGCGGTTTTCCTTTCGATTCCCGTAACGGGCCTTGCCGCCACCTGCACCATGCAGGACGAGATGCCGCCGCAGGACCGGAACGCGCTTGCCGCCGCAGGAGCCAAGCTCGCCGACGCCGTTGCCGGGCAGGATACGGCCACCGTTAAAGCAGCGCTGCTGCCTGCCGAAGCTTCGGCCTGGGATGGGATTCGCTCCGCCGTCGAGCGGGCCGCTGCTCTCACGAATGGCGGCCGCGTGCAGTTCCGCGATGCCTTCCTGCTGGACGCCTCAGGGCAGGCCGCGCCCGCCGACACGGAGTTCTTCTGCACCAATACCAGCGGCTCGATGAACATCACCGTCTCGATGCACGAGTTGCCTCCGGGCCGTTACGCCGTGCTGCTTGCCGACGCGCTCGGCGCGCCGCTCGAAGGCCAGCTTGGCATGATCCTCGGCTGGGACAAGGCGACTTCGTCATGGCTGTTGGCGGGGCTTTCGGTGCGGCCCGGCGCCCTCGACGGCCACGATGGCACCTGGTACTGGAAACACGCCCGCGATCTGGCCAAGCCCGACCCGTGGAGCGCGTGGTACGACTACGATATCGCGGCTTACCTGCTGCTTCCGGTTGATTTTCTCACTTCGCCGAATCTGGACAAGCTGCGCCAGGAGCAGCAGCAGATTACGCCCTCGCCGCGCAACGCGCTGCCGCTCGCGCTGCCTGATGGCGATCGGACCTGGAGGATCGACGGCGTGAGTCTCGATGCCTCGCTGCACGAGCCGGACCTGGGCATTGCCTACGAGTCGACAGGAGTGACCGATCCGGCGGCGCTGCGCACGGAGGCCACGTCTGTGATGACCGCCTTTCTTAAGGCGGAGCCGGGAATCCGCGCCAACTTTCACGGCCTGTGGGCGTATGCGGTGAAGGGCGGCCAGCGTACTCCGGTGATGGAACTGCCGATGGCGAAGATTCCGTAAAAGGCGGGAACAGGGATTAGCAGATAGGAAAGAACGCCGGGCCGGAGCGGCCGGCTCTTCCGGCTTTTGAGAAAGGCGCAACCGTTGGCAACGATCATCGATCTGCGTTCGGATACTGTCACCCGGCCCACGCCGGAGATGCGCGCCGCCATGGCTGCGGCCGAAGTGGGCGACGACGTTTACGGCGAAGACCCGACTGTCAATCTGCTCGAGCGCCATGCGGCGCATGTTATTGGCCGCGAGGCTGCGCTGTTTGTGCCCACCGGCACCATGGGCAACCAGATCGCCATCCGGCTGCACACGCAGCCCGGCCAGGAAGTGATCGCCGAAGCGCGCGCGCATATTCTCGACTGGGAGATGGCGACCGCAGCCGTCTTCTCCGGCTGCCTGATCCGCGCCGTTCCCGCCGAGAGCGGCATCCTCACCTGGAAGCACATCGAGCCGGCCATCCAGCCGTGGGGCAACTTCCGCGCCGCGACTGGACTGATCGAGATCGAGAACACGGCCAACCTTGCGGGAGGCCGCTGCACACCGCTTTCTGTGCTGGAGGAGATTTGGGGCGGGGCGAAGGAGCGGAAGTTGCCGACGCACCTCGATGGCGCGCGCATCTTCAATGCGGCGACCGCGCTCAATCTGGACGTCAAGGCCCTGACGCGCGGCTTCGATACGGTGATGTTCTGCCTCTCGAAGGGGCTGGGCGCGCCGGTGGGATCGATGCTTGTGGGTTCGGAGGAGCAGATGGCCAGGGCGCGCATCTTCCGCAAGGCGCTTGGCGGAGGGATGCGGCAGGCGGGTGTTCTGGCTGCGGCGGGGCTCCTTGCCCTGGAAGAAGGCCCAAAACGGTTGCAGGAAGATCATGCCAATGCACGGTTGCTGGCTGAAGCGTTGGCCTACACGCCCGGCGTCGCGCTCGATCTCGAAACGGTCGAGACCAATATAGTGATCTTTCGGCTCACAGCGGGATCGGGCGCGCCGGAAATTGCCTCACGGCTCAAGGCGCGCCGCGTTCTTGTGAGCGCGTTTGGTCCCAATGCGATTCGCGTGGTGACGCACCGCGACGTGAGCCGCGAGCAGTGTATCGATGCCGCGCAGGCGTTGACGGAAGAGATTGAGGCTGTGATGGCGGCTGGGTTGGTGTAGTGAGGTGCGTGGTTGGCGGAGATTCGTGCTTTCCCAGGTCTCAGAAGCGAGACCTGGGGCACCCTGGATTTGTACTTTGCCATCATCTCTGAAACGTGGGTCACCCGCAGAGTGTGAGGCAGAATGCGGCGGCAAAAAGCCCGGCCTTCTTTTGAAGACCGGGCTTGATTGGCTAAGACAGATTCGTTTCTAAAACAGGTTCCAGAGCGACTGGTTGTAGACCTCGTGGTGGTATTGCACCTCGGAGCCTTTGACGAAGGTGCCCAGTTCGCGCGGCGAGCGGTTCGCGGCGGCCTGCTTCAGATCGGCGTAGCGGCCCTGCACGTCGGCGCCGAGAATATCCGCGATCCACTTCGAGGCCTTGAAATCTTCGAGGGCCAGCTGAATGTGGTCGGGCAGATAGCGCTGCGCCTGGCGCAGATTTTCGATCTTCGCTGTCGTTCCGTCGATGCCGGTTTTGAAGATGGAGTAGAGCGTGAGGTAGGGGTTCGCATCGGGCGCGACCGAGCGCACCTCCACACGCATCGAGCGCGAGTTGCCGATGGGCACGCGGACCATCGAACCGCGATCGGTGGGCGACGCCTTGATCTGGTTCGGCGCTTCGAAGTGCGGATCGAGGCGGCGATAGGCGTTGACGCTCGGGTTCAGGATGAGGCAGATGTCGAGCGCGTGGGTCAGAATGCGGTCGATGAACTCCCAGCCAAAGCTTGAGAGCATCTCCTGGCCCTTCGGATCCCAGAACAGATTCGTCTTGCCCTGAGAGATCGACACGTTGGTGTGCATGCCGCTGCCGTTCACGCCGACGACCGGCTTGGGCAGGAAGCTGGCCGTGTAGCCCATGTTGTTGGCGATCTGCCGGGTGAGCAGCTTGTAGAGCTGGATCTGATCGGCCGCAGCCACCACTTCGCCGTAGCCATAATTGATCTCGAACTGGCTCGGCGCCACCTCGGGGTGGTCTTTCTCGTTCTGGAAGCCCATGGCGCGCTGCACTTCAGCCGCGGTATCGATGAACTGGCGCAGCGGATCGAGCGGCAGCACATGGTAGTAGCCGCCGGTGTTGATGAAGTCGAACTTGCCCGTCTCGTGATATCGCTTCTCCGCATCGCGGCCCGCGAAGAGGAAGCCTTCGATCTCGTTGGCGGCATTCAAGGTGTACTTCTTCTCGTTGTAGAGCTTGTCAGAGTACTTCTTCAGCACGCCGCGCATGTCGCCCGAGTAAAGGCTGCCATCCTTGTCGATGACGGTGCCGAAGACCACCACTTTGCCGTTGCCGAAGACGTCGGACGGAACCCAGTAGAAGGCGCTCCAATCGATGCCGAGGCGAAGATCGCTCTCTTTTTGCGCGGTAAATCCGCGGATGGACGACCCGTCAAAGGTCAGGTTCTCGTGCGCGCCGAGCAGAAACTTCTTGTCATAGTCGAGCAGGTGCAGACGGCCTTCGAGATCGGAAAAGAGCACGGAGACGGCCTTGATCCGCTTTTCGTCGGTCAGATACTTCAGCCGCTTTTCCCGAATCTCGTCGTTGGCGACGCGGTTCATGCGTTCGGCTTTGGCTTCAAGATTCTTCTCTTCGAGCTCTTCATAGGAGAGCGAGAGAAAATTACGGAACTCAGTGGACATGAAATCTCCTTTACGTGGGTGGTTCGGCGCATTTCCAACAGGATAAATCACCCGCGCCGGGAGAGAACCGTGGGCAGCAAAAACGGCACGGCAAAACGGACGCCGGTTGCGCCCGCCTTGCCGTGCCCGATTTTCGGTCGAACTGAAGCCCTAGACCAACACTTCGACTTCGACGCCTTCGATGGTGCGGATAATCTGCGAGACGATCTGGTAGGGATCGGCCTCGGAGTTCGGACGGCGATCTTCCAGATAGCCCGTGTAGCCGTTCTTGATGAAGTTGACGGGCATGCGGATCGAAGCGCCGCGGTCGGAGAGGCCGAAGCTGAACTTGTCGATCGACTGGGTCTCGTGGAGCCCGGTGAGGCGCAGATGATTGTCCGGGCCGTAGACGGCGATGTGCAGGGAAATATTCTTCTCGAATCCCTTCATGAGGGCCTCGAAGTAGTCCTTGCCGCCTGCCTCGCGGAGATACTTGGTAGAGAAGTTGGTGTGCATGCCGGAGCCGTTCCAGTCGCCCTTGATCGGCTTGCAGTGCCACATCACGTCCACTTCGTACTTCTCGCAGAGGCGCATCATCAGGTAGCGGGCGGTCCACATATCGTCAGCGGCCTTGTGCGAGCCCTTGCCGAAGATCTGGAACTCCCACTGGCCCTTGGCGACCTCAGCGTTGATGCCCTCGTGGTTGATGCCGGCGGCGAGACACAGATCGAGGTGCTCGTCGACGATGGTGCGGGCCAGGCTGCCCATGTACTTGTAGCCGACGCCGCAATAATAGGGGCCTTGCGGGCCGGGGAAGCCGGTCTCCGGGAAGCCGAGGGGACGGCCGTCTTTGTAGAGGAAATACTCCTGCTCGAAGCCGAACCACACATCCGGATCGTCGGGCGCGGTGGCGCGCATGTTGGAGATATGCGGCGAGCCATCGGGGTGCATCACTTCGCTGAGGACGATATAGGAATTTCCCGAGCGGCCGGCGTCCGGATAGAAGGCCACGGGTTTCAGAATGCAGTCAGAGCTTTTCCCCTCCGCCTGCATGGTTGAGCTGCCGTCAAAACCCCAAAGGGGCAGGTCGGCAAGCGTGGGCGGGGCTGCAAAGTCCTTGATGTTGGTTTTGCCGCGCAGCTCAGGAATGGGTTGTTTGCCGTCAAGCCAGATGTACTCAAGTTTGTACTTTGCCATGGTTCTCCTTCTTGGGGTGGGAAAAGATTGGTTGAGTCCGCACAGAAATGCTAGGTCCCCGGGCATAAAGATCCCGTGAAGATTCGCGGCCGGAAGAGGAGGAAAATTTCGCTTACCGCCGATGGGCGATGAGCACCATCAAAAGCAGGACGGCTACCGGGATGAGTGCCAGGCCGCCGTAGTACAAAATCTTGCGCGACAGGTGCGATTTACGCTTTTGCCAGTCAGTGATTTCGGGCCGGTCTTCCACGCCCACCTGGTCCAGATGTTCGAGGTCGTGCGCAAATTCGCGCGCCGCCGCATAGCGGTTTTTCGGGTCCCGTTCGAGGGCCCGGTACAAAACCTCCTGCAGCTGCGGGGAGAGAGCGGGATTCGCGACGCGCGGCGGCACCGGGTGATTCAGCAGCCGGTCATTCATGGCCGCCATGGGGGTTGGCCCGGAGAAAGGCAGCTTGCCGGTCAGCATCTCATAGAGGATCACGCCGATCGAGTAGATATCCGTGCGGCCGTCGCCACGCTTGCCCTTCACCTGCTCAGGCGAGATGTAATTGGGCGTGCCCAGCGTCGCGGTGAAATTGGCATAGGTGAGGCGCCGGGCAGAGGCGTCGCTGGCGATGCCGAAATCGATCAGCTTGATGTTGTCGTTCTCGTCGACCATGATGTTTTCGGGTTTCAGGTCGCGGTGCACCACGCCATTGGCATGGATGTATTCGAGCGCGTCCAGAACACCGAGAGCGATGCGGATCGCGCGTTCCTGCGGGAGCGGGCTCTGCTCGTCCAGAATCTTGCGGAGCAGCCGCCCGTCGCACCACTCCATCACCATGTAAATGCGCGAGCGCTTTTCCCCGCCGAAGACGCGCATGATCTTGGGATGGTTGAGCTTTTCTCCGATGCCGGCCTCGCGATGAAAACGGTCGAAGAGAATCGGGTCGGCTTCCATGTCCGGGTGCGGAATCTTTAACGCAACCACCCGGTTGTCGCGGGTGTCGGTGGCGCGGAAGATCGACGCCATGCCGCTGCGCGCCACCGGGGCGTCAATGCGGTAGAAATCGACCAGGGTTCCGGCTTCCAGGCCGTCGTAAAAGCCCATCGCGCAGCAAGCTCCCTTCAGGTGACTTCTTCTACTTTATCGGGAAACGGTAGAAATGGGCTAAGGATTCCGTAAGCATTGCGCCGGTTTCAAAGAGCGGTGGAGGGAAGCCGGTAAGGCCGGCCGCGGTACATCCCCACCTGCTCCACCGAGCGGATGCGGATCACCTGGGCCGTGGTATTGTCGCCGCCGTCGATCTCCACCGCACGCGCGACCAGTTCGCGGGCAATCTCGTCGGCACTCTTTTTTTGCGTGGCAATCGCGGCAAGCGCATCGCTGCCCATCTCGTCATGCAGCCCGTCGGTGCAAAGAACGAGCGTGTCGCCGGGCTGAAGGGTGACGGCGGTGGTATCGGGGGAGACGAACATCTCCGGTCCCAGCGACCGGATCAGCACATGGCGCGCATCCGAATCTTTGATCTCACTCTCTGAGATGAGGCCGATCTTCTTCTGCTCGTTCACGAGCGTATGGTCCTGCGTGATCTGCCGGGCATTGCCATTGCGGATGAGGTAGCATCGCGAGTCGCCCACATGCGAGACGACCGCCTGATCATAGCGCAGGGCGCAGGCGACGAGGGTAGTTGCCATGCGCTTGCCCCGGTACTGCGGTTCGAGGGTGCGGTCGTGAACGGCGGCATTGGCGTGCTGAACCAGCCGCGGCAAAAGGCTGATGAGCATCGAGCCTTCCTGCGCGCCGGCGAACTCGCGCGTGAGGACAGAGACGGCGGTCGCCGATGCCACTTCGCCCAGGTCCATACCACCCACCCCGTCGGCGACGGCGAAGAGATATCCATGCGAGCGGGCCTGATGACGCGAGGAGGGTATGAACGATCCCACGGCATCTTCGTTGTTTGTCCGAACCTTTCCGAAATCGCTTGCCTCGCCAAACTGTACGTCCAACATGTGTGCGCCGCCGAGTAGCCATCTTCCATACGGCACCGGAAAGATGTCTATTTGAAAATGTTTGAGATGAAGAGTTCAAAAACCGCTGGGTGGAACTCCGCCCGTTGTCTCGGTGAAGAGGTCGAACGGAGAATCCACCCAGAGGCGTCTACTTTAGTTCCAGCTTACGAGACCGTTTGCTTTGTGGCGAGCAGTATCGACTTACCCTTGGCTTTCGAGGAACGGATGAAGTAGATGGCTCCGTAAAGGCCCCAGACCACAGAGATGCCCAACGCCAGCAGCGGTTCCTTGAAAGTACCCAGGCCAAAGATCGGTCCGGCCACATAGAAGGCCATGCAAACCAGGTTGGCGATCAGCCCGAATCCGGGAATAAGCAGATGCACTATGGGGTTGTAATCGGGACGCTTCTGGAAGGCCACGATGCAGAGGAAGCAGCTCAGCGCGTAGAGAATGAACGTGCCGAAGTTCGAGGTCAGCGTGATCGTGAGCAGGGAATTGGGAAGCGCGGCCAATTGGTCGTGCGAGAGATAGCCGACGCTGGAGAAGAGACCGTGAGGAAGCGCGGCGATGGTTGCATCCGTTGGCGCGGCGGCGTCGCCGAAGACCAGGGAGACAGCGACTACACCGATGACCGCGGAGATAATGGCCAGTGTCCAGATGGCTTTCCGCGGCGAGAGGGACTCGGCGTGCAGAATGCCGAAGTGCTCCGGCGCTTCATCGTCTTTGCCCATCGCGTAAGTAACGCGGGCGCCGGTGTTCATGCAGCTCAGCGTCGTGCCGATCAGGGCGAAGAATACGGTGATGGCTTCGGCCAGCATGAAGTACTTTCCGTGTCCCTGGCCCAGCAGACCATCGCCGACAATGATCATCATGTCGCCGATGGGCGCAGCTGAACTCGAGGCGCTGGCCATGGTATACCCCGAGTTGAGAAAGTAGTTCGCCGCAAAATACTCAAACAAGTAACAGATCAATCCTTGAATCAGCAGCGAGGAGATAACCGCGATCGGAATGTGCTTTGTCGGATTCTTTGCCTCGCCTCCCATCGAGGTAACCGACTCGAAGCCGACCAGGATCAGAATCGCGACTGTAGCCTGGATGAACATGTAACTGAGCTTGTGCGGCACAAGTACCGATGCAGCCGAAGTATGGGTCAGGAAGTTACCGCTTGCATCCCTCTCGGGATAGGTGATCTGGAACGGAACCGGCTTGCCGGCCGCATCCAGTTGCGGGAGCGGTACGCCGCTCGAATCCCGCATGATCGAGCCGTCCTTCGGATTGGTAGCGAACTGGTAGGTATAGGTCGAGAGCGACTGGCTGTCGTACTGGAAGCCAGGCGTGCCCGAGGGATGGCTGGAGCGATAGCCGAGAGCCAGCACACTGAAAACGACCAGCGCCGAAATCTGGATGATGTTGATGGCGAGATTGACCGCCGTAGAAGCGCCGGCGCCCTTGGATGCGATCCAGGCGACAAAGAAGGAGAAGACCACCGCGATCAGGGCCATGAAGATTGGCCCGGGATTGGAGCCGCTCATGATGTTCGGATAGAGGAAGCCGACCACATATCCGCAGAAGATGCCAGTGGTTGCCACCATGACGCCCGGATACACCCAGTAGTAAAGGTGCGAGCCCCAGCCCACGATGAACTTGGCGACGCGGGCATATTTGAATGCCTTGTCTTTCGACAGCATGGCTTGTTCCGCGTAGTAGTAGCTCGATCCAGTGCCCGGGTAGAGCTTTGAGATCTCTGCATAGGCAACTGCGGTAGCCAGGCACAACAGAAGGGCGGCGAAGATCCCGATCCACATGGCTGGCGAGGTTGAGGGCTGACCCGCGACACCGGTATTTGCTTGAATTGCGAAGGTGAGCCAGAGGAAGGCGCCGGGGGCGATGAGAGCCATTGCGTTGCTGGTCAACCCGGTGAGGCCCAGGGTGGCCTGCATCTGAGGTGCTTTTTGTTCTGCCATGAGCATTCTCCTGAAAATTGGGTTTCATATGGCTGCTCCCGGACTCGGAGGCCGGAAGTTCTTGTGCGCTTGCCCGGCTGCTCTTGCCAGCCGGACGACGCCTACTGTGCGAGTATGCAGGCGTTGTGCTCTGAGGGGGGTGAATCGCCCGCGTTGTCTTTCAACTGGCCCGGCCGGCGGTCTGCCTGATACCTCCGGCCGTTCCACGATTTCTATCCCAATGCCGAGAGAGTATCGTTCACTCCATCAGGACGAAATAAAGAATCGAAGTTTGCTAACCCGAGGTTTGCTAGCGCTTGGGTCCGAAGAACGCGATGAACCCTATGGTGATCGTGTTCTGGTTGTCCTCAGTGCTCGCCGTGTCTTTGTGGAAGTAATTGACGTTGGAGAAGTCGCCGCGGTACTCAACCCGCGTGAGCAGGCCTGCCGCCCACTTGTACTCGTAGGTCCCGGTGAATTCATACAGGTGCTGGATGGTGCCGGTCTGCGAGCCATTGGGATCGTTGAAGTATTCGAAGCGGCCGCTCAGCGCCTGCGCGCCGGTTACCTGTCCGTGCGCAGCAAACGCTACGCCCTGCCAGTGATTCAGGTGAGTGTCGCCCTCTGCGACAAGGGCGTCACGGTTCTGGCCGTAGTCGTAGTTGATATACGCGTTGAACTTCGCGTTCGGCGTGAGCAGAAGTGTCGAGTCGATCAGGTTGCGGTAACCCGTGGTCGTGTTGGCGTTCTCGGGTCCTACGTAGTAGTTCACGAACCAGCTGTACTTGGGCTTCACCAGTGCGCTGGTGAGGCCGATGGTCGCGCCGCCGTTGGTTTTGGTGATGTTGTTCCAGCCGTTGACCACCTGCAATCCGATGGTTTCCGTCTTTGAGACCGGCATCGAGGTGCGCGCGCCAAAGTGCCAGTAGGGAATGGCGTTCACGAACAGCAGCGAGCGCGAGTAGTTCCAGTTATCCTTTGCCTCGATGACCTCCGCTCCGGCTGATGTGACGAACTTGCCGAAGTCCAGTTCGAAGCCCTTGGCCTTGGGCGGTTTCATGCTGATGAAGGCCTGCTCGATGTAATTGAGCTGATCGGCAGAGCTGGTGTTCGTGGCGGCCGCATTAATCAGGTCGTTGGTGCGGCCGAAGATTACGTCGACGTGAGCGCCGACCGGATCAGGGTCATGATTCAGCGTGATCTTGGCCGCGCTCAAGTTGAACTGGTCTGTAGAATCGTCGAAGTTATAAAGCTGGTTGAATTGGCCGTTAGCTCCCGAGGGGCGATTGGTGTTGACGCTGTAGTAGCCGTCGACAAATCCACTCAAATCCATCGGGCCGACGCTCCACGTGGGAGGCGCCGCTGGAGTTGCGGCTGGAGCTGGAGGAGTTGCGGGGGCCTGTGCCGCCGGAGCGGCCGCGGGTGTTGAATCGGGTGCTGGCGGGGGGGTTTGAGCGCTAGCCATCAACGCCGTTGCTATGGCCGTGCCGGCCACTGTCTGCAGGATGCGATTCACTTTCAGGTACATCGGCACTTCCCTCCAAGAAAATTGCTGGTGGTTGTGACTCTGGATGAACCGGCCGATCTAGAGGCACTCGTGCACACTGCGATTACCCGCGATCAGCTTGCATGCAAGGCATCTATCCCCGCGCACACGACCGCGCGCACGGGCTCACGATATCCCGCCTGCCGGATGACGCTGTGACGAATGGATTGTTACGGCCGAGGCTTGCTAGCACCAGTAACGCAAACGACGCATAAAGATGTAATGAGGATTACAAAAAACATTTTTTCTGCCATCAATTCAGCGCTAAGCTGCTGAATTTCGCGGAAGATGGGCGTCTGTACACGTGTGCCGCCGCCTGAACGGCCGCTTGGTTCCACCGCACGTATTAAAATGCAATGAAGAGTCTGCTAGAATTTCTTTTTTGTTCGCCCGCGCTGCGCCGGGCAAGCATTCCTCGTGAGTGGTGGACTTGGTCCGCAGGTGCTTGGCGGTGAGACGCCGGCTAAAGCATTTTCGGAATGATGCAGACCGAAACCGGCGTCGCTGAGTGGATTTTTCCTTGGAAAACTCCGCCTTCAACGCACTCAAGGGTTCACAGCATTTCCGAAGATGCCATAGATCGGTTCTTCCGTTCGCGAAGGTAAAGATTTCCGCATTCATCGGCATAGCGAAGGCAGGTGACTGGTTGGCACAAAGCTATATCCCTGCGCGCTCGGTCATCTCCAGGCGCTCGCGCGGTTCCGGCACGCGGCTGGTGCTTTTTGTGCTGGAGTGCGCGCTCGGCATCGTGGCGGTGGCCCTGATCGCGGCCCTTGCGCAGTGGTCGCGTTGGCTGCTTCCGGTCTCGATTCTGCTGTATCTGCTGATCGTTGTCCCCTTAGCTCTGCTGTGTGGATTCTGGCAGGCCATGATTGTCTCTCTTTCGGCGGTGGTGGTGCAGGCTTTGTTCACCGCGCGCCAGCCTCAGTTGTCGCTCGCCGCCGCTCCGGCGAACTCAGTCACCGTGCTGGTCTTCGTGCTGGTTGCGCTCACGGTGAGCCGCCTTTCCGCGCGCGTAACCGGCCATGCGCGCGAGGCCGAGTCCTGGGGCGGCCAGATGCATGATCTTTACGAATTCACGCGCCGCACCCTGCAGATGAACCTGCACGTCGAGCCCGGCTCGGAATTGGCCGAACTGGTGCAGGAGATCTTCGCGCTTGAAGCGGTCGCCGTCTTCGACGCCGATCTGCACGAGGTCTACCAGGCCGGTTACTGGAGCGTAGATCCGATGGAGCTGGCGCAGAACGTCTACTACTTCGAGACCTCGGACGACGATGCCTCCACCGGCATCGGCCGCCGGGTGGTGCGCCTGGGAACGGTTCCGGTGGGCAGCCTGGTGGTTCGCGGAGAAACCAGTCCGCTGACCAACAACGCGATCGCCTCGCTCATCGCCATCACGTTTGACCGGTACCGCGCCTTCGCCAATGAGAGCCGCATTGAAACGGAGCGCCGCACGGAACAGCTTCGCGCCACCGTGCTCGACTCGCTGGCCCACGCCTACAAAACCCCGCTCACGGCGATCCGCGCCGCCGGCACGGGACTGGCCGAGATGGGAAAGCTCTCGCCATCGCAGGCGGAACTGGTGGGGCTCATCAATGAACAGACGACTGCGCTGAGCGAGCTGACCACGCGCCTGCTTACGACGGCGCGCCTCGACGCCGGTGAAGTGATCATTCACGCTGAGCCGGTCGCGGTGGGCCCGATCATCGAAGAGGTTTTGGCAAGCCTGAAAGACCGGCTCGCCAGCATGAAAGTGGCGGTCGAACTTGCCGACGACGGCATGGTGCTTTGCTGCGATCGCCAGTTGATGATCACGCTGCTCACGCAGTACATTGACAACGCGTGCAAGTATTCGATCTTCGGCACCACGATCACCATCCGCGTCTTTCTCGCAACGCCCGAAGCGATTTTTTCCGTGCACAGCTACGGCCCGGTCATTCCTATCTCCGACCGCGAACGCATCTTCGACCGCTATTACCGCACTTCCAACTATTCCAATCGTGCGCCCGGCACCGGAATCGGCCTCTCGGTAGCCAAGCGGGTCGCGCAGATTCATGGCGGCTACGTCTGGGTGACCAGCGACGAGCATGAAGGAACGACATTCTTCGCGGCCATTCCGGCGGCTACAGAGAAGGGAAGCTCTTGATGAACCAGCAAGCGATCCGCATCCTTGTGGTCGACGACGAATCGGCCATCCGCAGAGCCCTGCGGCCTCCACTCGTCGAACTTGGCTTCCAGGTGTCGGAGGCCTCGCGCGGCGAAGAGGCGCTGCAGGCGTTGCGGGGAGCGGCCCATGACGTGGTGCTTCTCGATGTCAATATGCCCGGCATCGGCGGCATTGAGACGCTGCGCCGTATTCGCGCCCTGGCGCCGCGGCTGCCGGTTCTGATGCTCACCGTGCGCGACCAGGAAGAGGACAAGGTGGAGGCTCTCGATCTGGGCGCGGACGATTATGTGACCAAGCCGTTCAGCACGCGCGAGCTTATCGCCCGCATTCGGGCCGCCGTGCGCCGGGTGCGCGCTCCGGCGCGGGCCGAAGATGCGCCCATCGAGATTGGGGAGATCCGGCTGGAACCGGTGAAGCGCACCGTCGCCAAGCGCGGCGAGATCGTGCGCCTCACGCGCAAGGAGTTCGACATTCTGCATTGCCTGATGAGCCGCGCCGGCCGCGTGGTGACCTACGCGAAGCTGCTCACGGCGGTGTGGGGCGCCGATTGCCGCGAGGAGGTCGAATATCTGCGCACTTTTGTTCGGCAGTTACGCAAGAAGATCGAGGACGACCCCTCGAATCCTCTCTATCTGCTCACGGACGTCTACGTGGGGTATCGCTTTGCCGATGCGCAGATGTTCAAGGATGGAGCGGGAAGCGGCGGCGGCCAATCTGCTTCCTCCGGGGAAGCAGACGCAACCTAGAGCGCCGGCAGCGTCGCGCGCCAATCGCGCTAGGAATGTCTACTCGTCGTAGTGGAGCAGGCTGAACACGTCGTGCTCGGAAAAGCGCTCGCGCCCTTTCAGAAAGTCGAGCTCGACGGCGAATGCCAGTCCCGCAATGTTGCCGCCGAGCTGTTTCACCAGCTTCACGGTCGCTTCCATGGTGCCTCCGGTTGCCAGCAGATCGTCCACCAGGACTATGCTTTGCCCCGGAGCAATCGCGTCCATGTGAATTTCGAGCGTATCGGTGCCGTATTCGAGATCGTAGGTGACGCGGGCCACGGGAGCAGGCAGCTTGCGCGGCTTGCGGACGGGCACGAAGCCGGCATTCAGACGGTATGCGAGCGCGGGTCCAAAGATGAAGCCGCGCGCCTCGATGCCCAGCACCAAGTCAATCTTGCGCTCGATGTAATGGGCCGCAAGCGCATCGATCATCTGCGCGAAGCCGGTCTTGTCTTTGAGCAGCGTGGTGATGTCGTAAAACAGGATCCCCGGTTTGGGAAAATCCGGCACGGTCCGCACCAGCTTCTTCAAATCTTCTATGTTGACCGGCTTCAACTTTTCAGGCATGGTTCGGAGTCGCTCCTCAGTGTGCGTCAGGGATGAAATGCAACTTTGCGCGGGAAGGGAACAGGCGGGATTGCGGTTCAGCTTCCCTTCTGATTATAGGGGCTCGTTCCAGGGCCTCAGGGAGCGGGGAACCCGGAATCGGGATGAGGGAAAGAGATCAGCGAGCGGCAGTTTTATAGCGTTTCCGGAATTTGGCGGGCCGCGATGCGAGAACTACCACGCTCCGTCGATCCGGAACGATCCCAGTCCCTCGGCTTCGCTCTCGTCGAGCACATGCTCGATGACGCGATCGACGCGGCTGCCGCGCGGGCCGCGTTTAAGGCTGGCCCGCAGCTCGTCGAGATCGGCCGGATTGCCGGTCGCCACCACTTCCACGTCGCCCTCTTCGGTGTTGCGCACCCATCCGCGCAGAACGAGTTCGCTGGCCTCGCGATGAACGAACCAGCGAAAGCCCACGCCCTGCACGCGCCCTCGAATGAGGAAGTGAAGAACCATTGTTTGCAACCATGGCCAGTGTTGCAAAGTTGGACCTGACCATGCAACTCGCGAACGGGGCCGAATCCATCGTGCGGCCCCTCGCGCGCTAAACTGGAAGTGAGCATGGTTTTCGTCCTCGACAATTACGATTCCTTCACCTACAACCTGGTCCAATATCTTGGAGAACTGGGGGCGGAGGTCGAGGTCCGCCGCAACGACGAGGTGACGCCGGAAGAGGTGGAGGCTCTCAAGCCGGACCGGATTCTTCTTTCACCCGGTCCCTGCACGCCGCGCGAAGCGGGCATTCTCGTCCCGCTGATCCGCCACATGGCCGGCAAGGCGCCCATCCTGGGCGTGTGCCTGGGGCATCAGGCGATCGGCGAGGCATTTGGAGGACAGGTTGTGCGCGCACGCACGCTGATGCACGGCAAGACCAGCGCGGTGGAGCATGATTGCAAGGGGGTTTTTGCGGGGCTGCCTACGCCGCTTACCTGCACCCGCTATCACTCGCTCATCGTTGAAGAAGATTCGCTACCGGCCGAGCTGGCCGTGACGGCGCGCACACCGGAGTCCTCCGGGACGGGCTCGGTGATCATGGGTCTCCGGCACCGCACGCTGCCCATCGAGGGCGTTCAGTTTCATCCGGAGAGCGTGCTCACCGATGGCGGCCATCAGATGATCCGTAATTTCCTGGACATGTAAGCCGGATGCCTGCTTCGCCGAAAGTCAAAGCTCGCCGCGCCGTTCACCTTGCGTGTGGCCTGTGTCTCTGCCTGCTGGGGGAGGCTGCGGCTTTTTGCCAGGCATCGCCCGCGGATCCCGCTTCGCCCGCGGTTCCCGCGCAGAGCGAGGCTGCCGAACCGGCCGGCCCGGGGAGTCCGATCGCGATTGTTCCTCTGAACGGCGAGGACGCTGACTCCGCCGCCACCGTGACGGGCGCGCTCGAAGTGACCGGCGGCAAGGCGATCATCGCCGCCAGCGGGAGCATTTCTTCCGGTTCCCACACAACGAACGTTGTGCTGCCGCGCCGCGGCGTGCTGCGCGTCTGCGCCGGCACTACCGTGAAGCTGGCGGCGGATGCGAGCGTGCCCGCGGGCGAGGCCCCCGGCCTGCTCATCGCCATGGATCACGGCGCTGTGGAGACCAGTTTTGCCACCGGGCGCAATGCGGACATCCTGCTCACGCCGGACTTCCGCATTCTCATCGGCGGGCCCGGATCGTCGGAGCTGAAGTTGCGCCTGGGCCGCGATGGCGACACGTGCGTTGATAACTCGAGCGCGAATGCTCCGTATGTGGTGGTGACGAGCCTCTTCGAGAGCGGGCTCTATCGCGTGCAGCCGGGGCAGCGCGTGATGTTCCAGCACGGCAGCCTGCATGAGGTTGTCGACCAGGAGCAGGAGCCTTGCGGCTGTCCGCCGTCGCCCGCCCAGACCGCCGGGAACGAGTTTCCGCTGGCCCAGAGCGAGGGGCTTGCACCCACGCCGGCTCCCGCTCCTGCGCCGAAGCAGCCGGTCAGCCCGGTTCCGCAAGCGAGCGCGCCGCTGGTTTTCTCGAATCCGACGCCTGCGCCGGTGGCTGCGGTTGCTCCGCCAGCGCCGCCCGCCGCGGCCCCGGCGAGTTCTGCCGCACCGCAGGCTCCGCAGAAGAAAAAGCCGGGCTTCTTCACCCGCGTTGGCCATTTCTTCCGGCGCATCTTCGGCGCGGAGCCGTAGCCAGGCCTATTCGCTGCGCTCTTCTTGTTCGGCAAGCGCCACGTCGCGCCCGATCATCACCTGCCCGTACTCGAGGATCGTCACCAGACCCACGCCGCCGCAAATGTTCCCGGCCACGGCTGGAAAGAACCAGTTTGGATACGACGTCCACGACGCCTGGTGCAGGAGCACCGTGACGAGCACCTCGCAGGAGGTGGCGATGCAATGCGCGAAGTTGCCCAGGCCGACGATGAAGGTGAGAATCCAGATCACCATCACCGAACCGGTGATCGAGTGCGAGCCCGAAACCAGCCAGGCAGCGAGCGCAATCATCCAGCCGCCGATTACGCCGGACCAGAAGATCTGCGTGCCCGGATGCGCGATCGCCCTCAATCCAAGCTGGCTCAGCGCCTGCACCGTGGCTGGGTCGATGGCCGATGTCCACGAGGCAAGCAGGGCAAAGGCAAACGCGCCTGCCATGTTGGCCGGCAGCACCACGCTCCACAGCCGCATCGTGTTCCAGAACTCGCGCTTTTCCGCCAGCACCAGGGCGACCGGATAGAGCGTGTTTTCGGTAAAGAGCTGCGAACGCCCCAGGATGACCACGATGAATCCCACCGGGTAGAACATCCGCGAGACGAGGAGCGCGGTGTTCGATTGCCCGAGCAGCGTGAGGGCGATCGCCGTGCCCAGCGCGGACAGGCCCATGAAGGCCCCGCCGCCGAAGCCGGAGATGGCGAGCGCAAGCGACGGGCGCTTGAGCTCCTGGCGCGCATTGGTGGCAACCTGCTTGAAGATCTCCTCGGCCGAAGGACGCGCCAGATTCTTCTGGTGCTGTGCGCTGACCGCAGTCCTGGCCTCTTCAAGTTCGGTTGCTGACACCTTCGCCTCGTCGGATTCGGGGTTCTCGACCGGAGATCCGTCTGCCATGAAGCCGATCCTCATCCACCAGAAGTCCGGCGCCGCGAAGCGCCTGTCTCCTGTCAGATGCAGCTTATGCAGCCGCTGCCGCTGCGGTCTGCATCGGCTTGCCGCACATCGGCGATGTCTGGCCAAGAGGGTGCGGCGCGGAGCGCAGGCCTACATCTCCCGCGCCCGCTCAATGGCGCGGATGACCGCCTGCGCTTTATTGATCGATTCCTGATGCTCCAGCTCCGGGACGGAATCGGCCACGATCCCTGCGCCGGCCTGGACATAACCTTTACCGCCCACGGCCAGCATGGACCGGATGGCGATGCAGGAGTCGAGATTGCCCGAAAAGTCGGCATAGAGCACGGCGCCGCCGTAGGTGCCGCGCCGGGCCGGCTCCAGCTCCTCGATAATCTCCATCGCCCGCACCTTGGGCGCGCCGCTCAGCGTTCCGGCAGGGAAGCAGGCGCGCAGCGCGTCCACCGCGCTGAGGTCAGGCCGCAGACGGCCTTCGATCGAACTCACGATGTGCATCACGTGCGAGTAGCGCTCGACGAACATCAGCTTGTCGACCTTCACGGAGCCGAACTGGCTCACGCGGCCCACATCATTGCGGCCGAGATCGACCAGCATCACGTGCTCGGCGCGCTCTTTCTCGTCGTGCATCATCTCTTCGGCGAGAGCTTCGTCTTCTTTTTCGGTGGCGCCGCGCCGGCGGGTGCCGGCGATCGGCCGGTATTCAACCTTGCCCTGATGCACGCGCACCAGCAGCTCCGGCGATGAGCCTGCCATCTCGAGCGGAGCGGTGGGCGAAAGCTGATTTTTTCTCCGGGAGGCTGTCTTGCTTTGACTGGCTGCGCCGCCCAGGGCGTCTCCGGGAGCGAAACGCAGGAAAAACATATACGGGCTCGGATTCACTATCCGCAGCGCGCGATAGACCTGAAAGCTGTCCACCTCGGGCTCCACGTCAAAGCGCTGCGAGAGGACAGCCTGAAAGACGTCGCCGGCGGCGATGTACTCTTTGGTGCGCTTGACCGCGGCCAGGAAATCCTTCTTCGCGGTCCGGTACTTCACCTTCAGCTTGCCTGCCTGAGCCGGCCTGCGCGCACCCAGCTTCGGCAGCGGCTGCGCCAGCCGTTTCTCTAGCCGGTTCAGCCGCAGGATGGCGCGTTCGTAGGCTTCGGCGGCCTTGCCTCCGGTTACATCCGCTGTAACGATCAGCCAGATCTCTTTGCGCACATGGTCGAAGGCCAGCACCTCGTCGAAGAACAGCAGGCACGCATCGGGGACGCCGAGCTCGTCCTTGGCCGTCGCGGGCAAGCGCTCGATCTGCCGCACCGCGTCGTAGGCAAAGTAGCCCACCGCGCCCGCAGTGAACGGGGGCAGCCCGGGCAAGCGCGCCGGCTTGTGTCCGCTCAGCGCCTGGCGCAGCACGTCAAAGACGTCGCCCTCCATCCTCGAAGTCTTCCGGCCCTCGACGACGGTAATGTGCCGTCCCCGCGCCACGATGCGCTTGAAGGGGGAAAGGCCGATGAACGTGTACCGCCCCAGTTGTTCGCCGCCCTCGACGGACTCGAGCAGGAAGCATTCCCGCTCCGTCCACGCGGCGCGCAGAAAGGCCGAGACCGGTGTTTCGAGGTCGGCTGTGAGCGTGCGGCAGACGGGAACGAGGGTGTGTTCTTTGGCGAGCGCCAGGAACTCCTTGCGGCTGGGCAATACAGGCTGGCTTTGCGGCTTCACAGAAACCAGTGTATCGAATGAGCGGAGCCGGATTGGGTCGATGCGGGCGTGGGATTTCGCGTCCCCGTTTTTGGCGTCCAGATCCTCGTTGTCTAGATACGGCTGGGCGGAGGGAACCATCCCTCAGGGGCTAAAGCCGTTTGTTCTACGCTTATTTCCGGCACGGCTGAAGCCGTGCCCTTTCAAAGCACCGTTTATGCGACCAGGTCCGGATCCGCGTTCAGATCCGCGTTCAGATCCGCGTTCAGATCCGCATTCAGGTCTGCATTCAGGTTCGCATTTAGATCCGCGTTCAGACCCGCACGCTGCGCGCCTGGTATTTGCCGAGCCAGGCCGTCATCTCGGCGGGCGGCAGAGCCCGGCTGAACAGAAATCCCTGGGCACGGTCACAGCCCCTCTGGCGCAGGAAGGCGAGCTGCGCATCGGTCTCCACGCCTTCGGCCGTCACCATCATGCCCAGCTCGTGGCCAAGCTCGATCGTCTTCTCCACCATGACGCGGTCGCTGTCGTTCGTGTATATGTTCTGCACGAAGACCCGATCGATCTTGAGCTCGGTTGCCGGGACGTTCACGAGCTGCTGCATCATGGCGTAACCGGTGCCAAAATCGTCGATCGAAAGCTGGATATTTTTCATGCGCAGGCGGGTCAGCACGTCGAGGGCGTTCGATGGGTCGTTCATCAGCCCGCTCTCGGTGATCTCCACCATGATGCTCGAAACCGGAACGCTATGTTTCTGGGCCAGGCTTACGAAGGTGTCGGGAAACTTCAGGTCGCGCAAGGAGCGCACGGAAACGTTCAGCGCCACGCGGGGCGGGGGATTTCCGTTGACCGCGAACTGTTGCACCTCCGACAATCCCCGGTCGGCGACGCGCCAGCCGAATTCGTCGATGAGCCCGAGCAACTCCAGGCGGCCGATGAAGCTGTCCGGGAAGAGCAGCCCGTGCTGCGGATGCTGCCAACGGGCCAGCGCCTCCAGCCCGTCCACTTCGCCGCTGCGGATGTCGATCTGGGGCTGATAGTAGAGCACGAACTCGTCGTTCCAGATGCCGTTGCGCAGCTCATTGGCCGGAAAGTCAATCCGCGCCGTCTGTTTGGCTGCCATCGCGCTCCGCTCAGGCACGTGGCCGCGCAGAAACTCTTCGAGATCCGCCAGCCGGAAGGGCTTTTGGAGATGGCCGGCGATGCGCAGGCCCAGGGCGTCGGCCAGCCGTTCGGCCGTATCGAGCACCCGCTTGCTGATCCCGCTCATGAGCACAATGCTGGCCCGGCATTCCAGTTTTCCGAGCAAACGCAGGACCTCGACCCCATCCATCCCCGGCATCATCAGGTCGAGCAGGATCAGGCTGACATCGGAATCGAGCAGGCAGGCCAGATCGGCGGCGTCGGTGGTGGCCCGGCATTGCAGTCCCAGGGACTGTGCGGCGGCCGAGACCAGCTCGCCGATGTCGGCGTCGTCATCAATCACCAGGATGTTGGCGGCGGTTGCCATCGGTCCCCATTCTGCCCTTTTTTTGGCACAGTTCCATCGTGCCGGCGGCCTGCGCGAGGGCAAAGAGGTGGATTAGCGCAGACCTGCGCTTACTTGTCTACGCACTATATCGGCAAATTCCGCGCGTTGATAAGGCTTGTGGAGGAGGGGACCCCCCTCAAGTTTTCCACTTCTTTCCGCCAGGGCCTCAGCTGGAAACCCCGAAGTGAAGACAACTTTGATGCCCGGGCGCAGCTCGCGCACCCGCTGGGCCAGTTCTATCCCGTTCATTTTACCGGGCATAATGACATCCGTGACCAGCAGGTCGATAGGCCCGGCCCGCTCCAGGGCGGCGAGAGCCTCGAGGCCATTGCCGGCGCGGATCACCGTATAGCCCAGCTCGGCAAGATAGGCGTCGGCGATCTCCAGCAGCTCAGCCTCGTCGTCGACCAGCAGGGCCGTCCCACCCAGACGCTCCAGCGGCTCGGCGAGTTCGGGCTCCGGAGCGTTCTCCGCCGCTTCCGACGCCAGGGGCAGGTAGAGAGACACCGTGGTGCCGAAGCCCACCTCGCTGTATAGCCGTATGGCGCCCCCGGATTGCTTGATGAACCCATAGACCATTGCCAGCCCCAGGCCGGTGCCCTTGTCGCGCGGCTTGGTGGTGAAAAACGGCTCGAAGGCCCGATCCACCACCTCCCGGGGCATGCCGTGGCCGGAATCGCTGACGGTGATGCGCGCATACTGGCCCGGCTTCAGCTCTCCCGCCTGCACCAGGGCATTTCCGCCGGAAAGATCGGCGAGCTGGGCGCGGAGGATGAGCGATCCTCCTTTGGGCATCGCATCCCGGGCGTTCAACGCCAGATTGAGCAGCGCCGTCTCCAAAGCCGCCGTGTCCACAAAGACCGGAGGCAGATTCGCGTCGCATTGGGTCGTAATTTTGATCTCCGGCCCGATCGTCCGGGAGGCCAGCTCCACAACTTCGCGGATCGCATCCTTCATATCGACCGCCGCGGGATCGAGCTGCTCGGTTCTGGAGAATGCCAGCAGCCGGCGGGTCAGCTCGGCTCCGCGGACGGCCGCGCGTTGCGCCGCCTGCACCCGCTTGACGGCAGCCTCATTCCAGGCGACCATCCGCTCCAGCAGATCGAGATTGCCGACTACGACTCCCAGCAGGTTATTGAAATCATGGGCAATGCCGCCCGTGAGCTGGCCCAGCGCCTCCATCTTCAGGCTCTGGTGCAACTGGCGTTCGAGGTTCTTGGTCTCCGTGACATCGGAACCCGTGGTCAGGATGCATTCGACGCCATCCAGAACGATAGGCTCCAGAGAGAGATTGACGATCCGGGAGCCCCCGGACTTGGTCTTGAACTGGGCCTCGAAGGAGGTGACCCTGCCGTTCTGCCGCAGCATCTCGAACAGGTCCACACGCTGCTCGGAGATCGCCCAGATGCCCAACTCCGCTTCGGTCCGGCCCACTACCTCATTCGCCTGGTAGCCGAGCATCTTCAGAAACGCGTCGTTCACATCCACATAGCGGCCCTGGGTGACGGTACTCATGGCAATCGCAAGCGGGCTGGACTTGAAGGCTTTGGCGAACCGCTCCTCGGATTGCCGGACCTTCTCTTCCGCGCGCTTTCGCCCCGTGACATCGATGAGGGATTCGAGGATGCGGACCGGCCTTCCGGCGCTGTCGCGGTGCAGAATCCACGCGCTCGAGACAATCAGCGTTTCGCCGTCGTGCCGCCTGTGCACGAGTTCACCCTCCCAGCGGCCGGTGGACTGAAGCTGCTCTTCAAGTCTTTCAAACGGCTCGGGAAATTCCGTGCGGAAGAGCTCATGCGAGACAGCGCCCAGAGCTTCCTTCGGAGAGAAACCGTACATCTTCTGGGCGCCTTCCGACCAGAAGACGATCCGGCCCTCCATGTCGCGGGCGATGGTCTGCGAGGCCTTCAGGAGCTCGGACTGTTCGCGCAGGGACTCTTCGGCCCGCATGCGATCGGTCACGTCGCGCAGGATGACCGTAAAGAGCTTGCGCCCGCGCGCCTCGACCTGCGAGATCGAAGCCTCGATCTGGAACTCCTCGCCGTTCGAGCGCTGGGCCCAGAGCGACCCGAGCTCGCCCATGGCGCGGCTGGTCATGCCGGTCGCCCCGAAGGTGCGAATGTGGCTCGCGTGCGACGCACGGAAACGCGCCGGGAGGAACTCATCGACGGGCCTTCCCAGGGCCTTCGACTGCGGACAGAGGAACATGCGTTCGGCCGCCGCATTGAAGAGCACGATGCGGTGCCGCTCGTCCACGGTGATGATGGCATCCATGGCCGAGTCAAGGATGCCCGAGAGCCGCTGCTGGCCCTCGCGCAACGCATTCGCCGCGCGGATCGATTCCGTGATGTCGCGCGCGATCTTCGACGCGCCCACCACTTCGCCCCTGTGGTTGCGGATCGGCGAGCTTTTCACCGACACCTGCACCGTCTCGCCATTTTTCTTTCTTCTCGATACCTCAGGCTGCTGGACCGTCTCGCCAAGTGCCATCCGCCGCAGCACTTCGTCCTCCTCGTCCTCCTGGCCGGGCAGCAGCAAGATTCGAATCGAACGGCCGATCATCTCTTCGGAGGTGTAGCCGAAGAGCTTCTGCGCGCCGAGATTCCAGGTGGTGACCATGCCATTGAGGTCTTTCCCCATGATCGCGTCCTCAGACGATTCGACGATTGCCGCCAGACGGGCCCGCGCCTCAGCCACACGCCTGCGCTCCGTGATCTCGCGGTAACTCAGGATGATCTGGGCCGGTTCGCCGTCAGGACCGGGAATCGGCGCCGTGCCGACTTCAACGAAGGTGATCTCCTGGGAGCCCTTGGACCGCAATCCAGCTTCAAAGTTGCGGACGAACCGCCCGTGCAGGGCGAGCACGCAGGGCCGCTGTTCAGGGGGGAGCGGGTCTCCGGCGGCGGTGAATGCATCGGTCAGATCTTCAATGTGCTGGTCGGCGATCTGTCCGCTTGGCGGTTCACCGTTCGGGAATCCCACCAGGCGCGCGGCGGTCCGGTTCATGGAAAGGATGTTGCCCTGAGGATCGAGAATCGTGATGCCTTCGGCGAGATTGTCGAAGCAGTCGTAAAGTCCTTCCAATGCCGCACTCGGGTTCATCGCATCACCTGGTTCCGGATCTCGGGCGTCGGGGTTGGATGGGCGAAACCGGGGGATAGTATTCCCATCGAGCGGGCTAACTCACGCGGCCAGCCGGAGCTTTCGCCCCGGCGAGGCCGCCTGGAGAGACTGGTCCCGGGCGATGGCAGGCCGCGAAGCCTTCTACCGATGAGCCCGGTGCTGCAAAGATAGCAACGTCAAGCTGGCGCGGAGAGGGAAAAATGTCCTAAAAACAGTCGCTAGGCCCACTCCAGAACCGTTCCCAGAACGACATCCCAATACGGGAGGCTCCGCATGAGGATGTTTCGGCGGCAGGCGACGCGCAGGGCTGGACTGGGCTGGGCCGGGCTGGCGCGCAGTGTCCTGATTCAATCTTCCCGACCCTCAGGGGCTAAAGCCCTCACGCATTTTGCGGCGTTTTCGGCACGACTGAAGTCGTGCCCTTTCAAGACAACGCCAAGCCCCTTTCAAGACAACGCCAAACCAGGACACTGCGGGACTGGCGCGCAGGCACACAAACATTTTCAAAATGCCGTACACTTACAGGGTTTGGGTGCAGGGTTTGGGCGTGTCGAGCGTTTTGGCTCGCATCCGAGGGGTTCTGCGTCAGGCCGGGAATCGAACACGGCGGGAGCTGCGGGACAGGGAGAAGAGAATGCCAACGGGAAATAACACCGTCAGCTTGGACCAGGAGATCAATCCCTGGGAGGCGCAAAGCGCGCGGTTTGACTTTGCCGCGCGGAAACTCAGCCTGGATGAGGGCTTATGGAAGGTGCTGCGCTCGCCATCGCGCGAGATCATCGTGCATTTTCCCGTAATGCTGGACAATGGCCAGATCGAGGTGTTCACCGGCTTCCGGGTGCAGCACTCCCAGGCGCGTGGGCCGGCCAAGGGCGGCATCCGCTACGCGCCGGATGTGACGCTGGACGAGGTGCGGGCGCTGGCCAGTTGGATGACCTGGAAGTGCGCGGTCGTGAATATTCCGTTCGGCGGCGCCAAGGGCGGAGTCATCTGCGATCCGCGGTCGATGAGCAGGGGTGAACTGGAGCGGATGACCCGCCGCTACACGTCGGAGATTATCGAGTTTATCGGCCCAGAGAAGGACGTTCCGGCGCCGGACGTGAACACCAACGAGCAGACGATGGCCTGGATCATGGACACCTATTCCATGCACATGCGCCAGACGGTCACGAGCGTAGTTACGGGCAAGCCGGTCAACATCGGCGGCTCGCGCGGGCGCATTGAAGCCACGGGACGCGGCGTGCTGGTGGCCTGCAATGAGAGCCTGCGCTACCTGAATATGCCGGTGGATGGCTGCCGGGTGATCGTTCAGGGCTTCGGCAACGTGGGCTCGAATGCTGCCCGCCTGATGCTCGAGCACGGGTACAAGATCATCGGCGTAGCGGAAAAGGATGGCGGACTCTTCAACTCCAACGGCATCGATGTTCACCAGCTGATCGAGTACAAGTACCGCAACGAGTCGATTCTCGGCTTCCGCGGCGCTGAGGCGATGCCGAGCGATGAGCTTCTCATCTCCGACTGCGAGATCCTCATTCCCGCGGCCACGGAAAATGTGATTACCAGCCGCAATGCCGACAAGATCAAGGCGCGCATCGTCGTGGAAGGCGCCAACGGACCCACGACCGCGGTTGCCGATGAGATTCTTGCCGATAAGCGGATCTTCATCGTCCCCGATATTCTGGCCAACGCCGGCGGCGTGACCGCCAGCTACTTCGAGTGGGTGCAGGACCGGCAGGGATATTTCTGGAAGGAAGCGATCGTCAACGAGCAGCTGGAGACGATCCTCCGCGACAGTTTTGAGGACGTGGTGCGTTATGCCGAGGCGCATAACGTGAACAATCGTATCGCCGCTTACATGCTGGCTATCGACCGCGTGGCCTTCACCATCCGCCAGCGGGGCATTTACGCGTAGATCTCCCTTCGACATTCGGGATTGACCAGCGGGGTAGCTAGCTACCCCGCTTTTCTTTGCGCTCCGATCAACTATTCCGGCGCTCGATCGTCTTTGAGAATAGGAAGAGTTAAGGAGCTTCAAATGAATGGGTTGAGAGTAACGAGCGTGCGCTCTTGTTGCGCCCGTGATGGCCAATGCCAAACCCCTGGATCCGGCGACTTGCGGCGAGGCAACTTCCGGCGCCTGAGAAGCATCGAAACGTTTTCCCGCGAGGAGTTGTCCATTTGCAATGCGAGGCACCGTACGAATCCCAGCAGTGTAAAATAGCCCGACAACGCAAGGAACGGTACCGCATCGTGCGGCGAGTTGTTTGCAACCTCCAGGCCCCCTTGAAAGCCAACGAAACGATAGCCGATGAGAGTGAATCGACCATGAATTCTCTTGAAGGTAACTCGACGCGACAGTCTCAGAAGTCAACGGCCTCTGCTCCGCATATCTGCGGAGGAGTCGGACACAAGGTTGACGGTTTTGAACCGTGGAGCAGTCTCCTTCACGATGCGGGGCCCAAGGATCATATTGTTCAGCTGTACCAGGATGAGCAGTTTCTCAATCGAGCCGTCTGCCGGTTCGCCGCCGCCGCACTAGCGCACGGGGAAGGTGTAATTCTCGTCCCGACGGCAGCTCACTGGGAGGCTTTCTGTCCTCGTCTCGAAGCCGAGGGCGTGGATATCCAGGCAGCACAGTCGCAAGGTCAGTTGACAGTGGTCGACGCTGACGAGCTCCTGCCCCGGTTCATGGGTGAAAAGATGCCAGATGCACCTGTGTTCCTGGGCCTGGCGGGCGAAGTGGTAGGGCGCGCCCGTGGGCGAAACCGCTATCCGAAAGTTCGCTGGTGGGGCGAGATGGTCAATGTCCTCTGGGAACGCGGCAATGCCACCGCCAGCATGGCTCTTGAAGATTTATTCGATCAACTTGCGCACGAACAGGGGATAGCGATCTTCTGCTCCTTTCTGATGGATAACTTCGACGGAGAGGTGCATACCCGCATGTTGCCGAGGCTCGGGGAGAATCACTCGCACTTGATTCCAGTCGAAGATTACGTTCGGCTGGAGCGCGCCGTAGCCGATGCGCTTCGGGATGTGGTCGGGGCCGTGGAGGCGAGTGTTCTTGAAAACAAGCTTCTTGAGGGCTATGCGCCACCGTTCAAGATGCCATCATCTCAGGCATTGCTGTTTGCGTTGCGTCAGGTTGTTCCGGATGTTGCGGATGCGGTGCTCCAGCGAAGCGGTGCTTTGTATCGCGCTTCCTGAGTAACGAGCCAGCGGTGACGTGGTCTTCCAACGACAGTCCGGGATCGAAAACAATGCTAGACGCGCATGAGGCGTCCAACTCGATTGGAATGGAGCTCATTGACTGTATCGAGCTTCCTGTTCTCGTCCTTGACCGCCGCTTGGCAATCGTCGGTTTCAACCCGGCGGCGGCCAAGCTATTGGCCCTGACGGGCTCCGATCTGGGCAGACAATTGCAGTCGATTCAGATGTTCGCCCGAGTCAAGAACCTTCCGGATTTTTGCGAACATGTCATCGCCGGTGGGTCCTCACACCGGGTGGAAATCGGGGACAACGCAGGGTCGTGGTTCTCTCTCAATATCGGCTGTTACAAGGCGAATCAGAATATCAATGGCGTCGTGCTCACGCTTACCAACGTGACTGCTTTTCGTGAAAGTCTGGAACGGGCCATTGAAGAGCGCGAGTACACAAAAGCGGTAATCAACACCATCGCCGATGCCCTGGTGATAGTCGACGCGGATCTTAGGATCCAAGCCGCCAATCAAGCCTTTTACGAGTTATTCCAAACCTCGCGTGACGAGTCGCAAGGAGCTGCCTTCTATCAATTTGGAAGTGGAAACTGGGACCTACCCGGACTTCGCTCACTGATCGATGCGAGCTCATCACCCGATGACTACCTGGGCTCTCTGGAGTGTGACCAGGAATTAGCGGCTGGACGCCGAACCTTATTGCTAAACGCTCGCCGCTTGAACCGCGGTGGGCACGCCGGACAGATAACCCTCATCACCATTCAGGACATCACGGAACGCAAGAGCGCTCTCGTGGCATTGCGCGAAAGCGAAGAGGAACTGCGTACCCTCCATCGCGTGGGCGCATCCCTGGCTTCCGAACTCGATCTCAAGAAGCTGATCCAAACGGTCACCGATGCAGGCCGCGAATTGAGCCAGGCTGAATTTGGAGCATTCTTCTATAACGACCTAGATGAGGCGGGCGAGAAGTATCTCCTCTATACATTGACTGGGGTGCCTGAGGAGGCGTTCAGAAACTTCCCCATGCCGCGGAATACTGATGTGTTCGGACCGACGTTCCGAGGTGAGCGAACGGTGCGGGTCGCCGACATCAGACTCGATCCGCGGTATGGCGCAAACTCTCCCCACCACGTCATACCTGCGGGGCACTTACCTGTGCGCAGCTATCTTGCCACGCCAGTGATCTCCCGTTTAGGTGAAGTGATTGGCGGACTTTTTTTTGGGCATTCTCGGGTGGGCGTGTTTACGGAACGGGCAGAACGGCTGATAGAGGGCGTCGCTAAGCAGGCTGCCATTGCCATTGACAATGCTCGTCTCTTCGAGGCGAGTCAGAAGCAGCGAACCCGGGCGGAAGAAAGTGAAAAGCAGTTCCGCGCCATCGTGGAAACATCGCCGGAATGCGTCAAGTTAGTTGCCGCCGACGGTACTTTGCTGCACATGAACTCGGTCGGTCTGAGCATGGTGCAGGCCGATTCCAGCGAAGCCGTCGTTGGCCAGTGCGTCTACGATCTCATTGCACCGGAGCATCGTGAGCGGTACCGGGAATTCAACGAGCGAATCTGCGGGGGTGAACGAGGGTCGTCGGAATTCGACATTGTGGGGTTGAAGGGTCAGCGCCGGCATATAGAAACCCATGCCGCTCCTCTTCTAGCAACCGATGGATCTTGCGTGCAGCTGGCGGTGACACTCGATATCACGGAACGCAAGGCTGCCGAGGAAGCCAGGCGCCGCCTGGCCGCAATCGTCGAATCGTCGGATGATGCGATCGTCGGCAAGGACCTGAACGGAATTGTGATGAGTTGGAATCCGGGTGCGGAGCGGATGTTTGGCTACTCGGCAAATGAGATGATCGGACGGCCTATTACCACAATCATTCCGCCAGAACTCGAAGGGGACGAGCAGAAGATTCTGGCGACGATTGGACGGGGAAAATGGGTCGAGCATTTTGAGACGATTCGTCTGACGAAAAGCGGCGAACGGATCGATGTATCCCTGACCATTTCCCCAGTGAGAGATGACACTGGGAGAGTAATCGGAGCCGCAAAGATTGCGCGCGACATCACTCAGCAAAAGAAGACCGAGCAAGCCCTGCGAACGACTGAAAGGCTTGCCTCGGCTGGCCGAATGGCTGCAACCGTCTCCCACGAGATCAACAACCCTCTCGAAGCAATCACAAATCTGGTCTATCTCGCGAAGGGCAGCGCCGTTCTTAATGATGTGCAAGAATACCTGAATGCAATTGAGGAGGAGCTGAACCGCATTTCGCTTATAACAAAGCAGACTCTTGGGTTTTATCGCGAAACTATTGCTCCAAGCGCAGTGCGGGTCGGAGAGATGCTGAACCCGCTGATCGCAGTTCTTAGCAGACGAGCGCGGAATAAGGGGATTGAGATTCGACCGGAAGTTCGACAGGACCCGGAGATTCGTGCAGTTGCGGGCGAAATCCGTCAGCTTCTCGCAAATCTTTTGAGCAATAGCATTGATGCCGTCGATTGCGGCGGTCTAATTCGAATTCGAATAGAAGCGAATAGAATGAATGAGCTGGATCCAACTGGAGTACGGATTACCATCGCTGATTCAGGGCGAGGTATTCCGGCGGCTAACAAATCTAAGCTTTTCGAGCCGTTTTTCACCACCAAGAACGACGTCGGAACCGGCTTGGGGCTATGGGTCTGCAAGAACATCGTACAGAAGCACCATGGATCGATTCGCGTAAGGAGCAACACGAGTCCCGGGCGGAGTTGGACTGTCTTCTCAGTGTTCCTGCCGATAGGGCAGAAATCGGTGAACGATACACCAAGTCAACACTGCGTCGCTTCAGATGCCGTTTCCTGATTTTCAGCAACTGGTCCTCGTTCCTGAGTCCCGCGATTTCACACGCAAGCTTCTGGAAAACATGCGGTTGCGCCGATGCGGGTATTGACCGCGACAGGGCTTGGCATGTCCAGGCACGCCGGTTGCGGCGGCTGACCCGATCGGACCATTTCATTCAAAGATGCGCGAAGGCGATTATAGTTGTGGTAGCGGAGAGCGGCCGGCCCTCCGTTGCTTCGATGCTCACTCGCGAGCGGCACTGCGAAGCCGGCATATACGGGATCCGGGATGAACTTGCCCAACTCCATCACGATGAGCCGGATCGTCATGATCCCGCTGCTGCTGTGGATCCTCTCGCCTCATTTTGCCTGGCGGGGAACCGGCGGCGCGCAGGAGATTGCGGCTTCGGTTCTGTTTGTGATGGCCTCGATGACCGACGGTCTCGACGGCTATCTCGCGCGCAAGCGTGGGCAGATCACCACCATGGGCATGCTGTTGGATCCGCTGGCGGACAAGATCATGGTGACGGCGGCGCTGATCGCGCTGGTTGCCTACAATCCCGAGATCGTCAAGGTCTGGATCGCGGTGGTCATCATCGGGCGCGAGTTTCTGATCTCCGGACTGCGCTCCATCGCCGCCTCAGAGGGATTCACGATCACGGCCAGCGAACTTGGCAAGCTCAAAACCGTCATCCAGATCGTCTCAGTGGTCTCCGCTATCCTGGCGCACCGCTGGGACCAGTGGCAGATCGGCGTGCTGGTGATTCCGGTGAAGTGGTACGCGATTGCGGCCATCTATTTCACGGTGCTGGTCTCCACCATTTCGGCGGTCGACTACTTCATCGGCTTCTGGAAGAAGATCGATCTCGCCTCCAAAGACCGCCGCAAAGCATCAGTCCTCTCGCGCGGAAAAAGCGCGACCATCCGGTAGGCCTTCACTGTCCAAGCTGATAGCGCACCTCGGCGAGGGCTGTCTGATAGGCATAGCGGGCGCTGGTATAGGCGATCTCCGCTTCAGTCTGCGAAAGCTGGGCCTGCGTTAGCTCCACGATGCTGCTCAGGCCAATCTTGTAGCGCGCCTGCGCCAGATCCAAGGCAAGGTCTGCCTGGCTCAGCATTCCCTGAGTGACGCCGATGCGTTCAAAGGCCGCCTGCGCATTCAGAACCGTGGTGCGCACATCGCGGGCGATCTGGTTGCGAAGATTGCGCACCCTTTCCTGATCGGCCTGCGCGCGCAGCTTGGCTTCCTTCTCCTGGGCATTGAAGAGGAATCCATTGAAGATGGGAATGCTGACGTTGGCGCCCGCGGCTCCGTACCAGGAGGACTGAATCTGATCGGCGCGCACGGGCGTGCCTCCGGCGGCCGCAATCGCTGAGACAGTGGGCATCCACTGATCGCGCTCGGCTGTGCTGTACTGCCTGGCCGCCGTGAACTGATCGTTCAACGCAGCGAGGTCCGGTCTTGCCTGCATCGCTGTCTGCACCAGCGGCTCGGGATCCTGCGGCGCGGGCGGTGGATTGCTATCGGTTTCATCCATCAGCGTGTACTGCTCGTCAGCCTCTGAGCCGAGCACGTCATTGAGCGCCGCCATGGCGGACTGCTCGTCGCTCTTCGCGTCGACGAGCATCAGATCGGCCTGGGAGATCTGCACATTGGCGAAGCTCAGGTCGAGGTCCGACTTGATCTTCGACTTGGTCAGCGCGGCGACTTGATCCCCGGTGGCCTGCCGCTGCGCCACTGTCTGTTGTGCCACGCGCAGTACGGCCTGCGCGGTGAGGGCCTGGTAGAAGGCCTGGTCCGCCGTCAGCTTGATATCGAGCGCGGTTGCGCGTTCGCTCTCAAATTGCGCTCTCGCGTTTGACTGCGCGCTCTTGACCAGATTGTGCGTTCGCCCGAAGTCGGTAATCAACTGCCTCACCGTCAAGCCACCGGCTGCGCGTTCATAGACGATGGGGTTATTCAATGCGCCAGCGGTGATGCGGCTGTTCAGATGCGCGTCCGCGGCTGTCAGATCGGCGTCCGCGGCCGGCATCTCCGCAGACCGCACCTCACGCGTTACCTGCGCCTGCGCGAGCGCCAGCAGATGCGCCACGCTGACGTTCGGATTGTTACGGATCGCCATCTGCTCAGCCTGATCGATGGTCAGCTTCGGCCCCAGGCCGGCGGGCTGCGTGTTGCTCGTTCGCGTCACGTTCGTTTGCGCGGCATCCGTTTGCGCATTCTGCGCAGGATCTTGTGCGGACGGTGCCGGCGACTGTCCCGCCGCCGCAACCAGCAGATGCACCGGAGGCGCTGCCGGTAAGCCGGACTCCTGTGCTCCCACAGTGCCTGCAAGACCGGTTGCCACCAAAACCGCGCACGCCGCGCGAATCGCTCTCGCCACGTTCTGTTTATGCATGCTCTCCACCTTCCGCAGCAGATCCCGCAGCGGCTCGGTTCTCGTGCCGGCCATGAATGACCAGATAAACCGCCGGAACCAGAAAGACGGTAACGACGACCGAGAGCGCCAATCCGCCGATGATGGCCCGCGCCAGCGGCGCGTACTGTTCGCTGCCGGCCTCGAGGCCCAGAGCCATCGGAATCATGCCCAGCAGCGTGGCCAGCGACGTCATCAGGATGGGCCGCAGGCGAATCTTGCACGAGTGCACCACCGCATCCAGCAGCGGCTGCCCGTCGGCATGCAGAATGCCGGCGAATTCGACAATCAAAATGCTGTTCGAGACGACGATGCCGGTCATCATGATCACGCCCATCAATGACATGATGTTCAGCGTGCTCCCCGTGAGCAGGAGGATAAGCGCGACGCCGACCAGGCCCGGCGGAATCGCCATGAGGATGATGAACGGGTCGATAAAGGAACGGAACTGCGCCATCAGGATGAGATAAACCAGCAGGACGGCGATGATAAGTCCGAGGCCGAAATCATGAAAGGCCTCGTTCATGCTGGCGACCGCACCGCGCACGTTGAGCACCGTGTTCTGGTCGTGCGGTGTTTGCGCCACCAGCCGCTCGATGCGCGCGCCAACGTTTTGCAGGGCCTCGGTCTTCGGCGCAACGTAGACATCGATGACGCGGCGAATCTGATAGTGATCCACTTCAGTCGGCGTGTTGATCTGCTGAATGTCGGCGACTTGGCCGAGCGGCACATATCCCGATGTGTGATCGCCACCGAAAAGCTGCATCGATGCGGGCTCAGCCTGCTCGCCCTCCTGCATCGGCGTGTACCCGACGGGTTTCACGCCGCGCAGTGGAATGCTCTTCAGATCCTCCATCGACATATTGTTGATCCAGCGGTTGGCGTACTGAACCGTCACCATGTAGTTGTTGCCGCTGTGCGGATCGATCCAGTAGCTCGGCGCCACCATGCCGTCCGAAGTGAGCGCGGTGATCACGTTGTCGACCACGTCTTTGGCCGACAGCCCGATCAGGCTTGCGCGCTCGCGATCGATATTCAGCGCCAGGCCGGGATAGTTAATGCTCTGTGGTATGTAGACATTGCTCACGCCCGGCATCGCGCTCACCTTGGTTGCAAGCTGCTGCGCCAGCGCGTAGGACTGCTCCATATTTTGCGATTTGATCTGGATGTCGATCGGCGCCGGAAGGCCCTGGTTGATGACGCCATCTACCAGTCCGCCGGCCTGAAAGTAGGTCGAGAGCTCCGGCATTTCGCGCGAGAGTTTCTCCTTCACGCGACGCATGTACTCGTAGCTTCCGATGCTGTGGTCTTCCTTCAGGCTTGTCTGGACAAACGCCGTGTCCATCGATGCGTTGGTGGTGTAGATTGCTGAAAGATCCGGATAGACGCCGATGTTGGAGACGATCATGTCCAGGTCGTTCGGCTTGACCACGCCGCGGATGATGTTCTCGACCTTGGCGATGTAGTCGTTACTCACTTCGAGCCGCGTGCCGCTGGGCATGCGCACGTTGACGATGAACTGGCCCGGATCGGTGCGGGGAAAGTACGCGCGCCCCAGGAAGGGAAGCGTGACTGCAAGCACGATGACCATGCCGGCGCAGATTGCGATGGTCGTGAGGCCGGGCCGCAGCATCGCGCGCATGGCCAGTGCCTCATACCACTCGAGCAGCGCATGAAATTTGGCGTTGAACTGCTGGTCGAAGCGCGCGAAGATGCTCGGCTTCGACTGTTCCGCCGACTGGTCTTTGCTATGCGCGCGGACGAACATCGAGCAGTAGAGCGGCACCACGGTCATGGCGAAGAAATACGAAGCGAAGATGGAAAGCGCGACGCCCAGCGCCAGGGGTGTGAAAATGTATTTGCTGACGCCGCTGAAAAAGGTAACCGGGAAGAATACGATTGCGGTGGTAAAGGTGGCCGCGAGAACCGCCATGGCCACTTCCGTGCCGCCTTTCTCGGCGGCTTCGCGCGGCGGCGCGCCCATTTCCATGAAGCGGAAGATGTTTTCGAGCACGATGACGCCGTTGTCGATGAGACGCGAGAAGACCAGCGCCAGTCCGCCGAGGATCATGGTATTGATCGATCCGCCCATAGCGTTGATAATCAGCAGGCAAACCAGCATCGACAGCGGAACAGCCAGCAGCACGGCGACCGTGGCGCGCGGGCTGCCGAGAAAAATCAGGACCATGATGCCGGTGAGGATCAGTCCGATGCCGGCCTCGCGCGATACATTGCTGATGGCCAGCTTGACAAAGACCGACTGATCGAAGACGACGGCCGTCTTCAACGAGGCCGGGATATCGACCAGGTGCTGGATGGCCGCCTTGATTCCGTTCACGATGGTGATGGTGTTGCTGCCCCCACCCTGCTTGAAGATGGGGACATACACGGAGCGCTGACCGTCGATGCGCACGATGTTGTACTGGAGCGCGCCGGAGTCGACTGCCTTGCCGATGTCGCCCACCAGGACCGATGAATTGCCCACCGACTTGAGCGGCATATCGTTCATCGAGCTGGCAGTGGGGAACTGGCTGTTGGCGTAGATGTTGTAATCCTTCGAACCGATACGCACGTCGCCGGCGGGCAGAATGAGGTTGGAGTTGTCTACCGATTGCACCACATCGCTCAGGCTCAGATTACGAGCTTCCAACTTGAGCGGGTCCACGTAGATCTGAATCTGGCGATAAGTGCCGCCGTAGGGCTGCGGCACCGATGCACCCTGCACGTTCGAGATCTGGTTACGCACCTGGAACTGCGCCAGGTCCTTGAGCTGCGTCTCGTTGAGGCCTTGCCCTTTCAGCGTCACCAGGCACACGGGCTGCGTGGAAGCAGTCATGCCCAGCACCACCGGCGGCAGTGTGCCCGGCGGCAGGCGGCGCAGGTCGGCCATGGCGAGATTCGCAATGTTACTCAGGGCCGCGTTGGCGTCGGTGCCCGGCTTGAAGTAAATCTTGATAAGGCTTACACCGGTGAGCGATCGCGATTCGCTGTGGTCCACGTTGGCAGCCAGCGTAAAGAATCGCTCGAAGGTGTTGGTGATGTCGGCTTCGATCTGCTGCGGCGGCATGCCGTTATAAAACGTGGCCACCACCACCACCGGCATGTCGATCTCCGGAAACAGGTCCACCGGCATGCGCACCACGGTGACTGTACCGATCAGCGCGATGATCAGGCACAGCATGAGGATGAAATAAGGAAAGCGCAGGGCAAACTTCGGCATTAATCGTTGCCTCCATTGGCTTCGGCCTTCATGTCGATCATTCCGCCGGTCTCTTGGACTGTTTCAGACGCCGAAGTTGCGGCAAGCGCCGGGCTCACCTCTTCATTTTCCTGATACTTCTCCTGCCCGCCGAGGATCACGCGGTCTCCTGGGCTCAAGCCGCTTACGATCTCGGCCAGCTTCGATCCCTCCAGGCCAACGCTCACGTCACGGATGTGCACGCGATTTCCGCTATCGAGCACATAGACCGTCTGCTGCCGCTGCGCATTCAGCACCAGCGCCTCAATGGGAACCGTCACGATCTTCGTCTCGCCGGCAAGTTGGAGCATCGTGTTGGCGTACATGCCGGGCGCGATCGACAGGTCCTTGTTATCGACGTCGACTTCCGTTTCCATCGTGCGCGTTTCAAAGTTCACGCTGCGGGTAAAGCGCACAATCTTTCCGGTAAACGATCGCCCGATTGCATCCACGCGCACGCTGAGCAGGTCGCCCTGGCGAACGAACCGCACGTCATCCTCCGGCACGGGAACGCGCAGGCGCAGCAGGCTGCTTTGCGAAAGGCGCACGATGGGGAGAGCGGAGTCGTTCGAGGTGGTGCCGCCCTGGATCAGCGCTCCGGTGTCGGCGTAGCGCCAGATCACAACGCCGGCAATCGGGGCGATCACGTCGGTATAGTTTTCGAGCGCCTGCACGCGCTCCTTGTCGGCCCGCGCAGCTTCAGCCCGCTGCTGCGCCGCAGCCATTGCGGCTTTGGCCGCATCCACCTGCGCCTGCGAGGAGAGATCCTTCGCCTGCGCATCATCCAGCTCCTGCTGGGCAATCAGGCCGGGCCGCGAGGCCCCCGCCTCTTTCAGGCGGTCATACTCTGCGTGCAGGGCGACATGCAGCGCCTCAGCGCCGCCGATCTCGTGTTGCGCTCGCGTGATCTCCTGCTGGCTTTCCATCTGCTCGAACGAGGTCTGCTCCAACTGCGCTTTCAACTCCGGCACCTCGAGCACCGCCAGAGTCTCGCCCTGGCTCACCCGATCGCCGATATCCACGTTGATGCGCCTCATGTATCCGCTCACCTTGGGGTGAACGTCCACCACCTGATAAGGCTGGAACTGGCCGGCGAGCGTGAGCACGTGGGTAATGTCGCCCCGCTTCGCCACGGCGACCCGCGCCGCAGGGATCGCGGGCGTGGCGGCATTGCCGGAGTCGGAGTGACACGCAGTGATGCCGATGGTTACGCAGAACAGCAAAGCTGCGGCCAACTTGATTGGGAATTGCCTGTACATGTCGATCATGCTCCTGGTTGATCGCACCCGTTTTCGTCGCGGGGCCTGGAGTCAAAATGTGGATCCACGTCGCGGAGACCGACAGCAGAGTGATGCTGTCCCGGAGACGGAGTTCTTCATTCCGGCATCCAGGTTCCGGAATCTGGCGCTGGAGGGAATGCGCACATCTCCGCAAAGGAACCCTGGGAACCCTTGTCTGCAATCGCGGCAGATTGGCTGGATACGCGACCGAACATGCCTGTGGATGAAAGGAACCCACGGACGTTTGTACGTCAGCCAACCGGATGACAGTTAACTTGATCGTTGCAATGCCGCTGGAAGATAGGATGCAGACGGAAGATTACGGATGAACGGGCGGGGGACGAAAGAAGACGAAGGGAGAAAAGAAAGCCGCCCGCGCGACCGGGGGCGGATTGTGCACGACTTCGCCGAAGGCCGGGACATCTGCCAGCCGAATGGCGAGAAATGCAGTCAGCACCGCAAAGGCAAGGCCGGGGTGAATCGGATCCGGTACAGGAACGCCGTGCTCGACGACGCGGATCATGTCCGCGGGGAGGGCCTTGGCCGCACGAACAACGCTTCCCAGGCCAGCCGCGGGCCCATACCATGCCGTCTTCGCTTCCAGCGAAAAGATAACCGCCAGCAGGCACAGGCCGCATGCCAGAGCGATGCGGTATGGAGCTGGGGAAGCGGCGGACTTACCTGACATAGTCGCAGTTTATCATGCGGGCTTTGCAGCCTGTCGCTGGTTCTACCGGGCGCGTGCTCACGGTCTCTGACGGCGTATTGAGACGCGCTCCACCGGGCCGGAACCCTGCTTGCAGGGCGATCCGAATGCGGCATTGGCCTCCTAATCGATTTTAGAGATTTGGCCTTAGCAATTTGGCCGCAGAAAACCGAGGCAGCCGCGCAGCGAGGAGCTGGGGCTGCCCAAAGTATGAAAGGGCGGTCCTGCCGCCCGATTCATTCCAATTTTCACATGCAGACAGCGTGGTTCGATGACCGCTCTCCAGTTCTCGACTGGACAGCGCAACGCCGGTTATCGCCCGCGTCCGCGTGAGGCTCCGCCGCCGGTGCCTTTGCGCGCTGTATAACAATCCCGGCAGTAGACGGGACGGTCGCCGCGCGGCTCAAACGGTACAGTCGTTGGTTGTCCGCAACCGGAACAAATGACGGGAGTTCCCTGGGAAGGAGCCGAACGATAACCACCGGACCCGCCCCCCCCTTGATCATTTTTCTTTGCCTGCCGGCACGGTTTGCAGCGTTTCGGGGTCGAGTATCCGCGTTCTGAAAAGAACGCTTGATCGGCAGCGGTGAAGGTAAAGTCCTGCCCACAATCGCTGCAGGTGAGTTGCATGTCTCCGGCCATAACGGTCTCCGTTCGTACTCCTTGTGGGGCAATTGTACAGCCCATTCGATAGTTTGCTACAAAAGATTTGGGTTTTAAATTGATAAACTTAGCCCGGACTTGGCACTTTTCCACCGCCTGCGCCGCGCCGCGCTATAGTTCCAATTAAGAGAAATCAGGATTCTCAATCAGTTACGCGGCGATTCCAACCGCAACATGACCGCAGCATGACGATCGTCTCCAATCCGGCATCCGACGCGGAATGCATCCGGCGCATCCTGGCCGGGGAGAAGCATCTCTTTCACGAGCTGATCCGGCCCTGCGAGCGCCCGATCTATTTTCTGCTGTATTCGCTCTTGCGGAGCGAGGCCGAGGCCGAGGATGCGGCCCAGGAGACAGCCATCAAGGTCTACCGCAACCTGCACCTCTTTCGCGGCGAGTCGCAGTTCCGCACCTGGGTGCTTTCGATCGCCCGCAACGAGGGGCTGGGGCGGTTGCGCAAGGCCGAGACCCGCCGCGAAGACTCGCTGGACGCACTCACCGACGGAGAGACCGGCGACTACACTCCCGCGATTTTGACCAGTTGGCGGGAGATTCCGAACGAGGCCCTGGAGCGCGAGGAGCTTGGAAGCCTGCTTCGCAAGGCCATTGAGGGACTGCCCGAGATTTACCGTAACGTTGTGCTTCTGAGGGACATCGAAGAATTGGATGTGCGTGAAACGGCTGCGGCGCTTGGCATCACCGAGGGCGCGGTGAAGGTTCGCCTGCATCGCGCGCGGGCGCTGCTGCAGCGCGACCTGGCGCCAAAACTGAAAGGGTACGCGCCCAAGGGCCGCAAGCTGTTCGGGTGGGCACGATGAGGATCGACTGCAAACACGTGTGGCAGCACATCTCCGCCTACATTGACGGCGATGTGGACGCGGCGCTGCGCGCCGAGATCGATCGCCATCTCGAGACCTGCGAGATCTGCTCTGCGGTCTTGGATTCCACGCGCAACGTGGTGGTTCTCATTGCGGACGATCGCGTCTTCGAGCTGCCTGCGGGCTTCTCAAGCCGGCTCCACGCGCGGCTGGACCAGGAACTCGCTCTCGGCGAAGGCCCGTAGCGGCTGGGCGAGAAGGCGCAGGGCCAGTCCGCCGCGCGCCTCTGCAGCGCTTGAACTGGCATCGATTCGAGTGTCTCCGGCACGAATGGGATCAGCAGCAGAAATGCAATCGCCGCTACGCCGCCGAGCGCCGGAAAAGGGAGGCCTGCCCAATCTTCAATGGGTCAGCCGGCGCTGTTCGATTTTCCGGCTTGCGCTGCGGTCACGTGGTGATGAATGATGGTGTGCCCGTAGGTCTCCGCACCCACCAGAACCAGCGTGAGCACGGCCATGGCCACCTGCAACTGCTCTGAGCGGCGCTGCCTTTTGGGAATTTCGCGGCGGCGCCACTGCGCTTCAGGGCGGGCGCGCAACCGCCAGATCCAGAACAGCACAGCCAGGTTCACAACCGCGCCCACCACGGCGACCGTGAGCATCGGAATGCGGATGGAGTCGCGGTGAAATGCCAGCACCGGAGCCCAGATGCTGCCCGCGGCCAGGGCTGCCAAGCCAATCCCCAGGCGGATGCCGTTGATGGTCAAGACTGCGGTGCACAGGCTTTGCAGTAACGCCACCGTCACACTGGCAAACGATACCGCGGTCAAACCTCTCGCATTTTCCACGGAACCTCCACGCTCTGCGGTGGCAGCGGCCCCGCCCGGCAGAATCAGGGTAGCGCAGCTGGCCAACGGCAGCCAATCCAAATTCCCCGTTTCGGGGTACTTCTCCTAGAGACGCTGAACGGAAAGAATCAGGTAGCCACCAGTCGCATTTTCCCTGTAACCTTTCCAACTAGGCGCCACTCCTAAGGTGCGTACCAGGCATAACCGGGAGAGTGGTAGCATCGACTCTCTCACGGCCCTTCAACCGCGGATGCTCTCCGCCCAACCCCAGCGAGGTTAACGTCATGAAGAACCAATTGAATGCTCTGCTCCTTACCGCGGCTCTGGCCGGTTTGGCCGGCGGAACCGCGGTTGCTGCTCAATCCGCTGCTCAGGGCTCGGCACAGGCCAACTCGGCCAAGGTGATCAAGGCTGGTCTGCGGTATTCGGGCGCCAATGCCGCCGCCGACAAGCACTCCTGTAAAGGCAAGAACGACTGCAAGGGCGAGGGCGGCTGCAAGTCCAGCGACAATGGCTGCAAGGGCAAGAACAGCTGCAAAGGCAAGGGCGGCTGCGCTACGGACGGCTCCAAGATGCCCAAGGCATTCTTCGCGTAAACCACGGCGGGGATCGGCAGCCGGGATATCAACCCTTGAATTCCGTCCGCCGATCCCACCCCCCTTTCATCCGCCGCTTAACAGGAGGGGAAATCTCCTCTGCGAACTGTCTCCTGCGAGCTGTCTTCATGCCCGGCAATCGTTTCAATGCGTTTCAGGACCACGGTATCGGAATCGGCCTCCGCATTCCGCATTATCAGCACATCTTCGCGCGCAAGCCGGTTGTCGACTGGTTCGAGATCATCTCAGAGAATTACATGATTGACGCCGGCCGTCCGCTGGCTACGCTCGATCGCATCCTGGAGCAATACCGGGTGGTCCAGCACGGCGTGTCGATGTATTTCGGCTCCGTCACTGCGCCAGATCCGGAGCACCTGCGCCGGCTCAAGCAGCTCGTCCGCCGCACCAAGACGCCGTGGCTCAGCGATCACCTGTGCTGGGGATCCGTCGACGGCACCTACTCGCACGATCTTCTTCCGCTGCCCTACACGTGGGAAGCTGTTGAGCGCACCGCCGAACGCGTCCGCATGGTGCAGGATTACCTCGAGATTCCCGTGGCCGTCGAGAATGTGAGCTCGTATGCGGCCTTCACCGCCTCCGAGATGACGGAGTGGGAGTTCCTGACGGAAGTTGTCGAGCGCGCCGACTGCGGCATTCTTCTCGACGTAAACAACATCTACGTCTCGGCGATGAATCACGAGTTCAATCCGATGGACTACGTAAACGCCGTGCCCGCGCACCGCGTGGCGCAGATTCACGTTGCCGGCCACTCGCGCTATGAGAAGTACATTCTCGACACGCACGACCATCCGGTGATCGATCCGGTCTGGGAGCTCTATGCGCGCGCCATCGACCGCTGCGGCCCCATGCCCACGCTGCTCGAATGGGACGACCATATTCCCAGCTTCGACGAGGTGCACGCCGAGGCGCTCAAGGCGAACCGCTATCTTCACCGGCAGGCTCCGGAGCTCGTCGAGGCGGCGTCATGAATCTCGAGACCATCCAGCGGAAGATGGCCGCGGCTGTGATGCAGCCGCTCACCCCGGACGAGATGATGCGCGCGCACGCGCCGGATGGCCGCGCAATGACCGATGTGGCCGCATCGTTCATCGCACCGAACAGCCGCCTTACTTCTTTCGAGCGCCTTGAAATCTACAACCGCCAGTACTGGTTTCGCGTGCTCGGTGCGCTGGCCGAGGATTTTCCGGCATTGCGCGCCATCCTGGGCGGCGCGCGGTTTGACGCGCTCTCTGTCGCTTACTTGACTGCGCATCCCAGCCGCTCGTTCACGCTGCGGAATCTCGGCTCGAAGCTTGTCGACTGGCTCATCGCTCATCCCGAATTCACCGGCCGACGGCATGCGCTGGCCGTGGACGCTGCCCGCATCGAATGGGCCTTCATCGAGGCCTTCGACTCGGCCGACCGCGCTCCGCTCACCCTCCCCCAGATTGCCGCGCTCGATTCCGTGTCGCGGCTCGGGCTGCAGCCGCACCTGCAGCTGATGGCGCTCCAGTATCCGGCTGACGATTTAGTCCTCTCGCTGCATGAGGGAGAAAAACGGCAGACGAGCGAGGCGGGCATCGAGCACGAAGAAGAGGCCGCGCCGCCCATTCAATTGCCCAGGCTGCGCCGCCGCGCCGTCTGGCTGGCTGCGCATCGCGTCGAGTACTCGGTCTACTACCGGCGCATGGAGCGGGAGGAGTTTCTCACGCTCGCCGCATTGCGCCAGGGAGAAGCACTGGGCGCGGCCATGGACGGGGCCTTTGAAGATTCGGCTGTCGCGGAGGCGCGCCGCGCCGCCCGCGTGCAAGCGTGGTTCACCAACTGGGCGGAGCTGGGTTGGATCTGCGCGCCGGATTCCGCGAATTCTTGATTGCAAGCCTGTCATCCTGAGCGACCCTGGGCGAAGCGAACGGGAAGCCGAAGGATCTGTGGCTTAGGACCTACCATCGATGCAAAGGAAGAACCATGTCTACGCTCGTTAGCCTCTACGCCCGCTTCGTCCGCCTCTTGAATTACCTGCAGTGCCCGCTCCTGCTGGCGATTCGTATTTACTGGGGCCTTCAATTCATGCAGGATGGGTGGGGGAAGCTCACGCACCTCGGCCGCGTTACCGAGTTTTTCACCTCGCTCAATCTGCCCGCGCCCCACGCTACGGCTACGCTGGTTGCCACGGTCGAGCTTGTCGGCGGCATGCTGTTCCTGTGCGGCATCGCCTCGCGCCTGGTCTCGCTCGTGCTCTTTGTCAATATGACGATGGCTTACCTGAGCGTTCCCGACGATCGCACCAATTTCTTCCATATCCTCTCGAACCCCAGCGACTTTTACGGCGCGACGCCCTACACCTACTGGTTCGCGGCGCTGCTCATCCTCATCTTCGGTCCGGGCTGGGTTGCTCTGGATACAATTGTTCTCCGCCGCCTGGCTCCCGGCCAAAAGGCCTGAGCGCGCGTTATCATTGCACACAACTTTCCACGGGCCCCGGTGCAATGCAAATTGTCTACCTACTCACCTCGCTCGGCATCGGCGGCGCAGAGCGCCTGACCCTGGCGCTTGCCGAGCACATGCGGGAGCGCGGCCATGCTGTCGCGGTCTTCACGCTGCGCCCGCGCCTCGATGAAGAGTGGCCCACGACGCTTCCTGTCTTCCGCCTGGGTATGTGCAAAACTCCTGCCAGTTTTCCGGCGGCTACAATGCGGGCCCGCCGTTATCTCCACGATCTGCAGCCGGAGCTCATCCACAGCCACGGTTTTCACGCGAACATCTTCGCGCGCCTGCTCAAGCTTTTCGTCGTTCAACCGAAGGTCATTTCCACGATTCACAACGTGTACGAGGGCGGAGGGCTGCGCATGTGGGCTTATCGATGCACGGATCCGCTCAGCCGCCGCACCACCGCGGTAAGCGAGGCCGTCGCCGGCCGGTTCATCGCTCTCCGCGCTGTTCCCGCGCGCAAGTGCACGGTTATGGCCAACGCCATCGATCTCGCCGGATTGCCTCCCGATCACGCGCGCCGCAGAGACACACGTGCTTCGCTCGCGGCAGGTTCTGATTTCATCTGGCTCGCCGCGGGACGCCTCACGCCCGCAAAGGACTATCCGAACCTGTTGCGCGCCTTCGCGCATCTGCGCGTATCGCAGCCTCAGACGCAAGTTTGGATTGCAGGGGAGGGAAGCGAAGCCCAACTCGCCGGACTTGAGGCTCTGGCCGCAGACCTCGGCCTCACGCATACTGTGCGATGGCTCGGCCTGCGCCGCGATCTTCCCGCGCTTCTCGATGCAGCCGATGGCTTCGTTCTCAGCTCCGCATGGGAGGGGATGCCGCTGGCGCTCGCCGAGGCTATGGCCATGGAAAGGCCCGTCGTCGCGACCGATGTGGGCGGAGTGCGCGAGCTGGTTGGAGAAACGGGCACTCTCGTTCCATCGCACGATCCGGAACAACTCGCCGAAGCGATGCGCAGTGTGATGGCTCAAGCGGGCGAAGACCGCGCTGCGCGGGTAAGTGCCGCGCGCCTGCGCATCCAGCAAAACTTCTCGATGGAGACGCGCGCCGAGGAATGGGAATCCCTCTATCGCCAAATCCTCAGCGCGGGTACGGAACGCTAAAACAATTCGGAATGCAGGCAGACTTGTGGAGGGGCGGGAAATATGGCTTTGGCGCTTCGCGTTGCAGGCCGCGGCGACGCGGATGGTTTCGCGTCCAACGCAAAAAAGCCGGAGCAGTCACGCTCCGGCATTTTCGTTTTCTACGCGTGAATTATCAGAACTGGAACGCCGCCTGAAGAAAGATGCGGCGCGCTGCCGAGCCGGAGGAGAAGATTCCGCCGGCGAGGCTGGTTGATTTTCCGAACCGTGAAGCGCCTGAGCCGGTCGTCACCGTTCCGTTCGGCGCTCCATAATCGATGTCGTTAAACAGGTTCAAGGCCTGCGCGCTGAAGGAGAGCGAATATTTGCGGCCGGTGTTGGCGCCTCCGCCGAACGGTCCTCCGCGGCCGCCGCCCCCAAACGGCCCGCCAAATCCGCCGAAGCCGCCGCCGCCTCCGCGGCCACCCCCGCCGCCATGGCCGCCCTGAGGCGAACCACTGGCGTTCCCTGACCCTGCTTCAGGACCGATGCCGAAGGCGCGCGAGACGCGCAGGTTCACGGATACAGCCGCGGGCCCGTTTCCAAGATTAGCCGGAATGATCGTTCCTCCCAAGGGACTGGCGTCGAAGTTTCCGTATTGTGTGGCGACGATATCCGCCGCGGGCGTGGACGCGTTGGCATACGTGGGCCGGTCCTGGCCGATGAAGTTGTCGCCGGTAAGGTCGTCGGGAGTGACGATGTCGAAGGGCCGTCCTGACTGCGCAATGAGAAATGGATTGAAGGTCAGCGCCCACGGCCCGGTGTAATTGCCCATCATGAAGACCTGGTTACGCGAGACAAAAGTAGCGCGTCCGTAGTCCTGGCTGATGTCATAGGAATTTGAGGCGGTGCCGGTGTCGGAGTTAGCCCAGTTCAACGTGTAATACCCGGTCAGGCTCAGGCGCGGCGTCAAGCGCGCGTTGACGCTCGCAATCACCTCGTTCTGTTTATAGACCGCCTCAGGGAAGGTCTCGTCGATGATGCCGAGGTTTGGATAAGGCCGCACGCCGCTCGATGAATTTCCGTAGACGTAGGTGCCCGGAAGATACGCATTGGCATCGATGGTCGCAACCTGATGCACACCCAGCGTGTGCAGATAGGTGGTCGTCAAAGTCGCCGTCTTCGTTAACTGCCGCTCCAGGCTCGCGCCGAACTGCTCGTGCGTGGGCGAATGGTAGTTGCGCGCGATGGTATCGAACTGCGGCGCGGCATTGGCGGCTGTGCAGTTAGTGCCCGGCTGGGCCAGCGCGGCGCTCAGGCTGCTGGGATTGAAGCAGGTCGGATTGTTGATCACGATCTGCTCCTGGCTGCCGGCCTTGCCGTTGTAGCGCTCGGCCGACATCAGCGTGCCGATGCTCAAGCGGTCAAAGAAGAAGCCATACCCTCCGCGCAACACTGTCTTGGCGGGGCCGCGTTTATGCCCATCGAGGGCATACGCGAAGGCCACGCGCGGGCCCCAGTCGTCGTGGTCCGAGATATGATTCTGCGTCTCCCAGCGCAAGCCGCCGGAGAGCGTCAGGTTCTTGTTCTTCTTCCAGTCATCCTGCAGGAACAACGCCGCATCGAAGACGTTGCCCAGCGCATTTTCGTTGCCGACGTAATACGTGAGCTTGTTGGGAGCGCAGGTCGTAGACGGCGTAGTAACCGGGCATGCGGCGCCGTTCATCTGATTCAACGTGCCCACATAGTCGGCGACGGAAGCAAAGTTGAAGCTGCCATTGAAGTAGGTGTCAGTCGTATTCGCGTCGCGATTGTCGCGCACGCGCGTTCCGAATTTGATGGCGTGCGCGCCGGCCGTCATCGTAGTCAGGTTCTGCAGTTCGAAGCGGTCGGTGTGATCGCGCTCGGTCTGGCTCGTCGAGCCGCCGCCAACGAAATAACCGGGAACCGAGACATTGGGGGCCGCGCTCAACGGAGTGATGGTGGAAGTGTCGCGGAGATACTGGATGCGCGTTTCGTTGACGATCCGGTCGTTGATTACCTGCGAATCGCTCAACTGGATAGTGTGCTCGATGGTGTCCTCATTGGTCGCCACCGAAGGCAGAGAGACCGAGCTGCCGCCGGACCCGCCAAAGCCGAATCCTCCACCGCCAAAGCTGTTGGTCAGAGAATTGCGGAAGAACTGATAGCGCAGAGTGAGCGTGTTTTTCTGTCCAAGTTGCAGGTCGACACGCGGCGAGATCTCCGTGTGGGTGGCGGGACTGAAGACGCCGCCGGAGATAGTTCCCGGAGCATACACGCCCGAATTAAGAACTGCCGTGGTGGCGCTGTAGACGCTGTCGTTCTGGTTATCGCGCTGGTCGGCGCTGAAAAAATAAGAAGCGCTCTTCGAGATGGGACCGCTGATGGTGCCATTGAACTGGATGCTATGATACGCAGGCAACACGGTGGTAAAAGGGTTGGCGGTATTGAAGGAATCGTTATTCCCCTGCACAAAGCCGCGGCCGTGCAGCTTGTCCGTGCCCGGCTTGGTCAAAATCTCGATGCGCCCGTATCCCAACTTGTCGAACTCGGCCGAGAACGGATTCTGGTTGATGCGAATCTCGCGGATTGCCGACTTCGGCGGCAATTCGCCAGCCGTGAATCCATCGATATAGATCTGCCCGCCGTTCGGGCCCGCGGCCGGTCCGGCCAGAGCGGTCAACTCGTTCGAAAGCTCATCGGGATCGTCAGACAATGCGTCGAGGTCTTTGCCCTTGATCACGATCGCGCTGGCGTTGTCACCGGCTTCCACGCTCACCTGCGGCGCGCCTTCATCGGAGACGACGACCTGCTGCTGCTCGGCCTCGATCGCCATCTTGACATCGACGATCTTGGCCTGGCCCGGATTCAATGAAATGGGCGTGGAGACGAACGGCGCGAAGCCCTGATAGGTGGCCTGGATGACGTAACTGCCCGCCGGCAATCCGCGCACCTGGAATCCGCCCGCAGCATCGGCCGTCGCCGTGCCTGCCGGCTTTCCCTGCGCAGTGGCCACCGAGATTTGCGCGCCCGGAATCAGAGCGCCCGTCTGATCAGTAATATGCCCACGCAGCACGGCCGTGCCCGTGGATTGACCTTGCGCAGCAGCCGGCGCGGCGCTTTGCCCCTGCGCCTCCGCCAGCACTCCCGCAATGCCGAGCGTTACCAGAAGAATAAAATGTATGAGGCAATGCAATCGCGAATACACGTCTCCCTCGCTTCCTTCCTGATGCGTTTCTCTTGTGCGTCTACTGGGCGGCTTCTTCGGGTGCGCCCGAACTCATACTCCAGTTCGAGAGCAGGTCCTGGCTGGCCGGAGCCTCAAGCAACGGCTCAACGCCCGCCAACAGTTTGATCGCTGTTACATCCGAAGCGCCCTGCGTTGAAACCAGCATCACCGCTTCACCCTTTTGCAGATCCTTTACCTCGATAGGCTTGGCGCGGTCGAGAACCTGCTCCAGTCCGCCGCCGCGCTGCGCCGCCCCTGGAGATGCCGCGCCGTTGCCGCTCCCCGTGTACTCGGGCCGGCGTCCGCCGCCATTTCCATTCGCGGTATCGCTCTTCAACCGCGTCGCCAGAAACTGGGCCACACGGTCATCGAGCCGCTTCATCTGCGTCTCCGGGCCCACGCGGATCGTTACCGGTTTCTTGGTGGCCAGATCTTTTACGACCACTGTCGAGTTTGCCGCATCGGTGGAGACCACGGTTCCAGAGATATTGCGAAAACCGCCGGAGACGATCTCAGTGGCCGAGAGCTCCGTTTCGTCGGCATTCTTGGTGCCGCGCGCACGCAGCTGGTCGCCCGGCTGGATCGCGCTAAAGGGCGCCGCCTGCGCTTCGGCGAAGCGCACCGAGCCGGGCGCATACCGCTTCAAGACGGTTGCCGGCGTGGTGTGAATCGTTACGGGCTTCTGCGCACCGCCCACGCGGCGCGTCAGAACAATTGTGCCGCTCGCCGGGTCCACGCTTTTCACCAGGCCGTCAACGCCGTTCCGCTGCCAGTCTTCCTCTTCCTGCTGCTGTTTTTGGGCGACGTCGGCCTGTTTGATGGCCACGACGCGGAGCGCCTGCGGCACTGCGCCGGTGGAATTCGGATCGAGATTCACGAGCACCCGGTCGCCCACCGCGAGCTCGCTGAATTGCAAGGGCACGGCCGCGCTCAGATTCGTCTGGCCGGGCTCGATGCGCTCGAGTTGCGCCGTAGAGGAAACTTGAACCTGGCGCGCATCGCCCTGCGCCGGCTTCACCGTGAGGGTATCCCCATTGATGGCGCTGATAGTGCCCAGAAACCGCGATGCCGCCGCCTGCGCGCTCGCAAGGGGAGCGGCCGGCAGCAAGGCCATTAAGAAGGCCAGCAGCCCGATCGCCGTTCTGCCCACTGCTTCGCGCGCCGTTCTCTTGCTCTTCATACTTCCTTGCTCCACCGTCAAGGGTGCGCCGTGTCTCGCGCACAATCCCTTTATTCGGGTAGACGGAGCAGTACGCGAAAAGGTTTAGAGATTATCGGACCAGAGATTCCTTAAGAAAGGCTGAAGGCGAACAGAATCTAAGCCTATTGATTGCAATATCGGGAGCTATCCCGTTTGTGGAGGAAAAGCATTGCTTTAAGTGTCAATGTCGAGGCCAGGAATATGGAGGCCAATGACGCGAACCTACTGCGTCAATGCAGCCGTCTCTAAAAACGTATATCGGCCTGACGGCGAAGGAATCACATCCGTCAATCTTTTGTTGTGCACTACGATCGTGTCGATATACCAGAGATTGATGGCGGGCAGATCGCGCGCCAGGATCTGCTGCGCCTGGATGTAGTCGGCGCGCCGGCGATCCATATCGCCGCTCTCGGCTGCATCGTCAAGCAGCGCATCGAGCTGCGCATTCGTATAGCGCCCGCGGTTGGCGCCCTTAGGCGGAAAGCGCGCGGTCGAAAACACATAACTGAAGATATCCGGCTGCTCGTTCCCGCCGATCCAATAGAGCGAGTACATCTGGAATGCGCCGCGGGTCACGTCGGCATAAAAAGTAGCAAACTCGTTGCTGCGCAGATCGAGCGCGATGCCCACCCGCGCGAACTGCTGCTGCAGCACCGCGCCCAGAAGCCGCGCTCGCTCATCCGTGCTGGTCTTCATCATGAGATGAAAGCGGATGCCGTTTGCGCCGCGCCTGTATCCCGCCGCATCGAGAAGCTGCTCCGCCCGCGCGGGCTGGTAGTTATAGCGCTCTACGTCGCCGGTCCACGCCCAGTGGCTCGGCGGCAGCAGGCTCACCGCTGTGCGCGCATGGCCGCCCAGCAGCGTGCGGATGATGAGGCTGCGATCAATGGCGAACGCAATCGCCTGCCGCACCCGCACGTCTTTCAAAATAGCGTCGCGCGTATTGAAGGCGAGATACTGAATCTCCGTTCCATGGATGTCTTCGACGGCAAGATCGGCGCGCTTCTCGAGAACCGGAAGCGCGTCCATCGGCAGGGAGTTGACCTCCACGTCGGCCGATCCCTTTTCGAGTTCCAGCGATTCCGTGATGGCATCGGGCACCACGGTGAAACGCACCCGCGCAATCTTGGGAACGACCGACCAGCTATCGGGATTCCGTTCCACCACGACATCTTGATCGATGCGCTGGCTCACAAAACGGAATGGGCCGGTTCCAACGGGATGCCGCCAGAATTCCTTACCGCTTCCATAGGGCACAATCCCGATCGCGTCGGTGGACAGATTGGTCAGCAGAAAATTATCCGGCTGCTTCAGATGAAATACCACGGTGTGCGCGTCGCGCGCTTCGACGAAATCGACCGATGCGTAGGATGCCGCTTTCGGTGAAATGATGGAGCCGTTGCGCATGGAATCGATCGTCCACACCACATCGCGCGCCGTGAGCGCACGCCCGTCGGCAAACTTCACGCCTTCGCGCAGATGAAACACCCAGGTGTGCGCGTCCGGCTGCTCCCAGCTTGCGGCCAGCGCCGGCGAAAAGTGAAAGCTCGCATCCCGCGCCACCAGGCCGTCAAAGAGCATCTCATCGATCCGCTCCGAAGCAAAGTCGGTGCCTACGCGCGGATCGAGATTCGCGGGACTGCTCTCGATGAGGAACACCACCGTGCCGGGATCGCGAGGCTGCGAGCCGCAGCCGCTCAACAAAAGGCTGAGCGGCAGGCCAATAGCCAACAGCACGCGGGGAATTGCGATTCTCAGCCAGCGGCGGTTGGGCACACTACCCATGCGTTACCTGTCCTAGCACCACTGGCCGCTTGGCTCCTGTGGCCGCCGGCAGATTGCCCGGCAGATGATGCCAGGTTTGCCACGCCAGCAGCGCGAAGGCCGCGGCCTCCTTTGCCTCGGCCGGCAATCCGAAGGTTTCGGTCGCGGTAAGTTCGCAGCCCATCGGCTCCAGCCGCGCCTGGAGCATGGCCATCAGGCTGCGGTTGCGCGCGCCGCCGCCGGAGACGATGTAATCGACCATGTAATCGACCATGGACCCCTTCATCCGCGGCCCGACGAAGCGCTGATAACTGCGCGCAATTGTTTCCGCCGTAAGCGACGTGGCAGTGGCCAGCGCATCCTCGGCGCGCCGGCTATGCTGCCGGCACAGGGCGAGAAACTCCGCCGCATAAGCGCGCCCAAACTGCTCCCGTCCCGCTGCGCGCGGCGGCTTCAATTTGAAATATGGATCTTGCAGCGCTTGGACCAAGACCGGCTCCAGAACCGCGCCCTGCGCCGCGAGCGCGCCGTTGCGGTCGAAGGCCTTTCCAAACAGCTCCTGCGCCAGCCAGTCGATGACCATGTTGCCGGGCCCGGTGTCGAAGGCGAGGACCGCATCGGCCGGCGCGCCGGCGGGAATGGCGGTCAGGTTGGCGATGCCGCCGATGTTCTGCAGCACACGCCCGCGCCGCGCACTGGCGAAAAGCGCGTAATCGAGCAACGATACGAGGGGCGCGCCCTTTCCGCCGGCGAGCAGATCGGCGGGACGAAAATTCGACACCACCGGCACGCCCAGCCGCGCCGCGATCACCTGCGCCTCGCCAGCCTGCCAGGTGCAGGCAAATTTGCGTCCCGCGTACGATTCCGCGCGCGCCTGATGGTAGAGGGTCTGGCCGTGGCAGCCTATCAGGTTGAGTTTTGCCTTGTGGCGCTCGACCGTCTTCTCCACAGCCTCGGCGTATGCGATTCCCAGACGCCAGTTCAAGCGCGCCAGCTCCGCAGTTGAGGTCGATCGCGCATCCATGGCCGCCAGCACGGCGTGGCGCAATACGGCGGGATAGGGAAATCCCTCATGCGCGAGCAGCGTGAGCCGCGGACGCAGCTTTCCTGCCGCAATCTTGACTACGGCCACATCGATTCCATCCGCAGAGGTGCCGCTCATCACGCCGGCTACTGTCATCTCTCTCATGAGATCTCCGCCGGTGCAGCGGCGCGCGGCGTCATCACGTCAGCCTCGCTGGCTGCGATCTGGTCACGGAAGCGCAGCGCCCGCTGCCGCAGAGCATCGAACTGTTTCGTCGTCAGCGGCCGCGGCGGGCCCTCCGCGTAGAGCCGCTTCCGTTTGAGTGCGACCTCGTGCGCGCGGCGGAGCAGCAGCGTGCGAAACGCGGCGGACCGTTCGGCCTCGGCAGTCAGCGCCTCGTAGCTCCGCAGGATCAGCTCCGGGCTGTGGCAGATTTCCAGAAGGTCGCTGCCCGCGCGGACCGCCGCGATCGCCGCTTCCCGGACGGGAAGAAATTTGAGAATGCCGCCCATCTCGAGATCGTCTGAGAGAATGATGCCGCGATAGCCGATGCGCTTGCGCAGGATGGCCGTGATCCAGAACTCGGATGCGCTCGCGGGCCGGTTCTTGCCCGGCGTCGCCGGATACGCGGCATGATTCATCATGATCATCGGCATGGCCGCGTGCAGTTCGCGATAGGGAACCAGGTCTTCATTCCAGATCTGCTGCCAGTTGCGCTCGATCTCCGGCGTGACAAAGTGCGTATCGCCGGTGGCGCCACCCAATCCTGGAAAATGCTTGCCGCAGCCGACGATGCCCTGCACAGCCAATCCGTCAAGAAAGGCCCGCGCGAAGGCGGTTACATCCGCTGCGTTTGCACCGGGAGGCCGCGAGCCCAGCACCTCGGCTGCTTCAGGCAGGGCCAGATCCACCACCGGAGCCAGCGTTGTATTGAAGCCGAAGGCCTTCACGGCGCGGGCGATCAATTCTCCAAAGTCGCGCGCGACCGCAAATTGTTTTCGCGCTCCGTCTTTGCGCGTGGCTTGAGACGCGCTAAGATTCCGCATCGCCGCGCCGACGGCCTGGGCGGAAGGCAGCGCGGCCAGCGCGTCGCGCAGCCGGTTCACCGTCCCGCCTTCCACGTCCACGCAGCGTACGCTGTGCGGCGCGCCGAGCCCGGTTGCCTCATCCAGCAGCGCTTGCGTCTGCGCGGCGTCCACAATATTCCGTTTGAAGAGGATCACGCCGCCGGGGCGCACCAGCCGCAGCCATGCGCGCTCCAAACCCGTCAGTTCCGTGCCTCCGAGACCCACCACGAGCAGCTCGCCCGCGGCCTGGCGCAACATCTTCATCTCGATCCCTCAATATCCATCATCGCTGTTTCAATTCCGGCTGCGCGTTCGTTAGAACTGGTTGCATCGATACGGCTGGGCTCAGTGAACCCATTCCCCAGGGGCTAAAGCCCCTCGTTTTACGGCCGCTTTCGGCACGGCTGAAGCCGTGCCCTTTCAAAACATCATTTATGCCTAGTGTCCCGAGTCTAAAGTTCGCATTTATGATGCGAACTTTAGAGACAGGACACTAGGCCGTTGTCTGCTTCAGTTCCTGCTTCAATTCTTCGAGCAGGTTCAATGCCTGCAATGGCGTGAGCGAGTTTACATCGGTGGCTTCGATCCGATCCACAATGCGCTGCGAAAGCGGCGTGAAGATGGTCAGTTGCATCGGCTCCGCCGCCGTTTCCACCTGTACGCTCTGGCGCTCCTGCTTCTCGTGCTGTTTGAGCACGCGCCTGGCCCGCTCGATGACGACGGCCGGCAGCCCGGCGAGTTTGGCCACTTCAATGCCATAGCTTTTGCTCGCCGCGCCCGGCTCAATGTGATGCAGAAAGACGATGCCCGCGGCGGTCTCCTTCACAGCTACGCGCAGATTGCGCACCCGCGGCAGCTTGTCGGCCAGCATTGTCAACTCGTGATAGTGCGTGGCAAACAGCGTGCGCGCGCCAGTCTCCGCATGCAGATATTCGACCGTCGCCCAGGCCAGCGAGAGGCCGTCGAAGGTAGCCGTGCCGCGGCCCATCTCATCGAGCAAGATCAGCGATCGCTGCGTGGCCGTGTTCAGAATGGTCGCGGTCTCGGTCATTTCCACCATGAAGGTCGACCGGCCGCGCGCCACATTGTCGCTTGCCCCAATGCGCGTGTATATCCTGTCGACCAAACCGAAGCGCAGGCTTTGTGCCGGCACGAAACAGCCCATCTGCGCCATCAGCACCAGCATGGCCGTCTGCCGCAGATAGGTGCTCTTGCCGCCCATATTCGGGCCGGTGATCAGCAGCAGACTGGGACCGTCGGAATCCGATCCGTCCGCATTCAAATAGATATCGTTCGGAATGAACCGCCCCTCGCGCGTCTCCTCCATCCATTGTTCGATGACCGGGTGCCGCGCGGCGACTGCCTCGAGCACCGGCTCCTCGACAAGCTTTGGCCGCACATAGCGCCGCGCCGCGGCCAGATGCGCAAAGCAGGCCAGCAGATCCGCCTCGGCCACGGCTGCGGAGCTGCTCCGGATTCTGCGCGCCGCCTCCATCACGCTGGTGCGCAGTTCAGAGAAGATCCGCTTCTCGATCTCGATGCAGCGATCGTGCGCGGTGAGAATTTTGCGCTCGTACTCCTTCAGCTCCGGCGTGGTAAACCGCTCCGCGTTCACCAGCGTCTGCTTGCGCTCGTAGTCGGCCGGCGCCAGCGCCAGGTTGGCCTTGGTGATCTCGATGTAATAACCGAAGACGGAGTTGAACCGGACCTTGAGCGATCCGATTCCCGTTCTCTGCCGCTCGCGGTCTTCAATGGCCGCGATCGCCTGCCGTCCCGAGGTCGAAACGCTGCGCAGGTCGTCGAGCTCCGCGTCTACACCGGCGGCGATGGCGCCGCCATCCGCCATTGTGAGCGGAGGTTCCGTCACCAGAGTCCGCGCGATCTTCGCCGTTACATCGTCGAGCGTGTCGAGCTTGGTTGTGACGTCCTTCCAAAGCGGCGCCGTCATGGCGTGAAGCGCAACCCTCAATCCCGGCAGCCGCGCCAGGCTTGCGGCCATCGCGCGGACGTCACGCGGCCCGGCGGAATCGAGAGAGAGCCGGGCCAGCAATCGTTCCAAATCTAATATCCCGGCAAAGGCGCGCCGGATCTCCTCGCGTTTGAGCAGGTCTCCATGCGCTTCCGCGACTGCTTCATACCGGGCCTCAATTGCCGCGGCCTCCATGAGCGGCCGCAGAATGGTTGCGCGCAGCAGCCGCTTGCCCATCGGCGTCAAGCAGGCGTCGAGTGTGCGAAAAAGCGTGGCCCGATCATCCTGACCCTGAAATAGCGGCTCGATCAGCTCCAGATTGCGCACCGTCACCTGATCGAGCTCGAGCGCGGTTGAATGTTCCTGGAAGCGCAGCGAGTCCACGTGCAGCGCTTCGTTCTTCTGGGTTGTGCGCACATAGTGCAGCACCGCGCCGGCCGCAATCGCCGCCGCTTCGTGACCATTCAGGCCGAAGCCTTCGAGCGAGCGCACGTTCAACTGCCGCTCGAGCAGCGGCACGGCAAAATCGCGGGTCCAAACCCAGTCATCCACGCGCGTCCGCGCCGGAATGCGCTCCAACTGCACGGGCAGCTCCGCGCTGGCGGCCACCAGTATCTCGCTCGGACCGGCCAGCAGCAACGCATCAATGGCCTGCTGGCGCGCAGCCGCGGCGCGAAACTCGGCGGTCCGAAACTCACCGGTCGAAAGGTCGAGCAGCGCCACCGCGCAGAGTGCATCGTCGCGGCGCCCGGTTTTCGGGACAACCTCGTACAAGGCCGCCAGAAAATTGTTCTGCTCCTGCCCGAGACCTGCATCGATGGCCGTCCCAGGGGTGAGGACGCGCGTGACTTCGCGGCGGACGATCTTCTTGGTTAACTTGGGGTCCTCCATCTGATCGCAGATGGCGATCCGGTAGCCCTTCCGGAGCAGCCGCGTCAGATAGCCCTCGACCGAGTGAAACGGAACCCCGCACATAGGGACCTGTTTTTCCCTGTCCCGGGCCGTGAGCGTGAGTTGCAACTCGCGGCTGGCCACGGTCGCGTCGTCATAAAACAACTCGTAGAAGTCCCCCATCCTGAAAAACAGCAGCGCATCCGGATTCTCCCGCTTCGCCGCCGTCCATTGGCGCATAAAGGGAGTCAGTTCCGCGAGACCTTTGTCGCCGGGAAGGGAAGCGGGCGCAGGCTCGACGAGCTCCACCGGGGAGTGAGGCGCCGGAACCGGATTTGCTTGGAGGTCGTCTTTGATCACGCTGCTTTCCAGCTTACCGCGTTCACGCTTAACGTTTACAAATCCGCCGTCGGTGCGCCGGGCGTCCTGGCCGCATGCGGAAGAGATCGGCTTGCCGTCATTCTTAATACGCTCGCTACGCCGATTCGTTCGCAATCCGGCATATCCGAGCCCTCGAAAAACCGGGGGCGGCGGAGCCTGATGATCGCCTGGTGATTTGCATCACAGTATACTTATCTTTAACGCCGTTAAGGTGTTTCTTGCGATGTATCTGCTCTGGCTACGAGTTGCGGCGGTTCTTTATGCAGCGGGCTCCATCGCTGTCTTCCCGGCTGTGCTCCATGGCTCGGAGCGCTGGCGGAAGGCGTGCGTCCACTTCGGCGGGCTGGCCTTCTTTTTTCACTTTGTCTCGGTTGTGGAAATGCTGGTGCAGGCGCACCGGTTTGTGCCGGTGGGCATGCGCGAGATCGAATCGCTGCTCGGCTTTGGGGTTGCCGGGCTGTTCTTCCTGGTCTGGTGGCTCTACGACGCCATTCCGCTGGGCATCTTCGCTTTGCCGGCGACTTTCTTTCTGGTCTTTGTGCCGGCTCTGGGCCCGGGCCGCTACCATTTTCCATCAGAAGGCGTGCGCACAAGCTGGCTGGTGGCGCACATTGTGGCCCTGCTTCTGGCCTATGCTGCTCTAGCCTTCAGCCTGCTCGCTTCCATGCTTTATCTCGTGGGAGAACGCAGGATCAAATCGAAGCCGAAGCCGGGAACAAAATCCTTGCGCGGTCCTCTCGACTGGCTGCCGCCCCTCGACACGCTCGAACGCATTGCTCATGCGACCCTCGAGTTTGGGTTTCCCTGCATGACCATCGGCCTGGTGATCGGCGCCGTGCTGGTGCAGGAGACCGATCTCGGCGCAGCCTACTTTCTTGACCCCAAGGTGATTGCCTCGTTTGTGAGCTGGATCTTCTACGTGCTTCTGCTGCTGGTGCGGCGCGGAGCCGGGCTGCGCGGGCGCCGCGCTGCGTACGTATCGGGCGCCGTGCTGGTGGCCATGATCGGCGTCTGGGCGCTCAACCTGGTCAGCAACGTGCACAGGTTCGGTCCGCGATGACGCTGACCCTGATCGGCGTCAACCACAAGACCGCGCCCATCGCGCTGCGCGAGCGCGTGGCTATTGGGCGTGAGGAGCTGGCCGAGGCTCTGCGCGCGCTGGCCGCCACGCCCGGCGTTGCAGAGTGCATGATCGTCTCTACCTGCAACCGCGTGGAACTCGTGGCCGCCGTCGAAGGAGCTGAGGTACAGCTGGCCGGCTTCTTCTCCGGCCACTTCGGCATCGATTCATCCGTGCTCGCACCGCATCTCTTCGAGTACCGCGACAAGGAGGCGGTAAGCCATCTCTTCCGCATGGCGTCCAGCCTGGATTCGATGGTCGTCGGCGAGCCGCAGATCCTGGGCCAGGTGAAGGAGGCCTTCGCCGTAGCGCGCGCCACCGGAACGGTCGCCGGCCAGCTCGAACACCTGCTGCAAAGCGCCTTTGCCGCGGCGAAAAAGGCACGCTCCGAGACCGGCATCGGTTCGAACTCCGTTTCCGTCGCCTCGGTGGCCGTGGAGATGGCGCGCAAGATCTTCGGATCGCTCAATGGCCGCACGGTTTTCCTGGTCGGCGCGGGGAAGATGAGCGGGCTGGCCGCGCGCCACCTGATCCAGCAGGGCGCGGGCGCCATTCTGGTGACCAACCGCACCCACGAGCGCGCCCGCCGTATGGCCGAGGAGTTCGCGGGCAGCGTCCTTCCGCAGGTGATCGATTTCGCGCAGCTCTACGATGCGGCCAGCGAGGCGGATATCGTCATCACATCCACCGGCGCGCCGCACCCCATCTTCCGGCCCGAGCACGGGCACGCGTTTCTGCATCGGCGCCGCAACCGGCCGATGTTTTTTATCGATATCGCGGTGCCGCGCGACGTCGATCCGGAGATGAACAGGCTCGACGGCATCTTCGTCTACGATATCGACGACCTGCAGCAGGTGGCCGCCGCGCACATGGAGGAGCGCAGCCGCCAGGCCGTGGATGCGGAAGCCATCATTGCCTCTGAGGTGGAGCGTTTCCGTCAACGCCAGCGCACGGTGAACGTGGCGCCGGCAATTGTGGCCCTCCAGCGCAGGGCCGAGGAGATCCGTTTGGCCGAGATCCAGCGGCTTCACGCGCGCCTTGGCACGCTGAACCCCGAGCAGCTTGCCGCGGTGGAAGCGCTCACCCGCGGATTGGTTAATAAATTCCTTCATCCGCCCATGGAAGCACTGAAACAGGCGGCGCGCGAGGGCGACTCCGCCCGGCTCGATATGCTTTGCGAAGAATGGTCGGTTTCGCCCGCTCCGCCGCGCGAAGCGGAGCCGGGTGTCTCTGCGGCCGTTGAAGCCAAGCAGCCCGATTCCGCCGAAATCGAAACCCATCCCCGTGAAGTCCAGCCCCGTGTGGAGGCGCATCGATGAACCTGCGCATCGGCAGCCGTGGCTCGCAGCTTGCGCTCTGGCAGGCCAATCACATTGCGGCTCTGCTGCGGGAGCAGGGCCACGCAGTGGAGATCGAGATCATCAAGACCAGCGGCGACCGGCTCCAGGAAGTGACCTTCGCCGAGGCCGGGGCGATAACCGGCGCGAAGGGCCTGTTCACGAAGGAGATTGAAGAGGCGTTGGCTGCGGGCCGCGTTGATTTGGCTGTTCACTCGCTCAAGGACCTGCCCACGGAACTGCCGGAGCCCTTCACGCTGGCTGCCACGCCGCCGCGCGTCGATGCGCGCGATGCCTTTGTCTCGGTAAAGCACGCGAACCTTGCCGCGTTGCCGCGGAGCGCGCGCGTGGGCACCAGCAGTGCGCGGCGGCAAGCGCAGTTGAAAGCGCTAAGGCCCGATATTGAGATGGTGGAATTTCGCGGGAATGTCGACACGCGCCTGCGCAAGCTTGCCGACGGCCAGGTGGATGCGATTCTGCTCGCGGCCGCCGGACTTGAGCGGCTGGGCCGAACCGATTGGCTCCGCGAACGCCTCGATCCCCAGCATTTTTGCCCCGCCGCGGGCCAGGGCGCGCTGGCCATTGAAACCCGCAAAGGGGATGCCACGACGATCGATGCTGTCGCCTTCCTCGACCATTCCGATACCCGATTCGCCGTGACCGCCGAGCGGGCCGCGCTTGCCGCATTGGGCGGAGGCTGCCAGGTGCCCATCGGCGTCCACTGCCGGCTGAAATTTACGCAGCACCACAAGCCGCAGGACGAGATTTTCGCGGTGGTGGCTTCGCCGGAGACGGGCGCGGTCGTCCGTATCCGTCACCAGGCGGCCCGCGACCACAACGATCCTGAAGCTTTTGGCCGGCACGCGGCTAAGATGCTGCTTGCAGCCGGCGCGGGGCCGCTGCTCGTCTCGTCCGGTGTATCGCAATGAGCTTGCCGCTCGCCGGCCGCCGTGTGCTGGTGACGCGTGCCGCGCACCAGGCGGGCAAGCTGGGCGATTTGTTGCGTGCGCTCGGCGCGGAGCCGGTCGAAGTTCCGGTTCTTGAGTTCTGCCCGCCCGCAAGTTTTGAGCCGCTGGATGAGGCGCTCCAGCATATCGATGCCTACGACTGGCTGGTGCTCACCAGCGCGAACGCGGCGCGTGGATTGTCAGAGCGGGCGGCGCAACTGGGAATCCGGCTCGATCAGATGGTCACGATGCAAGTGGCCGCGGTGGGTCCCGGCACCGCTTCTGCCGCGCAGAAGGCCAAGCTCACCGTGACGGTGCTTCCGGAAGCGCATGTGGCGGAGGGTTTGGTGGCCGCGCTCAAAACGCAGACCGCCGGCAAGCGCGTTCTACTGGCCCGCGCCGCGATTGCGCGTGACGTGCTTCCGGAGGCGCTGCGCGCCGCAGGAGCCCAAGTGGATGTAGTCGACGCCTATCGCAACGTGCTGCCCGAGTCAGCACCCGCCGAACTTCGCATAGCTTTAGAGCAGGGAATCGACGCCGCGACTTTTACCAGCTCATCCAGCGTGACGCATCTCAAAGAAGCGGCGGAAAAAGCAGGTATTGCGTTTCCCTTCGCAGGCGTTCCGGCCATCTCGATTGGACCGATCACCAGCCAGACGCTGCGCGAACACGATTGGGAACCCGTCGCAGAAGCAAATCCTTCCGATATTCCGAGCTTGGTCACTGCCGTGCTGCAGCACTTTTCTCGCTGACCAAAAACCCTCCGTGCCCCATCCTTTCCGTTTTTTTCTGCGGAAAGGGTGGGATAGCACAGGCCCGGATAAGCCGCCGCCTCACGACCACCATGTCTTGTCCTTGGATCGGCACAACGTCTCCAGATTGCACCGGTCACACTTCGGGTTTCGCGCCACGCATACCTGCCGGCCGTGATGAATCACCTGGTGCGAAAAGCTGATCCATCGATCCTGCGGGATCACCCGCATCAGCTCGCGCTCGACCTCCTGCGGCGTCTCGCCTTTCGCGAGCTCCAGCCGCCGCGCAATGCGAAAGACGTGCGTATCGACGACGACTCCTTCGGCTTTGCCGAAGGAGACTCCAAGGACCACGTTGGCCGTTTTGCGCGCCGCCCCGGGAATTGTGATCAGCTCGGCGAGCGTCTCAGGCACCTTGCCGCCGAAGCGTTCGACGACAGCCTTGGCCGCGCCTTGAAGAGACTTGGCCTTGTTGTGATAGAAGCCCGTGGTGCGGATCAGCTCTTCTAACTCCGGTAGCTTGGCCTTGCTCATCGCCGCGGGCGTGGGGAAGCGCTTGAAGAGCGCGGGCGTGACCATGTTCACGCGCACGTCTGTACATTGCGCGGAGAGGATCGTCGCGACCAGCAACTCCCACGGCGTGCGGTGCGTCAGCGCGCAGACCGCCTCAGGATATGCCTCGTCGAGACGTTTCAGGATTTCGGCCACGCGCTCCGGCGCGAGCGGGCCGCGTGCGGGTCTCGCAGTCTTGGCTGCGGATTGCGGTTTGAATATTTTCTTCATGATGAATTCACGCCAAGAGCCGCGCCCGCCTGCCTTCAGACTTGAGCAGATTCACAGCCCTTTTGTCGAAGCTGACAAACTCGTCTGCTCCCAGCCATTCACCCTCGTAAGCAATGGCCCCATCGGCAAAGTCTCCGCCTGCATTCATCAATGCGAGCCCTGCCTCAACAGCGGGCCGGCTGGTCACTACATTTTCGCTGTCGATAAGGGCGCGAATCGAATCTGCGATTTCTGCGGCCGGCTTCTTATATCCCTGTCGCAAGACCCAAACGAATTCGCAAAGAACAGCCACTGGTATGGCGACGAGATCAGCACTCCGCAAAACTCTTCCTGCGATCTTTGCCTGAATGGGATCATCATGAAGCGCGTCGCGCAACAGCACGTTCGTGTCCACGACGATCTTCAACGTTTACCCGCCCAGGCATCTTCGGTAATCCTCTTGATCTGCGCTATGCTGAGCCTGGGCGTGCCTTTCTTGGCCAGGGAGCCGCTGAACTTGCTGATCGAGTGTTTCGAAGAGGCAGGCCCTACTACCAGCCGCCCATTCGGCAACAGGCCTACTTCGACCTTTTGCCCAGGCGTAACATTCAGGTGCCGGAGCAGCTCCTGTTTCAGCGTGATCTGGCCTTTTGCGGTTACGGTAAGCGTCACCATGGGAAACCCTCACTCACCATTGTAAGGCAATTCTTCCTTACTATCCAGCGGATCGAATCCAAAAGCCCTACAGCTTCCCGCCAACCCAATCCCCCAGCTTCTCCACCGGCAGCCGCACGCCGATGTAAAACTGGCCGAAGAGCGCGTAGACCGCGCTGACTTCATCGAAGCGCATCTCGTAGATGAGCTTCTTGAAGACTACCGGATCTTCGGCGAAGAGATCGACGCCCCACTCCCAGTCATCCATGCCGATGGAGCCGGTGATGATCTGCTTGACGACTTCGCCGTATCTTCTTCCAATCAGCCCGTGCTCATGCATCATGCGCTGGCGCTCGGCGAACGGCACCGTGTACCAGTTCACCTGCTCGCCGCGCTTGCGGTCCATGGGATAAAAGCAGAGATATTTTGCTTCCGGCACGGCAGGGAAGATTCGCGACGCCATGGCTTCCCCGCCGCGCTTGAGCGATGCCGCAATCTCCGCCTTCCACTCCGGTGAGTGAGGCTCGAAGCCCTTCGCCTCCGCTGCTTCATAGGTCTTTCTCGTGGATTCGTACAGCCCCAGCTCGACGACAGAAAGATACGAGTGCCGCTGCTCGAGATAGTCATAAAGCCGCGTCTGCGCGAGATCGAGCTCGATTTGATTGAGCGCTTCAAGCGATTCACGAAAATGAATCAGCATGAGGTCGCCCTTGTGGCCGAGCTGCGAATAAAGAGCCGTCCGCACCGGCGCGTCGGCGTTTGCGCGCTCCAGTTTTTTGAGCACTGCCGCAAACTCGCCTGCGATTCTTTGACGCTCGCCGTCCGCGCAGGACCGCCACGCCTTCCAGTCAAACCGGAAAAATTGATGCAGCACGCTGGAGCCCTCCAGCGTTAGCGGAACGGGCGGAAAATCAGCCACACAACCTCCTCAAACTTTCTCGAATCTCTCCATGCAATACAACCAATCTAACAAACGCAACTTGCAGACGTGTGCAACTCTCTTTCCCGCCGCAGCGTTTTATAGCGCGCCTGAACAGCGCTCTCTGGGCCTATATACTGGGTACGCTCATGAATGAAAAGATCATCGGCCTCCTCGTTGAATTCGTAACTCGTGTGATTCAGGCCGGCGGGTACGCCAGCATTGTTGCGCTGATGACCCTCAATTCCTCCGGCACGCCGATCCCGTCTGAGATCATCATGCCGTTTTCCGGGTATCTAGTTTACCTGGGGCGCTTCAATCTGTTCCTTGTGGCGACGGCGGGGATGGTGGGCTGCAACGTCGGTTCGGCGATCGCCTACTGGATCGGCGCCAAGGGCGGGCGGCCGCTGGTGGAGCGCTACGGCAAATGGGTTCTGATGAGCCGCCATGATCTGGACCGCATGAGCTGGTTCTTTGAAAAATACGGATCGATCGCGATCCTGGTGGGGCGAATGCTGCCGGTGGTCCAGACCTTTGTTGCCTTCCCGGCGGGGATTGCCAAGATGCCGCGACTGCGCTTCCACATCTACACTTCGGTAGGTTCCTGGTTGTGGTATTTCTGCCTCGCCTACGCCGGCATGAAGCTGGGCGAGAAGTGGTACAGCGATCCCCGGTTCGCAGAGGCGTTTCATCGCTTTCATCTTGTCATCGAGATCGCGATTCTGGCGGCGCTCATCTGGTTTCTCTGGACACATCTCAATCGCAGAAGAGCCGCAAACGCCGCGTGACGCAACGGTGCCGCGCCGCACCCGGCGCACCGCTCATTGGATAAAATGCAGGCCCGCGAGGCCGGCGGAATCATGAACAAGAAATTATGAACAAGGAAGGTCAGGAAAAAAGCAATGGCAACTGAGCAACAACAAAGCCCGTCGGCCGGCGCATCGAAGGTTGAACCCGCCAAGGGCAAGCTGGGCGTGATGGTTGTGGGCCTGGGCGCTGTGGCAACCACGATGATTGCGGGCGTCGAAGCCGTCCGCCGCGGGCTGGCTAAGCCCATCGGCTCGCTGACCCAGATGGGCACCATCCGGCTGGGCAAGCGCACAGAGAACAACTCGCCCTTGATCAAGGATTTTGTGCCTCTCGCCGACTTGAACGATGTGGTCTTCACCGGCTGGGACATCTTCGAGGACAACGTGTATGAGGCCGCGGCCCACGCGGCTGTGCTCGATAAAGAAACGCTGGCGAAGCTCAAGCCCTATCTCGAAACCATCAAGCCAATGCCCGCGGTCTTCGACCAGTATTATGTCAAGCGCCTTCACGGCACGCATGTGAAGAAGGGCAAGACGAAGCGCGATCTTGCCGACCAGGTGATCGCCGATATTCGCGCTTTCAGGAAGACTGTCGACCGCGTGGTGATGATCTGGGCCGGCTCGACGGAGATCTTCATGGAGCCCTCCGCGGTTCACCAGAGCATTGAGAACTTCGAGAAAGGGCTCCTGGCTAACGACGTTGGAATTGCCCCCTCGCAGATCTATGCCTATGCCGCTATGAGCGAGGGCGTGCCGTTTGCCAATGGCGCGCCTAACCTGACCGTTGATCTTCCCGCCATGATCTGTCTCTCGAAGAAGAACGCCGCGCCCATCTGCGGCAAGGACTTCAAGACCGGCCAGACGTTTATGAAGACGGTGCTGGCCCCGGCCTTCAAGGCGCGCATGATTGGCGTTTCAGGATGGTTCTCGACCAACATCCTGGGCAACCGCGACGGCGAAGTGCTCGATGATCCCGAATCGTTCAAGACGAAGGAGGAATCGAAGCTCGGATCGCTTGAGTATATTTTTCAGCCCGAGCTTTACCCCGATCTTTACAAGGACATCTATCACAAGATCCGCATCAACTACTACCCGCCGCGCGGGGACGACAAAGAGGCGTGGGACAACATCGATATCTTCGGCTGGCTCGGCTACCCGATGCAGGTGAAGGTGAACTTCCTCTGCCGCGACTCGATTCTGGCCGCGCCTATCGCGCTGGACCTGGTGCTCTTCCTCGACCTCGCCAAGCGCGCGCCGGAGCTCAGGTCGATCGGCATTCAGGAGTGGCTCAGCTTCTATCTCAAGTCGCCGCAGACCGCCGAGGGGCTCTACCCCGAGCATGATCTCTTCATTCAATCCATGAAGCTCAAGAACACGCTGCGGTACATCATGGGCGAGGAGCTGATCACGCACCTGGGGCTTGAGTACTACGACTAGGTCTCTGACCGCATGATTTTGTGTTTCCCATCCTAGCGACAAAAACAAAAGCGTCGCGAGGGTGGGGCACCCATCATTAGTACGACTTCAAGCGGTCAGAGACCTAGTTTCTTCGCGGGTTGAGAACCGTGCTCTCCCAGGTCTCAAAAACGAGACCTGGGGCACCCCATTTCGCGGTTAATTCACTTTCTAAGACGAGGGCTGCCCGATCTGACTTCTTGGTCGGGTGCCCATCAATCCTTTCGCGCATTTTGCGAAAGGGTGGGAAAGCGCGAACCTCCGCCGGCACGAAACAAAAGCTCCGGCCACGGCCGGAGCTTTTTTGTGAAGCGATGACTCTCGCTAAGCCATTGCAGGTTCCAGCGCGGGTGCTGCGGGCGTCTTCTCCGCGGCAGCGGCTGCGTGCGCGTGCGCTGGCCGCGTGAGCCGATGCACGAAGTGATACGGGGGCCAAGGGCCGGAAAGCTGCATCTGGCACTCCTTCATCATCGCGCTGGTGCTGGCAAACTTGTTCTGGTAGCGCTCCACATACTTGCGGTCGATCAGGTGGGCCACATCCAGCACCATCTTGCCGTTTTCCGTGAGCCGGCAGCTTACCTCTTCGTCGAGAGGCATGAAGAGCCGGTGCATCTGGAAGCTCACCGCACGGGCACGGGTCTGGCGCTCCCGCGTCCGCGTCGCGCTTTCGCGCAGATTGCTCAAGTACTCACGGCCTACGCTGTCGGCCGGTATATGCCGCTCGATCTCCTTGGCGCAGCAGTCGTCCACAAATACCTTCAAGTGCATCTCGGTCTTGCCGCGCAGCTTGTCAATGTTGCCGAGAAACTGCCGCTGGTTTGAGCGGATTGACTTTCTCAGCATCTCGTCATCGTTGAAGATGGTGCCAAACCGGAAGGGAAGGACGGTCGAGTGCTGGAAGCAGTCCGCGATGACGCGTGCATGATCCATCCCCGACTTTTGATTTAGAGTGTCCTGCGGATTGTGTTCGCTGACGATAACGGCGAGATCACTGGCTGGATATAAAAATACTTGATTTCCGCTTACTCCCAGAACCGATTCCAACGGTACTGGCTTACGATGGCGCGCTAATTCAGGAAATGCTTGCTTTTCCCCAATGCAGTAGGCATACCATGCCATGACGAGACACTCCATTCGCGTGCGCTTGCGCAAGCAGGCGCCAGCCGTTGGTGAAGCTCTGTGAACTTGGGAACAAATGCATACGTTAAGTCGGGAGGGCAGGTCATATAGGTGACCCATTCGAACTAGGGGGAATACTAGCCCCTCAAAAATACAACTGGCAAGATCCCGCTTCACGAATCTTGGCCAAAGTAATCAACTACCTCTAAATTCGTATTTGTGCAATCAAATTCTCTGTTGATATTACGAATACGGGCCGGACCAGCCCCAAATTCCGGCATATCAGGGCTTTAGAGTGCAAGAAATTGCAAAGTTCCTCCCGATGTGGTCGATACTGGCCCTCGAAAAGAGAAAAGGAGGGCGGCAACACCCATAGAATCAGGTCCGGACAGGGATCTTTTCCACAACCCGGCCCAGGTGTTTCCGGTGCCGAATGTGTCTGGGCGGCGACTGCAATCAGCGGCTCCAATGAGTGGCTCTGGCCAGGCGCAAGCCTGCCGGCACAGCTTCAGGGAAAGGGAAGCGGCTAGTGCAGAATCCCGCGCATATAGAGAAACAGAACCACGTTCACGCCGACGGAAACAATTAAAAGAAGCAGCGCGACCACGGCGAAGACGGTGATCTTACGGCGCACGGATTTGAGGTCTTCGAGCAGTTCCTGCTGCTCCAGCGTGTTGCGGTCCGTGGCCTCCTGCACCATTTCCAGCCGGTCTTCCACCTTTTTGAGGGAGGTATTCTGCTCAAGGATCTGTTCCCGCAGCTTGCGGTGCTGCGTCTGCAGCTCGGTCAGATTGCCCTCGAGGGGCGCCAGATTCACCGGGGGAGGCAATGGCTGCGGACGCGGCGCCAGCAGGTTTGCGAGCGTCGTGATGACCTGTCCATCCAGCAGCGGCAGAATCTTTTGCACCAGCGGCAGGGCCATGCGCACGCCTTTCATGGCTCGCTGCAGGCTGTTGGGCTGGCCGACCGGGTCATCCAAATCAGGTTGCATATCGTTTGCGCCGGAAACGCCCGCCGGCGACACCCGCATGGTATCGCCCTGGAGCAGAGGCGTGGGGGCTTTGCCTGTCTCTCCCTTAGGCAGGGGAGAGCCCACTGCGCGCGGGCGCGGCATGTCAACGCTTTTGGGCGGATTGGCTTCCCGCGATTCAGTGCTTTCCGGCTCGTCCATGGTTTCCCCTTCCCTCCACTATAAAAGGGAATTTCAAAAAGGGAATTGGGTCCGAAACGGATTTTGCTTCTCCTGGGCGCCGGGCACTTCATCCTCGGCGCGCATGCAAGCGATGGCGCGAGGGATGCGCAACGGAGAGATGGCCTGCTCGCGTATCCTCGTAATACCGTAGGAGCAGCGCGTGAATCCAGTATTATCCCGAACTCTACGCAGCCTGCAGCGCAACATTCTGGCAGGCATCATCACCATCGGGCCGCTCTTTGTCACGTACCTGATCTTCAGTTTCCTTTTCACCACGCTGGCCAAGGCCGGACTGCCTATTGTCCAGCTCCTGAACGCCATCGTTCCTCTCGGCCTGTTCACCAGCCCGTTCATGCAGTCGGTGCTGGCCATCGTGCTCACGCTCGCGGTGCTCTACCTGGTGGGCCGCGTGACCTCGGTGGTTGTCGGCCGCGAGGCCTTTGAGCTCTTCGAGTCTGCGCTGGAGCGGCTGCCGTTTGTGGCTAAGGTCTACACCTCGGTCCGCCAGCTCATCGACACGATGATGGCCAAGAAGCCTTCGAGCCAGCGCGTGGTGCTGATCGACTTTCCCATCGAGGGCCAGAAGAGCATCGGCTTTCTGACCCGCACGCTTACGGATTCAGCGACCGGCGAGCCACTGGCCGCGGTGCTCCTGCCCAACGCGATCAATCCGACGTCGGCATTTCTGCAGGTGCTCCCGGTATCCAGGGTGATCGAAACCAATCTGACGATGGAGCAGGCGATGAGCATGTTGATGACCGGCGGCGCAGTTGGTCCCGAAACCATTCGCTACTCGCAGCCCGTTGAGAATGCGCTTCCGCCCGCGCAGCGCCGCTGATGCCACGCGGCATCGCGGATTACGATGAGAGCGGTGCGAAGATCATGAACAGACGCCCCCTTTCCATTACGCTGCTTTCCTGGCTGCTGATTGCTGTGGGCGTCTTTGGCACAGCTTCGCACTTTGTGGAGTTCAGAACCCATGCTCCGACGCCGAGTGAGCTCTTCTGGATCTCCTTTCTCGGCCTGCTTGCGGTGCTTGCCGGAGTCTTTCTGCTGCGCGGCGCGAATTGGGCGCGCTGGCTGGCGCTGGCGTGGATGGCATTCCACGTGGGGATCAGCGTGTTTCATCCGCGGCTGGAGCTCATCATCCACAGTGCGCTTCTGGTGTTATTTATCTGGGTTCTCTTTCGTCCCGCGGCGCGCGTCTACTTCGGCGCGAGGCCCGCAGCTCCGCTATAAACCGTTCGGCCGCGGGTCTTGCTGCGATAAGCTGGAGCGGAGGAATCTTTCATGCAATTACGCGCGGCTTGCCGCAAGCTCGCGACTCTGCTTCTGCTGGCGTTTGGCCTGGGGGCCGGTGTTGCGTTTGGTCCCGCGTTTGGTCCGGCCGCGGTGCGGGCACAGGGAACGGGCCTTAACCCTGCTCTCCCGGTTACGCCGGCCCAGAACCCGGCAAATTCCGCATGGGCTCAGCAGCAGCATTATGTCGTGCTCGTTTCGCTGGATGGTTTTCGCTGGGACTACGCGAAGCGCGACCGCGCGGTACACCTGTTAGCCCTGGGACGGCAAGGCGTCTGGGCGCCAAATGGCATGCTGCCGAGTTATCCGTCGCTCACGTTCCCCAACCACTATGCGATCGTGACCGGCCTCTATCCAGAGCACAATGGATTGGTCGCCAATAGCTTTTACGATCCCGCGCGAAAGGCGCGCTATGCGCTGAACGATCCAAGCGCCGTAACGGATGGTTCGTGGTACGCAGGCGTTCCGTTATGGAGCCTGGCTGAAAGCCATGGCATGCGCGCGGCATGCCTGTTGTGGCCGGGTTCAGAGGCGCAGATTGCCGGCCATCGGCCGAGCTGGTACGCCCATTTCGATTCCAAGACCGAAGCGGGTCCCGAGGCCGAGCAGGCGCGCATTGACGATGCAGCGGCCTTGCTGCGGCTGCCGGCGGAGCAACGTCCGCACTTCATCGCGATTTATTATTCGGAGCCTGATCATGAAGGCCACGAGTTTGGGCCGGACGCCCCCCAGACGCGCGCGGCCGAGCTGAAGGTGGACGCGCTTGTAGGCAAGCTCAAGACAGTGTTGGACTCCACGGGGCTCCCGATCGACCTGGTTGTGGTGAGCGATCACGGGATGGTGAAGCCGGAGGGTGGCTGGGTGACGCTCGATCAGTTCGCCGATCTCAAGGGATTCGAGACCGACGGCCCGCTGTTGTATGGAAGCACGGAAGAAGATCGGGTCCGCGTATACAACCAGCTCAAAAAAGCGTCATCGCAGTTTTTTGTCTATCGCCTCAAGAGTGTTCCCGCCGATCTCAATGACAACCAGAATCCGCGCATGGGCGATCCCGTTGTGATTGCGACCGGCGCTTATGCCCTGCGCGCGCACGCTCCCGATGCCGGCAAGCCCGATCATCCTCCAACCGCCGGCATGCATGGCTTCGATCCGCACAAGATGCCGGAGATGAAGGCGAGCTTCTTTGCCGCGGGACCCGATATAGTGGAAGGGAAAACCGTGGCGCCGTTTGAAAATGTGAATCTCTATCCCTGGCTTGCGCACATGCTGGGACTTGCCGCGCCCAAAAACGATGGAAGCTTAAATATCTTGTCAGGAACGCTGCGCGATGGCGGAGCCGATCTCGAAAAATAACAGAACTCGGAAAATAACAGGAGTTGCGAAAAGATGAGAGTTGTCCTTGGCATTGATGGAGGGGGCACGAAGACGCGCGCGTCGATTGTGGATGTGAGTGCAGGCGGCGACGCGGCGAATGGGCGCGTGCTGGCCTTTGCCGAGAGCGGTTCCATCAAGCGGCTGCGTGTGGGAGCCCAGGCCGCGGAAGAGAATCTGCGCTCGTTGCTCGCTGAGGTGTACAGGCAGGCGGGCGTGAGCGGTGTGCGGGCCGCCTGCTGCGGCGTAGCCAGCGCCAGCCTGCCCGGCATTCCGGAGTGGATCACGGCGGTGTTCCAGAGTTTCGCGGTGGAACGCTCGGAGGTGGTGGGCGACGAGGTCATCGCGCTCGACGCGGCCTTCAAGGGAGGGCCCGGGATTCTGCAAATTGCGGGCACGGGCTCGAACACAATCGGCCGGGCTGCCGATGGCAGCCGCGAATCCGCCGGCGGCTGGAGCTCGCGGCTGGGTGACGAAGGCTCCGGCTACTGGATTGGCGTGCATGCGGTGCGGCGCGCGCTGCATGCCCATGATCGCGAGCAGCCTACGCGGATTCTCGAAAAGGTGGGCGAGATCTGGGGCACGGCGACGCTGGATGATCTGGTGAACCTGGGCGACGGCACACCCGGACCGGACTTCGCCGCGCTTGCGCCCGCGATCAACGAGCTCGCCGACGCGGGCGATGCCGTGGCGATCGGAGTGTTGCGGCAGGCCGCCGCCGACCTGGTGGATTTTGTGCTGCTGGTGCGCTCCAAGCTGCGCCGCAAGCATGCTATCGCCGGTGAAGTCCCCGTGGCGTGGACGGGCAGTGTGATCGAGAAGATGACGCTGGTGCGGAACGCGTTTTTTGCCGGCCTCCAAGCCGCCGCGCCGGAGATGCCGGTGATGAAGCAAGCGGTGGTCTCGCTCGAAGGCGCTCTATGGCGGGCGCAGCGGCTGGTGGGGTAAGGGCCGATTGTCACGCCGAGGCTGGAGCTATCGAGAATGTAACTGACGAGTTCGCGACACGGACACAATTGTGATTCATTTGAAAAGCGTTCATACTTATCTCAAGTTTTCAGAGTGACATCCCGCGTTTTGGTCGGGGAAGGGCTCCGTGACCGTCCTTTGGAGAGTTGTAACGACTGTCGCATCGGTCGCTGTGGTTGTTGGAGCAATTTTTACGTGGCATTCCTTCAGAGCGTGGGCTGCCGCGCGAAGGCTGAACGACCAAGTGCAACTCACGCTTACTCACGCTCAACGAGGAGAAGCTGACGCCGAAGAGAGACTCGGCGGAATGTATTTCTATGGCCGTGGTGAAGCGCAGAGCAATATGGAAGCACTACGGTGGTACCGCGCAGCAGCGAACCAAGGATTCGCGAAGGCCCAGTTTGACATGGGCTACCTATACGACACTGGCACGGGCATCCAACAAGATTTCAACGAAGCCAAGCGCTGGTATGATCTGGCGTCGAACAAAGGTAGTGAAGAAGCCCAATGCGCGCTGGGGAACATGTACTACCACGGCCATGGCGTGCCACAGGATTACACAAAGGCCGCGCTTCTTTTTCGCCGCTCGGCTGATCAAGGTTTCGCGCGTGCTGAGTATGATCTGGGGTCTATGTATTACTACGGGCACGGGGTAAACCAGGACCGCGCCGTCTCTCGATATTGGATTCGGAAGGCTGCTGAACAGGGCTATGAACGTGCAAGGGCGTTGTTGGGGATAAAGCTCACCCCTTGGTTGATGTTCATATTGGGGGTGCAAATAGTGGCTGGCTTTGTCCTTGCCTCTCGGCCTCTGTCATTCAATCTTTGGGAGCCCAGCGAGATGATTCACGATTCGCACGATTTGCTTTCCGTGGCGACCGGGTTCCTTTTCTTAATAGCGGCTGGGTTGAGTTGGTATGGCTATACCCATAACCTCATCTGGTGCTGGATTTATGGGTTCACCGGATTCCAATTGCTCAAATGGTCGCTGAATGCGATCTCGCTCATACTCGCGTACATCGTCCTCGTCCACATCAAGAAAACGGCCGCTGGTGAAAGGCCGGTGGCGGACTAAATTGCGTTTGTGAGCGAATCACCTGCAATCCGGAAGTTACTCGTCAGGCAATAGCCGGGCCTCGCGTTCGGCCTGATGCCTGCCGCAATGAATCACGACGCGGTGATCTGGCCCTCAATGAATGTGGCGATCAGCTTTCCATCGGCGCCGAGGGCGACCAGATTCGCTGCTTTACCTACGGCGATTGAGCCAGCCTGCTTTGAGAACCCCGTCATCCCCGACGGGTTTACGGTGAGCAGACGCAGGGCTTGTTCCAAAGGCGCGCCGGTGAAGCTCAGGAAGTTCTGGAGTGCGCGGTCGAGCGTAAGCAAGCTGCCGGCGAGCACGCCGCGGGCCGTGGCGCGGCCGTTGGCAACCTGTACGGCAAAGCCGCCCAACTGATACTCGCCATCCGGCATGCCGGCTGCGCTCATGGCATCGGTGACCAGGATCGCGCGTTCCGGCCCTTTAGCGCGCCACCAGAGCTTCGCAATCTCCGGCGTGGTGTGGATGCCGTCGCAGATCAGTTCGGAGAAGAGAGAATCCGTTGTGAGCACGGTGCCGAGGATGCCCGGCTCGCGATGATCGAGCGCGCGCATGGCGTTGAAGGTATGGGTAGCGCTGACGGCTCCGGCGGCGATGGCGGCGCGCGTCTCGGCTGCCTTGGCGTCGGAGTGGCCCATGGACACGCGGACGCCGCGGCTGGTTGCGTGCGCGGCGAGCTCCGTTGCGCCGGGCAGCTCGGGAGCCAAGGTCATCAGGCGCGCGTGGCCACCGGAGGCTTCAAAGAGCCGGTCGAAGATGGCGATGTCAGGCGCGAGCAGGTGCTCTTTGGGCTGGACTCCGCACTTGGCGTGGGAGAGAAACGGGCCTTCGAGGTGAATGCCGATGGGGCGCGCGACGCCCTGGCCCTCGATTTGGCCGAGGTGGTCGATCAGCTTCGCGAGCCCCTCCAACGCACGAAGGGTCATGTCGAGGGGCGCGGTAACCGTAGTCGCGAGAAAGCTGCCGGTCCCGCGGGAGGCGAGAAAGCGGCCCATCGTGGCGAGCGCTTCCGGCGTGGCTTCCATGACATCGTGGCCGGCGGCGCCGTGGATATGCACGTCAAAGAAGGCGGGCGCGAGGGTGGCGCCAGGAAAATCCGAGACGCCGCTTTGTGTTCCGGCGGGCAGATCGCGCGCCGCGCGGCTGGAGATGGAGCGAATGAAGCCGTCTTCGATTTCCAGGAGGGGATTGTCGAGGAGTTCCTTGCCGTTCCAGAGCCGTGCGGCGGTCAACGTGCGCATGGCTCAATTATGGCAGGGAGGCCAGGAGAGAGACCTGAAGGCCGGGACGGAATGTACGTGGACGGTTGAGGATCGCACGGTCCCACCCTTTCGACGGCAAAAACTCGAAAGGATGGGGCACGGGAATTGTGGCTTCTCCGGCCGCGCGGGATTTGCTTCTAGCGATATTTGCGCAGGACGCCGAGGACGCGGCCCTGGATGGCGACCTGCGCGGCCGGGACGTAGATGGGCTCCATCTCGACGTTGGCGGGCTGCAGGCGCACGACGTTGCCCTCCGCGAAGAACCGCTTCAGCGTGGTCTCGGAGCCGTGCACGAGGGCGACAACAATCTCGCCCTGGCGGGCCGTCTTGGTGCGCTCGACCAGAACGTAATCCCCATTGATGATGTGCTCATCGCGCATCGAGTCGCCGCGGACTTCGAGAGCGAAGACGTCGCGGCTGCCGACCACGTCCTGCAGCGAAATGGTCTCCGGCGTTTCCAATTGTTCCACCGGCAGGCCGGCGGCGATGCGCCCGGCGAGCGGCAGTTTGCCGCTGGAGCGGGAGCCCGGCGGCAGCACGTCAATGGACCGGCTGCGGTTATGGACGCGGTCCAGCATGCCCTTCTTTTCGAGATTCGTGATGTGCTTGTGAACCGTCGCCAGGCTCTTCAGGCCCATGCCGCGCGCAATCTCCTCAAAGGACGGAGAATAGCCGTTGCGGGTCACAAACGTCTCCAGAAAATCGAGGATCTCTTTTTGCCTTCGGGTGACTGCCATGCGCGCATTATAGCGAACAAAAAGCGAACCGCAACACTTAATTTTTAGACAATTGCGTTACCTTTTGTAGACATTTTCAGAAAGGGCTGGCTTAGGGTTGGGAACGAGGTCCGGCAAGACAGTTGGACGAGCCGCAATGAGCGATGGGGATACAGGGCGTCTTCTGAGCTTTTACAATCGAAAATATGGTTCTTGAGACGTTTCCGGTGGGGCTGCTGCAGTGCAATTGCACTATTCTGGGCGATGAAGAGGCGCACGAGGCCATCGTCATCGATCCGGGCGACGAGATCGGCCGGATCGAGCGGCGGCTCACGGAGCTGGGCCTCCAACTGAAGCAGATCCTCATCACTCATGCGCACATCGATCACATAGGCGGAGCCTTGAAGCTCAAGAAGCTCAGCGGCGCGCCCATCTTCCTGAACGAGAGCGATCTGCCGCTGCTCAAAATGATGGCGGCGCAGGCGGCGTGGATAGGGATGGCGCCGCCGGAGACGGCCCCTCCGGATGAGAGCCTGGCCGACGGCCTCAGCATTGGGCTGGCGCGCTACCCCGCGCAGGTGCTGCATACGCCGGGGCATACACAGGGCTCAGTATGCCTGCACTTCGCGCCGCTCAAGTTGCTTGTGGCGGGCGATACGCTCTTTGCCGGCAGCATCGGCCGCACGGATCTGCCGGGCGGCGACTTCGGGCAGATCATCGATTCAATCCATTCAAGGCTGCTGGTGCTCCCGGATGAGGTCAAGGTGATTCCCGGTCACGGCCCCATGACGACGATTGGCCAGGAGCGGAAACAGAATCCGTTTCTGACGTCGCGTTGAATGAGTTAATCGTTTAGTTTCAGGGCTAAAGAATCATGTAGCTGATCTAACACTTGAGCTGACGACCAGTAATATTACTCTTTTGATCCGTTTTCATATAGTCAACAAGCGCGGTTACTCCGGTTCCAAATTCCTCAGCCGGACCAAGAAGGCTCAGAACCAGCCAGCCGGATTCCGGAAGCCCGAAAAAGTAGCCGGGGTGCACCCATACGCCCCGGTCGAGGAGAGCCAGCGCGGTCGATTCGTCGGGGGCAAGGGCGGGAATCCGCAGAATGGCGTACCAACCTCCCTCCACTTCGAGCCGCCGCACGGCAGGTATGCTCGTGAGCCGGCTGTCGAGCTCGGCCAAGTTCGCGGCGACACGCGAGCGAATCTGATTCTGGATGGCGGCACGGGATTCAAGCCAGGCGGGCAGAGCGCACTGTACGGGCGCGTTCATGGAGAGGAAGGTATCGGCAATGACCTCGAGCCGGGCGAGCGCCTCCGCCTGTTCCGCACGTTCTCCTGCGGCGACGATCCAGGCGGCCTTCATCTGCGGCAGACCGGCGATCTTGCTCATCCCGCTGACTACGAAAACCGGAACGCCCTCGACGCCGGCGGCGAAGCTGCGGCTTTTTCCATCGAACGCGTAATCGAGAAAGACCTCGTCCACGATGAAGGCCAGCGAGAACTCGCGGCAGAGCCGGGCCAGCTCCTCAATCTCCCACGGCTTGGTGAAGTGGCCGGTCGGGTTGTTGGGGTGCACCAGGACGATGGCCCTGGTCTGCGGCGTGACGGCGCGGCGGAACGCCTCCGCATCGATCTGCCAGCCCTGGTCGTAAACCAGGGAGGCAGTCTTGAGCCGCACGTCGCAAAGGCCGGCGAGAAAGTCAAAGAGGGGATAGCTGGGCTGGGCGATGAGCAGCTCGTCGCCTGGATCGCAGAGGAGATGAAAGAGGAAGCTGTACGCCTCGCTGGTGCTGGTGGTGAGCACGATCTGAGCCGGATCGACAGCCACGCCGTGATCGGCGTAATATCGGCAGACCGCCTGGCGCGCCGCCAGGCTGCCTTTCGGCTGCGGATCATAGTCGAGCGCGCGTGGATCGCGAAGAGCGTCGAGCAGCGATGCTGGATAGGCGAATCCGCAACGGGTGGGATTCGAAGCGGTGAGGTCGGCGAGGGGCAAACCAGCCTCGACCCGCTGCCGGTGGGCGCGCGCCAGCTCGCTCTCGCCGGTGTCCCAGTTGGTTCTCAGTGAAAATCGCATACAAGGATTCTCGCCTGCAGCTCATCGGGCACGAGGCAAGCATCGATCTCGATCGTGCACAATGAGAACAGGCGCCCGTTTCCACCATACATGGGCGATCACAGGAGTGGCATTGGCTCTGCGCGCGGTGGTCTTCGACTTTGGCATGGTATTGACCGATGTTCCCGATCCCACAGCGCATGCGGCCATGATGCGCATCACCGGCCTTTCCGCGGACCGGTTCGATCCGCTCTATTGGAAAGATCGCCACGCCTACGACGAGGGCAAGCTTACCGGCCTTGGCTTCTGGCAGAAGCTCAGCGCGGATAGCGAGCTGGGCCTGAGCCCGGCGGCGATCGAAGAGCTGAACCTTTGGGACGCGCGCATGTGGACCACGCAGAATCCGAAGATGGTGGCCTGGCAGCAACGGCTGAAGGAACACGGGCTGCTTACGGCGATCCTCTCTAACATGGGCGACACGGTTCACGCGAATATCATGCGCGAGTTCGCGTGGCTTGCGGGCTTCGACGTGCTGGTATGGAGCTATGAGTTGCTCATCGCGAAGCCCGATCCGGCGATCTACCGTTTTGTTCTGGAGAAGCTCGGCACTCGGCCGGAAGAGACACTCTTTCTGGATGACAAGCCGGTCAATATCGAAGCGGCTCACGCGGTGGGCATGAAGGGAATCGTCTTTTCGACCGTGGAGCAGTTGCGCGCCGACCTGGTTGCGCAGGGACTGGATGCGGAGTTGCCGCTGCCATAAACGCGAGCGTCGCGATCTTGTGCGCGATCTCACGATCCTGTAACTCGCGATCTCACGATCCTGTAACCTAGGATGCCGCCATGCCCAGGCCGACCAGATTGGCTGCGGCGATAATGACCAGCACGCCCGCCCAGAGCAGCCGGACGGGCCGTGAGCCAACGCCTTTCCACTCGCCGAGCGCGAGGCCGACCAGGCCGCCGCAGAGCACATAGATGCTCATGTGCAGCATCCAGTTGACGTAGAACAGCCGTTGCGGAATGTTGGCCGCGCCCCATGCGTAGAAGAAAAATTGCAGATACCACATGATGCCGCCGGATGCGGCCAGGACCGCATTCTTCAGCAGGATCGGCCGCGGCTGGCCGAGGTCGGCGCGCAGCGAGAGCCGCTTGAGCGCGGCCAGGCGGATGAAGCAGTAGGCAAGGTTGACCACGGCGCCGCCGCCCATGATGATGACGTAGCTGGGCAGCGCCGCATAGAGCGGATTGACGCCGAGGCTGCGCGCGGCCTCGGCCATCGGCTGAGCGGCATCGATGGCGAACGACATGCCGGAGGAGAAGATGCCGCAGAGCACGGCAAGCAGAAGCCCGAGCTTCACGTTGAACTCTTTGACGTCGCTGCCGAGTTGCCTCTCTTTCTGGTGCCCCGCGTAGGAGACGATGGCCACGCCGATGAGGGCGACGAGAACGCCGGCCATGGTCAAGAGGCCGCTTTTCGTGGTGAAGAGCATTGCTGCCTGGCCGTGGAGAAAGGGCGGCACCAGCGTGCCCACTACCAGCGTGACGCCAATGGCTACGCCGATGCCGAGCGACATGCCCAGATGCCGCATCGTCAGGCCGTAGCTGATACTGCCGACGCCCCACATCGCTCCGAACAGCGCAACTTTCAGCAGCAGGGATGTGCCCATCGAAGCGTAGAAGCCGTGGAAATCGGGCAACAGAAGAAGGCTTACGCCGATGGGCAGCAGAATCCAGGAGAAGAAACCGGCGACGGCCCAGGTGGTCTCCCAGGACCAGTTCTTCACCTTTTCAATGGGCGCATAGAAGGATGCGGCGCAGGCCGCGCCGACAATGTGCCATCCAATTCCTGCGAGGATTACCGGCATGCGTGTGGCTCCTGGAGACGAATTCAAAAGCGTAGCGGCTGGGTGCGCGGTTTGTACAGCCGGTGAGTGATTGACTGGCTGCGTTCTGAGTTGTTTCCCTCAGGGGCTAAAGCCCTCTCAACTCTTGATTGCTATCTTTCGGCACGGCTGAAGCCGTGCCCTGATACAAAACACCGTGCGCTTTGAGTTTCTTCGCAGCCTGTGAAGCCGGACCCTGATACAAAACCGTGTTTTAGCCGGCCGCCGCACGGTTTGTGCAGCAGATACGGCAGAACTTTTATTCGAGTGAGATGGTGAACGTGTAACTGCCGGGCGCGAGCTCGAACCCCTTCTCGCCATTTTCGGTTGTGGCGTTCGCCAGCTTGCTGCTTGTTATGGAAGCGTTGTCGAGCTTGTACTTCGCGGCTTCATCCCCGCTGAGCGGGAGCCAGCCGATGGTGTTGGCGGGAAGCGTCACATGCCACACGGCAGTTGCGCCGTTCGCGATCCAGTCGGAATGGATTGGGCCATAGGCAGAGTCGTAGTCGAAGGCTATGCTGCCCAGCCGCGCATCGAAAACTGGATGCAGGACAATGGTGTGGAATCCGGGATCGAGAGGCGTTGTGTCCACACCGGCGGCGTAGCGGTAGATCCAGTCGGCCACGGCGCCGTAAGCGTAATGGTTATAGGAATTCATGCTCGGGTCATCGCGCATCTGGTCGCCGTTCCATCGCTCCCACATCGTCGTGGCGCCATGCGTGACCATGTAACCCCACGAGGGATACTGCGTGTTCAGCAGCAACGTGCAGGCGAGCTTCGCGTAGCCGGCTTTCGTGAGCTCTTCGAGCAGGTAGGGCGTGCCGAGAAAGCCGGTTGCGAGCAGATCGTGATTGGCTTCAATCTTGTCGGCCAGATGCTTTGCCGCCGCGGCGCGGAGATTTTCGGGCAGCAGATTCATGTGCAGCGCAAGCACGTAGCCGGTCTGCGTGTCACCGCCCCGGCTCTTCGCGTTGGGATTGTTGATCTGGCCGAAAGGCGACGCGCTGTTGTCCGCGCCGGCAACGAAGCCGTCTTCGCGCACGAATTGCTTTTCGAAAGCGGTGCGGATCTTCTCGAAGAGAGCAGCGTATTGCGCGGCATCTTCTGTGCGGCCGGTGGCGAGAGCCATCTGCCGCATCAGCGTAACGTCATAGGCCCAGTAGGCGGTGGCGATGAGCACGTAATCGGTCTTGCCTTCGGGCGAGAGCCAGTCGCCGAAGGGCGTGCCGGATTCGTTCTTCCACAGCCCGTCAGGATTGGCGGCGTCGATCGCATCGAGATACTTCCGCATCGCGGCCCAGTTCTGTTCGATGATCGTGGTGTCGCCGGTCTGGAGCCACGAGGTCCAGGGAATGATGACGCCGGCATCGCTCCATCCAGCACCGGAACCCGCGTGCGGTGTGAGCACGCCGGGCGCAAAGATCCCGTAGTAAGGTGAGCCAATTTGTGTGCCGCGCATGTCGGCGGCAAATTTGCGCGAGAACGCAGCCAGCGCCATGTTGTAGCTTGCCGCGCGCCAGAAGACCTGCGCATCGGCCATCCAGCCCAGGCGCTCATCGCGTTGCGGGCAATCAGTGGGCAGGCCGACGAAGTTCGAGCGCTGGCCCCAGAGAATATTGCTCCACAACTGGTTGATCATGGCGCTGCCGGTGATGAGCTTCGCGGTGAATGGCGCGTCGGTGTGGATGACATGCGCCTGAACCGCGGACTGGCCTGGCGCGGTGGGCAGGCCGGTGAGCTCCGCATACCGAAATCCATGGAAGGTGAACCGCGGAACGAAGTCTTCGATTCCACCTGCTGTCGTGGCGCCCCGGAGAATAAAGTGATCGGTCGCCTTTGCCGTCCGCAGATTGTCGGTGTAAATTGTGCCGTCAGGATTGAGGACCTCGGCAAAGCGCAGACGTACATCGGTTCCGGCGGGCCCCGCAACGCGCAGCCATTCCTGGCCTGAGAAGTTCTGCCCGAAGTCGTAGACAAAGACGCCGGGTTTGGGCTGAGTCAGCGACCGTGCTTCCATTGGGCGCTCCACGCGAATTGGGGGAAAATCCTGCGCTTCGATCTTCACCGGCGCGGGATCGACCGTGGCAGCCGCGCTCCAGCCGCCGGTCGCGAATTCAGGCATGTCCCAATGCATGTTCCAGCCTTGATCGGGAAGCCGCGCATCCTGGCTTTCGCCGTCGTAAATTTCGGAATTCAGAATGTAAGACTGGCTCGCCTGCCAGTTCGCGCCGGTCGTCACCCACTCCACAGTGCCGTCGGTGTGCTCGATGCGCAACTGCGCGCGTAGCGCGGGCGGCGTGGCGCCATAGTTGTTCGGCTGCTGGAGCCATTCGAGCGGCGTTTCATACCAGCCGGGGGCGAGCAGCGCGCCGATGGCGTTCTTTCCCTGCGCAAGCTGCGCGGTTACATCGTAGGTCTGGTAGACGACGCGCTCGCGGTAGTCGGTCCATCCCGGCGCGAGCACCTGGTTGCCCACACGGTTGCCGTTCAGAAAGAGCTCGTAAGAACCGAGGGCGGTGGCATAAAGCCGCGCGGATTTTACCGGCGCATCGTTTGTGAAGCTGCGCCGCAGCGCCTTCACCGAATCGGGAAGCCAGGGATGGCCGAGCGGATCGGTGCTTTCCGGCGAGTCGGCGCGCACGACAGCATTCTTCCATCCCGAGTCATCGAAGCTCTTGCTCTGCCAGCCATCGGCAGCGTGGATGCTGGTTTTCCAATCCGGCCCGCTCGCGAAACTGGCCCAGCTTCCATCAACGTATTGAACGACCAACGTGGCGATCATCGGCGGCTCGTCATCCACCACCATGCCGTTGGGGTTGACGACGTAGTGCACGGTTTCAACAGCGAGGGTGTTCGCGCCGGAAGAGAGTTTTCCTGTTACCTCAGCGCGGACAAACTTCCTCCACGGCATCTGCTTCCAGGGCGGCAGCGGATCGGCTGTGAGCACCTGGGCGCCGTTGATCCAGGCGGAGACGGTGTCCTGCCCGGTGGCATAGAAGGCCGCAAAACGCACCGGCTGAGCGAGCGTGAAAACACGCCGGTAGGCAAACCGCCGGTCGCCTTTCTCGGATGCCAATGCCTTGGAGTCCGGATTGGCGATCCACGCGGCCGGCGCGTGGCGCACCGCGGATTCTTCCGGCGTCTCATAGCCGATCCAGGCGGCGCGCCAGGCGTCCTGCTTCATCAGGCCCGTCTCCCACCAGGCGGTTGCGCCGGCTGCGTACGGATGGCCCGCCGCGTTCCACAGCTTCACCCGCCAGAAGTAGCGCGTGCCGGCGGCGAGGGCAGGACCGTTGTAGCGCACATGCAGCGATTCGCTTGAATCCACCTTGTGGCTGTCCCAGATGTCCGGCTTGTTCTGATCCAGCAGCTCGGAGCGCGAGGCCACCAGCACTTCGTAGGCGCTCTGCTTTGCGCCGCGCCCCGGATCGCGCAATTGCCAGGAAAAGCTGGGGGAAGCATCGTCGATGCCGAGCGGGTTCTCGAGATTGTCTACCTGCGGCGCGGCTGGGCCCGCAGGCTGTGCCGGCTGCGCGGGCATCTGCGCGGAGGCCGGGGCAATAGCAGAGACCAGGATCGATGCCCACAGGGCGCAGAGCAATTCAGCCTTCAGCATCCCAAGCTCGTTTCGCAAGATAAGATTCAACCTGTTCAGTTGCCCCGCAAACGCGCAGACAGGGGCGCGATTCCTCAAATGAAAAAAATTCCAAACGGAACCAAGTTATGCAAGCGGTGCAGGCTTTGTCAATTGGCGACCGCCTGAAAATCCAACCCGGATAAGAACACCGCGAGCGATCCACACGCAAGGGAAGTGTCTGCTGTCCCTTACACTCTCCTCATGGAGCTCCGTCTTTACGTGGCCACCAGCAACCTCGGCAAGCTGCGTGACTTTCGCGCGGCGGCCCAGGCGCGCGGCCTGGAGATCGAGCCACTGCCGAATCTGAGCGAAATCTTCCCTCCCGAAGAAGATGGCGAGACCTTTGAGGCGAACGCCGCGCACAAGGCTGCCTACTACTCCCGCTTTGACCGCCGCGTGCTGGTGCTGGCGGATGACTCGGGGCTGGAGGTGGACGCGCTCGGCGGCGCGCCGGGAGTACGTTCGGCGCGGTTCGCGGCCGACTCGGGGCTGGTGGACTCGCCCGACGCAAATGACAATACGGATGTCTGGAACAATATGGTGCTGCTGCAAAAGATGGCCGAGATTCCCTTCGCGCGGCGCACGGCGCGCTACCGGTGCGCGCTGGCCGTGGCGCGGGACGGCACAGTTCTGCACACGGCGGAGGGCTCCGTAGAGGGCATCATCCTGGACGCGCCGCGCGGCACGGGCGGATTCGGCTACGATCCGCTGTTTTACCTGCCGGAGATGGTCCGCACGATGGCGGAGATCGACCTTGTAACCAAGCTCTCCATCAGCCATCGCGGGCGCGCGCTTTCCGCGTTGCTCTCGATGCTGCCTGGCTAAACGCGGAATCGTTGAGCGCGGCTTGGGGCCGCGCAAGGGGCTACGCTTTCTCGTGAAGCTCCCACCATCTGCGATCGGCCAGAACCACCGAGGTTTCAATCTGGCGTTCGGGGATCGTCCAGTACCGCTTCAAGAGCCGGTCTTTTTGCTCGGGATCCACCGCGCGGAACCCATGCTTTTCATAGAAGCGAATCGCCCTGGTCGCGTCTGCCCAGGTTCCGAGGAGCACGGGATTGGCTGCGATTGCGCGCAGATGATGCAGCAGCGATGCGCCGATTCCCTGATTCTGGTCAGCCGTGCGCACATAGGCGTGGCGTACCAGGGTCACGTCGTCGACCCGTTGCAGGCCCATCACGCCGGCGATCGCTCCGTCTTTCTCGAATCCCCAGAACTGGACACCGTCTTCGATCTCACCCTGCAATTTCTCCCTGGACATGTACGGTTCCGACCAGCGATCTGCGGGAATGACGTCCCTGTAGGCGGTTGCGCCATCGTTAATGACGGCGAAGATCTGGTCAAAATCGCGGTCGTCGCAGCGGCAGATCATGCGGATTGAATCTCCTGGCCTTGAATGCGGAGAGCGTGCTTCCTCCAGAATATGCGACGCGCCCGCGATCAGCGACAAAACTATCGGAGATTCAAGCGTGTTGGCACGGCACGACAACGGCGGCCACGAGGAAGGGCGGCACGAGTTTCGACTCCCGATACGGAAACATCGGCACATCCGTCTCACTACGGCGGGATGACGCCTTGACGGAGGCCGCATGGGACTCGAATAATGCAGGTGAAGCAGTGTAAGTACTTGCCGTCCCTCAATCTAAGACCGCTTCCGCCTGCGGCCCTTCAGGAGCCAGAATTTCCATGGCAACAGTTCACTCTTCTGCCACGCAGCCGGTCCACCGGGGCGTTCAGCCGCTCCGAGCCGGGCAGGGCACCAGTTTCATCTGGCGCAGGCTGCATTCGCTGCTCGGCGTTATCCCCATCGGCGCCTTTCTGGTGGAGCACCTGCTCTCGAATTTCGAGGCGCTGAAGGGCCCCGCCGCTTACGGAGCGCAGGTGAGGTTCCTGAACAACCTGCCGCTGGTGCGGGTGCTCGAATGGGTCTTCATCTTTTTGCCGCTGCTCTACCACGGCATCTACGGCCTGTATATCTGGATTCGCGGCAAGGCCAACCTCGTCTATTATCCGTGGGCCGGGAACTGGATGTATGTGGCGCAGCGGTATACGGGGCTGATTGCATTTGCGTACATCATCCAGCATGTGCTGCGGCAGCGGTTCATGGGCATCAGCCTGCCGGAGAATCCCGGCGCGTCCTTCGCTAAAGTGCAGCATGAGCTGGCCAACCCCTGGATGCTGGCGGTCTACATCATTGCGATGATCGCCATCTGCTGGCATTTTGCTTACGGGATCTGGCTGTTCGCGGCAAAGTGGGGCATTACGCCGGGCGAGACCGCGCGCCGGCGCTTTGGCTGGGTGTGCCTGGCAGGCGGCGTGGCGCTTTGCGCGATCGGCCTGGCCAGCATCTGGGCCTTCGTGGGTCCCAGGTACCAGAACACGCCGGATAATGTGCGCCCGGCGGTGAGCCAGCGATACGTTCAGCCGGCGCGCTCATGGCGCTTGCCGGTTTGAGGAGAGGATTTCGATGCCTACTGCTGAAGCGACCACGCCGCGTCTCGAATCGAAAAAGTTTCAAGAGCTGGTTCCCGAGTTTTATACCGGGATGACGGCGATTACTCATGCTTTGAAGAAGTCGGGCATCGAGCCGGAGCTGCGCGAGCTGATCAAAATACGCGCATCGCAGATCAACGGATGCGCTTTCTGCATTCAGTTTCACTTGAACGATGCACGCAAGATCAATGTGCCGGCGGAGAAGCTTGATCTGCTCGCTGCCTGGCGCGAGGCGGGTGTGTTTACAGAACGCGAGTGCGCGGCGCTCGCGTGGACGGAGCAGGTCACGCTGCTGGCGCAGCATCCCATCGACGATGAGACCTATGCCCGCGTTGCGGCCCATTTTTCCGAACAGGACATGGCGCTTTTGACCGTGGCCATCAGCCAGATCAACGCCTGGAACCGGGTTGCGGCGCCTTTTCGCTTTACGCCGCCGATTCATGCTTCGTGATTCCTGGTTCCGTTTAGTCGTCCTGTTTAGTACGCGAAAGGATTTGATAAAAGATGGCAGTACCCAGGATCATCGTGGTGGGCGGAGGATTGGCCGGGCTGGCCGCGGTCATCAAGATTGCCGAAGCCGGCGGGCAAGTGGATTTGTTTTCGATTGTCCCGGTCAAGCGCTCGCACTCGGTCTGCGCGCAGGGCGGCATCAATGCCGCGAAGAATCTCAAGGGCGAGGGCGATACGGTCGCGCAGCACTTTGACGACACGATCTACGGCGGCGACTTTCTCGCCAACCAGACGCCGGTAAAGGCGATGTGCGAGGCAGCGCCGGCGATTATCGATCTTTTGGATCGCATGGGTGTGCCGTTCAACCGCACTCCCGAGGGCCTGCTTGACTTTCGGCGCTTCGGCGGCACGCTTTACCACCGCACGGCCTTCGCAGGCGCGACGACAGGGCAGCAGTTGCTCTACGCGCTCGACGAACAGGTGCGCCGCTACGAGTCTGAAGGCAAGGTGAAGAAGTACGAGGGCTGGGAGTTTCTCTCCGCCGTGATCGATTCGACGGGCGTAGCGCGGGGCATCACCGCGCTGAACCTGCGTACCATGGAGCTGCGCTCCTTTGAGGCCGGCGCGGTGATTCTCGCCACCGGCGGCGTCGGGGCCATCTTCGGCAAGAGCACGAACTCGGTGGTCTGCACCGGCTCAGCGCAGTCGGCGATCTTCCAGCAGGGCGCCTATTACGCCAACGGCGAATTCATCCAGGTGCATCCCACGTCCATTCCGGGCGAGGATAAGCTGCGGCTGATGTCGGAGTCGGCGCGCGGCGAGGGCGGCCGCGTGTGGGTTCCGCGCACGGCGGGCGACAAGCGGCCGTGGAAGCAGATCCCCGAATCCGAGCGCTTGTACTTCCTCGAAGAGTGGTATCCGAAGTACGGCAATCTCGTTCCGCGCGATGTGGCGACACGCGCCATTCACAAGGTGGTGTATGAGCTCGGCCTCGGCATCGACGGGCAGCCGATGGTCTATCTCGACCTCACGCACATCGATCGCGAGACGTTGAACCGCAAGCTCGAAGGCATTCTCGAAATCTACGAGAAGTTCGTGGGCGACGACCCGCGCGAAGTGCCGATGAAGATCTTCCCCGGCATGCACTACACCATGGGCGGCCTGTGGGTAGACGTCAACCAGATGACGAACGTGCCCGGCATCTTTGCCGCCGGCGAATGCGAATACCAGTATCACGGCGCCAACCGGCTGGGCGCAAACTCGCTGGTGAGTTGCATTCACGGCGGATTCATCTCCGGCCCCAACGCGCTGCGCTACGCGAAGAACCTGCCCGCGGCGGAGGGCGACGGCGGCCACGCGGCGGAGCTCAAGCGCCAGGCCGAGATGAACGACACGCTCCTCAAAAACGAGGGCGGGGAGAATCCCTTCAAGCTGTGGCGCGAGCTGGGGCATACGATGACGGAACACGCTACCGTCATCCGCTACAACAAGGGCCTGCAGCAGGCCGATGCCAAGATCGTGGAACTGCTCGACCGCTTCATGAAGGTCAACCTGAGCGACAAGAGCCAGTGGGCCAATACCAGCTTTGCCTTTGCGCGCCAGCTTTATAACATGCTGGAGCTTTCCCGCACGGTGGTGCAGGGGGCGATTCTGCGCGACGAGTCGCGCGGCGCGCACTACAAGCCGGATTTTCCGGATCGCAACGACGAGAAGTTCTTGAAGACCACGAAGGCCAGTTATACGGGCGATGTGGCCGGCCCGCGCTTCGAGTTCGAGGCAGTCGATACGCAATTCATCAAGCCGCGGCCGCGCCGTTACGACGCCGCGAAGTGACGGCGGCATAATGTATGCCGCCGTCATCCTGAGCGACGCTGAACGAAGTGAAGAGGAGCCGAAGGATCTGCGGTTGTCTTGACGGACGAAGTTTGGTATCAGGGCACGACTTCAGTCGTGCCGCAGAGGTCGAAAGAAAAAGCCGGGGCTTTAGCCCCTGAGGGATCATGGCAAACAGGATTGTAAACTTCGAGATCAAGCGCCAGGCGAGCCCCGAAGCGCCCGCGGTGTGGGAGAAGTTCGAGCTGGAATGGCGGCCGGGCATGAACGTCATCTCATCGATGATGGAGATCGCCACCAATCCGGTAACCGCCGATGGCCGCGAGACGACGCCGATCACCTACGACTCGAATTGCCTGGAAGAAATCTGCGGCTCATGCGCGATGCTGATCAATGGCAAGGCGCGCATGGCCTGCTCGGCGCTCGTCGATAATCTGGAGCAGCCGATCAAACTCGAGCCGCTTTCGAAGTTTCCGCTGGTGCGCGATCTGCAGGTCGACCGCTCCGTGCTCTTCAAGAACCTGATGGCGGTGAAGGCCTGGGTTCCGATCGACGGGAGCTACGATCTGGGCCCGGGCCCGCGCGTCTTCCCGCAGGAGCAGGAGGTCAACTATCCGCTCTCGAACTGCATCTCGTGCACCTGCTGCATGGAGGTCTGCCCGCAGTTCAATGAGGAGACGGGCTTTGTGGGCGCGGCGACCATCGCGCAGGTGAAGCTGTTCAACAATCATCCCACCGGAAAAGTGCTTGAAGAAGAGCGCCTGCGCGCGCTGGCCGGCGACGGCGGCATCCAGGAGTGCGGCTTTGCGCAAAATTGCGTGGAGGTTTGCCCCAAGCAGATTCCGCTCACCAACGCCATCGCCGACATGGGCCGCGATGTGCTGGTGCAGAAGGTGAAGGACTGGCTGCGGGGCTGAACTCGTCGGACACGATGGTTCGTGCTCTCCCACCCTTTCGCAAAGAGCGCGAAAGGATGGGGCACCCGGCGTCTAAGGCCGGTTTAGAGTCATGCTTTCCCAGGTCTGAAAATCCAGACCTGGGGCACCCGGGTGCATGAGCCGGGTCTAAGGGAAGTGCATCGAGCCGCGAACAAAGGTGCCACAGGTCTCGCTTCTGAGACCTGGGAGAGCACGATCCCGCTCACAGCATCTTGTCGTCGATGCTGTCCAGCGTCGTATCCGCGGCGGCGCGGCTCCAGCCGATTCGCAGATCCTTTACATCGTGCAGAGCGAAGGCGCCATCTGCGCCGCGCGGCGCGGTCACGGCGAAGAAGTCTGCACGCTCCACGCTGCTTAAATAAAACGCCGGGCGCGCGTCGGATCTTTGATTCGCGACCTCCACGTGGCTCATCTCGAGATTTTTCATGTGGCGCAGGAAGAAGCCGGACGCGGGAATCACGCCGAATCTGCCCGGTTCGGGATAGCCGGTTTCGAGCTCCGGCACCGCGACCTTCGCGTTGTCTGCCGTGCCGCCGCCCAGGGTTTCGACGTAGATGTTCGCAAGCTTCACGTCTTCGATCGCGTAACCGGGAATGCCGCTGAGAATGGAGCCTTGCCGCATCGGCGCGTTGTAGCACTCGAGATTGCTGATCAAGATTCGCTTCATTGTGCCAACCTTAGTGGACTCCTTCGGTCCGCGCAGGCGGGAGCCGAGGCGCATGAAGATGGGTCCGCAGCCGAGATCGCGCATGGTCGTGTTGGTGATGGCAATATCTTCGAGCAGCGCGCCATCCACGCTTTCGAGTGCGTAGCCCAGGCAGCCTTCGAAGACGCAGCCGGTGACGGTGATGTTGATGAAGCCGCCGTTCGATTCAGTGCCGCACTTGATGCGGCCGGTCCCAAAAGCGCGCACCTCGGGAGGAAACTTCTTGTAGGTGCCATCGAGCACGGTGCCCAGTTGGTAATAGCCCGTCACGAGGCAGTTGGCGATGGTCACGTTCCTGGTGGGCCGCGCGTAGCCCAGCGCGTAGCTCGACTTTGGACAGATGCCGTCATCCCAGGGCGAGTTCACCGTGCAGTTCGAGACGCGCACGTTCTGGCAGCAATCGATATCGATTCCGTCGCGGTCGGTGTCGATCTTCACGTTGTCGATCGTCACATTGTCGACGCCGGTGAGCAGAAACCCGAAGTGGCCGCCCTTCAGCACGGAGAAATCACGGAAGGTGGCGTTGCGGCAGTTCTTGAGTGCGATGGCTTTATTGCCCACGCCGGCCTGCTCGGCCACGTACACCGGATAATCGCCGCGCGCGTTCCGGCCGCCGCCGAAGCTGAGCCCCTTGCCGTAGATGAATCCCGTGCCGGTGATGCTGAAGTCATGAATCTCTTCGCCCCAGAGCAGCGAGTTATGCCAGTGGTTGTGCCCGTAGTCCTGGTAGGCATCCCACTCGGTCTTCGGCTCCGCCGCATCGTAGGTGCCGCCGTTATAGCCGGTGGCCTGGCCGGGCAGAGGCGAGTCGGCGGCAAGAATCGTTGAGCCCTGCTCCAGATGCAGATGCACATTGCTCTTCAGATGGATTGAAAAGCAGAGATAGGTTCCGGGAGGAAACAGCACCATGCCGCCGCCGGCCGCAGCGGCCGCCTCAATGGCGCGGTTGATGGCCGGCGTGTCCACCGTCTTGCCGTCGCCAGTGGCGCCGTACTTGCGTATGTCAAATACGCCCTCAGCCGCTGCAGACGAGCCGCGTTCCTTAGCCGCGGCCGAGAGGGAGAGGGCGGGCAGCGCGGCTCCCGCGAGGCCAAGGCTGCCTGTGCGCAGAATCGTGCGGCGCAAGGAATCGAAGGTCGGCATAGTCAGATCCTTTCCGGAATTCGTGGTCAGACCACTTTTCAGTCGAGATGAAACACTTCTTCAAGCGGCACCATATTATCATCTGCGGCGCCTGCGCCGAGCGATTCAAAAAAAGGCGCCATCTCGGCCTGCCAGCGCGCATTCACTGGGTGGTCTTTCATCGCGGCGCAACACTTGTCGAAATTCTCCGCTTCCAGATAGCCCACCAGCAATCCGTCCGGCCGCAGAAAGAGCGAATAGTTGTGCCAGCCCGTCTCACGCAGCGCGGCCAGCATCTCCGGCCACACCTGCGCATGGCGAATTTTGTACTCTTCCACTTTTTCTTGACGGACCTTGAGCAAAAAACAGATGCGCATCGTGTTGCCTTTCCGCACGCCGGCTCATGCCGGCCGTGGCCGTTCAAAAAAATATGACGGGGCTCTTTCAGGGAACAAGCGACGTGAACGGAGGCACGTAGGCCATCAGGTAAACAACCACGCCGACCAGCGCAGCCAGAGCCAGGCTATGCAGAAAAACGAAGCGCAGGATGGTTCCTTCCTGGCCGTAGGTCTGCGTGGCCGTGCTGGCCACTACGATGCTGGGCGCTGCGATCATTTTGCCCATCACGCCGCCGGCTCCGTTGGCTGAGGCCATCAACGCGGGCGACACGCCGATCTGGTGCGCGGTCATGACTTGCGGGCTGCCGAAGAGCACGTTGGCCGAGGTGTCAGACCCTGTGCTCGCCGTGCCCAGCCAGCCGATCAGCGTGCCAAAGAAGGGATACAGCGCGCCCGTGCGTGCAAAGGCCAGGCCCAGCGTAGCATCCAGCCCGCAATAGCGCGTGACGTAGCCGATGGCCATCATCGCGGCGATTGTAACCAAGGTGAAGCGCAGGTTGAGAAGAGTTTTTCCAAAGGCCGTGATCAGCATAGCCGGACGGAGCCCCATGAGCAGCCCGGCCAGCATGGCGGCGATAAAAATTCCCGTGCCGGTGGCCGTGGCCCAGTTCAACGTGAAGATGGCAGCCTCTGCGGTGGGCTTGACGACCACCGGCGGAATGCGGAAGACGAAATTGTGCAATCCCGTTACCGTGAGTTTGATGGTGGTCTGGGCATCGAGCCATTTCGAGAGCTGCGGATAGCCCCAGAGAAACACCACCAGGCTCAACACCAGCCACGGCAGCCACGCTTTAAAGATCTTTTCGGCGCTGTGATCGAAGCGATGCCGCGCGTGGCTGGTGGCATCCTCTCCTTTCGCGTTGAGCACGCGCTTCGGTTTCCAGAAGCGCAAAAAGGCGATGAGTACCAGGATGGTCGAAAGGGCGGCGACGATGTCTGCCAGGGAGGGCCCGAGGTTCGCAGCCATCAGATATTGCGCCACGGCAAATGTGCCGCCTGCGAGAAGAATCGCGGGCCAAACCTCCATCATGCCCCTGAACCCGGCATAGGCCCAGATCAACCAGAACGGCACCAGAACACAGAAGGGAACCAGGATGACGGCGATGATCTTGGAAAGCGTCATCAGGTCCACTCCCGTGACGCCGTGCAAAGCCACGGTGGGAATGCCGAGCGCGCCAAAGGCGACCGGCGCCGTGTTGGCCAGCAGCGTGAGGCTGGCGGCCTGCAGCGGCCGGAAGCCAAGGCTGATCAGGATCGCGCCGCACACGGCAACAGGAGTGCCGAAACCGGATGTGCCCTCAAAGAAGGCTCCCAGCGCGAAGGCGATCAGGAGCAACTGCAGACGGCTATCGTCGGTGATGTTGGTCAGGCTCTCCTGCAGCGTGACGAATCGTCCGGTCCTCACCGTCAGATCGTAGAGAAAGATGACGGGAATAATAATCCAGCAGATGGGGAAGAGACCATAGCCTGCGCCATAGGCAGCCGCGGTGAGCGCCAGCCGGGCCGGCATGTGAAAGACCGCCATGGCCACGATCAGCGCCGTCAGCAGGCCCGCAAGCGCCGCCACATGCGCCTTCAGCCGCAGGAGGGCCATCGCGCCCAGCAGCACCAGGATCGGCAACGCAGCCGTCAGCGTAGAAAGCCACCAGCGGCCTGTTGGATCATACCCTTGCGCCCACTTGCCCGCGGCCGGATTGGTTTTAAAAAGGTAGATCAGGCCGATGAGGACAGCAAGAATGGCCGCAGCGAAGAGAGCGAACGCCGATGCGGATTCCGGCTTTCGCACCGGTGTGCGCGTTGACTGGCCGGTGGAAGCTTGATGCGGCTCCATGAGACCTCGCGGGGCAAACGAGCCGACTATATCAGAGGGACGGCGGTAGATGTCGAGCGGGTGTACATGCATGCGGGACGGAGGACAACCGCGCAACGCGCATCTGCTCGATTTCTTTTGGCACAGTGAGTTTTGTATCCGCACTTTTCCTGTCGCCCGAGCGGCCCGTGAACCCGGCCGGATTCGAGTTAGTATGGGAACGGCGCAGAAGAGGACGGAGAAATGGTCGACAGGCGAGAGCGCGTGGAGGGGCTGAACAAGCTTTGGCCGGATGCGCGCGCCGCTCTCGAAGGCGTGATGCAGGATGGAATGCTGCTGGCCATCGGCGGCTTTGGCCTGTGCGGAATTCCTGAAGCGCTGATTCTTGCCTTGCGTGCGACCGGTGCGCGCAACCTGACGGCGGCCAGCAACAATGCAGGCGTAGACGGCTGGGGCCTCGGGTTGCTGCTGGAGACGCGGCAGATCAGGAAGATGATTTCGAGTTACGTGGGCGAGAACGCCGAGTTCGAGCGGCAGTATCTTGCCGGCGAACTTGAAGTGGAGTTTTGTCCGCAAGGGACGCTGGCCGAGCGCATGCGCGCCGGCGGCGCCGGCATCCCGGGCTTTTATACGCGAACCGGCGTGGGCACGCTCGTGGCAGAGGGTAAAGAGCACAAGGATTTCGATGGCATGACCTACATTCTGGAGCGCGGCATTCAGGCGGACGTGGCTCTGGTGAAGGCCTGGAAGGCCGATACGCACGGCAATCTTGTCTATCGGCGCACGGCGCGCAATTTCAATCCGCAGGCAGCGACGTGCGGAAAGATGACGATCGCGGAGGCGGAGATCGTGGTTGAGGCAGGCGAACTCGATCCGGACGAGATTCACACGCCGGGAATTTTTGTGCACCGGCTCGTGCACAATCCACAGCCGGAGAAGCGCATTGAAAAGCGAACGTTGCGCGAGGAGTAAGCCTGTGGCATGGACCCGTGATCAGTTGGCCGCGCGCGCCGCGAGGGAATTGCGGAACGGCTTCTATGTGAACCTCGGTATCGGTATTCCCACGCTGGTGGCGAATCACATCCCTGCGGGCATGACCGTGACCTTGCAATCGGAGAACGGGCTGCTCGGTATGGGGCCTTTTCCGCGCGCCTCCGAAGTAGACGCAGACCTCATCAATGCAGGCAAGGAGACCGTTACGTTTGTTCCCGGCGCTTCGACATTCTCAAGCGCGGACTCGTTCGCGATGATTCGCGGCGGCCACATTGACTTGGCGATTCTGGGAGCGATGCAGGTCTCCGAGCGCGGCGATCTGGCCAACTGGATGATTCCCGGCAAGCGCGTGAAGGGCATGGGCGGCGCGATGGACCTCGTCTCCGGCGTGCGCCGTGTGATTGTGGTGATGGAACACACCACGCCGGCGGGCGGGGCGAAACTGCTGCGCAGCTGCACGCTGCCGCTCACCGGAACCGGCGTGGTGCATCGCGTTATCACCGATCTGTGCGTGCTCGACATTACAACTTCTGGTTTTGAAGTGACGGAACTGGCGGACGGCGTGAACCGACAAGATGTCGAAGCGCGAACCGAAGCTCCAGTGCGATTCAGCGCTTCACGCGAGTTGTGATCATTTTCCCCACACCGGCTTGCGCTTCTCAAGGAATGCCGCAACGCCTTCGCGAAAATCAGAGGTCGCTCGAGCCTGCGCGTTGGCCTCACTGGCCGCGACTATCGCAGCATCGAGCCATGCCCTGTGTTGATCTGCCAGCAGCCGCTTGGTGGCCGCGAGGGATTGCGGACTGTTCATGAGCAGCATCTCCGCCAGCGAGCGCACCCGCTGCGCAAGCTGGTCAGGCGGCGCAATCTCGTTTACCAATCCCAGCTGTAACGCCTCTTGCGCGTCGAAGATTCGGCCAGTCAAGAGGAGGTCGCGGCTCTGCTTGTCTCCAAGCTGAAGCGCGAGAAAGGCGGAGACGAGCGCGGGTACAAAGCCGATGCGCACTTCAGTAAAGCCGAATTTCGCTGCGGGCGTGGCGATGGTGAAGTCGCAGATCAGCGCCAACCCTGAGCCGCCGGCAATGGCTGCTCCGTGCACTGCCGCGATGGTCGGCATAGGCAACTCGTATAAGGCAAGAAAAAGCCGTCCAATGCGCTCGGCCTCGGCGCGATGATCGAGAGCCGTCTCGTCCTTCGCGCCTTCGAGCGACGAGAGATCGAGGCCCGCGCAAAAAGCATCGCCCGCTCCGGAGAGCACCACAACGCGGCAACTGTTCTGTGCCGCTTCTTCAAGTGCGGCGATCAGTTCCATCTGCATCTCGGGCGTCATGGCATTGCGGCGCTGCGGCCGATTCAGCGTAATGGTTCGGATGGGGCCGTCGTCCGTAACCACAATCGTCTTGTTGTCCAATCCGTCCTCCGAGGTCGAGATGCGATTGCCGCATTCGTTGTCAGCTAGTGTGCAACGGCTCCAAACTCCGCGGCAATCTCCGCGCTGGCTCCGAGCAAGTTGTCGAGCGACGCCAGCGCGGGCAATTCCGCGCCGCATCGCGCCAACTCGGCAAGCAGAATTTCGGTAGGAATATTGCCGACGAGCGCGTCCTGCGCGAACGGGCATCCGCCGAGACCGCCGATGGCCGCATCAAATCGCCGGCAGCCTGCGTCGAACGCCGCCCGAATGCGCGCGGCCGCCGCGTCTCGGCGAGCATGCAGATGCGCGCCCACTTCGATCTCTCCGTGCGCAGCGAAAACGGCAGACAGGGTCTCAGAGATTTGCGCGGATGTCGCCAGTCCCACTGTGTCGGCAAGCGAAATCTGCCGTACGCCGCACTCGATCAGCGAACGGCACGCGTCGGCCACAGTGGGGACGCTCCACGGATCGCCATACGGATTGCCGAATGCCATTGAGATATAGGCCACAACCTGCAACCCCGCATCGCGCGCCATCGCGACGATCGCGCGCGCCGCATCAAGCGCCTGCGCCTGCGTCTGATGTTGATTACGGTGAAGAAACTCGGGCGATATGGAATACGGAAAGCCCAGCGTGCGCACGGCGCCGGTACGAATGGCGCGTTGAGCGCCCTTCTCGTTGACTACAATTCCAATGATCTCCACATTCGCGGGCGGATTGAGGAGTTCGAGTACGCGCTCCGAGTCGGCCATCTGCGGAACGGCCGCGGGCGAAACAAAGCTGACCGCATCGATCGACGAAAAGCCGGCATCGATGAGCTTGCGCAGATAGGCTGCCTTGACCTCCGGGGCAATCGAAACAGGCAGCCCCTGCCAGGCATCCCGAGGGCACTCTACGATTTTGACGGCGCTGCTCATCTGCTTTGCTCTCGTCGGATTTCTCATCCCCGCGATGGCATGACCTTCAAAATCTCGCGGGCAATGACCATGCGCTGAATTTCGCTGGTGCCTTCGCCGATGGTGCACAGCTTCACGTCGCGATAGAACTTCTCGACCGGATAATCTTTGATGAAGCCGTAACCGCCAAAGAGCTGCACCGCCTCGTCGCAGATGCGCACCGCTACTTCGCTCGCGAAGAGCTTGGCCATCGACGATTCGCGCGTCACCTTGCGGCCCGCGTCCTTCAACACCGCGGCCCGCTGCGTGAGCAGGCGCGCTGCATCCAGCTCGGTGGCCATGTCCGCCAGCTTCCACTGGATGCCCTGAAACTCGGCGATCGCCTTGCCGAACTGGCGCCGCTCTTTCACGTATTTCAATGCCGCGTCAAGCGCGCCGCGCCCAATGCCCAGCGACAACGCGGCGATAGAGATTCTGCCCCCATCGAGAACACGCATCGCATCGACGAAGCCCTCGCCTTCCGCGCCGAGCAGATTTTCCGCCGGAATCTCGCAGTCCTCAAAGATCAGCTCGCTGGTGTCGCTTGCGCGCAGGCCCAGCTTGTTTTCCTTTTTCCCGGGCCGAAAACCCTTCGTTCCTTTTTCAACGATGAAGGCGGAGAGTCCATGCGTGCCTTTGGTCTTGTCTGTAACCGCGATGACTACAATCACGTCAGCGTAATGTCCATTGGTGATGAAGGTCTTGTTGCCATTGAGCACGTAGCGGTCGCCTTTCTTCTCGGCGGTGGTGCGCGCATTGCTCGCATCCGAACCCGAGCCTGGCTCCGTGAGGCCCCATGCTGCCAGCTGTTCGCCGCTCGCCAGCCGCGAAACGTACTTCCGCCGTTGTGCCTCATTGCCGGCAAGGAAGATGTGATTTGTGCCCAGTGAGTTGTGCGCCGCGAGTGTGAGCCCGATCGATCCGTCCACGGCGGAGAGCTCCTCGATGGCCAGCACGTAATCAACGTAGCCCATTCCTGCGCCGCCGTACTCCTGCGGGATGATGACCCCCAGCAGGCCCATGGCTCCCAATTTTTTCACCGCCGCAAGAGGGAACTCGCTTGCCTCATCCCAAACCTGCACATGAGGCGCAATCTCGCGTGAAGCAAACTCGCGAATCTCGCGCCGGAGATGCTCCTGATCTTCGGTCAGCACGAAAGGGTACAGCGTCTCTGCCGGTACCAGCTCCAGTTTCATCTTCAGTCTCCTTCGCAGCGGATTTCGAACACCCCTGGCTTGAAATCAAGACGGCGCGGTCTCCACGCGGGAAATGCGCATTCGAAAAGTCGACTCAGGTTTGCAGAACCCCTGGATTGAAGCGCGGAACTTCGGGATTCTGCGCGCAGGCCGCGAGCGCCGCAATCAGCAACTCGCGGGTCCGCGCCGGATCGATGATGGCGTCAATCCAGAGGCGGGCCGCGCCATAACGCGGATCGGCCTGCGCATCGTAGTCGGCACGAATCTCATCCTGGATCGCCTTCTTCTCCGCTTCCGACAGCACTTTGCCCTGGCGCTCCATCTGCCTGGCGCGCACCTCGGCCAGCGTGGCTGCGGCGGATGCGCCGCTCATCACCGCGTAACGCGCCGTGGGCCACGCAAACAGAAACCGCGGGTCATACGCTTTGCCGCACATGGCGTAATGCCCGGCTCCGAAGCTCCCCCCGATAATGACCACGATCTTCGGCACCACGCTCGTGCTTACGGCGGAGACCATCTTGGCGCCGGCGCGAATAATCCCGGACCACTCCGCATCTTTACCGACCATGAAGCCATTGACGTCGTGCAAAAAAATGAGCGGCACGAGATTCTGATTGCAATCCATGATGAAGCGCGCGGCCTTCTGCGCGCCTTCTGTGTAGATCACGCCGCCCACTTCAATCCGCGTTGCGCCCGCTGCCGGGCCGATGGCGACCTTGTCCCGCTGGTTGGTCTTCTGGTTGGCAACAATGCCCACGGCGTGGCCGCCGATCCACGCGTAGCCGCATAGCACGGTGCGGCCAAATTCCTCTTTGTACTCGTCGAACTCGCTGCGGTCCACGAGGCGCGCGATCACTTCGCGCATGTCATAGGCGTTGCTCGCGCCCGGCTCAGGGTTCAGCAGTCCGTACACATCCTCTGCGGCAAACTTCGGCGCATCCTGCGCAGCATTGAAGTCGCGGCGGCGGAAGACCTCGGCGGCTGCGCGCTCGCCGAGTCTCTCCACGAGAGACCGCAGCCTCGCGAGGCAAAGATGGTCGTTCGGCTCCTTGAAGTCGACGGTCCCGGAGATCTCGGCGTGCATGGCCGCGCCGCCCAACTCTTCCGGATTCGTTTTTTGCCCGATCGCCGCCTGCACAAGCGACGGGCCGGCGAGGAAGAGCCCCGATCCCTCGGTCATCAGCACCGTGTCGGTCATCACCGGCAGATACGCGCCGCCGGCCACGCACATGCCCATGATGGCGGTAATCTGCGGAATGCCCATTGAGCTCATCACCGCGTTGTTGCGGAAGATGCGGCCGAAGTCGTCGGTGTCGGGAAAGACATCTTCCTGAAGCGGCAGAAAGACGCCGGCCGAATCCACCAGATACAGCGTGGGGATGCGGTTCTCCATTGCGATCGTCTGCGCGCGGATCACCTTCTTGGCGGTCATCGGAAAAAAAGCGCCGGCCTTCACTGTGGCATCGTTGGCGACGATCATGCACAACCTTCCGCTCACGCGGCCCAAGCCCGTAACCACGCCGGCGCAGGGTGCGCCGCCATATTCCGTGTACATGCCATGCGCCGCCCAGAGGCCGAGCTCCAGAAACTCCGATCCTTCATCGAGCAGCAGCTTGAGCCGCTCCCGCACGGTCAGGCGGCTTTTGGCGCGCTGCGCTTCCGCGGCCTTGGCTCCGCCGCCGGCGCGAATCGCATCTTCTTCCGCGTGCAGCCGGGCCATCAGATTGAGCAGTGCATCGCGGTTGGCCTGGACGCGCGTCGACTGAGGATCGAGCGCTGAACGCAACCGGTTGTCGAATTGGAGCTCTCCCGCCGGAGTGTTTCTCATATCTCTTCGCAGACTACCGTATTTTCGATCTAAAGCGAATTAAGCCGTCATCATCCTAGCAATCGTATCGCGAAAACTCCCGTTTGGCTCTTCTATAGTTCTAGAGATGCCGCCACGATGGTTCCGGTGCACTCGCCGAATCCGATTCGGGGTAGACCGGGCCGCCGGCAAAAGGCGCGCATCGTGACCCGGTCGCCATCTTCAAGAAAGACGCGGCGCTCGCCGTTCGGCAGGCAGATTGGTTCCGCATGGCGCGTCTTTTCAAGCAGGCAGCCCTCCGATCCCTCCTCGGGGCCGGAAACCGTGCCGGTGGCCAGCAGATCGCCGGGACGCAGATTGCAGCCGTTGCTTGCGTGATGCGCGACGAGTTGCGCCACGCTCCAGTAGAGATGGCGAAGATTGCTGTTGCCGAGCAGCACCGGCGTAGCGCACGCCTGCCGCATTGCACTGGATTCGAGATACACCTCCAGCGTGAGATCGATGCCGGCCCGATCGGTGTTGGCCAGAGCCAGATGGGGGAGCGGAGCCGGATCGCCTTGCCGCCGCTCGAATGCAGGGACGCGATAAGGAGAGAGCGCTTCAAGCGGAACGATCCACGGCGAGATCGATGTGGCAAAATTCTTCGCCAGGAATGGACCGAGCGGCTGATACTCCCACGATTGGATATCGCGCGCCGACCAGTCGTTCAGCAGGCACAGTCCGAAGATGTGGTCTTCCGCGGCGGCGATGGGAATGCCTTGCCCGAGGCGATTGCCGGGGCCGATGAAGATGCCAACCTCCAGTTCGTAATCGAGCGATTGCGTGGGCGCGAACAGCGGCTCGCCCGTCTGCGATTTGATCTGCCCGCACGGCCTGCGGATCTCCGCGCCGCTCGCGACCATGGACGAAGCGCGGCCGTGATAGCCGATGGGCAGATATTTGTAATTGGGCAGCAGCGGATTGTCAGGACGGAAGAGCTTACCCACCCGCGTGGCGTGGTGAATCGAAGCATAAAAATCTGTATAGTCGCCGATCTGCGCGGGAAGCTGCAGGACAGCATCCCGCATGGGAATGAGGAGCGGCTCGACGCGTCCTCTTGTCTGCTCATCGGCGCGTTCCTCGAGGAGCGACATGATTCGGCGGCGCAAGGCCGACCACGCTGCAGCGCCGAGCGCCATCAACGGATTGAGCACAGCGGCACGGCAAGCCGTCGAAATGGGCGCAGGCAACTCGGCCAGCAGGCTCTGGTGCGCGCAGGCATAAAGATCGAGAATGCGATCGCCGATCGCGATGCCGATATGATCTTGCGCCTCGCTGCGGAAGACGCCATAGGGCAGATTGTGAATCGGAAAATCCGAGCCGGAATCATTCGCCGAGGACACCCAGCTTTTCAAACTCATCCACGCTCCTTCGGCCGCTGGAAACCTAATAACATGCCCCTACCGCTTCATTACTTCCGCATTCAAGTCGGCGGTGCCGAACCGCTTCTTCAATCCCTGCCAGCATTCGAAATACTCGTGCTGCAGGATTCTCGAGTTCATCGCGAATTCAGTGGGGCGCACGGCGAGTTGCGTCTCGAACATGAACGCGAGCGTGTTGTCGAGATATTGTGGGCGAAGATCGGCATTGCTGGCGCGCTCGAAGGTCTCGGCATCGGGCCCGTGGCCGGCCATGCAGTTGTGCAGGCTTGCGCCGCCGGGCAGAAAGCCTTCCGCCTTGGCGTCGTAGGCGCCGAAGACCAGGCCCATGAACTCATTCATCAGGTTGCGGTGAAACCACGGCGGGCGGAAGCTGTGCTGGGCCACCAGCCAGCGCGGAGGAAAGATGGCGAAGTCGCAGTTCGCGGTTCCGGGAATCACGGAGGGCGCGCTCAGGACGGTGTAGATCGAGGGGTCGGGATGATCGAACGAGACCGTGTTGATGCAGTTGAACCGCGACAGATCGTATTTGTACGGAGCATAGTTGCCGTGCCATGCCACCACATCCAGAGGAGAGTGATCAATGGCCGCCTGCCAGAGCCGGCCGAGAAACTTGTTCACGATGCGGAACTCGCCTTCGCGGTCCTCGAAGGCGGCAACCGGCCCTTCGAAATCGCGTGGATTGGCAAGGCCATTTGCCCCGATGGGTCCAAGTTCAGGAAGGCGAAAGAACTGGCCGTAGTTCTCGCAGATGTAGCCGCGTGCCTGGGGGTCGAGCAGCGCGACCCGGAATTTGAGGCCGCGCGGGATGACGCAGATCTCGCCCGGCGCTGCATCGAGAATGCCGAGCTCGGTGTGCAGGCGCAGCGCGCCCTGCTGCGGAACGATGAGCAGCTCGCCATCGGCATTTGAAAAGAATCGGTCGTGCATCGAAGCATTGGCGCCATAAAGATGGATGGCAACGCCGGTTTGCATTGCCGGATCGCCATTGCCGCCGAGAGTGATGATGCCGTCGAGAAAATCCGTCGGCTTTTGCGGCAACGGCAGCGGGTCCCATCGCAGCTGGTTGGGCGTGGTGGGCGTTTCCGTGAACGGCCCGCTGCGGATCAGGCCCGTGGGAATTTCTTCATAGGGCCGGTGCGTCACCGAGGGGCGAATGCGGTAGGTCCACGTGCGGCGATTGATGGCGCGCGGCGCGGTAAACGGCGTGCCGCTGAACTGCTCGGTGTAAAGGCCGAGAGGATGCAGTTGCGGCGCGTTCTGCCCAACCGGCAGTGCGCCTGGGACTGCTTCTGTCGCGAACTCGTTGCCAAAACCAGATTGATAACAAATCTTGGAATTCATCGATGGCACCTCTCACAGTTGTCCGAGCAGCTGTCCGCGTAGGGCGCGCCGCTCCGCCTCGTGCATCGCCTCGTAGATCTGGTCAAAGCTGCTTACGGCGAAGAGCAGCTTATGCAGCTCGTCTACCTTTACAGGAGTGGCAAGGACCGCATCGAGCGAAAAATCGTGAATCGCGCAATGACCGCTGACTACGTTCATGCACTCGCCGTGCGAGCTGATCAGGCCGCTGCCGTAGAACTTGATCTCGTCGCGCTGGCGGATCACGCCGAACTCGACCGTGTACCAGAAAAGACGGCCGAGCTTCTCAAGCACTTGAGCATCGGAGATGGAGGCGCAGACGCGGCCGTAGTGTTCCAGAAAATCGGCAAAGACTTTGTGCGCGTGCATGGGCACGTGGCCGAAGACGTCGTGAAAGATGTCGGGCTCAGGCGTGTACTCGAGCGAATCCCGGCTGCGCAGCCAGGTGGTGGTGGGAAAGTTGCGCGTGGCCAGCATCTCAAAAAAAGCCGGCGCGGGAAGAAATCCGCTGACCGGCATCGAACTCCAGCCGGTGCGCGGCCCGAGCCGTGCGCTGATGGAGGTGAGATTGGGCAATCGGTCCCGCTGCAGGCCGATGATCGCGAAGCCCTCCAGGTACTCGCGGGCCGCATGTTGCTCGAGTTCAGGCAGCACGCGCCCGACCAGCTCAGCCCACACGCTGTGCTGCTCGTCTGTATAGGCCGAGTAATTCTGCTGGATGATGTAAGGCGCAGCGGCTGAAAGTGCCTGGGTGCTCATCGTGCTCTCCATTTACAAATTGCCGCGCGCCTGCTGCTCGCGTTCAATGGCTTCGAACAGGGCCTTGAAGTTGCCCTTGCCGAAGCTGCGGCTGCCCTTGCGCTGAATGATCTCGAAAAATAAGGTAGGCCGGTCTTCCACCGGGCGCGTGAAAATCTGCAGCATGTATCCTTCGTCGTCGCGGTCAACCAGAATGCCCAGCTCTTCAAGCTCATCGACCGGCTCATCGATCTTGCCTACGCGTCCCTGCAGTTCGGAATAATACGTGTGCGGGACGCGCAGAAATTCGACGCCCTGCTCGCGCAGGCGGTTCACCGTGCGCACAATGTCGTTGGTAGCGAGGGCGATGTGCTGCACGCCCGGGCCGGGATAGAAATCAAGATACTCTTCGATCTGCGATTTCTTTTTTCCTTCCGCCGGCTCGTTGATCGGAAATTTGACGAAGCCGTTGCCATTGGCCATCACCTTCGACATGAGCGCCGAATATTCAGTGGAAATGTCCTTCTCGTCGAAGTGCTGATAGAGCGAGAACCCCATCACGCGGGCGTAGAACTCGACCCACTCGTTCATCTCATGCCAGCCCACGTTGCCCACCATGTGATCGATGTGCAACAGGCCGACGGGGCGGGCGACCGGATCGCTCTCGATGGCGCGGAAGCCGGGCAGGAACGGCCCTGCGTAAGCGCCGCGCTCCACGAAGGTGTGAATCGTATCGCCATAGGCGCGGATGCTGGCAAGAACGGCGCGGCCCTGCGCGTCTTCTAGCACGTAGGGATCAGCTACGCTGACGGCGCCGCGGCCCGTCGTCTCGCGCCACGCGGAACGCGCGTCGTCCACCCAGAGAGCGATGGCGCGGACGGCGTCTCCATGGCGGTGAACATGCTCGGCGATTGGATCGCTGCTGCGCAGGGGCGTGGTGAGCACGAAGCGGATCTTGCCCTGCTGCACGACGTACGAAGCGCGATCGCGCTGGCCGGTCTCAGGTCCGGCATAGGCCACGAGCGACATGCCGAAGGCGGTGCGGTAAAAGTAGGCCGCCTGGCGCGCATTGCCTACATAGAATTCGACGTGGTCCGTGCCTTTGAGGGGTAGAAAATCCGCCTCTCTAGTGGCTGGCTCGGCGACTGCGGAGCGAGGGGACGCGCTCATGCCATGACCTCCTTGCCGGGCGCCCTGCAAATCGTAAGATGCGGCGCGGCCGGGCTGCCGGATGGCAACGAGAAAAAGCATAGGCCGGAAGCGCGGCTCATTGAAGCACGAATCGAAGGAATGATCCTGTTGACGCTTAACGAGATTAGGCATAGAAGGGAATTGGCTTAAGAATCGTTGGCAAATGACCCACAGAACCGTTCCCAATCTTTATGAACTCGACGCCATTGCCTGGAAGATTCTGGAGAATCTGCAGCAAAACGCGCGGCAATCGTTTGCGGAGCTGGGCCGGAAGGTCGGCCTCTCCACACCGGCCGCCGCAGAGCGCGTGCGCCGCCTGGAAGAGGCGGGTGTGATTACCGGCTACCATGCGGCGGTGGACGTGGCCAAGCTCGGCGTTCCCATTCGCGTGCTGGTGCGGCTGACCATCCCCGGCGGCGACCTCGCAGTGAGCCGCGCGGTGACGGCCATCAAGGAGCTGCCCGAGATCAGCCGGTGCCATCGCATCACCGGCGCTGAGTCGTTCGTGATCGAGGCGGATGTGGTCTCGATCCGGCATCTCGAAGCGCTGATTGACCGGCTCTCCGCGCTCGGGGCCACCTCGACTTCCACGGTGCTTTCGTCTCCGGTGCAGCGCCGCGAATACCGGGCCAGGCAGATTGAAGGCTTCAACAAGCATCTCTGACGTCGGCGTGGCTTACCGTAGAGCCCATTCGAATTGAAGCCGTAGCCGATGACCGTTCGTCCATCGCGCTTCACGTCTGCGGCCAAATCCGCTTCACATCTACGGCCAAATCAAAGATATGCGGCATTCCACATTGCGGGGCGAGCTGCAACCCACCGCGCACCGGCGCACTTTGAGTGAACTCCCGCGCTCGTGATAAGTTTTCCATTCAGGGGAAACGTATGCGATCGCACCGAGCCGCAGTGTGGATTCAAATGGCAGCACTCTTCCTGGGCAGCGCGCTGGGTGCCCATGCACAGGGCGATCCGGCTCATTGGTTCGATCCGCAGACGGCTGCCCTGCGTAAGCCGGGCACGAGCGTTCGCGTCGATCTGATCGGCGACTCCACGCAGACCGACAATGCCGGCTACGGGCGCGGTTTTTGTGCAAACCTGACGGCGCAGATGGATTGCCTGAACATGGCCAAGGGTGGCGCAAGCACGCGCACCTATCGGGAGCAGGGGCTGTGGGATCGGGCCCTCGCAACCAAGCCCGATTACATGGTGATCCAGTTCGGCCACAACGACATGGTCACGCCGGAACACCTGGCGCGGCAGGTGCCGTTGCCGCAGTATGTCGAAAACCTGAAGGGCTTCGTCACAGAGGCGCGCGCAGCAGGCATTACGCCGGTGCTGGTAACGCCGCTTACGCGCCGATATTTCGGAGCTGACGGCAAGATCCACTCCGACTTGACCGAATACTGTGACGCGGTGCGCGGCGTCGCTCAGGAGATGAAGGTTCCGCTGATCGATCTGCAGGCTGAGAGCATCGCCTATCTCGATAAAGCCGGCGAAGCGGAAGGCGACAAGCTGGCGATTACCAAAAAAGATGCGGAGGGCAAGACGATCTTCGATAAGACGCACCTGAACTGGCAGGGGAGTTACGTCTTCGGCCGCATGGTCGCGATGGACCTGGGCAAAGCCGTGCCGCGCTTGAAGAAGTATGTACGGCGCACGGCGGCAGAGCTGCCGCCCGAAGGCGTGAAGGCGATGCGCATTCTGAACGGCGCGCCGGTCACGATTGTGCTGGTGGGCGATTCGACCGTGGCGACACAAGGCGGATGGGGACCGGGCTTCTGCGCCGATCTGACCTCGAATGTGACGTGCATCGATGACGCGCTGAACGGCCGCAGCTCGAAGAGCTTTATCGATGAGGGCGCGTGGGCCAAGGCGCTCGCGCAGCACGGCGACTATTATCTGATCCAGTTCGGCCACAACGACCAAAAGCCGGACGCGGCGCGCCACACCGATCCTGAAACCACCTACGCAGCAAACCTGGAGCGTTACATTCACGACGCGCAGGCCATTGGCGCAGTGCCGGTGATTCTTTCTTCGTTGGCGCGCAGGACATTCCGCGACGGCAAGCCTTCCAATAGCGATCTCGAACTCTATGCCAATGCCGCACGCCGCGTTGCGGAACAGAACGATGTCACCTTCATCGATCTGCTGGGGCTTTCCGATGCGCTGTTGAGCAGGATGACCCAGGCTGAAGCGGACGAGTTCGATGCGATCGGCCACGCCGATCAGCGCGCGGAAAATGGGAAGTCGCCGATTGATCGGACGCATCTCGATGACCAGGGGAAAAAGGTCTTCGGGCGCATCGTCGCCGACAACCTGGTGCGCACCCGCGTGGAACTCGGTCCGGATGTGATCGGCGTGCCGGCCGCGCCAGGCCCGCAAGCGCCCGTGCAGACGAGCTCTTCCAGCGTCGCGAGCCGATAATCCGGCACAGAGGCTTCATGCTGCCAGCGCGTGTGCCCTGCATTTGAGCGTGGCTTCAGAAATCGTGATGGTGGTCGATGTGCGTGATGATTTCGTGCGGAATCTCGCCCGCACGCGCACCGGCCTCTTCCGTGGGGTTGGCGGCCTCAGTCTGCGCGCGCAGCCTGGCCACTGCAAGCCAGTTATCCTTGTGCGCCTCGGTGGCAATCCAGGGCGGCAACGGCATGGAGAGAAACTGGCTCAGCACTTCCGTGTACCCCTCGTAGAGCGCGCGCATGTCGCGCAGGCGCTCAATCGACCGGCCATCCCGGCACACGCTCACGCCGCTTTGGCAGAGCAGATCGTAAAGCTGTTCGTAGCGCTCGATGGGGAGCCGGTCAGCACACTGGGTAAGAGGTTTGAGCGAGAAGATCTGCGCCAGGTCCACCACGGCATGGCGCGCCATGGCGAAGGTCAACTGCGCCTGGCGCGCCTCATGCCCGCGCACGCCGGCAATCAGCAGCGCAGAAGTATCCAGGATCGCCGTCAGCGCGCTCAGCCAGCTCTGGTTGGTGTGCTGCGAACGGAAGTAGCAGAGCTGCGGATAGGAGATGTGGCTCTCCAGCAGCTCCGCCGACCAGCGTTCCCACTCGACCAGCAACAACGAGAGCGCCTGCTCCGCGCCTTGATAGGCATGGCGGCGCAGGAGTTCGGCCGCCGTTGGAGGAGAACCGGCGCGTGCGTCCAGCAGCGAGATACTCACCTCGCGCCGCGAAAATGCGCCATAGAGAACCGGAAAGTAGCCCATGGCGACGGCCAGAAAGCCGAAGCCCGTGCCCGCCTCCAGAATGACGAAGGCGCGCGCCCACGCGCTATGCGGGGTCACGTCGCCCAGCCCGAGCGTGAAGATCGTCGTCCCGCTGACGTAGAGGTCCGATTGAAAGCTCACCCGCCGCGCCGCATCGTTAAAAGGGCTGCCCAGGGAGTAGAAGATCAGCGCGAACCCGACCACCATGCTGCTCGCCCACACTACCAGCAGAAGAATCAGCGATAACGGGCCGTAGAAGCTCAAAACCGTCTCGCGCTTGCGCGGATGGTGAAGCCGCTGGGCAAAAAATCTCCATGGTCGCCAGGTGAGGACATAGAAGAGGCGCGTGATGCGGAAACGGCCCGTGGCGCGGCGGGGCAGGATGATGGTTTGAAAGGCGTCCAGCAGCACCGTGAGAAGGCAGAGAAGGCCGGCCAGCAGAGCAAGAACCCGCATCGACGCACCCTCTCTCTCAAAAGACGCGGGAGCGATGGCCCGGCTCCCGTCATCCCCACAGGACCACTCTATCGCAGTCCGGAGGGGAGGGAAATGCCGGGAGCGGGGAAGCGGATGACTCGCTCAATAACGGAGCCCAAGCCTCATAGGGAAATCCTCTTCGCCTTCTTCGAGGCCGGGTACATCGCAGTAGGCTCTCACCACCTGCCGATGGCGAAGGCGCAGCGCCACGTGCGCTGCAATCACCGCGGCGCCGGCAAGAAGAAAATGCCAGGGCTGGCGTGCGATCCACGGTTCGGTCGCGACCGGCAATGCGGCTACGACGGGAAAGAAGGTGAAGAACTTCAGCATGGTGAGCGCGAGGTTCGGCTCCTGGCTGCCGGGCGCGCCGGTGAACGCTACTTCCGTTACGTGGAGGAAGAAGAGATCGGTCAGCAACAGGCACATGGCCGCGGCCACGAGCATCTGCGCCGAGGTGGCCGGTGTTGTGAGCAGTTCCGGAGGCGCGATGGCGCGCGACAGGAAGAGGACGCCGAATGTGACCGTGGTTGCCCAGAATAAGACCCACGTCTTCGCGGCAAGCAATCGTTCGAGCGCGGCCGCGAACTCCGGCGGGTCGCCATGAATGCAACGCAAGACCCAGCCGCCGCGTTGATTGCCGGAAGAGACAAACGCCGTCCGCAGCCCGGCGATCACCCAGAAAGCCGCAATGCCGGTTGCGGCGCGAATGCCGTCCGCGGAGACAGCGACGCGCAAATGGCCATGCGCCGCGGTAAAGCGCAATATGCCGGCGGCCACTACCGAGACGCCCGCGCTTCCATAGAGAACGAGGTAGACGCGATAACGCGGCATGCGCAGAAGGGTTTGGCCGATGAAGTGGTAGATGGCGCGGCGCACCGGCGAGCGCACGATGGTGAGGTGCAGCAGGCGATGGAACGGGCGCGCGAGCCAGTTGCCGTGCGCACGCGTCTCGGAACCCTCCACGAGTTGATGCACCCTGCGGATGTAAGCAAGCGGATAGAGGAGCGCCGCGAGACAGGTTACAGCGGCCGTGGCGATGCACGCGGTTTGCGCGAGGTCGCTATAGATCGGCAGCGCCCGCGGACCCTCCATGATGCGCTGATAGATGCCGAGAAACCAGAAAGGAGGAAAGCAACGCACCGAGAGACTGCCGGATCGAAGCAGAGCCGGCACCACGCCGGACAATACGGGAAACAAGAGCAGCAACATCAGCAGCAGTGAGACAAAAGCTCCCTGGATCAGCAGCGAGAGCTTTCGAAAGAAGCGCTCGCCGAAGACCGCGAGCAGCAGGCCCTGCAGGGTGAGAATAAACGCCGCAGCGAACATGCCGCTCATCGCCACGGCCGCCAGGTGCGCGGCGAGAAAACGCGCGAGGTTGGGCGGATCGATGGCTTCGGGAAGAATCAGTGGCGCCAGGATATTCGCGTCGAACAGAAAGCCCGCCACGAAGATGGTGATTGCAGAAACACGCGCGAGAAAGAGCCTGCGATCCGGAATCGGCAGCGTGGTGAGCACAAAGATATCGAGCAGGTCGGGAAAGAACAGGTCCCACTCGAAGACCGTGACGATGCCCATGACGACCAGCGAATAGAGCGCAAAGAAAAAGTGATGATTCACCTGCAGCCAGTACGGCGGCGGCCCGCCATCTGAAGGATGCGCCAGCGGCCAGCCGCGAATGGGGTGATACACAGGCCACAGATATACCGCCACCATCAATCCGGGAAGGCCCGCGGCAAAGGCGAGCAGCACCAGGCGAGCCTTGGCGTCGCCGTCAGGCGAAGCAGCCTCGTGATTGAAGAAGCGTTCAAGATAGTGCCGCACCAGATGCGCGAACTGGCTGCGCTCCCGCGGCCGAAGGACGCCCAGGGCCGCCTGCTCGTTCAAGGGCAGGATCTGCGTCTCAGACATCGTGAACAGGCGCTGGAAGACTTCAGGCATGTGTGGTCTGCATGACCTCGACAATCTGCCGGGCGACGACGGTTGTATCCTGCTGCTGCACCAGTTGCGCAAAGACGCTTTCGAGATTCGGCAGGCTCATCAGGCGCGTCAGCTCGGCGGGCGGCGCGTCCGCCAGAATCTTGCCCTTGGCAATCACGATGACCCGTTGGCAGATCTGTTCCACAACCTCGAGCACGTGCGAGATGTAGAGGATGGCCTTGCCCTGCGCGGCGAGCATTTCGAGCAGGTCCTTGAACATGCGCGCGGAGACTACATCGAGCCCCGAGAGCGGCTCGTCAAAGATGAGCAGCTTCGGATCGTGCAACAGCGCCGCGGCGATCAGCACGCGCTGGCGCATGCCCTTGGAATAGGAGGAGATCGGCGAGTACTGCCACGATTCGAGCTGCAACAGTTGCAGCAGCCGCGTGGCCTTGGCCTCGATCACGCGCTCGGCAAGCCCGCGCAGACGGCCGATGAGCTGCAGGTATTCGAGGCCGGAAAGATACGTATAGAGATGAGCTTCCTCCGGCACGTAGCCGATCGCGGCGCGAAAGGCGACCAGGCTGTCGCGAATATCACGGCCCTCAAAGAGCACGCGACCTTCATTCGGCCGCAGCATCCCGGTGATGATCTTCACCGTCGTCGATTTGCCCGCGCCATTGGGGCCGAGAAAACCGACGATCTCGCCCGGCGCAACCGTGAAGGAGGCATTCCGAACCGCGGGAATGCCGCGATAGCTCTTGGAAACATTTTGAAGCTCGAGCATGGAGGCCGCTCCCTGGGAGCCGGTTAGCGAATCCGGCTGCTACCTATGTAGCATTCGATATAAGTGTTGTCAAGTAGCTTGCTACATAGCTAGAATGCGCTCATGGCCCCCAGCGCCAACTCCGAGCCCAAGCTCTCGCACACGGCGGCAATGATCCTGCAGGCAATCCACGCCGGATATATCTATGGATTCAGCGTGATGGAGATGACGGGCCTGCCCAGCGGCACCGTCTATCCGGCCATGCGGCGCCTGGAGCGGGACGATTTGATCCGCTCGCACTGGGAGAAGCAATCCATTGCGGACGCCGAGCAGAGGCCGCCGCGCAAATATTATCGGCTGACAGCGGCAGGGAAGTCGACCCTCGACGCCTCCCGCAAACGCTATCCTTTGCTCGAGCGGTTGATTCCCTCGGAAGAGGCGAAATCCGTATGATGCGACTCGTTACGCTGGCCTTTCGCGCCGCCGATCACGCCTTTTTGGAGGCGGCCTCGATGCTGGTGCCGGCGAGGCAGCGCTCGGAGTGGCAGCGGGAATGGCTGTCGGAGATGTGGCATGTGCGCAGGGCCTGCACGCAGCCATCAGGCGACGCGGGCCGCACCGAATGCGTGGTAATGGCCTTCTGCCTGGGAGCTTTTCAGGATGCGTGGTGCCTCAGCCGCGACGCGCGGCATCACCAGGGCCCGCCGGCTCCCATGCACGGCTCAGCCGGCCAGTGCCTGCTGTGGATGGCGGCCGTGCTGGTTGCCGGCTACGCCTTCGCGCACTGGCAGCCCGAAGTGCGCATGGCGCGCGATGCGCAGCGGTACCCCATGCGATCGGGAACAATTTTGCTGGAGAACCAGAGCGGCGAAAAGCAGGTGAGCCCGACGATCCCGTTCCAGCAGTTCCGTGTCTGGAGCGCCGGGCACCACCGCTACTTTGATGGCTTTGCCTTCTACCGCATGGGACGGCAAGACGTCTCGGCCGGCGCTGAGGCTCCCAGCCGCTGGGAGGTCGCTGAATCAAGCTCCAACCTGTTTGCTCTGCTCGGCGTTCCCATTCGCTTTGTCCACGCCGAAGACAGCGCCGGCATCCAGGCGCCCATTGCGATCCTGAGCTACCGGCTTTGGAAAAATGAGTTTGGCGGCGACCCGGCAATTGTGGGCAGCATGGTGAGTGTGGGCGGGCGGCAGACGCGAATCGCCGGGGTAGCGCCGGAGCGGGCCTGGAAGCTGCCCGGACGGCCGGACGCGTGGCTGCTGGAGCCGGATGCCGCAATTCCCGCCGGGGTGAAAGGGAACGTGCTCGCGCATCTGACGCGCGCCGGCCGGGCCGAAATGTGGGCCGACCGTGTTCACATCACCGTCTACAACCCGGACGATACCGAGCAGGATTTCCTCGGCGTGGCATTCGATGAGCCCACCCCCACGCCCAGCGAGATTTACAGGTTTGCTGTTCTGCTGGGGTTGCTGGCGCTGCCGGCCATCACATCGGTATCGCTGGGCCAGTTCAGCGTGAGCTCGCACCAGCCGCCCTGGCCGAAACGGATTCTGCGCTGGGCGTATCTCAGCGCCAAGCTCCTCCTGCTGCTGCCCATCGCCAACTTTGCCTCATTGGATGTCGCCTACTGCCACGCCTCGCAGCACTCGTCCGCATCTGAGTATGCGCAGTTGTCCGTCTGCTTCCTGATCTGCCTGTTCGGTTTCCGGTGGGCGCTGCTCGACCAGCGGCAGCGTTGCCCGGTCTGCCTGAGGCGCGTGGCGCACCCGGCCCAGGTGGGGCTCGCCTCCCGGACTTTCCTGGCCTGGAATGGAACTGAATTGATGTGCACGGGCGGCCATACGCTGCTCCATGTTCCCGGCTTGCCCACCAGCTGGTTCGCCACCCAGCGATGGTTATATCTCGACGCCTCCTGGGATTTTCTCTTCGCCGGCCCAGAAGCCGGTTGAGCCGGCGCGATCGCCGGCCTCCGCCCTCGCCCGGCCATCGCCATTCAGTGCCCGTCCACCATCTCCAGTCGATGCCCCGTCTTCCCGTCCGGCCTCTGCCCGGCCGGGAAAGCTCAGTCCGTGACCCGCATCCATTTTCCTTTGAAACGCTTCCACCCCAGACCGCACTACTTGCCAGGCAAGGAATCATCACAACGGTCTTCCCGAGGGGTCTGGTCTATGCATGCGGATGAACAGCCGGCAGGTGCTCTTCCACAATTTACGCGTTGGCTGGCCGGCAGCGAGCGGCCGCGGCCGGCGAGCCACAGGCATCTTGGCGCGCTTCATCCGGACGAAGCAGTCGCCTTTACGCTGGTGCTGCGCCGCAGACCGGGCAGCCCGCCATTCCCGCGCATCCCATTCGAAAATCGCCCCTGCATCGCGAATGAAGAGTACGTAAGCCTATACGGAGCCGATCCCGCGGAACTCGAAGCGGCCGCCGCGTTTGTGCGGGCAGAAGGCATGACGGTGCTCGAAGCGCATGCGGGACGCCGTACGCTTGCGGTATTAGCCAGCGCCGCTCAGGTGCGCGCCGTCTTGGGCGTAGCGCTGCAGAGGTACGAGGATTCGAGTGAGGATATAGGTGGGGACACAGGCGCCACGGAGCTTCCGCAGCCGGTTGTCGGCGCGGGCGAAGACGCCGGTGTGCCGAAGCCACGGTCGCATCGAGGGTTCGATGGCGCCGTGCGTCTGCCGGCGGAACTCTCTGCATCGGTAACAGCGGTCGTGGGGCTCGACGATCGCTTTCTCGGCGTCCCGCGCGGCGCCGCTACCGGCACACAGGCCGCCGCAAGCGGTCCAACGGTCGCCGCTGCCGTGCAGAAGCTGAAGGTTCCGAACACCGGCGCGTACGGCGAGGTGATCGGCGTCTTCGCGGCCCAACCTCCCGGATTGCCGGGAACCGCGCCCTGCTATCTTCCCAGTGACGTCACCCATCTTTATTTTGCCGGCCAGCCGGCCGGATACCGGACGCGGCCCATGTCCGTGCTCGATATCAATCTCACCGTGGGCGCGACGACGTATAAGAACGATCCATCTCAGGTAACAAAAATCGACGACCTCGCAAACGCAGACAGCGCCACATTGGAGCTGACGCAGGAGATCTCGACCTCTGCCACAGTTGCGCAGGGGGCGCGGGTGAACGTCTACTTCACCGAGGCCAGTGAACAGGGCTATCTGGCTTTCATGAATCGGGTCCTGTTGCCCGAGCGCGAGAAGCAGCCCACCGTGCTCAGCTTCAGTCTCGCAATCGATGCGGAGTACGAAGCCGGAACTGCCATCGGCAGCAGCTCGCTTGCGTACCTGGTGGACGAGCTCTTTCACCAGATCGCCGCGCTCGGCATCAGCATATTCATCGCGGTGCGGGAGCGGGGCGCCGGCAAATGGCGTCTGCTCGCTGCGCCCAACCTTGCGCCGTCGGTTATGGCTCCGAGGCTGCCCTACAGCTTGCGCCGGTTGATGCCGGCCTCGATCTCCGTGGCGACGGCGCTCTCTCCGGCTGCCTTGCGAATCGCGGCGAGAACCGGAGGCCTTGGCGACTCCGCAATGATCGCTCCCGACGCGCCCGGACTGCCCGGGATCGGCGGCGAGGCAACGTATTCAGGATTCTTTGTGAATGGCATCTCGTACAGCTACGCAGGTGCGAGCTGCGTGGCGTCTTTCTACGCCGGCACGACCGCCCTGCTGCGCAGCGCCTTTGGAGCCGGGCTCGGCTTTCTCAACTCGATGCTCTTCCAGCTCAGGGCGACTGGAACCTTGAACAATCATTCGAATCAGGATCGGGACGCGCGCGCCGAGTCCGGCGGAACAGCCGATGAAAGTGATCAGGAGAGCGGCATCCAGGCCGGTGCGCAATTTTTTGCCGGCGAGGATCGCGTCCTTAAGCATTCTATTAAGCGTTGGGATATGCTGCCGATGCGGAACGCAGCGATATCGGCGGCCTCCAGCCTTTGAATGCGGATGGCTTTGCTCGCGGCTCTTTGACTATAGGCCCGTGTAGAGTTGAAACGGCGCCCAGAAAAATGGGCTGCGAAACTCGCCCTGCCCGTGCAGCAGATCGAGCTTGGCCTGGCGCAGCGCGGTGCCGGGCGGCAGGCCTGCTTCGAGTCCCCTGTACAATTCATCCATCAATTGCGGCGTCGAGTCGTCGCTGACCTCCCACAACGCGCCGATGACGTTGTGGGCTCCGGCGCGCAGGAAGGCCCAGGAGAGCCCCACCAGACCTTCGCCGGCATAGGAGCGAGTGCCTCCGCCGTAACAGGATGAAATCGTAACCAGGCGGGCGTGGATGGGCTGCTGGATGATGTCGCGGGCATATAGCTTGAACGAATCGTCATTCGTGCCGGCGCGCGAAAGAATGATGGCTGAGTCGAGCGGATCGGTGAGGCTGGCCACACCATGCGCTACGAAGTGAATGTAGGCGTACTGCTGCGGCCGGCTCGCCATGTAGGTCTCCGGGTTGGCCCTTTGCCGCACGAAGACAGTTTCATCCGCAGGAGCAAAGTGCTTCTCGATCTGCCGCATCTCGACGCTCGCCTTGGGCAGCTCGGGATAGTCCGGATCCGCGGAAACCGCATCGCCGAGCAAGAGCGCGTTGCGGACAGCGCCGGAGAATGGCTTGGCCGAAGCAAGCATGAAGAGCGAAGGAGCTGAGGCAACGGTCGCGTCCTCGATCCAGTAGTGAGGATGCTGCGATGGCACGATGAGAGTTTCGAAATTAAGCTGGCTGAGCGCGCCATCGCTGAGGATGAGGACATTGGAGCCGGGACGAATGAGATCGCTCGCTGGTTCGATGAGCATCCGATACAGCGCGATGCCATCTTGATTCGAGGATGCAAGCGCGTCGTCCGGCCCGAGCAGGGCATTCCGGTAGCGTTGGACGATAGCCGTGATCTCACCTTGCGCGGGCAGAGAGAACAACTCAGTCTTCTTCCCAGTCACGGCCCAGAGATACGATTGCGTGCGGCCCAGCCAATAAAAGAGAAGCGTGGCGCCGGCTTTCTGTGCAATCACGCTGGGATGCAGAACTGCCGGTTGCACGGGCGTGACCAGGCCCAGGCCCTGCGCCAGCGTGCGCGCGCGGCTGTGATCCGCTACCGCCAGCGCCTCGCCGGTCTTGCCCTCCTGGACGAGCATGTGAATGTAGTCGTCGTAGATAGGAGCGGCATTCGCGAGGAAGGGAAGCTTGGATGCTTCATGCTGCAGCTGCTCGCGCGCCTGCTCGAACGTGGTCAGCGCGGCGGTGTACATGCGATCGGCCGTCGCCATGTCGCCGCGCCGTTCATACAATCTGGCGAGTTCGTGCTCGGCTCCCAGCCGCATCGAGGTCTGGCTCTCCGGATCGGTTTCCACGGTGCGAAATGCCGCTTCGGCCTGCTGGTCCTGATTGCGCGCCGCGGCTATCTCCCCCTGCGCCAGCATCACGTCCAGATCGTCGAGACGATTATCCGTCGCCTTCACCAGGGGGGCTAGTTGTTGGAGATACGCGCTCGCCTCGTCCAGCTTTCCCATCGCAATTGAAAGGTGAGCCAGATCCTCCAGCGAATCGACGATGTCCTCTTTGCTGTTGATCTTTTTGGCGAGGTCAACGGCTTCATTGTAGGCGCTCATCGCGCGCAGGAAATCTCCTGCACCCTGGTCGATATATCCTGCGGTTGAGAGCCACTTCAATTCATCGCGGATGTTTCCAAGGTGCGCGGCGCGTTGCTCGGCCTCCACAAAGAGCGGCTGAGCGCGCTCGGAGTCACCAAGCTTAAAATAAGCCCAGCCCATATTGCCAAGTGCGGTTTGGGCGCGGTTCTCATTACCCAGGTTCAGGCTGGCAGTGTAGGCATCGCGCGACCACTCAATAGCCTCATCGTAGTGGCTCTCAAGAAGAGACACCCAACCCAAGTTTAGCCACGCATTCGATTCGAGTTCGCGATCATGGTGGGAACGCGCGAATTCCAGACTATCGAGGAAGAATCCTCTTGCGCGGGAAAACTGTCCGCAGTCAGTAGCGATAATACCGTGGGCCCTGAACACTTCACCGCAAGAACCGAACGCGATCTGGTTGCAAAGGCTATCAGCCTTCTTAAGAACCTCGTTGGCTTCCGGAAGTTGCCCAAGACGTGCCAGCGAAACCGCCCGGATCGACAACTCCTCGACGCTTTCGTCGGAACCGCTCCGGGGGGCGCCAGAAGATGCGAGCAAGGCCAAGGTGTCCTTATAGAGGCCGCGGAAAAGCGTTGACTGGGCTTCGAGGAGGCGAAATCGCATAGCCCAGTCGGGGTCGATGTTCTCGAACCGCTCGTATCCCTGATGCGCGCTGGTCTGGCTCTCTTCCAGTTGACCTCGAAAAAACTGCTGCGTGGCCCGGTCAAACTCGGTTCGCGGGTCGACGAGACGAGCGTCATGCAACGGTGTTGTCACAATCAATAGGGGGAGCCAGAGTGCCCACGATGGTTTAAGCGGATTGTGCCAAAGATTGCGAAACCAGGACATTGTCCTGATTTTAAGCGGATTTGGCGCGCAGCCGCTCTACAGATTCTCGGGGGTGGGCATACCCCTCTTCTAAACAGCATCGCCCGACGCGTCAATTGCGTCGGGCGATCAAGAACCGGAAAAATGTAGCACGAGTTTCACTACGGCTCGGATGATCCGTTCGTAACCGCGATCCCCATCGCCGACACGCCGCCCGCGACGCATCCCATCTTCAGCTCGATCATCGTCAGCTCGAATAGTGTCTGCTTGTATGCTTTCTTCTGCTTGTCGTAATCCGAGTGCTTGATCTTCAACAATCCGAGGTGAATCTCGCCGAAATCTTTTACGTAGATCACGTGCCCATGGCATCGGCAAAATGAGGGAGCATCCACTTTGTCGACGAGCGAGAGTTCGATCGACTCTTCGAGAGTCTCCTCCGCTTCGGTTCCGGAGGTTGACGGAAGCTGGCTGTAACGCTTCAGCAAATCGTCGGAAACGCCCTCGCTCCCACGCATCAGCTCGAACTGGGTCTTCAACTGCGCAAGGAAGCCGGAGTGCCGCGTATACGCCCCATCGTTCACCGGCTCGGGCAGAGGATAAGGATGATCGGGATGAAAGTGTACGTCGACCGGGCGGCCGTCAATGCGTAGATTTTCAAATCGCGTACCGAGAAAATGGACTTTCGGCATGTAACCTATCGCTGGATGAATCGTGGCGATCTGCCCGATCACGCGATCGGCCGTCACCACTTCCAACACATTCAATTCTTCGATGACGGATGTAACCAGGGTGGTCCAGCCGCCCTCCGGCTTCGGGTTGGGGTTGCCCGCTACCTGCGTGTAGGCCTTTTCAAAGGCGATTACCCCTTCGAGACGATAAGGCTCCGCATGCTCGGAGAGATACCCGCCATGCTCGGCCAGCTTTACATTGGTCTGCGGCTTGATCTGCTGCACGAGCGGGTGATACAGATCGCCCCTCAGGACGGTCGCTTCCGCGTGGTATCTGTGGGTTCGAGTCGGTGCAGACGGTGCATTGGACATGATGCGATCGCGCTCCCTCTTATCGACGCCGAGAGTCCAAGGGAGCCCCGACGCTTCTAATCGTCAAAGTGGACATCGAAGATGCGACGGTCGATCTCAGCTCGGCCGCCTTGAGGAGTGATGCCGGATGTGACCAGTGTATACGAGCCCTGTTGCAATCCCTCGCCGGGAATGACAAGAGAAAACATTCCCTCTCCGGGGCCGGTCCGGTCCGATGCAGCAGCGGAGTGAGACCAGGACAGTTTTCCCTGAGGATCGTACAATTCGAACGCATAGCTTGTATAGATATTTTCTTGTGACAGTTCGATTAACACGCCTGCGCCCTGCTTTCGATCGGCGGGAACGCTCAGGTGTGCATCGCCTCGCGTGCCGGTGTGAAAGCTTGCCCAGGGCACCAGCCGCGGCTGGGTCGCTTCCGAGCGCAAAGAGGGAATGGTGGCCAGGTTCTGGTAGCCGATCACGGCCAGCAGAGCGGCAAATGCGGGCACGGCAAAGGCCGGCCTGAGCCACGCAAACCAATCGCTGTTTTTCCGCGCGGGCCTAACCGGCGCAACGGTTCGCGAGCCTTCAAAAGAACGGGTGAGATTGGGCAGTTGGAGTTTCGCCTCTTCTACAAAATGCGCTCCGGCGCGAAGATCGAGTGAACACTCCGAGCAATCGAACAAGTGCTCCTCGAACTCATCGCGGAGCTCCGGCGCGAGCTCATCCAACAGATACCGCTCCGCCACCATTTGCTGCACTGCCGCCTCGTGATCCATCGCTCTGCCTCCGGGTGCCCGTCCAAACCATCGGACCCACTTATGCCTTTCTCTCTTTATGTGCTGCCTGAATAGGCGCCCACACCCATCCGCTTTACGTATTCGGCCTTGAAAACTTGCTTGGCGCGGTGAAGAAGCACGCGCAGATACTCGCGGTCTACGCCGCGTTCGCGGCAGACCTCATCCCGATCTTTTTCGTCGAGGAAAACGGCTTTGAGCAGCGAGCGGTCCCGCTCCGGCATATCGAGAAGTATCTCCCGCACCTTCTCCTTCAATTGCCGGGCGGCCACGATGCCCAGGGCGTCCAGACCCGTCGCCGGAAGCTCGGGCTGGCCCTCCTCGTCGAGTGACTGGCTGCGCGAGGACGCGCGGTAATGCTCGAAGAGCACGTTGTTGCAAACCGTGTTGACAAACGCGCCCAGCCGCTCCGGATGGCGCAGCGCGCCCTCCTTGCGCAACGAGGTAAGCACGCGCGCGAAGGTCTCCTGGCGCACATCTTCGATCGCCTGCGGAGACTGGAGACGCGAACGCAATTTCAGATGGAGCAGTTCGCTAAAATAAGCGGCAAAATGCTCCTGCGTACGCGAGTCGCCCGCGCGGAGATTTTCGATGTATTCTGCATCGAACTCTTGAAATTGCAATGCTTTCTCCGTAAAGCGTGGAGAACGCAAGTATAACATCGGGCCAGTTTGCGAAGAGCGCGCAGCGGCCTTGGGACTTAGCGCGCGCGGATGCGCATAGGTGCGGCAGATACTGGCTTGATTCGTCTCTTGCTGCAAGGGCTGAATCATAGTGACAGCCTCGCGCGAGAGAGATTCTGTGCCGCCGCCGGAGCCGCGTCCAGGCGGTAGACAATTCCATGGGCCCTCGGTGCGCTTTGATCCTGATCGCGCGTCATGCCATATCTCCTTCACAGGAATTGAAGCGGGCGAGAGCCATTTTGGGTTTACCGCTGAACTTCTCTACCAGGTAGGCGGCGCCGGCCAGGGCCTGCCAGTAGAGAAACAGTCCAATCGAGCCGCCGCTGAGCCAGATGGACAGAGGTAGAGAGAACCAGAGGCAATAAAAAGAGCAGATCCAACCGCCGCGCGCTTTCAGATTGACGCGCCGAGGAGCTGGACAATCGAATGCCGGCTGCGATTGGCCGATCACGCGATAGAGTATTTCGATCTGGGAGGAGAGGTCCGGCATCACATCACCTTCTGGGCGATAGTGCCGGAGACAAGTGCGCCGTTTCATGGCCGGAAGATAATTTACGCAGGCGCGCGCCTGGCGTGAGCCACGCGGTGCCGGGAAGATGCCTCATGCATGCCGGATGAAGATCGAGTTTCCTGGCCTGCGCCTGCTAACAGAGCGTGGGAGACCGCCGCCTCGGACTGGACGGGATTGCGGCAGGCCTATTCCGTGGTGCCCGCTCCATCTTCCACCGCCAGCTCTTCCTCTGCCTGCTCGCTCTCCACGGTCACCTTGCGCAGGCTCACGTTTTCAACCTGGGCCCACACCAGCCCGACGGGCACGATGCTCAGAAACGTTACCAGCAGCAGCGTTGCGCCGCACGCCGTTGCCGCTTCAGCCGAGGCGCCCAGCACGGCCGCCAGCGCCACGGCCACCAGCCCGATCTGCGAAAACCAGCCGATCACGGGAAGCTGAAAGATGCTGGCGCCCCCGCTGGCGATCATCAGCAGCACGCATTTCGGCAGCGTGATCGCCGTCAATTGCGGGCTCGCCACAAAGGCGCGGCACACTTCCAGATAGGAAAGGGAGATCAGCAGCCACATGGCGATTGAAAGGGAAGCGGCGATCAGGAAATCCGAGAAGGACCGCATGGTATCCAGCCCGGAGTGAAAGGTGCGCACCTTGTGCCCGACGGAATGGGCCAGATTTTTTGAAACCGGGCTCAGGACGTGTTCGAAGAAGGCGGCAACCGCGCCTCCCGACAAACGCACCGCAACCAGGAATAGAGCGCCCAGCACCGTGAGCGCCAGCCCGCCGAACCGCGCCGCCAGCAACGCGAGAAACCGGTGGTGAAGCGCCAGGTCAGCCGACCATCCGGAGTGAGCCGTAGCCTGGAGGATCGCGTCCGCCGGAATCCAGATCATGGCAATCGAAAAAATCAATGCCATCGAGCCGGCATCCATGAGCCGTTCCACGATGTACACCGCGATCTGCCCGCCCAGCGGAAGCCCGGTCTTCTTCGCCACTAGATAGGGCCGCACCGGGTCTGCAACTCGACCGATCAGAGCGACGGCCGTGAACCCCATCACTTGCGTTCCTAACAATGAAAGAGGCCCCACCTTTTTTGTATGCCGGAGCAGAAACGCCCACCGCACCGAGCGAAATGCGTAGGCCGTGTAAATGCATCCGGCGCCCAGCAGAATTCTGCGCCAGTCGGCCAGCGCCAACTGCGCGCGGAACGCCCCGAAATCGAAGTGAATCCTGTGCCGTGCCCAAAACGCCAGCGCCGCCAGCGCTGCTACCACCACAACAGCCAGAATCCATTGATGCTTTTTCAAGCGTTCTCCGTTCCGCGTCTTGCGTTCACTTCCGCTGCTGGCGGAGGCCGGCAAGCGAGCGGCCATTTTCCAAGGGAAAGCCGCCGCGCATGCCTCGTCTGTCGAAATGAATCTTTGCTAACGACTATGAGTGTATAGGATGGCTTTTGCGCTGATCAGAAGGGATTTGCCGGGGATTTACCGGACCGTGGATTCCGGCGGAGCCGTTGAAGCGGCCACCGCCCGCTTCGCTTGCGCCTCGCGCGCCAGCACCCGGCGATTGAACTCGTGGATCACGCGCGCCACATAGGCACGCGTCTCCCGATAGGGAGGAATGCCGTGATATTTATCCACCGCGGCCGGCCCGGCATTGTAGGCGGCCAGCGCCAGCGCCAGGTTGTCGCGGTACCGCGTCAGCAATGCGTCCAGGTAGGCCGAACCTCCGCGCACATTCTGGTCCGGCGCCAAACTGTCGTTCACGCCCAGTTCCGCGGCAGTCTGCGGCATCAACTGCATCAAGCCCCGCGCGCCCGCCCGGCTGACCGCCCGCGCATTGCCATCGCTCTCGGCCTTCACCACGCTGGCCAGCAGGTCCACGTCCAGGTTGTGTGCGGTGCCAGCTGCAGCCAGCATCTCGCGCAGGTCCGCTGGGTTCAGTTGAGGTGCGGGCCTTCCGGAGGAGTGCGCAGTTTTGGATTCGGCCGCAGGCGGATCCGGCAAATCGGCGGTCAACTCAACGGACGCAATCTCCTCCGGCGCAAGCTCGATGTAGTTGTCTTCGCCCGCGCTCAGGTAGAGCCGCATCCGCCCCTCCACGGCGGCATGATGATCGCAGCGCTGAACAAACCCATTGCGCAGGGTGACGCGCTCGCCCGCGCGCGCCGCCGGCGCCAGCCCAGCTACAGCCGCCAGGACCGAAACGAGAACCGCTTTCCGCGTGCTTAACTGCATCCATTCCATCCTATTGCGTCAACCCGTTCGCGAAGCGGCTACCTGCATGCCGGAATGTTTCTTCAGTACCGTCTCCAGCACCACGGCCACGCCGTCCTGATCGTTCGTGCGGGCCTGCTTCCATCCGCGCATCCTGGCCATGGTGCGCAGTTCGCTCGATGCATTGCCCATCAGGACCGCTTGCCCCGCCCACTCCAACATCGCGACGTCGTTCCAATTGTCGCCAATCGCCATGGTCTCTTTGCGATCCACGCCCAGCCACCGGGCGAGCCTCTCCAGCGCCCAACCCTTGTGGACGCCCTGCGGAAGCAGGTCCAGAATGGCCAGGTCCCGCGGCGGGTACTCGGTTCGCGCCGACTCGCACTGTGCCGCCCACGAGCTGGCTTTCAACGCCTTCTCCGCATCGCGCATCTTTGTGATTCCGCCGGCCACCATCCCCTGAATGGGATCTTCGCCATCCGGCAACGCCGCTTCCAATGGCTTGACCACTTCAATCGAACTGCGGTTTGCCTCGACCCACAGCGCGATGCGCCCATGCGCCTGTTCCAGGTCTTCGAGCACCAGCTCGCTCCGGCCAGGCCGGTCAAAGGTGAAGACCAGGCACCCGAACGGCCTGAGCAGCCCGCATAACCCGCGCGCCACGCGCGCCTCAAGATGACACCGGTCCATCAACGTGCCGGCCAGCGTTCGGGTCACTGCACCATTCGACGTGATGAGCGGCGTATCCGCTCGCAGGCCCAGCCCGTCAAGCAGCGGCGCAGTATAGGCCGCCCGCCTCCCGGTGGCGATAACTACTGCCACTCCAGCCTCTTGCGCCGCTCTTAACGCCGCTGCGTTGCGCGGACTTACCGCCGTCGAAAGCGTCGGCAGCAGAGTGCCGTCCATATCGATTGCCACCAGCCGGACCGGGGGATGCATACCTCCAGTGTACCGGGAGCGCAACCCGCCGGCGCGTGGACTCAGCCACTGCCGGGATCGGACTGTGCCCGGATCGAATCGGATCGGTTACAGTGGATTCCATGGAGCGCATCTGCACCCAATGTCATGCCATCCTGGCCGAGGAGACCAGGGCCGACTGGTGCCCGGCCTGCGGCGGCGCGCTCATCGAGCGAACCCTGCCGGCGGTGCTTAAGCCGGCGACCGCACCGGCGCCCGAGGTGGATCACCGCGGCATCGTTCTACCGCGGCGCCACGCCCTGGGCGGCATCATCACGCCGCAATAATTCTCGCAATCGTTCTATGACCGTTGCCGTGCTCATCCCTTGGTATCGAGACCAACGGCCTCGGCCAGCCGCGCCTGCCGTTCGTCGAAGCTCCAGAAGCGTAAAGCCTTCAACTCCAGCGCACAGGCCACATGCAGCGAATCGAGGGTGCGGACGCCGAGCGACGGACCGTAGCGCCGCGCGAGATCGATGCTCGTCTCCCAAGCTCTCTCCGGCAGATCGATCTGGATCCAAACGCCGGCTGCGCAGTCTTCTTCGAACAAGCTCCAACCAAGCCGGGCCTCTCGATCTGTGATGCGCTTGCGGAAGACCTGTTGATGGAGTGCGTGGGCCACTTCAGCGCGATTCATCGGCGTGAGCCAGATCTGCGGCTTTGAGGCGAGGCGCCGGCGTGCTTCCGCTACGTGCGTATCCATCACATAAAGAGGCGCGATAAAGCTGCTGTCCGCGTAGATGTTCAATAGCGGCTGTTCCTATCCTCGATCATCTCTTCCACTACAGGAAGAACGCGGTCCCCGTAGATGCGCTTGAGCCGCGCCTCAAAGTCCGGCCACTCTACGGGTTGGGCGATGGCTTTTTCCGGCACAATGCGTCCTAAGACACAATTTCGTTCGCGCAGCTCGACCGTCTGGCCGGCTCTTAGCCAGGCTTTCAGTTGGCGGGTATCGCGGAGTTGGCGGAGATTTACGCTTGGCATGTCTAAATGTGACACAAAATGCGCCACATTGTCAATACAACTCATTTCGATCAGGTCAATCTAGTAGGTCGTCTTCGTCTCAAACTGCCGGAAGGTCAACATAGCACCTGTCACCGCAATCAGCAGCGGCACCAAGAGCGGACTCGCATGGCCGGTCAACTCCAGGACGAATACCACCGAAGAAACCGGAGCCTGCGTGGAAGCAGCCAGCACCGCGCCGGTTCCCAGCAGCACATAGCCGCGCTTGTCGGTCGCTGTGGCAACATGGCTCCAAGCCTCCCCGAGCGCCGCGCCCACCAGCGCGCCAAAGGTCATGGTCGGAGTAAACAGGCCTCCCGGCACGCCGGCGCGCAGCACAAACATGGTTGCCAGCGGCCGAAGCACCAGCAACCAGCCCAGAAGCGCGGTGCTCATCCGCACATCAAATGCCAGTTGGATGACGGCCTTGCCATTGCCCAAAAGTTGCGGGAAGGGAATCGCCAGCGCCCCCAGCCCGGCAAAGATCGCAATGGGCAGGGCCAGCACCGCCCATCCCTGCGGCTTGTGCTCCTTGCCCCAGTAAATCCCGCGCACAAAAACCACGCTCGCCAAGCCCAGAAGCGGGCCCGCGAGCACGGCCCAGAGCATCAGTCCGCCGGTCACGTGCAGTTCCGCGAGCCGGTAGGTGGGCTCATTCGGCAGCATCAACCAGGAGACCGCCGTGGCCAGAAGGGAGGCGGCGAATGCCGCCAGCACCGTTGAGACTGAAACGGTTTCGAGCAGCACTTCCAGCGTAAACAGCGCGCCCCCCAACGGCACGTTGTAGGCCGCGGCCATGCCCGCTCCCACACCGCAGGCCACCAACAACTTCCGCTGCTCCGGCGTGATCCGGGCCCAATCGGCGAGCTTCTTGCCCACCAAACCGCCCGCTTCTTTGAGCGATGCCTCGCGCCCGATCGCCGCGCCCATGCCGACGACCACAATGGAAAGAATCGCCTTCACGGCCAGCGATCGCTCGGGCAGTTCACCCGCATGCTCGCGGATCGCTTCGTTCAACCCTGGCCCGTTGTTATCCGGAATCCGCCGGACCGCCAGCAAAACCAGACCGGCAAGAATCCCCGCGCACGTCAGCACGATCAGACGGTGCACTCCGGAGACGCCTTCGACGCCGCTTAAAAAATCGCCCTCGCGATAGTGAAAGGAGAGATGCTGCGCCAGCCGCAGCAGCTTCATCAGCAGGCCGCTCGTCAACCCCGCGCCCGCACCGGTGAGCAGAATGAGAAGCCACATGCGCGGCCCGAGTGCAAGCTCGCTCCGATCCGGTTCTCCGGTTTTCAGTGGTCCGGCAACATCGGCAGCCGACATAGGAAGCTTCGATGCGCGCAGGAATGCCATCTGCTATTCATACCGCAGCGCCTCGGCCGGCAGCACCCGCGCCGCCGACGACGAGGGATAGAGCGTAGCCAGCAGCGAAATCCCGATCGAGACCGCCGACACGATCGCGCCATCCATGATCCGCGGCGCGAAGGGAAGGGTATCGATCGAGTAGACATCCGGCGAAAGCGGTATGTGATAGTGCCCGCCTGCCCACGCGGCAAAATAGCCGAGCGCCAATCCCAGCACGGTGCCGATCACGCTGATCAGGAAACCTTGCAGCACAAAGATGCGCCGCACCTGCCCCGGATCGACACCGAAGCTCATCATCACCGCAATGTCGCGCGTCTTCTCCATCACCATCATGGTGAGCGCGATGAGAATATTGAGCGCGGCCACAATCACGATGAGCCCGATCACAATGAAGGTCACAACCCGCTCCAGCATGAGCGCCCGGAACAGCTCGCGATTCTGTTGCGTCCAGTCGTCGGTCATATAGCCTTTGCCGGCGACTCGCTCTATATCCTTCGCAATCTCCGGCGCGCGGTTCGGATCATCTACGCGGAAAGCGATCACCGAGGCCAGATCCGGCTCATCGAACAAGGCCTGCGCATCGGCGAGCCGGACGAATCCCAACTGCGCGTCGTACTGGTAGAAGCCGGTATGGTAAGTGCCTGCAAGCTGGAAGCGCACGTACTTCGGAATGATGCCGAGCGGCGTCAGGTCGCCCTGCGGGCTGATCAGCATCACAGAGTCGCCAATGCTGGCGCCGATCGTCTGCGCCAGGTCACTGCCCAGCACAATGGGCGGCAACTCGCTGCTTGCGCCGCTTCCGGTTTTCGCAGCCGGCTCAAGCGCCTGCACGGAGCCGGGCGTGGATTTATCGAGCAGATGACTCACCTTCATCTCGTCGTTGGGCAGAATCCCCTCGATCAGCGCGCCGCCATCCCGCGCGCCACGCGCCACCAGCACCTGCTCCCAGAGGCCGGGCGAAACCGCAACTACGTGCGGCACCGCGCGCACGCGATCCAGCAGCGGCCGCCAGTTCCTGATCCCGAGACCATCTGACGCCATCAACTGAATGTGCGCGCTCGAATCTACCAGCTTATCCTGCAGGTCGTGCCGCATTCCATTGGTGATGGCCAGCGCGATAACCAGCGCCGCTACGCCCGCCGCCACGCCGGCCACCGAGATCGCCGTGACCACGCCCACCACGGCCTGCCGCCGTTTGGCACGCAGATACCGCGCCGCCACATAGAGCTCGAATCGCATCTACTTTGCCTGTGCCGGAACCACTGTCTTGGCTACGCCTATATTGTCGTACCGGTCATAGGCGCGCACGGTGATCAAGTGCTCGGCCGTCGCGTCCGCAGGCGGAACCGCGAAGTCATAGTGCTCGGTCTTCGAATCGGAGAGCCGGCCCACCGGATCGATATACTGCCACGCGCCGGCGTCGAGCGAATACTCCGCGTGCGCGATCGGCGAGGTCGAGTCAACCGCATCACAGGTTACGCGAATCTCCACCGGGCAGTTGGCATGCCCGCAGGCTTGCGTCTGCATGGCGGCATTCAGCTTTTCTACGTCGGGCGGCGTGGTATCCACCACGAACCGGTCGCTGATCTTCTCCCCCGTAAGCGCACCGCCTGGCGGTTGCGACGGCTCATCGGAGGCGACCACCTTGATCTCGTATCCGCCGTCGGGAATGAGCGTCGCGTCGAAGCTGTAGGCCTTGTCAGTGATCTTGTCCTTGAGCAGCCGCCAGACAGATTCGCCGTCCCCGCGCAGAAAGAGGGAATAGATCATATCGTCGCCATCATCATCATGTGCGCCCCAACGCGCGGTAATGGCTGTGCGATCCTTCGCTGCCTGCAACGGCGAGCTGCTGCTGCTGTCAAAGCTCACTCCCTGCGTTGCGGACGGCAGCGAAATGTTCACCGTCGGCTGCGTGACGATCTGGTTCTGCGAATTCAGCCGCGCCCCCGGCACCACCACGATCTCATCCACCACCGGCGCGGAGTTCACCGGCAGATAATTGACGCCCATGCTGCCCAGCGTGCCCGCTGTATGCAGCACGGCCTTCCATTGCAGGAAGCGGCCCGCAGGCGAGGCAACCGATCCCTCCTTCAACGGCTCCCAGTCGGACCAGCCCCGCACCGGTTGCTCGACATTGCCGGTGCGCGTCTCAATCTCATAACCGGAGGAGCCGGGCTCGATCTCGACGCGACCGAATCGCGCCAGCGCTGTCGCATCCAGAACGTCGCTTGCATACTCATGCTCTTCCGCCGCGCCCAGCAGGAACAGCGTGCCGGTGTTGCCGGTCCCGATCAGAAAATCGGAACCCTGTTCGGCCAGGCTCAACCCCTGCTGCGCATCCAGGTGCCCGATGTCCGCAAAGCTGCCGTCGTCCTGAATGCGAAAGATGCGGCCGCGGTTGCCGGTAACCGCCAACAATCCGTCAGGGCGCGCGGCGAGCGCATAGACGATCTCGTCTTTCGAGGCCCACAGCTTGCGCGGAGCCTGTCCCTCAGCAAGCGCGTAGATTTCCGTTCCCTCCGGCACCGAAGAGCTGGCGTTCGCCGCCTGCTGCACTGAGTTCGGCTGCACCACCGTGATGGTGATGGTGGCCGTGCCCTGCAGGGGCAGCGGAGGCAGCGAATTGTGCGTCTTATCGCCCACGCTCGCCGCGTAGATGGTCCCGTTCGCGCCTACGGCAACCGCCGTGATCTCCCGCCGTGGCGCTTCAAAGAGCACATAGCCTTTGCCCTTGGCATCGATCCGGTACACGAGTCCCGAACCATCCGAGCCGGCGATCAGGTTGCCCTTTGCATCCCATGCGAGCGAGCGAATGTGCGCCTCATCGCTCGTGAAGAACTTCTCCGGCGCGGCGGCCGGCTTGGCCGGGTTCACGCGGTACACCGCGCCCGGATCGCCGGTGGCGATATAGAGCCTGCCTGCGGAATCAAACGTCAGATCCCAGATGTAGTGCGACTTTGCGGCCGCTTTGTCGGAACCGGGCTTTGTCTCGGCCGCGGCATCAATCGCCGATCCGTTCATCGCCGATCCGTTGATCGCCGTTCCGCCAATTGCCGCCCCGTCCATCTTGGTCAAATCGAAGACAACCGTTGCGCTTGCCTCGTCCTGCTTCGACTGCGCGGCGGGATCGAGCTTGTACACGCGGCCGCTGGGCAGCGTGGCCGCGTAAAGCGCACCATCGGGGCCGAACCGCAGGGCTTGTACGCTTACATCGCGTGTCTCGAAGAGCGTGAACGGCTTGCCGTCTTTGCCCACGCGCAGCACGGCCGCGGGCGATCCCGTTCCCACAAAGGCTGTGCCGTTCTTGTCCGCCGCCACCGACCATACAAATGTAGAAGGAGTGGTGAGAACCTGCCTGAGGCCGGGACCCTCGCGCAGATGTCCGTCGCTCGTGAGCGCTACACCCTGCGGCGTTCCTTTTTCGAACTCCTCGAGCTGCGACTGCGTCCAGAGGTGGGTTCCCTGCGCGCATAAAACTCGGGGAAGAGAAATGACGGCTGCCCCGGTTGCCAGTGCGAGGGCGAACGAGCCCCAAAAAGAGGAGAATCGGCTATTTCTGCGAACGAAATCAAACATGCTGCCGTTGAGTCTACTAAAGTTGGCCGTCCTGCACATATTTTGGCAAACGTGTTGGCGGGAAGCATTTTCTGCAACGCGAAGACTGCCCGCTGCGTCTAGAGCCTGTTATTAACTTTTGCGTGGGTGGCGATAGAGGGCACGACATTTAACCGGCCGCTGGACCAGCGCTGGGAGCGGCTGTGCGCAGGCCGTCGCCATCTCATCCGCAACTTTGGCTGGAATGGCCGTGTCTATACCGGACGTCAGGACCGGGCCCGATCCGGCAAGATGGATCTAGCAAGACGGGCACGGCGAGACAAAGGAGAATTATGCGCAGCACACATCTTTCGATCGCGCTTGGATTGGTCCTGTCCGCAGGCCTCGCGATCGCACAAACCCCCGACCCGAATCAGTCCCAGCAACAGGCCGCTCCGGCCTCGCCCCTGGCCACCGAGAGCGCTCCGGCGACGCAGCCGCAACATGCGCCCAACCCCGACCGCGCCGCGCGGCACTTGGGCAAGCAGCTTGGGCTGACGCCGGACCAGGTGGCGCAGATCAAGCCGATCCTCGCGGACCGCGAGCAAGAGGTAGCCGGCATCCGGTCCGACTCGACGCTGAGCCCACGCGACCGCAAGGCGAAGATGCACAGCGTCCAGCAGGATAGCCGCAACAAGATCGAAGCCCTGCTCACCGATTCGCAAAAGCAGCAGTACGAGCAGATGCTTCAGAGCCGCCGCGCCCAGCACCATCAGGCGCCGCAGGCGCAGTAGCGTCAGATTCTGGAGGCTGCCCGACAGCGAAAACCGGAGAAAAAGAGAGAAATCCGTGCTAAGCTGTTGGCAGCCCTTGGAATCGGAGATGCTTTATGATGATCAACCGGCGCGATACAGAAACGGATGAGATGGAGGGCTGACCCTCGTCAGCCTGAATCCCTTCAGGATTCTTCCGAGCAAGCCTCGTCAGTCCAAGCCTCGTCAGTCCAAGCCTCGTCAGTCAAGAGCGATTCCACTCCACCCTCAGGGAAATCTCCGTATTCAGGAGACTCGGATCAATCTCCGTGGCCGAGTATTTCCATCCAGGCCAGCCGTGATGGGATGTCGCCGGCTCCATCTTCTTGTTCGGCAACGGCACCCCGCTTTCCACGCAGTTCAGCATTCCGCCCGTTCCCGGTTCCAGATACACCTCGAACGAATACGATTGCAGCGGTCCCGCGTTGTTCAGCTTGACTGAGCAATTCTCCCATCCCTGGGTCTGGAGCTGCAGCATCATCTTCGGCCATCGATAGGTCACTTCGATGTCCCTCCGCTGCTTCGGCGCGATGTAGGGCAGAAAATAGACGCAGGCCGCCTTGTCGTGCAGCTCGTCGCGCGTGGGCAGGTAGACGATTTCCTTGCCCATGTCGTGACTGACCAGGCGGTAGCCGAGATCGACAAACGTCTCAATCGGCGCAGCCTCGCTCGAGACTCGAATCGCAATCTGCCAGAAGTGCATGGGCGTGTCCCCGGCCCGGATCAGGTAGCGGCGATGTACTTCGGTGTTGAACTGCTTGTCGATGTAGTAAAGATAGTGCACGGACTCGATGGTCTTGCCGGCCCCATGAACGGCTGCCGGAAACATCTGGCTGCGGATCCTGGAGGCTGCGCCGATGGTCTCACCCAGCGTGCGCCTAAGCGTGTTGTTGCGCGCCTCCAGCGTTTTTTGCACCCGGTCCCGCTCCGTCTCGAGCATGCCGCGCAGCGAGTCGCGCTCCATCTCCAGTTGGAGGTTCTCGCCCCGCAGCCGATCGCGTTCCGAGCCCGCGCCGGCGAGCGCCGTCTCCGCGCGCCGCTTCAGTTTCCAGAGCGAACGAACCTGCTCTTGCAGTGACTGGATCTTCCAGAATCGTGAGATGGAGTAGTACGCGAAGGCCAGGGCAAACACGACAACCAGGAAGGTGGCCAGCGCCAGCCAGCCTTTCACTTCAGTTTGCGCGCTGAGCGGCGGCTCAAAGCCGCCTCCCAGGAGCCCGAGTAGGCTCCTCTTGTAACCCTCACTTTTTTCGCTGAGAAGAAGCCCGGCGAGCACGGTCGCCACGGCGAACCCGATCGCTCCCCAGAACGAAAGGCTCTTGCGGCCGGTCAGGAGTTTGACGAGTGTCCGGCCAAACTCGGCGGGCTTTTCCGGGATTGGATCGCCTTCCGGCTGCGCGCTCAAATCCGCCTCGCTCCGTCGCTCAACGCGCGCCCCCCGGTGAAGCCGCCCCTACAGTTCCAGCACGTTATCCTCGATCGCCAGCCGCACATTGCCGTCGGACTTCGCCAGACGCCGCACTGCCTCCGGCTTATCCACCCTGGCCTTCAGCATCACCAGCGCCACCGGCACGCTGCGCCCCGCGCTCTTGATCGTCTGCACCGCGGTCTCGCGGTCTATCTTGCAGGCGCTCATCAGAATGCGGATACCGCGCTCCACCAGCTTCGAGTTCTGCATGTGCACGTTCACCATCAGGTTCTCGTACACATAGCCGAGCCGCGTCATGGCGCCGGTGGTGATCATGTTCAGCACCATCTTCTGCGCCGTTCCCGCCTTCAAGCGCGTCGAGCCCGAAACCACCTCCGGGCCGGCATCGGCCACGATCGTGGTATCGGCCGCTCCGGCAATCGGCGAGCCATGGTTACAGGTCACGGCGGCGGTATGCGCGCCGCGCGCCCGGGCATAAGCTACCGCCGCCACCACATACGGGGTGCGGCCCGAAGCCGAGACGCCAATGATAATGTCTTTGCGGGTGGGCCGCCGGCGGGCAATATCGCGCTGGCCCAGCTCCTCGGAATCTTCATTCACCTCGACCGCGGAGGCGAGTGCCTTCGGTCCGCCGGCCATGATGTACTGCACCTGCCCAGGCGCCGTCGAGTAGGTCGGCGGACACTCTGAGGAGTCAAGGGCCGCAATCCGCCCGCTCGAGCCCGCGCCGACGTAGATCAACCGGCCGCCGTCGCGCAGACATCGGGCTACCTGGTCAATTACTTGCGCAATCTCTGGGATTGCTTTTTTTACCGCTCCCGCGATCTTGGCATCTTCATGGTTGATGATGCGGGCGATCTCGAGTGCGGATTTGGTGTCGAATCCCTGGGATGCCTCATTTGGACTTTCGGTAATGAGGTGTTCTAGTAGAGAGGCTTGATCGTTCCCAGTGCCATTTCCATTTCTATGGCTACCCACTGCCTCTGGAGTCATCGTGCTTGTGAGCATCGCGTCGGTCCCCAATTTTTCATTGTAACTGGAAATCGCGCAACCCTGGCAGATTTCTCGTCCCCCGAACCTGCTATAGAAACCCGCGAGGGTTACCTGCCGAGGGCCTCGCGGATTGCGTCGTGAAAAGCCGGCCTCACCTCGCGGATCAATTGGCTCTTGCGGTCCGGCCAGGTGCGGTTGGTCAGCAGGACAACCGCAATCCGGGCGTCCAGGTCGATCCACAGGGAACACCCGCTATATCCCAGGTGCCCGATGGAATGCTTCGAGAAGTGCTTGCCGGACGAAGACTTGCCGGACGGGGTATCCCACCCGAGCGCTCGCGAGCTGCCCTCTGGAGCCTGCCGCCGCGCAAACCGTTCGACGGTCTCGCCACGCACAAGGCGGATCTGTTCGTTTCCCGCGCCGTCTTCTGCACCTTCGACGCTCAAGATCGCGGAGGCAAACCGCAACAGGTCCGGCACATTCGAAAATAGTCCCGCATGCCCAGCCACGCCTCCGAGAACCCACGCATTCTCGTCCTGCACTTCGCCTTGAATCCGCCGCCGGCGGAAGGCCGCGTCCTCTTCGGTGGGGGGAATCGCGGCGCGCGCGCGCTGCTGGGGAGAGAAGCGGGTCGCTCCGAGCCTGAGCGGCGCGAAGATCTCCCGCTTGGTCCACGCGGCAAGGTCTTCCCTCATGGCAAGGTCTCCGCCCATAACGACTTCGAGGGCCTTTCCCAGCAAAATGAATCCCGGATCGGAGTACTCCGCCCGCGCTCCAGGTTCAGCTTCCAGCTTGAGCGCCAGGCACGCCTGCAGCAGGGCCTCCGGGGTTGCCGCCGTCCGGAAGAGCTCCACATATCCGGGCAGCCCGGAGTTGTGCGCCAGCAGATGCCGCAACGTCACCGCCCGCGCCGGATCGTCCGCCGGCCGTCGGGCGACAAATGCCGGCAGCAATGCGCCGAGAGGTGTGTCCACGTCCAGACGCCCGCGTTCGAAAAGCAGCATCGCCGCCGCCGTCGTTGCCACAACCTTGGTCAGGCTCGCCAGGTCGTAGACCGTTTCCGCCGTAACCGCAGGCGCGTCACCCTCATAGGTGAACCGCCCCAGCGCATCCTGCACAAGAATTTCATCGCCGGCCAACACCCCGAAGGCGCAGCCGGGAAACGCCTTTGCCGCAATCGCATCTTCCAGAACCCGATAGGCGCGGGCGAAGCGCTGCCGAACGGCGCCGGAACCTAAAAAGATCGTCTCTTGCCCCGTCTCTGGCCTCATCGCTGTTTCGCATACTAACGCGAATCTCCCGGTCCCACCGCACGGGCATTCCTATTTTTCGTCACGGCGGGGCCATTAGGGCTATCCTTGTTTCGAAGTTTCTCGTCTATCCACTGACGATTCCGGGGGACGGAACTGGAGGTTCGTATGCGTCTGGCGCAAGGGCTGGTGCCCGTAGCAATCTTAGGCGGACTGGCAGCCGCGGCTTCCGGCTACGCTCAAGCCTCGGCTCAAGCGCCGGCCCAACCGGCAACGCCGGCCGCGACGGCCTCGGCTGCGCTGGCTATTCCGGCGACTCCTGCTCCATCGACTCCTGCTCCGGCGAGCGCGCCCGCTACGAAGACCTATACCGTCCCGGCGGGCACCAAGGTCTTGCTCCAGCTGCGCAGTTCCGTCAACACCAAAAGCGCCAAGGCCGGCGATGGCGTCTATCTGGCCTCGATCTTTCCGGTGACGGTCGGCAACCGGGTCATGATTCCCGAGGGCATCTATGTGCAGGGTGTGGTCGATCGCGTCCAGCGCGGCGGCCGGCTGAAGGGCAAGGCGCAGCTCGACATGCACTTCACTTCCATGATCTTTCCCAATGGCTCGGTCGTCGAGATTCCTGGGGTGGTGGATGAACTTCCCGGCGCCAAAAAGCAGACGGTGAAGGACGACAAGGAAGGAACCATTGAGCAGGATGGCGATAAGGGACGCAATGCCGGCGAGACAGCCAAGGTGGCAATTCCTACCGGGGCGGGCGTGGGCACAATCGGAGGAGCTGTGTCCGGCCACCCCATCGAAGGCGGCTTAGCCGGCCTCGGCGCCGGTCTGGCCACCGTAGGCCTGGTTTCCCTCTTTACCCGCAATGCCGATGTGGATATTCCCCGCGGCACTCAGGTTGAAATGGTGTTGCAGCGGCCGTTGTTCCTTCAAGAGGAGAACCTGTCTGCCGCCGGATCTCCCGGCACACCGGCGACTCTGGTACCCGCTTCCACCCAGCCCAAACCTATTCCGAAGCCCGGCCGCGCCCAGGTTCTGTGTCCGCCGGAAGGCCTCGGCTGCGACGAGTAGCGCCGCATTCTTCCGCGGCGCTGCCACGATCGCCCTAAATCATGCGTGCATTGAGCGCGATCACGCCGGTCCTCGTGAGCGAGCAATTTCCATTTTGATCGCACCGGTAGTGAACGTTGGCGCGGTAGTCGTCCCACGAAGTTGCCGTGCTCACGCTCACCGTGGTGCCGATCACGAAGGTTCTTCCATCTTCGGTCACGATCGTATCGCGGGCGGCATTGTAGTCGGCGACTGTGATGTCTCCCTCGCTATAAAACACCTGCGGCTGCGGCTTCATCCCGCCGTCCAGGTTCACGGGGGCATCCACGGGCGCAGGAATTGAAGCGGCGGCCGAGGTGCTCAAAGAACTCAAAATGGGAGCCGAGGTGTCCGCGCCAAGATCAGAGGCGGGCGCGAGCGTCAGCTTGCCGGTAAGCACGTGCGGATGAACAGCAGGCGCCTTGATCCGAACCGGATCCGCGGCGGCGATCTTCAGCGAAGCGGCCGGCGGCAAGGAAGCGATTTCCATCTTGGCCGGTTTGGCCAGGGGCGCGGCCGGCATTACGGACTTGGCCTCGAGAACCTGCGGCTGCACGGCAGGAACAGCTTGAAGAGCATTGTGACTCTGGACAGCGGCCGGCATTACGGGCTTGGCTTCGAAAACCTGCGGCTGCGCGGCAGGGGCAGCCTGAAGAGCAGTAGCCTGAAGAGCATTGTGGCTCGGGACTGCGGCCGGTTGTGCCACACTCGCCGTCGGGGCCGCTGCATGATTCTGGATGACCGGCGTCTGGCCGGCGTTGGTGATCGGATGAATCCGGAATGCGCTGGCGTGCGAACTGACAAAGCTCAGATGAGTCGCCGCCATCGCGGTCTGGGGCTGAAGGCTCACCAGGGCCGCGGCCATGCCGGTAAGGGTTCCGAGCGCGACGCCAATGGCCGCATACAGCAGAGGCAGGCCCAGCCGTGGTCTCTCGGCTTGCGAAGAGGGAGGAGGCAGCCTAGTTCCGTAGGCGGCTACAATTTCAGAGTATTGCTGGTAAGTCGCCATAGTGTGTGTGCGGTTGAACCGCTACCTCGCTTTCATTGGGCTCAAAAACATTCAACCATCGCCTTGGAACAGCAACAATCCTCCGAAAGAGGCATTACCCATGCCTGCTCAAAAGGACCCAAACGATTGTGTAAATCCCCATCGGCGAGCGGCCCGGAAGGCCCTCGCGCGCAGAGCGTTTTCAAGACCGTTGCGGCCGCGATTCATCTATACTTAAAGAGGGCACTTGATGAGGGGCCGCACCCCTGAAGTCTGCAACGCTCACGTCTAACTATAGTGAAACTGGGTCTTGGGCGTAACAAGATTCTGCGTGGATTTTTTGCAGCTTAAGCGCTCATGCGTTCTCCTCGAAGTGCGTTCGTTTCTTCTCCCAAGGTTAAGGCGGCAATGCAAACCGTTCCCGATCGTCCCCAGCATCTCCCTCCGGCCGAGGGCACTCCGGCCGGGGCCGGCTCGTCCGACTCAAATCCGGCTCCCGCCCGTCCATCGAACACCATCGGTCTCTGGCTCCGCGATCTTCTCGTTTCGGCTGCCGCCTCGGTTCTCATCATCACGTTCCTTTATCAGCCTGTCCGCGTGGAAGGCACCAGCATGCTGCCCCGGCTGGAAGATCGCGACCGGCTCTTTATCAACAAGTTCGTCTACCATATCTCGAGCATCGAGCGGGGAGATGTAGTCGTCTTCCGCTACCCGCGCGACCCGGAAAAAAGCTACATCAAGCGCGTCATCGCCCTGCCCGGCGACCGCCTCCGCATCGACCACGGCCAGGTTTGGGTGAATGACAAGCCCCTGCGCGAGGATTACGTCCCGCCCCGGTACCGGGACATGCGTTCCATGCAGGAGATGATTGTGCCCGCCGAGAGCTACTTCATGATGGGCGACCACCGGTCTATCTCTTCTGATTCGAGGGAGTTCGGCCCTGTAGCCCGCGACCTGATCTATGGCAAGGCCGTGTTCGTCTACTGGCCGGCCAAAGATGCCGGCGTGGTCCGATGATCTTTCTTTCTAGTGATTTATAGAAATAACTTAATTATTAGGTTTCTCGGTTTTTGGTAATTACCTGATTCAAATATCTATATATCTTTGAATCTTGCAATCGAAAAACGCCCTGAAATCCACCGGCCACGTCTGCTAGAATCGATTGAATCCACTCCTCGGAGCGGCGATGCAGGCGATCCTCGCGCTCGAAGACGGGCGCATCTTCCGTGGCCAAGGCTACGGCCATCCCGGCGAATGCCAGGGCGAAGTTGTTTTCAATACATCCCTTACCGGCTACCAGGAGATCGCCACCGATCCCTCCTACGCCGGGCAGATTGTCGTTCTCACGAACCCACAGATCGGCAACTACGGAACCAACCAGGCGGACAATGAGTCGGCAAGGCCCTACATCGAGGGCCTGATCGTCCGTGAGTTCTCCGCCATCAGCTCGAACTGGCGCTCCGAGCAGGTCACCGACGAGTACATGGAGCGCTATGCGGTCCCGGTTCTGGCCGAGATCGACACGCGCGCCCTGGTCCGTCACCTGCGCACCTATGGCGTGATGCGCGGGGTGATCTCCACAAGCGAGACCAATCCCGACGTTCTGGTGCATAGAGCGCGCAATATCAGAAAGATGGACGGGACCGACCTGGCCAAGGTCGTCTCGACCCAGGCCGCTTATCCTTTTGACTCGACGGACGCACGCAATCAGGCGGAAAATTCGCTCCTTCCCAAGTCTTTCGAGAGCAAAGATAAAGGGCCTAAACTTCACGTTGTCGCTTATGATTTTGGCATCAAACAAAACATTCTACGCATGTTGTGCCGCGATAACTGCCGCGTTACCGTGGTGCCGGCTGAAACGACGGCCGAAGACGCTCTCAGCCTGAAGCCCGACGGCGTCTTTCTGTCGAACGGCCCCGGCGATCCCGAACCGGTCGATTATGCGGTCCGCGCCATCCGCGAGATGATGGGCCGGGTGCCGGTCTTCGGTATCTGTCTCGGCCATCAGCTTACGGGCCTGGCTCTCGGCGGCCGCACCTATAAGCTGAAGTTCGGCCACCACGGAGGCAACCACCCGGTGCGCAATAACACCACCGGCAAGGTGGAGATCACGGCCCACAACCACAACTTCGCGGTCGATCCTGATTCGATCAATGCGAATGAGGTCGAGTTGACCCACGTCGACCTCAACGACCAGACTCTGGAAGGTTTACGCCACAAAACGCTGCCGCTGTTCAGCGTCCAGTACCACCCCGAAGCCGCGCCGGGCCCCCACGATTCCCATTACCTCTTCCGCGACTTCCGCCAGATGATGGAGGAGTGGAAGAGATGAAGCCGTCCTGGATAAGCGGAAGGTTGGAATTTCACAGCGGGGCTTTTGGCTCCGCTGTTTTTTGGAGCAAGCCGTGCCCTTTCAAAGCGGGAGCTCGTAATCTGAAACGCGAAGCCATAGACTTCGACACGCAGCGGAACAGATAAGAGAACAATGCCACGCAGAAATGACATTCAGAAGATCCTGGTGATCGGCTCCGGGCCGATCGTGATCGGCCAGTCCGCCGAGTTCGACTACTCCGGCACCCAGGCCTGCAAAGCTCTGAAACAAGAGGGCTATGAGGTTGTCCTGGTCAATTCGAACCCGGCGACCATTATGACCGACCCTGAGCTGGCCGACCGCACCTATATCGAGCCGCTGACGCGGGAATATGTCGAGGAGATCATCCGCATCGAGTCGGAGATGCTGGCCGCGCAGCCCAATGCCGGCAAATTTGCGCTCCTGCCGACGGTCGGCGGCCAGACGGCGCTTAACCTGGCCGTCGACCTGGCGGACGCCGGCATTCTCGAACGCTACAACGTCGAGCTGATCGGCGCCAAGCTCGAAGCCATCAAAAAAGCCGAAGACCGTCTGCTCTTCAAAGACGCCATGATCCGGATCGGCCTTGAGGTCTCAACCTCGGCCCTGGTCAACAACTTGCGCGACGGCCTCGACTTCGCCGGCAAGATTGGCTTTCCGGTGCTGATCCGGCCGAGCTTCACTTTGGGCGGCTCCGGCGGCGGCATCGCCTACAACCGCGAAGAGCTGATGGAGATTCTCGCCCGCGGCCTCGATCTCTCGCCCGTCCACGAATGCCTGATTGAGGAAAGCGTTCTCGGCTGGAAGGAATTCGAGCTCGAAGTGATGCGCGATTTGGCGGATAACGTCATTATTATCTGCTCGATTGAGAACTTTGACCCGATGGGCGTCCACACCGGCGACTCCATCACCGTCGCCCCGGCCCAAACTTTGACCGACCGCGAGTACCAGAAGATGCGCGACGCGGCCATTGCCGTCATGCGCGAGATCGGCGTCGAGACCGGCGGGTCGAACGTTCAGTTCGCCGTCAATCCTGTCGACGGCCGGATGACGGTGATCGAGATGAATCCACGCGTTTCGAGATCTTCCGCACTGGCGTCCAAGGCCACCGGATTCCCGATCGCGAAGATCGCCGCCAAGCTGGCGGTGGGCTACACGCTCGACGAGATTCCGAACGACATCACGCGCAAGACTCCGGCATGCTTCGAGCCGACCATCGACTATGTCGTCGTCAAGATCCCCAAATGGCAGTTCGAGAAGTTCCCCGGCTCGGACGACGTTCTCGGGCCGCAGATGAAGTCCGTCGGCGAGGTGATGGCCATGGGCCGCACCTTCAAGGAAGCACTGATGAAGGCCTGGAGGGCGCTTGAGACCGGCAAGAAAACCGGCGCGGAAGTGCTTGAGCCGCGGCGGCTTACCCAGATGCTGGTCACGCCACGGCCGGAGCGGTTGAGCTATCTGCGGTTCGCCTTTGAGCGCGGTATGTCGGTCCGCGAGGTCGCCCGCTTCACCGGCATGGACCCATGGTTCCTGCACCAGCTTCGTGAGATTACCCTGGCCCAGATGGCCATATCGGAGACAAATCCGGCGGAGATTACGCCCGATCACCTGAGAAAGCTCAAGCGCCTGGGCCTGAGCGACGAGCGGATCGCCACGGAATGGAAGCTCGAAGGCCACGATGGCGTGAAGCAGGTGAGGGAATTGCGCGAACGCCACGGCGTCCAGCCGGTCTTCAAGCTCGTGGACACCTGCGCCGCCGAGTTCGAGTCGATGACGCCCTACCTCTACTCGACTTACGACGAAGAGGACGAGGCTCCGCCCACCGACAAGCCCAAGATCATCATTCTCGGCTCCGGGCCCAACCGGATCGGGCAGGGAATCGAATTCGACTACTGCTGCTGCCATGCCGCCTTTGCCCTGCGGGAAGACGGTTATGAGACCATCATGGTCAACTGCAATCCCGAGACCGTCTCCACCGACTACGACACCAGCGATCGCCTTTATTTTGAGCCGCTTACCCTGGAAGACGTTCTCGCGGTCTACAACCACGAGGCACAATCCGGCGCTCCGATCGGCATGATCGTCCAGTTCGGCGGGCAGACCCCGCTCAACCTGGCCCAGCGCCTGCGCGCCGCCGGCGTGCCCATCATCGGCACCTCGCCCGAGTCGATCGATCTGGCGGAAGACCGGAAGCAGTTCGGCAAGCTGCTCGAGGAACTGGAGATTCCGCAGCCGCCCGGCGGCACGGCCACCAGCGTCCAGGAGGCACTGGCTGTCGGCGAGCGCATCGGGTATCCGGTCCTGGTGCGGCCGAGTTATGTTCTTGGCGGCCGGGCCATGGTGATTGCCTACGACGCCGAGGCGGTCGCTCGCTACATGCGGGAGGCAGTTGAATACTCGCAGGAACGGCCGGTGCTCATCGATCACTTCCTCGAGAATGCGATCGAGATCGATGTGGACGCCCTCTGCGATTCGGAAGATGTGCTCATCGCCGGCATCATGCAACATATTGAGGAGGCAGGCATTCACTCCGGCGACTCCTCCTGCGTGCTGCCCGCTGTAAGCATCTCCGAGCCGACCCTCGAAACCCTCCGCCGCTATACGCGCAAGCTGGCCCTGGCGCTTAAAGTGGTCGGCCTGGTCAATCTTCAGTTCGCCATCCGGCGCGATGCCGACGGAAACGACCAAGTCTACGTCATCGAGGTCAATCCACGGGCCTCGCGAACCGTTCCCTACGTGTCCAAAGCCACTGGCATCCCGCTCGCCAAAGTCGCCTCGCGCCTCATGACCGGCCGTAAGCTGCGCGACCTGCTGCCCGAACAGCTCGCCTCCGGCAAGGATCTCGGCACCGGGACGCATTTTTATGTGAAGTCCCCGGTCTTCCCCTGGAACAAGTTCGCCGGCGTCGACACCGTTCTCGGGCCGGAGATGAAATCGACCGGCGAGGTGATGGGCGTGGCCGCCACCTTTGGGGAGGCCTTTGCCAAGGCGCAGCTTTCAGCCGGACAGGTGCTGCCCAGTGGGGGGACGGTCTTCTTCAGTGTGAATGATCACGATAAGCCGGCAGCCGTCGAGCTCGCCCGCCGTTATGTCCATCTCGGCTTCAAGCTGGTCGCCACGGAAGGCACCGCCAACGTCCTCGAGTCCGCCGGCCTGATCGTCGAGCGCGTCTTCAAGGTGAAGGAAGGCCGCCCGAACGTGGTCGATCTGATCAAGGGTGACCGCATCCAGCTCATCATCAATACTCCCCGCGGCCAGGACACCTTCTTTGACGAGAGAGCCATTCGCCGCGCCGCGGTGCTGGCCAGGGTGCCGACCATCACCACGATAGCCGCCGCGCAGGCCGCCGCCGAGGGTATTGCCGCCATGCAAAAGCACTCGACGACAGTATTTGCGCTGCAGGCTCTGCATGCGGCTAAAGAAGCCGAGATCAAATCCGTGGTAAGCGTCGATTGATCGCGTGCGGAATCGGGATCGCGTTGAGCCCGCCGGCAATCAAGCTCCGAACAGCCCCACATTGGTCCTCGGCTGGTTCTCAGAGCCTGGGTGTCCGATTCTGTTTTTGAGAGCCGCATCCACCAAGTCTTCGATTGAGTGCGCGTCGTGCTCCTCGGGCAAGTTACGATACATCCGATAGACGTTATCCCTGATCGCGCCGGGCCCGTCGTCCTCGCGCTGCGCAAAGGAATCCATCTCACCGAAGGTCTTTTTGTAGGTTGCCCGCATCCAATCTTCGACCTCCAGCAGAATGGTGCTGCGCTGGAACCAGTTGGGCTTGGGTAGCGCCGCGAAGACGTTAAAATTAGCCCGGGAATTGTAGGCGTGTTGAGCTGCTGGGGCCGGAATATCGAGCCACTCGGCCAGCAAGCTTGCGGTGGGAAGGAGTTGCGAAGTTTGAACGCCGCGCCCCCCGCCGAAGAGGCCGATTTTCTGCTGAATGCTGAGACCCGCCCCTCCGAGGCTCTGGACCACCTGGCGATCGCTGGCATCGGGATACTTGAGCCGCCCCAACGCCAGTCCCTGCGCAACGCGGTAAAACTGCTCCGCATGCCGGGTCTCGTGGTAGATGGTTGAACAGTATTCAACGAACTTCCCATACTTGATGTCATTCTTGTTCGTGTATTTATTGTTGAGCGTCAGGGTCCAGGTATCCCATGCAAAACCGCCCCAGTCGGGGATGGCGGCAAAGACCACGCGGGGCGTGAACATAAAGCTGCTCATTGCGACAATCGCATTTCTGGTCCTGCCTTCGCGGAGTTGAGCATGCGGGCCGGGCCCGCCTCCACCATTCCAATTTGTCCAAAGGCTGTAGCAATTCGTCACAAATGTCGTCAGCACGCTATTGACCTGCAGGCTCACAATTCTTCTCCAGTCGGTTTTGGCGCTAGCGATACCGGCGTCGGGCACACCGGGTCTTTGCTAGAACAGGCAGTTGTTCGGAAAAACGGTTGTATGAGATCTTGAGTCAGCCGAGGAAAGGGAATTTGGCCAACGTCGAAATCTTCCCATCCCTCAGCGCCGGTGTCAACGGATGCAGAGCCAATAGCCGGATGACTTAAGTAATGGTCCGGCTTCTTCACATTGCAAGGCTGGCGTGTGGAAAACTACCGGAGAATCTCGGAAAAACCCGACGAATTCCTGTTCCGCGTGAAACAATTTTCTTGAAAGGTACATCTTCAGTTATTACCTGACCGGCTGCACCCGGTCTAAAATCTTCCGTCCAAGCGCGCTAAAACGTGAGCCCGAAAGCATAAGCCCGAAATCATAAACAGGATCGATGATCCGGCTGGCGGGATGATCTGCCGCCGTTCCGCTCTACAATGAGCCCATGCTGATTGAGGGTATTTACGCCGCTACCACCACGCCGTTCTATCCCGACGAACGGATTTACTTCCGGAAGATCGAGGCCAACATGGCCCGCTATTCGCGGAGCCTTCTAGCGGGAATGATCGTGCTGGGCTCGACGGGCGAAGCCGCGATGCTCGACGACGCCGAGTCCCGCGAGGTGTTGCGGGCAGCGGCAGAAGCGACCGCCCCTGAAAAGGTGCTGGTGGCCGGGGTGGGGCGGGAGAGCGTCGGAGCCACCGTGGCCTTGGCCGAAGCTGCGGTGCAGCTTCGCTATGACGCAGTTCTGGTCCGTCCGCCCAGCTATTACTCCACCCAGCTCACAGCCCCCGCCGTTTTGAACTACTTCCGCAGCGTTGCGGATCGTTCGCCGCTGCCCGTCCTGCTCTACAACATTCCCAAGTGCGTGCCGTATCAGATCCCTATCGAGATCATTGCCGAGCTTGCCGATCATCCAAACATCATTGGGATCAAGGATTCGAGTGGCAGCGTGGACCGGATCCGCGCCACCGTGGCTGCGACCCAGAGTTCGCTGCGGCGAACTTTTACGGTGACGCCGATCTTCGAGGCGGTTACGGGCCGCATGCTTACCCCCTCGGCGCCTGAAGCGGCGGGGACGTTTGTCTCGGCGGGCGACCTCGCCTCCGTTGGAAGCTCGGCGGGCGGCGTTGCGGTTGCCACGCCTCCGCCTGCGCCTCCCATCAAAACCCGGAGCAGGGAAGTTGGGTTCCAGGTACTCTGCGGCTCCGGATCGGCGCTGTTTGAATCCCTCCAGGCGGGCGCCTGCGGGGGAATTCTGGCCTTCGCAGCTTGCGCGCCGCAGGCTTGCCAGGAGGTCTATCTCGGCTGGAAGGATCACGACCTGAATCTGGCCGAGGAGAAGCAGAAACGCATTGCCGCGCCCAACAACCGGATTGTAGGTGCGCTTGGCATTGCGGGCGTCAAATACGCCTGCGATTTCAATGGCTATTATGGTGGCCGGGCCCGTTCGCCGCTGCTGGCGCTGAGCGGGGAAGAGAAGGCTGAGGTGGAGGGTCTGCTGGCGGAAGTCCGCAATTAGACCGGTCACGAGTGAGGAGCTGAAGGGAACTCACGCGCCGAACTGCCGCAGGTGATGGTCGACATGTTTGTACATCAGGATGGCCCACTCCGCGGGTGTCAGCCGGCCGAAAAAACTGTGCGGGTGGTCGGTGCAGCCGGCAGGTCCAGCTGCGGCAAAGCGATCAATCGCGGCGCACAGCCGCTCGCGTTCTTCGGCCAAATCGCACTCGTCGGCAATCACCAGGCCTTTCACCGTTGGGGAGTTTCGATGCATAGGCTTGTCGTCACCCAATGCCAGCGGCTTGATGATGCGTCCGAGGATACGAACAGGAAATCCGGCGCGGGATGGCTTCTGCCCGCCGGACGGCAGCTCGAAGGCTAGAGCGCAGTGGGCAACCGCCTGGGCGGCATTCATCTTGCCCATTGGCGGAAGCTCTCAGGGGAGAGCGTGGCAACTCGCTTCTTCAACTCTTCAGCGCATGCCGTTTCAAAGAGATTCTTCACTCGGTTCCTCCGCCTGTCAGAGTCGCACGTTCTGGGTTGGACCCTCTGGGCAGCCTGCGTCTCGGGATTTATATGGCTATATAAGAATATATGTCAACCCCGTGTGATCCAGCTCGCCTATCAGCAATGTCCGATAACAGATATTCTGTATAGTCGAGCGATGACGATACATGTAGCCTAGAGTCTTTGAGATATGGGGTGGCCGGTCACTGGGGGTGGGCTGCTTCGAACTGCTGCCCTGCGGCGGCATCGGGACGGTGCGGGTTGCGAACCAACCGGGCTGCCGGTAGCAGTTCTTACATTTTGTAGCGGCCAAGGTCTTCGTCGTTCAGGCCCTCGAGCCAGCCGCGCAACTGCTCGGCCGTGGGGCCATCCGGCGGACCCGAGGTGTTCAGCTTGGCGCTCTGCATGACGTGCTCGGCGACGTAAATCGGGCAATCCGCGCGCAGCGCCAGAGCGATCGCATCCGAGGGGCGTGCGTCCACCGCGACTGGCTCATCGCCCTGCTTCAGCCACAGGACGGCGTAAAACGTCTCGTCTTTAATCTCTGTAATTACAACGCGATCCAGCTCGGCATTCAAGTGGCGCATCAGATTTCTGGTCAGATCGTGGGTCATGGGGCGCGGGGCGCCCACCTTCTCAATCTCGATAGCGATCGCGTTCGCCTCGAAGATCCCCACCCAGATGGGCATCACGGTATCCGAAGCCACATCTTTGAGGACGACGATGGGCATATTGGTGGCTGGGTCCATCATCAGGCCGCGTATTCTCACCTCGATATCCATGAGTTCCCCCTCTTCCGCTCAGCCCTGTTTGCTTAGATGGACTCGCCGGTCAGACTGTTTGGATGAGCCCCGGCAATCTTCACGTTTAGATAGCTCCCAGGCGCCGGCGCGATGGGTTGGGCGCAGGTGAAATTCACGGGCTTGTTCTGGCTGCTGCGGCCGGCAACCTGTCCCCGGGCCGGATTCTGACCTTCAACCATCACCTCGATAACTTCCCCGATGTGTCTGGCGTAATTGACCCTTTGGATCTCGCGCTGACGGTCAAGCAATACTTGAAGCCGGGTGGACTTCTCGGTCTCCGCAATGGAGTCGATCATCACCAGAGCGGGCGTGTTGGGACGCGCCGAATACTTGAAGGCGAAGACGCAGTCGTATTGGACTTGGGCCAGCAGGTCCATGGTCTGGATGAAGTCGTCGTCGGTTTCGCCGGGAAAGCCGACGATGATGTCGGTCGAAAGCGAGATCGGCCGGCGAGCCGACTTGATCCAGGAGATGCGCTCCAGGTACCACTCCGGCGTATACTCGCGGGCCATCATCTTGAGCACCCGCGCCGAGCCGGACTGCACCGGCAGGTGGACGTGGTCACAAAGCACCGGGTTTTCGTCGATGGCCTGGACGATGTCGCGGGTAAAGTCGCGGGGATGGCTGGTGGTGAACCGGACGCGCCTTATCCCCGAAACCTGCCCAACGGCCGCCAGGAGTTCCGCGAAGGTCAACTTCCCTTCCGGGTCGCGGTAGCTGTTCACGTTCTGGCCCAGGAGCTGGATCTCGGTGTAACCCAGGTCGGCGATCCGCCGGGCTTCTTCAAGGACCGAGAACGAGGTCCGGCTGCGTTCCTTGCCCCGGGTGTACGGAACCACGCAGTAGGAGCAGAACTTGTCGCAGCCCTCGATGATGGTGATGTAACCGCGGTAGGGATTCTGGCGGGCCGTAAACTCGGTCTCGAAGGTCTCGTCCGTCTGGCGGTCGTCCAGGCCGGTAATGCGGTTCTCGCCGGCTTCGAGCCGGGAGAGCATCTCGGGGAGCTTGCGGTAGGAGGCCGAGCCGGAGACGAGCGAGACGTACGGCGCGCGCTCAAAGATCTTTTCGCCCTCCTGCTGCGCCACGCAGCCGAGGACGCCGAACCGCTTGCCGGCTTTGTGCAGTTTCTTGTAGTCGTTGAGCCGGTTGAAGACCTTTTGCTCCGCCTTGTCGCGGATGGAGCAGGTGTTGTAGAGGATCAGGCCGGCTTCCTCTTCCGATTCCACCCGCCGGTAGCCCTGCTGCTGCAGGGTGCCAATCACCTTCTCGGAATCGTGCGCGTTCATCTGGCAGCCAAATGTCTCCAGATAAAATGTCTTCTCGGTCGCCGCCATAGCTTTGAGTATATCTTCGATGCAGCTCCGGAGCCGGGCAAAAACGCCGGCCGTGGCCCTCAGCGAATGCCGGCGTGAAGATAGGCTAGCAGCGCGGCCATCTGCTCCTCTGTGAAGCGGCCGGCGAAGGACGGCATCATGCCCTTGCCGCCGAGGACGACGCGCTCGACATTGGCGTCGGTGGCCGGTGCGCCGCTGGGCAGATTCGGGTGATCGAAGACGCCGCGCAGATTGGGCGGGGCTTTTTTGAGCGCCAGGTCGTTGTACTCGTGGCAATGGGCGCAGCGGACATCGTAGAGATGCTTCCCTTCTACCTGCTGCGGGGTGAGCGCGGCTTTAGAACGGCAACCAGTCAGACCAATAAGCACTCCGATCGAAAGTGCGGCCCTGAGCGACAGACGCATCCTCTACTCCCTTTCTCATTCTAGGCTCCGCTTCTCGCGGTCATTTCTCGGGAACAAGTATTCTGAATGCATGAAGCTCCCTTCGCTGGACCAGATTCGCGCAGCGCAATCGGTCATCTACCAGTTCATGCCGCCCACGCCGCAGTACACCTGGCCGCTGCTGAATGCGCGGCTCAGAACCGAGGTGTGGGTGAAGCATGAGAACCACACGCCCGTGGGAGCTTTCAAATTACGCAGCGCGCTGATTTATCTGAACTGGCTTAGAGACACGCGGCCGGATCTCCGCGGCGTAATGGCGGCCACGCGCGGCAACTTTGGCCAGGGGGTGGGCATGGCCGCGCGGCTCTTCGGCATGAAGGCGGTCATCGTGGTGCCGTACGGCAACAGCGTGGAGAAGAATCGCGCCATGCTCGCGCAAGGAGTGGAACTCATCGAGCACGGGCAGGATTTCCAGGCCTCGCTCGAATACGCGCGCGAGTTGGCCGCGCAACGCGGCTTCGCCGTCGTCGAATCCTTTCATGAACTGCTCGTGCAGGGCACGGCAACCTACGCGGTGGAGCTATTCGAGGGTGCGCCGGGGCTCGACCGCGTTTACGTGCCCATCGGCATGGGCTCCTCGATCTGCGGCATCGCCGCGGCGCGAAATGCGCTGGGATTGAAGACCGAGATCGTCGGCGTGGTCGCGGCGCGGGCGCCCGCATACGCGCGCAGCTTTGCGCAACGCCAGGTGGTGGAAGCGGCTGCCGGGACCGAGATCGCCGACGGCCTCGCCTGCCGGCGTCCGAGCGAAGAGGCGCTCGAGGCGATCCTCGCCAATGTTGCGCGCATCATGGAAGTCTCCGATGAAGAGATCATCGAGGCCATGCGCGCGCTTTACGAGGACACACACAATCTGGCCGAAGGCGCGGGCGCGGCTGCACTGGCTGCGGCGCTGCAGGAGAAGGACGCGTTGCGCGGCAAGCGTACCGGCATCATTCTCACCGGCGGCAATGTGGACCGCGCAACCTATGCGACGGTTTTAAGGCAGGAGGCAGATTGACGGGCTCACAGGAGAATCTCACGCCGCTGGCCCATGCGGCGCAGAACCGCTGCTTTGGCTGCGGGCAAGCCAATCCGGTTGGGCTGCATCTCGAATTCCTGCTCGCGCAGGATGGCGCAGTGGTTTCCTTCGCGACGGTCTCCGATACGTTTGAGGGTCCTCCCGGCTACCTGCATGGCGGCATCATCGCCACATTGCTCGACGAGGCGATGAGCAAGTCGGTCAGGGCGCGCGGCATTGTGGCGATGACGCGGCGCCTGGAGGTAGAGTATCTGCGCCCGGTTCGCTCCGGATCGCCGATCCGCGTGGAAGGCCGCGTGATCCGAAGCGATGGCCGTAAACACTGGGTCGAGGCAAAGATTCTTGATGAGAGCGGAACCACGCTCGCGGAGGGCAAAGGCCTGTTCATAGAACTGCGGCGCCGAGAGCAACCGTAAGGATTCGCGCCATCCCAGGTCTCAAAGGCGAGACCTGGGGCACCCAGATCATGCCCGAATCATGGTGCACCCATGGATCGTGCGAGATCGGGGACTTGCTCAAGAATCTTTGACTCAGTGCACCATGTTGATCGTGTCCTGGGTGACGGTGTCGAATGTTGTGACTGACTTCGCATTCGCCTCGAAGGCGCGCTGCGCGATGATCAGATTCGAAAACTCCGAGGAGATGTTCACGTTCGAGGCTTCAAGCGCGCCATCCTGCAGCGAGGCCAGGCCCGCGGAGCCGGAGGTGCCGATCGAAGCCGTGCCGCTCGCGAGCGTGGTGGCGTAGTTGCCGTCGCCCAGCAGTTGGAGCCCCTGCAGATTGGTGACGTTGGCCAGGGCCACCTGGCCCACATTCTGCAACTGGCCATTGGAGTAGGTGACGGTCACAGTTCCATCGGAGCCGATGCTGAAGCTCTGGTACTGTCCGCTGGGATAGCCGTTCTGATTCGTCGAAGAGACTGCAGAGGCCGTATCGACCTGGCTGATGTTCGGCTTGCCGTTCGCTCCAAGCAGGTTCCACTGAATGCCGAGGTTCGAGGCCGCGTCGGCCAGGCCGGTGAATGCGAGGGGAATCGAGGATACATCGCCGGGAGCAGTGCCTACCGTCTTAGCGGCGCCGCCCGTAGGCGTAACGGTGGTGAGATTGCCGTTTGAATCAAATGCGATTGTGCCCGTGACCGGCGTCGAGACGCCGCTGGTGAAGTCGGCCGCCGGCAGCGCGACCGAGTAGCTCCAGGTGTTGGCCGCGGTCTGCGTGTAAGTGGCCGTCGCCACATGCGGCTCGCCCAGCGAGTCGTAGACCGTCACTTGGGCCGGGAACTGCGTGCCGGTGGCTGTGGCGGCGTCGAGGTTCGCGGTCATGGTAAGGCTAGTGGTGGCGACCGGCTCCTGCACCTGGCCCACGGGAATGTTGATCGGCACCAGAGGCGCGTTGGTGTTGACCACGCCGTTGACCGCCGGATAGCCCATCACGCTCAATCCGGCGGCGCTGACGATGTTCCCGTTCGCGTCCTGCGTGAAGTTGCCGGCGCGCGTGTACTCGTAGGCCCCGCCGCCGTTGCTCACCACGAAGAAGCCGGAGCCGTTGAGCGCAACATCTGTGGAATTGCCGGTGGAATTAATGGAGCCCTGCGTGTACGCAGTCTCATTCGAAGCCACCTTCACGCCTGCACCCACCTGTATCGGATCACCGGCGCCCGTCGAGCCGATCTCCTGGTAGAAGAGATCGGCGAAGTTGGTGGTCTGCGCCTTGAACGCCGTTGTGTTCATGTTGGCGAGATCGTTGGCAACCGTGTTGAGAGCGGTGGAATCGGCCTCAAGGCCGGTGAGCGGAATGGAAAAGCTTGCCATGATGTGTCTCCTCTAGAGTGCGCGTGGGCCAAACGCCGGCCCGAATTGCGAGTTTTTAATTACGGCATCCTGGTTACGGCATCCTGGTTACGGCATCCTGGTTACGGGATCCTGGTTACGGAATCTTGGTTACGAGATCTTGGTTACGGCATTTTGTTGAGAGCGGTGCGTTCAAAGGTGCTGAGCCGGCCCGCGATGGGCCTGGACGCGGACCGATGCTCGAGCGCGTGCGCCACATGCTGCGCCGCCGGGCTGGCGGCGGGAGTGCTGAGATTGCCGTTGGCGTGCGCTGCGGGCTCGGCCGGTGCTGCGCTCGCCTTCAGGACGGATTGAGGCGCCGTCGACGCGTTGGGTCCAGTTGCAGCCGCGGGGCCCGGTGAACCGGAGGCTGCATCGGCTTGCGCGCCGGTCGCAGAGCTGGTGCTCGTGGTGGTACCAAGGCTCGTGCTCAACGTCTGGTTGATGTTGATCAGTTGCTCCAGGCTGTTCACCTGCACAAGCTGGTTGATGTACTCATTCGGATCGGTGTCGGCGGTCGGGTCCTGGTTTTGCATCTCGGTCACCAGCAAGGTGAGAAAATCATTCGCCGTGATGGTGGCCGAGTCGCTGCTGGCGCTGCTCGATGCGCTCGAACCGCTTGTCCCGCTTGTGCCGGACGAGGTGCCGGCCTGCGGGACCGGTGCCGTTCCCAGTTGAGGCTGGCCCGCTATTGCTTGTGGATGGAAGATTCCCGCCGCTGCTGCCATTCTTTCCCCCTGCGCTGTTGATTCCGCCGGACCGCGGTTCTTTTTGAGTTCCTGATCCGGTCCCGATATAGTTCCCGATACAATTCCTGCTCCGGGCTTGATTAAGCCACCACCGAGATATGCGTGCCGGCCCGGGCCTGCGGCGGATTGAATCCGTTTGGGCTTCCGGCCGGAAGGCGCGATTCGGGCGATCCGGTTCCGCCTGGCAATGGACCGGTCGGGCGAACCTCCGCCGGCGGCGAAGGCGCGCGTTCTGCGTCACCCCGGCCATGGCCCTGCTGCATCTGTTCGTTTGTTCCCTGCCCGGAGCCGGTATTCAAGCCTGACGGCGAAGCCAGCGTGACCGTGTTGACGGGCGAGCGCTGCTCGCTCAGGTAGGCATGCAGTCCGGCCATGTGGCTGCCCAGCATCTGCGCCGCCTCCGCCGAACCCGGCACCACCGCGGCATGAACTCCGCCTGCGCCCAGGTCCGCGCGCACGCCCACCCAGCCAAGCGTGGGATCTTCGAATCCCGCCTCGGCGCTGCGCGCGCCCGCATGAGTCCAGAGCGTGGCGCCGGACAAGGCGTCTCCGTCGAGCGCGGCAAAGGGCTCGCGCGATGACGATGCGGAGGAAGCTGAAGTGGAAGTAGCTCCACCGTCCGTGCGGAGCGCGTTGATCGCGTTGATGTCTCCATGGGCGCCGATGCTCCCGTGAACAGCGGCTGAAACCTCTCCGGCGGCTGCGGGCGGTTGCACAGCAAGACCGTGGGCTGACGACGATACTGCCTCGATGGAGCCCGAACCGGGTGTGCGGCGGGCCGCGTCGGCCTGCGCCATGCTCTGCCTCCCGCCGGAAAGACTGGATCTTCCGGCATCGGCGAGCTCCGCAGCCGACGCGCCGGAGACCTGAGCCGCTGCATCCAGTTCTGAATCCGGCCCGCGGTCCGCTATACCGATTTTCGGAGCCTTGACCGGAGCATCCTGGAGCGAGGCGCCGGGGTCACCTTCCACCGCCCGCTGATTCGGGATAGCTCGCGGCGAGGCCGTTTCCCCTGGGACCTCTGGCGGGCTCGACTGCGGGCCCGCCGCGCCCGAGGCGAAGCCGCTCCCGGCCACGGCAAGTGCGCGCGCTCCCTGGGAGGCCCCCGCCGGAGCGTTGGTTGCCGCATGAGTGCCAACATGCGGGCCCGTAGCGCTCGACGCAACGCCTGAACTGGAAGGCACGCTCAAGATTGTTCGGACAGACAGCGCGCTCTTGGCAGCAGGAACGGAATCCGGGATCGCCGTGCTGGCAATCTGCGACTGCGATTGCGGCTGGGGCTGGGGCTGCGGTTGCGCTAAGAATGGATTGGGGACCGGCATCGGGAGCGCGACCATCGCCTGCGAGGTGTCGACCACGCTCTTCGCATGCGGGCGCAGCGGGTTTCCGCCGGAGTCCGCAGCGCCTTTGGAGTTCTTAACGGAATTCGTTGCGTAGGCTGCGCCCGCATCGGCCGGTGCGTCGGGCGGGATGGTTTCGGGAACCTGAAGGCTGGCCAAGCGGCGCGTGGAGGAGTCCAGGAATGAATCCAGGAATGAATCCGGGAATGCGCCTGGAGAAGCCGGAAGATTCGACTGAGTTCCCTGCTCCGGTCTCGAGGATAACGAGCCCGTTTCCTGTGAATTGCTCCCCTGCTCACGGCCTAAGGCTCTCGCGTCCCCTGCCCCGGCCGCGTTGGGAGCCGCTGCCGGGCCGGTGGGTTGTTCGATCTTCGCTGCTCCCGCAGCCGGAGAGACCGGGATCGAGGCCAAGACACTTTGCCAGCTGCTCCGGAAGCTCGCTGGGCCTGCCGATGCGGACGATCCAAGGGCGCCGCGGCCCGCCGATGCGGCCGAAGCTGAGCCGGGTAACGGCTGGGCTCCTGGGCTGATCTCGAATCCTGTGGCGGCTGGCATGTTCTGAAACGATGCAGACACTGTGCCAAAAACGGGCAGAGCGGGTTAGAAGGTTGTCAGGAAAGCTAGAGATCAGCTCCGGGGCGGCGGGCGTCACGGGAATCTGGGCAGAGTTTTTCCGCCAGACGCGGTCTGTACGGTTCCGGCTTGGCTCCGGTTTAGCTACGACTCCGGCTTCGCATCATCCGCGTTGCCCGTGCTACGGCTGCCTTCGGCTGCGTTCCGATGCATCCCGGTTCAGATACCAGTCGTCGAGCGCCTGCTGGCCCTGGCGGTTCGCGGCAAACGTCTCCCTCGCTTCTTCTGCCTGGACTAGAGTCTCGGCCTGGCGGCGTTCGACGCGTTTGGCGAGATGGACCCGGCGCAGCGCCTCTACCTCCTGCTCCGCATCCTCAATCCAGGGAGCGAGGAGCCTTGCCCGGCGCCTCGCCGCGCGTGTCTCCTCAAGGCCGGAGAGGCGGTCGGCCAGTTCTCCGCTGGCGGCGCTGGCCGCGATCAGCCGCCGTCCGCTGCGATCCCGCGCAGCCGCGGTTTCGAAGGCCCGCTCCAGACGCCGAAGCTCGCCCACCGCCGCTGCGAGCGCCATCTGGCACTGTTCCTCTTCGAGCTCAAGAACCCGCAACAGGCGGCGGAGACCGCGGGAAACGGGCATGGCTTCACACCTCGCCGGCCAGCGCGGCGAGCCGCTGCTGGCAATCGGCAAAGCTGACACGCTCGCCAGTCGCCTGGGTCATGAAGGCGCGCAGAGCGTCACGGGCGCGGAGGGCGCGGTCCAGATCCGGATCGGCGCCGGGTTTGTAGGCCCCGATCCGCACCAGATCTTCGGAGCGCGCATAGACGGCCAGCAGCTTGCGGATCAGCGCAGCCTGCGCGCGGTGTTCGGGCGCCGCGACCGCCGGCATGAGCCGGCTGATCGAGTCCAGCACCTCGATGGGTGGATACCATCCTTCGGCTGCCAGCGCGCGCGAGAGCACAACGTGTCCATCGAGCAGCGAGCGCACGGCGTCGACCAGCGGGTCCTGCTGATCGTCGCCTTCCATCAGCACGGTGTAAAAGGCGGTGATCGAGCCCACGCGGAACTGGCCTGCGCGCTCGACCAGCCGGGCGAGACGCGCAAAAACGGAAGGCGTATAGCCCTTGGCCGTCGGCGGCTCGCCGGCCGCGAGACCGATCTCCCGCGCCGCCATGGCGAAGCGGGTGAGCGAGTCGAGCACCAGCAGCACGTTTTTTCCCTGCGCGGCGAAGAACTCGGCGATGGTGGTGGCGGCCAGCGCGGCACGCATCCGCTTGAGCGGCGATTCGTCGGAGGTGGAGACCACGACGACAGAACGGGCGCGGCCCTCGGCGCCGAGCGCATCTTCGAGAAACTCGCCCACCTCCCGGCCGCGCTCGCCCACTAAGCCCACGACCGTGATATCGGCCTCGGTGTTGCGGGTCATCATCCCGATGAGCGTGCTCTTGCCCACCCCGGAGCCGCCGAAGATGCCCACGCGCTGGCCGCGGCCCACGCTGAGAAGCGCATCCAGAACCCGGATGCCGGTGCCAAGAGGCTCGCGGATCGGCGCGCGATCGAGAGGCGAGCGCACGCGCCCCTCGAGCGGCAGCGAGACGGACAAAATCGGCAGCGAGATGGACAAAGAAGCCGGCCCCGCGAAGGGCCGAAGAGCATGCGGAGCGACGCCGCCGGCGACAGAATCAGCGACAGAATCATCGAAACCCTTATCGAAACCACTGCCGGCGCGATCAGAAATGCCATCGCGGCCACGATCAGGAACACCCTCATCGATCGGCGCGCCCAGCGCGTTCAGAACTCGGCCCACCAGAGCCGGCGTGACCTCGATCTCGGGACTCCTTCCCAGAGCCGAGACTGCATCGCCGAAGCGGATGCCTTCCGTGGTCTCGACCGGCATCGAGAGCACATTCGATCCGCGAAAGCCGATCACCTCGGCCAGATGCGAGCGGCCGGCGCGGTCGATGATCTCGCAGCACTCGCCCACGGTGGCCAGCGGCCCGGCCGACTCGATTGTCTGCCCGACCGACTCGACCACCTGCCCACGCCAGCGCCAGGGCTGCCCGCGGCCGAGGCTCATCAAGTAGCGGCCCAGAAGCTCGCGGCCCACAAGCTCGGTCATGCGCGCTCCGGGCTGGATGTTGTTCCGGCCGCCGGGGCCCTGGCCCCAGTTGATTGCAGAGAGCCGGCTCCGGCGCGATCGAAGAAGCCGCGCTCGATCTCTCCCAACTGCGAGCGGATGCCGAGATCCACCGTGCCCAGCTTGGTTTCGATCAGGCATTCGCCCAGCCGCAGAGCCTCGCCCCGCACCACCTCGGGCTTGAGCGGCAGGTTCGGCAGAAGCGCCATGGCCTCGGTCCACAGATCCAACTCCGATGCCGGCACGCGCAGCCGCACCTCGGTGGAAGCGGAAAGCTGCCCAAGGGCCACGCGCACCGCTCCCGTCAACAACAGCGGATCCATCTGCGCCTCGCGCCGCAAGATGCGCGCCGCCACGGCAAGCGCCAGCCGCACCACCTCGCGTTCCACCGCCAGCAGGTAACGGTCGCGCTCCTGGGCAAAGCTCTCCACCAAACCCGCCATGCGCCGCTTCTGCTGTTCCCGTTCCGCCATCTGCGCCGCCGCGTGCGCCAGGCGCTCTGCCTGGCAACCCTGTTCACGCCCGGCTTCAAAGGCGCGCCTGGTCTGCTCTTCGAGGCGCTGCTCGAACTGAGCGCTCAGGGCCGCTGCAGAAGGCAGATCGGCCTCCTCCTCCGGCGGCGCGCCGCAACCTTCTTCGACCCACCCTTGCCATTCGGGCGGAGAAGGCGCATGCGGGCCGGCGGGATATTCGAAGAGCACAATCTGCTCACGTTCTACCCGCTCACGTTTTGCGTAGGGTTCTGCGGGCGCTCGCTCCATCGGCATCCTGGTCTCTCTTTATCCCGATCTCTCTTTATTCTGGTCTCGTTTTATTCTGGTCTCGTTTGGGCGTCTTCTAGCCCGACCGGCTCAAGCCAGCATCTCGTCGCCCGTCTCCAGCTTGAGCACAACCTTGCCCTCCGCCTCGAGCTGTCGCGCCAGGTTCAGAATCTCCTGCTGGGCCTGCGCCACCTCGCGCGACCGCACCGGGCCCAGCACTTCCATGTCTTCCTTCAGCATCTCCACCGCGCGCGAGCTCATGGCCTTGAAGATCTGGGCGCGCAACTCGTCTTTCGCGCCACGCAGCGCCATCGCCAGTTGGCGTTTGTCTACGCCGGAGACAATCTCGCGGATGGTCGCGGGCGGCACCGTCACCAGATCCTCGAAGGTGAACATCAGGTTGCGGATGCCCAGCGCCAGTTCAGGCTGGCTCTCCTCCACCGCTTCGAGAATCTTCTTCGCCTGCTCGGCGTTGAGCCGGTTCAGCAGGTCGGCGACCGCTTTAAAGCCGGAGTAGCTCTTGCGCTTCGTATCTCCGACGTTTTCGAGCCGGCGATGCAGGATGAGCGCCACCTTCTGCGCCATCTCCGGGGAGAACTGGCGCATCTCAGCCAATCGCTGGATCGCAACGATTTTATGCTCTTCGCTCAGGTTGTCGAGGACCATTGAAGCCCGGCGCGGATCAAGATGCGCCAGCACCAGCGCGATGGTCTGCGGATGCTCGGAGTCGAGCAGTTTGCCCAATTGCTGCGGGTCGGTGCGCTGCAGCTTGGCCAGGTTACCCTGCGCAGCCTCTTGCGAGCGCCGCACCATCATCAGCAGATCTTCGGCGTGTTCGGTGCCGAAAGTCTGGACGAGCAGCCGGCGGGCATAGTCGATCCCGCCATGGACCATGAAGTTCTGCGTCTCGAGCAGCTCCCAGAACTCTTCGAGAATTTCGATCGTGAGCTCGGGCGTCACTCCGCGCAGGTCGGCCAGTTCCTCGGTAAGCCGCTGCACGTCGTTATCGGGAAGCGCCCGCAGAATCTCCTTGGCAAGGTCCTCGCCCACCGCGACCAGCAGAACCGCGGCCTTGCGCAGGCCGGAGAGGCTCGCCGACTGGCGCGGCCGTGTGATCCCGCTCTCACTTTGCGGCTCGGCCAACGGGAACTTCCTTTCCTCTCCGCTTTATTCGGAGTGAATCCAGCTCTGCAAAAGACGAGAGCTCTGCGACGGCTCGCGCTTGAGATGGGAGGTGACCTGATCGAAGATCACCTGGGAGCGGACCCGGTCCGCGTCTGTGGCGGCCGGTTCCGGCGGCGGAAGCGTGCCCGGATGGGCCGCAGGAGCCGGCAACTCTCTCGCCTTTTCATTGCCCGGCGCTTGCAGCACCGGTCCGGCCTGGCGCAGCGCGGGCCGCACCCCAAATGCCAGGATCACGAGCAAGCCGATCAGCAGCCCCGCGTACTTGAGCAGCAGGGGCGAGTTTTCGGCCGCCGCCAGGATCTGCTGCGGCATGGGCGCGGTGGGCTGGGACCGGTTGGCGTCGAAGGCCAGGTCTTCGACAGTGAGCGCATCGCCGCGCGAAGAGTCAAAGCCTACCGCCGCCTGGGCAAGAGCGGTAAAGTGGCGCAGCTCGTCGGCCGAGCGCGGCTGCCAGAGGGCGGGCTTGCCGTGCGCCGCGGGCTGCTGAAGGCGGTCGTTCACCACGATCGCCGCCGTGAGCCGGCGCAAGCGGCCCGGATTCTCGATGACGTGCTTCACAATCTTCGATGTCGCGTAGGTGCCGGACTCGCTCTTGGCCGATTGCGGGGGCGTAGTCTGCTGCGGATAGACGGGGAGGGCCTGGGAGTTGGGAGCATTCGAGGCGCTTCCAGGAATGCCCGCGGCCACCGGCTGCGGCCCGCTGGTTTGTTCGGTGCGCTGCATCGAGAGCGTCACCGTCTGGCTGGGATCGTAGGTCTCCTGGGTGAGGTCGGTGGCGGCGGAGTCGTAGTCGAGCGTGACGGAAGCGCGCACATTGCCGGCGCCGGTCACGGGCTCGAGCGTAGCGATCAGCTTCTCCTCGAGAGTCTGCTCGGCGCTCAACGCGAGCGCCTCGGCGGTCTTCGGGCCCACCGGAAGATGGCCGGCCGCGTCCACCAGCACCACATGATCGGGCGTCAGGCCATCCACGGCCGAGGCCACCAGGTTGCGGATGGCTTCGGGCTCGCCGTCGCCCAGCGAGCCGCGGCGCAGCTTCAACACCACCGAGGCCTTGGCCGGCCGCTCCTCTTCGCGAAAGAGCGACTCATGCGGCAGCACCAGATGAACCCGCGCCGACTCGATATCGGCCAGCGTGCCCACGGTGTGCTCGAGTTCGCCCTCGAGCGCGCGCTGATAGTTCACCTGCTCATCGAACTCCGAACCCACCCAGTTCGGCTTGTCGAAGATCTCGAAGCCCAATCGCCCGCTCTTCACGCTGCCCTTGGCCGCGGTTGCCAGCCGCGCCTTGTCGAGCTGCGCGGCGGGCACGCGGATCTGCGTCCCGTCGGCGGTCACGTCGAAGGGAATCTGCGCCTGGGTAAGAATCTGGCCTGTCTGACGGGCGTCTTCAGGCTCCATCGCGGTGTAAAGCGTGCGCCAGTCGGTGCGCAGGGCGAACCAGAGCAGTGCGCCGGTGAGCGCAGCCAGCAGCAGGGCCGCGAAGGCGACGCCGCTCCGCTGGCGCGGAGCGAGTTGCGCCCAGCCAATGCGGGTTCGGCCCCACAGCGCTGCCAGCCGGTCGGTCCACTGCGGCTGCCCCGGCACGGCCTGCGGGTTTTTGGTCAACTGGGTTGCGGTGGCCATGGTTCCCGTGTCGCCTCTTCCCTTCTTAACTTTTTCTTGCCCGGCGGTGTCTTCGCGGCGCTACCGGGGTGCCGAGGGTCGCCGCCAATGGCCGCGTTTAGAACTGCATCCCGAGCACCGATTGATAGGCCTGCACCGCCTTGTTGCGCACCGCCAGCGCCAGCTCGAAGGCCATGTCGGCTTTTTGGGTGGCGATCATCGCCTGATGCACATCGACGCCGTTGCCGGTCATCAGGCCCGCGACGGCGGTCTGCGCCTGCTGTTCCAACCCGTTGACCTGGCCGGCTGCATCGGTGAGCAGATCGGAGAAAGGAGAGGGCGCGGCTCCGCCCGCTGCGGCTGGAGCGGCCAGCGCCTGGACGATCCCGTTTCCCGGCTGTGCCGCGGCGGTGGCTGCGGCTGCGATTGCGGATAGCATCACTCCTCCCAAGAAATTCGCGGTTAAAGCTTACGACTTGGCAATATCGAGCGCCGAGCCGATCATGGTTTTTTCTGCCTGCACGGCTGAGCCATTCAATCCGTATGCACGCGTTGCGCCCATCAGGTCCACCATCTCTGTAAGCGGATTAATGTCCGGATACGCGACATACCCGTCCGGCCCCGCATCGGGATGGCCGGGATCGTAGCGCTTGAGCGGCGGCGCGGGATCTTCGACCACCTGGACAATGTGCACGCCGGGCGCAACCGGCGCCGAACCAGCAAGATTGAGCGCGGGCAGCGGCGCCGGGTTCAGGAATCCGGCTGCAGAGGCGGCTGTCGTGATGGCTAAGGGTTCGGCTGAAGCTGAGGCCATCGAATCCAGAAACCCCGGATCGCCGCCACCGGCAGCGAAGACCACATGCTGGCGGTGGTACGGGCCTCCGGTGGCCGTGCGGGTGGTCTCCGCATTCGCCATATTGGCCGCCACCACTTCGGCCCGCATCCGCTCCGCCTCCATCGCTCCGCCCGAGGCGTCCATCATGCCAAAAAGGTTCATTCGATTCCTTTCGGGACCAGCTTCTAGCTGCTAGCCTCTCGCTCCGAGCTCTGGCTTCGCCATGTCCGGCCCGCTCCGACGCTGCCCCAGCCTGTGCCGCAAAAATGCATCTGTCCCAAGTCTTTAGGTGGAAGCTAGAGGCTAGAAGCTAGAAGCTGATAGCTGCCTTCCTACTTATCCGCATGGATCGCGTCCATCACCCGCTGATACTCCTGGCGCAGCAACGCTACGCCGGTCCTGAATTTGAGCTGCGCCTCGGCCAGATTGAGGCCCTCGCGGTCCATCGAGACGTCGTTGCCGTCGGGCCGCGCGATCAGCCCATCGACAGTCCGCACGCGTACCGGACGCCCAGCCTGCCCCTGATCCGCATCGCTCATGGCTTCGCGCATCTCGGCCTCGAAGTCCATGCCCACGGCGCGATAGCCGGGGGTATCGATATTGGCCATATTGGCCGCCGTCAATTTCGCCTCGCTGGTGGCCAGGTCCAGGTAGCGGGCGATCTGGTCGCTGAGCCGCGTCTCAATATTCATGGAACTCATATTCATGGGATTCATGTTCACGGGCATTCCCTACCCTTCCGTTTTGCGTCCCCGCCGTCAATTCCCCCCGCGGCCGAAATCGATCTCCGCCGCGGTCAGCATCGGTTCCTCGCCGGCGAGAATGACCGCCCGCTCAAGAACGTGCTCGAGCTCGCGCACATTGCCGGGCCAGTCGTGCGCGTCGAGTTTCGCCATTACGCTTTCATCCACGCGCTTCAAGGGAGTCTCGCGGCCCAGCCGGGCAAGACAATGTTCCACCAGCGCGGGCAGGTCTTCGAGGTGTTCGGCGAGCGAGGGCGTGCGGATGAGGAAAACGGCCAGGCGGTAATAGAGATCGGCGCGGAAGCTGCCGGCCTGGGCGCGCTCACCCAACGGCTGGTGAGTCGCGGCGACGATCCGCACATCTACCTTGACCGCCTCGTTGTCTCCTACCCGCTGCAGCTCGCCGCACTCTACAAACCGGAGCAGCTTTGATTGCAAGGCGAGCGGCATCTCGCCAATCTCATCGAGAAACAACGTGCCTCCGTCAGCGGCTTCGATGCGCCCGGTGCGCCCCTGCACCGCGCCCGTGAAGGCGCCTCGGGTGTGCCCGAAGAGCTCGGCCTCGAGCAGAGCCTCCGGAATCGCCGCACAGTTGATGGCCACGAAGGGCTTGCGGCTGCGCGCCGAGAGGCGGTGCAGCGCTTCGGCCACCAACTCCTTGCCGGAGCCCGTAGGCCCCTCGATGAGCACCGCCGTCGTCCGCGGAGCCACCAGCCGCACGCGCCGGCTTACCTCGATCATGCAGGCCGCGTCGCCTACCAGTTCCGGCAACCGCTCGGCCGCGCCCGGATCGCTGCGGGCGGGCGATTCGGCCCGAACCGGCGCCGGAGAGGCCTGGATTGACACCCGGGAGGCCGAGACAGGGAGCGGCGGCAGGGCTGCGGCCTGTTCAAAGGCCGGAGGGGCCGCAGCGCCCGCGCGCCCGTGCAGCGGAAAGAACCCGCGGTCAACAGCCTGCCCGGCGCTGGCCTGACCTGCGCCGGCCTGACCGGCACCCGGGGAATGGAGCGCGGGAGCGGTGTTCCAGGCGGCCGTATCCGTGTCCTGGCTGCGGCGCATGGCGTAGAGAAGCTCCTGGCGGTACGGGCCGCGCGGACCCTCCTGCTGGAGCGCGCCGCTCGCGGTAAGCAGATCCACGTTCGGGAAGCTGCCCCGAAAATCCCGGAGAAACTCGCCCACATCGAGATCCGGCAGCCAGGAATCGACGATCACAGCTTCGATCGGGGAGCTTTCGGCCTCCGCCCAGGCCTGAGCGCCGCCTTCGGCCTCGCGCACCTGCCAGCGCAGGCCGGTCAAAATCTGCGTAAGCCGCTGGCGGAAGCTGCGGTCGGCGCTGGCCACCAGAGCGGTGCGGGGCCGGATGCGGGTGGGAGTGGGAAGTAAGGTGATCGAAGCGGGCTGCATTGCGGTTCTCCTGTAAACGGTGGCTATCTATTCGTGCGGGCGGTTTCGGACGGCTTCATCCACTCCGCAGGCTCATGCTTTTCAAAGCCCTGAATCTCAGGTGAGAGCGGAAAGGCCGTTGCCGGCCGCTGCGGGTCCGCGGTGCACGGCGGGCACCGGCGACGCTAGCGCTGCCTCCGAGGGCACCATATAGCCGCGCCCGCGGACGGTGCAGATGAGATGGCCGGGCGCCGGGTCCTTGAGCTTCCGGCGCAGGTAGTTCACGTAGACATCCACAATATTGGTGGTCTGCGCGGGCTCGAGATTCCACACCGAATCCAAAAGCTCGACCCTGGAGACACACTGGCCGCGGTTGAGCAGCAGGTGCTCGAGCAGCGAGAACTCCTTGTTGGTGAGAACGATCAACTCCCCGGCCCGATGTGCGGAATGCTCCAGCCGATCGAGTTCGAGGTCGCCGGCGCGCAGCTGCAGCCGGGTCTCCCGCTTGCGCCGGAGCAGCGCCCGGCAGCGGGCGCGCAGCTCATGCAGGCTGAAAGGCTTGGTCATCAGGTCGTCGGCGCCCAGATCGAAGCAGCGCACCCGCGCCTCCACCTCCTGCCTGGCGGTGAGCACGAGCACCGGGAGATCCGGGTCCAGAGCGCGCAGCTCCGCGAGCACCTGCTCGCCATCCTTCACCGGCATGTTGAGATCGAGGATGGTCAGGTCGGGCATGTCCTCGCGGAATGCCTCGATGGCCGCTCCGCCATCGTAGGCCAGGCGCACGCGATGTCCTTCCGTCTCCAGGCCGCGGCTCAGAAACTGGGCCAGCGCCTTATCATCTTCAGCAATCAAGAGCCTCATCTCCCGCCTTTCTCCGCCGGCTGCGTCCGCAGTGCCGAGCGCATGCCCCTGCCTGTCATCGACCGCTCTTAGCGCACGCTAAGGATGGGCACTCCTCAACCTTCCCGCGAAGCGCTGGAGGACTCAAGATTGGAGAGAAAAAAGAGCAGGAGGCGGTTCCTGGATCGGAACCGGAAGAGGAGATTCCCGAAACAGGAACCCCGGAACAGACGCCGGCAGCGCACAGCTTCATGCTCCGGTTCTGGCCTACGGACGAAGGAATGAAATAAAGCGGGATGAATGGCTAGGTTGAATCGCAGGCTTTATGGCATTTTCGAAAGATACCGTGAACTTTTGAGTGCGTTCAAGGTGGATCTTTCCTGAGGAAAAATCCACGGAGCGGCACTGGTTTCGATCTATATCATCTCCGAAAATGCTTCAGGCCGTATCGACATATAGTTTGTTGATTGGTGAGCTAATGGGCCCGATTTTCATAGGGATTCGTGCCACTCGAGGCGAACCGCAGGTCCTTCGACTCCGTTGGGAGCAAGAACCCCTCCCAACTCCGCTCAGGATGACAGTGCTTATATTTATTCATCAATAACTTGGCGCGTAGCTGAATATCGATCCAGCCTAGGAGCCGTCTCATAAATGCTCTGCACCGCGAAAAGCGTCCCTCAGGGGCTAAAGCCCAGTGATCTTTTGCGGCGTTTGCGGCACGACTAAAGTCGTGCCCTTTCACAAAGCTATTTATGAGACTGGTTCTAGTGTGGTGAATCGGAAGTTCGTTGCATAAATCAGATGCCCGAACCGCAGATCCTTCGACTCCGTTTGGCCCAAAAACTGGCCAAACTCCGCTCAGGACGACACAGCATTTATGATGCGAACTTTAGACTCGGGACACTATCGGTTCGGCACTTCGACGCTGCTGTGGGAGATGCCTTTTTCGGCGTACATCGCGGCATCCGCGCGCGCCAGCAGTTCCTTCAAGGGTTCGCCCGCCGCGTGCTCAGCCAAGCCGATCGAGATATTCAGGTTCAGCCGGGTGGCTCCCTCTTTGCCTTCCACGATGTAGTGGCCGCACACCCAATCCCGCAAGCGCTCCCGTTGCGGAACCGCCTCAGCGAGGCTGCAATCGAGGAGGAGGATGAATTCATCGCCGCCCCATCGCCCGATGATGTCGGTGGAGCGGCAGACGGACCGGAGCTCCCTGGCGAACTGTTTCAGCAGCTCATCTCCGATGAGATGGCCGAACTCGTCATTGACCTTTTTGAACCCATCAATATCCAGGATCGCTACGCAGAATCGGATGCCGGTTGAGATCCGGGTCTCAATGTGGCTTTCCACATTGAGGCGGCTCCGGACACCGGTCAGCGCATCGCGGGAGGCGATCGCCTCGGCCTCCTCCAGCTTTGCCTGGCAGTAGGAGACCTGCTTGCGAAGCTGCTCGATGACGGCTTTGCCTTCGGCGGTCATCCGATCGATGGAGGTCTTCAATTCGACCGCGCTTTTCTCGATCGAGGCCCGAATCGCGGTGATATCTTCGAGGGTGGCAATCTGGCGCAGGCGCGATGTGACTTCATGGATCTGTCCCGCGCAGCGTTCGTCGCGGGCCCCTACTGACTCTGTCGCCCGCACCATCGCGGTCAGCAGTTCCTTCACCTCGCCGGCCTTATGTTGATAGTGTTTCGCCGTGCGCCGTGCCCAGGCCTGCAGCTGTTCCCGCGCATCCGCTCCGGTTGCCGCGAGTTCAGCGCCGCCCATCTCTGCTGAAAGACTTCCGGCCAGCTCGCCGAGATGCTGCTTGAGCTCATCCCCTACTCCGGGACAGGCCTTCATGCTGCAATCGCCCATCTCCAGGAGCGCGGAGCCATACGCCGCGAGAGCGGAGGAGAAGGCGTCTTCCTCTGCGATCTCAACGGCTCCCCGAACGGATCGAGCCTCGTGCGTGGTATCCAGGTATTTCTTGAGCGAGATCATCTAGCCTCAAACGTAGTCCCGCGCAACGTTCGGCAGGCACACGAATACTGTTCCATATCGGCCGTCGAGGCAGTTTTCTTTAGGCTTTTCCACTCCAAATTCGCTGTTTGTTGTGTCGAGGAGCTTTACGATGCCTTCATACCAAGATTTTTCTCAAAAAGATCATCTTGTGCGATTCTAGAGACGGGGAATCTGGCGATCAGGCCGGCTCGAAAGCGCAACCCGCATCTTCGTCTTTATTTGCAAGCTGTTATTACGGAAGTGCCATCTGACGTTGGCGGGATGCTACCAAAGCGCCATGGTATTCGCGCCAGATTCAGCGATCCTATTCTTTGGGGGACCTCGGGGCGCCGGGGTAGATTCAGCTTGGATTGGGGAAAACTTCCAGATGTAGGAGCTGTAGCGCTGCTGACCTGCGCTTTCGCCTCCGTGGCGCGGCGCGGCTTCACGGCCGTTTCCGGTCTCTGGCTGACCGGATGGCTGCTGATTGAGCTCCATTTCGCGGCGTTCATGTTTCTCTCCTCGTCCGGCGAGCCGGGCGCTGTGGCCGGATTCATCGGGCTGGGCGCGCTGGTGTGGGCCGGCATCACGTTCATGTGGGCCTGTGTGCCGTATCGCCACGAGCTCTCGAGCCGCTGGATGCTGGCGATCATCGTGGCGACGAATACGCTCTATGTGGGGTTGCTCAGCTTTGCGCCAGCCGGTTATTGGGCCTTGGTGCCCGCCGCGCTGTGCCTGGGGCTTTTGCCTCTCGCGCTGGCCGTGGTCACGATCCAAAGGTTCAACCATCCGCTGCGCTGGGCGCTGGTGAGCCTGTATGGCGGACTCTCCGCCTTTCTTCTCGCGGTCCAGAACCAACCGGGCAACGGCTCCGATCTGGCTCTGAACGCGGTCTTCTTCACCGTTTACTTCGGCTGCTGCATTCATTTCTGGTACACCTACCGGCGCGCGAGTACCGGCGCTCTGATCACCATCGCGGGTTTTCTAGCCTGGGCCGCCGTCTTTGTCCTTGCTCCCGCCATCACCACGTTCTTCCCCGGCCTTCATCCGGAGAGCGAGGTCTGGAACCTGCCCAAATACGTGGTGGCCGTGGGCATGATCCTGCTGCTGCTCGAGTCCCAGATCGAGCACAACAAATATCTGGCCTTGCACGATGAGTTGACGGGTTTGCCCAACCGGCGCCTGTTCCAGGACCGGTTGGCCGGCGCCCTGGAACGCGCCCACCGCAGCGGGAGACAGGCCGCGCTCCTGCTGGTCGATCTGGACCACTTCAAGCAGGTGAACGATACGGCAGGCCACCACGTGGGAGACCTGCTGCTCAAGCGCGTCGGCGAGATCTTTCTGGGACGGGTGCGGCGTTCCGACACCGTGGCGCGCACCGGCGGCGACGAGTTTTCTGTGATTCTGGAAGAGCCGACCAGCCGCGCAGACGCCGAACGCGTCGGCCATTCTCTGATTCAACTGCTCACCGAGCCGCTCGACCTGGACGGCCATACCGTCCGCGTAGGCGCCAGCGTGGGCATCGCCGTATATCCGGAAGACGCGCTCAGCGCCGAATCGCTGTGCATTGCGGCCGATCGCCGCATGTACTCGGACAAGAATGCCGTCAAGGGCGACGGCTCCGGGGAGGGCGGTTTCAGCGCAACGCCGGAATCCCTCCCTGCCCTGAGCGAATCGAGAGGCGCGCAACGTAAGCGTTCCACGCTTGAGCCCTCAAGACTGCAATCGCACTAAGCCGGCCGGCTTACGCACTGAGCTGTTTTCTGAGATCAAAGCAAAGGCCCGGAGTCGCCTCCGGGCCTTTGTTATTCGAAGCGGTTGGGCCTAAGCCTGGCCGCCGCCAGGTCCGCGGCCGCCGGGACGGCGACGACGACGGCGGCGATTGTTGGCTGGCGGACGCCCGCCCGCGGCCGATTGGGTGGTCGCAGCCGGCGCGCCTTCGACGCGGTTGAAGTTCGGCTCGGTTTTCTCGTCGAGTTCCTCGCCCTCTTCCTCCTCGAAATCATCGCCGCCCTCGATCAGGATCGTGCTTTGATTCGATTTCGGCTGGCGGTCGTCGAACTCGTGGCGCGGCCTGGAAGCGGAAACTGCCGACTCGCGCGGGCTCGACTCCTCTTCAGAGTTCTCAGCCGGAGCCGATTGCGCGAGCTTAGCCTTCTGCTCCTTGATCAGCGCCTTGCGGCTAAGCTTGATGCGGTTGCCTTCGAGAGCCAGCACCTTCACCATCACCTGATCGCCCTCGCGCAATTCGTCCTTCACTTCCTTGACGCGATGTTCGGCAATCTCGGAGATATGCAACAGGCCGTCGGTGCCGGGGAAGATCTCGACGAAGGCGCCGAACTCGGCGAGCCGCACCACTTTGCCCAGGTAGGTCTTACCCACCTCGGGCACCGCGGTCACGTCGTTGATCATCGCGAGAGCGCGCTTGAGGCCATCGGCGTCAGAAGAGGCCACGCTGACGCGGCCGGTGTCGTCCACATCGATCTTCGCTCCCGTCTGCTCGACGATGCCGCGAATCGTGGCGCCGCCCTTGCCGATAAGGTCGCGGATCTTTTCCGTGGGAATCTGCAGGGTCTCGATGCGGGGCGCATATTGCGAGCGCTCCTGGCGGGGACCGTCCAGCGCGGCATCCATCTTGTCGAGCAGGAAGAGCCGGCCGCGACGGGCCTGTTCCATCGCCTGCTCAAGAATCTGGCGCGTGAGTCCGCCGATCTTGATATCCATCTGCAGGGCCGTGATGCCGTTGCGCGTGCCGGCTACCTTGAAGTCCATGTCGCCATAATGGTCTTCCGCGCCGGCAATGTCAGTCAGGATCGCGTAGTCATCGCCTTCCTTGACCAGGCCCATGGCCACGCCCGCCACGGCGCCCTTGAGCGGAATGCCGGAGTCGTAGAGCGCGAGGCTTGCGCCGCAGACCGAGGCCATCGAAGAAGAGCCGTTGGATTCGAGAATGTCGGAGACGATGCGGATGGAGTAAGGCGATTCGTCCGGGCCCGGAAGAACGGCGGAGATGGCGCGCTCGGCCAGTGCACCGTGGCCCACCTCGCGCCGGCCCACGCCGGTCATGCGGCCGGTTTCGCCCACGCTGAACGGCGGAAAATTGTAGTGGAGCATGAAATTCTTTCTCTGCTCACCCTCGTAACTTTCCAGGCGCTGGCTGTCGTCCGTGGTGCCGAGCGTGGCCGTGACAAGGGCCTGCGTTTCACCACGGGTGAACAGCGCAGAGCCGTGCGTGCGCGGCAGAACGCCGGTCTCGATGCTGATGGGGCGAATCTCGTCGAAGGCGCGGCGATCGGGACGGATGCGGTCCTTGGTCACCTGTTCGCGGAAGATGCTTTCGCGCAGCAGTTCGTAATAATGAGCGAGCTTCTTCTTGGCAGTCGGATCGTCGGCGGGCAACCCGGCGGCCAGTTCGTCCTTGATCTGCTTGACGAGCGTGTAGCTTTCAGTCTTGCCATGCGACTTGGTGTCGAGCGCGTCCTTGAGACGATCGCTGATCTTCGCTTTGAGATCGTTCGAATAGGCTTCGTCGAACTCCGGCGCGGTGAAAGCCCGCTTCGCCTTGCCGGCCTTAGAGACCAGCTCGTCAATCGCAGCGACGATCTTCTTGATCTCAGCATGCGCGAATTCGATCGCGGCCAGGATCACGTCTTCGGTCTCTTGCTTTGCGCCGGCTTCGATCATCACGATGCCGTCTTTGTGGCCGACCACCATGATGTTCACGGTGCTCACCAGCCGCTCGGCGTAGGTGGGGTTGGCGACAAACTCGCCTCCCACGCGGCCCACGCGCAGAGCGCCAATCGTAGCGCCAAAGGGAATGTCGGAGAGCGCCACGGCTGCGGCTGCGGCATTGATGCCCACCACATCGGGATCGTTTTCCTTATCCGCGGAGAAGACCAGCACAATGACCTGCGTCTCGTTGCGGAATCCATCAGGGAAGAGCGGGCGGATAGGGCGGTCGATCTGGCGGGCGGTAAGGATCTCTTTTTCGCTGGGCCGGCCTTCGCGCTTGATAAAGCCGCCGGGAATGCGGCCGCCGGCGTAAGTGTACTCGCGGTAATCGACCGTGAGCGGGAAGAAGTCAATGCCCTCTCTCGGGTCAGGAGAAGCGACGGCGGTGGCCAGGACGACGGTTTCGCCTGTAGAAACGAGCGCGGCGCCGGAGGCTTGCTTGGCCATGCGGCCGGTCTCAAAGACCAACCGCTTGCCACCTGCAAGCTCGACGGCTACTTCATGCTTGGTAGACATAGTGTCCTCTTTTCATTTGTTCGCTTGGGAAACTTGTGGGGGGAAGGCGCCGGCAAGACGAACTGGAGGGAATCGAAGAGCCGCGCGCTCGATCTGCGGGTGCGCGCGAGGGCCGATTTCACTGCTCTCTGTTGCGGCGTGTGAGCAAAGGCCGCGCTCAGCCGACAGCTGTGCGCAGGCCCTGGCTCGATTTGGGATTCGCCAGGTGCACCATGGCCCCAGAATCTCAGTCGTACAGGGGCCGTGACCAATATCCGGTCTGGGCGCTTCCGGGTCAATTTGGCTTTCTGGGCTTACTTGCGGATACCGAGCTTGCCGATCACGTCGCGATAGCGGTCGGAATCGTGGGCTTTCAGGTAATCCAGCAGGCGGCGGCGCTTGCTGACCAGCATCAACAGGCCACGCCGGGAAGCGTGATCCTTCTTGTGGGTTTTGAAATGCTCGGTCAGTTCACCGATCCGCTCACTCAGAATCGCGATTTGGACCTCCGGTGATCCGGTGTCCGTCTCGTGGGTGCGGAAGCGTTCGATCAGGTCAGATTTCTTTTGAGTCGCCAGCACGGCGTCAGTTACTCCTCGTCTTTTCTCAGGTCCACTCTTAAGTGTCTATTGTGAGATTACCATGAATGCGACTGGCTAAGGAAACCGGGAGCCGCATAAGCCATGTGGGAAACCTCTTGAGGATCAATGGCCTCCAAAACGGAACAGGCGGTTGTCGAAGCGCTCGCGGATGACCGATACGATCCTCACCTGGCCTGCCTCTGAATGCTCAGGGTTCAGCAGAATGTTCGACGTGCGCGGCATGATCGCAGAAGGAACGCGAGCCAAAGGCGTTTCATGCGACATCAGCCATGTGTCGCCTATTTTTTGTGTCGCGTCCTGATTCTCTTTCCAGGATGCTTCCGCGAGGGGCAACAGATCGAGAGCACTCAAGCCATCCGGCGATTCAATTTCCAAGAGAGAGAATGCCGCAGGCAGTTGACCGTCTTTGTCTTTTAGATGCACAAGGACCTCAAGCATGGCTCCGGCCGGAGACTCGGCCAAATAGACAATTCGCCTACCCAGGCTGCTCCAGCGCGATTCAAATTTCCTGCCACCCCAGCCGCCCAGATCCGCATGGTTGCTGATACGCCAAAGAGTCTTCATCGTCGGTCGCGGCTCTACGCAAAGACTCCTTCATCGATTTGATAGAGGAATTCTTCAACCGCCCGCTCTCCAGCCTCGCTTCTCAACATTGCGAGCGGAGATTTTTCCTGGAAGCGGTCTTTGGGGCGCAGGAGCCACTCGCGTCCCTCCTCACGATCGCCATACACCTTCACCGCGAGTTCATACATCTTCGCCACGCGCGCCAGCCGGTCGGACTCGTCCAGGTTCAGCGGCTCCTTGCGCTGCCGACGATGCTTCAGCGTCCGTGGAGGAATCACCACCTCGAGCAATTCCTTCATGGGAATGCCGGAGTATGCGGAGAATTCATCAAGCGTAGCGAGCGGGAGGCCGCGCTCGATCTCGCGCCAGTCGTAGGTGAAGGGTTGCGGGGATGCGGGAATTGAAGCTGCCTGGCTCACAAGGACATTATGCCACAACTTCAGCGGCATTTTGTCTCGCGGCATTAAGAAGCTGATTTCGCAGCCTATGGCGACGGTTCTACTGCTCCGGCGCCGACCAATAGTTCGCCCTGGCCACGATCCGCGCCCCATAGTCCTGGGCCGTGCGCACCCGAATCGAGTGCAGGCCCGGCGTCGGATCGGACGGGCTGAAGGTGATGAGGTACCGGTTGCGCATGTCCTTGGCCGCACTTGCCACGCGCGCCTCGAACTTTTTGTCGCCGGTGAAGGTCGTGTACTCGCCGCCGCTCATCCCGGCGATCTCCTTGGTCACATTCTTCTTGAAGGCTTTCACCATCATTGCCAGCGCGGAAACCATATTCAACATGCGGTCGTCGCCGGAGTCCTTCACATCATGGGCGAATTCGGCGCGCGAAGGCGAAAACGAGACGCTGAGCACCAGCACGTCCGATTCGCCGATCTGCCGGATCAGTTTCTCCGGCCTGGTGTGTTTGCTGCCGTGGTCGCGCTCCTCGCTGATCAAGAGCAGCACGCGGCGAAATTCCTTGGGCTGCGTTTGGAGCAGATTGACGGAGTAGCTGATGGTATCGAGGATGGCCGCGCCGCCGTCGCCCGGCTGCAGGTTTTCGAGGTCGTCATTCACCGCGTCGCCGGCGTGGGTGTAGTCCTGCAGCAGATGTTGCGTCGAATCGAAGCCGACCAGCGCCACCCGGCTGCGCGGATCGGAGAGAAAGAGATCGAGCAGCGGCCCCAGCTTGGCCAGCTTGTCGAACTCGAGCACGCTGGCGCCGCCCTCCTCGACGGCTACAACCAGGGCCACTGGAGCCGTATCCATCTCCTCCTGCACGCGAATCTTCTGCGGCACGCCATTGTCTTCGAGAATGAAGTCGCCCGGTTTGAGGCCGTAAAGAATGCCTCCGCCTTTTTTCTCGACCAGCGTAGGCACCAGCACCTCGGTCGTGGTCACGCGGATCGTGGGCGCGGGTTGCTGCGCGCCGGGCATCGGCTTGGGCGGCTCGACAGGCGGAAGGCTCTTGGCCGGCGAGGAGGTCTGAGCGGCTGCCGCGGCCGTCCACAGAAGAGAGGCCATTACGAGAAGAGAGGCCATTACGAGAAGAGAGACCATTACGACGACAGCCAGGCGGGAAACAACAGATCGCATCCGGAAAACGCTCCAGCTCAGAAGAGAATAGGCTGCCGACTCAGAGTAAGACGCGCGTCCGGCTCCGGCGTCATGCGCGCTTGCGCGCCTCGCGCTCCAGTCGGTGAGTCCAGGCGAGGAAGCTCAGGATGTCCCAGCGCGAAGCCCACAAAAACGCGAGCACGGCCGCAGCCGTCAGCGTCTCGGCACGCTTGCCGGAAAAGGTTTCAATCCGCCAGCGCAGGTAGTCGCTGCGCCACGGGGCCAGCCGATGGCCGCGGGTTGCATTCCAAAGGAAGCGGAGCGGAGCGAACAAAGACTGATCCCCTCGCACCAAGTATAGAGCTTCACCGGTGCACAGTTTGCGCAGAACTGCCGTCCCAGCCAGGCTGGAAGGCCAGGCCAGGCCGGAAGGCAAAGCATCAACCCTGAATTTTGCTGAACAGGTCGTTCTGAGTCGAGCTTAACTGTGCAATCACATCTTCGAGCGCGGTCTGCTGGGTCTCAGCGAGCGAAAGCTGCGTGGAGACCTGGGCCACGTCGGCTTGCATCAGGTTGGTCTGCGCCGCGGTCAACTGCGTCTGCTCGCTGTTGATGGAATCCGAGGACGCGGTCAGGCGCGTGCTGGAGTTGTCAATGGTCACGCGCTGTTGCGAAACATAATTGAGCGCCGTGTTCAAGGCTTCCGTGTCGCTGACGGCCTGCTGCGTGTTCACCGTGCCGCCCGCATAATCGGCCACCAGATTGTTCAGCGCGGCAAAGACATTAGCCGTTCCGGCGCCTGCGAAGATCTGGCTTCCGGGCACGTTGAGCTGAATCTTCTGCCCATTCGGCAGCTGGAGAAAGTCGATGTCCTGATCGCCGTTGTAGGTGGTGACCGCGGGCGAGGTCGCGGAGGAAGTGGCGAATGGCGCCGTAGAGGTTTGCCCGCCGGCGAAGATGTACTCGCCCTGGTAGCTGGTGTTGGCCAGCGATTCAACCTCGTCGCGAATACCGGAGATCTGGTTGCCGACCGACTGCACGTCGCTCGCATTCAGGGTGCCGTTGTTGGCGCTGGTGGCGAGCGAGATGGCCTGCGTCAGTTGCGACACTACGCTGCCCAGCGCCGAATCCGCCACCTGCAACTGTCCGGTGACCAGGCTGGCATTCTGCGTGAACGAATCATCCTGCTGAATCTGGTTGAGCAGCAGTACATTCTCCCCAGAGGCGAGCGGATCGTCGCCCAGCGAAGTCACGCGCACGCCGCTTGAAAGCTCCGAGGTCAGCTGCTGCTCGTTGGCCTGCGCCTGATCGAGCGAGCCTGCCAGGTTCGTGATGTAATTCGGATCTACGCGCATGATTTTTTTCTTTCGCCCGTGTTCTTTGCGTTGCGGAGTTTCACGACACGGCAGTCTGGTCGCCAAGATTCAACGCCGACGCCATCACGGTATTGAGCATCGCAAATACCTGCGAGGCCGCCTGGTAGCTTCGCTCCAGGGCGGTCATCGAAGAGGCTTCATCGTTCAGATTCACGCTGGAAAGGGCATCGTTTTGCGTTTGCAGCTGCGTCACGGACGCGGTCTGCGCCGTGTTTTCGGTCTGCACCTGCGAAACGGTCGAGCCCAGCGAAGTGACAAAGTTCGAGTAGGAATCGGTCGGCGTCTGGCCGGCCGTGATTGCCTGGTTGGCGAGGTTGGCGATCGCGATTGCGTTTGTGTTGTCACCGGTCCCGGCGCCAAGCGCGGCTGCGGCAATGTGGTTGGGGTCAGTCATTACCACGCTCATCGCGGCAGCGCTGCCTGCCACCTGCGCAGGTTGCGAGAAGATGTTGCCCGCATTCCCGTTGTCGCCGGCCAGATCCGTGCCGGCGTTGTTGAGCGTATTCACCTGCGTGGAGATCCCGTAAGCGAGTTGGTCGAGTGCGTCGAGAACGCCGGGAATATCCGTGTCGCGCGCCGTCAGGTAGCCGCCGAGCTCCCCGCCGCCCGTCGCTAACTGCGAAGTGATGTTCGCGCCGCTCACAAAAAAATTGGTGACCCCATTCACAGTGCCGGTGGTCAACTGGAAGCTTTGCCCTTCAGAGACAAGCAACTGCCCGGATGTGGTTGTGATCGAGAGCCCGTTGTTTTCAGTAGTGACCTGGTTGACGCCGATGAGTTGCGAGAGCTGGCTCAGATCCTGCTGGCGCTGGTCTTCGAGCGTCCCCGCATCGCCATGCGGCGAAGTGGACTGGATTTCGAGATTCAGCTGCGCCAGATCGCCGATGAGCGAGTTTACCTGGCTGGCCACGCCGGCAGCCTCCTGGTCGAGCGCCGCTCGCTGCGCGTTCAAGCTGGCGGCGCCATTCGAGACGTCGCCGGCCAGCGTCGAGGCGGTCGAAAGCACGTTCTGGCGCAGCGCATTGTTGGTGGGATTGGCTTCGAGCGAGGCGAAGGAACTGAAGAAGTTGGTCATATCGCTGCCGATGTCGCCAGCGGTTGAGCTGGATGATCCGGAATCCGGCGTAAAGAGTGCCTGCACACTGTTCAGCGCTGTGAGCCGCGCGCCGGAGGCCGAGGCCAGTTGCTGCTGCTGATCAAGCCGCTCCTCGAGCACACGGTCGCGCTGCGAAGTGGCGCCGGTTTCGGTGACCCCATCACCGTTCGCCACACCGTTCACATCGATAGGCGAGTTCTGCTGCCAGTCGGGCGTCTCCTCGGTGTACCCCGGCGTATTGGCGTTAGCCACGTTGTTTGCGACCACGTTCAGTGCCGCCTGATCGGCGTCGAGCGCACCGGACATGATGCTGAACGCGGAATTAATCGTGCCCATGCGCGGTCTCCGTCCACTCCCGTCCGCCGTACTCAAGCCTTCCTGCGCGCAACGCGCGGACCCGGTTCATCACCTGCAGGTTGGCGCGGGTTGCGTCCAGAACGCGAGCGAAGACAGCCATCTCGTTTGCCGCTTCGTGCGCCTGGCGGTTGAGCAGCGCGCGGTCATCCGCGCTGGCCGGCAACGGATCGCGATTGAGAGCCTGGCACGAAAGAGCCAGCTCCTCAAGCCGGTCGGCATCGAGCTGGGCCAACGCCCTGGATGCCTCCGCCACCAACTCTTTCAACGCGGGCACAGCCTGAGACCGCCTCGAAACCTGCATCGCCTGTTCTTCTCACTTTCCTGCTGCGTTATCGAGTGCCCGGCAACGAGTGTCTGGCAACAAGAGCGGGGCACGGGGAGACACGCCTCCCTGCAAAGACGGGAGGCTGGGTTCATCGGCCAATTACGAACTGAGATCAGCGCCCGGCGGCCAGCATGGTATCCACCAGCTTCGAGGCCACCGCGGAAGCCGGCACGGAGTACGTGCCCGCAGCCAGCGCCGCTTGAATTGCAGCCACCTTGTCCATGCGCGCGCCATCGCTGGCCGCGGTCTGCGACACCTGGCTGCCCGCGCTGCTGAGCGTAGCCAGATCGCTGTCCAGCCCGTTCTGAGTGGGCGCGGCGATGCCTCTGCCTTGCGGGACCGCAGGCGCGGCCGGGTTGATTCCCAGCAGCGACCTCAACCCATCCAAACTGCTGCTTATATCCATACGACTTGCTCCTTGCCGAGTGTATCGGCCCCTCAGTTTGACCCATGAGTCATTTGAGTCTTCTCATCCCGGTATCTCCGTGCGGAGTTCGGGTTACCTTCCAGCGTCCCTCTGCCGGCTTCTGTTCCAGATTCGGACAGTTTTGCGGAGTGACTCAGCTCCCGGATGATCTGGCTGGCGATGCCAAACCCTCCGCGCTGGCTCAGCGCCCGGCCCAGAGCCTCGGAGGCGAAATCCGCCAATGCGCCGCCCGATCCGGAGCCCGACCCCAGCTCGGGATCGGAGCCGTCCGCATCATCGGTCAGCGCGTCTCCGCCGGTCATGGGCTGCAATAACTCCTTCATCATCTGCGCCTCAAACTCCTGCGCCGCGTGAACCAGCTTGGGGTTGGGCGCGACCGTCTCGCGCGCTGCGGACCCGCCGGCTTCCGGGACAGGCAGAGAGGCAGCGATTCCCGTCATCAGAGCACCTCCAGGTCGGCCTCGAGGGCGCCGGCCTCTTTCATCGCCTGCAGGATGGAAATTACATCCCGCGCGCCCGCTCCGGTGCGCTGCAGCTCCTGCACCAGGTCCTCGACGGTCGCACCCTCCTTGAGATCGATCCGGTTGACCGGCTTGTCCTCGGCCTGGACGGAGGTCTGTTGCACGACCTGTGTCGTTCCGACGGAAAGAGGGCCGGGCTGCGACACCTCGACCCTCGAGAGGACGTTCACGCTCAGGCCGCCGTGCAGGATCGAGACCGGCTGCAGCCGCACCGTGCCGCCGATGACTACCGTGCCGGTGCGCTCGTTGACCACAACACGCGCCCGCGGATAGACCTCGACCGGGGCTGACTCGATCGTGTCGAGCAGCGCGGCCATGTCCTCGCCCGGCAGGGGAAGAATCTCGACACGCCGGCTATCGATTGCGTGGGCGCGGCCGGCGCCCAGCACCTGGTCGATAGAGGCGGCCATCCCCTCGGCGGTATGAAAATCGGCGTCATTCAGAACCACGTCAATCATGTGCAACTGCTTCAGATCGAAGGGCACCAGCCGTTCCACGAGCGCTCCGTCGGGGATGCGCGCCGTGGTGGGGTGGTTCACCTGCCGGGTGTTGCCTCCGGACGTGGCCAGATAGCCGCCCAGCACCAGCGCTCCCTGCGCCTGCGCAAAGATCTTGCCATCGGGACCGTAGAGCGGCGTCATCAGCAGGATGCCGCCTTCGAGCGAGCGCGCGTCGCCGGCCGAGGAGACCGTCACATCGAGCTTGTAACCGGGCGCGGTAAAGGGCGGCAGCGTGGCAACGACAAAGACTCCGGCCATGTTCTTCACCTGCATGTTGGCCGCGCTGATGGCGCCGCTCTGCGGCACCGTGATGCCCATCCGCTGCAGAGCCGAGACCAGCGTCTGCGCCGGAAAGATCGTCTGCTGGCTGTCACCGGTGCCGTGCAACCCCACCACCAGGCCATAGCCCACCAGCTGGTTGTCGCGAATCCCCTCGATGGCGGCAACATCCTTCACCCGCACAGCATGGCCCGTGTCGGCCGCACGGGCCGGCACGGGAGAAAGGAGGGCAAGCAGCCCGAGCCCAGACAGCCCGAGCCCAGGCAGCCCGAGCGCCGCGAGCAGCCAGGGAAGGCCCCTGAATTTCGTCTCTTTCGTCGAGCTCGCCCGCATCGCCATGCCGTCCTGTCTTCCTCTCGAAGGACCTCGTCCCTTGACCCTTCGTCCTTGGTCCCTGGTCCCTCTAAAACACCAGCAATCTCTCCAAGAACCGCACCAAAGGGTTCTGCCGGTAGGTGGAATCGTTCACGATTCCCTTGCCCGTGACCTCGAGTTCCAGATCGGTCATATCGGTTGAAAGAATCTGATTTTGCGCGCTTACGTCCTCCGGGCGCACCAGGCCGCGCAGCTTGATGAGCTGCGTCTGCTCAGAGAAGGTGAGCTCGCGCGTGGCCTGCACCACCAGCATCCCGTTGGGCAGCACCTCGACGACTTCGCCGCCGAAGGTGGTGGAAAGGCTTGAGTTGGTGGTGCTCTGCCCCTGCGCGGTGAGGCCCGAGGCTGCCGACATGCCCAACAGGTTCTGCAGGTTGTTGGCGGTCTTGAGCGCCCCGAAGAGCGCCGTCACGCCGGAGTTGGCATTCGAGGCCCTTGAGTTCTTGACCTGCCCGTCGGTCGATGCCGCCAGGCTTTCGGTGACCACGATCGAGACCACATCGTGCAGCCGGAAGGCCTTGGGGTCGGTGCCCAGCCGCACCAGCTGGCCCTCGGGGGTCCAGATGGAGCCCAGGGTCCGCACCTCCGCCGCCTGCTGCGCGCGCACCTGCTCGATGTAGGCGGCGAGCGCCGCCTCAGGAGGCGTAGCCTTCGCGGCCGGGACCAGCGGATTGTGCTTCTTAGGCGGCGTACCTTGCGCGGCCCGAGCGGCGGAGACCAGACCGGGAGAGACCAGGCCGGCGCAGACCAGACCGCCGCTTAGAAGAGCCAGGACCACGCAAGTGGCTCTCATGGGCGCACCTCACCCTCCGGCGCCAGCTTCGCCCGCCCGGCAGCCACAGCTATCCCCCGGACCACATGGCCCCCGATCGCAAGGCGTACCCGGAGCGGCGCTCCGGCGGAGGCCGGGCTGAGCGCGATGGCTTCGAATCGCGCCTCCACAAGTGGGGTATTTTCTTCGACGATCAGCCGGTCGCCGGCGCGGATCACCGGCACTGCCGCAGCGCTAACGCGCCCCGGTTCAGCTGACTGCGCCCTCGACTGTTCTCTCGACCGGGCAGAGCCGCCCGCGAGGACCAGGCGCCCTGGACCGCCGGGCCGGCTCTCGTCGCGTTCGAGCAGCCAGCGGCTGCCGGTGTGCGGATCATCGATCTCGCGGACGATATTGGCATCGGCATGGGAAACGGGGTCGGCAGGAAAAACGAGGTCGGCATGGGAAGCAAGGGCCGCGACCTGCGTCTGAATCGGAAGCCGCACCTCCGAGGTCGCCGGGACCCGCTGCGCCTGGGCGCACAAGGTAGCTGCACATAAGACGGACGCGCAGCAGGCCGCGACGCCCGCCAACCAAAACCGTCCTATCTCGCTCAACCTCATCACTCTAACCGCCGATTTCTGAATCATGACTTGAAGATCAATGAGTCATGTTGTTGACTTGGGAATACATGTCGTCCGCCGCCTTGATGACCTTGGAGTTCGATTCGTAGGCTCGCTGCGCCAGCACCATCTGCACAAACTCAGTGACTACATCGACATTCGAGTTTTCGAGGTAGCCCTGCTGCAGGGTCCCAAGCCCTTCATTACCGCCGGGATTGCCCAGCACCGGATCGCCCGAGCTCAGCGTGGCCTGGAGCAGGTTGCTGCCCTGGCTTGCGAGCCCTCCCGGATTGGGGAAGGTGGCCAACTGGATCTGCCCGAGCTGGGAGGGGTTCTGCTGCCCCGGCAGGGTGGCGTTGACTACGCCGTACTGGGTGATGGTGACCGCGGTTGCATTGGGGGGAATGGTGATGGTCGGAATCAGCGGATCGCCGTCCGTGGTCACCACGGTGCCCTGGTTGTTCAGTTGAAACTGGCCGGCGCGGGTGTAGGCGATGGTGCCGTCCGGCCGCTGCACCTGGAAGAAGCCCGAACCCTCGATCGCCACGTCGAGCGGATTGTCGGTCTCGTTGAGCTCGCCCTGGGTGGTGATGACCTCGGTGGCCGCGGATTTCGTGCCGAGACCGATCTGCAGTCCCGCCGAAACGGTGTTCTGGCTCTGCGCCGCACCCGGCGTGACCAGGTTCTGGTAGACCATGTCCTGAAACTCGAGGCGCAGCTGCCGAAAGCCGGTGGTCGAGGAGTTGGCCAGATTGTTGGCGATTGTGTCCAGGTTGAGCTGCTGCGCGCTCATGCCGCTGGCGGCCGTGTAGAGAGCTCGAATCATCGTATCTCCTTTAAAGCCGGAACTGAGGGACTAAAGCCGGAACTGAGGACCAGTCCCTGCCTTTCACACTTTGGGCAAATCCTCGGTGGCGAACTTGTTGAAGTCGTTATGGAAGACCGTCAGCGCCCGCTGCATCATCTCCGCCTGGCGCTGCATCACGATCAGGTCGAGCGAGCCCTGGATCACATCCTGGTTGGCCGATTCGATCGCGCCCTGGTGAATCGAGGCGTCTTTTTGGACGACCGGAGCCACGCCCTTCGGGCCGATATAGCGGTTGGCTCCCTCGGGCGCGAGTTCGGTTCCCGGCGGAAAGGTGAAGACTCCTATGGTTGCCACCGCGCCGCCGGCCACGGAAAGCACGCCATCCGCGCCCACCGCAGCCTCGCCCGGAGGCACGGGGATGGGCTGGCCGGTAGCCGAGAGCACCGGTTCGCCGGCCGCCGTCACCAGTTGCCCGCTGCGGGCGCGGTGAAAGCCGCCATCGCGCGTAAAGCGGAGGCCGTTGGCGGTCTGGATCTCGAAGAACCCCTGCCCCTCAATCGCCAGATCGAGCGGGTTGCCGGTTTGCTGGAGAGCCCCTTGCGTCAGGCTGAGCCGGTCCCCGCCCAGCAGGCCGTAGTTGTTCACGGTTTCGCCCAGTTGCGAGTCGAGAGCGTCGGGCCCAAGAAGCACGGAGCGGAAGAACTCGCGCTCGGCACGGTAGCCAGGCGTGCCGGCGTTGGCGAGATTGCCGGCGGCCGTGTCGAGAGCCTGGTATCGCGCCACCAGGCCGGTCATCGCCGCGTAATAGCCGCTGTCCATGGTGAGGAGAGACTGCAGATGAGGGGCCGCAGGGGCGCGCGAGGGATTAAAGCAAATTAGGAATAAGTGGGGACCGGGCAAAAGCGATACACTTTCGCCGCCCCGGGCCTTGGCGCCGATTTATCTTGCGTATCCCGTTGGAGCATTGTGCGCGACCGCGCAGCGGAGTGGCACCCAGGTGTCCAAAATCGGGAGATCCGGCACCCAAAATCTCTACAAGAATCCGCAGCCCCGGAAACCTGCAGCCCGAGAAACATGGGGATGGATATGGGGTGGTGCGCCGGGCCGCGGCCGTTTTACTGCAGCCCGTCGCAGACGATGGTCACGGAAAAAGCGAACTCCGCAAAATGGTAGACATGGTTCAACTGAAACTCCGGCGCCTGCACACGCAGGTTATAGTCGCGGCCGGTGATGACGGCGGGCACGGAGAGCCCGCAGCTGGCAGCCAGCTCCGGCACTTTGCCCTTCCAGGCGCCGGCCAGCATGTTGCCGATCTCGCCAACCGCGTCCTTCACGGTGTCGTCGACCTCGGTGAACTCCATGCCGGTCATGCGGCTGGCGATCTGGATCGCCACGTCGCTGTCCGACCGGAAGATGCACGCCCCGCTCAGCGCGCCCCCGAAGCCCACCACCGCGGTGACCGATTCGGATGAGGAGGCCGGGAGCGGCGCCTCGCCGCGCCGGCAATCGACGCCCAGCATGAGTTGAAAGACCTCTTCGACAGTGGCATCCAGGTTCCGCGGATCGGAGACCTGCTGCATGGATTCACGCAACGAAACAGCCATCGCACCATCCCTCAACTTCCCGCCTTCCGCCCGCGAATCCGCGATGGCGCCTTGGCGCACGCCGTTAAAGAGCACGTTGTCTCCTCCCGGTCAGGCCGCGTGTAACAGCGGCAGTACACGTTCCTTTACCTGTTCAGCCGTGAACGGCTTGCGAATGTAGCCCCGCGCCCCGGCCTCGATAGCCTGCCTTACATGCTCTTCACTGGACTCGGTGGTAATCATCACCACCGGCACGCCGGGCGCCAGGTTCTGCGCCTGGATCTGGCGCAGAAACTCGAGACCATCCATCGAAGGCATGTTGATATCGGAGAGGATCAGGTCCACCTGCCTGGACTTCAACACATCCAGTCCCTCGATGCCGCTGCCGGCCTCATGCACCACCATCGGGTCCAGGCCCGCCTGGCGCAGCGCGCGCTCCACAATCTTGCGCATCACCGAAGAATCATCGACGATCAGGGTTCGAATCTCGCTCATGCCAGGCTCCTCAACTCTTTTTTGCCTATCGGCGCGTGCGGCGAATCCATGAGGCGCATGGGGTTTCTTTTCGTTCTCTGCACGGCAAAACCGAAGAAGCACAGGGTATGGGAAAGACGGGCTATGCCCGGTTTCAGCCGCTGGCGGTCGAGCCGATCAGATCTTCCACCGCATCTGTTTCGGGAGAGGCCCCTTTCTGGGGCCGCAGCCAGATGCGCAGCCACAGGCAGTCGTGGACCCGCGCCAGGCGCACCTCGGCGGGCCGGGTCCGCTCCATGGCTTTGAGCAGCGCATGCGCGAGCGAAGTATCGGAGGAGGCCTCGACCAGCCCGGCGCGCGGATAGCGTGCCGCCAGCATCTGCCGGTGCGCCGCGCGAAAGGCCGGGCCGGCGACCACTCCGGTTTCGACCCGCAGCCCGGTCATCCGTTCGACGGCCAGTGCGAGCACCGGGTCGGGCCGGTCCTCGAAGCCCAGATAAAGAATCCTGCCCGCCGCTACGCGCAGCGGCAGCGCTCCAAAGGCATCGACGAAGAGCCGCGGCAGCAGCCGAGCCATGGCTTCGGCATTGTGCGATTCGATGCCGAGCACTGGGCAGCTCCACTGCAGGCCGAGCGCCCTGGTTACCAGCTCCTCGTTCGCCGCCTGCTGGCGCACCAGCCGCTGGCCCAGCTTGCCGGCTCCGGCGGTCTTTTGCGCATCGAGGGCCCGGCGCAACTGGATGCCGGTGATCCAGCCCTGCTCGAGCATGGCCAGGCCAAGCGGAATCCGGTGGCGGCGGGTCTCGGGAAGCGCGCCGCGCGCATCCATCTCGCGGCCCAGCGCCGCTTCGACCTGCGCGCGTGCGCAAGCCGGCGAGCAGCACCATCCTCCCTCAAAGATAGGCGTCCTGCGGCTGCGCCAGAGCTTCATCCATCCCGTGCCGCAGCGCGGGTTGGCGCAGCTCTCGAAGAACCCAGGGCGCCAGGCGGCGGATCCGGTACGGACCGGACCGGGTTCCTGCGCGAAGCCTGCCGGCCCGCGGCCGCCGGACGCCGCGAGATCGTAACCCTGCGCCCGTGCGGGTGTTGGAGGGCGTGCCGGACGCCGGCTCAGAAGAGGCATCGGATGCTCTCCAGCCGCTTCCGCGGCTCCGCTACCTCGGTCACCCGCAGGCCGAAGTTGCCGTTGATCAGCACCACCTCGCCGCGGGCGACGATCTTGTCGCCCACCAGAAGATCGACGGGGTCGGCGACATGGCGGTCGAGCTGCACCACATCGCCGGGGTCCAGATCGAGAATCTCGCCGAGCGGCATCTCTCGCGAGCCGAAACGCAGCGAGGCTTCGAGCTCGACATCGAGCAGCAGCTCGAGGCCGGCACTGAGTCCGGGCGGCGGCGCGGCGGCGGGCACGACCGTCTCGGCCTTGGGCTTCGGTTGCGGGGCGCGCACCTCGTCGCGGACCAGGATGGTCCAGGCGCGGTCCCCGGAGCGCAACTGGAAGGCGCGGGAGATCTGGCTCTCGCCGGAGACCGGCTCGAACTTCGTCACCTTGCATTTCTTCCCGGTCTTGGCCAGCAGCTCGCCGGCCGCCGCATCGGCAACCTCGCGCAGCAGCTCGTTCCAGCCCGCCTTCTGATCCACGCCGTCGCCGAGCAGGGGAGTTTCGAGGACCGATCCGTCGAGCACGACCGCAAAGCGCCCTTCTTCGTCCCCGGCGATAAAGGCCGCAAAACCGAAGGAGCCGGCGCCGAGCGGCTTGGGCAGGGATTCGGAGAGCTCCGGCTCGCCGACCAGGGCCTGCGAAAACAGGTCGGCGGCCACAGAGGCCCAGCAGTCCGCGAAGGTCTTCATCGCCCGGCCTCATGGTTGGGCGAGAATGCGCGGGACGGGAATTCGCGGGGCTTCATGGCTCGCCCGCGGCGATGGACCGGTCGGGAATGGACCGGTCGGGAATGGGACGTTCGAGAATCGGCTGCTGGAGGCGCGCGGCGCGGTGGGAGCCCTGGCGGATGGCCTGCGCAAGCGACAGCGATTGGCCACCCACGCGCCAGACCGGCGAAGCGTTCGCCGGCAGGTTGAGGCGCACGATCGAGCCCGGCTTCAGGCTTTCGAGCGCGCTGGCCGCGATACGGACGCTCGGCAGCTGCAGCGAGCAGCCGAAGCGGATCTTGCGCGCGGCAGCCTCCATGCGCGCCCGCGCATCGCCGCCCTGGCGCCGCCGGTGGCCCCAATCGGTGGTCAGCCGGCGCAGAATGGTATTGGCCACCACCGCCGGAAAGGCCAGGTTGAGCAGCCCCGAACTGTGCGGCATGCGGATCTCGAAGCTCAGGCAGAGCGTCTTCTCCGTTACCTGCATGATCCGCGCCACCTGCGTCTGCATCTGGCGGCGATCGAAGTCGAAGCTCAGGCCTACACTTTGCCAGGCCGCGGTCAACTCGCGGCAGATGATCTCGACGACCGAGGCCAGAATTGATTCCTCGATATCGGTCAGCTCCCGCAAGGGCCCGTCCCTGCCCTCGCCGCCCAGCAGCAGATCGATGATGGGCGGGGCGAGGCCAAGGTCGAGCTGCAGTACTGAAAGCGCCCCCAGCGGCTCGAGGCGCACCGAGGCCACGTAGCTGATCTCGGGAATCCTGAGCAGAAACTCATTGAACTGGATCTGCTCGGCCGAGACCAGGTTGACCTGGAAGCGCGTCCGCAGCCAGGCGGCCAGGTTGTGGGTCAGGTTGCGGGCGAAGAGATCGTTCAACATGCTGATGGCGCGCAACTGCTCGGTTGAAATCTGCCCGGCCGAGGAAAAGTTGTAGGGGAGGGCGTGGGCGTGCGCGTCGACGTGATTTGCCTCTGGCGCGGAGCTGCGCGCGGCCTGGAAGAGCGCGTCGATCTCGTCCTGCTTGAGCGTTTTCTCCATCGATGACTACTTCCCTTTCCCGGCCTGCCCTGTTCTCGCCTGCGAACCGGCGCCAGCGCGCATCAGACAGGTACAAATCAGACCAGATGCAAATCGGCCCCGGTGCACATCAGCCCAGGTGTACATCAGCCCAGGTGCACATCAGCCGGCAGCCCGGCGGGGCTTTTCGGTGCTTTTGCGCGCCACATCTTTCTCGAAGGCGCCGCGCGCGGCCAGGTCCTTGAGGGCGGCGCGCAGGTGCACCACCGCCGAGGCGTGCACCTGCGAAACCCGCGACTCGACCACGCCCAGCGCCAGGCCAATCTCGCGCATCGTCATCTCCTCGTAGTAGTAGAGAGTCATCACCAGCCGCTCCCGGTCGGGCAGATGCTGGATGGCGTCGGTGAGCCGCTCCTGCAGCTCGCCCTTGAGACAGCGAAAGAGAGGATCCTCCTCCGGTTTGCCGGGCACGTAGGCCAGCTCTTCATCGCCCGAATCCTCGTTGCGCTCGACATGCAGCGTGCCGATCTCGAGACCCTTCAGCTCGCCGAGAAGCTGCTGGTACTCATCGAGACCGATGTTCAGCTCCGCGGCTATCTCCGCCTCACCCGGCGCATGGCCCATCCGCGCGGTCAAAACCCGGATAGCCTCCTCGACGGCGCGGCCCTTACGGCGCAGCTCGCGCGGGCTCCAGTCGAGCGTGCGCAGGCTGTCCAGGATCGCGCCGCGGATGCGGAACTGCGCGTAGCTGCGGAACTGGACCTTCTTTTCCGGATCGAACTTGGCGAAGGCGTCCATCAGTCCCACTACGCCCGCCGAGACCAGATCCTCGATTTCGACATGCTGCGGAAGCCGCTCGTGGATGCGGCGCGCGAGAAAGCGCACGATGGGCAGGTGTTCGAGCAAGACGCTCTCCTGCTCGGCGTTGAGCGCGGAGACCGCCGAAGCCGCGGGAGGATATCCGCTCTCCTCCGCGTGTCGCCGCGTTGCCCGCGGCCGCGCCGCCGTGCCCGCTTCAATGCTCATCGGCTCCCCTTTGCCGGACCGGATAGACCAGCCCCCCCGCTCCGGCCTCAGCCGCTGCCATGCCTTCAACGAACCGTGCCCACCGGGCGCAGCCGGATCTCGGGCGGAATCTCCCCGGCAGACAGAATCGCCAGCCGGGGAAGCACCGGCTCGAGCCATCGCTTGACGTGATAGCGTGCTGGACTCGGAATCAGGAGCACGGGCATGACCGCGGAGGAGGTGGCGCCGATGAGGGCTCTCACAGAATCGGTAAGCCGCCGGACGACTGGGACTCCCGATGCTGCCTGGGCGGCAAGCAGGCGCGGGCCGCCGGTTCCACTTAAGCCGCCGTCGGGCCCGAGGGCGGTGAGAATCTCATCTTCGAGGCCGGGATCGAGGAGCAGGACCGGCAGCAGACCGTCGGCGTCGAGGAGCGGCCGCACCAGGCGGCGCCCCAGCGCCTGGCGCGCCGACTCGACGAGCGCGACGAGATTCTTGTTCACGGCAGCGATCTCGAGCAGCGCTTCGAGGATGGAGCCGAGATCGCGGATCGAGACCCGCTCGCGCAGAAGCTGTTCGAGCACCCGGCCCACCTCGCCCAGCGTGAGCAGCTTCGGCACCAGCTCTTCCATCAGCTTCGGGTGGCTCTCGTTGAGCGCGTCCATCAGCCGCTTGATCTCGGCGCGGCCGAGCAGCTCCCAGGCATGCTGGCGGATCATTTCGCCGAGGTGGGTGGTGATGACGGTGGTCGCATCCACGACCGAGTAGCCGGCGGCGATGGCCTGGTCTTCGAGGGCCGGCGCGATCCAGAGCGCGGGCACGCCGAAGGCCGGTTCGCGCGTCTCTTTGCCGGTTAACGGCCGGCGGCCGGCCTCGCCCGAGACGGCCAGAAGCTGCGGGCCCTCCGTCTGCCAGCGGCCGATCTCGATGCCGCGCAGCGAAAACAGGTACTCGCGCGGCTTGAGGCGCAGGTTGTCCGAGATATGGATAGGGGAGACCAGAAACCCCATCTCGGAGGAGAGATGGCGGCGCAGCGTCCGCACGCGGTTGAGCAACTGCCCGCCCTGTTTCTCATCGACGAGCGGGATGAGCTGGAAGCCGATCTCGAGGGTGAGATCTTCAAGGCGCAGCAACGCGGTGAGATCAGCGCTCTGCGCCTGGACGGCCGCCTTCTTTTCACCCCCGGCGCCCTCGGCCGGCGCCGCCGCCGGAGGGTGCACGGCGGCGCGCCGGCCGCTCCAGAAGAGGCCCGCGGAGACGGCGAGAAACGCGAGCTTCGGCAGCCCGGGGATGAGGCACATGCCGCTGGTGACCAGGCCCGCCAAATAGAGCGTGGCCGGCCGGGTAAGGAGCTGCTGGCGGATCTCACTGCCCAGCATCCCGGCCGAGTTGGCGCGGGTGAGCGTGATGCCGCCGGCCACCGAAACCAGAAGCGAGGGAATGAGCGTGACCAGGCCGTCGCCCACCGTGAGCACGGTGTAGGTGCGCGCCGCCTCGCCCAGAGCGACACCCTGCTGCAGGGTGCCGATCAGCAGGCCGGCGATGATGTTGATGGCGGTGATCAGGATGGTGGCCAGCGAGTCGCGCTGGTTGAAGCGGGCCGCGCCGTCCATGGCTCCATAAAACTCGGCCTCGCGGGCGATGGCCTGGCGCCGGCGGCGGGCCTCCGCCTCGTCGATCATGCCCGCATTCATGTCGGCGTCAATGGCCATCTGTTTGCCGGGCAGCGCGTCGAGGGTGAAGCGGGCCGTGACCTCGGCGGTGCGTACGGCGCCGTGCGAAACCACCAGGAATTGAATCGCGACCAGGGCGAGAAACAGCACGAACCCGACCACATAATTGCCGCCGACGACAAACTGCCCGAAGGCCTCAATCACCTTGCCGGCCGCGGCCGTGCCCTCCGAGCCGTGCAACAGGATGCGGCGGCTGGAGGCAATATTGAGAGCCAGGCGAAAGAGCGTGAGCAGCAGCAGCAGCGTGGGAAAGACCGAGAGCTCGACGGCGCGGCGGATCTGGACGGCGGAGAGAAAGACGACAAAGGAGGCGGCCATCGAGAGCGCCAGCAGAAAGTCGAGGCCCGCGGCGGGCAGCGGCACCAGCATGACGAAGATCACGCTGATGGCGGCGAGCGGCAGCACGTACTCGCGCAGCCGGTCGAGAATCGACCCCGGGCGTAACGGGCCGGCGGGCAAGGCGGCCGTGCTCATCGCGTCACTCCTCCAGGACCCGCAACCACGCCCGGAGCCGCGGAGCGTCGCCGCTGCCGCAGCTCCGCTTCGACGCGCTGGCGATAGAGATAGGCGAGGATCGTAGCCACGGCGGCGTAGAGATCGACCGGAATGGCCTGGCCGACTTCGACCGAGCGATAGAGCGAGCGGGCCAGCGGCGGGTTCTCGAGGATGGGCACGCCCGCCCAGCGGGCCTCCGCCTTGATCTCCTCAGCCAGCAGGTTGCGGCCCTTGGCAACCACCTTCGGCGCCTCCATGGTGGCGAAGTCGAAGCCGAGAGCGACGGCGTAGTGGGTGGGATTGGTGAGCACGACTGCAGCCTTGGCCACGTCGGCCTTTACGCGCCGGCGGCGCATCTGGCGCTGCAGGCCGCGGATGCGGCTGCGCATCTGCGGATTGCCCTGGGTCTCTTTGTACTCGTCGCGCAGATCCTGGCGGCTCATCTTCAGGCGCGACTCGCGGCTCTGCCACTCGACCAGGAAGTCGATCGCCGACCAGCCGAAGAGCAGCCAGGCCGCGGTGAGCAGCAGGCCGTAGACATCGGAGCCGAGCAGCTCGAGCCGCGCGGTAGAAAACGGCGGGATCGTCAACTGGCGCGCGATCCGCTGCACGGCGAAGACCGTGAGCAGCGAAGCGGGTAGCAGCGATTTGGCGAGCCGCGCCGCGGCGCGCAAGGAAAACAGATTTTTCAGATTGGAGACGGGATTCACCCGTTCGGGCTTGAACGCGACGGCCGCGGGATGAAAGCTGAGCCCGCCAGTCTGCAGAAGGCCCACGCCGAAAGACGCCGCCGCCACCGCCGCCATCACCATCGCGGGCAGACCCAAAACCGAGAGCGCCAGCCCGCGCATCGCTAAAAGGGTGGGCTCGAGCGTGGCCTTCTCCCAATGCGCCGGCGCGCCGAGGGTGAGGAAGGCCGCAAAGGCGCTGCGCCATGTCTCGAGAGCGCGGCCGCCGAGACTGCCGAGCGCGAGCACGCCGGCCAGGGTTCCAGCCGCGGCCGTGAGCTCACGGCTATGCAGGACGTCGCCTTCGCGGCGCGCGTTTTCCCGGCGCCGGTTCGTGGCCTGTTCGGTGCGTTCGCCGGGCATCGGCTAGCCTCCTGCCGCGCGCGCGGCCGGCATGGCGATGAGCCGCTCGGCCATGTCGAGCAGGCTGCCAAAGCGCGCCTCGATGAACCGCGGCCAGAGAGCGAGAGCGCCGGCGAGAATCGCGAAGCCGGTGATGGTCTTGAGCGGCACGGTGAGGGCCATGACCGGCAGCTGCGGGCTCAGCTTGCCCAGAAGCGCAACCGCAATCTCGACCAACAGGGTGGCGGCGAGAAGGGGCGCGGTCAGCTCGACCGCGGCCAGAAAAATGCCCGCGGCGGCGCGCGCGAGGCTGAGAGCCGTGGGCTGCGCGAGAGCGAAGCTGCCCAGCGGCGCCACGCGAAAGCTGCGCACCAGGGAAGCGATCAGAATGCGGTCGAGTCCCGAGGTGATGAGCACCAGCGTGCCCATCAGTTGAAAGAGGTCGCCGAGCAGCGGGGTCTGGATGGAGGAGGCCGGATCGAGCAGGTTCACCAGGGAGAAGCTCAACTGCAGCCCCGCAATCTGCCCCGCGAAGAGCATCATCTCGTTGAGCAGCGTGAGCGAGAGCCCGTAGACCAGCCCGATCGACAGCTCGCCGAGCAGCGCCGCGAAGCTGATCTCCGCGCGGGCATGAGGCAGCGCGGCCACCAGCGGCGCGAGCAGAAAGGCCACTGCGCAGACGAAGACCGCCTTGATGCGCATGGGCAGCGCGGTGGAAGCGAAGAAGGGAGCGAAGGCCACCATCCCGCTGATGCGCACCAGCGCCAGCGTCATTGCACTCAGAAACTGGATCCATTCGGCCATTGTTCTTAGCTGTCAGCCCTCAGCCCTCAGCTTTCAGCTCCTCCTCTCAGTTCCTGGTTGTGGCGTTGCAACGCCCTCGCTTTTCATCCCGCAATCAAGCTGACGGCTGATAGCTGACAGCTGAAAGCTGCCTTCCTCACCCCACATACCGGTGCAGATCCGAGAGCAGCAGCTCCGTATAGGTGGCCATGCGCTCGAGAAACCACGGCATGCCCGCCAGAAGAATCAAGGCCACGGCGGCCAGCCGCGGCACCGAGGTGAGCGACTGCTCCTGCAGGCTGGTCAGGGTCTGCACCAGGCTCAGCAGAAAGCTCAGTCCGGCGGCCGCAATCAGCAGCGGAGCGGCCAGGATCAACGCCTCCTTCACAAGCTGGCGCAACAGTTCGGCGACCATATCCGGCGTCATGCGGACTCCTCAAAAACTCTTCAAGAGCGAGCTGGCCAGCAGGTTCCAGCCATCGACCATCACGAACAGCAGAATCTTGAGCGGCGTCGAGACTACGACGGGAGGCAGCTGAAACATGCCGATGGAAGTCGTGATGGAGGCCGTGACCATGTCGATCAACAGGAAGGGGAGAAACAGCACCGCGCCGATGGCAAAACCGGCCTTGAGCTCGGAGAGAATGTAGGCCGGGACGACGACGCGCATGGGCAGATCGTCCGGCGTGTTGGGCCGCGCGATCTGGCCGGCCGCCGTGAACAGGGCCAGGTCTTTCTCGCGCGCGTAGCGGACCAGGAAGTGCTTCACCGGCTGCGCCCCGCGGGTGATCGCATCGAGGCCCGTGATCTGGCCGGCGCGGTAGGGCTCAACCGCCTGCTGGTCGACTTGATTCAGCACCGGCGTCATCAGGAACCAGGTCATCATCAGCGCAAGACCCATCAGCGTGGGGTTCGACGGCGCGGTCTGCGTGCCCAGCGCCTGGCGCAGAAAGTGAAAGACCACCAGCAGGCGCACCAGGGGCGTCATCGCCATCAGGATGGCCGGGAGCACCGTGATGAGCGTCAGCGCGAAGAGGATGGTCCAGGGCGTCGAGTCGGAGGGATGCAGGCGCGCGTTCAGGTCCGGCAGCAGCGGCACGGGCGCGGCCAGCGCCACGGCGCGAGCGGCCCAGGAGCTCACCATGAGACCCTCGCAGGCCGGCTCTGTCTCGATCCATTTCCAGCGGTGGCACGCCCGGCGGTGTCGCGAGCAACGAGGCGTGCATGCAACGGCGGCTTCAGGGGCGGCTGCAATCTCGGCTGCTGATCGAGCGCATAAAAGGCGGCGGCGCCCTCTGCCGAAGTGGCCACCAGGATCCTGCGGCCTTCGGCCTCAACCAGCGTGAGCGACTGCCGCGGCGCCAGCGCGATGCGCTCCACCAGGGCCAGGTGCGGCGGGGAGCGGCGCCCGCTGCGCAGCCGCTGAAGCAGCCTGCCCGCCCATCCCAGAGCCGGTGTACTGGTTGCGGGAGTACGGACTGGGGAAGTATGGATTGCCGGCGTCTGGATTGCCGGGGTGCCGCTCGCCGGGCCCGCGATGGCAAAGCCCTTGGGCCCTTTTGCTTTCTTCTCCACTGGTTTCCTTCCTGCCCGGCTCACGCCAGCCGGGTCACCCGAATTGCCAGTTGCGTGTCGATCACTTCAAACTCTCCCCAGGCCAGTTGCACGGCGCCCGCATTCAAAGGCACGTCTTCTCCGTGGGCCCATTGCGACTCGATCACGTGCCCTGAAACCAGCGCCAACAGATTCCGCACCCGAAAATCCCGCACCGGAATCGCCACGTCCAGCTCCACCGGCAGCCGCGCCACGGTGTTGCTGAAGGCCGGTGGCCGCTCACCTTCCGCAGCCGGCGGAATCGAAACCAGCTCCCGGCCGGGCGGCGCTGCCGCCGCTGCGCCCGAAGGCGCCACGCCTCCCGGCGGCTTGCCGCCGGAAGATGGCAATGGTTGCGCTGGGGTCATCTGCCGGGAAACGGTGCAGAAGAGTGACCAGAAGAGAGACAGTGAGATTGGAAAGAATTAAGAGATGAGGCTTCCTTCCCGCTCGCGCCCGGCACCGGAAGCAATATCTTGGAAACCACATCGCTGATACACTGAAGAGCAGTGAACCGTTGCGCCACAAGGCCCGGCCACCGCTGTGAATCGAGGTCGAAGACGATGCCGGAACAAAGGGAAAAGAATGGTTTTGCTGCGACGGGCCTGCGCCTGAAAGTGGGTTTGGCCGAGATGCTCAAGGGCGGCGTCATCATGGACGTGATGAACGTCGAACAGGCGCGCATCGCCGAAGAGGCTGGAGCTGCGTCGGTGATGGCGCTCGAGCGTGTGCCGGCGATGATCCGGGCCGAGGGCGGCGTGGCGCGCATGGCCAAGCCGAGCTTGATCAAGCACATCATTCAGGCGGTTTCGATTCCGGTGATGGCCAAGGCGCGCATCGGCCACTTTGCCGAGGCGCAGATTCTGCAGCAGCTGGGCGTGGACTTCATCGACGAGAGCGAAGTGCTCACGCCGGCAGATGAGAGCCATCACATCGACAAGCACGCCTTCACGACGCCTTTCGTCTGCGGTGCGCGCAACCTGGGCGAGGCGCTGCGGCGCATTGCCGAAGGCGCGGCCATGATCCGGACAAAAGGAGAAGCAGGCACCGGCGACGTGGTGCACGCGGTGCAGCACATGCGCCAGATTGTGAAACAGATGAAGGCGCTCACGGTGCTGAGCGAGCAGGAGCTTTACGCGGCGGCCAAGGAGCACCAGGCACCTTATGAGCTGATAGCCATGGTGGCGCAAGCCGGCAAGCTGCCGGTGCCGAACTTCTCGGCGGGCGGCATCGCCACGCCGGCCGATGCGGCTCTCATGATGCAACTCGGCGCCGAGGCCATCTTCGTCGGATCGGGGATCTTCATGAAGGAGCGCGCCACGCCGCTCGATGTGGAGAACGACCCCAAGGAGCGCGAGGAGGCCGTGAGCCGCGCCAAGGCGATCGTGATCGCCACGACCCACTACAACGACCCGAAGATCCTGGCCGAGGCGAGCGAGCAGGTAACGGGCACGATGAAGGGGCTGGCGGCCGCGGCTCTCGAAGAGTCGCAGCTCCTGCAAACCCGCGGCTGGTAACCGCTGCGGTGGGGCGGCGGCTCGCTATCCGCTCGCGCGGGTTTCGTCGCTTCCCATCCTTTCGCTAGAAAAAAGCGCAAGGACGGTGCACCGGCAGAATTTGACGTGAAATTTGGGGCTTCCGGGTTTGACGAAAGATCGCACACCACCCCACATCGGTGTCCTCGCCATCCAGGGCGATTATGCTGCGCATGCCACGGCGCTCGAAGAGGCCGGCGCAACTCCTTCGCTGGTGAGGACCGCCGAGGACCTCCACCTGGACGGCCAGTCCCTGGACGGGATTGTGCTGCCCGGCGGGGAATCGACGACGATGCTGAAGTTCCTCGAAAGCCGCGGGCTCTTTCGCGCTTTGGAGGAGTTTTGTGGAAGCAAGCCTGTCTTTGGCACCTGCGCGGGCGCCATTCTGCTGGCGCGCGAGGTGCGAAACCCGGCGCAGCGCAGCCTGGGGCTTCTCGATGCGGCGGTCGAACGCAACGCCTATGGAAGACAGATCGATTCGGCCATTCTGCAATCCGAGACGAAACTCCCCGGCGGTCCTCTGGAGATGGTCTTCATTCGCGCGCCGCGCTTCGCCGAGATCGGCCCGGAGGTGGAGGCTCTCGCCTTCCGCGGCGAGTCTCCCGCTTTAGTGCGGCAGGGCACGGTGATGGCGGCGACGTTTCACCCCGAGCTTTCTTCGGATCGGCGCGTGCATCGGCTGTTCATAGAGATAGTCGACACCGCGCGTTCGCACGAGGAAAAGCGCCGCGCGTAATCGCGCCGGTTTGGTTTTCCGGTTCGAGTTGCGATTTCCGGATTCCGATTTCCAGATTCCGATTTTCTGGGGTTCCGATTTCCTGCGGTGAATCAAGTTGGCCTTTTTTGCATCCCACTCTTTGGAGCCGGGATGCGTCCAAGCAAAAGTGGAGTAACCTGGACTCTATCGAGGACTCTATCGAGGCGCTGCCATGCCTTCCATCTTCACCCCCATCCCAGCGGAGACCGAGCGAAAGTCCCCTGGCATCGGCGGCAAACCGCCGGTTGACCGGCGGCCCACCGGCGGCGGCGGAGGCGGGGGCGACGACGACTGGAAGAATGCGCACCACGGCCCGCGCGAGCTGCTGCACCGCGTCCGGGCCTTCGTTTTCTGCGCGCTGGCGGGCGACATGATGTTTTTTGTGGTGCTGGTGGTGCTCTTTTACGCGCGCCAGACCAGCACCCACCTCGATCCCGGCACGCTGCGGCAGATCGGCGACTGGCATCCGGTGCTGCTGCCGCCGGTGCTCTTTTTGAATACCGCGATCCTGCTGCTGAGCAGCTTGACCATGGAAATTGCCCGCCGCCATATCTTTCGCGAAATCGACGTGCTGGAGGAGTGGCTCGGCCTGGGCCGGCCCGCCTTGCGCCGCACATTGCCGTGGATCGGGGCCACTCTCTTTTTGGGCACTTTGTTTCTTGCCGGACAGGCCGTGGCCTGGAAGCAGCTGACCGCGCAAGGCTTTGCCTTTGACCGCTGGTCGACGCCGGCAAGCTATTTCTTCTATGTCATCACCGGGCTCCACGCCGCCCATTTAATTTTCGGCGTTCTGGCCCTGCTCTTCTGCCTCTGCGCGCTCGGCTGGCTTAAGCGGGTCGATTACCGCCAGGTCGCGGTGGACGCGACGGCGTGGTTCTGGCACACCATGGGCCTGGCCTGGCTCTTCCTATTCGCCGTGCTGATCTTTGGGCAGTAAGCAGCGCAAGCCATTTACACTTGTCTTTGCGCGGCGGGGTCGGCCAGGGCCCGGGGCCGAGTCATTGACCGAATCCACCATCGATTCTGGGGACCGATTTCGCCGACCTATTTGACCATCCGAATCATGAGCCGAATCCTGGACCGGGCTCATTTGGCACCCGAACCTCCCCGACCCAGTTGCATTTTCCTGCATTCGTGGGTCGAGGCCCAACCTGAAACACCGCCCATTGGTAACGCATGTGCGTGCCTTGACGGGAGCAGGCTGAAAACCTAAGCTCAAACCAGGTTCTCTTTTAGAGGGCGGCAGCGGCCGTTCTCTTCGAAGCGGCGGTTCTAAACTGATTTTGCAGCACTTATTGGGGCGTGCGGCGATGGCTCAGATTCCCTATTACTGGCAATATCTTCCGCTGCTGATGCAGATTCTCGCGGCCATTTTGCTCGGGGTCGGCATAGTCACGGCCTCGTGGTTTGTGGGGCGGCATCGCAATACGAAGGTCAAACTCGACGCCTACGAGTGCGGGATCGAAGCAGTGGGAGATGCGCGGGGCCGGTTCAGCGTGCGCTTCTATATGGTGGGAGTGCTGTTTATCCTCTTCGACGTGGAAGCGGTCTTCATCATGCCGTGGGCGATCATCTACCGCAAGCTGCCCGCCATCACCGGCCACAGGCTCTTTGGTTTCTGGGAGATGCTCGTTTATCTGGGCTTTGTTGCCGTGGGCCTCTACTACATTGTGCGCAAAGGCATTCTGGACTGGAGTATGGACAAGGCGGATCTCTAGGATGAGCGACTCACCTTCCCTGTTCGGTAAAGCGGCGGTTCTTGAGGGGCTTCCGCAGCATCCGGCTGTACGGGCGATCCTGGATTGGAATCCGGAGGCGCTCGCGGATGCCAAATTCGATCGCAGCGAGCTCACGCTCACCATCGCGCCGGAAGCGATTCGCGCCGCCTGTTCCGCGGTTCAGGCTGGGGGCTACAACTTCCTTGAAGACCTGACGGCGGTTGACTGGCACCCCGCCGCGCCGCGCTTTCAATTGAGCTATCACATTCTGTCGCACGGCGATAAAGAACGCATCCGGCTGGTGGTGATGGTGGACGAGGCCGATCCCTCGGTCGAGTCGATTACCCTGATCTGGCCGGGAGCAAACTACTATGAACGCGAAATTTTCGATCTCTTCGGCATCCGGTTTGAAGGCCATCCCAATATGCGCCGCATCATGATGCCGGAGGACTGGAAGGGACATCCATTGCGTAAGGATTATCCGGTGGAGGGATATCGCTGATGCCAACGAGCGCACCCAGCCCCCTGGCCCAGGCTCCGATTGTCCAGGCTCCGATTGTCCAGACTCCGGTTCTTGAGCCGACCAGCGATAACAACATGGTCCTCAACATGGGGCCGCAGCACCCTTCAACCCACGGGGTTCTGCGGCTGGTGCTGGAGATCGACGGCGAGATCGTGGTCCGCGTCTACCCGGAGATCGGCTATCTGCATACCGGCATCGAGAAGACCTGCGAGGCCAAGTTCTATCAGCAGGTGGTGCCGCTCACGGACCGGATCGACTACCTGAGCCCGATGGCCAACAATCTCTGCTACTGCCTGGCCGTCGAGAAGCTGCTCGATTTGGAGATTCCCGAGAAGGCGCAGTGGATCCGGGTGCTGCTCACGGAGCTCACGCGATTGAACTCGCATCTGGTGTGGCTGGGCACGCACGCCATGGATATTGGCGCGCTCACCGTGTTCCTTTACACCTTCCGCGAGCGTGAGGAGATTCAAAGGCTCTTTGAAGCCGTCAGCGGCCAGCGGATGATGACCAGCTACTTCCGCATCGGCGGATTGGCGATGGAGCCGCCGATCGATTATTTCGAGCGCGTCCAGGCGTTCATCAAGACATTTCCGGAGAAGATCGACGAGTACACGAACCTGCTCAGCGGCAACCCGATCTTCGTCAACCGGCTCAAGGGGGTCGGGCATCTCTCGGCGGAAGACGCGATTGCGCTCGGCGTCACCGGTCCGCCGCTGCGCGCGTCCGGAGTTGATTTTGACCTGCGCCGCGATATGCCCTACTCGGGCTATGAGAAGTTCCAGTTCAACGTGCCGATTTCACAGGTCGGCGACACGTGGGCGCGGTACGAGGTGCGGCTCATCGAGATGCGCGAGAGCGTGAAGATCATCCAGCAGGCGCTGGACGGCATGCCCGAAGGACCGATCAAAGCCAATGCGCCGAAGATCATTCTGCCCGACCGCGAAAAGATGAAGACCCAGATGGAGGCGTTGATCCATCATTTCAAGATCGTGACGGAGGGTTTCGCGGTACCGGCGGGCGAGGTTTACCAGGCGATCGAAAGCCCGCGCGGGCAGATGGGTTATTACGTTGTTTCAGACGGCACGGCAAAGCCTTACCGCGTGCACATGCGCAATCCCTCGTTTGCCACGCTGCAGGCGATCGAGACCATGTGCAAGGGCCGGCTGCTGGCCGACCTGGTTGCGGTTATCGGTTCCATCGATATTGTATTGGGAGAGATTGATAGATAGAGGAGACAATTCGTGGTCGACTACGCGAAGTTGGCCGAAAAGGCCAGGGCACTGCAGGATGCCGCCAACGGCAGGGACTGCAGGCCAGGAGCAAAAGAGCACGACCCAGTGGCTTTTTTTGACGGTGTAAAGTCACACTTAGTTGCCGAGATACATAAAGCGAATCTGGAGCTGGGCAAGAGGGGGGTGGCGACCCTTGACCGGAGTTTTTCGCCAAGTTTTTCCGGACGCTTTTGCTTCACGTTCGGCACATCCCTGCTTTGCTGCGTGGAGCTTGGCGCCAAGACGGGCCAGCCACGGATCAGAGCGATCATCAGCGGCCCGCCGACCGGCGGCGAGATCGGCCGCAGGGAATATGTCTTCAACCAGGGCGCGCCGGAGCCGGCGTCGTTTCGGGCCGATGAGAGCGCGGGCGTGATCGTAACGGGATTGAATCCCGAGGACACCGCAATCGACATCATTTCGAGTATCCTCTCCGGAGAGTTTTCCTAAGGCGGCTGTCACCGGCCCCATGCCGCCGGCATCAGAGGAGTCGGGATGGATTCTCTTGCATCGGCGAACGCGGAACTTTGGACAGAACTCTGGCTCTCGCTCGCATCCCTTTTGGGCAGCTACACGGCGGCTCACGGCCTGCATGGAAATCGCGAAGCTGCGATCGAGTGGGACGACGTGCAAATCACTGCGCGCCACGGGGAAAAATGGCTCAATCTGCGCCGCGAGTTTTCCCGGGTGGCCTGGATGCGCGAGAATGGTAGCAGCGGAGTACTGGAGCTGACCGAAGCGGGGCGATTGAGGGACGCGGGAGCCGGGAGCGCAAGCGAGGAAGAGATGGATATGGTGGCCGAAAGCTGGGCGCGGGAGTTGATGCGATGAGCGGCGGCAACACGAATACTGAAACCATGAGCGTTTTTTCGCCGCGGCTGGCCACGCGCTTCGATGCGCTGGCGAAGAAATATCCAGTGAAGCGTTCGGCGCTGGTGCCCATGCTGCTCTACGCGCAGGATGAGGTGGGATATCTCTCGGACGCGGTGATTGCGGAAGTGGCGGCGCGCATCGGCATCACCGAGCTGGATGTGCGCAACGTGGCCACATACTACTCCATGCTGCGCTTCAAGCCGGCGGGCAGATACAACATTCAGGTGTGCACCAACATCAGTTGCATGCTGCGCGGAGCCTACGATCTGTATGAGCGCTTCCAGGAAGAGCTCGGCATCGGGCACAAGGGCATCACGAAAGACGGAATCTTTTCTCTCGAAGAAGTGGAATGTATCGGGGCCTGCTGCTGGGCGCCGGCCATCCAGGTGAATTACGACTTTCATGACGACCTGACGCCGGAGCACGTGCCCGGCATTCTGAAAGACTACCGCGGCCGGGAGCAGGCGGACGGGAAGGCGGCGCATGCCTAAGCTGGTTTCGCATCCCGATGAAGTAAAGATCGTCACCCGGCGCTTCGGGCAGGGCGCGGCCAATATCGATCGCTATATCGAGCTCGGCGGCTACGAGGCCGTTAAGAAGTGCATTGCGCAGGGGCCGGAGTGGGTGATCAACGAGATGAAGGCTTCGAACCTGCGCGGCCGCGGGGGCGCGGGATTTTCGACCGGCATGAAGTGGTCGTTTGTGCCCAAGCAGTCGGCCAGGCCGAAATACGTTCTCGTGAACGGCGATGAGAGCGAGCCGGGCACCTGCAAAGACCATCTGATCTTTCTGCACGATCCGCATGCGGTGATTGAGGGGACCATCATCGCCGGCCTGGCCATCGGTGCGAAGACCGGCTTCATCTATCTGCGCGGCGAGTACCGCTATCTGCTCGAGATCACGGAGAAGGCCGTCGCCGATGCGTATGCGCGCGGTTTTCTGGGCAAGAACATCTTTGGCTCCGAGAACGAATTCGAGATCATTACGCAATCCGGCGCGGGCGCGTATGAAGTGGGCGAGGAATCGGCGCTGATGGAGTCGCTCGAAGGCAAGCGAGGCGTGCCGCGCATCAAGCCGCCGTTCCCTGCCGTCGTGGGCCTCTATGGCGGACCGACGATCATCAACAACGCCGAGACGATTGCGACGGTGCCGCACGTGATCACCATGGGCGCGGAGGCGTATTCGGCCGTGGGCACGCCGCGCAACGGCGGCACGCGTTTGTTCGGCTTGAGCGGCCACATCGAGCGGCCCGGCGTCTACGAGCTGCCCATGGGCTACAACCTCAAGAAGATGATCTACGAGGTTGGCGGCGGCGTGCGCGGCGGGCGCAAATTAAAGGCTGTGGTGCCGGGCGGATCGTCGACACCGGTGCTGCTGCCGGAAGAGATTGAAACTCTGGGCATGGATTTCGACCAGGTGGGCAAGGCCGGCTCGATGCTCGGCTCGGGCGGCGTGGTGGTGATCGATGACCAGACCTGCATCGTCGAGTTCGCGCTGCGCACGATCAGCTTTTATCAGCACGAGAGCTGCGGCTGGTGCATTCCCTGCCGCGAAGGAACGGACTGGCTCAAAAAATCGCTCACGCGTTTTCATGCGGGCTTTGGCGCGGCAAGCGACATCGACAACATGCAGTATCTTGCCGAGAACATGCTGGGGCGCACGTTTTGCCCGCTCGGCGATGCGGCGGCCATGCCGACGATTGCGTTCGTCAAAAAATTCCGCAAGGAGTTTGAAGAGCATTTGGACGGCAAGCCGTGCCCGTTCGCCAAGCATGTGGAGCTGGCGGTGGTATAACTGGGCCTTCATTCTTGTTGTTTTGATGCGCATAGGATTCGGGGTTAGCAGAGAGAACTGTGGCAAAAGCATGAAGGCCAGAGAGATCATTCGTATCCTCGAGAAGGATGGCTGGAGACTGGTCAGGCAGAAGGGTAGCCACATGCACTTTGAGCACTCCGAGAAGACTGGAATTACGACCGTTCCGTTTCATGGCAGCCAAGACCTCTCGAAGCGCGTCCTGGCAAGTATTCTTAAGCAGGCGGGATTGAAATGACCAACGACTACCTGGTTGTCTACGCGAAGTACAACGCCAGCAACTTTTCCGGGTTTGTCCCCGATGTCCCCGGTTGTGTCTCCGCGGGTGACACACTGGAGGAGATGGAAGCGATGATGCGCGAGGCGCTCGAATCCCATTTGGAATTGCTTGCAGAAAGGGGCTATGCAATTCCCGAGCCGGCGGCAGAGAACGTCCAGTTTAAGGCGGAAGACTTCGAAGATACGGAATACTTCGTAGTCAAAAAGCTCCGAGTGAAAGTTCCTACCCACAGACAGACCGGCGAATCCGTTCGCGCCGCATAGGAAGGCAATGCCCGACGTAAATTTTACGGTCGATGGAAAGACGCTGACGGCGCCGGCGGGAACGCTGCTCATTGATGCCTGCCGCAAGGCCGGGATTGAAATCCCCGCATTCTGCTACTATCCCGGCTTGAGCCTGCAGGCGGCGTGCCGCATGTGCGTGGTGCGCCAGGAAAAAGTGCCCAAGCTGCAGACCGCCTGCACGACGACTGTGGCCGAGGGCCAGGCCTTCGTGACCGAGTCGCCGGAGATTGCGCAGGCGCGCAAAGCCACCATTCAACTGCTGCTCGGCAACCATCCGCTCGATTGCCCGGTGTGCGACGCGGGCGGCGAGTGCGAGCTGCAGGACATGACCTTCAAATACGGCGCGGGCGAGAGCCTCTATACCGAGGCCAAGCACCACCGCGACGAGCAGCAGTGGTCGCCGGCGGTCTTCTATGACCGGCCGCGCTGCATTCTCTGTTACCGCTGCGTGCGCATCTGCGGCGAAGGGATGGACGTGTGGGCGCTGGGCGTGCACAATCGCGGCGCCAGCTCAGTGATTGCGCCGAACGAAGATAACCAGCTCGACTGCGAGCAGTGCGGCATGTGCATCGACGTGTGCCCGGTGGGCGCGCTCACCAGCGGCAGCTATCGCTACAAGACGCGGCCCTGGGAGATGAATCACGTCTCGACTGTCTGCACGCATTGCGGCGATGGCTGCAAGGTCACGCTGGGCGTGCGGCAGGATAACGAAGGCTCGGAGATTGTGCGCGCCGACAATCGCGACAAGAGCGGAATCAACGGCGATTTCCTTTGCGCCAAAGGCCGGTTCGGATTCGACTTTGTCGAGAATCCCGAGCGGCTGACGAAGCCCCTGGTGCGCAACGCGGCGGGCCAACTGGAGCCGGCCACGTGGGATCACGCGCTGCGCTTTGCGGCGGGCAGGCTCGAGGAGATTCGCCATACGCGCGGCAGCGCGGCCATCGGCGTCATCGGCTCGAACCGCACGACAAATGAAGAGAATTACCTGCTGCAGAAGTTTGCGCGCACGGTTCTCGGCACCAACAACATCGATCATGTGCGCACCACGGACTATGTGGCCTTTGCGCGGGCGCTGGCGGGGCAGCCGAAGAAGACCGTGAGCCTGCGCGAGATTGGGTCGGCTCCGGCGATTCTGCTGATCGGCGGCGATCCCACCAACGAGCATCCGTTGCTCGCGTGGCAGATACGCACCAACGTGCGCCTCAATCGCGCGCGGCTCTACATTGCAAACTCGCGCCCGATCAAGCTCGACCGGCAGGCAAAGGCCACGCAGGAGATTCCCGCGGACGGCTACAAGGATCTGCCTGCGTTTCTCAGTGCGGGCAACTCCGAGTTCAGCAAGGCTGTGCTCGCCGAGGAGTCGCTGGTCGTCCTCTTCGGCGAAGAGTTTCGCGGCTCCGCAGTCGAGAGCCTCGTCGCCTGGGGATTGAAGCGCGGCCCCAATCCTGATTCGGTCCGCTTTGCGTATCTCGGGGACTATGCGAACTCGCGCGGCGCAGCGGATATGGGCCTTTTGCCGGACCTGCTGCCCGGATACGTGCCGCTCTCTTCGCCGGGAGCATTCTCCGAGTATCCGAATCTTTCCTCAACGCCCGGTATGGCGCTGCCCTCTATGCTCGATGCGGCCAGCGGCGGCCGGTTGGGCGCGCTGCTGGTGGTGGGAGCCAATCCGGTTCTGCGGTTCGGTGTCGACCCGGCGGTTCTCAAGAATACGTTCGTTGTGGCGCAGGATCTCTTTCTCACCGAGACGGCCGCACTGGCCGACGTGGTCTTTCCGGCCGCGAGCCTCTACGAAAAGTCCGGCACCGTCACCAATGCCTTCGGCGATGTGCAACTGGTGCGCAAGGCAGCTGATCGTGCCGGCACCAAACCCGATTTCGAAATCCTGGTGCGGCTCGCCGGCGGCATGGGCGTCGATGTGAGCACCCTGGTTCCCTTCGGCAAGCGCGGCATGAGAGCCGATCTGGGCCAGTCGCGCGGCGCGCAGGCCGGCGAGGCTGACCGGCATTCCGTCTGGCTCGAAGCGAACGGCCTCGAACCAAAGCTCAGCCCGTTTGATCCCTTGGCTACGCTCGACGAGATCATGCGGCTGGCGCCCGGCTACGCGCTCGACCGGGTCAATCTCGTCAGCGGCAACGATGTGCGCACGGAGCCGGGCGCAGTCCACGGGTTTGTGCCGGCTGCAGCGCTCACGCAGCCCGACCTGGTGGCTCCGTCGCATGACACGCTTTTCACTTCAGGAACATTTGGACGCTATAGCCGCGGGCTAAGTGAGATCGACCGGCACCAGACGCGGGAGATGGCGGAAACGGCGGCAGACTAATGAGCGATTCAAGAATTGCGGTTGCATTCGGCCACGGCCTAAGAGCTTGCAGAGGGACTGGGCAGTGAGCGTTTTGTATCAGGGCACGACTTGAGTCGTACCGCAGAATCGGACGAAAAGAGCTGGGCTTCTTCCCCTGAGAAATGTTGCCCGCGGAAAAAAGTTTGACTGGGTCCAGAGTGCCCAAAGCATGCCTCAGGGGCTAATGCCCTCTACTTTTGCGGTTCTTTTTGGCACGGCTGAAGCCGTGCCCTGATACAGAACCGATCGTGATAGACGACGGATTTCGAAAGGCGCTGTAGGAAAACAAGAGGCTAAACGCACGTGACACTTCTCGAATTCTTTCTTTGGAGCTTGCTCAAGGTTGTTGTGGTGACGGTGATCTTGTTGATGGGCGTTGCCTACACCGTGCTGCTGGAGCGCAAGCTGGTGGGGCGCATCCAGAACCGCTGGGGGCCCAGCCGCGTGGGGCCGTTCGGCCTGTGGCAGCCGCTGGTCGACGGCGCCAAAAACTTCCTTAAGGAAGACATCATTCCGACCGCGGTCTACAAGCCGCTCTACCTGCTGGCGCCGATGATCTCACTCGGCTGCGCGCTGATCTCCATCGCTGTGATTCCGTTTGGCGAGCCGAATGCCGGCCCGCACGGGCTCGATCTCTTTGAGATTTCCAATGTGAACATCGGCCTCTTGGTGATCCTGGGCATTACGTCGATCGGTGTCTATGGCATTGCGCTGGCGGGGTGGTCTTCAAACAACAAATATTCACTGATGGGGTCACTGCGCTCCTCGGCCCAGCTGATCAGCTACGAGCTGGCGCTGGGATTGTCGCTGGTTGGCGTCGTGATGCGCGCGGGGTCTTTCAACCTGCGCGTCATTGTGGAACAGCAGGCCGAGAAGGGCATTGCCACCTGGAACATCTTCGGGGGCCTGCAGTTCGTGGCCTTCTTCATTTACCTGATGGCCGCCTACGCCGAGACCAACCGCGCGCCGTTCGATCTGCCTGAAGCGGAAAGCGAACTGACCGGCGGCTATCACACCGAGTACAGCTCGATGAAGTTCGCCATGTTCTTCATGGCTGAGTACGCCAACATGATTACGGTGGGCTGCGTGGCCACGCTGCTCTTTCTTGGCGGCTGGACCAGCCCGTGGGGCAACCTGCTGGGTCCGGTGGAAAACAGCTTCGTCAATGCCCTGCTCTCGATTTTCTGGTTTGTCGCCAAAGTATTCTGCTTCCTGTTTCTCTACGTCTGGGTGCGGGGAACCCTGCCGCGCTTCCGCTATGACCAGCTCATGAACTTCGGCTGGCGCTATCTGATGCCGCTGGCGATTCTCAACATCATCGGCACCAGCCTGTGGCTTGCGTACCGCTGATACGGCTTTTCAAATGAGCGACGGTGAAAATCCCGATTCTGCAACGAGTTCATTTACAATCGGGATGGGTTCACCGGGCCTGAATCGTTCGTTCTCGTTTTCTTCTTTTTAACCGGCCGGCTTGTACCGGCTCCAGCCATCGACGGCGAAACGATGCACCTGATCCTGTTCTTCATCTTTGCCGGATTCTGCCTTGCCGGAGCCATCAACCTCCTGCTCCAGAGCCATCCCATCAACAGCGCCCTGTCGCTGATCGTGGTGATGACTTCGCTCGCGGTGCTTTACCTGCTGCTGGGCGCGGAGTTTCTGGCCGCGGCGCAGATCATCGTCTATGCCGGCGCCATCATGGTGCTGTTCGTCTTTGTGGTGATGCTGCTCAACGCGGGCCGCGAAGACCGCACGCTCGGCAGCCGCGCCGCGCGCGTTCTGGGCCTGCCGGCGGTAGCGGCCCTCCTGGGCGTGCTGGCCACGCTCTTCCTGCGCGCGCAGGGGCTGGGCGGGGCAGCCATCAGCCAGGGCGTTACGATCACCGAGGACCTGAGCCGCGTGCTCTTTCACGAGCTTCTCCTGCCGTTTGAAGTTACATCGGTGCTGATTCTCATCGCCATCCTGGGCGCGGTCGCACTGGCGCGCCGCGGCGATGGAGGCCAGACGAGCCGGGAAAGGACGGTTGCCAAGTGAGCTTCTTTCAACAGGAGGTTCCGCTAACGTGGTATCTGCTGCTGAGCGCCGCGCTGTTTTCGCTGGGCATCCTCGGCTTTCTCATCAAGCGCAATCTCATCACCGTCTTCATGTCGATTGAGCTGATGCTCAACGCCGTGAATCTCACCTTCGTCACCTTCGCGCATCAGTGGCATGCGGTGAAGGGGCAGATCTTTGTCTTCTTCGTGATGATGGTGGCCGCGGCGGAGGCTGCCGTGGGACTGGCTATCATCATTGCCGTCTTCCGCGCCCGCGCCACGCTGGCCGTAGACCGGATCGATTTGATGAAACTATGAACGCGCCCTCCAACACTCAACTCGGGCTTTGGCTGATTCCACTGCTCCCGTTTGCGGGATTCCTGATCAATGGAATCCTCGGCTCGCGGCTGCCCAGGTGGATCGTGACGATGGTTGCGCTGCTCACCCCGCTCTGCTCCTTCGCGATCGTGTTAAGCGCGGCCCGCACTTTTTTCGGTATTGCACCCGCACTCCCAGCGCAGAGCTATACAGAAACCTTCGGGCAGCCGTGGATCAGCATCGGCAATCTTCACATCGACTTCAGCCTGACTCTCGACCAGCTTTCGCTCGTGATGCTGCTGATCATCACCGGCGTCGGCTTTCTCATCCACATCTACTCGGTCGGCTACATGCATGCCGACAAGGGCTATGCGCGCTACTTCAGCTATCTGAACCTGTTTCTCTTCTTCATGACCACGCTGGTGCTGGCGGGCAATGTGCTGCTGATGTTTGTCGGCTGGGAGGGCGTGGGCCTCGCATCCTATCTGCTGATCGGCTTCTGGTTCCAGAAGAACTCCGCCGCCGACGCCGGCAAGAAGGCTTTCATCGCGAATCGCGTGGGCGACTTTGGATTTCTCATCGGCATCTTCCTGCTGCTCGCCAACTTCGGCACGCTCACGTTCAGCGAAATCGCTGCCAAGCTTACGCAGAATCCAGACTGGGCGGGCGGCGTGCTCACCGTGATCTGCCTCTGCCTGCTCTTTGGCGCAGCGGGCAAAAGCGCGCAGCTTCCGCTCTACGTCTGGCTGCCCGATGCGATGGAAGGTCCGACGCCGGTCTCCGCGCTCATTCACGCGGCCACCATGGTCACGGCCGGCGTGTACATGATCGTGCGCACGCACTTCCTCTTCGACCGTTCGCCCTTTGCGCTCGGAGTAGTCGCCATCGTGGGCGCGGCGACGGCTCTCTTCGCCGCGACGCTGGGTCTGGTGCAGAACGACATCAAGCGCGTGCTGGCCTACTCGACCATCTCGCAGCTGGGCTACATGTTTCTGGGCTGCGGCGTGGCGGCATATTCGGCCGCGATCTTCCACCTGATGACGCATGCGTTCTTCAAGGCGCTGCTCTTCCTGGCCGCGGGCTCGGTGATCCACGCTATGGGCGACGAGCAGGATATGCGCAAGATGGGCGGATTGTGGAACAAGATTCCGGTCACATTCTGGACCATGACGGCCGCGGTGATCGCCATCTGCGGAATCTGGCCGTTCGCAGGCTTCTTTTCAAAAGACGCGATTCTCTACGCAGCGTTTTTGCAGGGCACCGGCGGCAAGGTTCTGTGGTTCGTGGGCCTGGTTACGGCGTTGCTGACTGCTCTTTATATGTTCCGGCTCTGGTATATGACGTTCCTGGGCAAGCCGCGCACGCACGATGCGCATCCGCATGAGAGCCCCTGGTCGATGCTCGGCCCGCTCGTGATTCTCGCGCTGCTGTCGATCTGCGGCGGTTGGATCGGGATTGAAAGATTCGGCAGCTTTCTCGCGCCGGTCGTGGGCACGTATTCAATGGAATCGCCGATTCCCCATCTCGAGATCATTCTCAGCATTGCGGCCGTTGCCGTTGCGCTGCTGGGCTGGTTGATCGCCGACCGCTTCTATCGCCAGCGGCCGGAGAAACCGGCGCAACTGGCGGCGGCGTTTGCCGGGCCGTACAAGCTGCTGACCCACAAGTATTACGTGGACGAGCTCTACAACGCGGTCTTCGTAAAGGGATTGCTCAGCATCTCCAGGTACGTGCTTGGCTGGATCGTCGAGGGAGCGATACTAGGCGGAGCGGCGTGGCTGCTCGGGGGCATCGCCACTTTCAGCGGCGCGATTCTGCAGCGCTGGCAATCGGGCAATCTGCGCTCCTATGCGGCGTGGCTGGCGGCGGGCGCAGCGGTGATTCTTTTCTTTGCAGTGATGCCATGGCTGCTGGGCGCTCATGGAATCGATCTTCGTTGGACGGGGCATTGAGACAATGACAGCGATCGACCAATCGATTCTCACCCTCATCCTCCTGGTTCCGCTTGCCGGGGCGATTCTGGTTGCGCTGCTGCCGGATCGCGCGAAGATGCCGAACTGGATTGCGCTGCTCACCAGCCTGGTCACTTTTCTGCTCACGCTGCATCTGCCCGCGCACTTCATCGCCGACCAGCCCGGCTTTCAGTTCGAGATCAATCGCCCGTGGATTCCCAATCCCGCCATCGCCTATCACGTCGGCGTGGACGGGCTCAGCCTGTGGCTCGTGGTTCTCACCGGCTTGCTCGCTCCGGTGGGCGTGCTCGCGAGCTGGAACGCGATCCAGTCGCGGCGCAAGGTTTTTTATTCTCTCTTCCTGGTGCAACAGACGACGATGTTCGGCGTCTTCATCGCGCTCGACCTGATGCTCTACTACGGCTTCTGGGAGCTCTCGCTGGTGCCGATGGCTATCCTGATCGCGATGTACGGGCGCAAGGATGGACCGAAGGCCGCACTCAAGTTTTTCCTCTTCACCTTCATTCCATCGGCGCCCCTGTTGGTGGCGATTCTGTGGCTTTATGCCCAGACCCGCACCTTTGACTTCGCCACCCTGCGTTTTCTGCTCGCGCATGAATCGCATCCCGCGCGCGCCATGTTCTGGGTCGCTCTGGCGTTTCTGGCCGCGTTTGCCGTGAAGGTGCCGGTCTTCCCGCTGCATGGCTGGATCGCCGACACATTCGGCGAGGCCCCCGTGGCCATGGGGATGGTGGTCGCCGGCAAACTTGGCCTCTATTCCATGCTGCGCTTCCATGTGGGCCTCTTCCCTGCCCAGACACGCCAGATTGCACCACTCATGATCGCGCTCGCCGTCATCGGCGTTCTTTATGGCGCGTGCCTGGCGCTGGTGCAGCGCGACTTTTTCAAGCTGCTGGCCTTTGCAGCCGTCAGCCACTTCAGCCTGGTGACGCTGGCCATCTACGGCTTGACGCTGACCGGATGGAACGGCGCGGTCTACCAGATTTTGAGTGTCGGCATCGTGGAAGGCGCAATGTTCGTGCTGCTGGGCGCGCTCGATCTGCGGTTCGGCACCACCCAGATCGCGTTGTATGGCGGGCTGGCGGCGAGATTGCCGCGTACGGCGACTTATTTTGTGATTGCTGCGCTGACGATGATCGGGCTGCCGCTCCTAAGCGGGTTTGTCGGTGAGTTCGTCATTCTTTCGAGCACCTTCACCGGGGTGAGCCGCGGCTGGGCGATTGCCGCCGCGCTGGGTGTGATCCTGAGCGCCGCCTACATGCTGTGGCTGGTGCAGCGCCTTTTCTATGGCCCTGAGAGCACGCTCGCGCTGTCGCGGCCACCCGTCGATCTGCGCTTCGGTGAGCTGGTGGCGCTCACGCCGCTGGTGCTGCTGATGCTGGTGATGGGCGTAGCCCCATCGCTCTGGTTCCGGACCATTCAGACCGGCGTGCATCCTCCGCCCCGTTCTCTCGAAGGCGGAGCCAACCAGGTGAACCCGAGCACGATTCCTAACTCGATACGGGTGGAGGGCCAGCGGTGAATCCTGTTCCTGACTTCTACCGCATCCTTCCCGAAGTGATTCTCACGCTGACGGGCGTGGCGGTGATGCTGATCGACGCTTCCATGCCGCCCGCAAGGCCGCGCCGGCCGCTGGGCTGGGTCGCGGCGATCGGCACAACGCTGGCGCTCTGGGGCAGCCTGTGGCAGCTTTCCCTGCCCGAAGGCACAGGCTTTTTCGGCACCGTGGAGACCAGCACGTTCACGGTCTTCTTTCACGTGCTCATCTGCGGCATTGTGCTGGTTGCGCTTTTGCTTTCGCTGGACACGCTGCCCGCAGACACCCATCACCAGGGGGAATACTACGCGCTCGTCGTCTTTGGCGCGGTAGGCATGTGCCTGCTCACCGGCGCTGTGGAGCTGCTGGTGGTCTTCATCGCGCTCGAGATCTCGTCGATCTCCACCTACATTCTTGCCGGCTATCGCAAGCAGACGGGCCGCGGGCCCGAGGCGGCGATCAAGTATTTTCTGCTCGGCTCCTTCGCGACCGCATTTCTGCTCTACGGCATTGCCCTGATCTTCGGCGCGACCGGCACCACCCAGATCTACGAGATCGCGCAGCGAACCCATTTAGCGGAAAACCAGGCGCTCGTCGTCGCGGCCCTGGCGATGATGCTGGTAGGGATTCTCTTCAAGGTCTCGGCTGTGCCCTTCCATGTGTGGACCCCCGACGTCTATGAAGGCGCGCCTTCGCCGGTGGTGGCGCTGCTCTCCACCGGCCCCAAGGCCGCGGCTTTTGCGTTGTTGCTGCGCGTGGTGTATGAGGGCTTCCCCTCGCTGCGCACCTTCTGGTCGCCCCTGCTGTGGGTGGTCGCGGTGCTCTCGATGACGGTGGGCAATCTGGCCGCGCTGCGGCAGCAGAATGTAAAGCGCATGCTGGCTTATTCGTCGATCGCACACGCCGGCTATCTGCTGGTTGCCCTCGCCGGACGCGCGGACATCGGGATTGCCGCCGCCAGCTTTTATATCGCCGCCTATTCGGCCATGAATGTGGGCGTCTTCGCCGTGATCACGCTGGTGAGCGGATACGACGAAAAGCTTCCACTGATCGACGACTTCCGCGGCTTGATCTATCGTTCGCCGCTGCTCGGCAGCCTGCTGATCTTCTTTCTCATCTCGCTGATCGGCATTCCCTTTACCGGCGGATTCTTCGCCAAGTTCTACTCCTTCAGCGCGGCCATGGACGGCGGGGCAATCGCGCTGGTCCTCATCGGCCTGCTGAACTCAGGATTGGCGGCGGCTTACTATCTGCGCCTGGCCGTCGTCTCGGCACAGCGGCCGGCTGAGGCGCGGGAGGCAGCGCCCCGGCCGGAGATCGGCGTCGCCGTGGGCGCTGCGCTGATGCTTGCAGTCGCGGCTACGCTGGTGCTCGGCATCGCACCCGGAAACGTGCTGCACACGGCGCAATCGGCAGCGCCCACGCTCGAGGCGCCACCGCCCGAGGTCGTGGCACCGCCCATCTCGCCGGTGATTGACGGAAATGCGCAACCGGCGCCGTAAGAAACGGTCCCGCCTGTTCCGGTACAATTTTTACGATGAAGTTAGGTGAGTTGGCAAGACGATTAGGCGCGGAACTGCGCGGCGACGCGAGCGTAGAGATCACAGGCGTGAAAGGAATCGAGGAGGCCGGCCCCTCCGAGATTACCTTCGTGGCCAACCCTCGCTATGCCGGTTTGGCGCGCACCACGCGCGCAGCTGCTGTCCTGGTCGAGCCCGAGTTCCAGGAGATTGCCGCAGCCACTCTTCGGATCAAGAACCCTTACTTTGCGTTTTCGCGGGCGCTCAGCTTTTTCTACCAGCCGCCGGCTTACTTTCCCGGCGTTCATACGACAGCCGTAATCGACGCGACGGCCGCGATCGGCGATGACGCGCACATCGGCGCGTATGCCGTTGTGGGCGCAGGCGTCCATCTGGGGCCTCATGCCATCTTGCTGCCGCACGTCGTTCTTTATCCCGGCGTGCGGACGGGCAGCCATTTCTTTGCCCATGCGCACGCGGTGGTCCGGGAGAACTGCATCCTCGGCGATCACGTGACGCTTGAAAATGGGGCGATCGTGGGCGCGGATGGCTTCGGTTTCGCCAAGAATGAAGCCGGCCATTGGGAGAAGATTCCGCAGTCCGGGCCGGTGCTGCTGGGGAACCGCGTGGATGTGCAGGCCAACGCCTGCATTGACCGGGCCACGGTGGGCGCAACGGTGATCGGCGATGGGACGAAGATCGACAATCTCGTCCAGGTGGGACACGGCTCGCGCGTGGGCGAAAATACCCTGCTCTGCGCGCAAACGGGGCTGGCCGGCTCCTCAGAGGTTGGCAGCAACGCAATCCTTGCCGGGCAGGTGGGGGTTGCGGGGCATTGCACGGTGGGCGATGGCGCCATCCTCACCGCGCAGTCCGGGGTTTCGCACGACGTTCCGCCGGGCCAGACGATCTCCGGCTCGCCGGGCTTCGAGAATCGCCCGTGGCTGCGCGCGGCCGCCATCTTTCAGCGGCTGCCGGATCTGGTCAAACGGCTGAACCGGCTGGAGGCTCGGATGAACAAGCACTTTGGGGAGAAAGACGCGACGGCGGAGCCGGAATCCGGCGAGGGGAGCACCAAGTGATGAGGAGAATCTGCCAGGGGCTTCTGGCTGCCGCGCTGTTGCCGATTCTAGGGATTCTTGCCGCGTGCCACTCGTATCACATCGACACAACCATCGAAAACCGCACCGGTGCGCGCGTGGGATTGCTGGAAATGGATTATCCGAGCGCAAGCTTTGGGACGGACGGCATCGCGGCGGACTCTGACTTTCATTACCGGTTCCAGGTGCAGGGCAGCGGGCCGATCAAGGTGCAGTACACGGGCGCCGATGGCCGCCAGATCCAGTTGACCGGCCCCACAGTGGCCGAGCGGCAGGAGGGCCGGCTGGAGATCGTGTTATTGCCCGGAGGACGAGCGGAGTTTCATCCCCAACTGACGCCACGCCCCTGAGCTCGCTTCCAAAGATGCGTCAGAGCAGCGATGCGCCAGCATGGGTCAGCGCAGGGATGCGTCAGCGCACCATGCTCTGGAACAAGGGCGAGTGCAGCAGGCTGCTGAACTGTGAATCGGTGCTGGCGAACCCGATGTTGAGCTGGCCGGCATTTGAAGAGATGGAGGTCGCGTTCAGCGCTTCCTTTTCCGCGTCGGAGCTGGTCATCTTCTTCACCATCACCGCCGCCGTCATCAGCGAGGAGAGCGTTGCCGCCGTAAAGGGATCGCCGGTGGCGATGGTCAGGTCGAACTTGACGCCGTGCTGGAACTCCATCGAGTACCAGGAGGCCTCCAGGCGCTTGCGCACGGTGTCGAAGTCGGTGGCCGAACCAGCCTCGCCCAGGAGCTGCCGCATCATGGTCTGCGTGCCCTTGTCATCGAGGATGCTCCACAGCGGATTCGTATCGACACTCTGCATGGCATTCATCATCGAGGAGTTCGAGAGCAGGTTGGGAATCAAGCCGTCGCGCGCGTCGAGAGCCTTGGTCACGGCATCCTTGTCGCCGAAGATCATCGTGGAGGGATCGACGAAGCAGAGCACCATGCCGGCCTTGGTCATGGGATAGATGCTGTTGGCGCGGACCATCGCGGGTTTCAGCTTCTGCTTGCGGAAGCTGGCCAGAATGTCCTGAGTGGGAAACTGGCCCTGGGCAATGCCCACGGTCATGAGTGAGTCGCTGCTGCCGGAACCGGGCCGGAAGAGCGCGAAGGCCAGGTCGTCGACGTACTGATCCATGCTCTCCTGGTCGGCCAGCGCGGACTTCCGCAGGGCATCGTCGAACTGCTTCAGTTCCGGAGGCATCACGCGGTTGCGCAGGTCCATGGCGGCCGGCGAGTTCTGCATGGCGCGGTAATCGATGACGACCAATTGCTGGACCCCCTGCGGGATGGCCGAGCGGGCGTCCGTCGATAACTGGGCGGCCGACGCCAGGGTCGCTGTTGCTGTCAATAGGGGTACAATCGCGAATTTAATCAGTGTCTTCAGCAAAGTCCATCCTCCAGAAACCGGGGGCACGCGTGAGAAAAAAACCGCAAAACCGTTAGATCCATTGTACCCGCCATCGATTTCCGTCGTTCGGATCACCGCTCTCCCGGCCAGTGGAGCGGGGCGCTCAGCCGCCGTTCCAGGATCTTGGTCTGCGGATCGAACTCTCTTAATTGACGTAGCCAATCGCTTTCCCGCTCACAGGCGGCCTCGGGAACGAGGCCGATGATCTCGCCTTCGGCGATGGTGGCATGGTGGCGCGCGGCGAGCTGGGCGATCTTGCGGTAGACCTGGGAGATGGGCATGGCCTCGAAGTCGGTGATGTTCATGGAGAGCTGCGCCCGGCCATGAGCCAGAACGCCCATGGCTTTCACTCCCTTCAGGCCGCCGGAGGCAGCGCGGATCTCGCGGGCGATGCCGCGCACCATGGCCACATCCGACGAGTCGAAGTAGACGTTATAGGCCACCAGGAACTTGCGTGCGCCCACAGCGCAGGCGCCGGCGGTGGGATGCAAACCGGGGCCGCCCAGGTCCGGGCGGCGGGATGGGTCCTTGTCGACGGCCTCGCGCAACCCTTCGAACTGGCCCTGGCGCACATCTTCGAGGTTGGCGCGATCGGGCCGGGAAGCTGCCGCGCCGTAAAAGAAGACCGGCACCCCAAACCGGCGCCAGATCTCGAGGCCCGCCTGTCGGGCCAGGAGCACGCACTGCTCCAGCTTGATGCCGGACACGGGAACGAAGGGAATCACGTCAGCCGCGCCGATGCGGGGATGGACGCCCTGCTGGCGGGTAAGATCAATCAGTTCTGCTGCCTTGCCGACCGCGCGCACGGCGGCTTCGACGACCGCGGAGGGTGCGCCGGCAATGGTCACCACCGAGCGGTTGTGGTCCGCGTCCATCGACCAGTCGAGAAGGTATACCCCGGTGTCGCGCATCGCGGCCACAATCGCCTCGACCCGCCGGGCATCTGCGCCCTCAGAGAAGTTGGGCACGCACTCGACAACCGGTCCGTCCATGGTCCTTCCTTCCGGCCAGCTGCTCGTGGAACCGGAATATCCTCTCCTATTTCCAGAACGTATAGCCCACTTGTATCTGAATACTGGCATTGACGCCAGGATTGCGATCGCCCAGGGACGCGGAGGAAATGTGCACCGCGTTCACGCCCACGTCGATCGATCGTTTGGGAGCGATGAAGAAGTGCGCCCCGGCTCCCCCCTGTGGCGAAAAGTTCCACACGCTCGTCCCTCCATTGATCGTGGGCGAGCTCAAAATATTCGGAGGAAACTTGTGCGTGGTGTAGATGAGGCCGCCGGCGCCCTGGAACCAGGGCTGGATGTGCCGCGAGCGGGTGAGAAAATTCCAGCGCAGGATGACCGGCGTGAGGCTGATGCCGTAAAACGTGCCTCCGCCCACCTGCAAGAGGCAGTTGACGGTTTGCCCGCTGGGCGTGCCGCAGGTGTACTCCTGCTGGTGCGGGGCAGGCGTGTAGGCCTGCCAGAGCGGCATGATGTTGCCGCCCAATTCAAATTGCCCGCTGAAGATGCCTGCATGCAGGATGGGCGTGAGCGGCTTGCCGAGCTGAAACCCCGCCCAGAAAAATTTATAGGAGGCACGATCGCCTACGCCCGTGCCCCAGTTCGCGAACGGCCCGTACTCCCAGCTCATGTTCTTGCGCACTCGCGCGACCGGATTCGCGGTCTCGTCTTCAGAGTTGGCGGCGCTTGCGGAGGACTGCGCGGCCGCTGCGGCGGTTGCCGCCATGAGGATCAACGATACAAGCCATCGGGTTTGCTTCAAAAGAATTCGGTTCCCCATTTCACAAGATCGATCTCGAAATAAACTCAAAAAAAGACCGCCACAACCGGGCGGCCTCTCTTTGCCTGCTTGCCCGCCCGGGTCAGCCCGCGGCATGCTCCATCTGTTCCGCGTCCATATCGAAATTCGAATAGACGTTCTGCACATCGTCCAGGTCTTCGAGCGCTTCCAGCAGCCGGACCATCTGGTTCGCGGCAGCTCCCTCCAGCTTCGTGTAGGTGGAAGCGACCATGGTTACCTCGCTCATCACGGTGGGAATGCCGGCAGCCTTCACGGCAGCAAGGACCGTCTCATAACTTGCCGGATCGGTGATGATCTCCCAGGAGTCGCCTTCGTCGCTCAGATCGTCGCCGCCATGCTCGAGCACGATGTCCATCAACTTCTCTTCGGTCGAGGCGGACTTTTCGACGGCGATCAAGCCTTTCTTCGAGAACATGAACCGGACCGAGCCGGTCTCACCCAGATTGCCGCCGTTCTTCGAAAAGCTATGACGGATTTCGCTCACCGCGCGATTACGGTTGTCGGTCAAAACGTCGATAATGATGGCCACGCCGCCCGGACCGTAGCCTTCAAAGGAGATCTCCTCGTAGTTGACGCCTTCCAGTTCACCAGTTCCGCGCTGAATGGCGCGCTTGATGTTCTCCTGCGGCATGTTCTCGGCCTTGGCGGCCAGAATCGCCGTGCGCAGCCGGGGATTGCCATCGGGGTCGCCGCCGCCCTTGGCAGCGATCGAAATTTCCTTGATGATGCGGGTGAAGATCTTGCCGCGCTTGGCGTCCAGCGCGCCCTTTTTGTGCTTGATGGTGGCCCATTTCGAGTGGCCGGACATAAGAACCTCAGACGATTCAAGATAGCCGTGCAGACACGCACCTGACATGTGAGTATACCACCGCCGACGCACTCGAATCGACGACCGAAAATGAGCCAAACAAGAGGCGACAGAACTAAACTCGCTTCCATCTTTGGCTTCGATCTTGGAGGGGAGGTTCCATGCGGTATCAGAGGGTGACTGTATTTTCTTTGCTGCTGGCGTGCAGTTTGGCCGCAGCAGGCAAGGACAAGAAAAAGATCTTGCTGCCCGATGACGTTCTCGAGGCGAGCACCGTGCTGGTGGTGGTCGATCCCGATGCCGGAATGGCTGTCGATGCTCCCAATGTAAACCGCACAGCCCAGGAAGACGTGGAGAAGGCCGTGATGGATTGGGGCCGCTTCCATCTGGCCATGGATGCTTCAACCGCTGATCTGGTGATTTCGATTCGCAGAGGAAACGGAAAGATCGCTCAGTCGACCGTTGGCGGCGTCCCGATGAACAACGGGCCGCTGATTTTGGGACGTACGGAGTCAGGGGGACAGGCTGGAGGCCGCGCGGGGAATCCCTCGCAGGCCGACGGTCCAACCGATTCTCAAGCCCAGGACGCGCATCCGCAGCTGGAGGTTGGGCCAGCGGACGACATGTTTGCGGTGTATCGCGGCAAACGTCGAGATCCGCTCGATTCTCCCGCGGTCTGGCAGTACGTTGCGAGAGGTGCGCTTCGATCTCCGGGTGTTCCGGCGGTCGACGCTTTCAGAAAGCTGATCGCGGAGGCAGAGAAACAAAAAGCGGCCAGACCGTGATTCCGCTCTGGTCTGCGGCGCGTGATCGGCGGCGCGTGATCGGCGGCGGTTAGGGAAACAGCTCCGCGTCGCGCAGGGTTGCGCCGACAGCATCTTTCTGAGACACGATCAGATCCTCCGCTGCGACCGGCCACGGGAGCGCGAGGTCAGGATCGTTCCACACAACCGTTCGCTCTCCGGCCGGGGAGTAGTAGTCCGTCACTTTGTAGCAGAATCCTGCAGTCTCGCTCAGCACCAGAAAGGCATGGCCGAAGCCGGGCGGAATCCACAGCATCTCGCCGCTGCCGCCGCTCAACTCAACAGCCACGTGGCGGCTGAAGTGCGGCGAGCTCTTGCGCAGGTCGACAACAACATCAAGCACCGCGCCGTAGGCAACCCACGCCAGCTTTCCCTGCGGCTGGATGACCTGGTAATGAATGCCGCGCAGCACATTCTTTTTCGACTGCGAAAAATTATCCTGCGCCCAGGTCGAAGGCAATCCGGCCTCCGTCATGGCGCGCAGGTTGAAGCTCTCGAAAAACGCGCCGCGGTTGTCGGTGAAGACCTTGGCGCTGAGCTGCAACACGCCGGGCAGAGCTGTTTCGGCAATCTTCATCCGTCCACACCCTTGGCGGCGAAATACGGCTCCCGCAGAAGATTCAAGAGATATTGCCCGTAGCCGCTCTTGGCGATGGGATGAGCGAGGGCCTCCAACTGCGCTGCGGTGATGAAGCCTTGCCGGAACGCAATCTCCTCCGGGCAGGCGATGTCGAGTCCCTGCCGGCGTTCGATGGTGTGCACGAAGAGACCGGCTTCGAGCAGCGACTCGTGTGTTCCCGTATCGAGCCAAGCCATGCCGCGGCTCATGATTTCGACGTTGAGCTTGCCGGCTTCAAGATAGCGCCGGTTCAGGTCCGTGATCTCCAATTCGCCGCGCGCCGAGGGCTTGAGCGATTCGGCGATGCGCACTACGCCGGAGTCATAAAAATAGAGGCCGGTGACCGCGTAGCGCGATTTGGGATTCTGCGGCTTTTCTTCGAGGCTCACGGCGCGGCCCTCGCGGTCGAACTCAACCACGCCGTAGCGCTGCGGGTCTTCGACCGGATACGCAAAGACGGTGGCCCCATCCTGGAGGCCGGCGGCGGATTGAAGCTGCCGCGAAAATCCCTGGCCGTAAAAGATGTTGTCGCCCAGCACCAGCGCGCTCGTGCTGTCGCCAATGAAATCGCGCCCAATCAAAAAGGCCTGCGCCAGCCCATCGGGACTGGGCTGCACGGCGTAGCTGATCTCCAGGCCCCATCGGCGGCCGTCGCCGAGCAGCTCGGCAAAGCGGCCCGTGTCCTGCGGCGTGGAGATGATCAGGATCTCGCGCAGGCCGGCCAGCATGAGCGTGCTCAGCGGGTAATAGATCATCGGCTTGTTGTAGACCGGCAGAAGCTGCTTCGAAACCACGTGCGTGACGGGATAGAGACGGGTTCCGGAGCCGCCGGCGAGAATAATTCCCTTCATCGGGCGAACCTCATATTTTTAGCCTCATCTTTTTCGTGGCCTTACCTTCGCTTGCTTATGATTCTTATCGAGAGAGCCGCTCGGCATAGTTCTGCGCAATCCATTCGCGGTAAGCGCCGGTGCGCACGCTGTCGATCCATGCGGAATGATCGAGATACCACTGCACCGTCTTGCGCAGCCCGCTTTCAAACTGTTCGGCGGGCTTCCATCCCAGCTCGCGCGTGATCTTTGTCGCATCGATCGCGTAGCGGCGGTCGTGGCCGGGGCGGTCTGCCACAAATGTGATCAGCCTGGTGCGCGGCGCGGCGCCGGGTTGTGGGCGCATCTCGTCCACCAGGTTGCAGATGGTGTGCACCACATCGATATTGGCGCGCTCGCTGTTCCCCCCGATGTTGTAGGTTTCGCCGGGACGGCCTTTTTCGAGCACCGCACGAATCGCTGCACAGTGATCTTCGACAAACAGCCAATCGCGCACGTTCTTTCCGTCGCCGTAGACGGGCAGCGGTCTGCCTTCGAGCGCATTCAGGATCATCAAAGGAATCAGCTTCTCAGGAAACTGAAACGGCCCGTAATTGTTCGAGCAGTTGGTGGTGAGCACCGGCAGGCCGAAGGTGTGGAAGTAGGCTCTTGTCACGTGGTCTGAGCCGGCCTTCGAAGCCGCGTAGGGACTGTTCGGCGCGTAGGCGGTGGTCTCGGAGAATGCCGGATCGTTGGGTCCGAGGGTTCCGTAGACCTCATCCGTAGAAACGTGCAGGAAGCGGAACGCGGCGCGGCCTGCCTGATCCAGCGCGGCCCAGTAGACCCGCGCCTGTTCGAGTAGGACGAACGTTCCCTGCACATTGGCGCGGATGAACGCCTCGGGCGAAGCGATGGAGCGATCGACATGGCTCTCGGCGGCAAAATGGACGATGGCACGGGGACGGTGCTCGCGCAAGAGCCCGGCCACGCTCTCTGCGTCGCAGATGTCGCCGTGGACAAACGCGTAGCGCGGGTCTCCCTCAAGCGAGGAGAGATTCGCCGGATTGCCGGCATAGGTCAGCAGGTCCAGATTAAGAACCGGCCCGCGGCCGGCTTTCATCCAGTTCAGAATGAAATTCGAGCCGATAAATCCCGCCCCGCCGGTGACAAGTATCGCGTCTTGAGTGCTCACTGGTTCAGCCATGAGTATATGGTACAAAACAGCACGATTACGGTCGGGCCTATGCTGGCACTTTGCCGCTGGATCCCGCTCGCAGAGTGCCGGACCGGTTTTTGACAAGGAACTTCTGCGGCTTACGCAATTTTTCGTTATATTAATAAATGAAGTCCCGGATGCGGCCGGAACTGCACAGACAAAACCTTTTGTTTTGCGCACCAGGGCGATTTCGACAATCTGAATCGCAGAGGGTTTGTGTCTTTTGCGACACGCAGGCGTTCCGCATCCCAACTTTCAACGGAAAAGGCTGCCATGGAACAAACGAATCATCGCCTCCGCGCACCTCAACCGCAAGGGCTCTATCACCCGCAGAATGAGCACGATGCCTGCGGCATGGGACTGGTCGCGAATATTCGCGGCGAAAAAAGCCACGAGATCATCCGCAAGGGCCTCGAGGTGCTCATCAACCTCACCCCTCGCGGCGCCGCGGGCTGCGATCCGGAGACGGGCGACGGCGCGGGAATCCTTATTCAGATCCCGCACGCCTTTTATCTGCGCGAGTGCGCCGACATTGGCATCAAGCTGCCCGAGGCCGGCGCATACGGCGTGGCCATGTGTTTCCTTCCCGTGGAACGGCATAGCCGCCTGCAGTGCGAAGGCATCTTCGAGCGCATTGCCAAGGAAGAGGGCCTGACGGTTCTGGGCTGGCGCGATACGCCGGTGAATGGCGATGCCATCGGCCGCGAGGCCCGCAACTCGCAACCGTATATCGAGCAGCTTTTCGTGGGCCGTCCCGAGGGCCTGGATGAGGACACCTTCGAGCGCCTGCTCTATCGCGTGCGCCGCCGCACGGAGAACGAGATTGTCGAGTCGGAGATCGAGGACAAAGAGACATTTTACGTGCCTTCGTTCTCCTGCCGCACCATCATCTACAAGGGGCTGATGCTGGCTCCGCAGATCGAAAAGTTCTATTTCGAGCTGGCCAATCCGCTGGTCAGCAGTGCGCTGTGCCTGGTTCACCAGCGCTTCTCGACCAACACATTTCCAAGCTGGAAGCTGGCGCACCCCTATCGTTACGTGGCGCACAACGGCGAGATCAATACGATTCGCGGCAACGTAAGCTGGATGAACGCGCGCCAGTCGGTATTCGAAAGCCCGCTCTTCGACGAGAAGATCAACGATCTTTTCCCGGTGGTCATGCCCGGCGGCAGCGACTCGGCCTCGCTGGACAACGCGGTGGAATTTCTTTTTCAGTCCGGCCGTTCCCTGCCCCACGTAATGGCGATGCTCATCCCCGAGGCGTGGGCCGGCAATCCGGACATGGACGAGGACAAGCGCGCCTTCTACGAGTACCACGCCTCGCTGATGGAGCCGTGGGATGGCCCCGCAGCCATCGCGTTTACTGACGGCAGGATGATCGGCGCAACTCTCGACCGCAACGGTCTGCGTCCGGGCCGCTACATCGTGACCAAGGACGATCTGGTGGTGCTGGCGTCAGAAGCCGGCGTCATCGAAGTGCCGGCCGAAGACGTGCGCAAGAAGGGCCGGCTGCAGCCGGGCCGCATGTTCCTTGTCGACACGGTGCAGCAGCGCCTTGTCTCCGACGCCGAGATCAAGAAGGAACTCGCCGCACGCCAGCCCTATGCGGAATGGCTCAAGGAGCAGCAGGTCACGCTCGACGTGCTGCCCGAGCCAAAACGCACGATTGCCTCGAATCCCGAGACGCTTCTGCGCCGCCAGCGCGCCCAGGGCTACAGCGAAGAGGATCTGCGCATTCTGCTGCTGCCGATGGCCGCCAAGGGTGAAGAGCCGGTGGGCTCGATGGGAACCGACGTGCCGCTGGCCTGCCTGTCGGACCGCCCGCAATCGCTGTTCAACTACTTCAAGCAGCTCTTCGCGCAGGTGACGAATCCGCCGATCGATCCGATTCGCGAAGAGCTGGTGATGTCGCTGATCAGCTATATCGGCACGGAGCGGAACATCCTGGATGAGGCGCCGGAGAACTGCCACACGCTCAAGCTGCCGCACGCGATCCTGACCAATCGGGATCTCGAAAAGCTGCGCCGGGTATCGTCTGGAGATTTGCTGGCCATCACGCTGCCGGCTCTCTTCCGCGCGGCGGATGGCGAAGCCGGCCTGAAGCACGCGCTTGACGATCTAAGCAACCGCGCTTCAATGGCAGTGACCAACGGCTACACGCTGCTGATTTTGCAGGACCGCAACGTGGATGCGACTTACGCGCCGATTCCCAGCCTGCTGGCCATGGCGGCGGTACACAACCGCCTGGTGCGTGAAAAGAAGCGCACGCAGGTGGCGCTCATCCTCGAGAGCGGCGAGCCGCGCGAGGTGATGCACTTCGCGTTGCTCATCGGCTACGGGGCCAGTGCGATCAATCCGTATCTAGCCATCGAGACCATCCACGACCTCAAGCGCCGCGGACTGCTGCCGGAGAGCCTCTCGGCCGAGTACGCAGAGAAGAACTACATCAAGGCGATCAACAAGGCGCTGCTCAAGACCATCTCCAAGATGGGCATCAGCACGCTGCAAAGCTATCGCGGCGCGCAGGTGTTTGAGGCGGTCGGCCTGAACCAGCCGCTTGTCGAAGCTTATTTTCCCGGCACGGCGTCGCGCATCGAAGGCGTAGGGCTCGATGTGCTGGCGCGCGAGGCGCAGCTCAAGCACGCATACGCCTTCCAGCCGCTCACCGACTCCGAGACCGAACTGGTTGTCGGCGGCCAGTACCACTACCGCGAGAATGGCGAGTTTCACCTGCTCAATCCGATGACCATCAGCAAGGTGCAGCACGCGGTGCGGAATAACAATCCGGCCACGTTCCAGGAATACACCGACCTGATCGACGATCAGAACCGCAACCTGTCCACGCTGCGCGGGCTGCTGAAGCTCAAGTACGCTGAGAAGCCTATTGCGCTTGAAGAAATCGAGCCGGCCAAGGAGATTGTGAAGCGGTTCACCACCGGCGCCATGAGCTTTGGCTCGATCAGCAAAGAGGCGCACGAGACGCTCGCGATCGCCATGAACCGTCTCGGCGGCATGTCGAACACCGGCGAGGGCGGCGAAGATGAAGACCGCTTCAAGCCCGACCCGAACGGCGACTCGCGCCGCAGCGCGGTGAAGCAGGTGGCCAGCGGCCGCTTCGGCGTGACCGCGAATTATCTGGTCAACGCGGACGAGCTGCAGATCAAGATGGCGCAGGGCGCGAAGCCCGGCGAGGGCGGCCAGTTGCCCGGCCACAAGGTGGATGACTTTATCGCCAAGATCCGCCACTCGATTCCCGGCGTGGGACTCATCTCGCCGCCGCCGCATCACGACATCTATTCGATCGAAGATCTCGCGCAGCTGATCTACGATCTGAAGAACGTCAATCCGCAGGCGCGCATCGCCGTCAAGCTCGTCTCCGAAGTGGGCGTGGGCACGGTGGCCGCGGGCGTTTCGAAGGCGCACGCCGATGTGGTGCTCATCTCCGGCGATACCGGGGGCACCGGCGCATCGCCGCTGAGCTCGATCAAGCACGCAGGACTTCCCTGGGAGCTTGGCCTCGCCGAGACGCAGCAGGTGCTGCTGCTCAACGATCTGCGCAGCCGCATCCGCGTGCAGACCGACGGCAAGCTGCAGACCGGCCGCGACGTGGTGATCGCTGCCCTGCTCGGGGCCGAGGAGTTCGGCTTTGCCACCATGCCGCTCATCACGATGGGCTGCATCATGCTGCGCAAGTGTCATCTCAACACCTGCTCGGTGGGCATCGCCACGCAGGACCCGGTGCTGCGTGAGCGCTTTACCGGTACGCCGGAGCACGTGATCAACTTCTTCTTCTTCATCGCCGATCAGATGCGCGAGTACATGGCCAAGCTGGGCTTCCGCACTGTCGACGAGATGGTGGGCCGCGTGGACAGGATCGACGCTTCGATCGCCGACACGCACTGGAAGGCGAAGGGTATCGACCTCTCGTCAATTCTCTACGCACCGGAGCTGCCCTCGCGCGTGTCGCGCCGCCGCACGCAGGCGCAGGATCACGGGCTTGGCCAGGCGCTTGATCATCAGCTCATCGCCAAGGCCGCGCCGGCGCTCGAATCGCAAAAGCCGGTGAAGGGCAGCTTTGCCATCCGCAATGTGCACCGCACCGTGGGCGCGATGTTGGGCGGCCAGATCGCCCGCCGCTACGGGTCAGCAGGTTTGCCCGATGGCACAATTCACTTCCGCTTCACGGGTTCGGCCGGCCAGAGCTTCGGCGCGTTCGTTCCCAGGGGCGTGACGCTGGAGCTTGAAGGCGACACCAACGATTATCTCGGCAAAGGTCTTTCCGGCGGCCGCATCATTGCCTACCCGCCGAAGACATCGAGCTTCCTGCCCGAGGAGAGCATTCTCGTGGGCAACGTGGTGCTCTACGGCGCCACCAGCGGCGAAGTCTTTCTGAACGGCATCGCCGGCGAGCGCTTCGCGGTGCGCAACTCCGGCGCGACCGCGGTTGTGGAGGGCGTGGGCGACCATGGCTGCGAATACATGACCAACGGCCTCGTCGTCGTGCTCGGTTCCACGGGACGCAACTTCGCCGCGGGCATGAGCGGCGGCATCGCCTATGTTTATGACGATCAGGGTGACTTCTCCACGCGCCGCTGCAACAAGACCAGCGTCGATCTGGAGCCGGTGGTCGAGGCCGACGACATCGCGCGCGTGCGCGGCTTGCTCGAGCGCCATCGCGACCTGACCGGCAGCCCCCGCGCCGCCTGGGTGCTGGAACACTGGGCCGACGCGCAGCCGAACTTTATCAAGGTCTTCCCGCACGAGTACAAGCGCGTTCTCGGCGTGGCCCGTGCGCAGGAAGCGTATGTTTCGCCCACTCTTTCGTCGCCTCTGGTGACGGTTGCCACAACATCAGCAGGAGTGCAGCATGGGTAAGGACACAGGATTTCTGGAGATTCAACGCGAGCAGCCGACGCGCCGCAAGGCGGACGAGCGCATCAACGACTGGTTCGAGATCTACAAGCCGTTTCCGGAGGAGAAGCAGCGCGAGCAAGGCGCGCGCTGCATGGATTGCGGCGTTCCCTTTTGCCATACCGGCTGCCCGGTGAACAATCTCATTCCGGACTGGAACGACCTGGTCTACCACAACCGCTGGGAGGTCGCGATTCGCCGGCTGCACGCGACCAACAACTTCCCTGAATTCACGGGCCGCATCTGCCCCGCGCCGTGCGAAGCCTCGTGCGTACTGGGCATCAACGAAAAGCCGGTCTCGATCAAGCTCATCGAGCGCTCCATCGTCGACCGCGCCTGGGATGAAGGATGGATTCATCCCGAGCCACCCGAGCAGGCCACCGGCAAGCTGGTTGCAGTGATCGGCAGCGGTCCCGCGGGTTTGGCCGCAGCGCAGCAGTTGCGCCGCGCCGGCCATTCGGTCACGGTATATGAGAAGAACGACCGCATCGGCGGCCTCTTGCGCTACGGCATTCCGAACTTCAAGCTTGAAAAGCACCTGCTCGACCGCCGCATTGAGCAGATGCGCGCCGAAGGCGTGATCTTCGAGACCGATGCGCATGTCGGGGTCAACGTCTCCGTCGAGTCGCTCCGCGAGGAATACGATGCCATCCTTCTTTGCGGCGGCTCCGAGCAGCCGCGGGACCTGAAGATTCCCGGACGCGAGTTGAAGGGCGTCCACTTCGCCATGGACTTTCTGCCGCAGCAGAATCGCCGCTGCGAGGGCGACCCCGACGAGAAGTTCCTGGCCGATCCGTCTCACGCGATTCTCGCAACCGGCAAGCGCGTCGTCATCATCGGCGGCGGCGATACGGGCGCGGACTGCCTGGGCACGAGCCATCGCCAGCATCCCATCAGCATCCACCAGTTCGAGATCATGCCCCAGCCGCCGGCCGAGCGCTCGCCCTCGACCCCGTGGCCCTTGTGGCCGCTGCAACTGCGCACGGAAGGCGCGCATGAGGAGGGCGGCATCCGCGACTGGAGCATCAACAGCCTTAAATTCACCGGCGACGAGCATGGCAACGTGAAGCAGCTTCATGCGCTGCGCGTGGGTTCTCCGCCCAAGTTCGAACCCATTGCCGGCTCCGAGTTCACGATGGACGTCGATCTTGTCCTGCTCGCGATGGGCTTCCTGGGGCCCGTGCGCCACGGCATGATCGAGCAGTTGGGCGTGGCGCTCGACAATCGCGGCAACGTGGCCACAACCAACTACATGAGCTCGGTCGAGGGCGTCTTCGCGGCGGGCGATATGCGGCGCGGCCAATCGCTGGTGGTGTGGGCGATCGCCGAAGGGCGCAAGGCTGCGGCAGCCGTGAACGAGTATCTCTTAGCCAATCAGGAAGCGGGACCGCGCGCATTGCACGCCGCGGTGGCGCGGTAAAGCCGCACGCGCGACTCTTCCAGAACTTTCGCAATTGTCAGCGAAAACATTAATGTGGGTTGCATAAATGGCCTGAGGCAAGCAAGGAGCTTCCTCGGGGCTAAAGCCCCAAGGTTTTGCGGGCTTTACGGCACGGCTAAAGCCGCGCCCTTTCAAAGCCGGATTTATCCATCCAGTTCTTGGCGCAGGCGAAGCTCAACTAGCGAGCTTCGCCTTTTCCTTTTGGATGGTGGTTCGATGCAGAGCCGCGGTATCATGCAGTACCCCGCCTGGCGAAAGCATCTGGACCACGATGGCGACCGCTGGAATCAGGTACACCATCGAGCCGCAGACCCACATGAAGGCGCCGGCGGCGACCTGGTCGTTGAGCGCGCTCAGCCCGAACTGGCGCGCCACCCCGGCGTAGCTCGGGTAAAGCAGCCGGCCCGAGAAACAAAGAAAGGCCGAGATGGCGGTGTTGACGATATCGGCAAGCAGCAGATACGGAATCAGCATCCAGCGCGATTGCGCCGCAGGCGATGACCAGGCGTGGGGCCAGGGGCGGATCACCGGCCACCAGAACATGAGATTGGTAAAAAAGAAGCATGCGTGCTCAAAGTTGTGCCAGTTCTCCGAGGCGAGCGCGAACTCATACGCGCGCGGAATGTGCCAGCCGATGTAGGCGGCGTTCATCGCGAGCCACGCGACGCGCGGACGGGTGAGGAAGCGCCCGATGGCCGGAAGCGCGCGGCTCGTGAAGAGCGGACGCAGCGGCCTGCGGATGATCCAGCGCGGAAGCCCGCGCAGCATGGGAACGACGGGCGCGCCGAGGACGATGAGCGGCGGTGCGATGGACATGAGCACAAAATGCTGCGCCATGTGCATGAACAGGAGCGAGTCGCTGAAGGTGTCGAGCGGCGATGCGACGGCGATGAAGAGCGTTGCGATGCCGCCCAGGAAACAGGCTAGCCGCCAATTGGGAAAAAGCGCGGGCCGGGTCCGCCGGATATGCATCCAGCCGCGCGTGTAGAGAAGCGCAACGAGCGCTAGCTCCGAGGTGACGACCCACGGGATCTCCCAGCGCGTGAAGAGATCCGTAATTGTCGTGTTCCCGATCATCGCTGCGTGTCTGGAGTGCCCGGATGCTGATTCGAGGGGCTTCGGCTCATGGATGCGTTCACGTGCCGGGTGTTGTTATCCGTGGGCGGCGCGTTTTCATTCACCTGTTCCGCGGCGGCCGGCTGGGCTGGATCGAAGGCCGGAGGCTCGTCGGCCGGATGCAGCGTTTCGAGAAAGTTGACCAGCGCTTCAATCTCCGGCGGCGAGAGATTCTTTCCGTAGGCGGGCATATTGCCGCCGCCGGTGACCACTTTGAAACGCATCTGATCCATGGTCATGCGCGTGGCCACATCATCGAGCGCCGGGCCGCGCTGGCCACCGGAACCGCCGATGGAATGGCAGTTGCGGCACTGCTTGGATTGGAAGACGGCCGCGCCCTGGCGGACGAGCGGCGTCGCGCGATGAAGCATGTCGGCCGGCAGCGGATCGGCGCTCCACGCGCTCATGTGCGGGCTCCATGGCGTCGTGGTGCCCAGTTCCGTCAGCACTCCCCAGCTAACGGCGATTGTGGAAACAAGCAGAACGGCAACCGGGCGGCGATGCCAGCTCTTCTCGCCCTCAGAGGCGTAGAACGGCAGCGCCAGCAGAATCGCGATGCCGACGATGGGCGCAATGAGAATGAACGGCGTCTCCATATCCGGCGGCAGATAGGAGAGCACGGTGTAAATCCACAGGAAAAAGAAGTCCGGTTTGGGTACGGTTTGAATGATCGAGGGATCGGGTATGCCGGTGGGGCCGTAGGGCCCGAAGACCAGTGCGCACACGCTCACCGCGGCAATCACGGCGCCCGAGAAGATGAGATCTTTCCAGAAGGCGCCGGGGACGAAGGGAATGCCGTCCTCATGCGCGAGCTGGTTGTACTCCTGGATGTAGGTGGAGCGGCGGACGATCCGGCCCGGCATGGGCCACTCGTTGATGCCGAGTTTCAGCACCATCCAGACGTGCAGCGCGGCGAAGAGCAGCAGCGTGCCGGGAATCACGAAGACATGCAGCGCGAAAAAGCGCGAGAGCGTGGCGCCGGCGATGATGGGACCGCCGAGCAGCAGATGCACCAGCCCGCCGCCGATCCACGGCACGCGGCTCACAATGGAGGCGCCGATGCCGAGGCCCCAGTACGCGTCCTGATCGAAGCGCAGCACCTGGCCGGTGAAGGCCATGCCCAGCGTCATGAGCAGAAGAAAGACACCCAGAACCCAGGTGAGCTCGCGGGGAAATTTGTAGGCGCCGAAGACAAAGACCTGCGCCATGTGGATGAGCACGATGGCGACCATGAAGTTCGATCCCCAGCCGTGCAGCGCGCGCAGAAACCAGCCGAGCGGAATCTGGTGATTGAGGACGTTCAGGCTGTTCCACGCCTCGGCCCCCGAGGGCACATACACCAGAGCAAGAAGGATGCCCGTGAAAATCTGCAGGAAGAAGAGCGTGAAGGCGGCGCTGCCAAAGACGTACCACCAGCTCGCGGTGTTGCGCGGCACCTTGTGCAGGACGGCTTCCTTCACCGGCCCTTCGAGCTGCAGCCGGCGCTCGAGCCATTCGTACACGCGCTCCGCAGTTTGTTTTAGCCGCGGCATGGCGAGTCTCCGTTGCCGAGTTGGATGTGGACGAGCTTGGCCGAATTCGAGAGGGTCGGCGTCTGGCCGGCATCGATCTGCAGTTCTCCCGAAATAATCTTCCAGGCGTAGGGAAAGAGGCCGCGCTCGGGCGGGCCCGAGGCGCGCGAGCCGTCAGCATAATAGACGCCCCCGTGGCAGGGGCACATGAAAAGCTGCGACTGCGGAAACCAGCGCACCGGGCAACCAAGATGCGCGCAGTTGATGGCAAAGACCTGAAACTGATCCGTGCCGAGCCGGCGCACATAGCAGGCCACGTTGTCGGTCACGCCGTCCCACGACCGCGTAAAGGGATTGCGGTAGGACGCGAGCCGCGTCTCTCCCACGGGATATCCCTCCGCCGGACCGAGCGAGACCCAGGAATTGTAAGTCGAGTCCTTCCGCCACGGCGCGAACAGGTAGCGCACGATAGGCACCGCGAGCGCCAGACCAACCAGGCCGTTGAGCGCGATGCCGGCCTTGAACAGAAGCCAGCGCCGCGAAACGATGCGCGGGTCTTCGTGATCGCTCGCCATCTGGCTGGCCGTCTCGATATCGGGGCCGGTGCTTGGGTTATTCGGACGGTCGTTCATCTCAACCACAGCTCATCTCCTCGGCTGAATCGGTTGCGGCGGCTTAATCGCTTCCGGCGCGGTTGCGGCTGCCGGAGTGCGCAGCGACCCAAGATACGCGACAATGTTATCGATTTCTTCCGCGGACAACGGAGTGGCCGGCTTCCCTTCTGGTCCGTCGTGCCGCCAATCGGGGTGCCCGATGTCGGGCCGTCCGGCGATGACGATGCTGCGCAACTGCTGATCGGCAACGAGCGCAAGGTAGGTTCGACTGGTGATCTGCTGAGGCGAAGGCGCGTGGCAACCGGCGCAGCGCGCTCGATATGCATCCGCTCCGCGGCGCGCATCGCCGGTATCGGGTTGTTCGTAAGGCGGAGGCACGGCTCCGCCGAAGGCATTCGGCTTCGCCCACTGTTTGCGCATCCCTGCAATAAGCGCCTCGATCTGGCCATTCGATAACATGCCGCCTGCGGATTGGGCAAATGCCGGCATCTCGGTGCCGGGGATGCCGCCGGAAATCCAGGAGTTCAACACGTCGTCATCCGCAAGAGCCTGGTATTCAGGATTGCCGAGATCGATCGCCGGACCATTCTGCCCATTGCGCCCGTGGCAGGCAACGCAATTCTGGCTGTAGAGAGTCGCAAAGTCGGTCACTTCGTCTGGACGCGCGATGGCCCGCGGCGGATATCCAGGCGCATGCGCGCAGCCGGACGCGAACATCGCAGTACACGCGACGAGCGCCGGAAGAACGAGCGCGGAGCCGAGGAATGCGGAATGGGCCGGCCGCATCAGCGTTTCTCCTTGTTCCCGCGGTCCTGGTCGCGCGGAGGCCCCGCCTCCGGTTTGGAGAACAGCAGGCCTGGCGCCTCGATCCCGAGGCGCGCCGCGAACGGCAGCGACTGGCCGGTGGGGATTCGTTCCTGCCGCGCGACGACGAGTCCGGCCACCACGCCATAGACCACCTGCGAAACCAGGAACCATCCCCACTGGATGCGGGCGTCGAGAGCCGGATTGATGACGCCCATGAACGCGTGCAGAATGCCCGTCCAGAGCACCGGCGCGAGAATGCCGCCCAGCAGCACCGGGTGTCGCGGCAGCATGGGCAGCATGGCTCCGTAGAGCAGCCCCACAAGAACCGAGGTGACGGAATGGATGGCGATGGCAACGAGGAGTCCCTGCCAGTGAAACGCGGCGATATCGGCCGTGGTCGGGTTGCTCCAGTGGGCCACGCCCGCGCCGCCCAGCAGGTTAACGGGATACCAGATACTGTGCTGCGCGATCAGGCCATAGATCAGAGCCGGAACAATCATCGCCACGCCGCCGGCGATGCCGCCCTTGATGCCGCTCACCACCGGATAGGTTTCAATCGGCAGGTGGGCACGATGCTCCGGGCTGAGCACAATGCGCTCGACCAGCGCGCGCGGCGAAGCGATCGTCACCGGCCGGTCCTCCACTTCCACTTCCTCGTGCTGCTCCGCCGGCAGCACTTGCCGGAACCATCCCACGCATCCCGCGACCATGAAAACAGCGCCCAGTAGGCTGATGCCCAAGTCGGTCACCAGGCCGGCAGCCAGCATCGTGAATCCCAAGGCCAGGACGATCGGCCACGCCGTGGGCGCGGGCAGATGAATGTGCTCGGGCTCGGGATGATCGGATTTGCGCTGAAGGATCTCGGCCATGACGCTCACCTTCCCACGATGTAGACAACGGTGAAGACCACCACCCACACCGCGTCGACAAAATGCCAGTAGAGCGCGAGCACCTGCACGCGTTCGGCGTGGCTGCGATTCACGCGCCCGAGCAGCGTGAAGATCATTACGATGCTCAGCCCGATGAGCCCGACGATCACGTGCGTGGCGTGCAGGCCAACGAGCGAGTAGAAGGTGGTTCCGAAGAGATTGGTGCGCACCGTGAGATGGTCGCGAAAGATCAGCGTGTGCCATTCCATCGCAGTCCCGCCGAGAAAGATCGCTCCCAGAGCGATGGTGAGCGCCCACAACGCGGCGAAGCGGCGCATGGCTCCGTGCTCGATGGCGCGTTCCGCCAGCCAGATCGTCAAGCTGCTCGAGAGCAGGCAGACAGTGTTGAAGATCGGCAGCTCGAGAATGCGCGGCGTGGGCCCGTAGGCGCTGCGGCCGATGTAATAGATGTAGGCCACCACAAAGATCGTGAAGATGCCGCACTCGCCCACGATCAACGAAAGCATGCCCACGCGCCCGCGTGAGGGCAGGCTCCAGGATTCGTCGGTAAAGAGAGGGATTGTGCTCATCGCTCGTACTTCCAGTCCGGATCTTGGGGATGTTTGAGATCCCAGAGCGGGCGGCGGCTGCGCACCACGGGATCAATGGCGAAGTTGTAGGCGGGCGGCGGCGAGGGCGTGGCCCATTCGAGCGTCCATGCATCCCACGGATCGTTGCCGGCCTCCTTGCCGCGCACATAGGAGTAGATCAGGTTCCAGGCAAAGATCAGCACGGCGACACCTTGAACGAAGCCGCCGAGGGAGATGATCAGGTTGAGCGTGTTCCAGCCGCGGTCGGGCTCATACGTGTAGATGGAGCGCGGCATGCCGAGCATGCCCACGAAGTGCATGGTGTCAAAGGTGATGTGAAAGCCGATGAGAAAGAGCCAGAAATGCCACTTGCCCAGGGTCTCGCTCAACATCCGACCGGTAGCCTTGGGATACCAGTAATAGATGGCCGCGAAGATGCAAAAGACGATGGCGCCCACCAGCACATAGTGAAAGTGCGCGATCACAAAGTAGGAGTTGTGCAGCTGCCAGTCCCACGGCGCCACCGAGAGCATGATGCCGGTGAGCCCGGCGATGAGGAACTGAAAAAGGAATCCGGTGGCGAAGAGCATCGGCGTTGCGAAGCGGATGCGGCCGCCCCATAAGGTCGCCAGCCAGTTGAAGATCTTGATGCCGGTGGGGATGCCGACGACCATGGTGGAGAGCACGAAGAAAGTGTTGCCCATCGAGGTCATGCCGACGGTGAACATGTGATGCGCCCACACCGTCATGCTCACAAAGCCGATGCCCACTGAGGCCGCGACCATGGCCGGATAGCCGAAGATCGCCTTGCGCGCGAAAACGGGAATAATCTCGTTGGCGATGGCGAAGGCGGGCAGCACCAGCACGTAGACCTCGGGATGGCCGAAGATCCAGAAGAAGTGAATCCAGACCATGGGCGAGCCGCCGGCCTGTGCGTCAAAGAAATGGCCGCCCAGATAGCGATCGATGAGCAGCATCACCTGCGCGGCGGTGAGCGGCGTAATCGTGACCAGGGTCATCACGCTCACCACCAGAAGAAGCCAGACGAAGAGGGGCATGCGCATCAGCGTCATGCCGCGGCATCGCATGCAAAGGGTTGTGGCAATGATGTTGATGGCCGTGCCCAGCGTGCCGAAGCCGCTCACGATGAGCGCCAGGGCCCAGTAGTCGGTGTTGTGGCCCGGTGTGAAAGCCCGCGCCGTCAGAGGCGCATAGGCAAACCAGCCGATATCCGGCGCGTTGCCCATTCCGTAGAGGCCGAATCCGCCGACGATGCTGAAGTAAAGCAGGAGCCCGCCAAACGCGGTGAGCCAGAAGCTGAAGGCGTTCAGGCGCGGGAAAGCCATGTCGCGCGCGCCGATCATCAGGGGCACAAGATAATTAGCGAATCCGAAGAGAATGGGCATGCCCACCAGGAAGATCATGGTGGTTCCGTGCATGGTGAAGAGCTCGTCGTACGCTTCGGGCGACACAAAGTGACTATGCGGAAAGGCGAGCTGGATGCGGATAGCCATCGCTTCGGCGCCGGCCACGAGCAGGAAGAAGAGCGAGTAGACGATGTAAAGAATGCCGAGCTTCTTGTGATCGACCGTGACCACCCAACTATGCAGCCATTCGAGCCATGTGCCGCTCGCAGCGTGCGCCTCGCCAATGAGGGGAGCGGGAATCGGTAAGGTTTGGTCTGCCATCTCGTTCCTTCAATGCAAGGTTGAAAGGTACGCCACCAGTTGATCGATCTGCTGATCGCTCAACTGCATGGCGGGCATCAACGCCCCCGGCTTGAAAGTTGCCGGGTCTTTGATCCAGGCGCGCAGATTGTCTGGAGTGTTGGTCGCCGCTCCGGAAGCAATGGTGGCGCGGGTCATCAGATGGGTAAGTTCGGGGCCGAATGTACCCTTGGCCGCGGTGCCGTTGATCGCATGGCAATTCTGGCAGGCCTCGGTCTCAAAGATCTGGCGGCCGGCGGCGACATTCTCGTCCTGCACGCCCGGCTTCCGTTGATCGTTCACCCACGCGGCGAATTGTTCCGGCGTGTCGACATAGACACGGAGCAGCATCTTGGCATGTTCGACGCCGCAGAACTGCGCGCACTGCCCGAGATACAGGCCCGGCTCCCGCGGGTCCATCCACAGATCATTCGGATGGTTGGGAATGAGATCGGTCTTGCCGGCGAGTTGCGGAACCCAGAAGCTGTGATCCACGTCCGCCGAGAGGAGCCGCAGATAGGTCGGTTCGGGATGCTCGCCCGTGCTCACGGGAATATGCAGCTCATTGGCGGTGACGATGCCCAATTTGGGATAGCGGAACTCCCACCAGAACTGGTGGCCGATCACGGTCACGTCGAGCGCCGTTTTCGGTTTGGGAGCATCCTGCACCGCAAAGATGATGCGCGCCGTGGTGAGAAACAACACCACGACGATCAGGATGGGAATCACCGTCCATGCCAGCTCCACCTGCACGCTGCCGTAAACCTGCGCCGGCTCGTGCTGCTCGTCAGAGGGACGGGACCTGTACCTGATGAGGACGTAGGTGAGCAAGCCGGCAACCGAAACGAAGATCGTGCCGGTGATGAGCAGGACGAAGAGCGACAGGCCGTAGATTTCATGTGCGGGCGTTGAGGCAGGCGCGAAAATGCTGGGCGTCGATTGCGGACCATCCGCCATGCCGGGACACACGGCTGCTCCTAAAGTAAGAAGGAGAGAAATCAGAGATCGAATTGATGCGAGACCGCGCCTTGGCTGCATGGTCGTCAGCTTCCGCTCCAGATTTTCACATTTCCAGGTTTTTACATTCGCATCGGTTGGGGCCCTGTTCCTGATCGTTCTGCGGCCGATTGCTATGAGCGCATCGACGCAGGGTCACTGCTCGGTGGATGGATCAGCGTGTATCGAGCGCTTTCTGTTCCCTTAGGTGCATATCGGGAAGCGCGAGTTGCTGAGGCGATTATAGCGCGGCGATTCTTGAAGCCATGGCGAAGCCTGGGAAATGCGCTCAGCGCGTCCCGCGTGATCGTTCTTCGCTGACATGGCCGGCGGCTATTTCGGTTCGCCGTAGGGAACGTCCTTCGGATCGTTGACCGTTGAGTCCGTGAACACCGGCTTGGTTCCATCCGCGGTACGGATGCTATTGTCCGTCATCACCCAGTTCTTTGCGTTCGCGATCGTGCCCGCCGTAGCGGCGTCGATATCGAGATGGTCGAGGCGGAAGTCGTCGAGTGTGGCATTCGGATACGCGCTCACTTCAAAAGCCTTCCTGGCCCCGGTCGCCTTGATGTTCCAGATGTGGACGCCGCGGAAGTGCGGCAGCCCCTTGTCTTCTGGAACTCTCGTGGTGAGCGTGATCCAGTAGGGCGGAACGTCTTTCATGCCCTCAGGCAGGGTCGCGTAGCTGTAACTCGGGTTCCAGTTCATCGTGATGTGAATCGGAATCGCGACGCCTTCGAGCGTGAGATCGTGAATGCGGATGTCCCCGGCAAATCCGCCGCGGGTATGGGCCGATTTGAACAGCACGCCCGACGGCACGCCGCTGAGAGCGGTCAGATTGTAAGCCTCGATGTTGCGAAAGCCGCCCGACGTCTCACTGCCGATGGTGACGGCCGCCGCGCCGTGGCGGATGATGGAATCGCGCAGCACCACATCTTCCGTAGGCCGGTTCACGCGCAGCCCATCCGAGTCGCGGCCCGCCTTCAGGCACAGCGCGTCATCGTTCACGTCGATGTCGGCATGCTCCACGAGAATTTCTCGCGAGGAATCGATATCGATGCCGTCGGTGCTGGGGCCTTTGCCGCCCTCGTTGTTGCGGATCACGACGCCCCTCACGTGGATATCGTGCGAATACAGGATCTGCACCGTCCAGAAGCCGGATCGCTTGAGCTCGATGCCGCCGCCCAGTTCCACGTCCGACGAGTTCTGGATCAGCATCAGGCGCGGCCGGCGGCAGTCATAGTCCGCAGCCCAGCGCAGCCCCTTCGGCTCGTAGCTGGCGCGCAGATCCCAGTACGACTTCCACCAGATGGGCCCGTCGCCGTCGATTGTTCCCTTCCCTTCAATCTTGACGTTGTGCTGATCGCGCACATTGATCAGCGCGGAGGGCCAGACCATCTCGATGCCCGCGATGCGCGTCGGGAGCATCGGATAGTCCTTGAGGCTTTCCGATCCGAGGAGCGTGACACCCTCAGGAACTTCGAAGGTCATGCCTGATTTCAGGAAGAGAGAGCCCGTCCGATATACGCCCGGCTTCAGCGTGGCCGTCCCATGGGCCGCGGCGGCCGCGTCAATGGAGCGTTGAATCGCGACGGTATCGAGAGTGTTGCCGTCGCCCTTCGCGCCGTATTCGTTGGCTAGAAATATCTTCGGCGCGGCCATCAGAACCGCCGGGCAGAGCCAGGTTCCGAACAGGAATGTTGCCAGAGTCCGTGTGACTTTCTTCATCCGCCGTCCCGTCTTTATTTTAATCGGGTGCAGGAATCCGGCCCGAGAGCCGGCGTTCACCAGGAATGAACGGCCAGGATCGACGGCGCGCCGCTCTTTCCGTCAATCACATTCACCTTCAGCACCAGTTCGAGATTCTTTTTCGCAAAGGCGTGCCCCAACTGCTCGCGAAGCAACTCCATATAGTGAGGACTGGTGACAAATTGCGCCGCAGCCTCGGTGCCGTTGCGCCCCACCCCCGCCACTGCCATCACCCATCCGTCAATCGTCGGATCATGGAACCGCGCGACGATAGCATAATCGTCCGCGCTCGAGTACGGCTGCGCCTGGTCGCGTGCCCAGCTCAGGTTCGGCTGCAGCCGGTCGAGGATCCGCTCGTCGGGAATCGGAGCGAAATGGAACCGCAGCGGCTGGATCAGGCGAAGCGTCCACTGGTTGTTGTACCCGCCGAGCAGAATCACGGGATGTTCGCGAAGCTCCGTCAGCGGCGTGGAAGCAGAGGACACCAGCTGCGATGTGGCGCCGGAACTCTCGGCCACGTCGCTGATCTCGGCGATGGCCGACGCGATCTGCATGGAGACGAAGGTGTAGTCGAGATCCCTCCCGGCCGTGGTCACGCCGGAGTAGTTGTTGGGCGCGAAGATCACGCTGCCTGTGCAGAGAACCACCGGCCGCGCATCGCGCAAGACCGGCGCCCAGAATGCATCGAGGGCCGATTGGGGCTGGGAGGCCCGGTGGGTCCACCACAATCCGGCGAGAACCGCCAGCACAACCACAGCGGCCACGGCCAGCATCAGCGCGCGTCTGCGGCGAGGCTGCTCCACATGCCTGACCGGCGCCGGAACGGCCGCATGCGCGCCATGCGCAGATTTTTCTGCCGCGAAGGCAGGCTGCGGCTCCAAAATCGCTGCCTGCATTGCTGGCTGAACGGCTGAATGCCGGTGAGCTTCGGCGGCCAACTCCGCGCTCAGCGGCTCATGAGCATGGACGCCGTTGCCGTCCTCCCGCGGATCATCGTGCTCCCAGGAGAACTCAGGAATGTAGGAGCCGGCCGGCAACGAGATACGGAAGCTTGCCTCGCGGCCGTGCTCGGAGTAATAAAGCAGGAGCCGTTTCCGGACCTCGCCGGCGGTATAGCGAACCACCGTGTCGGCATTGGTGTCGTAGGTCGGCGGCCGCTTGAAAACCTCAACGCCCAGGGTCCGCTCCTTCAAGAGATCGGACCGCCCGGCCAGCGTGTTCCTGACGATGTACTCGAGCAACGCCGGGTAGCGCTTGCTGTTGCAGAACTGCGGACTGGCCAGGACGGCGTGCAGCTCACGCAAGATAAGATCCCGGTCCTGCTCGGTATGCGGTTGCCAGGCCTCACGTGTTGCATGGGCTCGGTTCATCAGTTTCAAATCATAACTTGGCCCCTATGCACATGCAAACAACGTTTGGCACAGGACGGCCATCATAGGCTAAACCATTGCATTGGCCCTGGTTGCCGCCAGCGTCGCGGGGCAAACGGTGAGTCACTTGCCAGTTCTCCATGAATTTTTGGTACAAATCCCTGCTTGGAGCGGTTCCAGAGTTCACACGCCGTTTTGAGGGTGACGGAAGGCGGCATTTTGTTGGGGAAAGTGCCACTCAGCAGCAGCGGTTCGGGGGTGTCGCAACCAGGAGAATGGGCGTGCGAGGTGGAGTGAACCCAATTTAATTCGCTCTTTGGCGAAAACATTTTCCAGCCGCAGGAGCCACTCGCGAATTGCCGCTCGAAGTGCAATCGCGGTCAACCAGGGTCATCCAGCCAGGGTCATTCAGCTTGGGCCATCAGCCAGGGTTTTGAGGAGGAAGTTCAAATGAACCGCTTAGCCAGATACAAGACGCGTATATTCCCCGGAGTTCCGACATTCCTTGTCACCATCGCCGTCCTGCTCGGGCTCCTCTTGTGGAGCGCGGCCGGCCGGGCGCAGAGCGGCGCCGGTTCCATCCAGGGCACGGTGACCGATCCCACGGGCGCCGTTATCTCGAACGCAGGCATTCACGTGGTCAATCACGCTACCGGCGTAGCGATCGATACCCAAACCAATAACGTGGGTTTTTACGAGGTCCCCGGCCTGCTGACGGGAACCTACGACGTTTCGATTACCGCGCCGGGCATGAAAACCGGTAAGCAGACCCTTGAGCTGCTGGTGGCTCAGAGTGCCGTCATCAATGCCAAACTTGAGCCGGGCGCCGTGACCCAGCAGGTGGAGGTTTCAGCCAGCACGGTGCAACTCATCACCACGGACAACGGCACCATTAGCTCAACCCTTGAGAACGCCAGGATCAACCAACTGCCGATGAACGGGCGCAACATCATCACCCTGGTCAATGAAACAACGCCTGGACTGGAAAGCTGCCCGGAATCCAGTTCCTGCGCCAACGGCCAGGAGGGTCCGTCGACGGAGTACGAGTCGGACGGCGCCACTCTTACCAACCGCGAGTTTGGCGGCACGCACCAGGGTCAGAACCAGATGGTCGACCCGGATGCGGTCCAGGAGGTCCGCGTGATGGACGCCGCGGCGGGCGCGCAGTATGCCTCGCCGACGACCGTCATCCTCAATACCAAGTCCGGCACCAACCAGCTGCACGGCTCGATTTTCGAGACGGCGCGCAACAACGCCATCGGCATCGCCCGCGGCCGGAACAACCCCTCCAACTACGTCGCGCCGCAATATATCCGCAATGAATTCGGCGCTTCCGTAGGCGGTCCCATCGTGATTCCCCATCTCTACCATGGGAAAGACAAAACCTTCTTCTTCTTCGCCTACGAGCGGTATTCGCTGGCGCAATCGCCGTTCCAGAATGAAGAGGTGCCGACCCCGCAGATGCAGCAGGGCGACTTCAGCCAGGCGACCAATAGCTCGAACGTCCTGCAGGAACTCTACGATCCGGCGACCACTGCGGCCGGTGCGGCTTGCCTCGAGCCCACGGCTGACGGCAGCGCCGCGGCCAACAATCCATACTGCCGGCAGAGCTTCTCATCGGAGTACACGGAAGGCCCCGGCGCCGGCCCTTCCAACTGCAATGGCGACACGAATTGCATTCCGGCCAATGAGGAAGCTCTGCTCACCAAGACCCTGAATGCCATGACGCCGACCACTACGGGCCCGAGCGGAGTGCTGAACCCCAACATCAGCCCGGTAGCCGGAAACAACTACACCGGATCTGTGAAAGAGCTTACCGTCGAGCCGCAAATCACCTGGCGGCTGGACCAGGTATTCAATGAAAACAACAGGGCGTATCTGCGCTACACACAGAACCTCACGACCGCGACCAGCCCGCGCAACGATCCGGCCAATGCGTCCTATACGCTGGCAACGACCGCGCCGGGCGGGGCAGCCATTCCGGCCCTGGCCAGCGGCGTCTCCTTCAACCCGACCCACTTGTATGCCGCAGCGCTTGGGTTTACGCATGTATTTTCGCCGTCGTTCTTTTCTGAAACGGTGCTGAGCCAGAGCTGGTACGGCGAGCACAACTTCGCCGGTGGAACTCCCAATGCGGATTTCGAGAAGGAGCTTGGATTGCCCAACAACTTCGGCGAGCCGGGTTTCCCCGAGATCACAAACATATTCTCCCAATTTGGCGGCACACAGTTTCAGTACAGCGTAACCACGACGACCTATAACGTGGACGAAAACCTGAGCAAAACACTGGGCAAGCACCAATTGATGTTCGGGGGCCGGTACCGCTTCGAACACATCGGGTCGATCCCCGACGAGATCAAGGATGCCTTCCAGTTCGGCACTTCGTCCGGCGGCGCTTACGCAACGTCTCTCCTCAACCCCTCTACTTATACCGCTTCAGCCGCCACTGCCTACTCGAACTCGGGCCAGGTAAACGCCGACGAGTTCCTGGGCGCAGCCTACTCCTACAGCAACGACATTGAACCTCCCTATCAGCACCTGCACGATATGGAGATCGATGCCTACATCCAGGACAACTACCGGGTGCGCAATAATCTCACCCTCAACCTCGGTCTTCGCTGGGAGGCGCATCCGGCCATGTGGGAGGGTCAGGGCGCCATGATGGGCTTCGACCTGAAGAACGATGCGATCGTGACCTCCGGCCCGACTTCACAACTCATCGCGGAGGGCTTGACTACCCAGGCCGTCATCGCCAACGACATGCTCGACGGCGTGAAGTTCGAAAGCCCGGCTCAGGCCGGCCTGCCTTCCATGCTGGTCCACAATTACAACCTCACCTTCAGCCCGCGTGTGGGCGCGGCCTGGCAGCCCTTCGGGCATTGGGGCACGGTGCTGCGCGGGGCGGTCGGACGGTACATCTATCCCGTCCCGGTTCGCGAGGAAGCCCGTTTGATCAACCGCAACAATCCTTTCACCGCCGGCTACTCGGAGAGCTATACCAGCTCCACCTACACGCCGCACACCAATTACATGATGCTTTCCGCGGCGAACAGCTCCCCGAGCTTCAGCTACAACACCACGACTCCGACAACAGGGGCAGGCTGGCCGATCATGGGCACCAACAGCGCCAATGTGATCAACAGCACCAGCACCACTGCGCTTACGCCCGGCCTGAGCATCGTCAACATCAATCCCGATAACCCGCCCTCGTATGTCGACGAGGCGAATTTCACCATCGAGCAACCGATCAAAGGGGGCTCGGTGCTGCGCGTGAGTTACCTGTACACGCACGGGACCAATCTGAACAATTCCTTCTACTACAACGACCATCCCTCAGCGTACAGCTGGGAGATTCAACAGGGCGCGGAGACACCGGCGAATCCGGGGAGCGCAGTCTCACCCTATAACGGAAGCACTGGTGAGGGCCCGTATGACAACCTGACCTATGGCTCCGGCAACTACCAGATTCAGAAGTCCGGCTGGTCGAATTACAACGCGCTGCAGGCCGTGTTCCAGAAGCTCTACCACAGCGGCTCGGCGTGGCAGGTGATGTACGTGTGGGAAAAGAACCTGCGGACCGGCGGCGACTACGGCGGTGAAGCTGGCGATGCTATCAATCCTTACAGCACCTACGCAAACTCCTATGTCGGCAACTGGGTCGGCGCGGGCGCGAACACGGTGACGGTGGGGCCTGCCGATTCAGTCTCGGCGATGCCGGCTGCGCCGAATCTTCCGCCGCCTCCGCCCACCGGCACCCAGCCCTGGCAGTACTACAAGGCCCTGAATCGCTGGGAGAACTACATGGTGGATACGAACACGCCGCCGCAGCACGTGCAGTTCAACGGCCTGATCGACTTCCCGTTCGGGCGCGGCAAGCGCTGGCTCAGCAATGTCAACAAGCCATTGAACGAAGTGGTGGGCGGCTGGCAGCTTGCCGCTGACGGCAACTTGACCGTGACTGACTTCGCCATCACCACGACGAACTGGGGACCGACCAGCAAGCTGGCGAAGTACAAGAAATCCGCGCTGATCACAGATTGCACCAGCGGCACCTGCATAAAAGAGTACGAATGGTTCAACGGCTATATTGCCCCTACGGCGCTCTCAGGCAATACCTGCTCGGCAGGATTGGCGAACGTTGTCAGCGGTCTGCCCGGCGGATGGGCTCCCTATCAAACGCCGCTGGACACGTCTTGCAGCGCGCCTGCTGGCGGCAAGACGAAGACCGACCAATACTATGGGGACAACAACGTGGCCATGAGCGGCGTCACCGGACCCTCCTATCCTGGCGCCAAAACGCAGGCGAACGGAACAGTGATTGGCTACGGCGTCGTCCCCAGCAATAACGACAATGGCGCCTCAGAGAGCGCCATCGATGTCACCAATCCATTTGCCCATACTGTGCTGAACGGGCCGCTGAACTGGGGCGTCGATGCTTCGCTGTTCAAAGTCTTTCCCATCAAGGAGTCCATGAGCCTGCGGGTCAACCTGGATGCCTTCAACGCCTTCAACAACCAGGGTCTCGCCAATCCCAGCGCGACCACGGGCGAGACCTGCGTGCAAGCAGGAACCTCAATCTGCAGTTCGCACAACACGCCTCGCCAGTTGCAAATCAGTGCGCGATTGACGTTCTAAACAACCACTTCGATCCTATGCAACAAGAGCCCCGGCCGACCCTTGGCTGGGGCTTTTCTTTGCCGTATTCTCAATCGATGCCGAGCCCCAACTTGCGTCTTTGCCCGAAAAATTTGAACCGGGGTTTTCCCGGTGGGAGCGCAGGCTAAATTCGAGGATTGAAAAATTACAGACAACCTTACTTCGCCGCCTCGCATCTATCTTTACGCTCCATGAACAGGGCTAGGGGAACCCCGTGTCAGGGGCACTATCTTTCACCTTTCCGCGGTCATATTTATCAGGCATCTAAGCTTCCACCCAGGAGTTTGTGATTATGGGGACCTCCGTTGATACGCCTGCAAACGGGCAGGGCGGACAAGAATACCTTCCGATTGGCGCCTTGGAACCACCGGTACCAGAGTGTTTGGCCACCATCCTAGAAAGCCTCCAGACCATGAAAAATGGTGACTTCAGCGTGCGGCTGCCGGTCACCTGGACGGGGCTGCCGGGAAAGATCGCCGATAACTTCAATGAGATCGTCAGGGCCAACGAGCAGATGGCCTTCGAATTGAAGCGCGTGGGGCAGGCGGTGGGCAAAGAAGGCAAGACGCGTGAGCGGATCCGTGTCGAGCAGCGCCGTGGCGCCTGGGACGACATGGAAGTCTCCGTGAACACGCTGGTGGAAGACCTGTTGCGCCCCACCACCGAGGTCACGCGCGCGATCGCCGCCGTGGCGCAGGGCAATCTGACGCAGACCGTCCGCCTCGACGTGGATGGACGTCCTCTCGAAGGCGAGTTTTTGCGCTCGGCCAACATCGTCAATACGATGATTCAGCAGCTCGGCGTCTTTACCGCTGAGGTAACGCGCGTGGCCCGCGAAGTGGGCACCGACGGCAAACTGGGCGGCCAGGCGGTGGTGCCCGGCGTGGCCGGTACGTGGAAGGACTTGACCGATTCAGTAAACTCGATGGCTTCGAATCTCACCGGCCAGGTGAGAAATATCGCCGAAGTGGCGACGGCCGTGGCCAGCGGCGATCTTTCGCGCAAGATCACGGTGGACGTGCGCGGCGAGATTCTGCAGCTCAAAGAAGCCATCAACACCATGGTCGACCAGTTGCGCTCCTTCGCTTCAGAAGTAACGCGCGTGGCCCGCGAGGTGGGAACCGACGGCAAGCTCGGCGGCCAGGCCGTGGTGCCCGGCGTGGCCGGAACCTGGAAAGACTTGACCGATTCAGTGAACTCGATGGCCTCAAACCTCACGGGCCAGGTGAGAAACATCGCGGAAGTGACGACCGCCGTGGCCCGCGGCGACTTGTCTCGCAAGATCACGGTGGACGTGAAGGGCGAAATTCTCGAGCTCAAAGACACCATCAACACGATGGTGGACCAGTTGAACGCGTTCGCCGGCGAAGTGACGCGCGTGGCCCGCGAAGTGGGAACCGAAGGCAAGCTCGGCGGCCAGGCCAACGTGCCCGGCGTGGCCGGAACCTGGAAGGACCTTACCGACAACGTGAACTTCATGGCCGGCAACCTAACCGGCCAGGTGAGAAACATCGCCGAAGTGGCGACGGCTATTGCGAACGGCGACTTGTCGCGCAAGATCACGGTGGACGTGCGCGGCGAAATCCTGCAACTGAAAGAAACGCTGAACACCATGGTGGATCAGCTCAACCGGTTCGCCGGCGAAGTAACGCGCGTGGCCCGCGAAGTGGGAACCGAAGGCAGGCTTGGCGGACAGGCCAATGTGCCCGGCGTGGCCGGTACGTGGAAGGATTTGACCGACTCGGTGAATTCGATGGCCGGCAACCTGACAGCGCAGGTGAGAAACATCGCAGAAGTCACGACCGCCGTGGCTCGCGGCGACCTCTCGCGCAAGATCACCGTGGACGTGAAGGGCGAAATCCTCGAGCTTAAGAACACCATCAACACCATGGTGGACCAGTTGAACGCGTTCGCCGGCGAAGTGACGCGCGTAGCCCGCGAGGTGGGCACGGAGGGCAAGCTCGGTGGCCAGGCCAACGTGCCCGGCGTGGCCGGTACGTGGAAGGATCTCACCGATAACGTGAACTTCATGGCCTCGAACCTCACCGGCCAGGTGAGAAACATCGCCGAGGTGGCAACAGCCGTGGCCCGCGGCGATTTGTCGCGCAAGATCACGGTGGACGTGAAGGGCGAGATTCTCGAACTGAAAGACACGTTGAACACGATGGTGGACCAGCTCAACGCGTTCGCGGGCGAGGTGACGCGCGTCGCCCGCGAGGTGGGCACGGACGGCAAGCTGGGTGGGCAGGCGCAGGTGCCGGGCGTAGCCGGAACCTGGAAGGACCTTACCGATAACGTGAACGCTATGGCCGGCAACCTGACAGCGCAGGTGAGAAACATCGCGGAAGTTTCAACCGCCATCGCGACCGGTGACTTGTCCAAAAAGATTACGGTGAACGTCAGCGGCGAGATTCTGCTGCTGAAAGAAACCATCAACACGATGGTGGACCAGCTCAACAGATTTGCAGGAGAAGTGACGCGCGTGGCCCGCGAAGTGGGCACCGAAGGCCGGCTGGGCGGCCAGGCGAATGTGCCGAGTGTAGCCGGAACCTGGAAAGACTTGACCGACTCGGTCAATTCCATGGCCGGCAACCTGACGGCGCAGGTCCGCAACATTGCCGAGGTCACGACGGCCGTGGCCCGCGGCGACTTGTCGCGCAAAATCACCGTCGACGTGAAGGGCGAAATTCTCGAACTCAAAAACACCATCAACACGATGGTCGACCAGTTGAACGCATTCGCCGGCGAAGTGACGCGCGTGGCACGCGAAGTGGGAACGGACGGAAAGCTCGGCGGCCAGGCTATGGTGCCGGGCGTGGCCGGAACCTGGAAGGACTTGACCGACTCCGTCAACTTTATGGCCGGCAACCTGACGGCGCAGGTGAGAAACATTGCCGAGGTGGCGACGGCCATTGCCAACGGCGATTTGTCGCGCAAGATCACGGTCGACGTGCGCGGCGAGATTCTGCAGCTCAAAGAGACGCTCAACACCATGGTCGAGCAGCTTCGCTCCTTCGCTGCCGAAGTAACGCGCGTGGCCCGCGAAGTGGGATCGGAAGGCCGTCTCGGCGGCCAGGCCAACGTGCCCGGCGTGGCCGGAACCTGGAAGGACTTGACCGACTCAGTGAACGCGATGGCCGGCAACCTGACGGCCCAGGTGAGAAACATCGCCGAGGTAACGACGGCCGTGGCACGCGGCGACCTGTCGCGCAAGATCACCGTCGACGTGAAGGGCGAAATTCTCGAGCTCAAAGACACCATCAACACGATGGTCGACCAGCTCAACGCCTTCGCTGCCGAAGTGACGCGCGTGGCCCGCGAAGTGGGAACAGAAGGCAAGCTCGGCGGCCAGGCGCAGGTGCCTGGCGTGGCCGGAACCTGGAAGGATCTCACCGACAACGTGAACGTGATGGCTGCCAACCTTACCGAACAGGTTCGCGGCATTGTGAAGGTGGTGACGGCCGTCGCCGACGGCGCGCTCACGCAGAAGCTAACCGTGAACGCCAAGGGCGAAGTGGCCGCGCTGGCCGAGACCATCAACAATATGACGGACACTCTGGCGACCTTTGCCGACCAGGTGACGACGGTGGCCCGCGAAGTGGGCGTGGAAGGCCGCCTCGGCGGCCAGGCCAACGTGCCCGGCGCTGCCGGGACGTGGAAGGACTTGACCGGCAACGTGAACCTGCTGGCCGATAACCTCACCAACCAGGTGCGCGCTATCGCCGAAGTGGCGACCGCCGTGACCAAGGGCGACCTGACGCGATCGATTCAGGTGGAAGCCCGCGGCGAAGTGGCCGAGCTCAAAGACAACATCAATACCATGATCGACAACCTGCGCCTGACGACAGACCGCAACACCGAGCAGGACTGGCTGAAGACCAACCTGGCGCGCTTTACCGGCATGTTGCAGGGCCAGCGCGATCTGGCCACCGTGGGACGCATGTTGCTCTCCGAACTGGCGCCGCTCGTCAACGCGCATCAAGGCGTCATCTACCAGATGGGCAGCGAGGCCGCGAGCGGCGAGGGCGCGCTGATGCTGCTCTCTACATTCGCCGACACGCCGGAAGGCAGCATCACCGAAGTAAGAATCGGTGAAGGCCTGATTGGCCAGTGCGCAGCGGAGAAGCGCCGCATGCTGATCAATGAACTGCCCCGGTCAACCGCGCCCATCCGCTCCGGGCTGTTCAAGGCCAAGCCTAAAAACGTGATCGTGCTGCCGGTGCTGTTTGAGGATCGTGTCAAAGCCGTCATCGAGCTGGCCAGCCTCAGCGCCTTCACCGCGTCGCATCTCGCCTTCCTTGAGCAGCTCACCGCCAGCATCGGCATCGTGCTCAACTCCATTGAAGCCACCATGCAGACCGAGGGCCTGCTGAAACAATCGCAGCAGCTCGCCACCGAGCTGCAGATGCAGCAGAAGGAACTGCAGCAGACCAACGAGCAACTCGCGCAAAAGGCGCAGCAGCTGGCCGAACAGAACTACGAGGTGGAACGCAAGAACCAGGAGATCGAGCAGGCCCGGCGCGCTCTGGAAGAAAAGGCCAGAGAGCTCGCGCTCACCTCGAAGTACAAATCCGAGTTCCTCGCCAACATGTCGCACGAGCTGCGCACGCCGCTCAACAGCATTCTGGTGCTCGGCCAGCAGCTCGCGGAAAACCCGGATGGCAGCCTCACCCCGAAACAGGTCGAGTTTGCCCGCACCATCCACGGCGCCGGCACTGACCTGCTCAACCTCATCAGCGATATTCTCGATCTCTCGAAGATCGAGTCGGGCACCGTCTCCGTCGAAGCGGAGGAGATCTTCTTCGGCGCGCTGCTCGATACGGTCTCGCGGCCGTTCCGCCACGAGGCGGAGAACCGCAAGCTGATGTTCGAGGTGACCAGCGATCCGCGGCTGGGCCGCACCCTGGTTACGGACTCGAAGCGCGTGCAACAGGTTCTCAAGAACCTACTCTCGAATGCCTTCAAGTTCACTGAGCAAGGCAGCGTGCGCCTCAGCGTTTCGGGCGCCTCCGCCGGCTGGAGTCCCGACCATCCCATCTTGAGCGGCGCGGGCTCGGTGATCGCCTTCCAGGTCACGGATACCGGCATCGGCATCCCGCCTGAAAAGCAGCGCATCATCTTTGAGGCTTTCCAGCAGGCCGACGCCGGCACCAGCCGCAAGTTCGGCGGCACCGGGCTCGGCCTGGCCATCAGCCGCGAGCTGGCCAACCTGCTCGGCGGCGAAATTCAGCTCAAGAGCGCGCCCGGACAAGGCAGCACGTTTACTTTGTATCTGCCTCAGACCTACGTGGGGCCGTCGGTTCCGAGCGTCGCCAAGACGGAGAAGAGCGGCCTGCAGCCCGCGGTTCCGGCGTTCCTCGCCACGATCTCCGCTACCGAAAAGGACTCGCACATTGAAGACGATCGCGCCAATCTCGCCGACGGCGACGCGATTCTGTTGATCGTTGAAGACGATCAACATTATGCGCGCGTGCTCTGCGACCTCTCGCGCGACAAGGGTTTCAAGGTGTTGATCGCGTCCAGCGGCACTGAGGCGCTGAACCTGGCGCGGGAGTTCGCGCCAACCGCCATCTCGCTCGACGTCTTCCTGCCCGACATGCTGGGCTGGACGGTGTTGAACCACCTCAAGCAGGATCCCAAGACCCGCCACATTCCCGTGCAGATGCTTACGCTCGATGAGGATCGGCACCACGGCCTCTCGCGCGGCGCATTCGCGTTCGTCACCAAGCCGTCCACGACTGAAGATCTCGATGCGGCTCTCACCCGCATCCGTGAATACTCGCAGCCGCGCCGCAAGCGGCTGCTGGTGGTCGAAGATAATCCGGCCGAACAGCTCAGCACCCGCGAGCTGCTGGGGCATGAAGACATCGACATCGAGGTCGTGGACTCCGGCGCCTCTGCGCTGGACGCGCTCGAAAACGACGACTTCGATTGCGTCGTGCTCGACCTTCGCCTGCCCGACATGACCGGCTTCGAGGTTCTGGAGCGGCTGCGCGACACGCCCAAGCTCAGGGATCTACCCGTGGTGGTCTTCACCGGCCGCGAGCTGACTCCGGACGAAGATGCGCAGTTACACACGCTGGCGCGCAGCGTCGTGGTCAAAGACGTTGAATCGCCCGAGCGGCTCCTCGATGAAACGGCGCTTTTCCTGCACCGCGTAATCGTCAAGCTCCCCATCGAAAAGCAGCAGATGCTCGATAAGCTGCATGGGTCAGACGAGGCGCTGATTGGACGCAAGGTGCTGGTGGTCGACGACGACGTGCGGAATATCTTCGCGCTCAGCAGCGTGCTGGAACGGAGGGGCATGACGGTGCTTTCGGCCGGCACCGGACGCGAAGCGATCGAGACAATTGAATCCACGCCCGATCTGGCGATCGTTCTGATGGACATCATGATGCCGGAGATGGATGGCTATGAAACGATGCAGGTGATCCGCCAGAACCCGACGTTGCGGCGCCTGCCCATTATTGCCCTTACCGCCAAGGCGATGAAGGGCGACCGTGAGAGATGCCTTGAAGCCGGTGCATCGGAATATCTGGCCAAGCCGGTTAACACAGAGCAGCTGCTCTCGGCATTGCGCATGTGGTTGCACCGCTAATAGCATGAAAAAGGGACCGGAGACGGATCGATGACGGCGGATGAAAAAGTAAATATTCTAATGGTGGACGACCAGCCCGCCAAGCTCCTGAGCTACGAGGTGATTCTCGCCGATCTCCGCGAGAATCTGATCAAGGCTACCTCCGCCAGCGAGGCGCTGAATGTTCTTCTGAAGACGGATGTTGCCGTGGTTCTGATGGACGTAAGCATGCCGGAAGTGGACGGCTTTGAGCTTGCGGACGTGATCCGGCAGCATCCCCGTTTTCAGAAGACGGCGATCATCTTCATCTCCGGCGTTCATCTGAGCGACTCCGACAGAATTCAAGGCTACCGCAGCGGCGCCGTCGATTACATTTCGGTGCCTGTCATTCCCGACGTATTGCGCGCCAAGGTCAGCATCTTCGTCGAACTGTATAGAAAGACCCGGATGCTGGAACAGCTCAACCGCGATCTCGAGCAGCGCGTGGCAGAGCGCACCGAGGAACTGAGAAAGAGCGAGGCGCAGTTCCGCATGCGCGCGGAGCTGCTCGACCTGGCGACGGAAGCGATCATGGTGCGCGATCCCGACGGCGCCATCCAATTCTGGAACTCCGGCGCGGAGAATCTGTACGGATGGCGGCGCGACGAGGTGGTCGGGCGCGATCTTCACCGCGTGTTGCGAACCTCCTTCCCCGTTGCGCGCCAGGAGGTGGAAGAAGCGCTGCGCGAGCACGGTGCATGGCAGGGCAACCTGACCCAGAAAACCAAGGATGGCTCCGAGATCGTCGTCGCCTTCCAGAAGACTGTGAACCATGAAGGCAATGTGGTGCTCGAGGTCGGCCGCGACATCACCGCCCAACTGCGCGCGGAAGAAGCGCTGCGCGAAACAGAGAAGCTAGCCGCCATGGGCCGCGTGGCCGGCATCATCGCGCATGAGATCAACAATCCTCTCGCCGCCATCACCAATGTTTTTTACCTTCTCCGCAACCACCCTTCTCTGGACGCGGAGGCGCGCCGCTGCGCCGATCTTGCCGAGCAGGAGCTGCAGCGCGTGAGCCACATCACGCGGCAGACTCTGAGCTTCTATCGGGAATCGAAGCAGCCCATCTCGGTTATGGTGACGGAACTGCTCGAAGACGTACTCGCCTTGCAGGAACGCGCCTTGCACGCGAGCCGCATCTCTTTGCGCAAGAAGTACCTCTCGACCTGCATGGTGCAGGGTTTTCCGGTGGAGCTGCGCCAGGTGTTCCTCAACCTGATCGGCAATGCGGTCCAGGCCATGCCGGAGGGCGGCGTGCTCGGCGTTTATGTGCGCGAAGCCATGGACTGGACGACGCAACGCCGCGGAACCTCGATCTCCATCGTCGATACGGGCGCTGGCATTCGTCCGGAAGACGCGCGCCGGCTCTTCCAGCCGTTCTTCAGCACGAAATCGACAAAAGGCACCGGGCTGGGACTCTGGATCAGCAAGGGAATTATTCAGAAATACGATGGCTGCATCACGTGCCGAAGCTATCGGCGCAATGGACAGTGCTCCACCTGTTTTCGAGTTTTTCTCCCGGTCAGCTCGGCGGCCAGTGCGTCTGCCGGCGCCGCGGAATTGAATGGGCTGGATCATGAGCCGCCGCAGACCAATCACAACGGCACAATGGTTCAGGAGACGGTTCCCGTCTCCCGATCTTAGCCATGATTGGTCCGGCTCGAATGCGCGGCACGCCTTTCTATCGCCGCTGCGTCAGAGCGTGACAAGGTTTTTCTGTCGCATATTCTGCGCCTCGCGCCCGCTCATCGCCTGGTTGCACTCGTGCGCAATCTCCAGCGTCTCCTCAACGGGAATCACATACGCCTGAATGGGGGAATCCTCCGTCGATAGCCTGCCTTCTATGTCGATCAGAGCGCGATTCTGCTCGCGATCCATCTCCAGGCCGCACCAGCGCAGCGACTCACACACGCGCTCGCGGACCAGCGGCGTGTTTTCTGCGATGCCGCCGCCGAAGATGACGGCATGGGCCCCGCCGAGCGCCGCCAGGTACGCGCCCACTGCCTTGACGACGCGATAGGCAAACATCTCCATGGCTAGCTGGACGCGATTGTCTGTTTCATAATCGCGCATCAGCACGCGGGTATCGAGCGACTTGCCCGAGACGCCGAGCAGCCCCGATTCTTTCTCGAGCAGCGTCATCACCTCAGCAATTTCAAGCCGCTCCTCGCCGGCGAGAAAGGGAATGAGAGCCGGATCCACGTCTCCGGACCGCGTGCCCATCATGAGCCCCTCGAGCGGCGTGATTCCCATGGTGTTGTCCACCGATTGCCCGCGCGCAATTGCCGTCACGGAGCAGCCGCTTTCAAGATGCATGGTGACGAGGTTCAGCGCTGCCGGCGTTCTCTTCGTAATCTTCGCGTAGCGTTCGAGCAGATAGCGATGCGAGATTCCGTGAAAGCCATAGCGGCGAATCTTGTGCTTTCGCGAAAGGTCGAATGGGATCGCATAGAGGCCCGCTTTGGGCGGAATGGTCGCATGAAAGGCGGTATCGAAGACCGCGAAGATCGGGAGATCCGCAAACCGGCTCCGCAGCGGCGCAAGGATCTCCACCGAGCGGTGGTTGTGCAGCGGAGCCCACTTGCCGAGCGCGGCGATCTCCCGTTCCACCTCCGCCGTGATCTCTGTCGGCTCGGTGAACTGCCCGCCCCCATGTACGACGCGCACGCCGATGCAGCTCACGCCGTTGAGCTCCCATTCGGGATGCTGCGCTTGAGCCTGATCTTCGAGCCAATCGAGAATGCTGCGCGCGGCCTCTTCAAAACTGCCGCCGCGCACCGGCGTGGAACTTGCAATTTTCTTACCGTTGTAGAGGGAGAGCTTTGCCTCTCCGCCAATTTCCTCGAGGATCACTTCCACCTGCTTTTCGCCGTCGGAGGCGGACCGTTGCTTTTCGCCGCATGCGACGATGCCGGCCTTCAGCGAATTGCTTCCAGGATTGAAAACAAGCACATTCATATGCCACTTCCTGTGATGCGCTAGGCAATGCGCGGATTGCCCTTGAACCATGTGAAAGGAGGCGACAGATCGTAACGAACCTGCGGTTCGCTCATGTCGCGGCGATTGGAAAAGAAGATTGCGTCGCCCTGCCCGATCAGATAACCCGCCGTGCGCGCGGCCAGCGCCTGAATCGTGAGCCCTGGATTCGCGGAGCCCTGGGTGGGTAAAATGCTGCCGTCGCAGATGAAGAGATTCGCCACGTCATGCGTGCGCCCAAACTTGTCGACCACGGACGAAGAGGGATCGCTGCCCATGCGCGCGGCTCCCACCAGGTGGGCGTAGCGGGGCTCCTGCACCACGGCCTCAGCGCCCGCTGCCCACATGATCTCCATAACCTTGCGCTTTCCAAACTCAATCAGCTTCTTATCGTTCTGATGCAGATTGAAGGTCACTTTGGCGACGGGCAGTCCATATTGATCTTTTTCCGATGCCAGCTCAACGCGATTGTCCTCCCAAGGCAGAATCTCGCCGAGGACGCCGAGCGTGGCCCAGTGGTTGTAGTCCATCAGAATACGGCGCATGCCCCATCCCCACGCGCCGGCCGCCGTGATCATGTGTTTGGCAAACGCGACCGGAAGAGGCGCAACCGTCTGGACGGCAAAGCCGCGCACGAATCCACGTTTAGGATCGGTCTCATAAAACTCCTCAGTGAGCGCGTGGGCCGGGGGCGCCTTGTACATGCGGATCAGGTCAGGAAACCGGCCGGCGATGATATTTCCTGCCTGGGCCATCAGATAACGTCCCAATGTGCCGCTCGAGTTCGCGAGCCCATGACTGTGGCCGGGGCACGCGGAGTTCAGCAGCAGCCGCGGCGTCTCAATGGAATACCCGGCGACAATCACAGCGTGCGCACGCTGAAAATGCTCTTTGCCTTGGCGGTCATAATAATGCACGCCGTCCGCGCGCCCGTCGCGGCGGAGCGCGACGCGCGCCGCCATACAGCGGTCCCGAATCTCCGCGCCGTGCGCAAGCGCATCGGGCACATGCGTGATGAGCGTGCTTGCTTTGGCGCCGACCTTGCATCCCTGGATGCAGAAGCCCCGATAGATGCAGTGCGGGCGGTCGCCATGCGACGCGGAGAGAATCGCCACCGGTCCACCGGCAACGGTGCGGATGCCGAGCTTGCTGCAGCCGCGGATGAGCACATTGCCGACGCCGCCCGGCGGATGCGGCCCGTAAGGATGACCATGCGGATCTCCCCACGGGAACAGCGCCGGCCCCGCCACCGGCATCTCGCGTTCCAGCAACTCGTAATACGGCTTCAAATCCCAATAGGAGATCGGCCAATCCGCGCCCAGGCCATCTTCGGTATAGACGCGAAAATCGGATGGATGAAAGCGCGGCGTGAAGGCCGCCCAATGCACCGAACCGCCGCCCACTCCTTTGCCGCAGTTGTTCGAGCCAAGCGCCAGCGGATCGGCGCCGCCGGTAATGCGCAGATCGTTCCAATAGAGTTCGTGTGAGCCATGCTCGTCGCTCACCCAGTCGCGCTCCGTATCCCAGAACGGCCCCGCTTCAAGCCCGACCACGCGGAAACCAGCGCGCGCGAGGCGCTGCAGCAGGACTCCGCCCGCCGAGCCAACCCCCACCACGCAGTAATCCACGGTTTCGCCTTCAGCGAACCGCCGCATCGGCGCGGAGATCTTCTGCATCGGGCCGAGACGGTGATCGCCGTTTTTCGGTGTCTTGAAGGGTCCGAAGAGCGGCATATCAATGAGAGTTTCCGGAGTCTGATGCGGAATCGCGCTGCTTCCCGAATTCCGCCAGATTCAAATCGGAGAGGCAGCCTTCCGGCGCGCTCCACTCGTAGCGTCGCTCCTCCACTTCCCACGGATCGGGCAATCCGTTTTCAAGGCGCATGTACCCGCGTGGATAGGCGGGTCCGCCGTAGCCGATCTCGTCCCACGCCCAGGGGTGCGCATAATAAGCGCTCACACAATCCTCCAGGATCAACTCCCAGAAGCGGCGGACCGGCATTCGCTCCCACACCGGATGGGCAGGATCGGGCTTGCCATCGTGGAGAGATTTGAGAATCAACTCCTGATGAAAAACGAGGAGCTCGGTAAAACGGGAGCGGAAAGACTTCCGCGCCATCTCGTCGATCGCCTTGAGCCCCAGCCGGTAAGCCTCCTGGTCCGGGGGCATCTCTTCGTAGCGATAGCCGTTCAGCTTGCTCGTGTAAAGCCGCGCATCGATCGCCGGAAGAATCGGAATCCGCCGGTCCGGGATGCGATCGTCCTGGGGAAGCAGCCGGTCGATCACCGCTTGCAGCATCGTTTCCTCGTCAGGAGAAAAGAAGCGGATCGGCTCGACCGTGCCCACGCGGCCGACGACGGCGTTGCGCGTCGCCTCGTCCCAGGATTCTTGCTGCGACAACGTGCTGTAACCCGGATAGTAGCCGGGATGCGCGCGCTGTGTGAGCCCACTGCGCGCGCTTGTCTTCACCGCCTTGTGCCGGGATTGCTTCATTTCGATTCCCTTCGCAACACGCTGGCCAGAAGGCCGAGAAATCCGCACGCGGCAAACAGCAGCGGCGCAAAGATGGGCGGCCCGTAGAGGATGTTGTACGAGAGCTTCTTCACGCCGCCGGGCCGCCGCATGATGCCGCGCGCGTGGTAAAAGAAACCGGCAGCTCCGTCGGCCAAAGCCAGGGTCGATGCCACCGGCAACAGCGTGCGCGCCGCCCGGCGGCTCTTGATGGCCGCGGCCGCAGCCGCCATCAGCACCGGCGCGAGCAGCACCGGAGTCCACTGCGCCTTGTAACGGAAGTTCGACTTATAGTGCGAATACATAGCCTCGAATCCGCTGAAGAGTGCCCACGCAATGGTGATCGCGCAAAGATGTTTTTGAAATCTGCCCGCGCCGATCTCCGTTCTCCAGTCGGACGCGCGCTCGCTTCCCTTCTCCGCAGAACTTCCCTGCGCTTCCGCGGGATCTTCTTCCCGCCGGAGATAGGAGGCGAGCAATCCGAGATAGGCGCTTGTGCCGAACAACAAAGGCGCAAAGATCGGCGGTCCCATCACGACATTGGTTACCGGCAGCCGCCAGCCGCCCGGCTTGCGCGCGATGCCGCGGACGTGAAACCCGAGTCCGATGACGCCATCGACCAGCGAGACCACGCTGGTGACGCGCAGAAACGTCTGCGCCGCGCGACGGCTGAACACGCCCGCCACTCCCGCAATGGCCAGCGTTCCACTGAGAAGCACGGGCGTATACATCACCGGATTGCTGTAGCTGCCTTTATAGTGCTCGTAGCCAACTTCGATGCCGCTGACGGCGCTGGTCGCGGCCACAACGAAGGATAGACTTCGCTGAAACCGGCCGTCGCGCATTCGCTCGAAGGCCTTCGCCAGGAAATCGCCTGCGGTCTGCATTGAAGGCGCGGATTTCACGGTCGCAGTCTCGCTCCCAGATCGGGTCATGGCCGAGTCAGGCCGCGGAGGCTGCTGCGTCTCGTCTCGGGACGCGGCGCGCGGCTCCCGCGCTCCAGCCGGCAAAGATAACTGGCGAGTTCCGGCCGATCCCGGAAGGCTAAACAATCTCGCGCACCGAATCGTGCAGGTTTGTCAGCACGATCTTTGTCCGGTTCGGTTCTCCCCGCATCAGCGCTTCAGCCAATTTGAGCGCCTGCGATGCCTTGATCTTGGCCGGCATCGGCGGAGTAAACTCATCCACCACGGCCTCAATCAGAACCGGCCCGGTGCGATTCACCGCGGCGTCGAGCTGCGCGCCGCAGTGCTCAGCCTCTTCGATGCGGACCGCCTCAATCCCGCAGCCGCGCGCGATCGCCGCAAAATCCGCAGGGTACAGATCGCAGGCATACTCCGGATTGCCGAGGAACACCATCTGCTCCCATTTGATCTGGCCGAGGGTATTGTTCTTGATCACGACGATCTTGATATTCAGCTTGTACGCCGCAACCGTGATCAGCTCGCCCATCAGCATGCTCAGGCCGCCGTCGCCGATGATGCAGTACACCGGCCGGTCTGGATACGCGATAGCCGCGGCAATCGCATACGGCAGGCCGCACGCCATGGTGGCCAGGTTTCCCGAGCAACTGTGCCGCTGGCCGCGCAACGCAGGCACGTACCGCGCCCACCACGTGGTGATCGTGCCGGAATCCGAAGTCACAATCGCATTCGCAGGAATGCGCTTGCCTAGCTCCCAGCCCACAACCTGCGGCCGCATCGGCTTCGCCGGCTGGGTTCCGTGAGCTTCCATCTTCTTTTCCCATTCCGCCTTGGCGCGCTGCGCCTTCTTAAGAAATCCCGCATCATGCTGCTTCAGCATCGGGATCAGCGCTCGCAATGTCGTCTTCGCATCCGCAACCAGCGCCACGTTGGCGGGATGCCGCAGGCTGACGCGCTGCGGATTGATCTCAATCTGCACGCACTTCACGGAACCGGGCGCAGGCAAAAATTCAATGTAGGGAAACGACGAACCCACGATGAAGAGCGTGTCGCAGCCTTCGATCGCGTCCTGCGAGGGCTCCGTTCCCAACAGTCCGATTCCCCCGGTGGTGTACGCGCTATCGTCCGGCACGGCGGCTTTGCCCAGCAGCGACTTGATGACTGGCGCGCCCAGTATCTCAGCGCACCGTTCCAGTTCGTCTGTCGCGTGCAGCGCACCCTGGCCGGCCAGGATGGCGATCTTCTTGCCGCGATTCAGGATGTCGGCAGCGTGTTCCAGATCGACCTGCGCGGGCAGATGCTCAGGAAACGCGGGGATGGTAGAAGTGTGATGCGGAGGATTGCGAGGCGAGCGGCCTTTCTTGATCTCCTGCACCTGAACGTCTACCGGAATCGTGATATGGGCCACGCCTCGTCGCGTCAGAGCCGAGCGCACGGCCAGATCGGCGACCGGCTCCATGTGCGCCCCATTCATCACCCGCTCGTTGTAGACGCAGACATCGATGAACAGCTTGTCGAGCTCCACATCCTGCTGAGAAAATGTGCCGATCAGGTCGCTATGCTGCAGGCCGGTGATCGCCAGCACCGGCGCACCATCCATCTTGGCATCGTACAAGCCGTTCAGCAGGTGGATCCCTCCGGGGCCGGATGTTGCGATGCACACGCCCAGCCGCCCGGTGAACTTTGCGTAGGCGCAGGCCATGAACGCCGCCGCCTCTTCGTGCCGGACATGAATGAAACGGATGTCGTTTTTACGTTTGCGGAGTGACTCGAAAACTCCATTGATACCATCGCCGGGAAGGCCGAAAATCGTGTTGACTCCCCAATCGATCAATCTCTCGACCAGCACGTCAGAAGCATTCATGCAGAACAACCCTCCACCCCAGCGCTAAAGGGACGCTAGATGACCAGTTAGAAGCGTTTCCAGGGCGGACGGGTTTGCTCAGGCAGAGCTTCCGGATCGAACAACATCATCAAAATCATTAAACTTTGCAGAACCTTGCCGCCGGCGTTAGACTGCTCGCTGCGCATGGCCGCGAGAAACTCGTTGCGACGCCCCGGCATCCAATAGTTGCTTGTGGCCGGGTGATGCCGGACACGCGCCTGGAGGATGCGATGGTCGGTCGTCCGTTTTGGTCCGGTCAATTGAAGATTTCGCTTGTTTCCTTCGGCATTCAGCTTTACCCGGCCGTTAATCCGCGCGCGGGCGTCACCTTTCACCAGATCGACCGGGAGACCGGGCAGCGGGTTCGCCATCGCAACGTGATCAACGAGAGCGAGCCGGTGGAAGACGCCGAAATTGTGAAGGGCTACGAGTACAGCAAGGGCAAATACATCGCGATTGACCCGGAAGAGATTCGCAAGCTGCGGATTCCCACGAAGAGCGTCATCGAAGTGAAGCAATTCGCGCCGTTGGCCGACCTCCCTCCCGCGCTTTTCGAGAAGCCGTATTACGTTGTGCCCGATCCGCGGGAGACTCCTGACGCCTTCGCGGTGGTCCGGAAGGCGATGGAGCAGGCCAACGTCGCGGCACTGGGCGAGGTCACATTCGGCGGGCGGGAGCATCTGATGGCCTTCGCGGTCCCTACGGACGGCTCCGCTCGCGGCATGATGGCCTATACCCTGCGCTATGCCGACGAGCTGCGTAAAGCGGACGATTATTTTTCCGGCATTGCGAATACGGCCGTGGACAAAAAGCAGCTGTCCATGGCGAGCGACCTGGTCCAGGCTTACTCCGGACCGTTGCATCTCGAATCCTTCAAAGACGATTATGAAACCGCGCTGCGCGAGCTGGTGGAAGCGAAAGAAAAGAACCTGCCGCTCCCGCTGGAAGAAGACAAGCCGCAACGGTCCACCAAGGTGGTTGGCCTGATGGACGCGCTGCGCCGCAGCCTGAATGAAGCCAAGAAGCCCGAAGCCGGCCGCAAGCGCACGGCGCAGGCCCCGCCGAAGAAGGGGCCCGTGCTTGTGAAGGGAAACAAGCGCAAGCACAAGGCCGCGTGAAATGGCTGCTCGCGCGCAATCGAGATCGAAGGCCGCCCGGACCGTTCAAAGGCAGCTTGAGCGCTATCGCGCCATGCGCGATTTTCACGTGACCGCAGAGCCGCGCGGGAACGGCAAAGCCTCTGCACCGTCCTCCGCCGCGAAACTTCCATTCGTCGTGCAGAAGCATGCGGCGACGCGCCTCCACTACGATTTCCGCCTCGGCTGGCACGGCGTGCTCAAGAGCTGGGCCGTGACCAAAGGGCCAAGCTACAACCCCAGCGACAAGCGGCTCGCCGTTCAGGTGGAAGACCACCCCATGGAATACGGCGGATTTGAGGGAGCGATTCCGAAGGGCCAATACGGCGGCGGAACCGTCATGGTGTGGGACTTCGGCGAGTGGACTCCTTTGGACGACGTGGACAGCGGACTGGCCAAGGGGCATCTCAAATTCGAGCTAAATGGAAAAAAGCTTCACGGGCGCTGGGCGCTGGTGCGCATGCATGGCCACGGCGAAAGGCCGGATAAGCCAAACTGGCTTCTCATTAAAGACCGCGATGAGTTCGCGAGGCAAGACTCGGAGAGCGCCATCACGGATGAGTTGCCCGATAGCGCCATGACCGGCCGGAGCATCGAGCAGATCGCGGAGAGCGCCGACACGGTATGGGACTCGAAGAATGGGCTGCGCGGCGCTACAGCTGCGAAAAAAAGCGCGAAAACAAAGACAACGCCCGCGGCGCGAAATGGGAGCGCCGGCAAGGCTCACCAAAGCTCACGATTGCGCAAAACTCGCAAAGCTGTGGAGGCCTCCGGGCCGCGAGAAGCCTTCCCCGGGTTCATCCCGCCGCAGCTCGCACAGCAATCCGAGACGGCGCCCAATGGACCTGGATGGATTCACGAGCTGAAGCTCGATGGCTACCGGATCCAGATTCACATCCGCTCGCGCAAGCTGCGCTCCGGCACGCAGCGCGAAGCCACTCTGCTTACCCGCAAAGGTCTCGACTGGACTAAGCGCATGCCGGACATCGCGCACGCGGCGTCAGAACTACCGGTTGACGACGCGATCCTGGATGGCGAAGTCGTCGCGCTGAATGACAAAGGCATTGCGAGCTTTGCCGATCTGCAAGCGGCTTTTCAGGAAGGGCAGCAGAAATTCCTGGTTTACTTCGCGTTCGATCTTCTGCATCTGAACGGGCGTAACACGCGTGAGCTGCCTCTGACGGAACGAAAAGAATTGCTGGCCCAACTGCTGGCGCAAAGCAAAGACAATTCCCTTCTCCGCTTCAGCGAGCATTTTCTCGAAAATGGCCCTGACGTATTTGCGCACGCTTGCCGTCTGGGCGCGGAGGGCATTGTCTCCAAGCTCGCCGCTCAGAAGTACGCGCCGGGCCACGGCAATGCATGGCTCAAAACAAAATGCGTGCAGGAGCAGGAGCTTGTAATCGGCGGCTTCACGCTTCCTTCGAAGGGCGGCCATGGAATCGGCGCGCTTTTGCTCGGATACTATCAGGATGGAAAGCTTATCTACGCCGGCCGCTCCGGTACCGGCTTTACCGATCGAGCGCGCCGCACCTTGCGGACTCAGCTCGATCGGCTGTTACAAAAGAACTCGTCCTTTGCGCAACTGCCGAGTGGCGCAGGCCGCGGCGCCAAGTGGGTCAAGCCGGAGCTAGTGGCGCAGATTGCGTTCGCGACGTGGACGCGCGACAATCTGGTGCGGCAGGCGTCGTTCAGAGGATTGCGTGAAGATAAACCGGCCCGCGAGGTGGAGCGCGAGGTGCCTGCCGCGCCGCAGCCGACGCCACGCAAGTCATCGCCCCACAAGAGTGCCGTGAAAGGGAAACGTGCCGCTCCACTTCGGAGAGAGAACAGGAAGGACAGCACAGTGGCCGCTCAATTCCACATCAGTCATCCCGACAGGGTTCTCGATCCGGCAAGCGGAATGACGAAGCTCATGCTCGCTGAGTATTACCTTGGCGTCGCCGAACGAATGCTGCCGCATGTTGCCGACCGTCCGTTGAGCGTGGTCCGCTGCCCCGAAGGCAGCGATAAGCCATGTTTTTTCCAGAAGCATGTGGGCCGCGGGCTTCCGCCGGGCGTGAACAGTATTCCTGTGCGCAATCGCAAGACGGGGGTGAAAGAGGAGTTTCTTACGCTCGATTCCGCAGAGGGTCTGGCAGGCATGGCGCAGATGGGAGTGCTCGAGATTCATCCCTGGGGATCGCGCAATGAAACGCTCGACCAGCCGGACCGCATCATCTTCGATCTCGATCCGGATGCTGCCGTCGAGTGGAGCACATTGACAGAGAGCGCCACCGATCTGCGCAAACGCCTGAAGAAGCTCAATCTCACTTCCTTCCTGAAAAGCACCGGCGGAAAAGGTCTTCACGTTGTGGTTCCGATCGAACCGGAACACGAATGGCCCGTGATCAAGAAGTTCGCGCACGAGGTTGTTCTCAGAATGGAGGCCGAGCAGCCGATGCTTTACCTCACCAAGATGTCGAAGGCGGAGCGGAAGAACCGCATCTTTCTAGACTACCTGCGCAATGACCGCGAAGCCACGGCAATTGCGCCATTCTCTCCGCGCGCACGCAACGGCGCGCCGGTTGCGATGACGCTGGGATGGAATGAGTTGAAACTAGCCTCTGCGCCGAAATATCGTGTCGCCGATTTCAAAGAATGGCGTTCGCGGCTGACTCGTGATCCCTGGAAGGAAATGGCAGAAACAAGCCAGCGCCTCACTGAAGAGCTGCTGGCCGCCGTGAGTGCAAGCGAGACCAAACGGTCTCACCGACCTTAAGCGATCTTTCTCCGCTCTTCTTCCTTGATCGCTTTTTCCACCTGCGCAGAAAGCAGCTTGCGCGCCTTCTCGAGCTTTTTGAGCCTCGATGCGCTAAGCCTTCTCCCTGTGCGGGTGATATAGAAAGCGAGCACGCGCATTCCGGTGGCGGGGCCTTGCGGCGACACCTCTTTCGACGCGAGCGACGCGGCAATCGTTTCAGGGTCCTGCGCGAACAGCCCTATCGGCATATGAATGATATCTTCTTTCAACTCTTCCTCCCTGGGTGGTGCCAGCCGGCTGTTTGCTCCACGCGGAATGAAAGCAGGCTCTGGAGCGGTTCCCCAATTCACGTGCACTGTCCGGCGGTGTGCAAGGTGGCTTTTTCTTGAGGAAAAAGTCACTCGACATCGTGCCTTCGGTGTACAGCAATTGGAGAACCGCTATAACTCAAAACGAGACCGAGCTCAATGGGACTACCGCTTTGAAAACCGCATTCGAACTACCCGCTGCTGACTTCAGCATCGTTCGTGAACTGTTGATCTATCTCAATGTTGTTTCTGGAACCGCTTGCTTTAAGTGTGGATGCGTAACTCTCTGCAGCTAGTTGCACATCCACGACGAGATAAGGCGTCTTTGGAATTCGAAATGCAATCACAAGGTGAATAGTTCGGCCCGGAAGCTAAAACAGCACACTCCGGCTAGGGCAGCCGCAATGCTTCCTGATTCAGCCGATCCGAGATGCCGGTCAGCAAATTGTCTGCGTGCCCTTCTTCCTGAAGAGTCTGATCGAGCGCCTCGGCGTCGCCTGGAAGATCGAGAATCTGCGCGAAACTGCGCAGAGCGCCGTAGGCCGCAATTTCATAATGCTCGATCCGCTGCGCCGCCGCAATCAAGGCGACATCGCGCAGTGTGCCGTCGCACTCCTGGATGATCAGTTCGCCTTCCTTGATCAGCGCCTTGATCGATTCGCATTGCACCTCATCCACGTCGCCGGTCGTGTGATTGAGAATCCGCTGAAGCCGCGTGATCTGCACCTGCGACTCCTGCCGATGCGATTGGAAAGCCTGTTGCAATTGGATATCGGTCGCTGCATCCTGCATCTTATCCAAACCCTTGACGATCGCTTCCTCCGCTGAGAGCAGCATACGGGTTTGATTGATATAGAGTCCCCTGAGATTGATTATCTTTTCAATCAACAATTTCATGACAGATCTCCGGTCATAGCTTCTGTTTACCGCCATTTTCGTGTTCTGGCGTTCGGGAAGGCGGGACGAATCCCCGGACCAATTTTATTAGCCCACCTTCCCGGATTCGTGTCCGCCCTCCCGCTACGCGGCGTGCTTCGCCTGGATATTGACCTTCTCTGCGATTTCGGTAAGCTTCTTGTCCGCAGCTTTCTCCTCCTCGAGCGTCTCCTGCAAGAGCTGCGCGATCCTGGTCTGCCCTAAACGTTCAGCGTAGGATCGAACGGAGCCATAGCCTGCCATCTCATAGTGCTCGACGCGTTGCGCAGCTGAAATCATGGCCACGTCGCGCAGATCGCCCTCTTCCGTCTCCTGCATCGATTCGGATCCCTCGCTCAGCACGCCCTTCATGCCGGCGCAGGTCTTCCCCTTCGGGCTCGCTCCGAGAATCTCGAAAATCTGTTCGAGCCGTTGAACGTGTCCTTCCGTCTCTTTCAGATGATGCTCAAAGGCCTTTTTCAATTCGCTGGAAGAAGCTGCTTTCGCCATCTTCGGCAGAGCCTTTGTGATCTGACTTTCCGCAGAATAGAGGTCCTTTAACTCTTCGGTAAATAGCTTGTCGATGTTGTCGACTGTCATCTCGTTCCTCCGCATTCGGTTTGCGTGCTTTCCGTTGTGATGCCTAACCATTTTGCATTGTTGCTCTGTTGGAAAGTACGATTTCGTCACATAAATGCAGTGGATTCAGCTTCAGTTTGCAATTGCGGATGCGAGGGCCGCTGCCCATCCACGAAGAAAGCAGTTTCCGAAAGAGGTCCTCGAAAGCAAGAACACCAGCCAGAGTTTCGCCGCATCACACGAGCAGGAGGAGCGTCCGTATGCGCACTGTTGTGGCCGTCGGTGCTTCGGAATTCGTGCCGGACACCCACACGCTGCCCATCTTGCGGCGGGCCATCCAGGGCTGCCGAGGGTGCGATCTCTACAAGAACGCCACACAGGCCGTCCTTGGCGAAATTGAAGGCGGCCCTCAACCAGCCCGCTCCCACGCGGCGATGGTGATGATCGGTGAGCAGCCGGGAGACCGCGAGGACACGGAGGGCCGTCCATTCGTCGGGCCGGCGGGTAAGCTGCTGGATCGTTGCCTCGAAGAGGCTGAGATTGACCGCGGCGAGGTTTACATAACGAATGCGGTTAAACACTTCAAGTGGGAACCGCGGGGCAAGATTCGGCTGCATAAAAAGCCGTCTCTCACGGAGATCAAAGCGTGCCGGCCTTGGCTCGACGCCGAACTGGACGCCGTGCGGCCGAAGTTGATTATCTGCCTGGGTGCTACTTCAGCACAGTCGCTGCTGGGATCAGGCTTTCGTGTCACGGTAAGCCACGGCATAACTCAGCAGGCCGAGGGATACCCGCCGATCATCGCCACGACGCATCCGGCGTCGATCTTGAGAGCGCGGACAGACGAGGACCGGCGCAGGCAGACCGCAGAGTTCATCGCCGATCTTCGCCACGCGCGCGCATTTCTACGCCGGGCCTGAGGCGCCTATTGCGCCTCTCAAATTTCCAGCAGCGCTAGTTTCGATAACATCAGCTCGCAGGGCACACGCGTCACATGGTCCGTGTGCGTGGCGCAGCGGACGGGCCCGCCGAGTCGGTCTGCAGATTGAGAACTCCACTCCAGCGGCGCGGTAACGGCGCCGGCTCAAACGAGCGTGAGGGCGGGGCCGGTACTTCCATGACTTCCATGCGGAAGGCCTCGCGCTCGAGCAAGCTCTCCATCAGGGAGCTGTCCCATCGGCGCAGCACGCTATCGACGATGAGCCTGAGATCGGAGACAAACGTGGCCCGGCTCATATAGTCGGCATCCAGGTCGCGCTTGGCCGGGAGCACGATCGAGTGATAGTAGGATTCGAGCGACTCTTTCGGGACTCGGTCGAAAACCAACTCCTCGCGTGCGAACGCAAGAGACGCCGCCCCGGTGATTCCGGGACAGCAAGGAATTTCGGAGATCACATGCTCCGGCAGCTTGGGGCGCGGCCCCACGAGACTCATCTCTCCCCGAAGCACATTGACAATCTGAGGCAGCTCGTCGAGTTTCCAGCGCCGGAGAAATGGGCCGACAGATGTGAAGCGCTGGTTGGCTGTCGTGGTGACCGCGGGCTGCCTCGCCCCTGTGTTGTGAATCATCGTCCTGAACTTGAAGATGGTGAACGCCTGGCCGCGGCGGCCCATCCGCTTCTGCAGGAACAGAATCGGTCCGCGCGATGTGACTCGCACCGCAACCGCAACCGCCAGCAGCACTGGAACCAGCAGCGGCAGCGCGAAAAGAATGCAGGCGCAATCGAACAGCCGTTTTGCGGCTGAACGCGACCATGGGCTCAACTCCGGCTGCACCAGATGGAGCGAAGAACGCACGGCAAGACTGTGCTCCCGCGTTACCAAGGTGCTGAACTGATTCGCTTCTTCGCCGCCGAGAGATGAAAGAGAAGGACGGGCCGCGCCTGTTTCGGCTGATTCCCTGATAGCAACGTTGCCGTTCAAATGACCCCTCCACAGGGTGAGATGATCGATCGACGAACAAACTGCATCGCCTCAATTCGAAGCTCTAGCAAGAACACGGCCCGCATAGAAGATGTTGCGCTTCGTCAGTCCAGATTTGTATGCACCGGCCATTATTCCCCGCCAAAAAGCGAAAAGTCTGTCTAGAGTGTGGAGAAGGCGCTGGGATAAGTAAGCCGGATGACACAATCGAAATGCACTCCATCCATCTGGGTATGACAAATGCGGAAGCTGTCCTAACTACTGCAAGGTCGCGCATTTGCTCGGACCGAAGCACCGCTTTTTTTATAGATGCGTCAGGCCATGGCTGCGCCGCCCGTGCAGGCGGAGGAACACAAAATTAAACAGGATCGAATCGGCTGCTGGCCGTGCCGGGCAACCGTCTGGGGGCCATTTGCATCGAAGCGCAGTAAGCAGAGTTCCGCAAAGCAGACGCGGTGCATGCAAACGGGTGAGAAAACAATTGCAGTGCTCTAGCGTGCTTCCTCGCGAGGCCCTTCGAAACTACTTCGCGCGATTTGTGTGCGGCGATGGAGAACCTTACCTTCTATTCTCGCCATGCTAGACAATCACCGGAAACACAAACAATGGAGGCGCTGCATTTTTCTGCGGCACTTGGCCGGCATCCGGCTACTCGGAGTGCTCGGCTCCCTCTTCGCGCTCGCACTCCCGCTCCCTGCGCAAATCGCTACGCAGGGTGGTGACGCGTCGCAATACGGATTCCCCTCGCAAAGTAATGGTTCGTCTTTAGGTGGCATGCAGAGCCCATTGTCTTCAGATTGCGCCGATCCGCTCATGGCCAATACGTCGCAATGCTACGGGCAGATGCAGGGCGAAAGTAATCCGTTTACGAATCCGCAATCGCAATCGTCCTCCGGTCTCTTGGGATATTCAGGAAATTTTGGAGCGCCGTCGCGCAATGGGACCGGCAACTATTCTGATCTTGAAGAGTGGTCGCGGCAGAACCTCGCGCAGTATCAACCCCGTCAACCACCGCTGCCGCCGGAGCCGCTCACTGAATTCCAGAAATTCGTCGCTTCCACCACCGGCCAGATTCTGCCCATCTATGGAGCCAGTCTCTTTCGCCGCGTGCCTTCAACCTTTGCGCCGTTGAACTTCGCGCCTGTCCCTTCCGATTACGTCGTCGGCCCTGGGGACGAACTGCGCATCCGTGTGTGGGGTCAGGTAAACACCCAGTCCGATGTGCGCGTCGATCGCTCCGGCGACATCTATCTTCCTCAGGTCGGTCCCATCCATGTGGCGGGCCTTCCCTTTTCCGCGCTCGATGCGCGCCTGCGCGAGGCGATCCGGCCTATCTATCGCAACTTCGATCTCAGCGTGAACCTGGGACAGATCCGCTCCATTCAGGTGTATGTTACCGGCGAGACGCGCAGCCCCGGGGTGTATACCGTAAGCTCGCTGAGCACCCTGGTCGACACGCTGTTCTCGAGCGGCGGGCCTTCGGCGCAGGGATCGCTGCGCTACATTGAGCTGCGTCGCGGCGGCACAGTGGTCACGACCTTCGACCTCTACGATCTGCTCATTCACGGCGACAAATCCAAAGATGTAAAGCTGACGGACGGCGACGTCATTTTCATTTCGCCCGTCGGTCCGCAGGTCGCGCTGGTCGGCAGCGTTCACAATCCGGCGATATACGAGTTGCGCAGCGGCGAAACACTCGCCAATCTGTTGGCCGATGCCGGCGGCGCCTCCACCGTTGCCGCCCAGGCGCGGGTCTCCATCGAGCGCATCGACGCGCATCGCGACCGCTATGCCATGGAAGTTGCCTATGATACGACAGGCTTGGCGATGCCGGTTGCTGACGGCGACCTCATCCGCATTCTCTCGATTGTGCCTAAATATCAAAAGACGGTCATTCTGAGGGGAAATACTGCCAACCCGGGCCGCTTTGCCTGGCATTCCGGCATGCACATCAGTGAGTTGATCCCGGATAAAGAGTCGCTTCTCACACGGAATTACTGGTGGAAGCGCACGCAGCTCGGCCTGCCCGCGCCGGAGTTCGAGCCGATGGGAGAATACGCCGGCATTCGCCAGCCAGCAGAAGACCATCCTACTACGCTGGCGCTTTCTCCGCAGGAGATTCAGAATGCGATGAATACGCCGGGCGGACTTGAGCAGTTGCGCACCCAGTCGGAATCGGGAACGTTCCCGGCCGGAGCGGGGCAGACTCCATCCGCATCTCAGGCGCAGGCGGCTTCGCTCGCCGCGCAGCTCGGTTCCGCGCAAAGCCAGCAGCTCAGCGCGGAGCAACGCGCCAGCAGCGCCTCACTTGCCTCCGAGGAGGCTGCGCGGCCCAACCGCGCCGTTCCGCCCGAGCAGAAGACTACCGTTCAGATTCTCGCTCCGGAGATCGACTGGAGTTATGCAGTCATCGAGCGGCTTGATCCGGAGACTCTGCGATCCACGCTGATCCCCTTCGACCTCGGCAAGCTTGTGCTGCAACATGATCTCTCGCAGGATCTGGAGTTGCAGCCGGGCGACGTGGTTTCGATTTTTTCCGAGGCCGACATCCGGGTTCCGACGTCAGAGCAAACCAAGTTCGTCACTCTGGGAGGCGAGTTTGTGCACGCCGGAGTATATTCGGTGCGCCCCGGCGAAACCCTCCGCGACCTTGTCGAGCGCGCCGGAGGCTTTACGCCGACCGCTGATTTGTACGGCTCGGAGTTTACGCGCGAGTCTACGCGCGTGATGCAGCAGGCGCGGATCGACGAATACATTCAGAGTCTGAATCTCGACATTCAGCGGAGCACCCTCGCCCTGCAGGCCATGCCAGTGGCCTCGGCCGCGGATCTCGCCGGCGGCGCCGCGGCCGAATCCGGTGAGCGCAATCTTCTGGCTACGCTCCGGCAGATTCGCGCAACCGGCCGCGTGGTTTTCGAGTTCAAACCTGACAGCAGCGGCACGATGAGCATTCCGGCCATCGCGCTAGAAGATGGAGACCGCTTCACGGTGCCGCCTGTTCCGGCGACCGTGAATGTGGTGGGAGCGGTCTACGATCAGAACTCCTTCCTGTACACGGAGGGGCGGCGGGTGGGTGCCTATATGCACCTGGCCGGAGGTCCGAACAAGAATGCCGATCGGAAGCACCAATTTGTCATCCGCGCGGATGGCGAGGTCGTGAGCTATGAGATGACCAGGAATGCGTGGGGGAATGAGTTTGATGAGCTGCACCTGAACCCCGGCGACACAATCGTAGTGCCCGAGAAGACTCTCAAGCCATCTGCCTTGCGCAGCGTGCTCGACTGGTCACAATTCTTCTCGCAATTCGCGCTAGGCGCAGCGGCGTTGAGCATCATCGCCCCGTAAAATCCGGCATCGGGTCTTCTGCGAGATACTGCATACCATGTGTAAGAAACCGCGGGCAGGCTGCCTATCGCCTGCCCGCGGTTCATTGAGTTAGAAGTTGAGGGTTACCTTCGCCGTCAGCGTCCGCGGAGTTACATAGTGCGTGCCGCTGAAGGTTGAGAGGAAGTTATAGAGTGCGTAGTTATTGGCTACGTTGATGGCGGTAAAGTCGAGGTTCAGCTTGTACCGGTCTGCATGGAAGATGTTATTTTTGCCGACGTTCACGTCGAACAGGTTGCGTAGCGCAACGCGCGGCGGGTTATGATCATTGTCGCCCGCGTTCAGCGCAGGGATGCTGAGCAAGCTTGAGGTGAGCTGGTTGGCCTGGCACTCGTAGTAGGACGTGCCCGGCACCCGCACGCCAACCTGATGGGTCGGCGTTGCTCTATCTCCGTTGCAGGCCAATCCCGATTGAAACTCCTCGTCCGCGGTCAGTGGCAGATAGACATTCTCTCCGGTTACAACGTTTGCGGCCGGAGCTATGTTATTGTCCACCAGCAACACAGCGGGCTGGCCGTTCAAGGTCGCACTCGAACCGTCGGGATTGAATGAACTGTTCGAGCAGGAACCGTTTGGATCGATCACGTTATAGCATGGCGTTGATCCGGCCACCAAACCGCTGTCGAAGCGCCAGTTGAAGCCGCCCCATATCCCGTTCAAGAAGTTCCTGCCGGGAATCGTGTATTGGAGATGTGTGGTTTCGTTGAACCTTTCGTCGTGATCGATGCGAAAGGGATAACCGACAGCGACTCCGCTCGTGGCTCCGGCTCCGGCCACTTGCGGCGGTAAGAAGCGGGCGGCTACCGAGGAGCTGACAAGATAGGCGCTGAAGTGGTGGTAATTGGGAGCCTCCACGTCGAGCGCGTAGCCTGGGATCTTCGAGTTGTGCCAATCGATGGGGAAGGTGATGGGGGTGTTGCCCAGCACGCTGAAGTCGAAGGCGTTGTGCGTGTACTTCCAGATGTATTCGCCGCTAACCACCACATTTTTGCCGAGGGCCTGCTGGAAGCCGGCATGAAACTCATTGCGGTACCCAGGCTGCAGTGTTCCGGCGACACCTGGCTGGCAGCTAAGAAGCGGACTCAGCACCGGATCTGAGCAGCCGCTGCTGGAGAGCACCAGGTTTTCATTGAAAGGCGTTTCAAGCGTGCGCGCATACGAAATGCGCAGCACGGTAGCGGACGGTTTTATGTTATACGCGATCCCCACGCGCGGCTGCGTCTGCTTGGCATCCGCGAGACCGTTATAAACATCCTCGCGCAGGCCAAGGTTGAAGTCCCAGTTGCCGGCCTTGATCTCATCTTCAGCATAGAGGGCCAACTGCTTTACGTCGGTATGACCGAAGTAGTGGTAGAAGGTGCCTCCGCGGGTCAGATCATAGGGTTCAAGAACGGGGTTGAAGCTGCCGTATAGCAGGTTACCGTTGGAGTCGGTTGCGCCATGGGTGATCGAAGGATCATTGGACAGATAGCCGGCCGCGGCGCATTGCGATGTAGAGTAGAATCCCGCCACCGGGTTGCCATTCGCATCAATGCAGGGTGTGTTATAGAGGTTCGAGGCGACGCCCAGGTTATCATGCTCACGCAGGAAGGTCTGTTCGTACTGGGCCCCGATCTTGATGTTGTTCACTCCCTCGACGTAGGAGTAGTCTGCGTGGACGCCCGCATTGGCGAGCGTACGGTACTGCGAGATGGATGAGGTCTGCAGGTTGGCTGGACCAAGGTCGGCCAGTGGGTTGCCGCTGGGGTAGTATCCATAATCATCTCTCCTGAGAAATGCGCCCGCGTTGACAACCGAATTGTTGCTGATGATGTGCGTGTAAGTAGGAGAGAAGTTGTAGGTGTTGATCTTGGAGGACTGGTCGGTATTGCCCACATTGGCAAACACCGGGTTTGCGCCGCTGCCGCCGCTGATGACATTCTGCACGTTCAAATTGTCAAAGGCGTTCGGCGTCTGAAACCACGAGCGGCTGTAGTTCAGGTCCAGATGGATTGAATCCGCTTGCGTAAAGCTATAGTCCACACGATCGAAGAAATTCTGGTCGTTGCCCTTGTCGTGGAGAACTGCAAACTCAGGCGGATCGAGAAAGCGTCCACTATCAAGACCGTCGGCCTCGATGAAGTTGCCCCAGGTCTTGCTGCCATACGAGAGATCGAAGCCGCCCGTAGAGGAGCCGAAGCTTCCATAGGAAGCATAGATTTCGCCCGTAGGCTTGGTCGCACCCAGTCCGGAGCGCGTGGTGGCGACGATCACCAGACTGGTCTTGCCTCCGTACTCCGCCGGCGGCGCGCCGCTGATAACCTCGATGGATTGAATGGAATTGGCGGGCAGCTGATTCGAAAAAATCTTGCTCTGCTGGTCGGTAATCGACTGGCCGTCGACGGAGAAGGAGTTGGAGGCATGATCGCCAAGACCGTGAAACATGCCGTTCGAGTCGGCCGCCACGCCGGGCGTGGTGAGGGTCACGAGAGAGCTGAGATTGGATGACTGGCTCCCCAGCGGCACCTTGTTGAATAGGTCGCGGTCCACATCGACATGAAAGGTCGGGTCATCCTCAATCATGTCGCCGCCCGACTCCACCGTCACGGTCTGGCTGCCGCCGGTTACTTGAAGGACGATCTTGACGTTAGCTCCCACTGACGAGCGGATCTCGACACTCTGCGCCGCGGGGGTAAATCCTGTGGCGGACGCGCTGACCTGGTAAGGATTGAAGGGGACGTTCGAAATCGAGAACTGCCCGGAGGCGTCGGTGGTGACGGTCCGCTCGAACTGGCTGACCGAATTGGTCAGACTGACTGATGCGTTGGGGATCACAGCGCCGGTCGGGTCGGTGACCGTGCCGCTCACGGTGCCTGCGTTTCCGCTCTGGGCAGGCGCGGAAAGCGCCACGAGGAGCAGGATGATGACGGGAAGAATTCGAGAGATTGTGCTGCCTTGGAGCGACATCAAAAGCCTCCGAGATCTTGGATGAGTGATGCGGGGAAGCCGGCCGGGCAAGAACGAGCCGCGGCATATCGAGTGCATGGGGAGCATCGTTGCGCTGGGGATCAGCCTGTAAATTCCGAAAGGGCTCCGCCCGCTAAACGATAGCGAGCGCGGAGATCAGACTGAGAAGGAAGATCGAAACGATGCGTTAGAAGCCGGCGGGAGGGGGGCGGTTAAAAAGCGTAGGATGCCAGTACTGGATAACCGGCCGGACTTCAAATAACGCCGGTGTGGCAGTCCCGATCCTCGCCAGGAGAACCGCTACCGCCATGATCAGAAAGGGCACCACCGAATGCATCACTGCGCAGAGCGGGCAATGATCGGCATCGCTACCTACCGAGTGTGCGGACACCACATGGATCGCCGCCAGCACCACCAGTAGAACGAGGCACACCGCGATCGCCGCCCGCAAAGCACCCGGCAGGGGGCGAAGATTGTTGCGCGATTGTGCCCGAACATCCATCAACAAAGCTTCCTAAGTGAATAGTATACGAAATTGCAAGGCTGGCCGAAGAGCCCGTCCGCCGGCACCCGCCGAAGGTCTAAACCGGCAAGAACTCCATGAGAGCGCGGACACCGCTTCTTTAGATAGACGCAATCCACACCGCTTTGGTCTATCCCGCCGCCCGGTAATTTCGTCCCTGACCATCCGAACGGGCTGAAATGGAGATATGGGAGCGATGCGCCAGCGGCCGGGGTGGGAAATGAGTAAAGCGGAGCCACCGGGCGAATTGCAAGCGGCGCCGCCTACCCGAGAGCCGCCACAAGACCCGAGAAAGGCTATAAATGTTCCTATCCGGAGCCGGGAAACGCAGCGTAAATCTGCTCTTGCGCCTCTCTGAAGCGATAACCGACGTGCGTTTCGGTCAAGAGATATTGCGGATCTGCAGGATCGTCTTCGATCTTCATGCGGATCTGCCGGATAAACGTTCGCAGATACTCCAATTCGTTCCCATACTCCGGCCCCCATACGGATCTTAAGAGCCTGACATGAGGAATGGGTCTCCCCGCGTTGGTCATCAGATACTGAAGCAACTCGAATTGTTTGGGCGTCAAGTGGACTTGCTGGCCCTTCTTCTGCACCAGGTGCCGCTCCACGTCGAGTGACACATCGCCGATCATGATCGTGGTTTGCGTGGCCTCCGTCACTTTGTTTCGCCGCACCGCGGCGCGGAGCCGCGCGGTCAACTCGCGCAACTGAAACGGCTTGGTTATGTAGTCGTCTGCTCCGGCATCCAATGCCTCCACTTTGCGGTCCTCGCTTCCCTGCACCGTGAGCATCACGATGGGCAGCCTGGGCGCGGCCTTGCGCATGATCCGGCACACGTCGATCCCGCCCATTCCGGGCATGTTGATGTCGAGAAGCACGGCATCGAACCGGGCTGTGCGCACCAGCGCCAGCGCTTCCTCGCCCCGCGCCGCCTCCACTATGTCAAATCCAAAATTCGCGAGAATCGTCCGCAATGACAGCCGGATCGAGCGGTCATCATCCACGATGAGCAGATTACCTGACTCTCGATTCACGATCTTCCTCTTCCTTCCTGCGGCGACGAAAGAAAGAAGGCCGTTCCTTCGTTCGCATTGCTGATCACCCACGCATCGCCGCGATGTGCCTCGGCTGCCATCTTCACCGTCGAAAGGCCTATACCCGTTTCCGCCGTCAGATGCAACGTTTCCTCGCTGCGGCAAAACCGTTGAAAGATCCTCTCCCTGTCACTGCGTTGAATCAAGTGCGTTAACTGCGGCCCAGGCGCGTGGTGAAAATTGATGAGCAACGTGCTGCGGCTCAGCTCGTATAACTGCTCCATTAACTGCTTCAGTGAGGTCCGCTGCAGCTTTGCCTCACGGGACTTCAATTGTTCGCGGGACGAAAGCCGGCTCACCAGCAGCGCGCCTATCTCAAAGGCTCCCAGCGCTAACCAATCCTGCGGTTCAGCGACCCTGAACTGCAGCACCGGCGGATAGTAAAAATAATCAAGGCGCGCGCACGCCGCTATCGAAACAATGGAGGCCTGCCAAAACCCGCACAGGATCGCCACGCAGGCAACCACAAGGAGAAAAAGAAATCCCACCAGCGCGGGATTGAAGTGCAGCACATAACCTGTGAAGGTCAGCAGCGCAATGACCCAGTATCCGAACAAGCTTTCGCCAACGAGCTGCCATCGCGTGGAGTGGTGCCGTTCTCCCGGAAACTCCGCGACCTTCATTGCGCTCAAAGCTTGTCGCACTCTCATCTATCTAGAAAGAGCGTAACGGGGGACGCATCAGTAAAACATAAATTAATTACAAAGGAAACATGGGGAGCAGTCCCGCGCTCCTCTTCGGCCACGGAAACTCGCTCCCCACGTCGGTGTGTCGCTGTGCGCGAATCGTTTTCCCTACTTATTGTTTAGAGCCGGAGGAGAGGCTTTCGTAGTACGTTGCCTGCTGATTCATCTGCTGCGCCTCATAGGCGAAATATTCGTAACGATTTCGTGACGAATCGGCTGGCCGCGGATTTTTAGCGGCCGGTCCCGTAACATTCTGGCTGCGGCGCTCCCACTCCAGCTTCTCTGATTGCGCCTGCTGCTCGAATGAGCGCTGCCGCCCTCTGTAATAGCTCGCCAGCGCTTCATATTGCTGCGCCGCATGCGCATTGCGAATCATCTGCTGCAATTCGGCGTGGCCGATGGCTGCCGTCGTTAATGTTTGCGCGCACAGCATGCCCGTGGTAAGTAGGATTGTGGCCGCCGCCGCTACAATCTGCACCTTTCGGATCATTGGAAGATCCCCCTCTCACTCACAAGCATCGAACTCGCAGCGTGAACGAGGCATGAAGTTATCCATAAACTACAATCGGTTTTAGAACTTCACCATCCGGTCGATATCTACATATTGCTCGTCATTGCGCAGATCGTACTGATGGGTTCTTGATTGTGAGTTAGCAGGCTCGCCGTGCAGCATAATGCACACGGCGACCTCAGTTCTTGCATGCGACAGCGATGATGAAGACCGAATGGAATGCCGGACATGAAGAAAATGAACGCGGCTTACTTGGTCCAGCTGCACATCTGGAGAGCAGTTAGCAAGAGTCCCGCGAGAGCCGTTCTGAGCGCCGGTAACCGCTCCTTGCGATGGCTCGGCGGACGAAGCACAGTTTCCCCGGAGAAGACCTGCAGCATCACTAGCTCCTCACCGGTTCAAGACGGACCGCTCGCGGCGGCCATGCCCATGGAGCGCCGGGATTGCCATCGTCATACCTTTGCAAGTAGGCTGGTTATGTGGCCCCGTAGCTCAGGTGGATAGAGCAGCAGTTTCCTAAACTGCGTGTCGGAAGTTCGAATCTTCCCGGGGTCACCATCTCTCTCGCGTGATTCCCTTTCGCGATCCTGCCCGGGTTCCGGCTGTTGGCGGCTTTGACTCCGGTACGCCGCGGCAATTATAAAAATTGATGGTATCGAAGACGATTCCATGATACGCCTGCTGCCCTGAGACAGCTCACATTCCAATCATCGCCAGGATGCTCGGGAAGACGGTGCAATTCCGTCACTGCCCCGCAACTGTAAGCGCACCCGCTCTGAATCCCGTCCTTTTGGGGTACGGAGCCGGCAACTGAATCAGCCCGGACCGTCCGCTCTTCCGCGGGGCAATCCGGAAGCCACCGAAGGCAGCCCGCGCGATTTTGCCCTTGGGAAGGCGGCTGAAACGATGCGCAAGTCAGGAGACCGGTCCGCGGCGAGGCAACCGCTTTCACGTTCCGAGGGGAACGAAGGAGCCATCATGTCTACCTCCCGAATCTTGTACGCGTGGACTCGCCGCGCCTTCGTGCGCCTCGCTATGGCGATCCTGCCGGCCTTTTGTGCAGCCGCTTGCTTTGCCGGTTCCATTCACGGCACAGTGACCGACGCAACCGGCGCCAAGGTCTCGGGAGCCAACGTGGCCCTGGTGAGCAAGGGGCAGGTCGTGGCCTCGGCTGTCTCCGCCGCGGATGGAAGCTTTCAAGTGACCACCGGAGCCTCCGGCCGCTTCTTTCTCGTGGTCTCGGCCTCCAGCTTCCGCCAGTTGCAGACGCCGGATTTCTATGCCGGCCCCTTTGACACGATCGAGCGCAACGCGGTGATGGAGCCCGAGTGGGTGCGCGAGTCGATCGTCGTCACCGCCACCGGCACGCCCACGCCCCAGCCACAAACCAGCTCCGCGACCACGGTGCTAAGCCCGCTCGATCTCTTGCTGCGTGAGAATCTTGTCAGCGCTCTGCGCTCGATGCCCGGCACCTTCGTTGTGCAAGCGGGCCAGCGCGGGGCGCAAAGTTCGTTGTTCATCCGCGGAGGCGACTCGGACGATAGCAAGATTCTGCTGGATGGTGTCGATGTAGGCGATCTGGGCGGCCAATTCGACTTTGGAACACAAACCACCACGGGAGTAGAAAGCGCGGAAGTCTATCGCGGGCCGGATTCAAATCTCTATGGCGCCGACGCGGACAGCGGTGTGGTCAGCCTGACCACCCCGCACGGCACCACGAGCTTTCCTTCGCTCATCTTTGAGGGCGATGCCGGCAACTTCAATACTTCCCATGAAGAACTGCAACTCTCCGGCGCGCTCGGCAAGTTTGATTATCTCGGCGCGTTCAGTTGGTTCCAAACCAGCAATACCTTGCCCAGGGATCAATATCATGTGGCTACAACCGCGGCCAACGTGGGCTGGCAGCCCAACGGCAACACCCAGATCAGGGCCACGGTGCACTATGGCGTAGACGCAACCGGTGTGCCCAACACCTGGGAGTTTTTTCACGTCGCCGACAACGCCACCGAAAAAAACCAGAACATCTTCATGAGCGCGTCGATCGGCAACCAGACCACGGCGAGCTTTCACAATGATGTCCGCTACGGCCTCACGCGCAAACGCGAGCAGGATACGCTCTGGAGCCTCTCCGGAACTCCAGTCGCGTACACCGGCTACTGTTTCGGACCCGGCACGCTCGGCAATCCGGTAACGATCACCGGCGCCAATGGCTATTCGGCCAGCGGCCAAGCCGTGCTCGATTGCAGCACTTACAAGTCGCAGCTGGTTTCGAATCGCGATCAGCTCATGTATCGCGGCGACATCACCATCACTCCGCACTTGAGCGCGCTGATTGGCTTTCAATATGAAGACGAGCGCGGCGCGGAGCCGGCGAGTTCCTATTACCCTTCCGTCGACCGCACCAATTACGATTACATGGCCGCGGTGCATGGCGACTTCAAGAGCCGCTTCTACTACACGCTCGGCGGCGGCCTCGAGCATTATTCGCTCTTCGGCGTGCAGACTACGCCCCGCGCGGGCATCTCGTTCTATGCGCTTCGGCCGCGCAGCGGCGTCTTCAGCGGCACGCGCCTTCTTTTCAATTTCGGAGAAGCGGTACGCGAACCCTCGCTGCCGCAGCAGGATTTCTCGCTCTACACTTTTCTCGCGGAGAACGGCGGCCAATCGACGATTCAACAGTTGCACATCAGCCCGCTTGCCGCGCCGGAAGCGCGCACCTATGAGGGCGGCGTGGAGCAGTCGTTCCTGAGCGAACACATCATCTTCCGCACCAGCTACTTTCACAATGAGTTCGGCAAAGAGATCGAAAACGTCGGCCTCGACCTGATTCCCGATCTGCTGCCCAATCTCACTGCGGCCGAGCAGCAGCAGCTTGAACAGATCCTGCAGCAGAACTTTGCGTACGAGTTGACGATCAACTCCGAGGCATTTCGCGCCCAGGGAGTGGAAGCCAACGTCGAGAGCGGCATCGGCAAGAATCTCTTTTTCCGCGGCGGCTACACCTATCTGGACGCGGTTGTGCAGCGCTCCTTCACCAACGACGACCAATCCCTGCTCGGCCCCATTCCCACCTTCAGCAACGGCCTTCCCATCGGCCCCTACTCGCCGCTTGAAGGCGCGCGTCCTTTCCGCCGCGCTCCGCATACCGGCTTTTTCTCGGCGACCTATGCGGCCAGCAAACTCACCGGCATATTCACCGCGGCCTTCGCCAGCCGCAGCGACGATTCAACCTACCTCGAAGGCGAAGACTCGAGCGGCGGCAATTCTCTCCTGCTTCCCAACCGGAATCTCGACTCCGGCTACGCGAAGCTTGATCTCGGGGGCAGCTACCAGTTGCTCAAGTGGATGAATATTTATGCTCAAGGAGACAATCTGCTCAGCAGCCAGCACATTGCGCCAATCGGTTATCCAAGCCTGCCCATGAACTTCCGGGCGGGGTTGAAGCTGCAATGGGGCATCGGCAGCGGCCATTGATGCCGATTCGATCGTTTTCAAAACAGAAGCCTGTCTAATTCCGCACCATTTATCCACATAGCAGTCCCTGCCTGTGGGAGGTCGCAAAGGATTGCAGGCTGGAAATCTCTTCATTTTTGTCCTAAAATGATCACTATATTCGGAATTGAAGCTGATTGCCTGTCTCTAGCGCAACCATCGTTCGCCACTTCGCGCTTGGGGCAGCGAAAGGCAACAGGAAGACTGTAGCTGCTATAACTCCCGGCCCGCAGCGCCGCCGTTGGAACTTGCTGCCCGCCTACTTTGTGCTCCACTGATTCCGGATGAGGGCCAGAATGAAGAATCGATATCGGACTAGCGGCACGTAGCCGCTCGCAAATCGAATTCCGGATCGCCTGCTTCGCGCACGGCAGGCTCCTCGCTCTCTTTACCGGAAATTCATCGAAACTGTGTACTTTCAATAGCGGGGATTCACAGCATTTGCAACTTCACTCGGTGTTTTGCACGCCCGAGATCCATCATGCGTGAGATCTTCCTGGACCTTACAGCGGTTCCAGAACCGCTCTAGCGCTGGGATGGAGTGTCTCCATCGCAATAACGCGGTCTTTTACAAACGCACGGATCGCATTTCAATTTGGAGGGCAGTTATGACATTCAATCGAATTTGCAGGGGCTTTTGGTATTTGGCGCTCCTGGCGGTTACCTGTCTGGGCGCGGCTTCACTTCGAGCTCAGTCCACCACGCAAGGCGCAATCGCAGGAACCGTCGAAGATCCAACCGGCGCGGTTGTGGGCGGGGCCAAAGTTACCATTCGCAACACGGCAACGAATGCGACCATTCAAACAACGGCCGATGGCAGCGGCTACTTCAATGCTCCGCTGCTCGAGCCGGGCAATTACTCCGTTTCCGTGACTGCGGCCGGCTTTGCATCCTACCGCGCTGACAATGTCATCGTCGTAGTGGGCCAGTTGACGAGCGTCACCCCGCATCTTGCGATGTCCTCTTCCACGGCTGAAGTTGTGGTCACCGAGCAAACGCCGGTGATGAACCTGGAGTCGCCTGACTTTACCGATACACTGGATTCGAAAGCGTTGCAATCGATCCCCATCAACAACCGCCGCTGGTCGGCCCTGGCCATGACCACTCCGGGTATCGTTTCCGACTCGAGCGGCTTCGGCCTGATTAGTGTGCGCGGCATCAGCACGGTCCTCAACAATGTCGAAATCGACGGCGCTGACGACAACGATGCCTACTACTCTGAGGAGCGCGGCCGTACCCGCGAGGCTTACTCGACGTCGGGCAGTGCGGTGCGCGAATTCGCGGTGAACACGGGTGTGTACTCGGCCGAGTACGGCCGCGCCGCGGGAGGCGTGATCACGTCCGTTACCAAGAGCGGAACCAACCAGATTCACGGCCAGGCCTACTTCTGGGATCGCGAAAGCAAATGGGCGGCTTACAACGACTACACCACCGAGTCGTTCCTGAATCCCTCCACCAACACCTACGCCGCTCAGCACATCAAACCTGAGGATTTGCGCAAGATTTACGGTTTTACCGCCGGCGGCGCGCTGATTAAGGACAAGCTCTTCTGGATTTATACCTACGATCAGCACACGCACGTATTTCCCGCGGCCGCAATTGCGAACAACCCGGCAGCTTTCTATAGCCTGGCGACTCCATCGTCGAATATCAACTTCACGGGCGGCTTCACCGCAGCGACAGCCTGTAATCTTTCTACGGGCGCGATGTCGGGCGATACCAACGCCATCGACGCCGATGCCTGCACACTGGCCGCTCGCCAGCACTACGCCAACGGCGCAACCTCTGCATACGATCAAGGCGCGGCTGCCTACAATACCTGGATCGGGAATATGAACTCCGACCTCGGCACCGTGCCGCGCTTCGGCTACCAGGAAATCAATACGCCCAAGCTCGACTGGCAAATTAGCTCCAGGGAGCACCTCAGCGTTCTCTATCATCGCCTGCGCTGGGATTCACCGGGCGGCGTGCAGACCTCGGCCGCCACAGACTACGCCCGCGATACCTTCGGCAACGACTTCGTCAAGCTCGATTACGGCGTAACCAAGCTCACCAGCCTCATTACCAACAATATTAGCAACGAGCTGCTATACCAGTACGGACACGAGCTCCTGCCCGAAACGCAACAGGTACTTACTCCCTACACCAAGGCCAATCTGATCGGCAACGGCATCTCCGTGAACAACTCGATTCCTGAGGTTGCCATGGACACCGCAGAGGGCTTCAATATGGGCTCGCCGTATTACTCGTACCGCCTGGCCAATCCTTCGGAATACAAGTGGCAGATCGGCGATGTGCTTTACTGGAACCACGGCAGCCACAGCTTCAAGTTCGGCGTCGACGAGCTCCACAACTACGACTGGAACAACACCTATGGCGGCGATGGCAACGGCTATTACACGTACGGCTTCGTCGGCAACTACATCAACGATCAGATGAACTTCCTCGAAGGCAAGTCCGGCGGCTGCTCCAGCAGCGTTGCTCGCAATACCACCGGCACTTACCCCTGCTACTCGTCGCTTGTGCAAACCTTCGGTCCGCATGTCTATGCCATTTCAACTCTCGACAGCGGACTCTTTGTCCAGGACAACTGGAAGTTCAGCCCTCGCTTGACATTCGAGCTCGGTTTGCGCTGGGACTACGAGTCTTTGCCGCCCGCAGATCCGAATCTGATTTCTGCATCCGGCTCCTTCGTTCCGTATTCGCAGCTCTCGAACAATCCCAGCGACAAGAAAAACTTCGGACCTCGCGTCGGATTCTCTTATGACCTCACCGGCAAAGGCACCACGGTAATCCGCGCCGGCTATGGCGTCTATTACGGCCGCATCAACAACGGCGAACTGCTCGGCATCCGGTTTAACACCGGCAGCCCCAAGAGCCAATACAACACCACGTACAAGGTGACTACTGCCGGCGCCCCCACCCTGCCGAACATCGTTGCTTCCACCGGCGCCGCCACCGCCACGCCAGGCTCCAACTTCCTGGCAGCCAACCTCCGTAATCCTCAGGTGCAGGAATACGATCTGCAGATTCAGCGGGACCTCGGCAAAGGCACCTTCTTCGCCGTAAGCTACCTCGGTTCCATCGGGCGCTTTCTTCCCAACTTTCTTGACGTCAACCTGAATCCCACCACGGGTCCGCTCACGGTTACCGTCTCGGACGCCTCGGGCAAAGGCCCGCTGGGCCCGAACGGAACCACTTACCAGGTTCCGCAATATACCGGCTACGGCAATACGGCGCTGTTCGGCTCGGTGGCCACCAACTTCCAGGTCATCACTGAGATGATCAGCAACATCAACTCGAACTACAACGCGCTTGTCGCAGAGGTCCAGAATCGCACGCTGCACAGCCTTCAGTTCGACGCCAACTACACATGGTCGCACTCACTCGACTTTGGCCAGAATGCCAACACCACCAGCACCACTGTGAATGACTGGTACGATCCCTATAACAATCCGCGCGTGAACTATGGCAATTCCAATTGGAACACTCCCGACCGATTCGTGGCCTACGCGCTCTACACCGCGCCGAACTTCAACACTACTCATCTTGTGAAGTACGTCACCAACGGCTGGAGCCTGAATGACAGCTTCCAGGGGTCGAGTGGACTGCCTTACACAGTCGGCGTCAGCGGCTTCTTCTCCCCAGGCATCCTGAGCGACTGGAATGGCGCCTCGGGTTCTACGATGATTCCCATGATCGGACCGAATACAAAGCGCTATCCGCGCCACATCGTGGATGACGTTCGTTTGCAGAAGAACACGCTGATCCACGAGGGATACAGCCTTGAGCTGATGGCGAACATGTTCAATGTCGCCAACCATCAGAACATCGACGGTCTCGGCACCACGGCCTACAAGCTGTCCGGATCAACCGCAACGTATCAGGGTCAGGGAGCTTCGAACCCTTCTAACAATACCTACCAGATTCCCACCAGCTCCAACAACAGCGGCTTCCTCTTCACGCCGCGTGAAATCGAGATCAGCGCACGGCTGGTCTTCTAACCTGAGATCCGTTCGATACAAGAATGCGCGGCAGCTTCGGCTGCCGCGTTTTTTTGTCGTGAAACGCCACGTTCGCCGGAACTAAAGCGCTGCGGCCTTATCCCCCGTCCGTGTGATTGTTCCCATTACGACAGTTGATTACCTTCGTACTTGAAAGCAGCCTTTTTCCTGTTGAAAACTCACTGGAAATCCGGCTAATGTGAGTCTTTCCAGAGATTTGCAGCTTCATTTGTAACGTCCGCTCCCCCGAGGTGTATTTATGGTGTGCCCGAAGTGTCAGTCAACCGCAGTTTCAACCGTACCGGCAGAAATTCGTCTTTATCGCAACACGCCCCGCACGTTGAGCCATCCGCCCATGACGCCCTCTCCTGACGTGCAGATCTGCCTCGATTGCGGCTGGTCCGAGTTCTCGATTCCAAGATCATGGCTCTCGGCCGGCTGGTTGCGCCCGATGGGCCCGCAGCCCGTGCCGAGCGCGCCCTCCCATCCGAAGATCGCGATCGCCAGCTAGGCGGTTGATCCTGTTGTCAGCGGTGGAGGCAGGGGACTCGCACGAGTGAACGCCAACCCGCGTCATAGAGTGCGCACAGAATGCCACGAAAAAGGCCTCCAGCCGAAGCTGGAGGCCTTTTGTTCTTGGTGGCAACTGTTCGTTGCCAGCTGTCCGCTGTCTAGTACATGCCGTCCATGCCGCCGCCGTGGCCGCCGCCTGCCGGAGCAGCCTTCTGCTCGGGGATCTCGACGACCAGGGCTTCGGTGGTCAGCAGCAGGGCCGCGATCGAAGCCGCGTTCTGCAACGCTGTCCGCGTCACCTTGGTGGGGTCGATGACGCCGGCCTTCACCAGGTCCTCGAATTTGCCGGTCAGGGCGTTGTAGCCGAAGTGCGGTTCCTTGGACTCCAGAACCTTGGCCACCACCACCGCGCCCTCTTCGCCAGCGTTGGCGACGATCTGGCGCAATGGCTCTTCCAGGGCGCGAAGAACGATCTGGGCGCCGGTCTTCTCGTCACCAGAGAGCGTCCCGAGCAGCTTCTCAACGGCCGGAATCGCACGCACCAGAGCCACGCCGCCGCCTGGAACGATGCCTTCCTCGACCGCAGCGCGGGTCGCATGCAGTGCATCCTCAACGCGAGCCTTCTTCTCCTTCAGCTCGGTCTCGGTCGCCGCGCCCACCTTGATGATGGCCACGCCGCCCACCAGCTTGGCCAAGCGCTCCTGCAGCTTCTCGCGATCGTAGTCGGAGGTGGTCTTCTCGATCTGCGAACGGATCTCCTTGACGCGGCCTTCGATCTCGCCTGCCTTGCCGGAACCGTCGACAATGGTCGTATTGTCCTTGTCGATGGTGATCCGCTTCGCCTTGCCGAGATCCTCGAGCTTTACGCTCTCGAGCTTGATGCCCAGGTCCTCGGTGATGGCCTTGCCACCGGTGAGGATGGCGATATCGCCCAGGATTGCCTTGCGGCGGTCGCCGAAGCCCGGAGCCTTCACGGCTGCCACGTTCAGCGTGCCGCGCAGCTTGTTCACCACCAGGGTCGCCAGAGCCTCGCCCTCAACGTCCTCGGCAATGATCAGGAGCGGCTTGCCGCCACGCGCAACCTGCTCGAGCAGCGGGAGCAGATCCTTCATTGCGCTGATCTTCTTCTCGTAGATCAGGATGTAAGGCTCATCCAGAACCGCTTCCAGGCGCTCCGCGTCGGTCACGAAGTAGGGGCTCAGGTAGCCGCGGTCAAACTGCATGCCGTCGACGGTCTCGAGGCCGGTGTGCATGGTCTTGGACTCTTCGATGGTGATGACGCCATCTTTGCCCACAACCTTCACCGCTTCGGCAATGATCTCGCCGATCTCCTGGTCGCCGTTGGCGGAGATGGCGCCCACCTGGGCCACCGATCCCTCGTTCACCGGCTTCGACAGTGCGCCCAGGGCGCCGCCCTCGGTCCACTTGCCGTCCTTGTCGCGGACGCCGATCACGGCCGCCACAGCCTTCTCGATGCCGCGCTTCAGAGCCGTCGGATTCGCGCCGGCCGCAACTGTCTTCACGCCTTCGCGGAAGATCGACTGCGCCAACACCGTCGCCGTTGTGGTTCCGTCGCCGGCAACGTCAGAGGTCTTCGAGGCAACTTCGCGCACCAGCTGCGCGCCTACGTTCTCGAGCGGATCCTTCAGGTCAATCTCTTTGGCCACCGTCACGCCGTCTTTGGTGATGGTGGGCGAACCAAACTTTTTCTCGATTACGACGTTGCGGCCCTTGGGCCCGAGCGTCGCCTTCACGGCGTCCGCCAGCGTGTTCACGCCGCGCAGAATCGCCTGACGGGAATCTTCACCGTGCAGAATTTGCTTTGCCATACTGATATTTCTCCTAATCAGTGTTCTGAGTTAGCTCACAGCGTATAGCTGACAGCTAACGGTTCCCTGTTGCAGATTTCTCGTAGCAGACTGGCTGCTGTCAGCTGCTCGCTGTCAGCTTGCCGCGCTTACTTCTTCACGATGCCGAGAACTTCTTCCTCGCGCATGATCAGGAACTCCTCACCGTCGATCTTGATCTCGGTGCCGGAGTACTTGCCGAAAAGGATCTTGTCGCCCGCCTTCACATCGAGGGGGAAGACCTTGCCTTCGTCGTTGGACTTGCCCTTGCCGACGGAGATTACTTCCCCTTCCTGGGGCTTCTCCTTGGCGCTGTCGGGGATGATGATGCCGCCGCGAACGGTTTCGCCTTCTTCGAGGCGGCGGACCAGGATGCGGTCATGGAGCGGAGTGAAAGTAGTCGTTACTGAGGTTGCTGCCATTGCTTCGCTTCTCCTTCACGCGCGGGGCGGGTTGGACCCGCCCGCGGGATTTAAAGGTGGGTTATAGATGCATGGAATTTTGCGGGACTCAGCCCACAATAGCCGACGGAGAACCCAGTACAAGGTTTCCTGCCGCCCGGACGCTAGCACTCTCGTCGTCCAATTGCTAAAATAGGTAACCACACATACGTTTGTCAAGCCCCTTGAGCGAGAAATTTGAGCCTTTCCTGCTCAGATAGTCTGATCTTTCATCAATAAATAACATTCGGAGGCTCATCGAGGCCGTCTGTCCACGGGTCCGGCTCCGCCCACCGGTCCGGATCCCCTGTTGCCCGCGCTCCACCAGCCGCGCTCCGCCAGCCAATCGTCAGGCCGACCCCGAAAAGCATTACAATGGATGCCATGCTTCGCCGTACTCTCCTTCGTTGCAGTTTCTCTCTGGCCTTCTTCGGCCTCGTGGTCACGTCAGCAGGGCTCAGCGCCCAGGACACCTCCAACAAATGGAGCCGCAAATACAAGGTTCCTCCTCAGTCTTCGCGCATTGAGGTCACCATCCTGAAAGACGACAACGGCAAACCGGTCGAGAATGCCGCGGTGATCTTTCACCCGATCGAGGGGGATAGGGACAAAGGCGCACTGGAACTGAAGACCAACGAGGATGGAAAGGCCGTCATCGACGTCATTCCCATGGGCGACACCGTGCGGCTGCAGGTGATCGCCAACGGATTCCAGACCTACGGGCAGGATTACAAGGTCGACAAGACCGAAATTGCGATGCAGATTCGTTTGAAGCGGCCGGGCTCGCAGTACTCCATCTACAAAAACGGCAGCGCGAACTCGGGCAGCGGTTCCGGCAACGACAAGTCCACTACCCCTCCCAAGAACACGCCTCCGCCGGCGCAGGACGGCAAGGGATCGGATTCAAACGATAAAGGCTCGGGTTCGACGAACCAGAGCAAACCGCAGCCCGATCAGAGCGACTCGCAAAGCAAATGAGCGTGCGAACCAGCGCGCCGGCCTGAGATGCCCACTCCACCGCTCGGCGGCAAATCGGCACTGGTCACCGGCGGAGCGCGCCGTATCGGCCGGCAGATCGCGCTTGCGCTGGCCCGCGCCGGCGCCGATGTCGCCCTCACCTACCGCAGTTCAAGAGCAGAAGCCGTCGAGACCGCAGCCGAGTTGCATGCGCTGGGATCGCGCGCATTGGCGATCGAGTGCGATGTGCGCTCCGAAGCCTCTGTACGGCAGGCTGTAGCGGCCGCCGTTGCCGGGTTCGGCCGCCTCGACGTGCTCGTGAACAACGCCGCCATCTTTGAAACCGCGCCGCTTGAAACCCTCAGCCTGGAGCAATGGGATGCGATCTTTGAAACCAACACGCGCGGCCCCTTTCTCATGGCGCGTGAAGCCCTGCCGCACCTGCGTGCGGCAAAGGGCAGGATCGTCCATCTTGGCTCTCTGGGCGGAATGCATCCATGGCCTACCCACGCCCACTATTCGAGTTCGAAGGCCGCCCTGCACATGCTCACTCAATCGATGGCCAAGGCCTTTGCGCCCGAGGTCAGCGTGAACTGCGTGGCGCCCGGTTGGATCGAGCTGCCGGATGGGCACCAAGATGAGTCAAGGAATGCCGCACACTTCGCGGCCCGCACCCCCATGGGACGCAATGGCACTGCCGAGGACGTGGCCCAGGCTGTGCTCTTCTTTGCTGCCGGCCCGGCATTCATCACCGGCCAGATTCTCTCCGTCGACGGCGGCCTGGGGCTCTCTTAGACCTTGGGGAAGTGTTCTGTTTCCGAATCCGTTTTAGCGCTTGACTAGCCGATTCCACAATCCGCGCAACCCGGTTTTCCGGCCACCATCAAAGACGAGCGGCTCATGCTCCCCAAGGCCTACGGGAACCGGCTGCTCCGGCCATGCGGCTCCCTCTACCGCGGCCCGCGGATTGGTCACGCAAAGCCGGCGCGCCGTCTCTTCGCCCCTTCGCGTGCAGACGTATTCGTAGGCTTTTTTCAGATGCGGCGGCCGCCAGTTCAAGCGGTGCGCATCGGTGGCCACAAAATGAACCCATTCGCGATCGAGCAGCTCGTTGGCCAGCGCCTCGGGCGCAGCGCCGAAGCGGCCATAGAGAGAGGCGGCCGTTACCTGGATCAGGCAGCCCGCCCGCATCCATTCGGCAATCAATTCCGGACGCGCATGCACCGCCGGATAACGCTCAGGATGCGTCACGATCACCCGGTAACCGGCCGCCTGCAGCTGGAAGACCGATTCGATCGACTGTGGCGGGATCGCTGCATCAGAAAACTCGACCAGCAGATAGCCTTTGCCGTCGATCGAATAGCGCAGCGGCTCGCTCAGCGCTGCCGCGATGTTTGCCGATGACAGATGAAAATCGCAGCCCAGGCTCAGGTCGATCGTGCCGCGCAAACGTTCGCGCAGCTCCGCGAACCGCTCTTCCACGATCTCCGCCTGGTAGGGATACCGGTGGCTTGCATGAGGCGTGCAGACAATGTGCGTTACGCCTTCGCCGGCCGCTTCCTGGGCCATGGCTAACGAGGTTTCGAGATCCGGCGCCCCATCATCGACCCCATAGATCAGGTGCTGATGAATATCGATCATGTCCGCCTTTGAATCCCCGTCTCAGGCCCTCAGTGCGTTGCCAGCGCCTCGACCATCGAAGCGAAGATCTTCCAGCCATCGGACGAGCCGAGCAACGCCTCGCTCGACCGGTCCGGGTGCGGCATCATGCCCAGCACGTTGCGCCCTTCGTTGAGAATCCCGGCGATATTGCTCAAGGACCCGTTTGGATTGGCGTCGCGCGTAACCTCGCCGGCCGGCGTGCAATAACGGAACGCGACGCGATCCTCGCCTTCAAGACGCTGCAACTCGTCCGGCTCGCAAAAATAATTGCCCTCCATGTGCCCGATCGGCACTTGAAGAACCTCGCCCTTGGCGAGCTGGTTGGTAAAAGGACTATCGGCCGTTTCAGTGCGCAGGTGAACCTGCTTGCAGATATATTTGAGCCCCGCATTGCGCATCAGCGCGCCGGGCAGCAAGCCGGACTCGGTGAGGATCTGAAAGCCATTGCAGATGCCCAGCACCAGCCCGCCGCCGGCCGCGAACTTCTTGACGGATTGCATGACGGGCGAGAAGCACGCGATGGCGCCGGTACGCAGATAATCGCCGTAGGCAAAGCCGCCGGGAACCAGGACCGCATCCACGCCCTGCAGATCTTCAGAATCGTGCCAGAGAAAGGTGACCGGCTGTTGGGCCACTTCGGCAATCACGTGAAACGCATCGTGATCACAGTTCGAGCCGGGAAAGACCAAAACGCCGAACTTCATGTAGTCAGGGTATCAGTTTCGCTCCTCGCGAAGGGAGGTGCTCATGTTCCTGAGCTTACCGCTTTAACGAGACTGAAGCGCCGCATCTGAATTGAGCAGCTTTGATGTCCCAATCTCCCGCACCGCCCATCCTGCGATAAGCAGGCTCGGCGCCTGTGCAGGCTCAGCCTCGCCCAGCTCGCCCAGAGTCGTATGCACTACCTGCTGATCCGGCTGCGCGGCGCGCGAGATGACCGCGCACGGCAATGCAGCGGGAAGACCTTCGGCCATCCACTCCGCGGCCAGCAATGTCATATCGCGGCCGGGCATGTAGACGACCCGCGTAGCATCTTCGAGCTCCGGCAGCGGCGCGTTATTGTGCGACTGCGCGTGATGGCCGGTGGAGAAGATCACATTCGAGGCCCAGTTGCGATCGGTCAGCGAGCGGCCGATAGCAGCCGCGGCGCCAAAGGCCGCTGAGACTCCAGGCACGATCTCGTAAGGCACACCGGCTTCGGTCAACGCGGCCATCTCCTCGGCCGCGCGGCCAAAGAGCAGCGGGTCGCCGCTCTTGAGGCGCACCACAATGCGCCCTGCTTGCGCATGCTCCACCATCAGCGCGTTGATCTCTTCCTGCGTAATGGTCTTCGTGCCGCAACGCTTGCCTACATTCACGACCACTGCCTGGGGCAGCGCCAAGTCGAGTATTGCCGGGGGAACCAGGTCGTCATGCAGAATCACGTCGGCCTTTTCAATCAACCGCACGGCCTTCACCGTCAGCAGCTCAGGATCGCCCGGCCCCGCGCCGACCAGATAGACAGTGCCCGCTTGCGCCGCTTCCCTGCCCTGGCGCGCCAGTTCACGAGTAGCGCAGAGAGACGAATCGCAAATCTGCCGCTGGGCCAACTCGTGCAGCAGAAGCCGGCGTTCTTCGCCGCGCGGATGCGTCGCCAGAACCTCGCGCCGCAGCTCGCCGAGACTCTTGAGCCATGCGCCCAAATCTTCGGGGAGCTGCTCATCGATCTCCCGCCGCAGCCGCTGCGCCACAGCCGGGCTCTCGCCGGCGGTCGAAATAGCAATCTGCAGATCGCCGCGGCTCACCACGGAACCGAAGAAGAAGTCGCAGTTGGGAATGTCATCGACGCTGTTGCAGGGAATCCCGCGCTCTAAAGCAGCCCGATAAACCGCCGCGTTCACCTCGGGCGAATCCGTAGCCGCGATCACGATGAAGTTGCCGTCAAGATCGGACGGCTCAAACGGGCGCTGCACCCATTCGAGCTTTCCCGCCCGCGCCAGTTCCCTCACCTCGGGCCGCGCTTCGGGCGCAACCACGCGCAGCCGTAGGCCGGTCTTCAGTAGAGAGCCAATCTTTTCGAGCGCGACCGTGCCCGCGCCCACCAGCAGGCAGCGGCGGTTCTCGAGATTCAAAAAGATCGGCAACAGGCTCATTCGATCGTTACTCCCTGGCTTTCAGTCCGGTTCCGAAGAATTGCGTTGTGCTTTCCCACCCATTCCGCAGAAAAAAGCGGAATGGATGGGACACGGAGCGACATTCTTTAGCCGTACATCCCTAGCCCCCTAGGTCCCTAGTCCCTTAGTCCCTCTTGTCAATCCGCCACGCCATGCGGTACCGGAGCCGTCGGCAGATCGCGCTCCACGGCCGATAGCACTTCGCCGGCAAGCTGGGCGCGCAGCTCGTCATTCGAGTGCCGCGCGAACCATCCGCGCAGATTCTCTTCCGGTGCGCGATAGGCCAGGTAATGCCGCAGCAGCCGCTCGATAGCCTCGGGCACCAGCGGCGCCGGGCAGCGATAGCCCACCGGCCGCGCCACGCCTGCATGCTGGCCTACGCCTCCGCCCAGGCAGAAGTAGAAAGCGTCGGTCAGCTTGCCCTCGTGCTTGATCTTCTTGCCTTCGAGGCCGATATCCGCAATCCAGTGCTGACCGCAACTGTTCGGGCAGCCGGTCACGTGCAGCTTGAGCTGCTGGTCGAACTGCGGCAGGCGCTCTTCAAGCTCGTCCACCAGCCAGCGCGTAAAGCCCTTCGTCTCGGCGATGGCCAGCTTGCAAAACTCCGTGCCGGTGCAGGCGATGGCACCGCGCCAGAACGGCGACCCATCCACATGCAGCCCGATCTGGCCAAGTTCCTTCGCCAGCTCCGCCGTCTTGGCCTTGGGCACATCGATGAAGACCAGGTTTTGCGAGACCGTCGCCCGCAGCGCACCGCCGCCGAACCGCTCCGCCAGCTCTGCCGCGGCCTCAAGCTGCCCGCCGGTGAGCCGGCCGCGCAACACCGAAGCGCCCACATAGTACGTGCCCGCCTGCCGTTGCGGATGGATGCCCGCATGATCGCGCAGGCCGTCGCCCGGCACTTCTTCCGGCACGCTAGGGTCCAGCTTGTAACCGAGCCGCCGGTTCAGCTCGTCGAGAAAGCTCTCCGCCGTCCATCCCTCGCGCATGAACAGGTACTTCAGCCGGGCGCGCTCGCGGCTCTCGCGCAGCACCTGCTGATCGCGAAAGATCTCCGTCACGCGGCGCACTGCATCCACCGCCTGATCAGGCCGAACGAAGGCGTCGAGCCGGACCGCCAGGTGCGGCTCGTTCGAAAGCCCGCCGCCGACACGCAGCGAGTAGCCCACCTCACTGCCGCGTTTTGCGGGAGTCAGGCCAATATCGTTGATCTCCGGGTAGGTGCACCACGCCGGGCAGCCCGTAGCGGAGATTTTGAATTTGCGCGGTAGATTGTAGAACTCAGGATTCGCCGTCAGCAGGTGCGCAACTTCGCGCGCAATGGGCGAGGCGTCCAGAATCTCGTCAGCCGCCACTCCAGCCAGCGGACAGCCGGTCACATTGCGCACCACGTCGCCGCAGGCGCCCTTGGGCGACAGCCCGATCTTGTCCAGCATCTCTACGACTTCCGGCAACGACTCGATCGTGAGCCAGTGGAGCTGGATGTTCTGCCGCACCGTAATGTCGGCCAGATCGCGCCCATACTTCCGTGCGATGCCGCCGATGGTCCGCAACTGGCTGGCTGAGACAATTCCGTTCGGAATCCCGATGCGCATCATGAAATAGTCGGTGGCCAACCCTTCACCGCCCTTGCCCCCGGTCGCGCCTACGCCGTCGCCCTGCGTGTAAATGCCCCACCACTTGAAGTAGGCCGAAGCCCACTCCGGCACCACGCTGCTGCGGCCCTCACGCGCGAAGGCGCGCACTTCGTCAAAGGCTTCCCAAGGATTCTTCTCGCGCTTCAAACGCTCCATCCGCTGGGCTTTGGTCTCTTTTGCTGGAACGGCTTCGCTCATGTGTCCCTTTTTCCCGCCAAAATAGAATGCCCGCGGCAGCTATGCTTGCGCGGGCACTCGGAATTCGTGGTTTTCAGAATCGAAATGTCAGACCCACGTCACCTCTGCGCCCAATGGGGCATACAGCAGCGACAACAGGTCATAACGTCCATGCAAGTATCATAAGCCTGGGTAAATAGAAACGCAACTTTCCCAACGGTGGCGTTCTAATTCAATGTTCCGATTTCGATACTCCGATCCTCGGGGGCTAAAGCCCTCACGCATGTTGCGACGTTTGCGGCACGACTGAAGTCGTGCCCTTTCAAAACAACGCCTAATTAGGACTGCCTCCCCGTTGCATCGGTAGTTTCCTATTTTAAGCATGACCACTGCATTTGCAGCTTAAGGATGGGGAATTTCAAGCGCTCCCGTCAGGCTGGCAACGCGCTCCACCTGGTGGCTCTTGCACCAGCTCTCCAGTTCCCTCACCAGCCGTTCCACGGCGCGCGGGTCCGCGTAGCTGGCCGTGCCTACCTGCACGGCTGTCGCGCCGGCCAGCAGGAACTCGACGGCGTCTTCGGCGGTGACAATCCCGCCCATTCCCAGAATGGGAATGCTGACCGCCTTTGCGGCCTCGTAGACCATGCGCAGCGCGAGAGGCTTGATCGCCGGCCCTGAGAGCCCGCCCGTGACATTGCTCAACCGCGGCTTCCGCGCCTCGACATCGATGGCGATTCCCAGAAACGTGTTCACCAGGCTGACCGCGTCGGCGCCCGCCTCAGCGGCCACTTTGGCCATATACGCGATCGAGGTTACATTCGGCGAGAGCTTCACGATCAGGGGCCGCGCCGCCTTCGTCTTCGCGCGGCTGACCAGATATTCGAGCGAACCGGCATCCGCGCCAAAAGCCATTCCGCCCGCATGCACGTTTGGGCAGGAGACATTCAGCTCGTAGGCGGCAATGCCCTCGGCCTCGTTGAGCTGTTCGATCACCGCGACGTACTCGTTCACCGTGTAGCCGAAGACATTCACGATGACCTTGCACTGCGGATACCGCTTCATCGGCGGCAACTTCTTGGCGAGATATTCCTGGACGCCCAGATTCTGCAAGCCGATGGCGTTCAACATCCCCGACGCCGTCTGGATGAGCCGCGGCGCGGAGTGCCCGGCGATCGGCTCCAGCGAAATCCCCTTGGTGACAAAGGCGCCCAGCCGGTCGAGCGAGATGATCTCCTCAAACTCGATGCCATAGCCGAAGGTTCCGCTGGCGGCTATGACCGGGTTCGTCAATTCGATCCCGGCGAACGAAACTTTCAAATCGGGTTTCACGCGCGGGAATCTTCCCTCCTGGCCATCAGGCCAGCCAATGGCTGCTGTCCGCGGTTCGCGGGGTTCGGGTTGGAGCTTCGGAAGAACGCCTCTCGCCGCAAGAAACCTGCTCACCCAAGCCGCGCACGCGACGGGAGCGACCTCTCCAGTGGATTACAGATTTATGATACTCGCCCGGCGGGGACGATCTCGGTCACTTCGACGCGGTTCCGGCCGCTCCGCTTCGCGCGGTAGAGAGCCTCATCGGAGGCGTCGATCAGCATTTCAACAGTAAGCCCGGAAGCGGGGGTCAGAGCCGCGCAGCCTATCGAAATGGTCACCGGAGTATCGCCGGCGCACTCCGGATCCTCGTGCATCCCCTCAACGTGGAGGCGAATTCTTTCCGCAATCCGGGCGGCGTCGTTCAGCCCGGTCGCCGGCAGCAGGAAGGTAAACTCCTCGCCGCCATAACGGGCCAGCAGGTCGGAGGATCGGTGCTTCAGAGCCGAGATAGCCTGCGCGATGCGGCGTAGGCATGCATCCCCGGCGGGATGCCCGAAACGATCGTTATAGGACTTGAAATGATCCACGTCGAGCATCAGCAGAGCCAGGGAGTCGCCTCTGCGCAAGGCTCGCGCCCACTCCGCTCGCAGCGTCTCCTCAAAGAGCCGGCGATTGGCTACGCCGGTCAATGCATCCGTTGTGGCCCGCCTTTCCATCTCTTCGTAGGAGAGTTGAAGCCGCTCGTGGAAGACTTTGCGCTCGATCTGCATCACCGAAACGGAAAAGACGGTCACCATGGTCGAGGCCAGGAAGGCCTGCAGCAGGAGGATGCGGTGCGCGGGAAGAATGCCGGTTCCCAAAGTGAACGGACCGTGCCCGTGCATCGTTGCGATGGTGGAGAGCACTGCCAGCAGGTTCACGGCAAAGACCGACGCCGCAAAGCCAAGGCGCAACGTTACCAGCAGGACCACCGAAATAAGAACGAAAGAGAGAGCATATCCGGTTTGCCAAAAAACGAAGTATGCGGCGCCCGCCACGAGACCCAGCAACAAAACCGCCAGCGATATCTCTGCCGCGCTGGTGCGCCGGTAGGTATCCCGGCTGCTCAGCACCAGTACCAGGGGCGTAAAGAGTGCATAGCCGAGCATGTCGGAATCGGCACGGGTCTGCAGAACCGTCCAGAAATGCAGCCCGGGCAGGAAGAAGTGCGTATTCGAGGCGTAGATGGTGGCCGAAAGCAACGGCGCGAGCACCAGTGCAAAGAGGACGTAGCGGAGGACCAGCCGACGTTCCTGCAGCCAATCTTCGAGCCCCTTGAACTGCGGCAGCGCGAGCGCGGCGAGCATCGGGCCAGCGGAGTTGGCCACGAAATTGACGATGCGGGATGACACCGGCCAGCCATGATAGAGGCCGCCGATCCAGGTGCCCAGCAAAACTCCGATCAGAATCGTTGCCCAGCGGGAGCGGTCGGTGCGCACCATCAAGGCGAGGGCTAAACCATTGGTCGGCCACCAGATGGCCTGCCCCTGGTCGCTGAAGAATCCGATGTGGTTCATCGATTCTTCCATCAGAAAAACCACGCAGGTGAGTGCCAGAGCCTCTGCGCAGGATTCGAGCAGAGATCCACTCCGCGACACCGCGGGTGCGAGGCTGCGAGATTGCTGGACCGCGGTCATCGACACTTTTACCGGCGGAGGTTGCTCCGGAGATTGAAGCTAACGCTCGGGGTATATCCAGCGTAGCTGGAAAACCGGCCGCGCCCTGAATTTTCTGCTGTTACTTTCAGGCCAGCAACGCCATCTTGGTGTTAGATCCGGCCGCCCCGCTTAAATGGATGGCCATGTCGGTGGCTTCGCCAGACAACGGCGGGCTGCCCTTGCGAGCAGCCCGCCGTTTACGCCAAGAAGCAAGTCTCTACGCCGTGACCGGCTCGCTCGCGTCCACCTTCACCGGCGTGAGCCAGCCAAAGCGGTCGGGTTTGAGGCCATTCGCAATGCCAAAGAACTCATCGGCGATTCGCTTCGTAACCTCGCCGGTCTTGCCATCGGCGATCACCACGCGGTCGACGGAGCGGATGGGCGACACCTCGGCCGCAGTGCCTGTGAAGAAGACCTCGTCCGCGATATAGAGCAGCTCGCGTGGGATGGCCTGCTCCGTCACCGGCAAGCCCAGGTGGCGCGCGATGGTCAGCACGGAGTCGCGGGTGATGCCGGAGAGCGCCGAGTTGGCCAGCGGCGGCGTGTAAATCACGCCGTTACGCACCACGAAGATGTTCTCGCCGGAACCTTCGCTCACCAGGCCGTTCACGTCGAGTGCGATGCCCTCGTGGTAGCCGTTCACCTCCGCCTCCATGCGAATCAGCTGCGAATTCATGTAATTCGCGCCGGCCTTCGCCAGGGCCGGCATGGTGTTCGGCGCCAGCCGGTTCCAGCTCGACACGCACACGTCCGCGCCGCCATGGCCGGTGATGTACTTCCCCCATGGAAAGTTCGCGATATACACCTCGACCGGCGAACCCTTGGGATTGACGCCGATCTCTCCGTAGCCGCGCAGCGCGATGGGCCGGATATAGCACGGGGCCACGGCATTCGTCTCAATCACATCCACAACACCGGCGCAAAGCTCTTCCAGGCTGAACGGAATCTCCATCCGGTAAATCTTCGCGGAGTCAAGCAGCCGCTGCATGTGCTCCGGCAGCCGGAACACGGCGGATCCGTGCGGTTGCCCGTAGCAGCGAATGCCTTCGAACACGCTGGAGCCATAGTGGATCACATGGCTCATCACGTGGATGGTGGCCTGTTCCCAGGGAATGAGGTTGCCATTGTGCCAGATCTTGGAGGTGGTTTGGATGGGCATGGTGGGTGAAGGGCTCCTTCGCATGTGCGACACGCACACACACTACAAAGGTAGCGCGAATCGGAGCCCCCTGTCACGGCAAGACTCGAAGCATCGGCGCGCAGTTCCCCTCGCGCAGTTCCTTTTTCGACACTCCCAGGCGGAATCCGGCAGCGGGTAAGCCGCTAAGAAATCAGATTGCCTGGTCGAGACTGGCCCGATCGGTACTGACTCTATCGAGACTGGCCCAATCGAGATTAGCCCGCCTAATCCTGAAAGGGTGACCCCTTTGCGCCGTCAGGGGTGGTTCCCGCATTCTTGGCCCGCTCCCGGCGCGACCGCTCCCGCTCCTCGCGGGATTTCTCGCGCACCGCCTCAGCCTCCCGGCGAAGCATCCTGGACTGCTGGACGATTGCCTGGGATTCAGCCTGGAGAGCCTGGCTGCGAACAATCAGCGCCTGCACTTCGTTCAGCCACTTTTGAGGAGGGGTGAGCGATTCGATGACCAGATCGAATGTTTCCTCTTTGTACCCCCCGTTCGAGCACCGGAAGAGGACAAACGGCACCTGCGGACGGGCCTTGGCCAGCGAGACAGCCGCCTCCGGCAGAACGCCTTCGGTTTCGCTGAAGAAGACTGCGTCAGCCCCATCCTCGACCGAAAGCGCATCGCTGAGCTGGATCAGCGAGTTGCATTCATCCACCGAGTACCCAGACCTCCGGAGAACGGTCAGCCGGTGGCACTCGTCCGTTCCATAATGAATGATTCGGGCTGCCATAGCGGTCCCTGCCTGGCCCCTGGCAACCAGCGATCCTGCATCGAAAAGCTCTTGGCGGCGATCAGTCTTTTCGGCAGAAGACCGGAGCATTTAGGCCCAGGTTCTGACTGCACGGTCGGCTGCGATTCGGGGGGTGGCTTGATTTCATGATACGCCCACCTTGCCGCCGTGTAATGCCATATTGCACCAAATTGCGCCTGAAGAAAACTCCGCCGTCCTGGAACGCCGCTTTTCGCCGGTGAACGGGCATCCGGTGCCGGCCAGAGGGGCCCACCCCGCGACGGCAAGACCGGGCCGATTATTCGTTGAAGTGCGGCCCGCCCTGTGGTACGTTCGAGTGACATTCAGCCCGGAACGGCTCATTCCTGTCGGGCGCCCCCTAAGCCGTTCAGATTCAGAATTGCGGCCCCACTCGATTTCCCCACCCTCCTTTCGTTGTAATTGCCATTCCGCGGAGCGACCCATGCCTCTCCATCGTCTCGTCCGGCGTTCCAGTCTCGTCCGGCGTTCCTTGAGGACGTCCGTTCTCTGCGTCCTCTGCCTCGCCGCTGCAAAAGCAAATCCAGCTCAATCGCCGATGGCGCCGTGGCTGACGCGCGCCATGGATAACTCGCGGAGCGGCTGGAATCCAAACGAGACACAACTGACCCAGGCTTCCATCGTTTCGAAAGGCATCGCCCGCGCCACGATCGTTCCAGTCAGCGGCGACGCGCGCGGCATGGAGGCGCAGCCGCTGATTCTGCCGAATGTTCAAACTGCCCGCGGAACCCGCGATGTGATGGTGCTGCCCTCGATGGCTGATGTGGTGCGCGGCGTGGACGCGCACGACGGCTCCGGCATCTGGCAGGTAACGCTGGGCACGCCCATCAACGGCTCGGCGGCCATCGACGCGCACATGATCAACCAGCATTGGGGCTGCCTCTCCACCGGAGTCATCGATGCCGATCTGAAGCGCCTTTATCAGATCTGCTGGATCTCGCCGGATAACTCGGGTAATCCGCAGACGGCGCGCTACGAAATGTTTGTGCTGAATGTCGCGGACGGCAGCCGGGCGGCTCCTCCTGTAATGATCCAGGGCACGAGCCAGGGTCAGAATTACAACGCGCAGATGCGCAAACAGCGCTCTTCTCTCGTTGAGACCGATGTGAATGGGCTGAAGACCGTGTTGGGCTGCTCAGGAACGGTCTTCGAAACCGGCCAGGGCGCAGCCGGCTTCTGTTTCGCCTTCGATGTCGCCGGCAACAGGCAGGCCGCGCTGCTGGCATTGACCGCCGGTGAAGGAGCCGGGGTCTGGATGGCCGGCCAGGGCCCGGCGGCGGACGCGCAGGGCAATCTCTATCTCCTCACTGGGAACGGCGACTTCGATGGCGCGACCCAGTTTGGCGAGTCCTTTCTGAAACTGCGCTACACGCCCGCCGCCAACGGAAAAGCGGCCGCGCTGCAGGTCGTGGACCATTGGACACCCTGGTCCGATCTGACCAGGGCCGGCCAGCAGGCGCTGCCTGCGATGAAGCTCTCCGGACTAAGCGCTCCGTCTGCTGCGCTGACCCCAGTGGGCGGCGGCATGGCGATGCCGCTGGCCAACGCCCGGCTGGTGCCCATGGTGAACGAGCGCGGCGTACCCACGCTGCTCGTCTATCCGCAGATGCCCGGTGGCGCCTGGGGCGATGAGGACTGGGGATCGGCCGGCCCAGCGTGCATCTTTGCTGTCGGCGTTTGCATTGCCGCAGGCAAGGACGGAATCGCTTATCCGGTCAAGACAACCGGCATGGGCGCAACCACTCCCGCCGATCTGGCTGATCCGAAGAAAAACTGCGCCAAGCTCGCCGCACCGCCGGTGTGGCTCACCATGACGCCGGGGCCGGTCGATCCCTGCCCCACCGACCCCACCACGCTCAATTTCTTTCCCTGGGGCGATACCGCCCATCTGCACATGACGCCGGTGCAGTACTTCGATCCGGTGCTCAACTCGTGGACGATCTTCGCCTGGGGCGAGAACGCGCAACTGCACAAGTGGACCGTCAGCTCCAGCGGGGCCCTCACCTACGCCGCGCAGAGCCATGAGTACGCCAGCGCCGACGCGCGCGGCGAGCCGCCGGGCGGCATGCCGGGAGGATTCTGCTCCGGCTCGAGCAACGGCGCGGATCCGAACTCGGCAATCCTGGTTTGCACCATTCCGTATGGCGACGCGAATGCCCGGGTGGTGAACGGGCGTCTGCTCATCTACGATCCCGTCCATCTGGCTGCCGATGGCTCGCTCAAAATCCTGTGGGACTCGCAAACCTGGGGCGTCCAGTTTCTCTTCAATAAATTCGACCCGCCCGTCATCGATGGCGGCCAGATCTACGTGCCGAATTACAATGGCGGCGTGGACCTTTACACCCTGACGCGTACACCCTGACGCGGTAAGGATGCGCCCCTAAATGCAACGGGGAGGTCAAAGTTGATCGTTGGTCGCGTCGTTGCTTATATCGTAATGGTCTTCCTATGCGGGATCGGTCTCATCCTGCTCACCAAACCCGAAATGGCAACCGGGGCTCGTGGCCTTCCACTGCTCCGCGGCGAATCCCGCCCCATGATGGCCGTGCTGGCGGCGCGAGAAATTGTGCTTGGCCTGCTGGCGGGCGGACTGGCGTATACCGGAAACTTCCGCGGCCTGCTGCTGGCGTTCCTCATCGCGCTGCTGATTACCATCATCGATGCCGTGGCGCTCTACAAGACCGGATCCATGCTCGGCTTTGTTGTAAACGACCTTGTGGGGCTGCTCCTTCTGTTCGCTGCATTCCGGCTTTGGCGCGATCTGGGCGGCCTGTAAATCTGCACCAATCTCACTGCGTCGGCAATCCATGACTCCGGGAATGATGCCGGGAATGCACGACGCGCTGAACCCGGATCGTTTATCGTAAATCCGTCCGTATGATGATTCTTTTACTGCCGACGCTGGCCGAACCTCAACACTTTTCCATCGCGGAAAAATCAATTCTCGTCGTACTGACCGCGGCCTCGGTCTATGGTTTCTGGCGCCGCTTCGGGCCGGTCCTCGACAGGATTCTGAAATCGAAGAAGGACCCCGACTTTCATCTCGCGCCGATCGGCAAGCGCGCGTGGGAGTTCATTGCGGAGGTCATGTTCCAGTCGAAGGTCATCCGCGAGCGCCCGCTCCCCGGCCTGGCGCACGCATTCGTCTTCTGGGCCTTCTGCGCCTTCGCCCTGGTCACGCTGAATCACTGCGCCGTGGCCTTCGGCGCCGGATTTCTCGATCCTGCCGGCAGCGTCGGCCGCGGTTATTTCTATTTTGCCGCTCTCTTCGCCGTCGCTTGCGCAGCCGGTATCCTCGGGCTTTTCATTCGGCGCTTCCTGGTGCGCCCGCGATGGCTCGGCGAAAAACTCTCCTGGGGGTCCGGCTTCATCGCATTCCTGATCTTCGCGCTGATGTCCACCTATCTCGCCGCTTTCTTTGTCGCGGACTCAGGCACTGCGGCGCGCGCTCTGTGGTGGGCGCACACACTCACCCTGCTCATCTTCCTGCCCGTGATTCCGCACACGAAGCATTTGCATCTGGTGCTCAGCCCGTTCACGATCTTTCTTTCCCGCGGCGGCTTCAGCCGCATTCCCCCGCTCAAAGGCGATGAAGACTTCGGCCTCGTGACCGGAAAAGACCTGACGCAGATTGTGAGCCTGCAAGCCTACTCCTGCGTCGAGTGCGGCCGCTGCACCGAGCACTGCCCCGCCAACAATACCGGGAAGATTCTTAATCCCAAGGAAATCGTGCTCGGCGTGCGCGCCTATCTCAACGATCTGGGACCGGCTTCCGACGAGCCGCTGCTGGGCAAATACAATTCGCAGGAGGCGGCCTTCCAATGCACCACCTGCGGCGCATGCGAGTTCCAGTGCCCCGTCGGGATCGAGCACCTGCCCATCCTCATCGGCCTGCGGCGCGGCGCGGTGAACACCGGAACATGGGACGACAACCACGGCGCCAAGCTCTTCCTCGCGCTGGAGCGCGGCAGCAACTCGCTGGGGCTTCCCGCCTCGGAGCGCGACAAGTTCATCGAGAAAAATGCGCTGCCTCTCTTCGACGGAACCCAGGAGTACTGTTTATGGCTCGGCTGCATGGGCGGCTACGATCCCAAAGGCCGCGAGATCATTCTCGCGTTTGTCCGCGTGATGAATTTTCTCGGCACAACTTACGGCGTACTGCGTAAAGAAAGGTGCACCGGCGACCCCGTCCGCCGCCTGGGCAACGATTTGCTCTTCCAGCAACTGGCGGAAAGCAATCTGGAAGCGCTCATCCAGTCCAAGACCAAGAAAATCATTTCGATTTGCCCGCATTGCGTGCGCACCATCCAGGAAGACTGGAAGGAGTTCGGCACGCCGCCCGCGATCGAGCATCATAGCGAATTCCTCGCCCGCTATGCCGATCAACTACCGCAAACCCAAAACCAAAATCAGGAAAAGATTGTGTTTCACGATCCCTGCTATCTCGGCCGCTATCGCAACATCTATGACGAGCCGCGCAGCATCGTGGCCAGAGCCGGAGAGCTCATTGAAGCCCCGCGCTCGCGTGAGCGCAGCTTCTGCTGCGGAGCCGGCGGCGGCCTTGCGTTTCTTGGCGAAGAGAAGGGAGACCGCGTGAGCCACGCCCGCGCCGCGGAGTTATCCGCCACGGGGGCAGCCACCGTGGCCGCAGCCTGCCCGTTTTGCAACACCATGTTCCGCGATGCGCTGGCCAGCCAGGGCGCGGGCGCACCGCAGCTCGTGGATATTGCACAACTGGCCGCGCGGGGCCTTCCGGAGAAAATAGCATCTAAAGGAAACGAGAGCGCTCCACTATGAAGATCATTGTCGCCATCAAACAAGTGCCTGAACGCGATGCCCCGGCCCATATCGCCCCAGATGCGAAAGGGATAGAGGAGCGTGAGCTGCAGTTTGCGATGAATGAGCCCGATGCCTACGCGCTCGAAGAGGCGCTGCAGCTCAAGGAAAGGAACGGCGGCGAGGTGATCGTGATCAGCGCCGGACCGGAGCGCGTGGGCTCAACCATCCGCGAAGCGCTGGCCAAAGGGGCGGACCGTGCGATTCATGTTGTCAGCGACGGTCTCGGCGCGCGCGATGCGCTCGGCGTGGCGCGGCTGCTCGCGGCGGCTATCCAGCCCGAAAGCCCCGACCTGGTGCTCACCGGATTGCAGTCAGAAGATCTCGGCCTCGGCCAGACCGGCGTCATCGTCGCCGAAGTTCTCGGCCTGCCGCACGCGTCGCTGATCTTGCAGGTGGAAAAAACCGGGAGCGGCCTGAAAGTGAAGCGCGAGCTCGAAGAGGGCTGGTTCCAGCACATCGAATTGCCCATGCCCGCGGTACTGACCATCCAATCCGGCGGCAACAAGCTGCGCTACGCCACGCTGATGGGCATCAAGCGCGCCAAGACCAAAGAGCTGCGCCAGATCAACGCCGCGGAGCTCAGCGTGGACGCTGCGCCAACCGTCACGCTCGAACAGATCACGCTGCCGAAGAAGCAGAAATCGACGCAGATGCTTTCCGGCACCGCCAAAGAAGCAGCCGCCTCGTTGGTGGAAAAGCTCAAATTCGAGGCAAGAGTTCTATGAGTGTTCTTTTGGTTTTGGAGGAGCGCAACGGGAAGATCAGCCGCGTGAGCTGGGAAGCGGCCTCAGCCGCGCTGCGCCTCGGCGCGCCGCAGGAGGTGACCGCTGCGGTGATCGGCGCACAGACGGAAAAGCTGGCTGAAGAGGCTGCCGGCAAGCATTTCGGCAAAGTGATCCGCGTGGAGCATCCGCTGCTCGATCACTACACCGCGGATGCTTTTACGCTCGCGCTCGAACAGCTCATCCAAAAGGAGAGCCCTGCGCAAGCAGTCTTTCCGCACACCTACCAGGTTCGCGATTACGCGCCGGCGCTCGCCTGCCGCATGGGCCAGGCGCTCATCGGCGACGTGATTGAAATCGGCGAGGGGCCGGTCTTCACGCGGCAACTGATGCAGGGCCGGCTTAACGGCAGCTATCGCCATTCCGGCACCGGACCATGCTTTGTCTCAATCCAGGCCGGAGCCTTTCGCGCTGAGTTGCCTGCTTCAACCGCGGGCGCGGCTGCGATTGAAACATTCACCCCCTCCATTGATGCAGCGCAGATTCGCACCCGCCCCGGCGAACCTTTCCGCGGCTCGGCGCAGACCGTCGACCTCGGCTCGGCGCAACTGATTGTCAGCGTGGGACGCGGCATTCGCGAGGCCGAGAACCTGCCGCTCGTCGAGGCGCTGGCCGGCGCTCTCGGCGCGGAGCTGGCTGCCTCGCGCCCCATCTGCGACAACGGCTGGCTGCCCATGGAGCGCCAGGTCGGCAGCAGCGGCCAGTCTGTTGCACCCAAGCTCTACCTCGCCGTCGGCATCTCCGGCGCCATCCAGCATCTCGTCGGGATGAAAGGCTCGCAATGCATCGTGGCCATCAATAAAGATCCTGACGCGCCGATCTTCGAGATCGCCGATTACGGCATCGTCGGCGATTTGTTCGAAGTGGTTCCGGCCCTGACTGAGGCGATAAAAACAGCGAAACAGTAGCATCTCAAGCGCGGGTTCGATTTTGCCGCAACTGTTCACGGGATGTTCTTGCGATACAGGACACCCCGCGCTCCAAACCGTGCATCGTTGTATGCGTGAGCGCATCGCAGGCCCATGCCGCGCGGCAACCGATGGAGACTCCTCCGTGCCGGCGTCGCCGGCTGGCGATCTGGGAGATGGCGTTCGCCGCCGCGATTCTGTTGCTGCTGATTGGCGGCTCGCTGATCGCGGTTTACTGGCCTTACCGGTATCGCGAAATCCACCCGCTTGTGGAAGACGTCTTCGGTAGCAAAGTGAAGATCGCCCGCTATCATCGCACGTACTTCCCGCATCCGGGCTTCATGGCCGCGGACATCACCATTACGCGCGATTCCGCGCCCAACCAGCCGCCGCTCGGTTCCGCGCAATCCCTGTTTGTGCAGGGCCGCTGGACCGACCTCTTCCTCTTCCGCCGCCGGGTGCGCCTCGTCGAGATGACCGGAGTTCATATCGTGATTCCGCCTGTCGGGAGCAACGCCAACCGCGAGGATTTTCCTCCTGGCAGCGCCAGCGGTTTCGGCGGTCCACAAACGGCGGTCGAGATTCTGCAGATCCACGATTCCCTGCTGGAAATTCAACATGATGACGGCGAATCTTTCCGCTTCCCCATCCGGGAGCTTCAGATCAATGGCCTGCAGAAGGGGCAGCCTCTGCACTACGCCATTGACATGCAGAACGCCATACCCCATGGCCGAATCACCGCGACCGGCAGTTTTGGCCCGCTCAACGCCAAAGACGTGGGCGCAACCAATGTCTCCGGGCAATTCGCCTTCACTTCGGTGAAATTGCACGAGGTCGGCGATATCCGCGGAACGCTCTCGTCCTCCGGCCGGTTCAGCGGCACTCTGCAAGCGATACAAGCCGACGCAACCTCCGAAACACCGGACTTCGCCGTGGACGATGGCCACGCGACCGCTATCTATGGAAAAGTTCACTGCACAATCAACGGACGGACTGGCGATGTGTTCATGCCCCGGATCGAACTCCGGACCGGCCGCACAACCATCCAAGCACACGGACAGGTTGCCGGGTCGCCCAAGATCGCGAATATTGACATCCTTCTAGACAGCGGCCGCGCCGAGGACGTACTGCGGCCGTTCATCAAAAGCGAAGTGCCGATTCTCGGGCCGGTCACGCTGCACAGCCATGCTTATGTGGGACCCTCGGGCACAGGTGCGCCGTTTCTTCAGCGGCTGCATGTCGAAGGCGCGTTCGATCTCTCCGCCGGCCGGCTCACCGACGCCAAAAGCGAGCAGGCTCTTACGGCCTTCAGCCAGCGCGCGCAAAGCTCCAAACCGGCGGGTCCGGCAGCCGGCGATTCTTCTAGCGCATCCCGAGATATTTTCTCCTCACTGCAAGGCCCGGCAGTCATTCGCAACGGAATCATTGCAACTCCCGGATTGCTCTTTCATATCGCCGGCGCACAGGCCAAACTTTCCGGCACGTTCGCGCTGCACGGACAGGTGGTTCACCTCACCGGTAACCTCGCCATGCAAACCAACATCTCGCACGCCACCACGGGATTCAAATCGCTCCTCCTCAAACCGCTCGCGCCCTTCTTCAAAAAGCACAATGAAGGCGCAGTCATCCCCATCGCGGTTATCGGCACTCCGGGTCACTACAAAGTGACGCAGGACCTGTCGCATCGAAAGTAAGCCCTGTGCACGCAGCCGTTCAGCACGTCAGATTGGAACTCGGTTCGGCGTTGAGATCATTCTTCACAGTCCGGGTTCTCGTCGCCGATCGGCGCGTTCTCCCTGCCGGGAGTTTTCTGCAGATCACAATCTGACCCCGAATGCCCTTTCCTGGGCGGCATTTCTGCTACCGGCGCTATACAGCCCGCCTTGCAATGCGTTATGGTTCATTCTTTACTGCACACTCAGTTGAGCAACTCACTTGAATATAGGGGCAGAAGAGAATGTTGCTTCCACAAACGTATCAGGCTGCGCTGTGTCTGATGATCCTGAGCATGCTCTGCTGGGGCTCGTGGGCCAACACGCTCAAGCTTTGCCCGCGCTATCGCTTCCAGCTCTTCTATTGGGACTACGCCATCGGCATGGCGCTGGGCGCGATTGCGCTGGGGCTCACCGCGGGCAGCCTCGGCCACACGGGGACGCCACTGATCCCGGACATGGCGCAGACCGCGCCGGTCCTCATCTTCTACGCGGCCTTCGGCGGCGCGATCTTCAACGTCGCGAATCTGCTCCTGGTCAACGCAATCGACGTGGCCGGACTCGCCGTTGCGTTTCCCGTCGGCATCGGCCTGGCGCTGGTCATCGGCGCGATTTCGAACTACGTCATCACGCCAGTCGGCAATCCCTTGCTTCTCTTCGCCGGCGTAGCGCTGGTTGCTGTAGCGATCATTCTCGACGCAGCCGCCTATCGCAAGCGCGACACCGCGGCGCGCGCCACAACCACGCGCGGAATTGTCTTGAGCCTCGTCGCCGGTGTGCTGATGGGCTGCTTCTATCCGTTCGTTGCCCGCGCCCTGAACGGCGTGCCCGGCGAACCCGCACCCGGGCCCTATGCGGTCTCGCTGTTCTTCACCATCGGGCTCCTGATCTCGACCGTTCCCGCCAATTGGCTGCTGATGGCGAAGCCGCTCGACGGCAAGCCCCGCGTGGACGGGGCTGATTACTGGCGTGCGCCGCTCGGCTGGCACCTCGCCGGCATATTGGGCGGAGCGATCTGGTGCGCCGGCGGCGTGGCAAACTTCGTCGCCTCCGGCGCGCATCTTGTGGGCCCGGCCGTCTCCTACACCATCGGCCAGGGAGCCACCATGGTCTCGGCCTGCTGGGGCGTCTTTGTATGGCACGAATTCGCCGGCGCCCCGCGCGCGGCCAGGATATTTCTAACTTTGATGTTCCTCTTCTTCCTGCTGGGGCTGGGCGCAGTCGCTCTGGCTCCGCTCTATTAAGGAAGCAGCTTCTTGATGTGTAAACATGGCTTCGAGGTGTATGCATGATTGAGAAGCGCAAGCCGATCGTCGTGGTCGGCAGCGTCACCATGGATCTGGTGACCCGCACGAAGCAGATTCCCTCCATCGGCCAGACGCTGATCGGCACCGGCTTTGAAACCACGCCCGGCGGCAAAGGAGCCAACCAGGCCGTCGCCGCCGCGCGCCTCGGCTATCCGGTCGCCATGGTCGGCAAAGTCGGCAACGACGCTTACGGGCCGGCTCTGCTTGAAAACTTATCCCACGCCGGCGTCGACACCGCGGCCATGGAGCAAGCCGAAGGCTCCTCAGGCCTGGCGCCGATGTTCGTGGCCGAAAGCGGCGAGAACAGCATCGTGGTCGTGCCCGGCGCGAACGGCAAACTCGATCGCATATTTGTCGACCGCCACGCCGCGCTGATCCGCTCGGCCGGCATGGTCCTTTGCCAGCTCGAACTGCCCCTCGACACGACCAGTTACACGATCGCGCTTTGCGCCGAAGCCGGCGTGCCCGTCATGCTCGATCCCGCTCCCGCAGCGCCCTTGCCCGACTCCGCATGGAGCCAGATCGCGTGGTTCACGCCCAATGAGACCGAGGCAGCTTTTTATGCAGGTGACGCAATGAACGCTGAAGAGAGCGCGAAACGCTTCCATGAGAAAGGCCTGCGCGGCGTGGTTCTGAAGCGCGGCGCAGAAGGCTCATTTGTTTCGGTCGCGGGCGAAAAAGCTGCCTGGGTGAAGCCGTTCCCTGTGCGCGCTATTGACACCGTCGCCGCCGGCGATTGCTTCAACGGCGCATTCGCCGTCGCCCTGCTTGAAGGGAATGATCCGTGGACGGCAGCGCGCTTCGCCAATGCCGCCGCGGCCATTTCCGTCACCCGCCGCGGTGCGCAGGCATCTATGCCTTCAAGAGCCGACGTGGACGATTTTCTTGCAAAGAATGCATAAATCCTGGATACGTCGCCCAATGAAGACAATGGTTGAGGCAGGCCAAATCGCTCGCCGCAATTTTCTGCGCACCGCCGCGCTCACCGCCGGTGCAGCCGCATCGCGCATCGCATGGCCGCAAACCACCGCTCCCGATTACACCCTCGAAATTGCCGAAATCGAGTGGGAGCTTGCGCCGAAGAAGAAGATTCGCACCGCTGCGTACAACAACCAGATTCCCGGTCCCATGCTCCGCTTGACTGAAGGCAAACCGGTCTCCATCGAGATCGTGAACAGGCTCGACCACCCGGAAATCGTGCACTGGCACGGCCAGTGGATTCCCTCCGCGGTCGACGGCTCCATGGAGGAAGGCTCGCCGATGATCCCTGCCGGCAGCAGAACGGCGATTCAGTTCACGCCGCGGCCGGCGGGCCTGCACTGGTACCACACCCATGCCATGGCGAACCGCAACCTGAAGCGCGGCCTGTATAGCGGACAATTCGGTCTGCTGTATGTTGCTCCTCGGGCCAATCCCGCGCTTTACGACCAGGAGCAGTTCATTGTCCTGCATGATTGGGAGCCGTATTACTCCGCAAGCGGGGACGGTTCGCTCATGGTCAATTATGTCTATGGTTCGATCAACGGCCGGATGCTCGGTCATGGCGACCCGATTGCGGTGCGCGAGGGCCAGCGCGTGCTCTTTCAGATTCTCAACGCCAGTGCGACAGAGGTTCATTGGCTCGCGCTGCCGGGGCATCGCTTCAAAGTGCTCGCGCTCGATGGCGCGCCGGTAGCCATCCAAGCGGCTGTGGAGACGCTGCGGCTGGGCCCGGCCGAGCGCATCACCGCACTCGTTCAGATGGACGCGCCCGGCGTCTGGGTGCTGGGCGAACCGCGCAAAGATTTTCGCGACGCCGGCATGGGCGTGGTGATCGAATACGCCGGCCGCGCGGAAAAGCCGCAGGCGCCCAATAGCGGCAGTCTGCAGTGGAATTACCGCAACTTCGGCGATCAGGTTCCCGCGGCCCGCGCCCCCGATGTGACCATTCCGCTCGTCTTCACTTCAAAATTCAAAGGCCACGGCGCGCTGGATCAGTGGATGATCAACGGCAAATCCTATCCAGATTACGAACCTGTCATCTTGCGCGCGGGTCTGCGTCATCGACTCGTCTTTGAAAATCGCAGCACAGACGATCATCCGGTACACTTACATCGGCACAACTTTGAGTTAGTCTCGATTGGTGGCGTCGCCCTGAGCGGCGTGCATAAAGATGTGGTCGTGGTGGAGGCCGGGACCACCGTGGAAGCCGACCTCCTCGCCACAAACCCCGGCAACACGCTCTTTCATTGCCATCAACAGGACCACATGGACTCCGGCTTCATGAGCCTGTTCCGCTACGCATGAAGCTTATCGGAAGCAGTCCTCGATATTGCACAGACCGGTTTGCTAACTTGCCGACTCGCTAACTTGCTAACTCGGCAACAAGGGCTTCCATTGAAATGTCTCTTCACAATTCTCGCCGCCACGTTCCTGCTCGGCGCGGCGCATGCTCAGGGCAACTACGAGATCCAGGTGTACGGTGCGGATACCGTCGCTCCGCGCAGCACCATGGTCGAACTGCACTCGAACTTCACCGCCGAGGGCGAGCGCAATTATATTGACGGCGCGGCGCCCACCAATCACGCCGAGCACGAGACTATCGAGATCACGCAAGGAATCAACGACTGGTCCGAGGTGGGCTTCTACATCTTCACCAGCGAGCAGAGCGGCCTCGGCATCGATTGGGTCGGCGATCACATCCGGCCGCGGGTCCGTGTCCCGGAAAAATGGCGTTGGCCGGTGGGCGTAAGCCTCTCGATGGAGTTCGGCTACCAGCGCCCGCTCTATTCACCGGACACGTGGACGTGGGAGATTCGGCCGATCATCGATAAGACAACGGGCCGCTGGTACTTCGCCGTGAACCCCGCGCTCGAACGCACCTGGCACGGACCGGACGTGAATCTCGGCGTCGGCTTTTCTCCAGCCGCCAAAATCAGCTACGACTTTACCAAGCAGATCAGCGGCGGCCTCGAGTACTACGCCGACTACGGCAGCATCACGAACATCGCCCGCCTGCACAACCAGCAACAGCAGTTTTTTCCCGCCGTCGATCTCAACGTTTCACCACAATGGGAGATCAACTTCGGCGTCGGCGTAGGCCCCACCGCCGCTACGGATCACTGGATCGTCAAAGCGATTATCGGCCGGCACTTCGACTGGGGCCACAGCGCGCGGTGACCACCTGCATCACGCAAGATCGTTTCCGCCGCCGCTGTCGAATCCCCCGCCATCATCGAACCCGCCCGAGTCATCTTGCCCGCCATTGTCAAAGCCGGCGTTATCGTTCTGGCTCAAATCCTGACCTGAATCCCGGCCCGAATCCTCGAAGCTCGAATCGTTCCCGTTGCCCCCGTCGCCCTGCGTGTTATAGCCGGCATCCGTGAACTGCGCTCCACCCTGATCGCCACGCCGGTCGGATGACTCGTGGAAGTGTTGGTCTCCCGACCCCGCATCGAACCCAGTCTGTCCAGCCTGCTCGTGATGTTCCGGTCCGCCGCCCGGCTGATCGTAGTAGTTGTTCACCACCGTCTCTTCGACAGGCCGCTCAAATCCGCCGCCCATCCCCAACCCGCCCATGCCCATCGCGGGACCAAATCCGGAGCCGCCCCACCCATATCCGCCGCCGAAACCTGGATGCCCCATGATGCCGTGCAGCGCAGCCTCAACGCCTTCAAACGCCAACGCGCCCGCGGCCACGCCAGCAGCCGTCTGCATCGCCCCCTGCAAAAAGCTGGGCTGGCCCGGTGCGGCCGGCATATATTGCGGCTGCTGCGCCGGAATATATTGAGGCTGCTGCACGGGTTGAAACTGCGGTTGTTGCGCCGGCTGAAACTGGGACTGCGCGGGCTGGGCCGGTGGCGCAGGCTGCGGATCGTGACGGCCGAGCAGGCTGCCCAGAAAACTCGAAGCATGCGCCGGCTGCTGCCGCGCCTATTGCAACTGCTCTTGCAGTTGCATCACCTGCGCCTTGGCCTGCTCCAGCGCGATGTTCTGGACCAGCACGGCCTGCGCAAGAATATACAGCGCATCCGGATTGGAGTTAAAGCCGCGGTTTAACAAACCTTCCGCATCCGGATCTTTTTCCTGCAATTGCGTGGAATTCACTCGCTCGACAAGCGAGGTAAGAAGCTGTTCTTCCTGGGGAGTCACGAAGCAAACCTCCGGCGGCGCAAGTGTCTGATCGCCAGCCGCCTCTAGGCATGAGACGCGTGCCGGCTATCAAAATTGCGGCGCCGTTGTGACTGTACGCAAAGTGTGAAGGCGCGGTTCCCCAAGCCCACTTTCTGAAAAAAGACCTAGCCTACCAGCGCGAAGGCTCGAATCATCTCCTTGCGCGCGGTGAGCCGCTCGATCAGATCCGTGCGCACCTCATAGCCGCGGCCGGGCGTATCGGGAATCGCGATCTCACCCTCCGGCGAAACCGTGACTTCCGGCTCGATGATGTCGTCGCTGAAATAGCGGGCGGAGGCCGAAACATCGCCGGGCAGCGAAAAGTTTTCAAGCGTGGAAAGCGCGATGTTATGCGAGCGCCCGATGCCCGATTCGAGCATGCCGCCGCACCACACCGGAATGCCCCGCTCCTGCGCCACATTGTGCACCGCGATCGCTTCGGAGAAACCGCCCACGCGTCCCAGCTTGATGTTGATGATCTTGCAGGACTCCATCTCGATTGCGGCCAGCGCATCGCGCCGGTTGTGAATCGATTCATCGAGGCAGATCGGCGTCTCCATCCGCTTCTGCAGCATGGAATGGAAATAGAAGTCATCGTGCCACAGGGGCTGCTCGATCATCAGCAGATCGAATGTTTCGAAGGAGGCCACGTGATCCAGGTCGCGCATCCGGTAGGCGGAGTTGGCATCGCAACTGAGCGAGATCTCCGGCCAGCGATTGCGAACGCTTTCAAACACCTCCGTATCCCACCCCGGTTTGCACTTAAGCTTGATGCGCTGATAACCGGCCGCCAGCTCGCTCTCGATCGTCGAGAGCAATGCCGGAATCGAGGACTGAATGCCGATCGAAACGCCGCACGGGATCGAATCCCGCACGCCGCCCAGCAAACGAGACAGCGAGATGCCTTCGCGCTGCGCCTCGATATCCCAGATCGCGTTCTCCAGCGTCGCCTTGGCCATGTCGTTGCCGCGCACCTGGCGAAAGATCCGCGGGCACTCGCCGCCATGGTCAGGCGCCTCTGCGGCCAGCATCGGCCCCAGTTCCTGGGTCATGATCTGCCAAGCCGTGTCGGTTGATTCGCCGGAGAAGAACGGCCGCTCGCCGGCCGTGCACTCGCCCCAGCCAACCAACCCTTCCGACTGAATTTCGGCTAGCAGAATTCTTCGTTCACGGGTCACGCCAAAGCTGGTTTCGAAAGGGCGCACCAGCGGCACATGCAGTTCGCGCAGAATAATTGCATCAATTCTCATAAATTTTCGCGGTCCTCAGAACCTGCTTCGACCAGAGTGCCCAGTTCGAAGACTCCATTTCTCTCCGCATCCAGGGCAAAGCCTACAACGGTAAGTCCCCGAGAAAATGCCTGCTGAAACTTCCGGCGGTTCTCCAGCTGAATGGCGATGGCCCGTTCCCGATCCGTTTCACTGGCCTTCCACTGGTAGATGGCGGCCGGAACCGGAATCTGTTCCTCAACGACGTATCCGTCTGCCGGACGCCCCTCCAGAATTGCCTTTACCCGAGGAGAATCGAGATCCCACTCCGCGACGAGCCGATCCGTGGGCAGCCCACCCTGCAGACGAGAAGAGGATACACCATAGAAATCGGGGCGATAGGCGCGCGCGACCGCGCCCAGCCTGTGGATATTGAGGAAAGCGTTTTTGATCTCCAACGGGTCGAAAGTCCATTCCATGCGCCGAATCCCGCGGGAGAGAGCCTCATCCCGCTGAAACCGCTTGAGTTGCGCTCCGAGGCCGCGATTCCGGTAGCCCTCGCGGACGGCCAGCATGTGGGAGTGCAGATAGGGTTGCGCATAACCGCCCTCCGTCTTGATTCCCGGTAAAGACATGGCAAATCCGACCAGGAACCCGCGCTGGCTCTCCGCAGAATCGGAGTCGAACGCGCCAATTACCTGACCGCCGATCTTCTGCGACAGCAAGAATGTTTTGCGCGGAATCAACTCCGTCTCGTCGTAGCCCCAGGTCTCGATCTGGAGCTGGACGCAAGCTTCCAACTCGTCGAACCCCTCGCAGCAGCGAATCCGGATCATGGCCGTTCCTCGCGCGCAGGTTCGGTCACCCGCTCCAGGCCCGGCGCAGCCTCAGGCCCAGTCTCGTCCGCGAGTTTCCGCTTGGCCTGCGCCCAAAGAGTTTCCAGTTGCTCCGGCGTCAAGTCCTCAAGCGGCCGCTCCGCCGCCCGCTCCATCTCCCGGAAGCGCTGGCGAAAACGAAGATTGCAGCCGCGCAAAGCCATCTCGGCATCCAGGCCCAGATGCCGCCCGAGATTCACGACCGTGAAAAGCAGATCGCCCAGCTCTGCTTCCATTGCCGGCTTCCGCGCCGGATCTTCCGACGCGGCCTCGGCTTCCAGCTCCGCCGTCTCTTCCGCAATCTTCGGAAGCAGGCCGCGCCAGTTCGGCCAGTCGAAGCCGGCCTTCTGCGCCTTCGCGCCCAGCTTCGCCGCCTCCGCCAGCGCCGGCAGCGCGCGCTGCACGCCATCCAGTCTTGAAGCGGGTTCAAGCGCGGCGGAATCGGCAGACGCCTTCGGCGTCTTCTCCGCAGCCTTGATCTCTTCCCAATTGCGCAGCACCGCTGCCGCGGAGCCCTCCACCGCTGCGTTCACCTCCGCGCGATTCCCTGCCGCCTTCGACGCTTCGTCGCCAAAGACATGCGGATGCCGGCGTATCAATTTGCGATTCAGGTGATCGAGCACATCGGCGATGGTGAAATGGCCTTCATTGGCCGCCATCTCCGCATAGAACAAGACCTGCAGCAACAGATCGCCCAGCTCTTCAGTCAGGTGCGGAAAGTCGCGCCGCTCGATCGCGTCGAAGACCTCGTAGGCTTCTTCGAGCGTATATTTTCGGATGGAGTCGAAGCTCTGCTCGCGGTCCCACGGGCAGCCGCCGGGAGCGCGCAGCCGCGCCATGATGGCCGCAGACTGCTCAAAAAGCGCCGCAGCCCGCGCCGGGTCGGTTGCGCTATGCGGCGTGCCATCCCGACGACGAAGACCTGTCGTTGGGGACCCCGGCGTGGACGCCTCTGCTGTATGCCGCTCCGCCGGAAGGTCCATGCATCTCCAGTTTACCTTGCGGCGAGCAACTCCGAGTGGGCGTGCGTCTCACAGAGAGACATGCAGGCCGTATACTCAAACTTTTCAATGATTGGCATTCTCGGAACCGTCTTCGCAGCCGCGTGCCCCACCCCACCGGGTGCCGGATGCCCCCTGACCGGTGCCGGATGCCCACCCTCACCGGGTACCGGGTGCCCCACCCTCGCGGCGTCTTTGTTTTTGCCGCTAGGGTGGGATGCAGCTACCTCTGTCTTTTATAGTTCCTTATAACTTTGCTCATCTATCGCATCCTCGGAACCGTCTTCGCAGCGCTCGCCGGATTGGCCTTCGGCAGCTTCCTCAACGTGTGCGTCACGCGCTGGCCGGAAGAGGAAAGTACAGTCGCTCCACGCTCGCACTGCCGCAACTGCGGCCACATGCTGGCGTGGTGGGAAAACGTGCCGGTGGTCAGCTGGATCGCTCTGCGCGGCCGCTGCCGAAGCTGCGGCGCGTGGATCGGCTGGCGCTATCCGCTGGCGGAGCTGGCCGTAGCCGCGCTGTGGGCGGTGCTCACCTGGCGCTTTCTCGCCCTGGCGCTCAATCCCGGCATTCCCGCCATCGCGCCCGCCCTCCACTGGAATCTCTACAACGAAGTGGGCCGCACGATCACGCTGTTCATCTTCTTCTGGACCCTGATCGCCGTCGCCATTCTCGATGCCGAGTATCTGTGGATTCCGGACTGGCTCACCATTCCCGGAATCCTGCTTGGAGTCGCCTCGGAGATGACGTATGAGATTGTCGGCGACCAGTATTCCGCCGCGCTGCTCTCGTCGCCGCTTCAAACCGCGGGCAGAATCGCTCTCCGGTGTCTGGCCGGCGTGCTCGCGGCCGCCGGTCTCATTTTGCTCATCCGCTGGATCTACCGCCTCGTGCGCAAACACGAAGGCATCGGCCTCGGCGACGCCAAGCTGATGGCCATGCTCGCCGCATGGCTCGGATTCGGCGGCGCCTTGCTGGCCTTCTGCATCGGCGTCGTGCTCGGCGCAGCCGTTGCGGTCATCGCATTGGGCCTTCCCTCGTCGCGCGCCGCTGACCACGAAGAATGGGCGCTCAAGAAGATGCCGCTGGGCACCTTTCTCTGCATCGGCGGAATCGTCAGCGGCCTATGGGGCAAGCCCCTCATCGCCGCCTACCTGCGCTGGGCGGGATTCTGAGGCAGCGTTGGGTGATTCGGCGAATCGAAGGTGCGCATCGAGACTGGCTTGTGGCAGCGATCTTGACGCACGGCGCGGAGATGAATCTAGAAGTGGTTGCACAAATACCGCTGGGCCGAGTCAACCCATCCCTCAGAGGCTATAGCCCGTTGTTTTATGGCCATTTCCGGCACGGCTGAAGCCGTGCCCTTTCAAAATACCATTTATGCAACCGGTTCTAGGCGTTCTCTGTCGGCGCACGGAGCTAAAACGACCTTGGATAAAGCTTCTGAAAAGACAAGTTAACAAAATCACGTGATATCTTGAGGTGGCAGCCCCGAGATTTTAGCGGACAGCCTGGATGAACTGGACATAGCAGCCCTCGCCCATTTTGTAACACGGGGGCGAGTAATCAGTTCCATCCATCGGAACGGGGGAGCTATGGCGCGTAAAAAGCTAGACCGAATCGTCGAAGACATTCGCGAATACCCGAGCTACAGCATTGACGAAGTAGCGATGTACATTGGCGTGCCTAAACGAACGCTACGCTCTTGGTTCTCGGGATATAAATACAAGAATCACGGGCACGTCTGCACGGCTCCGCCAATGATTCAGCCTGCCGAATCCAAACACCTGCTCTTATCATTTTTCAACCTAGTTGAGGCCCAGGTATTAGCTGCGACTCGCGACCGTCGAATCGGAGTGGGAAGGGTTCGCCGCGCCATGGAATACCTACGCGAAACCACAGGAGTTCCCCGTCCGCTTCTGCAGTGTGTTTTTAGCACGCATGGGAATTCTCTGTTTGTCGAAAGCATAGACGGGCTTAGGCTTAAAAACCCGTTGAATGTTTCGAGGTATGGTCAGTTCGTTTTTGGGAAGATGCTGCAGAAGTATCTCCAGAGAATCGAGCGCGACGACCGTGGTCTACCTACGATTTTGTATCCGATGAAGGCAGGAAGACCGACAAGAGCAAAGGCGATCACGATTCGCCCATTAGTGTCCGCCGGTAAGCCATCCCTAAGAGGAAGTGGTGTTATGGCGGAGGTGATATGGATGCGAAAACGCGAGGGGGAAAAGATCGCCTCACTCGCTCGTGATTTTCGGCTAAAACCCAGTGAGATCAAGGCAGCGATCACGTACTTCGCCGCATGATCCGGTATTTTTTGTTGACCGGAACTTAGGGGCTGAATATTTGCCTAACGAGCTGCGAAAAGCAGGCTATCGCATCGTGGTGCACGATGATCATTTTGCCAAAAGGCAAGATGTGCTTGATCCAGAGGTCATCTTAGAGTGCAGCAAAAATGGCTGGGCTTTGCTCACGGGCGATAGCGCTATGCCTCACCGCTGGTCGCGGGAAATTCGCGCTGCCAAAATCCGCATTTTCTACCAAACGAACAACCATCAAGGCCCCAGAATTTGGGCAGCGAGATGGGCAAAGGCGCGCCTCAAGATCTTCAAAGCTTGTATCCGTTGGGCCGCTCCGTGCGCAGGATCTATTAGCGCCGAACCAATCCCTCGCCTAAGGAAAGCGGATTTCATATAGCCACCCGGTTGGGTTAGTCGACGTAGTTGTTACCCCATTCAGTTATCGTCAGGATCGATTTTTCGCGTAGTTTGAGAGTTTACTGGGGCGTTTGCGCGGCAGGCTGCTGCGCCGCAGACGCTTTCGCATTCGCAAGCTCCGGCTCTTCTAGGGCCTTCTTCGCCTCTTTGGCGTGCTTGCTGTCCGGGTCATACTCGATGACCTTCAGATAATTCGCGCGCGCGTCAGGATACTTCGCAAGATGCCGGTTGCTCTCCGCCAATCCCCAGTACACGTCGGGATTGTCCGGGTCGAGCACCATGGCCGATTGGAACCGCGACAGCGCCGCGCGCCAGTTCTTGTTGTCGAGATAGTATTGGCCCACTTTCTCATCTTCGACGGCGGTCTCCTGGTGCTCAGGCTCGATCTGGTCCCGCTTGCGGCCGTGCTTGGTTGGCTGCTCGTCGTCCGGGCCGGGCATCAGGCTGTCGATTCCGCTCAGGCTCGAACTGGAACTGGAGCCGGTGCCTGTTCCGCCGGCCGTGGCGGGCGCGTCGTCGGGGCTCTCTACCGGGTCGATATCGCCGGCAGGCAGCACCGCCCGGCCGTTCACTGATCCGTCAAAGCTGCCCGGCGGCAGTGCGGGGGTGTTGTTCGAAGGCAGCACCGGAACCGAGCTTTCATCTTCAGGGAAGGCATTGGTGTTGGAGGGCGAGGGAGTGGCGGCCGGAGGTTGAGCCGGCTTTTGCTGGCCCCCCGATGAACTGGGGGGACTGGAGGGATTCGAGCCCTTGCCCGCCGGAGCCTGCGCACGCAGACCCGCTCCGGGTGCCAGAAGGCAGCCCGCGACGAGCGCAACGCCATAGACCGCTCTCACCACGATCTCCTCACCCCTTTACCTACCCCTTCAATGTTACGATGCGATTCGTGGAGTGTCGATTCCTCGCTCCCCGGAAGGAATGCATCGAAACTTTACATGGCCCTGATGATCCGCTCGTCCGCCATTCATGCCGCCGGCTGCTACACCACAACCGTCCTTCGCAAGGGGGCGCGGGTCGGCGAGTACACCGGGCACCTGATGACCAAGGAAGAAGCCGACCAGCGCTATGAGGACTCGCTCCTCACCTACCTGTTTGGACTCGGCGATGGCGCGATGGTCATCGACGGCCACGCCACGGCCATGTTCATCAATCACAGTTGCGCGGCTAACTGCGAGACCGAGGAGATCGATGGCCGTGTGTGGATCAAGGCCATCCGCCACATCGCTCCCGGCGAGGAAATCACTTACGATTATTGCCTTTATGACGGCGGGGACGACGATGAGGCCATCTGCAACTGCGGCGCCAAAAAGTGCCGTGGGACGATGTATTCGCCGCAGGAGGTAAAAAGCCGCAGGGCCTCGGCGAAGAAAGCCGCCAAAAAGCGCGATACCGTCAAAAAGCGCGATAATAGATCAGGAAGAAAATCGGGCAAGAAGCTCTAACCCTAGCCTTGGAACCGAATTGAAGGAAGAATCACAACTGCCGTCCCTGACGCTGGACCAGATGGAGGTCTTGCGGCGATTTGCGCTCTTTGAAGCCGATGCAGCCGAGATGCGGCGCTCGCTCGGCGGCGTTTTCGAATTTAATTTCGAACCCAGGCAGAGGGCTCTTGAAGGCGCTTCCCAGCGGCGCACGGCCATTGGAAACTTCCGCATGCCCGAACCGGGCATCGTCATCACGCGCGAACACATCGCCAATGCTCTCGAACGCAAACGCTTCGGCCTCATCACCGAGCGCGATCTCGTGGTATGGGCAACGGTCCTGCTGCTGAATGACGCTTACGTCTGGGACTCTGCCGATGAAGACCTGATCGCCGACTGGCTCAACGACATCAGCGTGAATCTCGACGCATCGTAGCTGGCCGACCGGCAGCGCGCGCTTCCATTTTCCGGGCTTCGCGATTTTCATTACTTTGCGATTTTCGTTGCCTCACGATTATTCGTTGCTTCGCGCCTGGGGCCCTGTTACCATCCGTCCCAATCCAGGATTCAAAATGGGCCCGTTGGAGCTGGCATGGCGACCACTCACCCCTCAGGTCTGAGCAATCGGGTTCGCCGCTCCGGGGTGGTGCGGCTTCTCGATCGATACTTCTACTTTTTCATGTCGCTGCTCATCGCGGCGGTGGTGATTTACGGCTTCAGCCAGACCGTCGGCGACAACCTTCTTCATGCTTCCCCGCCGCGCCCGCTGCTGCTCTACTTTCACGGCGCGTGCTTCTCGGCATGGGTCGGCTTCTTCATCTTTCAGTCCGCGCTGGTAAGAACGCGCAATGTGCACATCCACAAAGTGATGGGCTGGTTCGGCGTGGCGCTCGGCACTGCGATGGTTGTGCTCGGCTACTCCATTGCCGTGATCATGGGACGCTTCGACTTGCACGTCCTCCACCAGGCCTTTGCCGTGCCGTTTCTGATCGTTCCGTTTTGTGACGTCGGAGAATTCGTCGTAGTGTTCGCGCTGGCGATCTGCTGGCGCAAAAGGCCGGAATTGCACCGCCGCCTGATGCTGGTGGCCACCTGTGTGCTCACCAGCGCGGCCTTCGGCCGCTTTCCGAATCAATACCCCCCGCCAATCGAGTTCTATTACGGCGTTGATCTGCTGATTTTTCTGGGCGTTGTGCGCGACCTGATCGTGAACAGGCGCGTCCACAAGGTCTATCTCTATGCGCTGCCTGCGCTCTTTGCCTGCCAGGTTGCGGCCGTCCATGTGATCAATCATCCGCCGGCGCTGTGGCTGAAGATCTCAGGGGCGATTCTCGGCTGACGCGCACGTGTCCTGAGCCGCCCCGGAACGATACAATCTCCTCCAGGCCGTTGAATTTTCGCGGCAGCCTTCGAGGAGCGCGATCTGCATGGGTTATCAGGTTCTGGCCAGAAAATATCGTCCGCAGCGGTTTGCCGACGTAGCCGGCCAGGACCACGTGACCCGCACGCTGATGAACGCGCTCGAGCAAAACCGGATCGCCCACGGCTACATCTTTTCCGGCCATCGCGGCATCGGCAAAACCACAATCGCCCGCATTCTGGCGCAGGCGCTGAACTGCCGCAACGCAGTCGGCTCGGCCGAGCGCCCCACGCCGGAGCCTTGCGGCATCTGCGACTCGTGCATTGAAATCCGGCAAGGCAACGCCGTGGATGTGATCGAGATCGACGCGGCCACGAACCGCGGCATCGATGAAATTCGCGAGTTGCGGGATGCCGCGCGCTACTCGCCGGCCCGCGACCGGTACAAGGTCTACATCCTCGACGAGGCGCACCAGATCACCGACGCGGCCTTCAACGCGCTTCTAAAAACGCTGGAAGAACCGCCCGCGCACGTGGTCTTCATGATGGCCACGACGGAGCCCGAGAACATTCCGCAGACCATCCGCTCGCGCTGCCAGCATTTCAGCTTTCATGCCGTCAAATTCGAGGACATTCTGGACCAGTTGAAGGCCATTGCTGCGCGCGAGGAGGTAGAAGCCGAAGAGGCGGCGCTGGCGCTGCTGGCCGAGGCAGGCGACGGCTCGATGCGCGACGCGCTTTCCATCATGGATCAGGCCATCGCCTCCGCGCCCGTCGAGAACGGCCGCCCGGTTCTCTCCGCTGCGCAGATTCGCGAGCTGATGGGCTCGGTGCCGAATGCGGTCTTCGAGCGGCTGCTCGAAGCCGTGGCCGCAGGCCAGAGCGCGGAGTTGATGGAGCAGTTGAACGTGCTGGTGAATGCCGGCCACAGCCCCTCATCGCTGGCCCGGCAGATGGTGCGCTATCTGCGCAACACGTTGATGGCCAAGCTGGGCGGCGAACAGACGGAGTTGCTGCAGATCTCCGCCGACGAGCGTGCCCGCGCCGCGCGTACGGCGCTCCTGTTCTCAGAGGAAGAGCTGACGCGCAATCTGCAGATCGTGTTGCGCACCTTCGACGATCTGAATTACCGGCAGGAGCAGCGGTTCCATCTGGAGCTTGGCCTGCTGAAACTGATCCACGCGCAGCGCCTCCTGCCGATCGAGGAGTTGCTGAGCGGCGTAGCCGGCAATCCGGGAGGGCCGGCCGCGCGTAGCGCCGCACTGAGTACGCCGCGCACAATGGCAAGCGCGCCGCGGCCCGCTGCTCCTAGGCCGTCTGCGCCGGCGAGCTCAACTTCGCTCTCGTCAACTTCGCTCTCGCCGTTTGGAACCTCCGGCAGTGGATTGGATGCGGGCCCACGCATGCAACAGAGCGCGGCCGTGGCGATCTCTGCCGAGAGCGCGGCTCCGCCTGCATCCGCTGTCCGCGCCAGCGTTGCCGATGCGTCGATTGGTGCGCCCCGCGAAGCTTCGCCAATCCCGGTTGTCCCCGCTCCGGCTGTAACGCCTGCACCGGATATGCCGCTCACGGAAGGCGCCCCGGCCAAAGCGCCGGAAACCGATGCTGGCAGTGCGGGCGGAGCCTCCGCCGAGACCCTGCGCCAGCCGATCATCTCCGCGCTGGCCGCTGCCGGACACGGCACGGCGGCGCAACTGCTCAGCGCCGGCACCTGGACCGTCGACGGCTCAAACCTGCGCATCGAAGCGCCGGGGCTCGGCAAGAAGATGCTGAGCCTCACGGTGAATGCCGCAGCGGAAAAAGTAATCCGCACGGAGCTGCAGCGGCTCGGCGGGCCGGCGCGTTTTCTCGTGGTTCCCGGCGTGGGAACTGTCTCCGCCTCCAGCGCTGAACCCATCGCCGCCGGCAGCGTACAGGAGGCGGCGCTCGCTAATCCCCTGGTCCAGCGCGCCAAAGAAATTTTCAACGCGGAGATCCGCAGCGTGGTCGATCTCCGCCAAAAGTAAGAAAGAATTCGAACGAGGAATGTCACCATGTTTAACCCGCTCAAGCTTACTGAAATGCTTTCGCAGGCCGGCCAGATGCAAGAGGAGGTTCAGCGCAAGCTGAGCGAAACCGTGGTTGAGGCAACGAGCGGCGGAGGCGCCGTGACTGCCACATTGAATGGGAAAAAGGAACTCCTCAAGCTGCGCATCGATCCGGCGGCGGCGTTGAGCCTCACCGGCGGACAGGCCGACGTGGAGATGCTCCAGGACCTCATCGTCGGCGCGGTGAACGAAGCGGGACGCAAGGCCGACGAAGTGATCAAGAGCAGCCTGCAAGGCCTGCTCGGCGGGTTGAAGATTCCGGGACTGAGCTAGTGTCTTGAGTCTCAAATTCGCCTCACTGGCGATTTGTCATCCTGAGCGAAGGTCGCCGCAGCGGCCGAAGTCGAAGGATCCGCGGCTCGCGTCTCTTACTTCTGCAACCAGATTTCGATTGACCACAATTTCGATTGACCACACCAGGGGGCAACTACTTTGTCACGTTATGCCGAGCCGATGGCCCGGCTCATTGAAGAGCTGAAGAAGCTGCCCGGCGTTGGCACCAAGAGCGCGCAACGCTACGCTTTCCACATTCTGCGCTCGAGCGACGAGGATGCATCGGCTCTTGCCGATGCGGTGCGCGGACTCAAGGCCAGCCTGCGTCTCTGCTCCATCTGCAACAACGTGACGGACGTCGATCCCTGCGCGTACTGCGCCAGCCCGGCGCGCAACCAGCGCCTCGTCTGCGTTGTCGAAGAGCCGACCAACATCGCCGCGGTGGAGCGTACTCGCAGTTACCAGGGCGTCTACCACGTGCTGCACGGCACGCTATCGCCGCTGCACGGCATTGGCCCGGACCAGTTGCGCGCCGGCTCGCTCGTGAGCCGGGTGGAGCGCGGCGAAGTGGATGAGGTGATCCTCGCCACCAGCCCCACGCTCGAAGGCGAAGCAACAGCCAACTGGCTCGCAAGTGCGCTGCGCAACTCTTCGGTCAAGATCACACGGATCGCAACCGGCGTGCCTGCAGGCAGCGACATCGAATACGCCGATGAAGTGACCATGGCGCGGGCGTTGGACGGGCGTCGCGAAATTTAGATGGTAAGAGCTGCTTTAGGACTGTGCTCTCCCAGGTCTGAAAATCCAGACCTGGGGCACCCATTTCTGTGCTGCCGCACGCACCCATTTCTGTGTTGCGGTAAATTGACCCATAAAAAATGCGGGAGCGCACTTGGGGCACTCCCGCTTTGCTCATGGCAGGGCAAACTGCATCCGTCAAGAATTATTTCGATAATTCGTCGAGATCGAGATTCAATTCGAGCACATTGACCCGCGGCTCGCCGAACACTCCCAGCTGGCGTGACTCGATATGTTTTTCGATCAGCAGGCGAACGGCGCTCTCCGTGAGCCCGCGCGCTTTGGCCACGCGGGGCGCCTGGAAGTATGCGTTGTCCGGCGTGATATCGGGATCGAGGCCGGAGCCGGAGGTTGTCACCATATCGATGGGAACCGGTTTGCCGGGATTCTCCTTCGCTAGCTTGTCGATGTCGCCCTGAATCCGTTGCGCGAGCTTGGCATTCGATTGCGCCAGGTTCGAACCGCCTGAAGATGTAGCGTCATATCCATTGCCTGCGGCGGATGGCCGCGGATGGAAATAGCGGTCGGAAGTAAAGCTCTGCGCGATCAGCGCGGAGCCGACGACCTGGCCGTTGCGCAGAATCAAGCTTCCGTCAGCCTTATGCGGAAAGACGAACTCCGCAATGCCGGTAAGCAGCAAGGGATAGCCCAGACCCAGCAGCAGGGTGGTCAGCAGGGTGTAGCGGATAGAGGTTCTCCAGACGGAATGCACGGTCGAGCTCCTTGGCGCTTCCTTCTGGGCCGTCGTCTGGCTCGTTTCTAGAGTAGCAGTCAATTGCACGATCAATCTCCTTGCGGCCTATTGCCGCGTTCACAGCCCGCCGATTCTCAGGCCATGTGCAACGCCACCAGACACATGTCGATGGCTTTAATGCCGATGAACGGAATGATGATTCCACCCACACCGTACACGAGCAGGTTCTGGCGCAGCAGCACGTCGGCAGCCCTGGGCGCATACTTGACGCCTTTCAGCGCCAGCGGGATCAGCGCCACGATGATGATCGCGTTGAAGATCACGGCGGAGAGAATGGCCGATTGCGGCGAATGCAGATACATGATGTTGAGCGCGTTGAGCACCGGAAAAACACCGGCGAACATGGCTGGGATGATGGCAAAATACTTCGCCACGTCGTTGGCGATGGAGAAGGTGGTCAATGCGCCGCGGGTCATGAGCAACTGCTTGCCGATCTCCACGATCTCGATCAGCTTGGTCGGATTCGAATCGAGATCGACCATGTTGCCGGCCTCTTTCGCGGCTTGCGTACCGGAGTTCATGGCCACGCCCACGTCGGCCTGCGCCAGCGCCGGCGCATCATTGGTTCCGTCGCCGGTCATGGCGACGAGCTTGCCCTTGCCCTGCTCGCGCTTGATCAGGTCCATCTTGTCTTTCGGCTTGGCCTCGGCCAGAAAATCGTCCACACCGGCCTCGCGCGCAATCACGGCCGCGGTCAGCGGGTTGTCGCCGGTGATCATGATGGTGCGGATGCCGGACGCTCGCAGTTCGGCGAAGCGCTCCTTAATGCCTTCCTTGACGACGTCCTTGAGCTCAATGACACCGAGGATGTTGGCGTCCTCCGCCACGACCAATGGCGTGGAGCCGGCCCGGGCTATGCGATCGACGATGTCCTGCAGTCCGTCGGGAACCACACCGCCCTGATCGAGCACCCACTGGCGCACCGACTCGGCCGCACCCTTGCGGATCTGGCGGCCGTCGACGTTGAGTCCCGACATGCGGGTCGTGGCGGTGAAAGGAACGAACTCATGGTCGACGCTGAGGTCACGCTGGCGGATGTT
>DASXDX010000049.1:0-128615 GCA_036490385.1 Occallatibacter sp.
GGACGGCTGCTTATTTAATTAAGCAGCAAGTGCCAGATTATCGTTGGCAACTTTGGTTTTGCAGGCGATTACGGGTGCCCACCCCCCGACATGCCTCCCATGCCGCAAGCAATCCCGTCGAAACCGTGACGCCCCCATCTCTTTATTCCAGCGCGACCGCGGCTGGAACTTATCGGCAGCCCTTCGATGACCGAAGAATGCCGATGGGTGCGAGCAACGGGCCAACCGGCTCGTGCTGCATCTCTATTGTAGGCCGAATCGGTTCCCGCTGCGCGCTGTCTCTCTATTGCTTCTCTAAATCGATGGTTTCGTACTCGTGCCGCGCGATGCCGGCGCGGATCTGCGCGGGCGTTTTGCCGAGCTTCGTCTGCTGGTAAGCGTAGAAGCCTTCCTGGGCGCAGGTGGCGCACTCGGTGCCGTGCAGCCCTTCAAAACAACTGCGCAGGCTGGTATGGCCCTGGCTGCGGTCGCAGCGGCAGTTGCAGGGCAACTGATAGGCTACGCTGCTTACTTTGGCCACGTCCTGGTAGACATGCACCTGCCACGGGTAACGAAAGCTGGCGCTGGTCAGCCTGGCGCCGGAGAGAATTGGCGGAAGCGTGCTCACCTTCAGCGGTGCCGAGGGATGATAGGCCGGAACATCTTCGGCGGGATTGGACCACTGCGCGTAGCTCATCGTTGTCAGCAGGAAGGCCGAGAGACCGAGAAGCCAGCGGTTCTTGAATGGATGATTCATGAAGAGCCTCTACAGACTATTTTACGGCGCTAGCCAAGAGATTTCCTGCCTGTTTGCCAAACGAGCGGAATGCGGCTGAGCCAAGCGAAAAACTGCCGTTCTGGGGGCGTTTTGCGGCGGGTTCATTTACCAATAAATCAATAGGGCAAATAAACCAAGCAATAGATTCTACTGTGGTTATGTGATCTTGACTGACTCTGCGTGGTGGGTTTTCAGGGGGAGGGGGTCGGTATGATCCGATCCGAGGCCGGATCACTTGAGGACGCCGGTGGATAGGATGCGCCCGTGACGGCACTTTTTCCGCAAGATGAGCGGGATCAGGATGGATGGCGCAGAAAAAAAAGACGGCACGAACGGTCGAGCTGTCCGTGCCGGGAGGCCAGTGACGCAAACTACTTCCGGCCCGGAGGTCAACCTCCATAACCGGAATAAATACACGATAACATAGATACGGAAGAATGCAAGTACAAAAATCAGAATTTTATTTTGAGCGCTTTTTATGCATTCTTTTCCTTGCAGAGCATCTAAAGCACGAGCATTCGAGGCGGAGATTGATGGCTTCCCGGGGATTCGACCGCGAGGGATGACGCGCATCAGGACGCGAGGTCCGCATGGAGAACGATCTAGAATCAGATACTTACAAAGGAAATGAGACTACCGTCCCGAGTCCCTCGGGCTGGTGGAAGGTGGCTTTTCTCACGGCGGGTTCTGCATTGGCGGGAGGGATCGCCGTTGCATGGTGGTATCGCAACACCCTGACAAAGCTCCGTGAAACCGGAGAAAACCCTCCAAATCCACATTTTGGTATAGATGGGAATACGACCTCCGATCGATCCGATGAGGATATCTGATCGACGGCCCTCTCTGATCCTGGAGCCGAGACCGCGGTCAGATCAGCCGGTCTGTCTTGGCCGCCAAGTCGAAATCCTTGTCTGTCAACCCACCGGCGTCGTGGGTCACCAGGGCGAGGCGCACTCGATTGTAGCGAATATCGATGTCGGGGTGGTGTCCGGCCGATTCAGCGGTTTCGCCTACGCGATTCACGAATTCCAGCGCGGCGCGAAAGTCCGGGAAGGGGAAGGTTTTTACCAGTTCACCCGCATCGATTTGCCAGCCGGACAGTTTGGAAAGCTGTTCTCTGGCTTCCTGCGCACTTAAACTCGCCATATTCACAACTCCTCAGATTGAATTCCTGGCGGCCAAGCCATTGCCGCGAGGCTGGAACGATCGGGCTATCTTCAACCAAAGCATGGAAGGGATCGAGGTCTCAGGACTCCGGTTCAGGCACGGGCTCGAGATCGAAGCTTGAGAATCGTTTGTGCTGGCCGCTGATCTCGGATCTGAGTTCCTGCCAAAGCTCGTTGGGAATCTTCAGAAAGACCTCGACGACCGCGGGATCGAATTGGGTCCCGGAACAGCGCAGAATCTCCTCACGCGCCGAGTCGAAGCTTCGCGCTTTACGGTAGGGCCGGTCGCTGGTGATGGCGTCCAGGGTGTCGCCGACCGCGAAGATCCGCGCGCCAATGGGAATCTCTCTGCTGCGAATGCCGCGCGGATAACCGCTCCCGTCATAGTGCTCCTGGTGGCAGAAGACGATCTCGGCCGCGCCGGTGAGGAAGGGAATCTTGCGGAGCATGTTGTAGCCGCGCGTGCAGTGCTCGCGCATGATGGCCTGCTCTTCCTTGTTGAGTGCGCCCGGCTTGCGCAGAATCTCGTCGGGAATTGCCATCTTGCCCACGTCGTGGAGGAAGGCTCCGCGCGCGATGACCTTGATCTCAGCGGGCGGAATCCCCATGGCGCGCGCCAGCGCAATGGTGTATGCGGTTACCCGTTTGGAATGGCCCTCGGTTTCGGAATCCTTCAGATCGAGCGCGTCGCCGAGGGCTTCCAGAGTCACGTCGTAGGAGTGCTCCAGATCTTCCATCGCGTGGCGCAGCATCTCGGTGCGGGCGCGCACCATCTGCTCCAGACTCTGCTGATAGTTCTGATTTTCCTCGAGGGCATGCCGGTGATCCATCGCCCGGCGCACGGTATTGAGCAGGTGCTCGCGCTCGAATGGCTTGAGGAGGTAATCGTAAGCGCCGCGGCGCATCGAGTCGATGGCCACGCTGATGTCATGAATAGCGGTGACCATCACGACGGGCAGGTTGGGATACTGGGCGTGAATCTGCTCAAGGAGAGCGATTCCATTCACGTCCTGCATCACGATGTCGGTAAGCACCAAATCAAACGTGTGCAGCTCAAGCGATTCAAGAGCTTCGCGGCCGCTCGAAGCCAGCTGGACCTCATAGCCCTGGCGCTCCAGCGTGGAGCCCATCATGGCTCGCACGTGAGTCTCGTCGTCCACCACGAGAATCCGGGCAGTCTTATGCCGAGGGTCTATCGCAGGCGCCGTGCCTTCGGCGCCGGAGTTTTCCCCAGCCCTCGGGGATCCCGGTCCTGCCAGGTTCAGTGCCAAACAAGTTCCTCCCTCCCCTTCGCTGCCTGGGTTCGGCTCGCGCAAAGAGGTACGGCTTCCATTGCGGCTGCATTGATGCCGGCCGGGCCCCGAACGACTGGAACGTCACCCCGCCGCGGCGGTCTCGGCGATCACTGTTCCGTCGCTGCCCACTCCGGTTACGCATTGCCAGACACCCCGGTTCCGTGCGCCCAGATTCTGCGCCCCCCCGTCGCGTGGCAGTGCTGCAACCCGCAAATCCAACTCTAGTAAATGATGCCTGTCCCGATTAGACAACATCAAAATTTGACCGGAGACTTGTTATTTTACCCCGAGAACACAAAAAGATAATCTTCGCCTGCTTTAACGTAACCGTCGAAGTTAGCGTTTCCGAAGAATTCTTTCCCGCAAGGAAAACCCTACACGCAGGCGTGCCTCTTCGGCAATAGCATTTACATGCGATAGGAAAAACTTTAGGGAAACAGGGCATGGATACCGGTATCTTGCATTCCGGGGCGATCGTTTCCCGGCGCGTGCGGCTCCGCCCGGCTCTTCGCTCAACCTCACAGCGCACGGCTCCGATACAATCCGAATCCATACACATGGGTCGATAGATGGATGGGCAGATGAATGGGCGGATGGACAGGCGGATGGCTCGGGAGATGGATCGCAGCGTGCATGTTTCCCGCAGCATACCTGTTCGTTATCTGCTCGTTACCTGGATTCTGATCCTCAGCGCGATCGCCTTTCTCGACCGGACGAATATCTCAATCGCCGGCGGCGAGATTGGGCGGGACTTCCATATCGACAACCCGCACCTGGGATGGGTTTTCAGCGCTTTCCTGGTGGGTTATGCCGCTTTTCAGATTCCGGGCGGGGTGCTGGCACGGCGGTTCGGGCCCCGGCGCCTGCTGGCGCTGGGACTGGCGTGGTGGGCTATATTCTCGGTTCTCACCGCGCTGGTCCCGCCCCACGCGGCGGGAGCTTTGCTCGAACTGATCGTCGTGCGCATGGCGCTGGGAGCGGGCGAGGCGGTGATGTACCCCTCGGCCAATCAGTTTGTGGAGCGCTGGTTTCCGACCGGAGAGCGCGGCAAGGCAAATGGGATCATCTTCGGCGGCGTGGGCTTGGGTTCGGCGCTGGCGCCGCCCGTGTTGACGGCAATCATCCTGCGCTACGGGTGGCATGCGTCGTTTTGGTTTTGCGCGGGGGTGGGCTTGGCGGCAGGCGGCATCTGGTATTGGATTGCGCGCAATACGCCGGAATCGCATCCCTGGGTCGGCCCTGACGAGCTGGCGACGATTCTCCGCGGGCGCGGCGATCCGCAGGAGGGAATTGCCCTGCCGACCGTAAAAACCGGCCCCAAGACGGAGCGCAAAGCCGCCGTTCCCTGGCGGCGGATCTTCGCGAGCCGCAGCATCCTGGCGATCACGGCGAGCTACTTTACCTACGGCTACGTCTCCTGGATATTCTTCAGCTGGTTTTACATCTACCTGAGCGAGGTGCGCGGGCTCAGCCTGAAGTCGAGCGCCGTGTACTCCATCTTTCCGTTCGCGGCCATGAGCCTGGGGTCGCTGCTGGGAGGCGTGATCAGCGATTGGCTGTCGCGCCATTTTGGGCCGCGCGTGGGGCGCTGTTTTCTGCCCGCGTTTGCGCTCTCGCTCACCGCGGTCCTGCTCACGGCGGGATCGCGGGTGCACGAGGCGCACTCCGCCAGCCTGGTGCTGGCGTGCGGCGCGGGAGCTTTGTATCTTGCGCAAAGCTGTTTCTGGTCAGTGAGCTCGGATTTTGCGGGAACCTTCGCCGGGGTGGTCTCCGGCGCGATGAATATGGGCTGCCAGATCGGGGCGGCTGTCACGGCTTCGCTCACGCCGCTCATCGCGGCGCATTTTGGCTGGCAGGCATCGTTCTCGACGGCGACGATTCTGGCGTTTCTGGGCGCGGCCGCCTGGCTGCTGGTGGACCCAATGGATCGCCTCAACGCGGCCGAGATCTAGTGTGGTGTCCCGGAAGTTCGTAACATAAGTTGATGTCCCGAGCCGCAGATCCTTCGACTCCGTTTGGCCCAAAAGCCGGCCAAACTCCGCTCAGGATGACAGTTTATTCTTGATGCGAACTTTAGAGACGGGAATCGAGCTTCGAGTTTGCCGCGGCGGAGGCGCTTGCTGGCCGCGACCTGGCCGCGATCGGGCCGATTCGGGGCGGGGCGATCTCCACAGGCCGATGCCGGGGCTGGAGAAAACCAAACCAGTGCAATAGCAATCCTTATATGCAGGAGGAAAGCTAAAAATGAAACGGATTCTTTCGGCTATTTGTTGCCTGGCTCTCTGCAGCCTTCCCGCGTTGGCGAAGAAGGGGCATTCAGCTAAAGCCGCGGCCGCGGCGATGACGGACCAGCAGTTTGTCGACTTTGCCGCGCAAACCGATATGTTGGAAGCCCACCTGGGCCAGATGGCCGCAGACCAGGCGTCACGACAGGATGTGAAGGATTATGCGCAGATGCTGGTGAGCGATCACACCAGCGACTATCAGCAGCTGAGCGACGTGGCGGCGAAGGCGAATCTGACGGTCCCGAAGGGATTGAACGGCGAGCACAACAAGATGATCGCGCCGCTTGAAAAACTGAAGGGCGCGGCCTTCGATACCCGCTACATACACGAGATGGTCGCGGGACACACGAAGGCCATCTCGGTGTACACGAAGGAATCTACCGACGCGCAGAATGGCGACTTGAAAGCGTATGCGAGCGCAACGCTGCCGACGCTGCAGAAGCATCTGGACGGTGCGAAGGATCTCGAGAAGAAGCCTGCTAAGTAGCGGCTGAGGTTGAATCTGTTCCAGTTGGCTCCATCCTTTGGCCACGAACGGGGCGAGAGGATGGGGCAGGGAAGAGCTGTACAAATCGACGAGGTTCGCATCTGGCCCGATAGACGGGGCCCGATAGACGGGGATCGATAGGCGGGACCCGATCTTTACTTCCACACGTGGGGCACATCGCCGGCCGGCTTGTGTGCAGTGATCTCCGCATAAGCGATTGCCAAGTCCTGGCTCAGATCTTTGGGCGTCCAGTTCCGGTCGCGCTCCGGCAACGAGAGGGTCATCTGCGGCGGGGCTTTGCCCGCCTCCGCCTGCTTGCTGACGGCGGCTACGAGGTCGACCAGGAATGCGCGCTGGCCGGATAAAATCTCCGGCCCGCCGGCGTTGCCGTGGCCGGGCAGCACGTGCAGCGGGGCGAACGCGAGCGCTTTATCCAGCACCTTCGGCCAGTTGGCAAGATTCGCATCCCACAGCTTGTTGCGCGGGCCATTTACGGCCGCGTCGCCGGTGCAAAGGATCCGCTCCCTGGGCAGCCAGACGAAGCCGTCGCCGCGCGTGTGCGCCCAGCCGAGGAAATAGAAGTCGACCTCGCGGGTTGAGTCTTTGAGGATGAACGGGCTGTCGCGGAAGACGAGCTGCGGGCGCGGGGCATCGGCAAGGTTGAGGGAGCGGACATCTTCGCGCTCCGCCGCGGTGGCGCGCCAACGCTTGGGCTCATAGCGGTCCATCTCGTCGTCGACGCCCTGATAGGCGAAGGTGGTGGCTCCGGCATTGGTCCAGATGATGTTGCCATAGGCGTGATCGCGGTGCCCGTGGGTGTCAAAGACGAAGCGCACGGGCTTGGGTGAGAGCTGGTGGATCTCGTTGACGAGCTCGCGGGCGCGGCCGGGGTAGTTCGCGTCAATGACGATGAGATAGTCCTTCATCTCGATGACGATGTTGTTGCAATAGCCTTTTGAGGCGTCGCCGGGAACGAACCAGACGCCGCCGGCGATTTTTTCGGCGTCGAGATGGCCTGTTTGGGCGGGCAGGAACGCGGCGAAGAGCGCCACGAGCCAAAAGATAACTGGGACGCGCATGCGCATGCGCGATCGCAATGGATGAAGCCGGCTATGTGCGATCACAGGCATGCAAATTACTTGCATGTGTCGTCAACCGGGGGCTGGGGGGCTGCGGACTTGGTCGCTGCGCGCTTGGCGCGGCGTTCCGCTGCCCAGCCTTCTTTGGTTACCTGGCGCGCGCGGCCTATGGCGAGGGCGTCGGCAGGAACGTCTTCGGTGATGCAGGAGCCGGCGCCGATGTAAGAGCCGTCGCCGAGTGTGATGGGCGCAACCAGAGTGGAATCGCTGCCGACGAAGACGTTGTTGCCGATACGGGTCATGAACTTGCTGGCGCCGTCGTAGTTGCAGGTGATGGCGCCGGCGCCGATGTTGCTGCCTTCGCCGATCTCCGAGTCACCCAGATAGGCGAGGTGGTTGGCCTTGGAGCCTTTGCCCAGCCGCGTTTTTTTGAGCTCGACAAAGTTGCCGATGTGCGCCTTCTCGCCGACATCGCAGCCGGGGCGCAGATGCGAGTAAGGGCCGATACGGGCTCCATCGCGCACGGAGCTCGATTCGAGCATGCAGCCGGGGAGGATTTCAACGCCCTCGCCCAGAGTGCAATTCTCGATCACCGAGAAGGAGCGGACCGAGCAGTCGGAGCCAATGCGCGTTTGTCCCCGCAGTTGCACGAAGGGTTCGATCACGGTGTCGGCGCCGATCTCGACTTCGGCATCGATCATCGAGGTTTCAGGACGCAGGATGGTGACGCCGGCGGCCATCAGGCGCTGCGCTGTGGCCGTGCGCAGGGCGCCATCGAGCGCGACGAGCTCGGCGATGGTGTTCGCGCCCAGCACTTCCGCGGCCTCGGGAGCTTCAATAGCTACAACGCGCTCGCCGGCGGCGCGCAGGATTCCTGCCATGTCAGTGAGGTACAACTCGCTGTGGGGATTATTCGCCGTGAGTTTGTCCATGTGGGCGAGGAGCGGGGCGGTCTGGAACGCGTAGATGCCCGAGTTGATCTCGCGAATCTCCGCCTGCCCCGCGGCAAGGGATTTTTGTTCGACGATGGCCTCCACCTCAGGCGAGCCGGGGGCTTTGCGCATGATTCTTCCGTAGCCGGCGGGATCTTCCGGCTGGGCTGACAAGATGGTCATGGCTGCCTGCTCGGCGCGGTGGAAGCTCAACATGCGCTCGATCGTCTCAGGCCGGATGAGCGGCACGTCGCCGGAGAGCACCAGCACGCTGGCATAGCCGCTGATCGCGTCGCGGGCGCACTGGATGGCGTGGCCGGTGCCGCGCTGCTCTGCCTGCTCCACAAAGCGGACGCCGCCGGGGGCTAACGCTGCGCGCACGCGCCCGGCTTCATGGCCGATTACCACATAGATGTGCTCCGGCGCGACAATCCGGCTTGCGGCTGCAATTACGTGCGCTACGAGCGGGCGGCCCCCAATCTCGTGCAGGACCTTGGGACGCTTCGAATTCAGCCGTGTGCCTTTGCCGGCGGCCAGAATGACTACGGCCAGCCCAGGGGCCTGTTCGCGTTCATTGCTCACTTCGTCTTCTCCGCGGAGCCGGCCGCTCCCGCCGCTGCCGCTGCTTGCGCAGGTTGTGGAATGGAGATATCGATGGAGTGCACGGGCCCTTGCCGGAGCGCGTCGAGCCCGGGCTCGATCTCCGGGCGGTTGCCGACGACCAGCGTGGCCAGCTTGTCAGGATGAATATACTTTTTGGCTGCCGCGGTTACATCGGCCAGCGTCACCTTTTCGATGCCCGCCTCATAGGTTTCGAGATAATCCGCGGGGTAGCCGTAGAATTCGAGCTTCTCGCGCTCATCGAGCACCTTGTCCCGGGTGTCGTAGCGGAAGAGGAATGAGTTGAGGATGTCGTCTTTGGCGCGCTTCAGCTCTACTTCAGTAAACGGCCGGGTGGTGAGCCCCGCGATCTCGGCTTCGGCGGCCTTGGCTGCGTCTACCGTGGAGGCGCTCTTGGTGGTGAGCGCGACGTTGAAGGTTCCAGGATGATCGTATTCGAGGCCGAATCCTCCGCCTACATCGTAGGCCAGGCCGAGTTCGGTGCGGACTTTCTGGAAGAGGCGGCTCGCGAAGCCGCCGCCGAGAATTTCGTTGAGGACCGCGATGGCGGGCGCATCGGGATTGCGGCGATCGGTGCCGAGGCCGACGATCTCGATGTTCGACTGGTCTACATCTTCTTTGTCGATGAAGTAGACGCCGGGCCGGGGTCCGGCGAAGGCATCACGGCGCGCGGGCTCGGGCGTGGCGGGCGGCAGGCTCTCGAAGGCGGCGCGGACCTTGGCTTCCATGGCCGCGGGATCGAAGTCGCCGCTGATGCCGACGATGAGCTTGCCTCGAAGGGTGCGATCATGCCATGCCTGCAGATCGGCGAGGGTGACGGCGTTGATGCTCGCGAACTCCGGCTGGCGCGTGTACGGGCTATCCGGTCCATACACGAGCTTAGCCGCTTCGCGCTCGGCGATGGCCCCGGCATCGTCATTGCGGCGGACGATAGCGGTGGCCTCCTGCTGCTGCGCCAGCTCTAGCTTTTCCTGGCTGAACTTCGGATGAAAGAGAAGGTCCACCGCGATAGAAAAAACCTGGTCCGCGTCGGCTGTCAGCGAGTCCCAGGCAATCGCGGTCGAATCGTCGTCGCCGTTGGTCTCGATGTGGGCCGCTTTGGCTTCGAGGAGGTCGTCCATGGCGTCGCCGTCCATCTTGGCGGTTCCACTGGTGCGCCAAGCCTGGCCGTAGATGCCGATGAGTCCGGCCTTGGCCGGGTTCTCATCGCGCGAGCCGCCGGGGATGAGGACCGATCCTGAGATGAAGGGCAGTTCATGGTCTTCCTGGAGGAAGACGACGATGCCGTTCTTCAATTCGATTCGCCTGGGCTGCTGCGGCTTGAAGGCGTGGAGCGGTGGAACGGGGATCTGTTTCCAGGGCTTGGCTTGCTGGGCGATCAGGGCCGAAGGCGCTTTTGAGATGACGCATATCAGACACGCCAGCGCGAACGTGAAGGAGCGTGTGAGCCGCGGAGAGCGAGATCCTTCAGGGGCTAAAGCCCGGCCTTTCTTGGAGCGCGTATTCGGCACGACTGAAGTCGTGCCCTGATACAAGACGCTCCCTGCGCAGAATTTGTCTGCGGCGAGTAAGGCCTTAACGTTGAAATGCCGCATAGTGTGAAGGCTCAAGCTCTTCATTGTGCGCCTCCGCTCTTGGCATCGGCGGCGGGGGTTTCAGTGTCGATCTCGGCGCTGGTGCGGTTGGAGGGCAGGAAGACCTGGTTCGCGACTCTGCGAATATCGGCCTTCGTTACCTTGTCCACCTTGTCGAGTTGCAGGAACAGCTCGCGCCAGTCGCCGTAGCGGGTCTGGTAGTCGGCAAGAGAGTTGGCGAGACCCTGGTTGTCGGCGAGGCCGCGCAGCAGATCGGCGCGGGCGCGGGTCTTGTACATGGCGAGCTCGGCGTCTGTGACGTCGGCGGTCTTGAGCTTTTCAATCTCCTTGTGAATCGCGTCACGCATCTCGGCCGGCGTGTGGCCGGGGAGCGGGACAGCGCCGAAGAGAAAGAGGCTGGGATATTTGTCGCCGGGGTAGGGGCTCTCGCCTACGGCTTCGGCGGCGATCTGCTGGGTTTCCACCAGGCTGCGGTAGAGGCGCGAGACGCGGCCGTTGGAAAGAATGTCGGAGATCGCGTCGTAGACGGCGTCGTCGGGATCGCGATAGCTGGGGCGGTGATAGCCCTCGATGTAGATGGGCTGCGTCTGCTCGCGGATGACGACCGATTTTTCGGCGTACTGCCTGGGTTCGATGGTGGTCAGGTCTGCCGGCTTGGGACCGCCGGGAACGCGGCCGAAGTATTTTTCGAGCATCGGCAGCGCGGTCTTCGCGTCCACATCGCCCACGATGGCGACGACGATATTCGAGCCGACGTAATACTTCTTGTGGAAGGCCATGGCCTCGGTGGCCGTGATCTGGCTGACCTCGCTGGGCCAGCCGATGTCGGCGCGGCCATAGGGGTGGGCGACGTAGGCGGTGGCCAGGAACTGCTCGAAGAGACGGCCCTCGGGGCTCGAGTCGACGCGCATGCGCCGCTCTTCCATCACGACGTCGCGTTCCTTGTAGAACTCGCGGGGAACGGGATCGGCGAGACGGCCGCTCTCCATCCATGCCCATAATTCGAGCCGGTTTTCGGGCATGGACCAGAAGTAGTCGGTTTCATCCAGGGCCGTCTCGGCGTTCAGGCCCTCGGCTCCATTGGCTTCAGCCACTTCAGTGAACTGGTTGGGGATGACGTAGCGGTGGGCTTCATCCTGCGCTTCCTCAAAAGCCTTCTTCAACGCGGCGAGCTTCTTTTCGTCGCGGCCCACGGGCTTGAGGTACTCAGCCTCGTAGGCGTTGTTGGCGGCTTCGACCTTGGCGAGGGCGAGCTTTTCGGCCGGCCAATCGTTGGTGCCGATCTGGGTCGTGCCTTTGAAGGCCAGATGCTCGAACATGTGGGCGAGGCCGCTTTCGCCGGAGGGGTCGTCGACCGCGCCGGCGTCGATCAGCGTGGCGTAGCTGAAGACCGGCGCGTCGGGACGATTGCAGAGGACGAGCGTGAGGCCGTTGGGCAGCACTTTGACAGTGATGCGCTGCTCGAAGCTCTTGAGATCCTGGGCGCGGAGATTGCCGGACAAGGCGGCAAGGATCAGCAGCCCCGCGGCGGCCATCCTCGAAGCCAAGGCAAGGGGAAGACGCATTCTAGCTCCTCGATGGGCCATGATCACGGGGGGACAGGAGCTGCGGCCGATCTGCGACACAGGTCCCAGCCAAAGGTTCGAGATCCATAACTCATCATTATCCACTTTCGACCGCTCGGGACCGCTCGGGGCCTTTGGAGAGCGATGGGGATTTATCCTATTACGTTCAGCCGGCAGAGATGGGCGGCCTGCCTTGACCCATCGCCGTCGGGTTACGTATGCTGCGAGCGTTTACGCTCGATTCCTCCGCGCGATGGAGAGCCCCAATGAGCACCGCAGCGACTGCCACTGCTACCGAGACCGCAACCGGCGCCAAGCCGCTTCTGGTGCGCCGCGCGGCTGTATTGGGAGCGGGAACCATGGGCTCCCGCATCGCCGCGCACCTGGCCAATGCAGGGATTCCGACGTTGTTGCTGGATCTTGCCGCAAAGAGCGGAACCGCGGAACGGCCGCTGGCCGTGACCGCGCTGGCCGCGCTGGCCAAGGCCAAGCCGGCCGCGTTATATGATGCCCAGCTTGCCTCGCTGATCACGCCGGGGGATTTCGACCATGATCTGCCGGCTCTTGCCGCTTGCGACTGGGTGATTGAAGCGGTGGCTGAGAACCTCGAGATCAAGACTGCGCTGCTTGCGCGCGTGCTGCCGCATCTGGGCAAGAACGCGATTCTTACCACCAATACGTCGGGCCTGCCGGTGGGCAAGATCGGCGCTTCGCTGGGCGCACGCAAGGACCGGTTCTTCGGTACACACTTCTTTAACCCGCCGCGCTATATGCGCCTGGTCGAGGTGATTCCCACGGCCGATTCCGACCCGGCGCTGGTTGAGTCATTCGCCGCATTTGCTGACCGCATTCTGGGCAAGCAGGTGGTGTTTGCGAACGATACGCCGAACTTCATCGCCAACCGGATCGGCATTGCGGTGATGTTCAATGCCGCGAACCTGATGCTGCAACAGGGGCTGGCAATTGAGGATATCGACGCGCTCACCGGGCCCGCCGTGGGCTGGCCGCGCACCGGCACCTTCCGGCTGGCCGATCTGGTCGGCATCGACATTCTGGCGCACGTGGCGAAGAACTTTCCGGAGGGCGTGAGCGGAGGGCGCTTTTCCGGCGTTCTGGAAGAGATGCTGAAGCGCGGCTGGCTGGGCGACAAGACAGGGCAGGGATTCTACAAAAAATCGCGCGGGGCAGACGGCAAGGAAGTACGCGAGACGCTGGATCTGAATACCTTCGAGTACCGTCCCGCGGCGAAGCCGAGCCTGCCGGCGCTCGAAATGGCGAAGAACGCGGCCACGGCGGGTGAGCGGCTGCGGCTGCTGCTCGAAAACGATCCGGCCAAGGATAAGGCGGCCGGGTTCCTGTGGCCGTTTCTGGCTTCGCTGTGGAATTACGCTGCCGACCGCATCGGGGAAGTGGCCACCGATGCAGTCTCGATCGATGAGGCGATGCGGGCGGGTTTCAATTGGGAGCTGGGGCCGTTTGAGATGTGGGATGCGGCGGGCGTGGGCTCGACCGTTGCGCGGATGAACGCGCTGGGATTGCCGGTGAGCTCGCGGGCCGAGTTTCTGCTGGCGGCGGGCCAGTCAAGCTGGTACACGAACGAGGGCCGCACGTGTTTTCAGCCGGCGACGGGGCTGCCTGAGCCGGCGCCGGCCACGCCGGGGCATGCGCGGGTAGCGGATTTTCGCCGGGCGCACGGAGTGGTCCGCTCGAATAGCGGAGCTTCGCTGGTTGATCTGGGCGACGGGATTGCGTGCATCGAGCTGCACTCGCTGAAGAATGCGATCGGCGGCGATGTGCTGCAAATGGTCTCCTCGGCGCTGCGGCCCGATTCAGACACGGTACGCGATTTCGCGGGCTTCGTGATCTCGGGCGACCGCGACAACTTTAGCGTGGGCGCGAACCTGATGCAGCTGCTGATGATTGCGCAGGAGGGTGACTTCGACGAGCTGGCGGCGATCATCCATAGCTTTCAGCAGATGACGGCGGCGATCAAATTCTGCCCGCGCCCGGTGGTGGTTGCGCCCTTCGGGCTCGCGCTCGGCGGGGGCGCGGAGATATGCCTGCACGGCGCGCGGCGGCAGCCCTATGCGGAGACTTATATCGGCCTGGTCGAGGCGGGCGTGGGCCTGGTTCCGGCGGGCGGCGGCACGAAGGAGATGCTGCTCCGATCGATTGATTCAGCCGCGGCGCTGGCGCCACCGGACCCGCGGGATCCGCCATCGCGTTTTGCGCAATCGGCTGAGCTGGCGACGGCGCTCAAGCGGACGCTGGAGACGATTGCCATGGGCAGGGTCTCGAGCTCGGCGCTCGAAGCGCGGGGCCTGGGTCTGTTCGCGGCGGACGACCGGATCACGATGAACCGGGAACGGCTGCTTTTGGATGCGAAGGCGCAGGCGGCGGCGCTGGCGGAGACAGGTTATGCCGCGCCGCAGCCGCGGACGACGATCCCGGCTCCCGGATCGTCGGCGCTGGCCATGATGGAGACGGGCATCTTTCTCATGGGCGAAGCGGGGTTTGCCTCGGAGCATGACCAAAAGGTGGGGCGCTGGATTGCTTATATTCTTGCCGGAGGGCGGGTGACGCCGGGGGCGCTGCTCACGGAGCAATACCTGCTCGATTTGGAGCGGGAGGCGTTTCTTTCGCTTTGCGGCGAGCGCAAGACGCAGGAACGGATCGCCTTTACGCTGAAGACGGGCAAGCCGTTACGGAACTGATGATGAGGCGCGCGTCCATTTTGCCGGCGGCGGCGGTGGCCTTGATGCTGGGCGGATTGCCGGCGGGCGGCTGGAGCGGGGAGCCGCAGTCGCCATTGACGGAGACAGGGCACGTGATTATCGATGGGCACGCCACGCCCTACCTCATTCGCCATCTTCCGGTGAGCTCGTTTCCGCAACTTCCGGTGGCGGTGGGGAATCTGCTCAAGGAGAGGGGATGCCTGATTCCGCAGACGTATGAGGCGCATCAGCCGGAGAACGTGATCGAGGCGAGCCTGGAGCGGCCGGGGTCAAAGGACTGGGCGGTGCTTTGTTCGGAGCACGGTACGGTTTCGCTGCTGGTTTTTTTCGGGGACAAGGCGACGGCAAGCCAGTCGGGACCGCGCGTTCTGGCTACAGCGCCGGAGACGGAGCGGCTGCAGGCTCACGGCGCAGACCGCGTGCTGGGCTTCAATTGGGGCATCGATTCGGCGTCGCCCGAGCAGGTGCGTGAGGCGCAGGCGGGGATGCAGCCTTTGCCACCGAGGCTGGATCACGATGCGCTGGCGGATTCGGTGACCGATGGGGCAACGGTGTACCACTTCTATACGGGAAATGCGTGGACGGTGGTGGGGACTGGGGAGTAGCGAGACGGCAGGTTGCCTGAGCTGGTGGAGGGATCCCAGGCTAGGCGCAAAAACAAGAACGCGCCGAGCCTGGGGCACCCGTGGATCTGGGGCACACGGGGAATGGACGAGGCAACGAGCCGGCAAGTCAGCGAGCCAGCGAGGCGGCAAATCGGTAAATCAACTGGTGGGAGCGGGTGGGAGATGGCGGAAGCGGTGATTGTGAGCGTGGTGCGGACCCCGGTGGGACGGGCGCCGAAGGGAGCTCTTTCGACCACGCGGCCGGACGATCTGGCCGCAACTGCGTTGAGCGCGGCTTTGGAGCGGGTTCCCGCACTGGAAAAAGCGGAGATTGATGATGTGATCCTGGGCTGCGCGCAGCCGGAAGGCGAACAGGGCTGGGATATTGCGCGCTGGGCGATTTTGCGGGCAGGCCTGCCGGTGGAGATTCCGGGAGCAACGATCAATCGGCTGTGCTCGTCAGGGTTGGAGGCGATTGCGACGGCCGACCAGCGGATTCGCTCGGGCGGGGCCAAGGTGATCATCGGAGGCGGTGCGGAATCGATGAGCCTGATTCCGATGGGCGGGCTTAAACCGAGCCCGAACCCGTGGATGGCGGAGCATTACCCGGCCTCGCTGCTGACGATGGGCTTGACGGCGGAGCGCGTGGCCCGCCACTACAGCGTCTCGCGCGAGGATCAGGATGCCTTTGCACTCGCGAGCCACCGCAAGGCTCTGGCTGCGCAGGCGGCGGGCCGGTTCAGCGAGGAACTGATTCCGGTGCCGGTCACCCATGCTGTTCCCGGCAAACAGGCCGGCAGGCCGGCGGTGACGGAATCGGTTTTTGCCGCCGATGAGGGCCCGCGCGCCGACACCTCGGCCGAGGCGCTGGCCAAACTCAAGCCAGCTTTTCACGCGCAGGGGTCGGTGACGGCCGGCAACTCTTCGCAGACCTCGGACGGCGCGGCGGCGGCGGTGCTGATGGAAGCCGGCCGGGCAAGGGAACTGGGGATTCAGCCGCTGGCGCGGCTGGTGGCGTATGCGGTGACGGGCTGCCTGCCGGAGGAGATGGGCATCGGGCCGGTGACGGCGATCCCCAAGGCTCTGAAGCTGGCCGGACTGAAACTCGAAGACATCGAGCTGATCGAGCTGAATGAGGCTTTCGCGGCACAGTCGCTTGCGGTGATGCGGACGCTGGGCCTCGATCCGGAGCGGGTGAACGTGAACGGCGGGGCCATTGCACTGGGGCATCCGCTGGGCTGCACGGGGGCAAAGTTGACTGCTACGCTCCTCCGAGAGATGGAACGCCGGAAGGCGCGCTACGGCATGGTGACGATGTGCGTGGGCGGGGGGATGGGCGCGGCGGGGATCTTTGAGCGGCTGGGCTGATTGACACTTTCGCTGGCGAACCGCAGATCTTTCGACTTCGTTGGAAGCAAAGGACGCTTCCAACTTCGCTCAAGATGACAGAGATTGGGTAATGACAGCGTTTGAGCTATTGACATTGTTTGAGTTGACCGCAATAAACACGAACAGCCGGGATCGCTCCCGGCTGTTCGTGCGAAAGAAGCTGTGTGGTCAGCCGTTTAGGCCTTGGCGGGCGCCAGAGCCTTCAGCCGCGCGTTGAGGCGGCTCTTGTAACGGGAGACGGTGTTGCTGTGGAGAATGCCCTTCTGCACGCTCTTGTCGAGAACGGAGACGGTCTCGCGGTACTGGGTGCTGGCGGCCTTCACATCGCCGGCCACCAGGGCCTCGCGCAGTGCGCGCAGGCTGGTGCGCACGCGGCTGCGGTTGGCGCGGTTGACGGCGGAGCGGGTCTCGGTCTGGCGGGCGCGCTTCAGCGCCGATACGTGGTTTGCCATGTTCTTCCTTAATCTATTCGGGATGATGCGGTTAAGAATGCAACCCGAGCCGCATCCCTCGCAATTGTTAAGTCTACGGGATTTGCGGCTCAGGGTCAATCGCGTGCGGCCCGAAAAGCCGCTTCGGCATCGAAACGAGAGGCCGAGAAAAACGATCTGTTTGTTGCATTTGCATCGGATTCGCGCATAGACGGGGATGTTTTGGGAGATCGTTTTGGGCACCATGGTTTCGAGCCGCGACGAAGGAACGCGCATGGAGCGAAAAGATCTTGCGATTGCCCCGATCCTTGAGGCGGCGCTTATCTTGATTGTGGCGCTTGCCGGATGGCTGGTGCATAAACCATTGCTCTTCGCGAGCCTTGGGCCCACGGCGTACGAGCAGGTGGAGACACCGAAACGCAAGAGCGGCCGGCCGTATAACGTGATCGCCGGTCACCTGATCGCCGTTCTGGCGGGATTCGCGTCGCTCTGGATCTGCAGGGCGTGGATTGCTCCCGGAGTTTCATCAGGCGCCGTTCCGCTGCCGCGCGTGGAGGCGGCGACGCTCGCGGCCTTTCTTACGGTTCTGGGAACGTTGCTGGCCCGGGCTTCGCAGCCGGCGGCTCTATCCACAACTTTGCTGATCTCCCTGGGCGTGATGCAAACCTGGCAGGATGGAATGATCATCATGGCCGGGGTGGTGCTGTTGACGATCGTCGGGGAGCCGTTGCGCCGGTGGAGAGCGCGGGATCCGATGGCCGATTGAGCGAAATCGGGGGCGGAAATTGACCCGGTGGAAGCCAATTTCGCATCCGATGGTTACCAAGGTATCCGCGGAGGCACACGATTCATCAGATTTATGTGTGGCCGCGATTGACGCGCTCTCAGAGTCGCGCTACTCTCAAGGCCAGATACCGGATCTTGGTCGCTATCGCCAACTCGCGGTCCTTTCAGGCCTCCCGTGGCTCGGGCTCTGCCCTGGGCTTGGTGATCCGGTTGCGAACTCAACCTGCCGCCTACTCCCGCAACTCGTTAATAGATCTTGCCGATAGATCGAATAGATCATCACGTAGATCACCACGTGTATCTGCGCCGGCCGCTGCCCGTTGTGGCTGCGGCCGGCTTCTTTTAGAGCGGTTCCTCAATTCACGTGCACTGTCCGGCGGTGTGCAAGGTGGCTTTTTCTTAAGGAAAAAACCACTCGACATCGTGCCTTCGGTGTACAGCAATTGGAGAACGGCTATAACCCCTAACCGCCGACCAGGAGGCCGTCGAATCCATTGAAGATCGCTCTGGAGATCACACCCAACCTCGAGCCCTTGTTTGGGACTCGCGATGAAAACCTCAGGCTAATGGAAGACTCGCTCGGCGTTCGCATTGACCTTCGGTCAGACGCCGTGCACGTGGAGGGACCAGGGGAGGGCGTGACGCGAGTCCAACGCATCTTCCAGGACTTCGAAGCGCTTCGACGGCAGGGCATTCATCCGCACAATGGCGAATTGAATGGAATGCTGCGCCTGGTGGTGGCCGATGCGGCAACCACGCTGCGCGGGCTGGCCGATTCCGGCAAGCAGCGCTCGGCGGGCATCAAGCGAACGGTGCAGCCGCGCTCGCTCAACCAGCGCCGTTATGTGGAAGCGATCGAGCAGCATGATATGGTTTTCGGCGTGGGGCCGGCCGGCACGGGCAAGACGTATCTGGCCGTAGCCATGGCGGTGGCGGCGATCAATGCCAAGAAGGTGAGCCGCATTGTGCTGGTGCGTCCGGCGGTGGAAGCGGGCGAAAAGCTCGGCTTTCTGCCCGGCTCGCTCCAGGAAAAGGTGGACCCCTATCTGCGGCCGCTTTATGACGCTCTCTATGACCTGCTCGAACCGGAGCGGGTGGAGAAGATGCTCGAAAAGAATGTGATCGAAGTAGCGCCGCTGGCGTTCATGCGCGGGCGCACGCTCAATGACGCGTTCATCATCATGGACGAGGCGCAGAACACGACGGTCGAGCAGATGAAGATGTTCCTCACGCGCATGGGCAACAATTCAAAGGCCGTGATTACCGGCGACATCACGCAGATCGATCTGCCGAACCCTCGCAAGTCCGGGCTGGTGGACGCGATCAACGTGCTGGATGGCGTGGAGGGCATCCATTTCTGCCACTTCGAGGACTCCGACGTGGTGCGTCACGCGCTGGTGCAGCGCATCGTGCGCGCGTATGAGTCGGCCAAGCCGCAGCAGCAGGAATTGCCGCTGAGCGGCGGGCTGGAAGTGAGCGTGCCGGCGATGGAGGAACGGCCGCAAGCGCAGCCGGCGCACCCGGCGAAGCCGCAGTGAGTGGACTGCCGCGAGGCTGAGGCTCCACAGGCGCCGTGATGAAGGGCCACAGGCGCTGCGGTGAAGGGCGGCAGCGATTCGCGTATCATCAATACAGACTGGAGCTGTGTCCGCGGTTGCGGCCAGCCCCGCGCACGATGATCCTTCTCGACCCAGACCTCGGGCCAGATTTGGACGCTTCCGCCGCGCCACGCGCTGCATGGGCTGCGCGGCGAGCCGCGGCCGGCAAACTCCTCTCCGTGCCTGATCTTCGCCTGCCATCGTCCCGCACGCTGGCGCGCTTTTTGGCCGAGGCGAAGGGCGCGGTTCGTCTCCACGGGCAGGTCACCGTATTGCTCACCACCGATAATTCGATTCGCCGGCTCAACCGGCAGTTCCGCGGCAAAAACAAGGCGACGGATGTGCTGTCGTTTCCCGCGGCTGCAATGGCGGGCCCGGATGGGGCCGGCCCGGATAAGGTCGCGGGCGATCTGGCGATCAGCGTGCCGAGGTCGCGGAAGCAGGCGGTTGAACAGGGACATTCGCTTTCGATGGAGATCAAAGTTCTGATTTTGCATGGGCTGCTGCACCTGGCCGGATACGATCATGAGACGGACCAGGGCGAGATGGCGCGGTGCGAGCGAATCTTGCGCAGCCGGTTGAAGCTGCGGCTGGGCTTAATTGAACGGGTCGAGATTCGACCGCATGGGGATTCAATTTCAGGAAAAAAACAAGAACGCGCGACGGCCAGGGTCGATCGAGGCCTGCATATTCCCACCCTTTCGCGAGAAACGAGGCGAAAGGATGGGGCACGGCGCGCCGGTAGCGGCGTTGGAGCGAGGCGGACCAAGTCATGACTCCGCTCGGCATTCTTCTCATCGTGTTTCTGGCGGCGGTAGAGACGCTGGCTGCGTACATGAACCGCCTCTACTCCGAGTTCGGCAAGATTCTGACACGCGAGGTGCAGGAGAATCTGGATGCGTGGCAGGAGCGGATCGAGCCGCAGATCGGCCTGAGCCGTGAGCATGCCCATCTTTCCGCCGAGGTGCTGCAACAACTGTCTCTCGGACTCATTGCGCTTGAATTCGGCGCCGTGCTGTTTGACCGCGCTCCGCATCTGGCGCGGCCCACCGCTTTTGAAGTGGCGCAGGCGGTGCTCGGCGTGGTGCTGGTGGTCGTCTTCTGCAATGAGCTTGTTCCTTCGCTGCTCTTCAACCGTACCCATGGACTGTGGGCGACGCGGCTCATCTGGCCGATCCGCCTGCTGCTGTGGCTGATGACGCCGATCACGGTCTTCATCCGATTCTTCTTCTCGGTGGGCGCGCTGGCCGAACAGCCCGCCAGTCCTGAAGAGGAGTCGGCCGTGGATGTGGAGGCGCTGATCGAGGCCGGCGAGGAGGAGGGGATCCTGGAAAAGAGCGACCGGGACCTGGTGCGCTCCGCGGTCGAGTTCGGCGACAAGCTGGTGCGCGAGGTGATGACGCCCCGGCCGGAGATCTTTGCGGTTCCCGAGTCCATCACGCTGGAGCGCTTCCTCGAACATTTGCGCGAGCATAACTTCTCCCGGGTTCCGGTCTTCGCCGGGTTGCTCGACAACATCACGGGCATCGCGTTTGCGCATGACCTGCTGCAGATTGCCGACGAGGACGCGCGAGCACGCACGGTTGCCACGATCAAGCGGCCGGCGGCCTTTGTGCCCGAAACCAAGCGCGGCTATGAGCTGCTGCGCGAGATGCAGCGCGAAAAGCAGCACATGCGCATCGTGATCGACGAGTACGGCGCGGTGGCGGGACTGGTGACGATCGAGGACCTGCTGGAGCAGATTGTCGGCAACATTCGCGACGAGCACGAGGAAGAGGCTTCTCCCGAGGAGCCGCAACGCGAACCGGGCGGCTCGTGGCTGGTGCCGGGCAGTTTTCCGGTGGATCAGCTCGGCGACTTGTTTGGAGATCCTGTCGATGTGGGCGAGGGTTACGAGGCCGCGACCCTCGGCGGATTGATCAGCGAGATCGAGGGGCGCATTCCGCTGGCCGGGGAAGTTGTGATGATTGAATCCGTGGGCGTGCGCACGGAGGTGGTGGCTTCGACGGGCCGGCGCGTGGAGAGGCTGCGGGTGTTTCCACCGGCCAGCACCGACCGCGCTGTTCACGAGACCCGGAATCGCGAGGCTTGAATTCCGGGTGTCTCGATCCGCGATAATAAGAAGGATTGGAGCGGGGAAGCCGTTGAAATCAGGATTTGTTGCCATCGTCGGCCGGCCCAATGTGGGCAAGAGCACTCTTCTCAATGCCCTCATCGGCGAGAAGGTGGCGATTGTCACGGCCAAGCCGCAGACCACGCGCAACCGCATCGCGGGCGTGGTGGAGGTAGAGGCGCGCAAGGGCAAGGGACAAGACGCACGGCCGGCTGCGCAGATCGTCTTTGTGGATACGCCCGGCGTGCACAAGCCGGGGACGCAACTCGACCGGCGCATGTTGCAGGAAGTCTACGAGGCGCTCGAAGCACGGGACGTGGTGCTGGTGCTAATGGATGCTACGCGCAGGGTGCAGTTGAACGCTGCTGAGCCCGAGATTCCGGCACCGAGAGATGGCGAGTCTGCTTCTGAGGTTTCCCAGGTCTCAGAATCGAGACCTGGGGCACCCAGCGGGGGAGCAGGCAAAACCGGCCGCGGCGGCTGGGCTAGCGAAGATGAGTTTCTTTTCGGGCTGATTCGCAAGCTCGATTGTCCGGTCTTTCTGGTGCTCACGAAGATAGACCTGGTGCGCAAGGATCAGCTTTTGCCGCTAATTGAGGCGCTCACGAAGCAGTACAACTTCGCGGAGATTATCCCGGTAAGCGCGCGCAAGCGTGACGGGCTCGATCTGCTGGTGCGGAAGATCGTCGCGGCGCTGCCGAAGGGGGAGCGGTATTACCCGAAGGACCAGTACACCGATCAGCCGCTTCGCTTCATGGTGGCTGAACTGATCCGCGAGAGCATTCTGATCGAGACGGGGGAAGAGGTTCCCTATGCTTCTGCCGTGGTGATCGAGCGGTTTGAAGAGCCCGAGGCAGCACCGTCTTCAAAAAACAAGAAGCTGCCTCTCACCCGGATTGCCGCGGCCATTTACTGCGAGCGCGCTGGGCAGAAGGCGATCTTGATCGGCAAGGGTGGCAGCAAGTTGAAGGAGATTGGCACGGGTGCGCGGCGCAAGATCGAGTCGCTTCTGGGCACGCGGGTCTATCTCGAACTGCACGTGATCGTCGAGCCGGGCTGGCGCGAGTCCCGGTCGTTTGTCGAATCGCTTGACTGGCGGAATCAGCTGGAAAGACTCGCCGGGGGCGTGGCTGCGGAAGAAACCGGCGATGAGGACGAGTCCACTTAGTTGCTCTTGCACGGGCAGCGGCTGCAACGATTCCTTTTTTCATCTCAGGCGGGTATTGCGGCGTCAAGATACCTTTCAGTAACAATCCAGGTGGAAATATCGATGACATCGAAGGCGGTTGTATCGTAGATTGTTTTCATGGTCTTCGATGAGACCGATATCCGCCGGGCATTCGATGAGGGCGAGTTCTTTCCAGTCTTCCAGCCCCTTGTGGAGTTGAGAACGGGCCGGTTGGCGGGCTTTGAGATTCTTGCGCGGTGGAATCACAAGAAGTTCGGGGCCATCACCCCGGACGACTTTATTCCGCTGGTGGAAGAGAGCGGCCTCATCGACATGCTGTCGCGCCGGTTGCTGGAGTGCGCATTTGCGTCGCCGGTTCTGATCGAATCTGCCTATACCCTCGCAATCAACATCTCGCCGCGCCAGCTGCTGGGCTATAAGCTGCCGGAGCGGATTGCAGCGGCTGCGGAGCGGGGCAATTTTCCGCTCGACCGGCTGGTGATCGAGATTACCGAGAGCGCGCTGCTCGACGATCTTTCTCGCGCGCAGGCCGTGGCGGCGGAATTGAAACTGCTGAATTGCAAGCTGGCGCTCGATGATTTCGGGACCGGCTACTCCAGCCTGCGGCACCTCCAGTCTCTGCCCTTCGACGAAATCAAGATAGACCGCAGCTTTGTGAACTCGATGACGGTGGAGCGGGAGAGCCGCAAGATTGTTGCTGCGGTCGTGGGACTGGGGCAGAGCCTGGGGCTGACCACGGTGGCCGAGGGAGTGGAGACGCAGGACCACGCCGGCATGCTCGCCTGGCTGGGCTGCGACCTGGGCCAAGGCTGGCATCACGGCAGGCCGGTGCCCGCGGAGGAGCTTTCGCACATGGTTTCCGAGCTGCGGGCCAGGTCCTCCGCCGCCTTGCCGGCGCCCACGGAAGGAGACGCCAGCATGAGCCGCGATGTGATGCCGGCGCAGCGGCTGGCGCAGTTACAGGCCATCTATGACGGGGCGCCCGTGGGCCTTTGCCTGCTTGACCGCAACCTGCGCTATGTGAGCCTGAACCGGCGGCTCGCGCAGTTGAACGGCTTGCCCGTCGCGGCACATCTGGGCCGGACGGTCGCGGAGGTAATTCCCCGCATGTTTCCGCTGGTTGAGCCGTATATTCGCCGGGCCCTGCAGGGTGAACCCATTGTTGGAGTCGAAGTGCAAAAGCCGCCCGCAGAGGACGGGGGTGAAAGCCAGACCCTTCTGCTCTCCTACCAGCCCGCGCGCGATGAGGCCGACGAGATCCTGGGCGTTTCGGTGGCCGTCACGGATATCACCGGAAGCAAGCAGACGGAACGGGCCCTGCGTGAGAGCGAAAACCACTACCGGCACATGATGCAGCTCAGTCCGCATATTCCGTGGGTGCTGAATATGAACGGCGAAGTGACGGAGGCGAGTTCGCGTTGGGAGTCGTTCACCGGACAACCGCTCGAAGAGGCGCTTGGCAATGGCTGGCAGAAGATGCTGCATCCGGATGACGTGGAACCCGTGCGCGCAGCTATCCGCGAATCGTTGAGGACGGGTGAGCCCATCGATCTTGAGTACCGCGTGCAGCGTCTCGGCGGAGACTGGATACGCATGCGCTCCCGCGGTTCACCGCGTTTCGGGCCGGCTGGAAAGCTGGTCTGCGTTTACGGCGTGGCTGAAGAGGTCGAGGGGCAGAAGCAGATCTCCGAAGAGTTGCGAAACAGCCAGGCGGAACTGCGGGCCGCGGTGAATGCTGTTCCCATCGGCATGATCTTCGCCGACGCGCACGATTGCAGCGTGTACGCGGTGAATCCAGCAGCGGAGCGGATCTTTCATGGCGCTGTGTTTCCCGGCCAGAAGCTGGTGGAATATGGCGGGCTGGGCATCACGCGCGAAGACGGGCACGCTCTTCTTTCCGAGGAACTGCCGCTTTCGAGAGCCGTCCTCCGCGGCGAGACGGTGACCGGCAAACGGGCGCTCTACAAGCAGCGCGATGGCAGCGAGACGCATCTGGAGCTTTCCGGCAAGCCCATCTATTCCGACGACGGCGCGTTGATCGGCGGCTTGATGATGGTGCGCGAACTGGCAGCCCAGGACTGAATTTTGAACCGCGCCGGCCCCGAACCGGCGAACGCGGCCCGGCGCCGCCCGCGGTGATAGGCTTTCCTCTGAAATGAAACTACTGGAATGCAAAACCACAAATTGGGCGCGCTGGGCGGTTGCCGGCTTGTTTCTGGCTTGCAGCTTTGAATGGGCAGGGCAGGCATGGGCTGCTGGAGCGGCCGTGTCCTCTTCCGCAGCCGCCCGCGTGGAAACGGCGGATGATCCGGTTGCCGATCCGGTCGCCAATCCAGCCGCCGTGGTGACGATGGGCCAGGCGCGTTTTACGGTGCTTACGCCGCAGCTTATCCGTATGGAGTGGTCCGCAGACGGCAAATTCGAAGATCATGCTTCGCTGGTGTTTATCAATCGGCGGCTGCCGGCGCCGAGGTATTCTCACTCTCTGACGAATAATGGCGCAACTCTGACCATCAAGACGGACGCGCTTACGCTGACCTATGCGCCTTCCGGCGATGGGCGCTTTACGGCCGAGAATCTTTCTATTTCGCTGACGGTCGATGACCAGCCGGTGGCCTGGCATCCGGGTCTTGACGACCCAGAGAACCTGCTCGGCACTACGCGCACACTCGACGGCGCGCGCGGCGATAAAACCCGCGAGCCCATCGAGCCGGGGCTGGTCTCGCGCTCGGGGTGGGCGCTGGTGGACGATTCGACGCGGCCGCTGTTCGACTCCGCCGACTTTCGTTTTCTGGATGGCGAAAAGAGCCCGTGGCCGTGGGTAATGGAGCGGCCCGCAAGCGAGAAACCGGGCTCGTATGCGGACTGGTATTTCTTCGGCTACGGGCATGACTATCGCAAGGCGCTCGGCGACTATGTGCGCGTGGCAGGACGGATTCCGCTGCCGCCGCGGTTTGCTTTCGGCGCGTGGTGGTCGCGCTACTGGGCTTACAGCGACCAGGAGCTGGATGAGCTGGTGAAGGGATTCCGCGAGAACGATACGCCTCTCGACGTGCTGGTGATCGACATGGACTGGCACATCAACGAAGAACAGCTCAAGGCCATGGGCGAGACCGATCAATCGGGCCAGAGGCTTGGCTGGACGGGCTACACATGGAACAAGCTGCTATTTCCCGATCCCACGGATTTCTTGAAGAAGATTCACGAAGACGGACTGAAGGCTACGCTCAATCTGCACCCGGCTTCGGGCATCCAGCCGTGGGAGGAAGCGTACCCTGCCATGGCGCGCGCCATGGGCATCGACCCGGCGACGAAGAAGTACGTGCCCTTCGACCCCACCGACAAGCGCTGGGCGACCAACTATTTCAATCTCGTGCTTCATCCGCTGGAGAAGCAGGGCATCGACTTCTGGTGGCTCGACTGGCAGCAGGAGCCGACCACCAAAATGCCCGGCGTGAACCCGACCTGGTGGCTCAACTATCTCCACTTCACCGATGAGCAGCGCGAGGGCAAGCGGCCGCTGCTTTTTCATCGCTGGGGAGGACTGGGCAATCATCGTTACCAGATCGGCTTTTCCGGCGACACCATCTCGGTGTGGGAGTCGCTCGCGTTTCAGCCGTGGTTTACGGCGACGGCGGCGAATGTCGGCTACGCCTACTGGAGCCACGATATCGGCGGGCATATACCGGGCGCGGTCGATCCGGAGCTTTACACGCGCTGGGTGCAGTTCGGCGCCTTCTCACCCGTTCTGCGCACGCATACGACGAAGAATCCAGATTCGGAGCGGCGCATCTGGGCGTATCCGGAGCCATACTCTGCGATTCTGCGCAACACCTTTCAGCTTCGCTACGCGTTGCAGCCGTATATTTATACCGAAGCGCGGCGCACGTACGACACCGGCGTAGCGTTCTTCCGGCCGCTCTACTACGACTGGCCGAATGAGATCCCCGCTTACGATGCGAAGAACGAGTATTTGTTCGGCGACGAGATGCTGGCTGCGCCGGTGGTCGCGCCGGAAGATAAAGTAACGCACCTTGCCAGCGAAAAGATCTGGCTGCCCGATGGGAAGTGGATCGAATGGCCCACCGGCAAGCGTCTCGATGGGCCGGCGCAGGTGGACCGCAGTTTTTCGATCGATCAGATTCCGGTTTACCTGAAGACCGGCGCGATTGTGCCGATGCAGCCGCCGATGCTGCACACGGCCGAGAATTCGGCCGGGAATTCGGCCGGGAATCCAGTTGATCCGCTGATCGTGAATGTGTGGCCGCTTGTGCCGGGTGATAGCTCGAGCTACTCGGTCTATGAGGACTCAGGCGCGTCCGTCGATTATCAGCGCGGCGTTTTTGCGCGCACGCCGATCAAGGCCACGCAAACGGGTGCCACGCAAACGGGTGCCACGCAAACGGGTGACACGCTGCGCGTGGAGATTGGGCCGGTGGAGGGGAGTTATCCAGGAATGCAGAAGACGCGCGGCTACGAGCTGCGCCTGCCGGACGATTGGCCTCCGGCGGCGGTTACAGTAAACGGCATGCGGGTGCAACAGGCCGGGGCGGATGGCAAGGGCGGCTGGAGTTTTGTGGGCAACACGCTGACCACGGTGATTCCGGTGCCGAGGAGCAGCGTGGCGGCCAAGGTGACGATTGAGGTTCGGCGGGCCGCGGGACTGACGGCGCGGCGTTCGGAGATCGATGGGTTTGCCGGGTCCATGACGCGCCTGCGTGCTGCCTATGATGCGCTGCAGCAGACCTCGCCGATTGCATCGCCGCCCGATCCGCTGATTGACGCAATGCAGACCGGCGACCGGCTGGGTTACCATCCCGAGCGCGCTCAGAAGGAGATTGCGCATTTTCACCAGGTGCTGCCGAAGGCGCAGGCTGCCGTTGCCGCCGTGGGGATCAATTTTGTGCAGCGCATGAACGACTACGCGCAGCGGATGGCGAACAATCCGCTGCGGCCCGCGGATATGGAGGCGCAGAAAAAGGCGCGGTTGGATGCGATGAATCGGGCGGCGGGCATGGTGGATGCGGCGGGGAGGTGAGGCGTTCCGCTACATGGTTGAAGTTCGTCTTGTCCGGTTGGGGTTTGTGCTGTCCCACCTTTTCGACAGAGAAAAGTCGAAAAGATGGGGCACGGAGGCTTCTCCTGTTGGAAAAGACTCTAGGGCTTTTGCATGAACGGCGGCGGCTCGTCGGCGCTCGGGCCCCAGCTTGCCGGCACCGGCACGTTGAGCAGGCGCAGGTAGACGCTGAACTGGCCGCGATGCTGGTACCAGTGGCTGAACATGACGTCGCGCAAAAACGTGGCCCGCGGAACGGCCAGGATCTCTTTGTCGAGCGCCATCAGGTGCCAGGTTTCGTTCATCGCGCTGTCTTCGAATCTCGGCAAGAGCTTGCGCACGGTCACGATGCTCTCATCGAGCTTTTCGAGGATCTCCTGGCGGCTGGCCGGTTGCGGAAAGTTGAAAGAGCCGGGAGCCTGCGCCGGATTGTTTTCGACAAAGCGAACGAGTCCACCTGGAATGGTGGCGATGTGGTAGGCGAGCTGACCGGCCGTCATCGACCTCTCGTGCGGCTTCCAGGTCAGCTTATCTTCCGGCAGACGTTCCAGGAATTTCCGCGTGATGGGCATCTGGGTTTCAAACTCGGCCAGTAGCGACTCTGCAATGGATGTGGCGGGCTGTGTCAAAAGCATTTTGTTTCTCCTTCTGTTCGGGAAGCAAAACCTGTGAAAGCGGCGAAATTACCGCGCGGCTTCCGCGCGTTTGCGGACCTGCTCGTGGATGTGGCTCCATCCGGCGGTGACGTTTTTCTTGTGCTCGTCCTGGACGAGGCCGAAGCCGGAGTGGCGGAATTTGATCAGCGTCTCTCCGCCCTCTTCGCTGAGGCGGTACTGCACGTTATTGGCGACGGGGTGGGACATGAAGAGCGGCCCCGCGAATTCGAGCAGCGTGGGGCGCTTGATGGATTGCACGTGCGCCCAGAGATGGCCGCTGTTCTCGCCCAGGTCGCGGAACCAGCGGCCGCCGGGCCAGGGCTCGAGCTTGAGCGGCATCGGAGCGCCGTCCGGCCTTTCGTTGCCGGGTCCGAGCTGTTCGAGAAGCGCCGCGAAGGTTACATCCAAAGACGCCCGGACGCGGATCTCCTGGTTGACCAGAAGCGAGAGGCTTTCAATGTCTGGAAGGGTCAATGTCGTTGTCATTGCTTCTCCTTTGTGAGGTTTGGATCGGATTTTCCGGGCGAGCCCATCTGTGTTTCAGCCCGCTCTTTGACGCGATTCAACTGGTGCTGCCAGTACCGTTCGAAGGTGGCCGTCCACTCATGCAGCGGCCGGATCGCCTCAGCGTTGGTGCGGTAGAACCGGTGGCGGCCGTTGCGCCGCACGTGGACAAGGCCGACTTCCCGCAACACGCCAAGATGCTTCGAAACCGACGGCTGGTCAAGACCCACGGCCGTGACAATCTCGCCGACCTGCCGCTCGCCGACAACGAGAAAGCTCAAAATCTGCCGCCGCCGCGGCTCGGCGACGGCGTTGAAGACGTCCGATGTGGTTGCAGCGCGGGCCATGAAGGAGACATTACATTCCCATATGGGAATATGTCAAGCGGGTTTTTTTGCGGGACGCCCATCTGTCGCGTCTATGCCCGCCCGGTTGCGAATTGGCATCCAACTCCGCAGACAGGTTCTGCAATTTGTTTTTCCGGCGCGGATCTTCCGGGGATCCGTTTGCCTTCACTTCGTGCGCTCGAGGTATTGAAAGATGTTGCAGCGGCTTTTTGTCCTGCTCCTGCCCACGGTGATTCTTCTCTTTCCAGTCTTCCCAACCGCTCTTCTGGCACAGGCTGCCGCGGATCAGGCGTATGTTCCTCCGGTGCAGGCCTATGGAGGGGTCTCGTACTTCTTTCGCTCGTATGACAGCACGCACCAGACGCCTATTCGCGGCGGAATGGGCGGTTGGGACGCATCGCTCCGCGCGCCCGTGCCATGGTTCAATTCATGGCTCGGCGTCACCGGCGACGCATCCGGTGTCTATCGCTCCGATGCGCGGCTCGATCTTTATCCGCGCGCCTATTTCTTTGTCGCCGGCCCGCAGGTATCGATTGCGACCGGGCGCTCGATGATCTTCGCGCATGGGATGGCCGGCGTGGGGTTGCTGAACAACGCGGCCCTCCCGAGCCTTACTTCCAACGCGAGTTTCGCGCTCGATCTCGGCGCCGGTTATGACTATGCCTTCAGGCCGGGCTGGGCGTGGCGCATATCGCTCGATTACATGAACTCCCACTTCCACTCCGCCGATAGCGCTGTTCAGGACCTGGCCAATTCGAATGGGCGCATCACTACCGGCCCGGTGTTTCGATTCTGACTGGGGCGATTCTGAATCGGCGATTCTGAATCGGGGGCTTTCAACTGCGATTCCGCGAGAAAAGGAATCGGCGCCGGACCCGCATCGGCTATAGTTTGCGCAAGGCTATTCCGTTTTTAGCGAGTTTTCGTTGAAGGGACCTTGCGCATGGACCTGAACCGCCGAGCGTTTCTGAACGCCTGCTCCCGTGCCGGCGTTGCATCCCCGCTGTTGCCGGGCATTCTCTACACGCTGGCCGCGCAGGCGCAGGGTGGCGCTGCCGCGAATCCAAGTGAGCCGCCGAAGATTACGCCGGAGATGATTGACCAGGCAGCCGCGCTGGCCGGCGTTGGTCCGTTCACGGCCGAGCAGAAGCAGATGATGCTGGATGGATTGAAGGATCAGCGCGGGGCGTACGATGCGATTCGCGCGCTGAATCTGCCGAGCGATGTGCCGCCGGCGTATGTATTTCATCCGCTGCCGGCGGCGAAAGCAGCAGCTCGGCCCGCCAATGCCTGCACGGGGAATGAGCTCGAAGAAATGCTCGCCGCACCGCCAACCGACAGTGGATCTATCTCCGATGGATCCGCCGCCCGGAGCGATACTCACACGCCAATTATTTGGCGTCATGTTGGGGATCTGGCCTACGCAACGGTGGCTGACTTGGGCGAACTCTTGCGCACGCAGAAGATCAAGTCGCTTGCGCTCACCCAGATGTACCTCGACCGCCTGAAGCGCTACGATCCGAAGCTGCATTTCGTCATCACGCTCACCGAAGACCGCGCCATCGCTCAAGCAAAAAAAGCGGATGAAGAAATTGCGGCGGGAAACTACCGCGGGCCGCTGCACGGGGTTCCGTGGGGCGCGAAGGATCTGCTGGCGGTGAAGGGTTATCCGACGACATGGGGTGCGGGCGGATTCGAGCATCAGTCCTTCGACGAAGACGCGACGGTCGTCCAGCGGCTCGACGCGGCGGGCGCGGTGCTGGTGGCGAAGTTCACGCTGGGTGCGCTCGCCATGGGCGACAAGTGGTTTGGCGGGCGCACGCGCAACCCGTGGAACCCGGTGCAGGGCTCGAGCGGCTCATCTGCCGGCTCGGCCAGCGCGGTGTCCGCGGGCTGCGTGGCCTTTGCGATTGGCTCGGAGACGCTGGGCTCGATCTCATCGCCTTCGACGCGGTGCGGAACGACCGGGCTGCGGCCGACATTTGGCCTGGTGCCGCGCACCGGCGCGATGGCCCTAAGCTGGACGATGGATAAGCTGGGGCCGATTGCGCGGTCAGTCGAAGACTGCTCGCTGGTGCTTGCAGCGATCAGCGGTGCGGATGGCAAGGACATCTCCGCCGCTCCCGTGAAATATGAAGAATCCACGAATCTCGATTGGCACACTCTGCACATCGGCTATCTGAAGGGTGAATTCGATCCGCCGGAAGCGCTCAAGCTGGAAGAAGCAAAGGCCGGCGAATCGGCCGACGACGCGAAGAAGCGCGAGGAGCACAACAACAATATGCAGGCGGCGCGCGCCCGGCGCGATTACGACCGCCGATACGAGCTTGCCGCGCTCGACAAGCTGCGCGCGATGGGCGTGCAGCTCATTCCGGTTGAGCTGCCCAAGCTGCCGTGGGACGCGATGACGCCTCTGCTCACGGCCGAGGCTGCGGCGGCCTTCGACGACCTGACGCGTTCCGGCCGGGACAAGCTGCTCACCGAGCAGGGTCCGGAAGACTGGCCGAACGATTTTCGCATTGCGCGCTTCTATCCGGCGGTCGAGTACATCCAGGCGAACCGCGCGCGGACGATGGGGGTGCGGCAGGTTTCGGCGCTCTTCGAACAGGTGGACATCATCGTGACGCCCTCGACCGATGCACAACTGATCGCCACCAACATGACCGGCCATCCGGCGCTGATTCTGCCCAACGGATTGCGCGGGGCCGATGCGCCCAAGCCGCCGGAGATCGACGACGGCAATCACGACGATATCGGCGGACCGGGCACGCCGGTTTCGCTCACGTTTCTGGCCGGCCATTATCAGGAGGCGAAGCTGGTAGCCTTCGCCGGCGCCTATCAGCGGGCGACGGGATTCGAGAAGCTGCATCCGAAGCTGGATTGAGGCCGATTGGGGTTGATGCCGGCCCACCCTAGGCGCAGAGACAAAGACGCGCCGAGGGCGGGGCACCGTCAACGACGAGCGAGTGTCGGGCGCCCTCGATTGTGCCGGGTTGCGCGTGGGCAATCGGCGGTGCGGTTAACATCGATGCATGGCGTTGGTCGAAGTCAGCTCGGTCTCGAAGAGTTATCCGCGACGCGCGGGCTTGCGCACCCAGATGCAAATGGTTGTCGAGGATGTTTCGCTCACGATCGAAGCGGGCGAGACGCTCGGGCTCGTGGGTGAATCCGGTTCGGGCAAGACGACGCTGGCGCGCATGATTCTTGGCCTGGCGAGCGCGAGCAGCGGAAGGATTCTGGTGGATGGCATCGACCCCGGCCGCGCCCCTGCGCGGGAAATGCGCCAGCTCCGCCGGCAGATGCAGCCGGTGTTTCAGGATCCTTATGGCGCGCTGAATCCGCGGATGAACGTGCTGCAGATTGTCTCCGAGCCGTTTCTGATTCATGGCCTGGAGACGGGACTGGAGACGAGCCTGGAGTCGGGCCTGAAGACGGGTCTGGACACCGGCCGCGCTTCACTGCGCGCCAAATCGGCGGAGCTGCTCCGCGCGGTGGGACTCGATGAGTCGGCGCTCTCGCGGCATCCGCACGAGTTTTCCGGCGGGCAGCGCCAGCGCATCAACATTGCTCGCGCGCTGGCGTTGCGCCCGCAGCTGCTGATTCTCGACGAGCCAGTCTCGGCGCTCGACGTGAGCGTGGCCGCGCAGATCGTGAACCTGCTGCGCGGGCTGCAGCGCGAGCACGGCCTGACATATCTGTTCATCTCGCATTCGATGCCACTGGTGCGTTATCTTTCCACGCGGATTGCGGTGATGGAAAGCGGCCGCCTGGTGGAAGTGGGCGAAGCCGAGGCGCTTTGCGCAAACCCGCGCGAATCCTATACCCGCAAGCTGCTCGCCGCAACGCCGGAGATGCCGGTCGCCGCACCGTAGCCGCGCAGCTTTATCTGACGTTTCCCGGCGCACCGCTGCGGGCGTTGGGGCGCGCCGGCCCCCGATCTAATCTCCCGGAGTTTTTCCGTCGTTCGCCTCGCCTTCGCGCACGATCTCCTTCATCTTGAGATAGACGGCGTTCGTCCACCCGAAGCCGATGACGTTTTCCTTGTATCCGGTGGTGACGACCACATGGGCGTCGGCGGTGACCACGTTGTATTTCTCGCGGATATTGTCTTCGGCGGCAAAGCCCGCGTCGACCGTGGCATCGAAATGAGCCGCGATGCGGAGGGCGTCGGCGTGGAAGCCCAGAGCATCGAGGCCGGCGACCGCGAGCCAGTTTGTCGGCGCCCAGCCGAAGGGTTCGTCCCACTGCAAGCCGGTGTTGGTGTTGCTGGTCGATAATCCGCCGGGGCGTTCGAAGAGACCGAGCTTCGTTTCCATCTGGTTGGCCTCTTCGCGCGTGGCCACGCCGGCCCATAGCGGATAGAGCGATGTAATGAAGGCGTAATCTGAACTCTTCGCATGCTGGAAATCGTAATCGGCAAAGACGCCGTCTTTGGGCCGCCACAGATAACGCTGCATGGCTTCAGCGCGCACATTCGCACGCCGGTCCCAGTGCTGCGCGTCCTGAGGCTTGCCGAGGAGATGGGCGATGTGCGCGAGGTCGCGTTCGTAGCGATAGAGCAGGCTGTTGAGGCAGTCGGGCGCGTAATGATGCGTTGCTCCGGAGAACGGCCCGAAACGGTCGCTGGTATCGAAGCCCGACTCGCGCATCGCCCGGTCGCCCTTGTAAAAATCGCGCGTGAGCCGATAGCCGCCATACCAGGCCCGCTCGCACACCACGCTTGCCTGCAGATCGCAACTGGTCTGCTTCAGCCGGGCCGCTTCGGCTGCATCGGGACGCTCGGAGCCTTTGATGAGGAAGGTATTGCCGAGGGGCGTGGGGTGCTCGAGGAGCGAGCGGATCACCTCGGGATAATATGTGCTGGCATCGGCCATCTCGGGCACGGGGCCGGAGCCGTAATCGTAGTAGCGCGCCAGGCCGGTCGTGCCGGCGAGGTGCTCGGGGCGGGTCCAGGTGGTGTAGTCTTTTTCGGCGACGGTATAGGCGTGTCCGAGCCATGCAGTGGCCTCCGCGCGGCCGGCGGGCGTGGCGGGAAAGCTCAACGGGTCTTCGTACACGGCGCGCATCATGGAGGTTAAAAACGGCGGCTGCGATCGCGTGAGATAGTAGGTGCGGTTCGCATTCAGCACCGATCCGTAATGCTCCACTTCAAACAAAAAATTATCGACGATGCCTTTGGCCAAAGCTTCTTGATGGTCGGCTTCCAGCCCGAGAAGAATGAAGTAGCTATCCCAGCCGTACATCTCGTTGAAGCGGCCGCCGGGAACAACATAGGGGTTGGGCAGGTAGAGCAGGCCGGGAGCGGGCAGCTCCTGCGGCATCACATCGCCGAGTTTCTCGATGCGCCTGGGTAGCGCGAGCACCTTTACGTGGCACTTCTGTTCCACTGCCAGAAGATCCGGCGGCGCGGGAAGATCGGCGGGAAGATAGAGAACCGGATTGGCATCCACTTTGATGTCGACGAGCGAATGGCAATCGGTCATCGATCGCGTAAGCGTCTCCCATGCTGCATGAATGTAGCGGAGGGTGAGGGCAGAATCAGGAACGCCGGACGCGGGAGCCTGCGCGTGGGCGGCTGTGAAGATAACAAAAAGCAAGAAGCGAGAGAGTTTCATTCGAGTTCCGGGGCAGTGGCCGTGAATGCCTGGAGTGTATCGCATCGCACCTCGCGTGTTGCGCCCCGAAAGGCCGCGATCAACGTGGTGAACTAGCCAACGCGCCGCGCTTGACGCGCATCGAAACTGGCGCGTGAGAGGGCCTATCGGCGACAATGGTCTCCGCCATGGGATACGTCTCGCGCCGCGAATTTCTGATGACTACCTCCGCTATGTTTGCCGCCGCCGCGCCTGGATTTGCAAGCTCCTCCGCGCAGGGTGCCTCCAACGCACGCCGCACGCTCGTCCTCATTGCATCGAGCGCGCCGGATGGAATTCTCTTTTACGAGTGGAACGGTTCAACCGGGGAACTGAAGCCTGCCGGCGTGGCCGCGAAGGTGCCGAAGGTGGCGTGGCTCGCTTTCTCGCATGGGCACGAGTATGTGTACTCGGCTTCAGAGCTCGATACGTTCGAAGGCAAGCCGACGGGTGAAGTGGCGAGCTTTCGCCTGGTGGAGAATAAGCTGCAGCCACTGTCGGCACGCAATTCGGCCGGCGTGGGCACCTGCCACGTGGCCGTGGACCACACCGGCCAGATGCTCATTGCGGCGGACTATGTGGGCGCCAGCGCGGCCAGCTTCAAGATCAGCGAGGGCCGGCTGAGCGAGCCGGTCTGGACCGAGCACTACACGTATCACGGCCCGAATGCGGACCGGCAGAAGACCGCGCACGCGCACTTTGCATCCTTCTCGCCCGACAATCGTTTTGCGTATATCAACGACCTGGGCGGCGATTGCATTCACATCTACAAGCCCGATGTGGCCACGGCGGCGATGACGCCGGCCGGCAACTATCACGGCGCGCCCGGCTCGGGAGCGCGCACGCTGCGCTTTCATCCCAATGGGCACACGGCGTACTGCATGAACGAAATGGCTTCTACCGTCGACGTGCTGGAGTGGCACAAGACGGATGGCAGCCTGACGCTGGTCACGCGCATCGACCTGCTGCCGGCGGACTATCACGGCCCGACGCGCGGCTGCGACACGGTGATCACGCGCGATGGGCGGTTTGTTTATTTTGCAAACCGCGACGACGACTTTCTTTACACTTTCAGCGCCGATCCAAAGACAGGCAGCCTTACGCCGATGGCGCGATCGAGCTGCGGCGGAAAAACGCCGCGCAACTTCGTGCTCGATCCAACCGAGCGCTGGATTCTGGTGGCGAACCAGGATTCGAATCTGCTGAGCGTGTTTGCGCGCGATCCGGAGACCGGCAAACTGGCCGATGAAGGCAAGAGCGTAGCGGTGGAAGCGCCGATGCGGATTCTGTTCACATAAGAGCCGGGCGCGGGATATTTTCTTGAAAGAGCGGGTCTGGGAGCGGTTTTAGATGCCGGCCAGCGCGGGCGTGCGCACGCTTGCGCCGGAATGGGTCTCGCGCGAACTCTCTTCCGCGGTTTCAACCGGCACGTGGGCCAGCTCCCAGGCGGAGCGGTCTTTGAGCAACCGGGAGACCAGTGCCGTATGCATGGCGTGGCCGGCGCGCTCGGCTACCACGTGGCCTTCAATGCGGCGCCCGGCGAGAGCCAGGTCGCCGATGAGATCCAACACCTTGTGCCGGACGTACTCGTCTCGAAAACGCAGCGGGCCGTTGATGGGCCCCTTCACGCCGAGAACGATCGCATTTTCCGGGCTGGCGCCGCGGATCAAACCCATGTCGCGCAGCTTCTGTTCGTCGGCTTTGTAGCCGAAGGTACGGGCCGGGGCGATGGTGGAACCGTAGGTCTCGGCCGCCAGGTCGACGCAGGCCTCCTGTTTGCCGATCGGGGAGGGAAAGTCGATGGCATAGGAAATGCGATAACCGGAGCCGGGATACACCCCGATAAATTTGTTGCCCTCGCGCACCTCCACGTCGCGCAGCACGCGGATGGTCTCGCGGCGGCGGCGCTGGGCGCTGATACCCGTGCGGAGAATTGCCTCCACGTAAGGCAAAGCACTGCCGTCCAGGATGGGCAGCTCCAGGTTGTCGAGTTCGACGATTACGTTATCGACGCCCATGCCGATCAAAGCCGAGAGCAGGTGCTCGGTGGTGGAGATGAGCACGCCCTGGCGCATGAGGCTGGTGGCGTAGCTGACCTTGGCCACGTTGCGGCCATTGGCCGGGATTTCGAAGTTGTCGAGATCGGTGCGGCGAAAGACGATGCCGGATCCGGCCGGCGCCGGCAGCAGGCGCATGGTGACGGGAGCGCCGGAATGCAGACCGACTCCGCTGAAGGCAAGGGGTTCTGCAATCGTCTGCTCTAAATGCGCGGGTTTGGCCAACTACTGTCTCCCAAGCTGAAATGGGGGTCGCACGGTTAGATTAGACGGAAATCTGAAAATCGGTCTGTGGCATTTTTGCCACAGTTTGGACAAAGAACCCTGAGAGTCACGCCCTCCGCCTGGCATCTGCCTGCCCGGAGCCGGAGCCCTGGGTAAGCTTATCTCTTTTGATTGCAACGCAAGGCGATCAGGTTGCCATCTAACCGGCCAGGAGGGGATGGGCATGCTGGTGACGCTGGCCTGGATTTCGATCGTCGTCGCGCTGATCTGCTCGGCCTGGATCGTCCTCGATCTAGCCCGGCATCCGCAATCCATGGCCATTATGAACGTGGTCTGGCCGGTCTCAGCCCTTTATTTCGGCGTGGCCGGGTTATGGGCTTATTACCGCGTGGGCCGGAAGAAGACCCAGCCGGAGACGAGCGCGATGGACGGGCAGGAGGCCGGAATGCCCGGCCACGAGGAGAGAAAGGCGCCCCGGCGCGAGCCGACCACGTGGCAGGTGGCTGTGGGCACAAGCCACTGCGGAGCGGGCTGCATGCTGGCCGACCTGATCTGCGATTTCGCCATTGGGACGGCGGGGATCACGCTGCTGGGCTCCGCGCTTTGGGCTGAATATGCGATCGATTTTGCAGCGGCTTGGGCCGTCGGCATCGTGTTTCAGTATTTCGCCATTCAGCCGATGCGCCATCTCCGCGCAGGCGAGGCGCTGCTTGCGGCCATCCAGGCCGACACGCTCTCGATTGCCGCTTTCCAGGTCGGGATGTACGCCTGGATGGCGGTGACATTCTTCTGGCTCTTTCCCCATCCGCATCTCACCCCCTTCGATCCGCGATACTGGCTCATGATGCAGATTGCCATGATCTTCGGCTTCGCAACATCTTTTCCGGTGAATCGCCGGCTTATCCGCGCGGGATTGAAGGAGGCCATGTAGGAGGGGAGCCAGCCGATTGAAACAGACTGCGCCTCGCGGGAGGTTGCGGATCGTAAAATCAGGAAGATCCTGACTGGCTGGAACCCTCTGCATGATGGATGCCCCGACACCTTCGATCCCAATGGCGATCCCAATGGCGATTCCGATGCGGGCGCTGCTGGCCGGCGCGCGCAAAAATGAGACTGCGCTGCTCGATCGTGCGCGGCGGCTGGTTCTGGCCGAGTCGCCCTCCAACGAGAAAGCGGCCGTGGATCATTGCGCCGAACTGGCGGCTGCGGAGGTGAAGGCTCTGGGCGGACGAGTCAAGATCCACCGTCAGCGGGATTTCGGCAACGTTCTGGAGGGCCGCTTCGGGCCGCGCGCGCGATCCGGCGCTGCCAAGCCCGTGCTTCTGCTCGGCCATCTCGATACTGTCTGGCCCCTGGGCACTTTGAAGACGATGCCTTGCGAAGTGAGCCGTGGGCGGTTCCGGGGCCCGGGGACGCTGGATATGAAGGCCGGCGTCGCCATGGCGCTGACGGCTGTGGAGATTCTCAGCGAGGCGGGCGCGCTGGAACGGGAGATCGTGCTGCTCCTGAACAGCGAGGAGGAGGTGGGCAGCCCGGTTTCGCGGCCGATTACGGAGCGAATCGCAGGGGGCTGCAGCGCCGCGTATGTGCTGGAGCCGGCGTTGGGACTGGCCTACAAGACCGCGCGCAAGGGCACGGGGGATTGGAGAATCGAGATCAAGGGAATCGCCGCGCACGCAGGCGTGGACTTTGAAAAGGGAGCCAGTGCGATCCGGGAGCTGGCGCGGGTGGTGGAGACGGTGAGCGGCTGGACGCGCCTGGAGAGCGGGTTGACGGTGAGCGTGGGCGTGGCCGGTGGCGGCACAAAGACCAATGTCATTCCCGCCGAGGCCTGGGCTGAGGTGGATGTGCGGATTGCGCGCATGTCCGATGGCCCGCGGATCGACCGCAAATTTGCGGCGCTCAAGACGGTCGACCGGCGCTGTACTCTGACTGTGACCGGAGGCATCAACCGTCCGCCGATGGAGCGCACCCCGGCGACTGTGAAGCTGTTTCAGCGGGCCAGGGCGCTGGCGCGAGAGATCGGCCTGGAGCTCGAAGAGGCGGCGACCGGCGGCGCTTCCGACGGAAACTTCACCTCCGCGTTGGGCGTTCCGACACTCGATGGCATGGGCGCGGTGGGCGAGGGCGCGCATGCGCGGCATGAGTCGGTTGCGATCGAACACCTGGCGCCCAGGACGGCTCTTCTTGCCGGAATGTTAATTGGGTGAGCTTGCGGCGCCCGACAACTGCGCCTGACAGACTTGGCCTGCTTGGTCTGCTTGGCCTGATAGACTCCGGTTGAGAAGTCTTGTTGGAGATTCCCGAAGCAATGAAACGCTTTGTGTTCTTTTTGTCCCTGGCCGCCTGCGCGGCCGCAGTGCGCGCACAGACACCCACCAAAGCACCCACCCCCAGCTCTACAACGGCCAAGGCAACAACGGCCAAGGCAACGACGGGCAAGGCAACGACGGGCAAGGCAACCGTCAGTCATGGCGCATCCGGCGCGACGGCATCCATTCTGCCGGCTTCGGTGCCTCGAGCGCCGCATGGCCCGATGAAGGCGGCCTTCGCCCTGAGATATGAGGACATGAAGATCGGCACCGGAGCCGTGGCCGAACCGAACAAGATCTACAAGGTCTTCTATACGGGCTATCTGGGAGCCAATGGGCGGCCGGACGACGGGCACAAGTTCGACTCCTCGGATGACCACCGCCGGCCGATTCTGAAGGATGGGAGGCCGGTGATGGGCGAGGACGGCAAGCCCGAGCTGGGCGAGCCTGAGCCGCTCGAGTTCCCGCAGGGGTTCGGCCGGCTGATTCCCGGCTTCGATCAGGGCTTTGACGGGATGAAGATCGGCGGCAAGCGCCGCCTGTTCATTCCCTGGCAGCTCGCCTACGGCGCGCATGGGCGGCCTGGGCCCGATGCCGCCAATCCGGGCATTCCACCCAAATCCGACCTGATCTTCGACGTGGAGCTGGTGGACGTGAGGGATCTGCCGATGGCGCCGAATCATCCCGGCATGGGGATGCATCCGATGCCTGGAGGCGTGCCGCCACGGCCAGGAAATCCAACCGGAAATCCGGGAGCAACTCCGCCGGCCGGAACAGCGCCGGGGAGCACGGCTGCGCCGGCGAGTCCGGCAACGCCTGCTCAACCGGCAACACCCCCTCAAGCTCCGGCTACCCCTCCGCCGGGCTCCTCTCAGCAGGAACCGAAGTAGCGGGTTCGTGCTGCCTGGGATGGGACTGCCGGTCTTGATGTGACTGCGGGTGTTGGAGCAGGGCCGTTACGGGCCCGCTTTGAAGAAATCGCCGAGGCCGGCGCGATCGGCGTGAGCCGCCATGGCGGACTGAATCTGCAGCGCGAGCTCAAGGGCCGCGCGTCCCTGCCGCGCCGTGACCTTTGGCGGGCGGCGGGTGCGGACGGATTCGAGGAACGAGAGGATCTCGAGACGAAGCGGCTCGCCCGGCGCGACCTCCGGCTTGATGAACTTGAATCCGGGAGTTAGTCCGGGAATGAGTCCTGGAGTGAGTTCTGGAGCCGTTGACGCTGCGCCGGCCGCTGCGAATTTGGCCAGATCGGCGGAGTTGATTTTGCCCGCAGCCAGGGCGGCGGCCAGCTCCGCGGGCAATGGGCCGGCTTGAGAGTCGACGCTGATCACCAGCAGGTCGCGCCGGGCGTAATCAATCGAAACATACTGCCGCGGCTCGAAGAAGCGCAGCTTGCGCACGCGCTCAGTGGAGACACGGGAGGCGGTGAAGTTGGCCACGCAGCCGGATTCGAATTCGACGCGCACGTTGGCGATGTCCACGCGCGGCGAGAGGATCGGCAGCCCGACGGCGCGCACCTCGCGCACCGGCGATGCTGCGAAGGTCAGCACGATGTCGAGATCGTGGATCATCAGATCGAGGACCACGTCCACGTCGAGGGCGCGGGGCGTGAAGACGCTCAGGCGATGCGCCTCAAAGAACATGGGCCGCGTAAGCCGCGGCTCTATGGCCAATACTGCCGGATTGAAGCGCTCGAGATGGCCCGGTTGCAGGATGCGGCCTTTTTTTCCCTGGAGCCGGATGAGCTCATCGGCTTCGGGAAGATGCGCCGCCAGCGGTTTTTCTACCAGCAGATCGAGTCCGGCCTCGAGCAGGGCGGCGGCGACGGCGTGATGCTGCACGGTGGGTACGGCTACGCAGGCCGCGTCCAGCTTCAGGTCCGCCGCGAGCAGCGCATCGACGCTCGAAAAGACAGGGATGCTGAAGTGCGCCTGGGCCTCTTCGGCGCGCTTCGGGTCAGGCTCGACGGCGGCGACGAGGGCCGCGCCTTCGCCAGCTGTCTCCAACTCGCGGAGCACGCGCAGATGATTGCGCCCGAATGCGCCGGCGCCGGCTACGGCAACGCGAACGAGGGCTGCGCCCGCTATTTCGCGGCCTCTTTCTCGGCGTCCTCGCCCTCCACGGCCTTGAGGCAGCGGCCGTAGAGCTCAAGCAGGTGGTTCACGTGCTCCTCGGGTTTCGCGGCTGCCGAGCCGCTAAAACCGGTTGAGGGCATGGCCGTGCGGCCTACACCCACTGTGGATGCCACAAACTTCATCAGGTCGAGCGCTATATCTTCATTTCGCCGGGGGCCGAGGCCCGCGCCATTCAGTGTGTCCATGTTGAAACGATCTCCGAAGAGAGATGCTACCAGAATTGGCGGCTGGAGCGAGAGGCTGCATGTCCGATCCACTGGTTTCGCTTCTGCCGACTACGGAGGTTTTGTTGGTTGCCGCAGCGCCGCCATCTAATGGTTATTCTTTTCGGCGACGGACTACCCTGACCTTCCCGCTCTTTTGTCCACCGCAGAAGAACCGGTCGTGTCCATCGGACTCGAGTCCTGAGATGTTGAAACCGCGCGGCATCTCGAGCGTCTCTTGCACTGCCCCCGAGTCAGCGTCGATTCGCCGCAGTTCGCTCTCGTCCCCTTCCGAGGTCGCATGCCATAACTCTCCCTCGACCCAGGTGACTCCGGTGACGAAGCGGTTGGACTCGATGGTACGAAGAATTACCCCAGTCTCGGGATCGATCTGATGAATCTTCCGGTCGCGATATTGGCCCACCCAGAGCGTTCCTTCGGCCCACGCTAGGCCCGAGTCACGGCCACCGCCGGGCGCCGGAATCGTGGCAAGCACACTGCCGCTCTTCGGATCGATCTTCTGGATGCGGTCTTCGGCGATCTGAAACAGGTGCCGGCCATCGAAGGCCGTTCCAGCATGCGCGGCGACATCGATGGAACGCACCGGCTTTCCACTCGCAGGATCGAAGGCGTTCAACTTGTCGCCGGACGCGAACCAGACGTGCCGGCCGTCGTAGGTGACTCCATTAACTCTTTCGACTCCTGGAAAGGGACCGTATTCGCCCACGATTTCAGCTTTCGAATGTTTCATGCTTTTACCTTAATCAATCAGCAGCGGACCGGGGAGTAACAAAGTTGTCGTGAATCCCGGCACTGGCGGGGTTATCCAACGACGGGCACGGGCGCGGCCGAAGGACTGTACCTTTCCCGCCGCCGCGAGCGAATCGAGCGCCCGCTGCACGCTGCGCTGGCTTGTCCCCAGCGCAATGGCCAGAGCGGAGCTCGACCACGACGCACCGTCGGCGAGGAAAGCGAGCACGGCGCCATTTTCATCCTCGACGGGCCGCGCCAGCACGACGACCTCGCGTGCGCGGCGGGGCGCCAGCGCAAACCCTTTTTTCGTCGCGCTCACATCGGCCAGTGGCCGAAGCATCTTGCGAAGCCGTCCGATTTCGACTCGCAGCCGCATGCGATGCGATTCATCGACAAATCTTGCTCCGAATGCCTGGGCAAGAAGCCGCTCCCTCGGAACGTCGCCAGGCCACGCCTCGCCGAGGGCGCGGGCGAGCGCGAACAATACCGGGCGTGTCACGAGCGAAACCACAGTCAGTGAATCACGCACGACGTTGCGGCACGCGTCTACGACGAGCGCCTTTGATGCGAGCAAGGCTTCGACTTCTTCAAGCAGCAGCGGCCGCTCCTCGCCATGTGCAACCAGGCGTGCCGCCGGCGTATTCAGAATATGCGAGGCGCTTTCCACCTCCGCCATCAAGGCCGGGATCCCTGCTTGCCGCGCGGCGCGTTCGGCCCGGGCGAGCGCAGCGCGCGCCGCTTTCGTCCGTAAGCGGCGCATCGCAATTCCGGCAGCTACGAGTTCGTGGGCGGTCCTCGACGCAGGCGGGAAGGGCCCAGGATCGAAATCGGCAAGCATGTGCTCCGCCTCATCGAGACGCCCGATGAGAACGAGACGCCGGATCTCAAGATAGCGCGCGTGCGCGGCGTTCAACCGATCGCCGTGGTTTTCGAGCGTCACCCGTGCTGCATCGAGCGTCTTCGCGGGCCAGCCCAGGTCACGCGAGGCGAGTGCGATCTCGGCTTCGGCGACGATGCACCGCGCGCGCGCCACGGATTCTTTCGAACTGAAGGCGCGTGTCGCTCTTCGAAGGAGTTCCTTCGCTCGGGCAAACTCGCCGAGCTGTGCCATCGCGATTCCGCGCAGCGCGAGCGCGGGCGCATCGTCGCGCAGCGCAACTCGCTTCAATGCGCCGAGGGGGTCGCCTGCCGCGAGAGCGCGTGCCGCGGCTGTGATCAGCGAATCCATCGGAATCCCGCCACACTTGTCACTCCCAGGTTGTTCGACACCTGCATCAGTATTTGTACATGACCACGATGCACGAGGTCCTATCGAGGACGGACGAAAATCGAGGACGAACGAAAACCAAATTCCGGCAAGGGGAGAAAAGACGATGACGACGCAGAAAGCAAACGGCAAGGAGAGGAACAAGGAACAGGAGAAACGGGATCTTCCGACGAACACACCGCCAGTAGTGCCGCAGAGGGAGTGGGAGGCCGCGCACCAGCAACTTCTTGTGAAAGAAAAGGCATTCACCCGTTCGCGTGACGCGCTGGCCGCCGAACGGCGAAGGATGCCGTGGATGGCCGTCGAGAAGGCGTATGCATTTGAGGGACCGCAGGGCAAGGTCAGTTTGCTCGATTTATTTGGAGGGCGCCGCCAGTTGATCGTCTATCGCGCCTTCTTCGAGCCGGGGGTGTTCGGCTGGCCCGATCACGCCTGCCGCGGCTGCTCGCTGGGCGCGGATCAGGTCGCGCACCTGGCCCATCTGAACGCCCGCGACACCACGCTTGCCTATGCCTCGCGCGCGCCGCAGGCGGAGATCGCGCGCCTGAAGGCCCGAATGGGCTGGGAGATGCCGTGGTACACGATGACCGACACTTTCGACCTGGACTTCGGCGTGGACCAGTGGCACGGCCACAATGCATTCATCCGCGACGGCGACAAGGTGTTCCGCACGTACTTCATCAACAACCGCGGCGATGAGGCGATGGGGACCACCTGGAGCTACCTGGATATGACGGCGCTCGGCCGTCAGGAGACCTGGGAGGATTCGCCCGAGGGCTACCCGCAGACCCCGACCTACAAGTGGTGGAACTGGCACGACAGCTACGTCACCGAGGCCGCGCCAGATCCGAAGTGGGTGCAGGTCTCCGACGTGGGAGAAGCCGCCTTCCGGAAGCGCGATGCAGGGGAGAAAGCCTGACCGGACGCAGCAGACGAACAGGCTCAGCAAGGAAGCGGGAAGAAAATCCCAAGACCGTCGTGATGGTTGCGACATATTCCCGCGACAGGAGGTGCGGCTCATGAACTCCGACCGAGCGTCACAACAAGCCTTCCTGGGCGCGTCAGCGCTGCTCTTTGCGGCAAGCGCAACGCTGACGGCCGCCTGGTGCGCATCCATGGTGGCGATGGGAGCGATGCCGATGCCTGGCGGCTGGGCGATGTCGATGGCGTGGATGCGGATGCCCGGGCAGAGCTGGCCCGGCACCGCGGCGTCGTTTCTTGGCATGTGGGTGGTGATGATGGCGGCAATGATGCTGCCCTCGCTGACGCCGATGCTGGTGCGCTACCGCCAGGCGGTCGGCTGCAACGGGGAATCGCGCCTGGCTCGCCTTACCGCACTGGCGGGCCTCGGCTACTTCTTCGTGTGGGGCTTATTCGGATTGGCCCTGTTTCCATTGGGCGTGGTCTTCGCGGCAGCCGCGATGGAACTGCCGGCGCTGGCGCGCGCTGTTCCGGCCGCGGTTGCGGCGGTCGTGCTGATCGCAGGCGTACTCCAATTCACCCGGTGGAAGGCACATCACCTTGCCTGCTGCAGGCAGGCGCCGGGGCGCGGCTGCACGCTGCCCGCAGACGCCGGCACGGCGTGGCGGCAGGGCCTGCGCTTCGGATTCCACTGCGGGCTGAGCTGCGCCAATCTGACCGCGATCCTTTTGGCGATGGGGGTCATGGATCCACGCGCAATGGCCGTCGTGACGGCCGCCATCACCGCCGAACGGCTGGCGCCCGCAGGCGAACGTGCCGCGCAAGCTGTCGGCGCCGTTGCAATCGGGGCTGGGCTGTTGCTGGTCGCGCAGGCGGCTGGCCTGGGATGAAGGGGAGCCCGATAGTTTGCGTGGCCTGAGGGCTTGGATCAGGCCACGTCGGAGAATAGGAAGGTTGCAACCGATGAGCCGTTGACCGCGGGCAGGAACGCCATCGCGTATCACGGGTTCCCCTGTCTCATTCCCCAAGATTCCCTGGCCGGGGGATGGCATCCATTTTCCGGAATCGACGGCACCGGGAACAATCAACGGCTCCGGGGACTATGTGCAGGTTCTGAGCTAAACGGTGGCCGGCCGCGTCTATTGATGCGAATGGCCGATGCGAATGGCTTTTACGAAGAGAAAACCACCCGCAGGCCGGCCCCCGCGGGCGGGTTGAGCCTGGGATTGGCCCATCTTGGGACCGGTAGCTCAAACCGGAGCGGTTACCCTGGGGAAGACCCTGAGAAAACCCTATGAATTCCTGATGCGCTCCGGCGATCCGGTGTCACTTTATGCCGGTGGGCGCATCTTAGTGTGAGGGCCTCAAATGGGTTATTGACAACGATTTCCCGGCAGGCCTATTGTTCTGTGAGTTTTTGGGAAAGGAAGGGAAGCAAGATGGTCGCCTACTTTCAGCTTCAGGCTCCGGAAACGGAGCTGCAGGAGCTGGCGGAGCAGTACTGGAAACAAGCGGGAGAGAGGGAACAAGCACTTGAAAAAGCAGCGTTTGATGCCGGCGAGTCGATCCGCAACGGCGACTTCACTCTGGCCAACCTAGAAGCTATCGTGCGCTGGAAATCAGAGCGCGCGGTCCAATATCTAATCGGGAATAGCAATGAGAAAATTCGGCGGGCCCTGGTGGTGGCGACCGCGCCTGAGGCCTCGACGGAAACGGCCATGAACGCGCTCGTTGAGCTTCATGGGGTTGACCTTCCGGTGGCCTCGGCGATTCTGGCGGCCATCTACCCTGAACGATACACGGTGCTCGACTTCCGCGTGCTGGAAGCGCTGGGTCATGCCCGTCACGACGTCCACTTCTATGAGGAGTATGTGGCTTTCTGCAAGCGCCTGGCGGAGAGCAATATCGTCCAGCCGCAGAGCAACTTGCCGGCACCCACTCCGCTGCGCACGCTCGATCGCGCCCTCTGGGAATGGACAAGGAGCCAGACGGGCTAGTGGCGGCAAGCTGCGATCGCGCAGAAGGAGAAGCCGGCCGGGATAGAATCGGTTTTGTGAGCAACTCGTTTGAAATCGGACCTGTGCAAGTAGGCGCGGGCCGGCTCTTCCTGGTTGCCGGTCCTTGTGTGATCGAGAGCGAATCGCACGCCCAAAAGATGGCCGCGGCGATCCAGCGCGTCACCTCCGACGCCGGCATCCCGTACATCTTCAAGGCCAGCTATGACAAGGCGAACCGCACCAGCGTGAAGAGCTTTCGCGGCCCCGGCTTGGCGGAGGGGGTGCGGATCCTTGGCAAGGTGGCTCGGGAGACCGGTCTGCCGGTTCTGACGGACGTTCATGAGCCGGACCACTGCGAGATCGCCGCCGAAGCGGTGGATGTGCTGCAGATTCCCGCCTTTCTCTGCCGGCAGACCGATCTGCTGGTGGCCGCCGGCAAGACCGGCCGCGCGGTGAACATCAAGAAAGGCCAGTTCGTGGCTCCGTGGGATATGAACCATCCGGTTGAGAAGGTGCGTTCGACGGGCAATGAGCGGGTTTTTCTTACCGAGCGCGGCTCGAGCTTCGGCTACAACACACTGGTGGTGGATTTCCGGTCGCTGGCCATTATGCGCGATCTGGCGCCGGTGGTCTTTGACGGCACCCACTCGGTGCAGCGGCCCTCGGCGGCGAACGGCGTGAGCGGCGGCCAGCCAGAGTTTATTCCGCTGCTGGCGCGGGCGGCCGTGGCGGCGGGCGTGGATGGAATCTTTCTCGAGGTCCACGACGATCCGGCGAACGCCAAATCCGACGGCGCCAATGCGCTCGATTTGAAGCTGCTCAAGCCGCTGCTTGAAAATTTACTGGCTATTCATGCGGCGGCCGTTCCTGTAACGGCGGTCTAAGCGCTCTCTATTGACTCTGACCGGAGAATTTTGTGTGCCGTGATTGGGTTCATGATTTCCCAGGTTAGGCGCAAAAACAAAGACGCGCCGAACCTGGGGCACCCGCAGGTAATGGAGCATCAAGCCGTCAGAGACCTAGCGCTGCCCATCACAACCCAGATCGGGCGCGGCGGTTTTTCCATCCAGAACAAAACAGGCTATCCCGTTCAGGTCAGTTCGCAGCGTGCGGACGCGTGAGGCTTGTAATGCGGCGAGCACCTCCTGGCGGGGATGCCCGTAGCGGTTGTGCAGGCCGCAGGAGATGACGGCCCACTGCGGCGCCACGCGCGCCAGGAATTCAGGACGCGTGGACGTGATGCTGCCGTGGTATCCCACTTTGAGCAGAGTGCTGGAGAGCACTGGCACCGAATGCGTGGCCTGGGCGACCATTTCGTCCGCGACCATCTCGTCTTCGATGGGCGCTTCGGCATCGCCTTCGAGGAGCGTGGAGCTTTCGCCATAGGCGACATGCAGAACCAGCGAATCGTCGTTCGAGGGCTCGATGCCGGGCCGGTAATCGCGGAAGGGCGCGAGGACTTGAATCTGCGTGAGGCCGAAGGCGAGGGCGTCGCCGGCGCGCAGGGAGCGGACCGGAATATGCAGCCCCGCTGCCTCGGCGAGCAGCGCGTCATAGGCCGGAATGGGAGGATTGTTGCCTACCCAGAGCGCGCCGGGATGAAAGTTGCGCAGGATGGCGGGCAGTCCACCCATGTGGTCGGAGTGAGCGTGGGTGAGGGCGACGGCGTCGAGATGGCGGATGCCGCGGGCCCACAGCGTGGGCGAGACTACTTCTTCGCCAATATCGAAGTCTTGCGGCGCCTGGCGCGGCCCTCCGCCAAAGCCTCCGCCGTCGACGAGGAGGGTTTTGCCGTCAGGCGTAATCAGGAGAAGCGAGTCGCCCTGGCCGACGTCGATGGCTTCCATGAGCAGAGCGCCGCGGGGATGCTGAACGGCGCGCGGGGCGATGGCGGCAATTCCGGCGAGCAGCAACGCGGCGCAAACCCCGCCAGGCGCCCAACGGCTGAAGGACAAAGCCCGATGAGCCAAAAGAATCGCGGCGGCGAGCAGCGCGCAAAACGCGGCCGATTGCCAGAGCAGCGGCGCAGGAATGCGGACGTCTCCTAACGCCAGCGAGCCGAAGACGCGTACGAACCCCACGCCGAGATGAAGCGCAAGCGCGGCGGCGGCGGCGGGCAGCGTGGCGGCTGCGGGCCAAACCGCGAGGGCGAGCAGGGTGAGCAGCGCGGCCGGCAGGAGAATGATCAGCAACGGCAGGACGAACAGATTCACGGGCAGCGCGAAGAGAGTGATGCGATGGAAGTAGATAGCCATGGGCAGAGTCATCGCAATCTCGACGACGCAGGAGACGATCACGACTTCCACCAGGCGCAGCAGCGTGCGGACTGTCCAGGGAAAAAAGCGCCAGGCGATCGAGCTGTTTGCGGCCTCCTGCAGGCGCAGTGCGACCATGCGCAGAGCCACGCGGAACTGCGCCAGCCGGGGAGCGAGCTTGACGTCAATCGCGATCAGCCGCAGGTCGCGCGCGGCGGGTCCATAGGGATGGATGGTGGCCGCGAGCAGCGGAGCCGCGATGCCGGCGATGGCGATGACGGCGAGCAGCGTCATCTGCAGGCTGGCGTCGAAAAGGGCGCGCGGGCTCACGGCCAGCAGGCACAAGGCTGCGAAGCCGATTGTGTTGAGTGGGCTGCGCTCGCGATAGACGAGCCGGCCGAGCAGGTAGAGGGTGATCATCCACAGGGAGCGCTGCACGGGCGTGGCGAAGCCGGTGAAGAGGGCATACGCAAAGGAAGCGGCGACGGTGAGAAGGGTGGCCGGAACCCGCGGCAGGCGCAGGCGGCGCGCGATCCAGAAGATGCAACCGGCGACAACGGCGAGGTGAAAGCCGGAGACGACGAGCATGTGGAACGAGCCGGTGCGCTCAAAACCGACGCGGAGGTGCTGGGTGAGATAGGTGCGGTCGCCGGCGATCATGGCGGCCAGCATGGCGGCATCGTCGCCGGTGAGGCGCAGCGGCGCGGGAAAACGGCGCATCGCGGCCGGCAGCGCCAGCAGCCGCGCGGTGGAGGCGTGCTGCCAGTTGGTGACGCGGCAGGCGAGAAACGCTCCCGGCGCCCTGCCGAGCCGCTGCACGCGATCAATGGCCACGCTGGCGGTGGAGGTGATGCCCTGGTCGAGAAGATAATCGGCGCGGTTCCAGACGCCGGGATCGTGATAGATCTCGGGAGGAAGCAGGCGCACGACGGCCTGGATGCGCTCGCCGCATTGAAACGGCTGGACGGATTTTTCGGCGGCGGGCCAGCGAACCGTCAGCCGCACTCCGCCGGCTGCGGGAATCTGCGCGTCAGAAGCGTCGTCGATCTGCTCGACGGTCGAGATGCGGAGGTCAATGCGTTGCGAGGAGGACTCGCTTGCCGGCTCGTCGATATTTTGTCCCGATTCGCCATTTTGCTCCGATTCCGAGCGAATGGTTGCGGTCTCGACGACAGTCCCCTCGACGGTGCGGAGCAGATCGTCAGAGAGCGCGGCCAACGCGGGGGCGGGCGCGGGCTGCGGCTGCATGAGTGCGCACCAGGCGCCGAGCAGGAGCCACAGCGCAGCCAGCGGAGCCCACACGATGCGCTGCGCGCGGAGCGCGGCTACGCAGCAGAGCGTTGCAAGAAGGATGACTGCAAGGAGAACCAGGCTGGGGCGCGGCCAGAGCCAATGCGCAACGGCAATGCCGGCCGCAAATAGCCACGCGGCGTGGAAGAGCGGCACGGCGCGCACAACGGCCGCAGATTGCCCGGTAATGAGGGGGCCCGATTGCATTCTGTTTGCAATGAGAAAAGTTGATTTGACGGTAAGCCTATCAGCAATCCGCTCGCCTGGCACGGGAAGTTTGTTGGGCGGGTGTTATCGGCGCAGACGGACGATGGTTTCGATGTGAAAGGTCTGCGGGAAGAGATCGGCGAGCGCCATCTCCTGAATGCCGTAGCCGGAGCCGATGAGAGCATGCAGATCGCGGGCCAAAGTGGCCGGGTCGCAGGAGACGTAGACGAGCGCAGGGGCGGCACAGCGGGCAAGCAGTGCGGTGGTTTCTGCGCCCAGGCCGGTGCGGGGCGGGTCTACAATCACGAGCTCAGGCTGCTCGCCGCGATGCGAGTGCTGCAAGAAATCAAGGGTCGCGGATCTCTCGACAGCCGCGCCGGTGCCGCGCAGGTTGTGTTCGAGCGCGGCTGTAGCGGATGGCCCAGACTCGACGGCCACCACGCGCGCAAAGTTCGCGGCGAGGCGGCGCGCGAAGAGACCGACTCCGGCGAAGAGATCCCAGGCCAGGCCGCCGCTATGGCCTGCGATCACCCGCTCGACCAGGGCGTCGACGAGCCAGCGGTTCACCTGGAAGAATGCGCCGTGATCGACGCGATAGGTGAAGCCGGCTGCGCGGTAGCCGAGTGAAGTTGCGCCCCATTGGGCCACTGTGCGCGAGCGGCCGGTGCGGTCTTCGAGGACGTATTCGGCGCCTTGGAACTCCGGTACCGGTCCGGCGAGCGCGCGGCAAAACTCCTCGAACGGAAGCTTGGCCCGTTCACCGGCGTAGATGTCGGTCAGCAGCGCGGATTCCTCGGCATCGCAAAAAAGAGAAATCTCCGAGGGGCGCTGGGCAGGCGGAGATTTGCGAGCGATCTCCGCGGCGGCAAGAGCCGCGCGCACCAGCAAGGGCGCGGCGATGGGGCACTCCGCGATGGGGACGATTGCGTGCGAGCGCCTGGCGCGATAACCGGGATTTCCTGCCGGATCGACGGCGAGGCGGATGCGATTGCGATAGGCCCACGGGCTGGCCGAGAGCACGGCGATCTCTTCGGGAGGCTGCACGCCGGCACGCTCCAGCGTTTCGCGCAAGATGGACTGCTTGAAGCGGAGCTGCGCCTCGTAGCCCGCGTGCTGATAGTGGCAGCCGCCGCAGGCGCCGAAGTGCCGGCATTCGGGCGTCACGCGTTCGGGAGCCGGAGCGAGAATCTCCGCCGCTTCAGCCTTGGCGTAGCCGCCCTTGTCCTCCACGATGCGCACGCGCGCTTCTTCACCGGGCAGCGTGAGCGGAACAAAGACGGCTTTGCCCTGGTCGCGCGCAAGAAAGGCTCCCCCATAGACCGGCTTTTCCATTCGCACGATGCGGGGCTCGGGCGATGGGTCAGGGATGCGATGCGGGGCGCGCGGCTTCATTGCTGGCTCATGTAGAAGAGGCTGAGGCGCGGCAGGTTGTAGTGAACGAGCAACTGTTTTTGTACAAATTGATGCTCGACCTGGCGAATCTGCACCACGCCCATGCGGCTGCGATACGGAGCCAGTTCGCGGGCCGCGTGTTCCTTGAGGCCGACGAGCAACTCCTCCGGCGCCGCTGCCGTGAGGGCCGCAAAAAGTTTCTCTTCGAGCACGGTGAGCGAGCGTTCCAGGGCTTCGAGATCGCCGGGGCCAATGGCGATTGCCGGATTCGAGGAAGACCCTGAAGTTTGCTCTTCAGGCGCGTGCAGTTCGCCGGCCAGTTCGCGCAGGCGGGCTGCGGTTGCGGCGCAGGCTTCGGGAGCTACTTCCGCAGCATCGAGAGCGGCCGCGGCTGACTCGAGATGCACGGCGACGCGCTCCCGCTCGAAGCCCGACTCCAATGCGCCGGCATTGGGCTGCGCCGAGCCCACTGCGGCTTCCTTGAGATCCTCGGCTGCCTGCATCACCGCCTGCGCGCACCATGTCAAGCCATTTACGCGCCGCATGCGTCCCCGCTTCTGGCGCGCTTCGTACTTGTCGAAGGCGGCATCGATGCCGCGGATGACGGCTTCGAGGGGAATGCCCGCCTCGCGCCAGGTCTCGATCAGCGCCCAGTCGAGCGTTGAAAGCAGAAGAATCGATCCCCGCCGCTGCTGGAAGCGTTCCTCAATCTCAGTGAAGTAGTTAAAGTAATTGCGCACGAGCAAGCGCCTCAGGATAATGGCCAGATCAAAGCGGGCCAGATCAAAGTGGGCCAGATCAAAGCGCGCCAGATCAAAGCAGGCCAGATCACGGTGTGCCGCTGCGGATGGCTCATGGCTTGCGCTCCCCGGAAATGGAGCCGGCGGGAGCGGACTGGGTGCGCGCGACTTCGGCTGCGGGGCGGCTGTCGGCGCTTCGTCCTCTGGGCCGCACCGCGCGATTGCGCTCAAAGAGAATCCGCAGACCATCCAAGGTGAGCATCTCGTCGATCTCCTGGATGTACCGCGAATCCGTCGCAATCATGCGCGCCAGGCCCCCGGTGGCGATGATGCGCGGCGGCTCCGCCAGCGGGCCGAGCTCGTTGAGAATCCGCTCGATGATGCCGTCGACCAAGCCAATGTAGCCGAAAAAGATGCCGCTCTGCAGGTGGCCGACGGTGTTGGTGCCGATGACCTTCGCGGGGCGTTTGATATCGACGCGCGTCAGGCGCGCGGCATGGGAGAAGAGTGCGTCGGCGCTCAAGCCCAGCCCCGGCGCGATGGCTCCGCCGAGATACTCGCCGCGCGGAGAGATGACTTCAAACTTGGTAGCGGTGCCGAAATCGACCACGATACAGGAACCGTGGTAGCGCGCGAAGGCCGCAACGGCGTCGGCGAGCCGGTCGGCGCCGAGCTCGGTGGGATTATCAACCAGCATGGGCATGCCGGTCTTGATGCCCGGCTCAACGAACATCGGATCGATGTGGAAATACTTCTCGCAGACGCGGCGCAGTGTGGAGTCAACCGGCGGCACAACCGACGCGATAATGATGTGGCTTACCTGGCTGACTGCCATGCCGTGCATCTCGAAGAGGTGCACAAAGAGGACGCCGTATTCATCCACGGTGCGGGCGCGATGGGTGGTGACGCGCCAGTGCGCGGCCAATTCAGGTGCGGTGCCGTCGATGCGGAAAAGGCCCAGCACGGTATTGGTATTGCCGACGTCGAGAGCGAGCAGCATGCTTTCAGTCTATCTCCGGCTCCCGGTCCGGTTCCTGCTTGAGCGCCCGGATACCGCCGGTCTGCGCCGTCATCAGCCCGGCAGCGGTCTCGACGCGCAGGAATCCGTGCTCGTCCAGCCCCATGGTCACACCCGTGCAGGCCTGCGGGCCGTGCACTTCGACCCTGCGTCCGCGCACCCATGTGGAGGCCTTCTCAACCCGAGCCGGAATCTCGGCCGCCGTGCGCCGGTCGAGCAGCGAATCCGCCTCGCGTTCCAGAGAGTGTAGCAGGGTGATCAGCAGCGGCTGCCGGCTGACGGTGCGGCCGGCGGCCAGATCGAGCGAGGTGGCCGGCGTGGCCAGGCCGGGGTCAAACCCGCGCTGGTGCACGTTGATGCCGATACCCACCACCGCACAGACTCCGGCGTTCGGCTCCGGGTGCGCTTCCACCAGAATGCCTCCGGCCTTGAGCGGACCGAGCAGCAGGTCATTGGGCCAGCGCAGATCGACGCTCAGGCCGGTAACAGTGCCGATTGCCTCGGCGGCGGCGAGGCCGGCGGCCAGGGGCAATAAAAGCAACTGGCCGGCGGGGATGGGAAGGCGGAAGAGAGCGCTCAGATAGAGACCTTGCCCGGCGGCTGAGTGCCACGCGTGGCCTCCGCGGCCGCGGCCGGCGGATTGCTCGTTTGTAAACCAGGCCGAGCCGTGCGGCGCGCCGGCCCGCGCGGCTGCCAAGGCGTCGGAGTTGGTGGAACCGGTGACGGAAGAGAAATGCAGCTTGCCAGCGAAGAGAGAATCCGCGAGAGCGGCATCCAAGGCCGCAAGATCGTACATCGGCTAGCGCGGCTCGGCCGTGATCGCCATCGAGATATCGGCGGCTTTGGCCGAGTGGGTGAGCGCGCCGACACTGATGAAGTCGACGCCGGTCTCGGCGTAGGCGCGAATATTTTCGAGCACAATGCCACCCGAGGCTTCGGTGGGAATCCAGCGGCCTTCGTCCCTGATCCGCTCGACGCACTGCCTCGCCTGCGCGGGCGGCATGTTGTCGAGCAGGATGGCTTCGGCCCCGCCGGCCAGCGCATCTTCAAGCTCCGGCAGGCTGCGGACTTCGATCTGCACGCGCTGGCCCGGCTTGCGCGATTCGAGCGCGCGGGCCAGCACCTTCTTGAGTCCGCCGCCGAGCGCGATGTGATTGTTCTTGATCAGAATGCCGGAGGCAAGGTCAATGCGGTGGTTCGTGCCGCCGCCGCAGAGGACGGCGTATTTTTCAAGTGCACGCATGCCGGGAACAGTCTTGCGCGTGTCGAGGACACGCGCGGGCGTGCCCTGAATCGCGTCCGCATATTGGCGAGTAAGCGTGGCGATGCCGCTCAGATGCTGCAGCAAGTTCAGGATGACGCGCTCGGTGCTGAGCAGAACCCGGGCATTGTGGCGGACCACGGCGAGCACCTGGCCGGCATGCACGCGGACGCCGTCGAAGATCTCCGGATGGCTGACGACCTCAAACCGCGTGTGCGCCTGCGGGCGAGGATCGAGGCGGGCAAAGATCTCGAGGAAGCGCGGCACCGCGCCGAGGCCTGCCACGACCAGCTCCTCGCGCGCCAGGATCGAAGCAGTCGCGCGCAGATCGGGATCGATGGTGAGATTGGTGGTCGCGTCGCCGGCGGCCTTGTCTTCCACCAGGGCCTGCTCCAGCAATGCGTCGATGCGGTGACTCTTCCAATCCATGATTGCCCTTTGGGAAACAGATTACAGCTATTGGCCCTTGCAGCTCTCAGCTTTCAGCCTTCAGCTCTCAGCTTCCAGTTCGCGCTTCCGATGCACTTGAGCTGTCATCCTGAGCCAAGCGCAGCGGAGCCGAAGGATCTGCGGTTGATCTTCGGGTTGGTCTTCGCTCGCTCTCACTCTGGCGGCAGCGCGGCCAGCGCTGCGCGCGCCTTTTCGAGCAGCGTGCGCGTTTCCGCTTCCTGCTTTTTCAATCCTTCGACCACATGCGCCGGCGCTTTGACCAGAAAGCTCTCGTTGCCCAACTGGCGCTCCGCGGCGGCCAAGCCTTTTTCGTACTTCGCAATGTCCTTTGTCAAGCGCTCGCGCTCGGCGGGGACGTCGATCTTCGCTTCATATGCGACTGAAACTGTGAAGCCGACCCCCGTTCGCGACTTCAGTCCGGCTGGCGCACGTTCCATCTTCAACCTTAGTTCGACGCGGGCCAGTGCGTTGCAGAGTTCTCGGTTTGATTCATCTTTCATGTAACCAGCGGTCAAGGAACCGTCTTCTTCGGCACAATAAACGGTGGCCGGAACAAGTTCCTTCTCAGGGACACCAAGGTCTTTCCGGTGCGCACGGAGCGCTGTTATCACGCTTTGGACCACTCGCATCTCCATAACTGACGCATCGTAATTGTGACGCAATGAGATCCTCCCTCCGTCCCCTTCATAGTGGCCTTGGGGATACCGCGTCAACGCGATTGACTTCGCCGGAGGACTGCCGTTGTACACAGCGTGCCAAAGCTCCTCTGTCAGGAACGGCGTGAACGGCGATAGCAACCGCAGCGCCGCTTCAAAAACACCGACGAGCGTGATGAGCGCGGCTTTTGTCTTCGCCTTGTCCGCCGATTCTGAAAAATCCAAACGCAGCTTGACGATCTCGAGATACCAGTCGCAGAAGCTGCCCCAGAAAAACTGGTAGATCGTGTTCGCTGCGTCGTCGAACCGGTAATTTTCGAGCGATTGGCTCACTTTCGCTGCCGCCGAGTGCAGTTCTGTCACGATCCAGCGCGTTTCGAGCGGCGCATCTTCACAAACGGTCGGCATCTGGCCGAGCGCTGTCTTATCGACCGTGATTCCGATCTCGGCGGCGCGATCCACATTCATGAAGATGAAGCGGGCGGCGTTCCAGATCTTGTTGGCGAAGGCGCGATAGCCTTCGGTTCTTGCGATGTTGAACGCGATGTCAGTTCCCGGCGAGGCCATGGACGCCAGCGTGAAACGAACCGCATCGGTGCCGTACTGCTTCACAATCTCGATCGGGTCGATGACGTTGCCCTTGGTCTTCGACATCTTCTCGCGGTTGGCGTCTCTTACCAGCGCATGAATGTAGACCTCGCGAAACGGGACCGAATCCGCGAGAGAGCGCGGACTGCCGTCGGGCATGGGAATGTCGGCCGCAAACCAGCAGCCGAGCATGATCATCCGCGCGACCCAGAAGAAGAGAATGTCGAAGCCGGTGACGAGGAGCGAAGTCGGGTAGAAGGCGTCGAAATCGGCTCTATCTTTCTTGCTCGCCCAGGTCTCAGAATCGAGACCTGGGGCACCCAGAATTTTCGGCCAGCCGAAGACGGAGACGGGCAACAGGCCGGAGGAGAACCAGGTGTCGAGCACGTCGGTCTCCTGCGTGATTTCCGCAGACCCGCAGTGCGAGCACGCCGCTGGATCTTCATTCGTGTTGGGGCCTGGCACCGTGATCTTGTGGCAGACGGCGCAGTGCCATGCCGGGATGCGATGGCCCCACCAGAGCTGGCGCGAGATGCACCAGTCGTAGATGTTCTCCATCCAGTTCAGGTAGGTCTTCTTGTACATCTCCGGCGTGAAGCGGATTTTTTCTTCCTTGACCGCAGCAATTGCTTTGGCCGCGATCGACTGGCCTCCGCCCTCGGGCTCTTTGTTGACGGCAAGAAACCACTGTGTCGAGAACCGCGGCTCGACGACCGTTTTGCAGCGATCGCAATGGCCCACATTGTGGGTGTGATCCTTGATGCCGGCTAAAAGCCCCTGCTCTTCGAGATCGGCGACGATCTTCTTGCGCGCAACGTAGCGGTCGAGGCCTGCGTACGGGCCACCCTCGTTATTGATATGCGCCGTCTCGTCCATCACGTTGATCGACGGCAGATGATGCCGTTGGCCGAGGGCGAAGTCGTTGGGATCGTGCGCCGGCGTCACCTTGACCGCGCCGGTGCCGAACTCGCGGCTTACCCATTCGTCGAGGATGATGGGAATCTCGCGGTTCATCAAGGGCAGGCGCAGCTTTTTGCCGTGCAGGTGCTTGTACCGCTCGTCTTCGGGATGAATGGCTACGGCCACATCGCCCAGCATGGTCTCGGGGCGCGTGGTGGCCACGGTTAAATACTCACCGGAATCTTGTCCGGAATCATCCAGTACGGGGTACCGAATCTCCCAGAGATGCCCTTTGTGCTCGTCATAGACCACTTCGAGATCGCTGATCGCGGTCTGGCAGCGCGGGCACCAGTTGACGATGTATGCGCCGCGGTAGATGAGTCCCTGCTCGTAGAGACGGACGAAGGCCTCGCGCACCGCGACCGAAAGGTTCTCGTCCATGGTGAAGTACTCGCGGCTCCAGTCGACGGATGCGCCGAGCCGCTTCATCTGGTCGAGAATTGCGCCGCCGTAATGGCGCTTCCACTCCCACACCCGCGTTTCGAAGGCTGCGCGGCCTAATTGCTCGCGGCTGGTGCCTTCAGAGGCGAGCTGGCGCTCCACCATCATCTGGGTGGCGATGCCGGCGTGGTCGGTGCCGGGAAGCCACAGGGCGCGGCGGCCCAACATGCGCCGCCAGCGGGTGAGAATGTCCATTTCCGTCTGGTTGAGCATGTGGCCCATGTGCAGGCGGCCGGTGACGTTGGGCGGCGGCAGAAGAATGGTAAAGGGCTCGCCTTGATTCGGATCATCGGCTTTGGGCGTGGGCTGCGCGAAGAGGTTTTCGCGGACCCAGTATTCGGCCCAGTGATCTTCAATGGCAGTCGGGTCGTAGGCTTTGGGCAGGTCGTGGGGCATGGGGATTGTTGGCTAGCCCCCGGAGCCTGAAGCCGATGCCGGCTGCGCAAGGCGGTCTGACGAGGGGTCCACCCCTCACTTTAGCAGATGAGGCGTATCTCTTTTCGATGCAGGACGTCACCGCAAGAGCGCAAAGAGAAAGGCCGCACCCGATTGGGAATACGGCCTTTGCGGCTTTTAGAGCTTGGCAATTCAGATTCGACCGGCTCAGAAGGGATTGAGCTTGCCCAGCCCCTTCTTCTTTTTCTTCTTGCTCGATGACTCGTCGCTCAGGTCGGCCTTGGGGGCTTTCTTCTTCTTGTTGTTGGCCGCATTATCGACAGGCTGCGAGGTCGGAGTCTCGCCGGGCTTGATGTCGTTCACCTGGGTGGGGGCCTCGGCCGGTTTTTCGGCAGCCGGCAATGCCGTACTGACGGGGCCGACGGGCTGCACCACGGCGTTCGGGTCAGCCGCGGCGGCGCCATTGGGCGCGCTCACAATCTGCGCACCTATGCCCGTGCCGCCCGAGGGAGTAGACATTTGCAACGGCGCGTCGGAGGGGCGATCGCTGCGCGGCGGCTCGTTCGCACCGGTAGGCTTGACGGCTTCAACCGGAGCTTCGGGCTTGCCGGCATTCATCGCATCCCGGTAGAGAGCCACGTTTTCCTTGGTCACATCCGGAGCGAGCGTGCGGTGCGGATCGTCGAGCGTCGGCTCGCCTACGTGCACGGCTTCTACCACCGTGGGGCCGCGCTTGATGATGTCGAGCGTTTTGTCGGTAAAGTGCAGCGGCTGGCGGCTGCGCTCTTCCGCGTCGCTCTCAGCAATGGCCGCTTCGGTTGGCTCGGGAACGGGGCGATTCATGGCCACGAGACGGTCGCGCGCGTCTTCAACGTGGGGAGCCATCGGATAACGCGTGATGACCTTGGCGTAGGCCGCGGCGGCTTTGTCGAGATAAACCGTCTGCAGGCGTTCGCGCACGGCGCCCGGCAATCCTGGCGCGATCTGCACGTTATGCGCCTCGCCGGCGTAGGCGTCGCCGATGGCGATCAGCACCTGATCGCTCCTCGAGTAGAGCGGGTAGGTATCGGCAACGGTATCGAGCCGGGCGATGGCGGCATTGTAGTTATCGCGGCTCGAGTAGTAGAAACCGATCTGGGCTTCGCGTTCCGCCAGCACCTCCTGCACGTCGCGCAGGCGCTGCTTGGCGCGGGGAATCAGGCTCGAATCCGGGTACATATTGACCATCTCCCGGTATTCCCCCTCCGCCTGTTGCGCGTTGGTGAAGTCGCGGTCCGGCTTCTCCATCTGCTGGTAGTAGATGTCGGCGACCTTCATCTGCGCCTCGGCGGCCTCAGGCGCGTTGGGGAAGAAGGTTTCGAAGTCCTTGTACTCGGCCTCGGCCTGGGTGAGGGCAGCGGAGCCCCCTTCCTTGAACCATGTGTCGCCCACGGAGAGCTTGGCGCGCATCCGGTACTCTGACTCAGGATAGGTGTTGAGCAAGGTCTGCAGGTCAAGCCGGGCCACGTCATAGCGGCCCTTCTTCAGGGCGACCATGGCCTTGTCGTAGAGCTCCTTATCGGGCTGCTTCGACTGCACGTTGCCGAGCGGATTGGCGCTCAGGTCATAGGCTTTCTTCTGCTTCTTTGGTTTCTTGGCTTCGGCCGAAACGCAGGTCAGGAAAAGAACAGCAAGCGCCGCCGCGGCACATTTGTTGGAAAACCGATTCATACCACCTCATTGCGCGAGCGGCCACTGGAAGCGGCCGTCCGACTGATCCAAGCTTGGTTGATCCTGGCTTGTTTCGTTCTTGCTTGTTTCACTGAATCTTACGCCGTTTTGTCGATCTCCGGCTCGTCTCCAGGCGCGATCTGCCGGCGGGCTTTTCTCCGGCTGCGGCTCTGGCCGCATCGAGCAGCGCGCGCGCATCGCGCTCCGGCTCGCCCGCGCCGAAAACAGCATTCCCTGCCACCAGCAGCTCCGCTCCAGCTTGGACGACCTGGGCAACGGTGTCGTGAGCCACGCCGCCGTCTACTTCGATTTTAAATCCCAGCCCCAGTTCCCGGCGCATCCGGGCCAGGGTGCGGAGCTTATCGAGGGAAAACGGGATAAATTCCTGCCCGCCGAACCCTGGATTCACGCTCATGATCAGCACATGGTGCACCATGGGCAGGATTTCCTGGATCAGGTCGACCCGCGTCGCAGGGTTCAGGACGACTCCCGGCTTCATGCCGTGGTCGATGATCATTTCGAGAGTCCGGTGCAGGTGCGGGCAGGCCTCGTAGTGGACGCTGACCCAGTTGGCGCCGGCCTCGGCGAAGGCCGCGATGTACTCATTGGGGTTGTCGATCATCAGGTGGCAATCGAGCGGCAGCTTGGTGACCTTGCGCAGGCTCTTGACCACCGGCGGCCCGAGGGTGATGTTGGGGACGAAGTGCCCATCCATGACATCGACGTGGATGACCGTGCCGCCCCCGCGCTCAGCCGCGGCAACCTCATCGGCCAGATGGGCGAAATCGGCGGAGAGGATGGACGGAACCAGCTCAACCATGATTCGAGATACGACTCCCTTGCAGGGCCAGTGTATCAGCGGGAAGGCGCACGGGTCTGCGGCGGCTGTGAAAGCTTGAGCATCCCGGCGGCCACGCGGCCGGCGCCGCGCAGGAGGGCTTTGATAGGCCAGTGGCCGTGCTCATCGGGAAAGAAGATTTCGCCGGTGCGCTTCAACTCCGGCCGGTAGTACCAGCGCTTGAGCAGGGCCAGATGGCCCTGGCGGAGGGTGGGCGTGTGCGCGGATTCGGGCTGGGTGAGGACGGCGAGAGCTGATTCCATGCGGGATTCGAGAAGGCCGCGGGCGAGCCTGGGCGATGCGGCATTTCCCTCGGGGGCTGAAGCGCCCGCTAAGTGGGGCCCAATTTCGGCACGACTGAAGTCGTGCCCTGACACTTCGTGCTCTGCGTTATGTTTGGCGCTGCCGGATGCTGCGCCTTCATCATTGATTCTCTGATCCCTATTCCCTGTTTCCTGTGTCCTGATCTCCGGCTGCTCTGGCACTGCTTCGATTATCATCGGGTGCGCGAAGAGCGAGCTAGAGCCGGACTGCTCGTTCTGGATGCGCATGCCGATTGTCGAGAAGGCGGCCGGGCCGCGCAGACGGCCGTCTTCGAAGAGGAAGACAGCGACTTCATCGGGCTGCGCGGAGGCCTGCAGAATCACGGCGCGGAGCTGGCTGAGTGGGCGGACGAGCTCGGAGGCGAGCGCGCGGACTTGCTCGATGCGCTGCACCTGCGCGTGAATCGCTGCTGCCGATTCAAATTCGAGATTGGCAGATGCTGCATCGCGATCGGTGCGCAGCGTGACCAGGCGGTTTTCGCCGCGTGTGGCGAGAAAGCCCTCAACAGCCTCCGCCTCTTCGGCGTAGCGCTCGTCCGTGCAGCCCTGGTAGCAAGGGGCCAGGCACATCTTCATCTCGGAGTAGACACAGCCGGGATGGCTGGGGTCGGGATTCAGATCGTCCGTGCAGCGGCGCAGCAGAAAGAGCTTGAGCGCTTCTTCGGCGTAGCGTTCGGCCGCGGCGCGCGAGGGAAACGGACCGTAGGCCCAATCGGCTTCACGCTGGCTGGGGCGGTTGGTTACCACGATGCGCGGATACGGATTGCCTCCGAGGTAGCGGATAAAGGCCGGCATCCGCAGATGCATTCTCTCCAGGGTTTTCGCGCCGTAGATCTCTTCCAGAAGTGAAAACTGCGCGAGCAGCGATTCGAACTCAGAGCCGGTGAGCCGCCAGGCGATGCGCCTGACGCGGCCGGCGAGCTGAAGCCGGCGCGGATGCTTTTCTGACGGTTGAAGCAGGCGTTCGAGGCGGGCGCGGAGATTCGGCGTGCGGCCGATGTAGGGCTCGGCGTGGGATTCGGCGCCGTAGAGAGCAAAGACTGCCGCTGCATGCGGCAACTGGCCCAGCGCAGCTTTCGGATCAGCGGGATCGAAGAGGATCTGTTCCATCGAGATTTCGATCTTCACCAGCTTCTTGACTGGGTGATTCGCGCTGTTGAGGTCCGTGGTTTCCCACCCTTTCGCCAGAGACAAGGCGAAAGGATGGGGCACAGTGCACCAGTTGCATTATTCGAAGCGCCGACGAGCCTGATCGGCGATTTGTTCAAGATCGATCACCAGCGCCCTGCAAAATTTGCAGTTCTGAAGATGAGCGTCGCTGTAAGGTTCGTCTCCCGATTCGAGCAACTTTCGCAGCCTCCGCTGGAACTCTTCACAGGCCGTAGACTCGTGTTCAGAATCGCTTGTCATTTGCCGGACTCATGCCCCCGCGACGGTCATGCCATCAATGCGCAGCGTGGGCGAGGCGACGGAACCGCGAAACACGAGATCGTTGCCGATGGCCGTGACGTTTTTGAGCATCTCGGCCAGATTGCCGGCGATGGTCACTTCTTCGACCGCATGCGTGAGCTGGCCGTTTTCGATCCAGAGGCCGGTGGCGCCGCGCGAGTAGTCGCCGGTGACGGTGTTGACACCGAAGCCCATCAGGCTGGTGACATAAAAGCCGTTCGCGATTGCGCCGATGATCTGCTCCTGGGTCAGTGTTCCCGGCTCGATGTAGAGATTGCCGCAGCCGATGCCGGGCGTGCCGGCCAGGCCGCGCGAGGCGTTGTGGGTGGACTTCATGCCCAGCTTGCGCGCTGCGTAGGTGTTGAGCAGGTAGTTGCGCAGGACACCGTTCTCGACCACGACGGTGCGCAGCGAGGGCAGGCCTTCGCCGTCGAACGGAGAGCTGCCGAAGCCGCCTGCGCCGGTGGGCAGCAGCATGGCGTTGTCGTCGACGATGGTGAGCGACGGCGTGGCGATGGGCTCGCCCAGCTTGCCGGCGAGGAACGACGCGCTGCGCCAGATGGAGTCGCCCGACGCGGCCTCGAAGATCGACCCGACCAGCGAGCGGGCGACCTCTGGCGCGAAGACGATGGGCACGCGCTGCGTGGGCATGCGCCGCGCGCCCAGGCGGCGGACGGTGCGGCGCGCTGCCTCAGCCCCAACGGCTTCAGGGGATTCGAGGAGCGCGAAGCTTCGGGCGCTCGACCACCAGCCGTCGCGCTGCATCTTGCCGTCGGCATCCATCGCCAGCGGCGCGGCAGAGACGCCGGCGTAACTGGTGCGGTAGCTGCCCACGAATCCGCGCGAGTTGGCCAGGACTTTGCGGCCTGTAGCCGCGTCGAAGCTGCCGCCGTCTGAGTTGGTGATGCGCGGGTCGGCGGTGAGCGCGGCGGCCTCGCAGCGGCGCGCCCAGTCAATGCGCTCGGCTCCCGAGAGCGAGTAAACGTCGTCGTAGTAGAGGTGCAGGTCATCTTGCAATGAGCCGAACTCTTCGGCCTCGGGCAGGCCGTTGAAGGTGTCTTCTTCAGTGACTTTGGCGAGCGCCATGGCGCCTGAGACGAGCTGACGGATTCCGTCGGGCGTAAGGTCGCTTGTCGAGGCCGAGGCCGAGCGCTGCCCAAGAAATACACGCAGGCCGAGGCCGCGGGAGCCGGATTCCTTCAGCGTCTCCACCTCGCCCATGCGCACGTTCACGCTGAACTCGTCGCCTTCGCGGGCTACGGCTTCGGCGTCGGTGGCGCCGGCTTTCATGGCCTGTGCGACGACATCGGCGGTCAGAGATTCGAGGTCGAGTGCTGTTTCGGCGGGTTGAGATGCGGCTTGGGGCATGGGTCAACAGTAACAAAGTGGGTTGTGTTGGGCACCCCGTGGCTTGCCTTATATATTCAATTGGATATACTTGGGTCATGAAGGCACTGCGGTTTCTCCGACTCGCACAAGGCCTTATGCGATTTTCCCAAGGATGCGCGGCAGAACGCCGGCCGCCAGCTCCTGAAGGTGCAAAGAGGGGATTTGCCGGATGATTTCAAGCCAATGTCCGATGTCGGCAAGGGCGTGGAGGAAATTCGAGTCTGGGAGGAATCGGGAACTTTCCGGGTGATGTATGTGGCAAAATTTGCTGACGCCGTTTATGTTCTTCACGCATTTCAAAAGAAGACGCGGGAAACCTCAAAACGGGATAAGGAAATCGCCAAACTGCGGTTCAAACACTTGATGCGAGGTGATTCATGAGCAAGCTGCAAATGCAGGAATTTGCGAATGTCTGGGACGCGATTGCGGACACGCCGGAAGAGGCTGCAAACCTGACCTTGCGCTCCGATCTGATGGACGAGATCGAGGCGATCATCAAGAGGAATGGTTGGACGCAGAAGGAGGCGGCGAAGCGGTGCGGCGTTTCGCAGCCGCGCATCAACGATCTGTTGCGCGGACGCATTGCGCGATTTTCAGTGGATGCGCTGGTGAACATCGCGGCGGCTTTAGGATGCAAGATCAAGGTTCAGCTTGAGGCTGCGTAGGCGCGTACTTAGCTTGAGACGCTTTACATTCATATCGTGATACCAAGCGGGCTGGGGTTCGTGCTTTCCCAGGTCTCAGAAGCGAGACCTGGGCACCCCGTTCGTGGTTAATTTACTTCCCACGAGACGTGGGCCTCTCGCCAGAGCCTTCGACTCCGCTCAGGATGACGGCTTTGTTGGTGAGCAACGATGCGGAGAATGCTCTATCTGCCGGTGCCGCCTACGGTCATTTTGTCCAGCTTGATGGTGGGCATGCCTACGCCTACGGGGACGCTTTGGCCGTCTTTGCCGCAGGTGCCTATGCCTTCGTCGAGCTTCAAATCATTCCCGACCATCGACACGTATTTGAGCGCTTCGGGGCCGTTGCCGATTAACGTGGCGTCGCGGACGGGGGCGGTGATTTTGCCGTCTTCGATGAGATAGGCTTCTGACGCCGAGAAGACGAATTTGCCGTTGGTGATGTCCACCTGGCCGCCACCGAAGTTGACGGCGTAAAGGCCGTGCTTGACGCTGCGCAGGATGTCCTCAGGGTCGTCGTCGCCGGCGAGCATGTAGGTGTTGGTCATGCGGGGCATGGGGATGGCCTGGTAGCTCTCGCGGCGGCCGGAGCCGGTGTTGGGCATGCCCATCAGGCGCGAGGAAAGCTTGTCAGACAAGTAGCCGCGAAGTACGCCGCCTTCGATGAGGACGGTCTCCTGCGTGGCGGAGCCCTCATCGTCCACGTTGAGCGAGCCGCGGCGGCCGGCGATGGTTCCGTTATCGACCACGGTGACCTTGGAGCTGGCTACGGACTGGCCGATGAGCCCGGTGAAGGCTGATGTTTTCTTGCGATTGAAGTCGGCCTCGAGGCCGTGGCCTACGGCTTCATGCAGCAGGATTCCGGGCCAGCCGGGGCCGAGGACGACCTGCATCTCGCCGGCGGGAGCGGGCACGGCGCCGAGCTGCAAAATCGCTCCGCGGGCGGCTTCCTGGGCCAGGCCCTCCGGGCTTTTGCTCCCTGTGAATTGATCGAGGCCGGCGCGGCCGCCGCCGCCTGCCGAGCCCTTGGTGGTAACGGCGCCGTCTTTGGCGATGACGAAGACGTTCAGGCGGCAGAGCGGCTGGGTATCGCTGGCGAAGGCGCCGTCAGAGGCGGCGATGAGGATGCGGCGCAGTTCTTCTGAATAGCCGGCGCGGACCTGGACGATGCGGGGGTCAAAGGCGCGGGCTGCCCGGTCGGCACGAAGAATCAATTCGAGACGGGCGGCGAGGTCGAGGTCGTAGCCGCCCAGAGGGACTGGATAGAGGTTGGCGTACGGGGCCTCAGTAAATCCCTGGATGGGCTGCTTGGCCGGCCCGGAGGCGATGAGCGCGGCGGTGCGGGCGGCGTGGAGTAGCCGCTCGGGGTTCAGATTGTCGGTATAGGCGTAGCCGGTGCGCTCGCCGCTGAGAACGCGAATGCCGCAGCCGGCGCTGGTGCCCTGGCTGGCGGATTTTACGATCTGCTCGTCGACGCCGAGCGCCGTGGCCATAACCGACTCGAAATAAAGGTCGGCGTAGTCGCCGCCGGCGGAAAGCGCCTCGCCCAGGCAGCGTTCCAGCAGCCGTTCGGTAATACCGAATTTCTCAAAAAAGAAGCGTTTGTGGCTGGGATTTGGGGATTCTGCCGGATTGGTCATCGTATTTCCAGTTTACGCCGATTTGTTTCTCGCGCTGGATCGCGGAGGGGACGGTGATGAATAGAAGAGGGTTGCGGGATCGCGAAGAAATCATGCCGCTGGGGCTGAAAGCCCGCGGCTTTTCTGGGCTGTTTCGGCACGGCTGAAGCCGTGCCCTGATACAAGTCTCCTGGCCCAGAAGTCTTTCGAAAAGGGGCAAGGCCGGCGGCTTTCCAAACTGGTTCAAAACGCACCGGCGCAGGGCTGGTAGCTGTTTTGGTGCTACCCGTTTCGGGTGAGTTCCGGCGGCGTTCGAATCGTGGTAGGATTCGGCCCATGAAGAAAATTCTTGCCGCAACCCTGCTTTTGATGGTGTTTGCCGCTCCGGCTGCTTTTGCCGCGGGGCATCATCATCACCACCATCACCATCACCGCCCCGCCTGAGGCAGTCCCGGCTCCAGACTCATTCGAGCATCGGGCCGGCCGGCTTCAAGCGAGCATTCCTTCTCCGCAACGGCAGACCGGCGGCAGGGAAGCGTGGTAAGTTTTGGGCATGATAGAACTGGACGTCCTGCGCTATCCCGTCGGCCGCTTCAGCCCTCCTGCCGTGCATCCGCCTAGCTTTCGCCTTGAGCAAATCCACACATTGCGCATGCTTCCTGAGCGGCTGCGAGAGGCCGTGAGCGGCCTCAACGACCGGCAGATCGACACGCCCTACCGGGAGGGCGGCTGGACGGTGCGGCAGGTGGTGCACCATGTCGCCGACAGCCACGCCAACTGCTACATCCGGTTCAAGCTGGCGCTGACAGAGGATTGGCCCACCATCAAGCCGTATGACCAGGCCGCATGGGCCCGGCTGGCGGATAGCCGGCTGCCGATCGACGGCTCGCTGGTTTTTCTTGAGTCGCTGCACGCGCGTTGGGTGCCGCTGGTCGAATCGCTGACGGACGCGGATTTCGAGCGCGGGTACAACCATCCCGAAAACGGGCGGCAGACGCTGGCGACGGTGCTGGCGCTCTACGGGTGGCATTCGCTCCACCACACCGCGCACATCACGGGCCTGCGCGCGCGCCAGGGCTGGTAGACGCGGATGACTGCCGGCGTGGACGGAACTTCTGCCGCGCGGTTTGCCCACACCCTGGCCCACACCATTGAGACGTATCTAGGGGACCATCCGGCGGCGGCGCTGCTCGAAGAGGGCCGGGTGCTGTTCGATATGCGGCGGGCTCATTATTCTGTGGCAGAGTCGCATGGGCGCTGCCTGCTGCAGCTCTGGAGCGATGAGCGGAACGTGGTGCGAACCGTGGTGGATGTGCAGCAGCGGGCGCAATGCCTGCGGCTGATGACGCGGCGCATGGGAGCGGCCAGGCCACAGGCGCTGGAGCTGGTGCCCACGGGCGACCGGCGCACGCCTACGGCGCGGGATTCGGCGCGGCGCAGCTACCAGCGGCTTTTGGAACGCGTGCTGGGGCGGAATTTTCCCGCCGCCAAGGTGGATGGGTTTCGTTCGGCGATGGATCTGGAGCACAGCTTCGGGCCGGCCTATGTGCGCGGCCGGCTGCTGCGCGGAACGGCGGCGGACGCGGTGATTGGCGTGGGTGAAGCGGAATCAGCCGACGTGGTAGACGGGATTCTTACGCTGGGGATTCTCTGGCTGGATTATTGCCGGTCAAAAGGGGACGGCCGGCGGCACTTCGGCGGGCTCAAGGTGATTGTGCCTGTCGGCGCGTGGCGCACTACGGCGGAGAGGATGGCGTGGCTCAACCAGGCAGCGGCCGAGTTTCAGCTTTTCACGCTGGATGAAAGGAGCGAAGAGCTGGCTCCAGTGGAGGTTCGGGACACCGGGAATCTGGAATCGCGGCTGGTGCACGCGTTTTCTGCGCAGGCGGCGCTTGAACGCTGCGGCGAGGGCATCGACCGGCTGCTCACATTGGTTCCCGACGGAGCGCGCGCACGGATCGAAGTGCGTGCCAGCTCGGCCACGCAGGCGGGCCTGCTGCTGCACGGGCTTGAGTTTGCGCGGGTGCGGAATGGCGCGGTGGCCGGCTCCTTTGCGCGCCAGAATGAACTGACGTTCGGCGCGGGAGCCCATGAGACGCCGCTCGCGGAGGAGAACGAAGAGCTGTGCCGCGAACTGTTCGCGCGGCTGTTTGCCGGTCGGCATCCGGATGGGCAGCGCAACGACTCTTTGTTTCGCATGCAGCCGGAGCGGTGGCTCGAATCGGAGGTGCGCGCGGGGATTGCCGGATTATTTCCGGGGCTCAGGAGCGATCTGCTGTATACGCAGGTTCCGGCGCTCTCGACCGGCGAGCGCGGCATGCTGGATCTACTGACGCTCGATCGCAGCGGCCGGCTGGTTGTGCTGGAGTTGAAAGCCGACGAAGACCTGCACCTGCCCTTGCAGGCGCTCGATTACTGGATTCGGGTGCGCGCGTTGAACGAAGATCGCCAGGCCGCGGCGGGCGGAGCGAGACCGCTTTCGGCTTTTGAACGGCAGGGGTACTTCGAAGGCGCGGAGGTGTCTGCGGGCGAGCCCAAATTGCTGCTGGTTGCGCCGGCGTTGCGCATCCATCCCGCCAACGAAACGGTGCTGCGCTATCTTTCGCCGCGCGTCGAGTGGGAGCTGGCGGCGCTCGGCGAAGACTGGCGCAGAGAATTGAAAGTGGTGTTCCGGAAGCACGGCGGCGATGGGCAGAGCCGGCCCTGAGGTTCGGGTTTCGTTCTTTATCCCGCTGGTTTTGATAGGCTAATTGGATCGGTTGAATGGGCCCGGAAGATTTGACCAGCCCGAGCGAGTGGCTATCCTACGCTAACTCGCGCGGCTGGATGCTGGGAGAATGGCGATGACATCCGATCCCCGGAAGGTGCTGATTGTCGACGACGATCCGTCCCACCTGGAGATTTACGGGCTCCTGATGCAACAGGCCGGGTATGAGGCGGTCTCGGCGCTGGTTAAGTTTGCCGGCACCGATATTCCGCGAGATGATTCGATCGGCTTGGTTCTGCTGGACTACCGGCTGCACTCGCTGCGAACTTCGACCGAGGTGGCGCAGGAGATTCGGGGACTGTTCCCGGCGGCGCCGATCGTGGTGCTCTCCGATCTGTGGAGCCTTCCCGCTGATATTGCACCGTTCGTGACTGAATTTGTGCGCAAAGGGCAACCGGCAAAGCTGCTGCAGGTGGTGGAACGCCTTTTGCCGCATCCGGATGGGAAGCACGGCAGCGAGTGAGGCGAGTGCAGGGGTGGAGTGGGGCAAGCGAAATTTCCGCTTCTATAGAGGACGCCAGGCAACCATTTCGGAGGGACTTGCCTCCAACTTAAGACGTGTCTCCGCGCGTTCAGAATACCCCCTTTCCTCCTGATGGCTTGCGTTTGCGTCATTTGCTCTCGGCGTGGTGGCCTGCGCTGGGCAGGCTTGGTGCGTCGCCATCTCAGCCAACGGACAATACCCCGCAATTGGACTCCCCATGCACCGTTGGGATCGCATGCCGTGAGCGGCGCCGATGAAGCGGTGCGCGAGGGCTCGAACTTTTGCGGCCGAGCCGGGTTTGCGGCTTTGCCAGGCGATGCGTTGAGGCTCTAGATTCGTTACACGCCGGAAATGATGCCGTTCTCGATTCCATCCGAGCTGCCGCGACCCGAGCTGAGAGGCCAGCGCAGCGGTGCGCTGCAACGCGCGATGGCGACATTGCTCCTGCTGCTTCCCGCGTCCGCGCTGCCGCAGGCCAAGCCGACCGACTACGACGTCAAGGCGGCTTATGTTTTCAACTTCGGCAAATTCATGCGGGTGGCCGCGGCGGAGAGTACCGCCCCGCGCCACCCGACCTTCGACATTTGCATCCTCGGGCGAGATCCAATCGGCCCGGTACTGGATGGCATTACCGCCAAGGAGTCCATCGAGAACCGTGCGGTGCGGGTGGTGCGCACTGCCGATGCCTATGCGGCGCAGGGATGCGAGATCCTGTTCATCAGCTCCGGGGAGGGCGACGGAATCCGCGCCGACCTGGCCGCGCTGGGTAAAGCCGATGTGCTGACGGTAAGCGACGCGCCGGATTTTCTGAAGGACGGCGGCATGATCCAGTTTGTCATGCAGCAGAGTCACGTCCGGTTCGCGGTCAATCTGGAAGCGGTGGAGCACACGCACCTGGTGTTGAGCTCTGAACTGCTGCGCGTTGCCCTGTCGGTGACGGGAAAGCCGCGGGAGGTTCAGCCATGAGCCCCTGGAGTTCCCGTTCGATTGCGGGCAAGCTGACCCGCATGAATGTCCTGGTGAGCGGCACCGCGCTGCTGCTGGCCTACGTTGCGTTTCTGGGGTACGACCTCTACACGCTGCAGCAGGATCTCATCCACTCGATGACGACGGAGGCGGGCATCGTGGGTGCGAACAGCGTGACGGCGCTGTTATTCGATGACCAGCAGGCTGCCGAAAGCACGCTCTCGGCGCTGGATCATTCACCACACATTCGCTGGGCGGTGATCGTCGGGGCCGACGGCAGGCCTTTCGCGAAGTATCAGCGCGATGCATCGAACGTTCCCGGTCTGCGGCGAACCCTGAGCACGGGAAAGAACCTCGAAACCTGGTCGACGGGAACGGATATTTTGCTGGGCAGCCGGATCGTATTCCAGGGCAGGAACCTGGGCGCTGTTTATCTTCTTGCCGGAACCGGTGAACTGGCGCACCGCGCCGGGCAGTTTGGGCTGCTGTCCGCGCTGATTCTCTTGCTTTGTTTCGCGATCGCCGTTCTGGCGACGTCGACGATCCGCCATCTGGTCACCCGGCCGCTTACCGAGTTGGCCGGGACGGCGCAAAGAGTGAGCAAGGAGAAAGACTACTCAGTGCGCGCGCCGGTGCCGAGCAGCAGCGATGAACTTGCATGGCTTGTGCAGTCGTTCAATGAGATGCTGGAGCAGATCCAGGAGCGGGACCGTGCGCTCGAGGCATCTCGCAACGAACTGGAGCAGCGGGTACGGGAGCGGACCGCGGAGCTGACCGAGGCCAACAAGGAACTCGAGGCGTTCTCGTATTCCGTCGCGCACGACCTGCGGGGTCCACTGCAGCACGTGGCGAACATCGCGTTCTTATTGCAGAACGCAAAAGGACGAGAGGGCGGCCAAAGCGGGCCCGGCGACGACGGGCTGATTGGAAAGCTGGTGGAAGGCACCGACCGCATGGCATCGCTGATCGACGATCTGCTGAATCTTTCCCGCGCGACCAGTACGCCGCTGCGCCGCATCCCTGTGGATCTCAGCCAGATGAGCGAGTCGATTCTCGGCAACCTGCAGGCCGGAGACAAAGCGAGGGATGCGCGCTTCACGGTGATGAAGGGAGCGCGGGCAGTGGTGGATGAAGGATTGGTCCAGGTGGCGCTGACCAACCTGCTGCACAACGCGTGGAAGTACACATCGAAGGCCGAAATGGGGGAGATCGAGTTCGGGTTCGCCGACAATGGCGCCGGCCCGACCTATTTTGTTCGCGACAACGGCGCGGGATTCAACCCGCAATATGCGGACCGGCTGTTTCGGCCATTTCAACGCCTGCACTCGCAGAGCGAGTTTCCCGGCACCGGGATCGGGCTGGCCACCGCGCAGCGCATCATCGCGCGGCATGGTGGAAGGATATGGGCCGAAGGCCATGTAGGCCATGGTGCAGTGTTTTATTTCACGCTTCCGTATATCGCGGAAATGTGAGTTCAGCGTCTGCTACTCGGGTTTCCAACGCAGAATTGGCTTGCGCGCGGCCTGCACTTCATCGAGCCGCGAGACGCGCGTGGAGTGCGGCGCGGTCTTCACCAGCTCGGGCGTTTCTTCAGCTTCCCTGGCGATGGCGCGCATGGCGGCAATGAACAGATCGAGTTCTTCAACCGATTCACTTTCTGTTGGCTCGATCATGAGCGCGCCGGGAACGATAAGCGGGAAACTCACCGTGTACGGATGGAAGCCATAGTCGATGAGCCGCTTGGCGATGTCGCCGGTCTTCACGCCACGGGCGGCCTGGCGCTTGTCGCTGAAGACTACCTCGTGCATCGACGGCGTGTTGTAAGGCAGCTCGTAAAGGTCTTCGAGCTTTTTGCGGATGTAGTTCGCATTGAGCACCGCGTCTTCGGTGGTCTGGCGCAGACCATCAGGCCCGTTGGCCAGGATATACGCGAGGGCGCGGATGAACATGCCGGTGTTGCCGTAGAAGGCACGCACGCGGCCGACGGAGTGGGGCCGGTCGTACTGCCAGTGAAGCTGGCCGTTGCCCGGCGTGTGCAGCGGCATGGGGTCGTCATCGCCGACGCGCTCGCCGGTTTCCGGATCGAAGAACGGCGCGCGGAACAAGGGCGGGCAGCCGCCGGGAGGCGCATCCGCATTTTCAGATTCCCATGTCTGCGCGTCGGGACAGTCGGGCCCCTGCGCTGCGCTGTCGCGGACGAGGACCGGGGTGGGAAGAAAGGGCTCGAGGAATTTCTTGCACGCGACCGGACCCGAGCCGGGACCGCCGCCGCCGTGCGGGGTTGAAAATGTTTTGTGCAGGTTGAGGTGCATCACATCCACACCGAAGTCGCCGGGGCGGACTTTGCCCACCAGCGCATTCATGTTGGCGCCGTCCATGTAGAGCAGGGCGCCTTTGTCGTGCAGGATGTCGGCGATCTTGTGGATCTGGTTTTCGAAGACGCCCAGTGTAGATGGGTTGGTGAGCATCAGCGCGGCGGTGTCGGCATCCACCTGGCGGGCGAGGGCGTCGAGATCGATGCCCCCGTCAGAGTTCGATTTGAGATTCTCAACCTGGTAGCCGCAGATGGCGGCCGTTGCGGGATTGGTGCCGTGGGCCGAGTCGGGGATGAGAATCTTGCGGCGGGGATTGCCCTGCGACTCATGCCAGGCGCGGACGAGCAGGATGCCGGTGAATTCGCCATGCGCGCCGGCGGCGGGTTGCAGCGTGATGGCCTCCATGCCGGTGATGTCGAGCAGGCAGCGCTGCAGCAGGTCGAAGACTTCGAGAATGCCCTGCGCGAGCGAGTCGGGCCGGTAGGGATGGGCGTTGGCAAGGCCGTCAATGCGGGCGACAAACTCGTTGACGCGCGGGTTGTATTTCATGGTGCACGAGCCGAGCGGGTACATGCCGAGATCGATGGCGTAGTTCCACGTGGAGAGCCGCGTGAAGTGACGGATGATCTCGATCTCGCTGAGCTCAGGGAGCAGGGGCGGCGTGTCGCGGCGAGCTGCACCAAGCAGAGAAGAAGAATCGACGGGTGGCACGTCAAGCGGCGGCAGCTTGTAGGCACGCTTGCCCGGCGCGGATTTCTCGAAGGTGAGCGCCTCGTTCTGCGTGGGATGGGTGCGGACTTTGCCAAGGGTGCGTGGGCCGGATGATTCAGAGGGTGTCGCCATTCGTTGTGCCTCGTTGCGTTGGTTGTGCCGGCGCGGTTTTGATGCAGTTGAAAGATTTAGTCATGGTGCAGAGGTGGTGCAAAGGGCTCTGCAGCGGCTAAAGGCGCATATCAAAGATCGAGCTGTTTTTCAGCACGAGCGAGCTCGTGCCCTGTTACAAAGCTTCCTGCGCGGGGATTTCAACAAGCTTTTCACATGCAACTCCTGTTTTGTAACAGGGCACGACTTTAGTCGTGCCGCAAAAGCAGGCTTACATTAGTGGGGGCTTTAGCCCCTGCGCCCAGGTTGACCTCAGCCGTTTTCTTCTCGGCCAGAAACCGATAGCAATAGGGATAGCTCTCATCCACGCCGACCAGACCCGCCTTGATTGGGTTTTCTGCTATGTACGCCCGATGCTGTTCAAAGCTCTGCCTTCCTATTACCTGCACTTCAGAAAATCCCCGCTGCCAGATTTCACCTTTGTGTCCAAACTCGTTGGAGAGACGGTAAGAAAATCGGCCCTTGATAAATTGCATCGCCTTCTCGATCGTCATAGCTTCATCGACCGTGAGCAGCAAATGAAGATGGTCTGGCATGACGACGAAATCGTGGAGTTCGAATTTGTGCTCTGCGACCAGCGAGCGTAGCACCTCAATGAGAAGGTTGGCGTTTCGCTCAGACTGTAGCAAGCGGCGGCCGATGCTGGTTTTTTGGATCAGCATTGCGGCTGGGTTTCGCCATGGCAGGGGCTAAAGCCCACTCCCTTCTCCGGCTTTTACGGCATGACTGAAGTCATGCCCTGTTACAGAGCCAGCCTGCCGGCGGTCTGGACAGTGGCTCGAATGATCGTTTCTTATCCAACGGCTTTTCTGATCCAATGATCGCGGCATCGAGTCTCCTGGCTATTATGCCTCCACCAATCCCGCGGCGAGCACTTTGGCTGCGGTGTCGATCTGGTCGCGGCGGATGGTTTCGGTTGCGCACCAGAGGGTGGCGTTGCCCAGCTCCGGGTACCAGCGCTTGAGCGCGGCGCCGCCGATGATCTTCTGATCGAGCAGCCGCGGACCCCATTGCTCGGGCGCTTCGGTTGTGTCGAGCACGAACTCGTGGAAATGCGGAGAGCCGGTAAACAGCTGCCTGGCGCCGGGCTGCGCACTGAGCGTCTTCGCCGCGTAATCCGCCTTGGCGAGGTTGTGTTCGGCGAGCTCACGGATGCCTTCTTTGCCGTAGACGGTGAGGAAGATCGTGGCCATCAACGCGACGAGCGCCTGGTTGGTGCAGATGTTCGATGTGGCCTTCTCGCGGCGGATATGCTGTTCCCGCGTCGCCAGGGTCAAAACGAAGCCGCGGTTGCCGGCGCCGTCGACTGTCTGGCCGACGAGGCGGCCGGGCATCTGGCGGACATACTTTTCCTTGGCGGCGATGACGCCGCAGAACGGGCCGCCGTAACTGAGAGCCACGCCGAAGGATTGCGCCTCCATGCTGACGATGTCGGCTTCGACCGGCGGGCGCACGATGCCGAGCGAGACCGCCTCTGCAATGGAGACAATGAGCAACGCGCCCTTGGCATGGGCGATCTCGGCGATGGCGGGAATGTCTTCAATCACGCCGAAGAAGTTGGGGCTCTGGACAAGAACGGCCGCGGTCTCCGCGGAAACCGCAGCGGCCAGGGCTTCGAGATCGATGCGGCCGGTCGCGGGATCGTAGCCGACAAGCTGCGATGGCAGGCCCTGGTGCTTGGCATAGGTGGCCATCACCTCGCGATACTCGGGATGCACGGTCGAGGCGACGACGGCCCTATGCCGGCCGGTAATGCGCACGGCCATCATCACCGCTTCGGCCGCGCCGGTTGAGCCGTCGTACATGCTGGCATTGGCCACGTCCATGCAGGTGAGCTCGGCGATCATGGTCTGGAATTCGAAGATCGCCTGCAGCGTGCCTTGCGTGATCTCGGCCTGGTAGGGCGTGTAGCTGGTGAGGAACTCGCCACGCTGCACGAGCGCGTCGATGATGATGGGGCGGTAGTGGTGATAGGCGCCTGCGCCGAGAAAGCTGGCGTAGCCGGCCGAGTTTCTGTCGCCGGCTGCGCGGAAGTAGTCGATGATCTCGCTCTCGGCCTGCTGGCGCGGGACGAGCAGGTCGCGGTTCAGCCGGTACTCGGCCGGGATGATAGCGAAGAGGTCGTCGATGGAAGCCGCGCCGATCTCGGCGAGCAGTTGCTCGCGTTCGGCGGGGGATTTGGGGAGATAACGCATACTATCTTCTCGGTCCTTTTGAAAAGGGACTAGGGACTTGAAGCGGTCTCATGCAATGATTTTGCACCGTTAAAGCGTTCCTCGGGGGCTAAAGCCCGGCCCATTCTGGCTGCGTTTTCGGCACGACTAAAGTCGTGCCCTTTCACAAGACTATTTATGAGACCGGTTCCAGTTCCTAAGTCAGTCTGTCCTAACTTCCCGTCTCCTCGGCGATGAACTTTTCATACGCGGCGGCGTCGAGGAGGGTATCGAACTCGGAGGGGTTCGAGAGCTCCACCTTGATGATCCAGGTTTCATGAGGAGCGGCATTGATCTTGTCGGGCTCGGTCTTGAGGGCCTCGTTCACGGCGGTCACTTTGCCGGAGACGGGCGAGTAGAGGTCGCTGACCGCCTTGACGCTCTCGACGGAGCCGAAGGTTGCGTGGGCGGTGACGGAGTCGCCTACTTTGGGCGCGTCGACGTAAACGATATCGCCGAGGGAGTTTTGCGCGTAATCGGTAATGCCGACGGTGCCGATTGCGCCTTCGAGCGAAATCCATTCATGCTCGCGTGTATAGCGATAGTTTGTGGGGTAGGGCATTCGTAGCGGCTCCTCAAAGAAGTAGTGTACGGTGCCGGGGAGGGTTCGGAAAACCGGTGCGGGTGGAAGCAGAGGGGCAATGCGGCGCGCACGGATGCCGGCATAGCGGAGACCGAGCGCGGTCCATTTCAAAGTAAAAGGCGCCGGCCGGAATTCCGGTGGCGCCTTTCTGGGTTTGAGGATTACGGACCGCTAGACGAGATCGAGGGCCACCAGCGTGCCGTCACCTGATGGGAAGAGATTCTCGGGTTCCAGAGCGCCCTGGTGATGTTTCGAATCCACCTGCAAGGTGAGGACCTGCTGCTTTTTATCGCGCAAGATGGTTACCGGCACCGGCTTGCCCTGGTTGGAGCGCAGAGCGCGATCCCAGTCGGCCGAGGTGGCGATGGAATCGGCGCCGACCTTGAGGATCACGTCGAAGGCGCGGAACCCGGCGGTGGCCGCTTCGCTCTTGCGCGTCACCTGCTTGACCATGAGGCCGCCGGAGACGCCGAAATACTCCGCCATCTGCGAGGTCAGCGGCTCAACCAGCGCGCCCACCTTGAGGCTGCTGCCGAAGAAGGGCAGGTGGAAGCCTCCCGGCACCGGCGCATCCCCTCCGCCGCCAAAGATGCCCATCCGGGGCGCCGGGGTCAAATCATCGCTGGGATTGTCGATCTTGTTCCAGACATCGTGATCCACGGTCTTGCGGTCAGCCAGTTGGACGGCCAGAGTCTGAATATTGCCGTCGCGGCTGATCACGATGCTCACTTTGCGGCCGGCGGGAATTGCGCGCAGCACGCGGCGCAACTGCTCGGCGCCTTCCACATTTTGGCCGTTCAGCGCCAGCACGACATCATTCACCTTCAACCCAACCTCGCCGGCGGGCGCATCGTGGTCAATGAGGGTAATCAAGGCGCCGCGCACCTCTTTCAGCTTGAGCGTCTGCGCCTTGTCTGCATCCACGTCGGTGATGTAAACGCCCAGGTAGCCCTGCGAACTTGAATGCACCAGCAAGGGAAAGGGATCTTCGATGAACTGAACAATGGTCTCCCCCTGCGCCCGGGCGGCGCGCGGCGCGAGGGCGAGACAGGCGCCCACGGCGGCGAGGGCAATCCATGCGGCTTTCAGGTGGAGCTTCGGATACGGCCTCAAAAGGTATTTCATCTCTTTTCTCCCAAGGATGCTTAGCCCGGTGCGCGCTCTCTGACTGCGGCGCGTTGACCGGTGGCATATGCGAATCTATTGAATCTCCGGCACCTGGCTCAAGACCTGCCGGGACACATCTCGGATCTGGGGACTCTGATCTGAATTGGAGACGGAATACAAGACTTGCCGAACGCTCGAGTCGGCCTCGACGGGCGTAAGCAGGCTGATCGCCGTGCTGCGGACGCGGGAGTCGCTGTCATTGAGCAGCGCCTCGAGGACGGCATCGCGCACCCGGACATCCTCCGCCACATAGGGCTGCAGGCCTGCGAGCGCCTTCTCGCGCACAGCGGCGCTGCGGTCGTAGCGCAAGGCCACCATCAGGGCGTCACGAATTCCCGAGGGCTGGCAACTATGACCGGCGCGGCACTCGGCCGCGAGCAGACCCACGGAGTCATCCCGAATTCCGGGCGAGGTTGAGTTTTCGGTAGCCAGCATGAGCAGCTGGCGAATCGCCGGATCGTCGAGAGAGCCCTCGAGCTTGCGCGAAACGAGCTGATTGTAGGTGACGGCGACATTCTCGCCATTCGGCTCGCGCACAATGCCCGATATGCTGGCGACGTTGGCCAGCTCCGGCAGCGGCGTCGCGGGGTCTACTTTGGGCGCCGCGGCCGTCTGCGTTGCCGCCGCATGGGCGGTCCGGCTCTGCGCATATTCGTATTCACCCAGGCAGCCGGCGCCGGCGCCGGCCACCAGCATCAAGAGCGCAGCCACGGGCGCGGACTGCAGGCGGGCAAAATTGTTCACAATGCCCTGGCCCCAGCGCTCGTACCAGCGCTTGGGCGGCAGCGCGTCCAGCGCTTCTTCCAACCGCATGCGCGCGCGCGCCACAAGGTTCGGCGACGGCTCCAGGGCGGGGTATACGCTTACCAACGTCCTCAGCGCCTGCACCTGTTCCCGCTCCAGCCGGCACCCCGCGCAGCCCTCCACGTGCCGCTCCAGCTCGTGCGCCTGTTCATCGGGAATTTCGCCATACGCCGCGGTCACAATGCGTTCCTGTGCAATTTCGCAATTCATCGCTACGTCCTTCCAGCCCCAAAAGTTCTTCCATAACCCTCATCGAAAACTCCGCGCCCGCAGGTCGTTGCCCGCGTAGCCTTCAGAGTCCGGAGGGCCGTAACTCCGCCAACTGCGATCTCAATTTCTTGGTCGCCCTGAAAAGGGTGTTTTTGGCGGTTTCTTCCGTGGTATTCAGCATCTCTCCGATGGTGCGCAGGCGGAGCCCCTGGTAGTGTTTCAGCTCAAAGACCATGCGTTCCCGCGGAGTAAGCTTGCCCAACGCCGCCTGAATCTTCTGGCCCAGCATTTTACGATCCAGCTCGCGGGCGGGGTTTGAAAACGCCCGGTCGTCAGAGACCGCGGCCAGCAGGTCGATCTCGTCTCCGGCCCGGTCGAGCATCACCGCGTGGTCTTCGCGGCGGGTCTTGCGGCGGCGAAGTTGATCCAGGCAGAGATTGGTGACGATCCGGTAGATCCAGGTGTAAAACGAGCACTCGAAGCGGAAGTTCCCGATATACCGGTAGGCCTTGAGGAAGGCCTCCTGGTAGATATCTTCGGCATCGTGCTCGGAGCCGGTGAGGTGCAAAGCCAGCCGGAGTACCTGGTGCTCGTACTGGCGCACCAGCGCATCGAAGGCGGCGCGGGAGCCGGCCTGGGCCTCGCGGATCAGGTCCATTTCGGCTTCGCGGGCCTGGAGGCGTTCCGCTCCCTGGGACGCGCTGTCGCGGCCTGCGCCGTTGGGGCCTGCGCCGTTGGGGCCTGCGCCGTCGCGGTTGGTTCCCCCCATTGCCCTCGTTGCAGCCATACCTGCTGAGGATTGTACCCCTCGTCTCCCCGGACCGGCCAAAGTTCCGGTAACTGCAGCCGGGGAAATGAGTAAGCTTACCGCGTCCGTTGCCATCGATTTCTCCGTCGGGATCGGGTCAATGCGCACCGGATAGACGCTGAGTCAAGGCTTTTGTCATCGGCAACACGCGGATCAGGCTCAACTTTGGCCCCCACTTAAGTGGCATCCGGCCCGGTTCGCGTGCCGACGCCGCGGGCCGGAGGCGGCGAAAGCCCGATCCGCTAAACTGGGAACCGATGAGCGGAAATCTGTTTGACGAGGGCAAGGCCGGCGACGCGGCCGCGTGGTTCACAGCGCACTGCGACGGCGGTTCGCGCGGCAATCCGGGGCCGGCCGGCTATGGCGCGGTGGTTGAGGACCCGGAGGGCCGGATCGTGGCGCGGTTGAGCGAGTATCTGGGCCGGCAGACGAATAACTTCGCGGAGTACTCCGGGTTGCTGGCGGTTTTGGACTGGGCGCTTCAAAACGGCGCGAAGCGGCTGCGCGTGGTCTCCGATTCCGAGCTGATGGTGAACCAGATGAAGGGCCGGTACAAGGTGGCGAGCCCCGGCCTGCGTCCGCTATGGGAAGAGGCCAAGCGCCGCGCCGCCCGGCTCGACCGGTTCGAGATGGGCCATACGCTGCGCGGCGGCAACAAAGAGGCCGACCGGCTGGCCAATGAGGCGATGGATAACGGGATGGGGAAACCGGCGGGTCAGCCGGCCGGCAAGTCAGCAAGTCAGCAAGTCAGCGAGTCAGCAGGGCAGCACGGCAGCCGGGCGCCGCAGGTTCCCAAGCCGCCCCGCCAGGTGCTGGACGGCTATGTGAAAAATGGTGTGGTTCACCTGCTGGAGGGCGAACTCCCCGAAGGGATCTTTGTAAAGATCACCCGCGTGTAGCTCCGCTTTTCGCGCATTTAGCCGTCGGAAACAAGCTGACTTGCCCGCGTACCTCGCTGGTTTCAGGAATCCTGTCCGGAGTTTCTTTACTTTTGCTACGATGTAAAGAGAGGCATCGCATCATGGAAGCCACACTGAGCAGCAAAGGGCAGGCCACGATTCCCAAGGCGGTCCGTGAGCGGCTGCGGATCAAAGCGGGAGATCGGTTCAAGTTTTTCTTTCATCCGGACGGCGTGATGATTCTGCCCAAGATTTCGACGAAGCACCTGAAAGGCAGCGTTCCCAGGCTGTCGCGATCCGTCTCTCAAGAGGAAATTGATCAGGCCATCGAGGCTGGCGCCACGCAGAAATTCCGGCGCAAATGAACGGATTTGGAGATGATCGGTCTCGATACAAATGTCCTTTTGCGCTACTTGGTGCAAGATGATCCGGCGCAGTCAGCCAAGGCGACTGAGATCATCGAACATCGCCTGACCGAGCAGAGTCCCGGCTTTGTCAGCCTCGTCTCGATTCTCGAAATCGTCTGGGTTCTGGGCGGTTTGTACAAGCGCACGCATGGCGAGGTTGCCGACCACATCGAAATGATCCTGGCCGCCGATACCCTTGAGGTGCAAAATGAGCAGGAAGTCTATCAGGCAGTCGTTGCGCTCAGGAATGGGACCGGGGCGTTCGAAGATGCATTGATCGGCAGCATCGGAACTTGGAGAGGTTGCTCTGCAACTCTGACGTTTGATCGGAATGCTGCGAAGCGCTTGCAAGGATTTCAGCTGATCTGAAGAAGTGATTTCCCGACCAATGTTCTTGCTGGGATGAGATGGGCGAGTTGAGGGTCGAGCGTTCCGATGGCCGGCAAGAGACTGTCTCGTCTCCTCGTGTCGGCTTGATTGCGGTTACGCTTTGCGGCCGAGATCGTTGCGCCAGGCACGGCCGCTCTGCTCCAGCAGATGGTCGGCGCACTCGGGGCCCCACGAGCCGGCAAAGTAGTTGGGGAAGAGCTCCGGTTTTTTGGCTGCCCAGGCCTGCAGAATCGGCGTGTACAGCGCCCAGGTGGTCTCGACGCCGTCGCGGTGCGAGAAGAGGGTCTGATCGCCCAGCATCGCATCCAGCAGCAGCCGCTCGTAGCCGTTGGCGCGCGATTTGCCGAAGACGGTCTCGTAATCGAAGTCCATGTTGACCGGGCACACGTTCATCTGCGGCGTGGTGGGCACCTTGGTGCCAAAGCGCAACGCTATGCCCTCGTCGGGCTGGATGCGGATGGTGAGCAGGTTGGGCTGAATTTCACCGCACGGGCCGTCTGTTTGCAGACGGTTGAAGATCAACAGCGGCGGCTGCTTGAACTGGATGCTGATCTCGGTGGCGCGCTTTTTCATCCGCTTGCCCGCGCGCAGGTAGAACGGAACGCCGGCCCAGCGCCAGTTCTCGATCTCAAGGCGCAACGCGGCGAAGGTCTCGGTGCCCGACTCCGGGTTTACCCGTTCCTCGTCGCGATAGCCCGGGACGTGCTCTCCGTTCACGAGACCCGGTCCATACTGGCCGCGCACGGTGTTCAGGATGGGGATCGACGGAATGGCCTGCCACACCTTCAACTTTTCGCGGCGCACGCTCTCCGCTTCAAAGCTCGCCGGCGGTTCGAGGGCAACCAGGCTGAGCAACTCCATCATGTGGTTCTGCACCACGTCGCGCAGCGCGCCGGCCTTCTCGTAAAACGGCCCGCGGCCCTCCACGCCGAGCGTCTCGGCCACGGTAATCTGCACCTGGTCGATGAAGTTGCGATTCCATACGGGCTCGAAGATTCCGTTGGCAAACCGGAAGACGAGCAGATTCTGCACCGTCTCCTTGCCCAGATAATGATCGATGCGGAAGACCTGGCTCTCCTGGAAGACGGCATTCACCTTGTGGTTGAGGTCGCGCGCCGAATCCAGATCGTGACCGAAGGGCTTCTCGATGACCACTGCGACATGGCCTTTTTCCGGCTTCGCCATTTCCTGCGCGCCTAGATTCTCGATGATGCCGGCGAAGAACTCGGGAGCGGTGGCGAGATAAAACAGCCGGTTCCCGCCGATGCTCCTTTCCTTGTCGATGCGATCCAACTCTGTCTTCAGACCAGCGTAGTTTGAAGGATCGTCGAAGTTCAGCGGAAAGTAGCTGATGTGGCTTGCGAATTCATCCAGCTTGGGATCGTTTGCCTCTGCATCGCCGAAATCGACAATGCCTTCGCGCATATCCTTGGAGAATTCGTCGCCGAGGGGCCGGCGCGCCACGCCGACGATCGCGAATTCCTTGGGCAGAAGATTCGCCTGGCGCAGGTGAAAGAGCGCCGGCAGCAGCTTGCGCTTGGTCAGATCGCCGGAGGCGCCGAAGATCACGAGAATTCCCGGCTCCGGAATCCGTTCCGAGCCCTTGGTCACCTGCGAAAGATCTTCGGGCCGCACATTCATCGATATGGTCGCCATGACTTCCTCCTGGACGGCAGTTCCCGGTTCGCAGTTCTCAGTCACTTTAACAGACGGCCAACTGTGAACTGAGCACTGCAAACTGTGTTGTCAGCCTGCCTTGACTGCGTGGCCGCCGAACTCGGCGCGCATGATGGCCAGCATGCGATCGGTAAAGTTATTTTCTTCGCGCGAGCGGATGCGGCGCATCAACGATTCGGTAATCACGGGCGCGGAGACGTTGAGGTCGATGGCTTCGACAACCGTCCAGCGGCCTTCACCCGAATCTTCAACCCAGGCTTCGAGACCATCGAGCGTCGGATTTTTGCCGAGAGCATCGGCGGCAAGGTCGAGGAGCCAGGAACGGACAACGCTGCCGTAGCGCCAGATCTGCGCCACCTGAGGCAGATCGAGGCCGAACTCCTTCTTGTTTTCCATGATCGTGAAGCCCTCGGCAAAGGCCTGCATCATGCCGTACTCGATGCCGTTGTGAATCATTTTGACAAAATGGCCTGAGCCGGCAGGACCCACGTGGCCCCAGCCTTTGTCCGGCGCGGGAGCCAGGGTTTCGAAGATGGGGCGCAGGTGCTCGACAGGATCCTTGTCGCCGCCAACCATCATGCTGTAGCCCTCCTTCAGTCCCCAGATGCCGCCCGAGGTGCCGACATCGACAAACTGGAATCCCTTGGCCGTGATCTCCTTGTAGTGGCGCACCGAGTCCTTGTAGTAGGAGTTGCCGCCATCGATGAGAATGTCGCCGGGGCTCAGAAGCTTTTCGAACTTCTCGATTGTCTCGTCAACCGGCTTGCCCTGCGGGACCATGATCCAGACGGCCTTGCGGCCTTTCAGGTTTTTGCCGAGGTCCTCAAGGGAACTGACGCCCACGTTGCCCGATTGGGTCAACTTCGCCACGGCTCCGGCATTGAAATCGAAACCAACCACTTGATGGCCGCCCAGCCGCAGCCGCTCCGCCATATTCGCGCCCATCTTACCCAGGCCGATGATTCCAAGTTGCATCACTCCTCCGCCGCAACGCTCTAGAAAAAAACCTGAGTTTCGAACGCGCCTTCATCGTGCACCGGCGCGCGATCTCCACCTGGAGACCGGCTAGAACTTCATCTCACACTACAAAACGCCGACCCCCTGCAACTCGCGCCGCAGTGCATCCTGGCCCTGGAACAGAATGGCCCTGATCCCCTCGGCCGCGGCGCCCGCCACATTCTCCTGGCGGTCGTCGATAAACAGCACGCGCTCCGGAGGAGGGCCGAGAATCTCCAGCGCGCGGCGATAGATCGCCGGCTCCGGCTTGCGCAGGCGCACATAGCACGAACTCAGCGCTACCTTGAAGTACCGGCGCAGCCCGAACTTTTTGAAGCGATGCTCGTTCGTCTCGCGCGCCTCATTATTCAAAGTGCCGATCATACACCCGTTGGATGCCGCTAACTCTTCGAGGATTCCCAGCGCTCCGTTGGGCAAAACCTGTGACTGGCTGAGGACGAAGGCGAAGAAATCTTCGCGCGAGAAGGGCCGCGGCTCAAAGAAGACGGCGGTATCGAGATAGGTGTCCAGCGTGACCTCGCCTCGTTCCCAGGCATCGACGATCGACAGGTGGCGCTGCTCGAAGGGTTCAGGATCGATGTGGAAGTGTTCGACGGCGGCGGTCCGCTCGCGGCGGTCCCATCCGTCGGTCAGCAAAACTCCACCCACATCGAAGAGGATCACGTCGAAGGGGAACACCGGCGCCTCTTATCTGCGCAGGAGCGCGCATTCATTCGAGAATCTCGGGGTAACTGCGAAAATCTGAACTTCTTTCGACGCGCTTGAAGCGCCAAAAGGCCGGCCAATTGCCGCTACTTGTCTTCTGAGATGATCAGAAACGTGTTGGGTTTCATTTTGATGAAAGCGGTTCAGGAACCCGTCAGGAAACTCGCCAGGATCTGACTTGCTATGCGGGACTTGCCGACCCGTCCCCGCACTGATACTTGGCCTCAATGGCGAGCACCTTGTTGAACCGCCGCTTGAACCGTTCTTCGTTGGCGATGAACTTTGCCGCGATAAACGCATCCACCACTTCGTAGGCCAGCGCTGCGCCGATGATGCGCGCGCCGAGCACGATCACGTTCATTTCGTCGTGTTCTACGCCCTGGTGCGCAGAGTACGTGTCGTGGCACATGCCGGCGCGGATGCCGGGAATCTTATTGGCGGCCACGCAGACGCCTACGCCTGAGCCGCAGATGAGGATGCCGCGCTTGGATACGCCCTGCTTGATGGCATCGCCGACCTTCTCGGCAAAATCCGGATAATCGTCGGGATGATCGCCATCGTATGCGCCCAGGTCTACCAGTTCATGGCCCTTTTTCCCGAGATAGGCGCGAACCTCTTCTTTGAGCGGGAATCCCGCGTGGTCGGCACTGATGACGAGTTTCATGATGCACTCCTTTGGAAGCGGGGGCTTGGGACTGAGGGGCCAGGGACTATTCAAGACCGGTTGGTTGAGGTTTGGGGTTTCCCACCCTTGCGACAAAAAGAAATCGCAAGGATGGGGCACGGAGCATCGATACGGAGCCACGGAGCATTGATACCGAGCATTGATACGGGGCATTGATCTGGAACCGGCTCGTCCCTCAGTCCCTGCTTCCCCAGTCCCTACGTCCCTGGTCCCTACTTCCTTATTACTTGATCAGCGCTTTGGCCCTGGCGGCTACGTTCTCTGCGCTGAACCCGAGTTCCTTGAGCACGATCGGGCCAGGGGCCGAGGCGCCGAAACGGTCGAGGCCGATGACGTCGCCCTCGAAGCCGACATACTTCCACCAGCCCAGCGGCGATCCTGCTTCGACGGCGAGCCTGGGCACGCCAGGCAGCAGCACGCTGGCCTTGTACCCGGCCGATTGCTCCTCAAAGATCTCCCAGCTCGGGAAGCTGACGACGCGCGCCGGGATGCCTTCGGCCTCCAGCAGCTTCTTGGCGTCGACGCACGGCCAAACCTCGGCGCCGGTACCGATGAGAATGACTTTCGGATTGGCGGCGTCCTCGAGCACATACGCGCCTTTGCTTACGCCGGCAAAGACATCGTGCTTAGCCGGGTCGATGACCGGCAGGTTCTGCCGGCTGAGCGCAAAGAAACAGGGGCCGGTGCGTTCGAGCGCCAGGCGCCAGCAGGCCGCGGTCTCGTTGGCGTCGGCGGGGCGATAGTCGGTGAGGTCGGGAACGGCCCGGAGCGCCATCAGGTGCTCGATGGGCTGGTGCGTCGGACCATCTTCGCCGAGGGCGATCGAATCGTGCGTGTAGACGAACAGCGAATGCGCGCGCGACAGCGCGGCGATACGAATCGCCGGCTTGCAGTAGTCAGAAAAACAGAAGAAGGTCGAACCGAAGGGAACGAGGCCTCCGTGCGCGGCCATGCCGTTGACAGCGGCGCACATGGCGAACTCGCGCACGCCGAAGAAGACGTTGCGCCCGGCTGGATCGATATGGAAGTTCGCGCCCGGCTTGAAGATGGTGCGGGTGGAGCTGGTCAGATCCGCCGCGCCGCCGAAGAGCTCCGGCACCACCTCGGCGATCTTGTTCATCACTTCGCTGCCGGCCGCGCGCGTGGCTATTGGCTTGTCGGGCGGGAAGCTGGGCAGGGCCTTTTCCCAACCGGCGCGGCGCTCATTTTTCTGGGTGCGCTTGAACTCGGCGGCCAACTCGGGATATTTCGCAGCGTAGCCATCGAAGAGCTTGTTCCACTCGGCTTCGAGGTTCTGGCCGCGGTCGATGGCGTTGCGCCAATTTTTGAGCGCGTCTTCCGGCACATAGAAGCTCTGGTCTTCCGGGAATCCGAAGAACTTCTTGGTCGCGGCCACATCGGCCGCGCCCATCGCTTCACCATGCACCTTGTTGGTGCCGGCCCTGGGGCTGCCGTAGCCGATGACCGTGCGCACAGCGATCAGCGACGGCCGCTCCGTCTCCGCCTTGGCGGCTTCAATGGCGGCTTCGATGGCGTCGAGATCGTTGCCATCGGAAACGCGCTGCACGTGCCAGTGATAGGCCTCGAAGCGCTTCAGCACATCCTCGGTGAAGCTCAGCGCCGTCGGCCCGTCCAGCGAGATGAGGTTGTCGTCGTAGATGAAGGTCAGCTTGCCGAGCTTGAGCGTGCCGGCCAGCGACGCTGTCTCGTGCGAGACGCCTTCCATCAGGTCGCCGTCTCCGCAGAGCGCGTAGGTGTGGTGATCGACAATCTCGAATCCGGGGCGGTTGTAGACGGCGGCGAGATGCTTCTCCGCAATCGCCATGCCCACGGCCATCGCGATGCCCTGGCCGAGCGGGCCGGTGGTCACTTCCACGCCTTCCGTGTCAAGTGATTCGGGATGGCCGGGGGTCTTCGAGTGCCACTGGCGAAAGCTCTTCAGGTCGTCGAGCGTGAGCTTATAGCCGGAGAGAAACAATGACCCGTAGAGCAGCGCCGAAGCGTGCCCGTTCGAGAGCACGAAGCGGTCACGGTCAGACCACTTGAAGTGCTTCGGATTGTGTTTCATCAGCTTGTGAAAGAGGAGATAGGCGATGGGAGCGCATCCGAGCGGCGCGCCCGGATGTCCGCTGTTCGCCTTTTCCACGGCATCCACGGCCAAAAGCCGCAGGGTGTCGATCGAGAGCTGATCGAGAGAAAGAGATGCGAGGCTGGAGCTCATAACGGTCGAAGCTTGTCCTTTCGGTTAGAGGGCGAGTGCACCACCCGGTAAAAGGCCCTATCTGACGCCGTCAATCTGGACTTTCACATTGTATCCAAGCCAGGCGTCCTGTTCAGGCCAGCGCAACGTCCATTCGAGCTCGCTGCAGCCGGCCGCCGGGACAAGATCGGCGCTGAAACCGGCGCTGCCCAGCGCGCGGCTCAGAGTGCTCTGCTTCGTTTGCCAACCGTTTTCGGTCCAGACCACCTCAAACGCCCGGTCATCCAGGATCCGCAGCGCGCGGCCGGCGTCCAACTCGCGGATTGGCCGGTGGCGGCTGTGAATTTCGATTCCGTGATTCGGGAGACTGTTTCCATTCCGCTCGCTGTACCGCTGGTACACCGGTTCGATGCGGTCGAAGACTTTTCCATCGACGGCAGACCGCAACAGCTTCAGGTATTCGGCGTGGGCCCAGACGAGAGGCACCGCCGAGCCTGCAGGCTGGCCCTTGCGCATCCTGCGCTCTGGCCGATCATCCTCGTCCCACACTTGCTCGGGCATCATCTGGCCGCAGGTGGCGAAGCGTTCGTAGGTCCGGATCAGCGGCTCGATATCGTTGCCGGCGGCGAGCTCGTAGTGCGCGCGTTCGCCGGTCAGCAGCGGCCATACGCGGCCCTGGCCCCAGCCCTCGAAAGGACCACCGTCAGGACGCTGTCCGTAGCCATCGAAGTTATAACGGAGCCATCCGGGACCCTGCGGCAGATCGCGCTTCAGTATTGCATCCACAACTTTCAAGGAGTCCACCACCAGCGGGTCGTTGGCCCTTCGAATTCCATAGCGCACCAGCTCGAGGAACCCTGCGTCGATGATCTCGCGGGCCTCAAACTCGTACTGCGTCCCCGGAGGCCGGTTGGCGAGCCGGATCTGCTCTTTTCCGCAGCTCTCGTGCGCATAGGTCTCGCCGCACTCCGGGGGCCGGACACGCATGTAATGCCGCTTGACCTCGGGATGCAGCACGCCATTGTTGGTGACGGTCCAGTCTTCGAGATGGCCCTCGATCCAGTCCGCGTACTCCTCGAGAAACTGGCCGAGCTCGGCCGAATCATGCGCCCGCGCGATCTCCGCGGCACAGACCAGCCCGCTGATCACCGCCGCCAGCGTGGAAGGCGAGTAGCCGGAGTTTTCTTCCCAGCGTTCCTGGTGCGTGATGGGCGCATTGCGGACCAGGCAACCGGCGGCGCGCTCGACAAAGGGAAAGATATTCAGCCCGCCCAATCCATTGGCCTTCCACAGCCGCCAGGAAAGGATGATCGGAAACGCCACCTCATCGAGCTGCTTGCCGCTCCAGTAGGGAGTTCCGTCGATCCAGAAGTTCTGCGCGAAACCACCGTCCTGCTGCTGCGTGCAGGCCAGGTAGACGAGCGCGCGGCGCGCCGTCTCAGCCCGGCCGCAGGCGAGCAGCGCGGAAGCGGTCTGCACCATGTCACGCGTCCAGACCAGGTGATAGCCGCCCAGGTCGTCGTCGCCCTTCACCTGGCCCCAGGGAATCGAGGCCGAGGCAACGAAGGCGCCCGAATAGGTCTTGTCTTCATGCGCCAGCAGCACGTTGTGGCTGGCCCGCATCAGCTTGCCGGCATCCTGTGACTTGGGAGCGAGCCACTCGGGATTGGCGGCCCGCTGCCATTGCTCGACAAACCGCCTGCGCAGATCTTTGAAGGGCGGGGCCAGCGCGCCAATCGTCTTTTGCGCGGCGGTGTGATGACCGGCCCCGATGCCGATGGCCACGGTGAACTCGACCATGCTCTCCGCACCTTCGGCCGCCTCGATTTTTCCGCGCAGATCCAACTCGCCCATCATCGCCACGTTGCCGTCAGTGGCCGAGCCGAACTCCCAATCCATCTTGAAGTCCTGCATGAGGTCGCGCCAGCCGTCGCTCACGCCGACAAAGCCGCAGCTCATGCGCGAGAAGCCGCAACTGGCGGCCATGGCCAGCGACCATCCATCTTTCCACGCCATGAGCACGGCGGCCCCCGCGATATCCATCGCGCGCGCCGAGTTGCCCGCGCCGCCGCCGTTCAGGTGCGGCGCCACCAGGGCATAAACCTTCAAACGCGGCAGCAGATCGGCATGCCCTGAGAGGCGCACCCGCTGCAGCACCACGGAGTGGTGGGGATCGCAGATGATCTCCTTGGTGAGGCTGTAGCGCCGCTCCGGATCGGAATTCGTGTAACGCACCCCCAACGCCTCGGGATGGAGATACTCGAACCGGGATTCGAGGTCGCGTTTCTCTTCATGCGTAAACGTCTCCCCGTCGGTGATGAGAAACCCCATGTCTCTCACCTGCGCCCGGTCGATGGTGGGGTGATAGATCTCATTGAGAATGCCGTGCGAGCATGTGAACCAGATACGGCTCGAGGCCGCGTACGCCGTGCCGACGGCGTCTTTCACGCTGGATGTCCAGCGCGGCTCCATGCCCGGGCCCCCGAAGGCTTCTCCCTGCTGCTCAAGCCATCTGTACAAAGGCTGATTGCTCATTCGACCCCGTTCATATTTCGTAGTAGATGTTTCAGTAGAGCGCAGGTTCCGCAGGATTTCTGTCAGTCTCTCAAAAAAGCGGCGGCTTTAAGTTACGAGAGAATGATAATCCGCGGGACTTCGGTTTCCTGACCGCGGGTCTGACCTTTTTCGCACCTCCGCGGTCTGCGCCGGCATCCAAGCAGGCTGAGTGGGATGCCGTATGGCATTCATTTTGCACAGCGTCCGCCCAGAATGGCGGCCAATTCATCACAGTACAATCGGAACGGAGGAGAATTCCCCTTATGGCATACGAACTTGCACCGCTTCCCTACGATTATTCGGCTCTTGAGCCGTATATCGACGCCGAGACAATGAAGCTCCACCACGACAAGCACCACCAGGCGTATATCAACAATGTGAACGCCGCGCTTGAAAAGCATCCCAACCTGGCCGCGAAATCGGTCGACGATCTGCTCCGCGATCTGAACCAGGTTCCCGAAGACATCCGCGGCGTTGTGCGCAACAACGGGGGCGGCCACTCGAACCATACCGCTTTCTGGAAGCTGATGGGTCCGGCCAACTCGCCCGGCATCGGAGGCAATCCGACGGGCGCCATCGCCGGCCAGATCTCGGCGGATTTCGGCGACTTCGAGGCTTTCAAGAAGACATTCAACGAGACCACGGCCAAGCAGTTCGGTTCCGGCTGGGGATGGCTCGTCTTCACCGGCGGCAAGCTCAAGGTGACCACGACGGCAAATCAGGACTCGCCGCTTTCGCAGGGTTTGTTCCCGATCCTCGGCAACGACGTGTGGGAACATGCCTACTACTTGAAGTACCAGAACAAGCGCCCCGATTACCTAGCCGCCTGGTGGAACGTGGTGAACTGGGACGAGGTGAATCGCCGGTTTGGCCTTGCCAAGGGATAAAGAGGGGACCAGGCTTCAGGATCGGCACCAACGGCCGGAAGAGCTGGATCGTTTCTGCGTTCGGCCATTAACCCTTCACTCCCGTGCTCCTCTCCTGTGTCCAGCCTCGCGCCTTTTGTCTGGCGCGAGGCTGGGAAGCACGGACTCCGTCCCCGCTGGGCGGGACCAACTTGACCCCTCAAGACTAGCCCCCGGAAATCTGATTTGTGACCCGAGATGCTGGTTTTGGAGTCTAACCACGCAGGAGTGTCGTCGAACCCTGTGCGCATCTTTTCCTGGCTTCCAGTTGCCGGACTTCTTGCCTTCCTCGCAGCGGCGCCGGCCCAGGCTCAATCCGGCAGCTTTCAAATCGCGCAACACGGCCATGCGGTGGGCACGGCTTCGTTCCAGTTCAGAGCTGCGGCTCACGGCTATGATTCGACCTCGCTGGTCAGGGTCGCCATGCAGGGCCTGGACTACGACCTCTCGAAAACCGAGGATCTCTCTTCGGCGAACAAGCTGAAGCACGTTCAACTGAGCGCCACGGTGAATGGATCGGCGGTGACGGTTGTGGCTGCGCCGGATTCCGCCCAGATCCTCCTCAATATCTCTGCCAATGGGAGAAGCTCCACCACGCGGCTGGCGGATCACCCCGGCGCGGTCTTTCTGCCGGATTTCGATCCCGGCGCGCTCGAAACGCTGCTGGCGCTTGCCGTTACGCAGAACAACCGCGACCTGTGGGCGATTCTGCCGAAAAATGCGGGCTCGGTTGAGGCAGTGCAACTGGCCACCTATCCTGACCAGAAGGGAACGCTGAACAGCAAGCCGGTCACGGTGCACCATCTGGTGGCGACGATTGGCGGCGCGCAGACCGACCTGTTCTCAGGGCCAGACAATCAGCTCTTGCAAGCGGAGCTGCCGCAGGAGGGATTTGCGCTGGTGCGCAACGGCTTTGTGCTGACGCCTCCGGCGAAACCGATTGCGCCGGCGGAGTAGCGCGGGCCAGCCGCTTTGTCAGCAGCGTCTCGAGCAGGCCAGGGGTGAGCGGGTCAAGATGAGCCTGCGGAATCGATCAAATACCCGACGTCGAGGTCTGGAGGGGCTATGAGATTGTGGCATAGCTGATCGCGGCCATTCCGTTTGGCCATGTAAAGCAACTCGTCCGCAGCTTGAATCAAGGCGGCCGCTTCGTTACCCGACTTCGGGATGGCGGTGGCACATCCGATGGAGATCGTGACCGGCCCCAGCGTATTCTCTTCGTGATCTGCGCCGCAGCCTTTGAGAAGCGCTTTGATCTTGCAACCCACTTCTACGGCGCCCGCGGCATCCGTGCCCGGCAAGATGACGGCAAACTCGTCGCCGCCGAACCTGGCGGTCAGGTCTTTCGGCCGATTCGCCGCCCGCGTCGCAGCCTCTGCAATCTGCTTCAAACAATCGTCGCCGCGCAGATGGCCGTAGAGATCGTTATGTTGCTTTAAGGCGTCGGCGTCGATGAGAAGCAGGGAGATGGGTATCTGAAGCCGTGCCGACGAACTCCACTCATTGGCCAGGTATTCATCAAATCGCCGGCGGTTGGCGACCCCGGTCAGCGCGTCCACCACCGCCAATTCTTCGAGCTGACGGTATGCCTCGAGGAGCAGGCCTTCGTTACGTTTTCGCTCTGTGATGTCCCGAACGAGGCTCAGAATGCCGGCGGGAATGCCGGTTCTCCGGTCCCGGAACATGCGCAGGCTCGACTCCACCCAGATGTATTCTCCATTGCGTTTTTGCGCGCGGTATTCGAGGATGGCCCCATCGGAGCCATGACGCAACTGGAAAACGGCATCTTCCACCTTCTCGCGATCATCCGGATGCACCTGCTCAGAGAGCCTGCGGTTGAGCAGTTCACCGGGCTTCCAGCCCTTCATGCTTTCAACTGCGGGAGAGACGTAGGTGTGGCGCCCATCGAGATCCGCAAGCAGGATCACGTCGCGTGAATTATCGGTGACGAGCTCGTGGACTGAGGCAATTTCCTGTAGCCGGAACTCCGTGGAGTTTCGTTCCTGCATCACCACAGAGACGATGTAAATCATGAAAATGCAACAGGCAAAGAAGAATTGCACTTGAATGATGGTTGCCACGGCGTAAGCAGAGCTTGAAACCGCAAACGGTCCGGAATTGTGAAGGGTATACCAGCCCGCGATGGCCGCGATCAAGAGCGTGGCCAGCGCCGCCCATCCAAGCCCCAGCCTCATCAGCAAAAGGACGAGTACCGGGAAGATGAGGATGAAAAGCGGCATCCGGTCCTGCGAGAACGAAACCACGGTCACCGCGGCGAGCACGGCAGGATAGTGCCAGTGCCGCCTCAGGCTCGCGGAGTTCCTGAAGCGGGTTGCAAAGATCGCAACAAACGTGGGAACGATGATGGCGGCGCCAAGCCCATCGGCGACAGTCCAGTCGAGGAAGACTTTCAGCGGGGCGGTGTGCGTCCAGCCGGTCATGACCGGGGTGAGAATTGCTCCCGATGCGATCGGGCCAGCCAATACCGCATAGCCGATGAACCGGGCAAGATATCTGCGATCGGTAAAGCGCGGAAGCTGCGTGGATTTCTTCCGCAGGAGAAGGGCGCCTATCAATACCTCAACCAGGTTGAGGACGTTATAGACAAGGTTGATTTGCCAGGGTTCTCCGATAAGGGCGCTGCTAAAGATCATGGCGGCAGCGCCTGCCATCAGGTAAGCCGGCCAGCGCCAACGAGGCGCTAACAGCAGGTAGGTAAGCAGCAGCCCGTTGGCTACCCAGATCAGGTTGACGGTGGGCTCGCTCCGCTCAAAGAGCCACACGAATACGGTGGCAAGGGTAATCAGGATGAAGCATGACGCCAGCCGGGTCGCGGGCGTGTGCTTCCGCCACCAAAAGCCTCTGATACGGCGGCCTTTTTGTAAGGGGTGATTGCGCAAGTCATTCCTCGTGTCCAGTCGAGATAAGGGCCCGGAAAGAAAGCAGCTGAACGCGGAGTGTCTCCACATTATAGCGTCAATAGAGGCTCCAATATAGCTCCTCACCTGGCGAAGAACTCGCCATGGCCGCCGTTGGCCCAGGGATCGTAATGCAGGGCGAAGTTGGCGCGGCTCTGCGTGCTGGGGTGGTTGTAGAGCCAAAATTCGAGGAAAGGGCTTGGATTCGGATCCTCCAGCCAGGCTTTGCCGAGATCGTTGAAGGCGGCGACGGCGGTCTTTTGCGGATCGGGGACGATGCCGTGAATGGCCTCCTGGCCGTAGACGTCGGCCTGATGCTCGAAGTGGCGGCTGCCTGCGTTCGCAACCGGTTGGAGCACAAAGCCGGCGATGGAGATGGTGAGGAGCAGTACCATGAAGCCGGTGCGAGAGGCCAGATCGGGCGCGCCCCAGCGCGGGCCGAAGCGGCGGATGAGCCCTGCGGCCGCTCCGGCGCAGACGCCATAGATGAAGAAGAGGCTGACGGCCGTCAGGGCGAGGCCTTTGGGAATATGGTGGAGAACGTAATGGCCGCTCTCGTGGCCGAAGATGAAGAGGACCTCGTCGTCGGGGATGCGGCCGGCAGTGGTGTCCCAGACGACGATGCGCTTGCTGGCCCCGATGCCCGTGACATAGGCGTTCAGCCCGTTGGTCTTCTCGCTCGCGTTCATCAGGAACATGCGGTCGGGCGGAATGCCGGTTCCGGTGCGCTGCGCGACCCGCTCCAGTTGCTGTACCAGCGCCGGATCGGATTTCGCGAGCGGCTCGAAGTGATTGAAGAGGGGATCGATGATGAGCGGCTCCGCGAAGACGGCGAGCAACATGAGCGGCAGCGTGGCGAGCCAGATCCAGAGCCAGTAGCGGCGCGGCGAGACGCGGACGATCCAGTGAAAGAACAGCAGAAGAAGCGTGCCGAAGACCAGGCTCAGGCCGAGCCCCTTCGCCGCGTCGCCGAACCAGCTGCCCCATGCCTGCACGCTGACGCCATAGCTGCGCTCGGCGTGATGGCCGTAAAGATCCAGGGGCAGGCCGGCCAGAGTGGTAATCACGAAAAACGCGGCGAAGAAGAGCAGGCCCTGCACCCAGCGGCGCTTGGATTGCCGCATGGCCCATGCCTCCAGGCCGGACCAGCCGCGCGTGGCGAGAAGCAGCCACAGGAAGACGATTCCCCAGATTGAGCCGGCAATGTCGAGAATGTTGCGGATGCGGCTCAGGGCGATGGCCTTGGCCAGCTTGTCGGGAGGGAGGTTATAGGCTTGCGGAGAGCTGGCCTGTTCCTTTTGGCCGGGCGAAACGGAGTGGGCATCCGCTGAACCCGGAGGAGCCTGGGCGGCTAGCGGCAGCGGGGTCAGGCCGGCAAGAAGGATCGAGACAACAAGCCAAAGCAAAAACCGGGGCGTCAAAGCCATGAACGTCTCTCCCGTGAAAGGGAAACTCTGCGACAATCGAGCATACAGATGCTTTTACCCGATCTTTCCCCTAGAGCGCCAGCAGCCGCGGGGCGGCCATGTTTCGGAATCCGGCGCCTCGCAGCGGCCGCGATTCTTCTTCCCGCGATTCCTTCTCTCGCCATTCTGGTTTCGGTGTTCCAGCTTCCCGCGGAGGCCGCGGTCTCCGCGCCGGGGCTCGAGGCCAGGGACAAAGCCTCCTCGCCGGCGCAGGCTCCGATCGTTCTCGATGCCATGACGGCCGAGTTGCATCGCGCGTTTACCTCGCTGGGCAAGACGGCTGGGACCGGCGACGAAAAGCCGCTGCCCCCGTATTTTCTCAGCTACGCGGTCAGCGACGCGACCTATGCCAACATCCGCGCGCAATACGGCGCATTGGTGGACAGCGCGGGCGGGCGGGTGCGGGTGGCCGATGTGCAGGTGCGCGTAGGCGATCCCAAGCTCGACAACACGCACGGCGAGTATCGCGGCTCGGCAGTGAACAGCGTGCAGCTTCCGCTGACCGACGACCGCGAAGCGCTGGCGCGGTCGCTCTGGTTTGCGACCAACGCCGGCTACGGCACGGCGCTGGACAACTATCTGCGCGTGAAGACCGAAGCGCAGGTGCGCGCCAAGGAAGAGGACACCTCGCCCGATTTCAGCGAGGAGGCTCCGCAGGCGCACATCGGCAGCGCCGCGCCGGCGGTGTCGATTGACCGCGCGGCGTGGGAGCAGCGGGTGCGCGCGCTGTCGAAGATCTTTCGGGAGTATCCCGATGTCTACCAGAACATGGTGATGCTGACGGTGCAGAACGAGACGGACTACTTCGCCTCCTCTGAAGGATCGCAGATCGTTACGCCGCACAGGTCGGCGCGGCTGGTGGTGGTGGCGGTAACGCGCGCCGACGATGGCATGGACCTGTTTCGCGAGCAGACCTTCGAGGCTGAAACGGTAGAAGGGCTCCCGCGGCAGGCGCAGCTGGAGGCGGCTCTGCGCGACCTGGCCGAGAACCTGCAGGCGCTGCGCAAAGCTCCAATGACCGAGCCATTTGACGGGCCGGCGATTCTCTCCGGCCGCGCGGCCGCCGTCTTTTTCCATGAAGTACTGGGCCACCGGCTCGAAGGCCAGCGCCAGCGCGGCGACGAGGAGGGCCAGACGTTTACCAAGGATGTGGGCGAGGAGGTGTTGCCCAGCTTTCTTTCCGTGGCCGACGATCCCACCCAGACGAAGATTGGCGATACCTGGCTCAGCGGCAGCTATGAGTACGACGACGAGGGGCAGAAGGCGCAGCGCGTGAACCTGATCCAGGATGGCGTGCTGAAGACTTTTCTCATGTCGCGGCTGCCGATTGCGAATTTCAGTGATTCGAATGGCCACGGGCGCGCAGAGACCGGCCGCATGCCGACCGGGCGGCAGGGCAACCTGATTGTGACCTCGACCAAGTCAGTGCCCGAGGCCGAGCTGCGCAAGGAGTTGATCGAGGAAGCGAAGAAGCAGGGCAAGCCCTATGGACTTTACTTCGAAGACATCTCTTCAGGATTTGCCGTGACCACGCGCAGCTCGCCGCAGGCCTTTCAGGTGATTCCACTGGTCGTGTGGCGCGTCTACGTCGATGGCCGGCCGGATGAGCTGGTGCGCGGGGTGAGCATTGTGGGCACGCCGCTTGAAGCGATGAAGAGCATTCTGGCAACCGGCGACAAGAGCGAGGTCTTCAACGGCGAGTGCGGCGCGGAATCGGGAACCATTCCGGTGAGCGCGGTGGCGCCGGCTATGCTGTTGCGCGATCTTGAGACGCAGCGGCAGCCGCAGGGCACGGCCAGGCCGCCGATCCTGCCGATCCCGGCGGAGGAACAGAGATCAGGGGTCAGAGATCAGGGATCAGTCTCCGCGAGTGGGGGTGGGCTGTGAGGGCGATTCAGTTGATTGCCGATTTTGCCGGAGCGGGTTTGCTCGTGGGCTGCCTTGTGGCTCCCGGCGTGATTGCGGCGCAGCCCACTCGCGCGGACGCGGAAAAGGATCCGGTGCTGAAGGCGATGCTCACGGAGATGGACCGCAGCATGAGCCAGCTGCAGTTGAAGGGATTTGCGAAGCCGTTCTTCATCCAGTATCGGATTGAAGATGTAGACGACTTCGAAACCAAGGCCGAGTATGGGGCCAGCGAGGGCTCTTCGGACAGCCATCAGCGCGTGGCGCGGGTCACGGTGAGAGTGGGCGACTACAAAACGGACAGCTCGGGCGGGCGAGGCGATGGTTCGCTGGAACTGGCCGGCCTGGATGACGACGCGATTGCGCTTCGCTCCGCATTGTGGACCGCGACGGACCAGGCATACAAGAGCGCGCTGGCGGCCTACGCGCAGAAGCAGGCGGCGCTCAAGCAGGTGCAGACGCCTCCGCAGGCCGATGACTTCAGCCATGAAAAGCAGCTGATCTCGCTCGCCGAGCCGGCGCAACTGGTTCTCGATGGGAATGCGTGGGTTGAGCGCGTGGCGCGGACCAGCGCTCTCTACCGGACCGATGCGGCCATGCAGGCACATCAAAACGAGGTGCAGTACTCGACGGCGAGCTTTCACGCCCGCGCGACGACCACCTGGCTGGTGACGAGCGAAGGCACGATTGTGCGCAAGACGGCGACCGAGTACCAGGAGGCGTTCGGCGTGGGAACGCAGGCCGACGATGGAATGCGGCTTGACCGCACCTTTGCTTCCTCGGGAGCTTCACCCGATGATCTGGACCCCGAGCAGGCCTTCAACCAGCATGCAGTGGAAGAGATCGAGTCGCTGAGCGCGTTGCGCAAGGCTCCGCTGGTCGACGAGGAGTATCACGGCCCGCTGCTGCTGAGCGCAGACGCCGGCACGGACACAATGCGCTCCCTGCTGGCCGGCGCGGTGGTGGCCACGCGGCCGAAGCTGGGCACGGAGGCGCGCACCAATGGGCCCTTCGCGTCCAGCTACCAGGCGCGGGTGATGCCGGATTTCCTCAGTGTGGTGGACGATTCAGGGATGAAGAGCTATAACGGCAAAGGCCTGCTGGGCGCGTACGACGTGGACGATGAGGGTGTGCCGGCGCAGGCGGTGAAGCTGGTCGAGGACGGCCGGCTGGAGAACTATCTCATCGGCCGTGAGCCGGTGAAGGATTTTCCGCAGTCGAATGGCCATGGGCGCTCCGGCATTACCGGCGGACCTCGGCCAGTGATTGGCGTTCTCAAGGTGACGGCGCAGAATGGGCTCTCCGACGAGGAGTTGAACCGCAAGCTTCTCGCGATGGCCAAGGAGCGCGGCCTGAAGAGCGTGTACTATGTGGGGACTCTGGGCGGCGAGATGACGCCGCGGCTTCTCTACCGGGTGAACCTCGACGGCACGCGCGAGCTGGTGCGCGGCGCGGTGCTTGATGATATCGACCAACGGTCTCTGCGCTCGAGCGTGGAAGCGGCGGGTACGGACCTGTGGGTGGCGAATTACTTTGGCGATGTGCCGCAGACGGTGCTCGCGCCGGCGCTGCTGCTCGACGACGCGACGGTGAAACGGGCGAATGAGAAGAATGACAAGCTGCCGTTTTATCCGCCGCCGGAATAGCGCGCCGGGTTTCTGAAAGTTCGATTTCGCGAGGGTGAGATTTGTGCCAGCCCACCTTAGGGCGGTTCCCCGATTCACGCGCACTGTCCGGTGACGCCAGCTGCTCGTCCGTGGCTACTTCTTCTTCCAGGCGCCGACGATCGCGCCCATGACTACCATGCCGATGAGCCAGAAGCCGGTATTGATGGCGAAGAGCGCGTAGGTGCGCACCTCGAAGACATATTCCGTGGCCCAGGTGGGTAGCACGAATGCGAGCCAGAGCAGCGCTGCGATCTTCATGCCCCGCCGGGCCGTTTGCGGGCCGGCGAATTGCGTAATGACGGAAATGGCCGCGGCCATGAGCACCGCCGAGAGCAGCGCGGTGCCGGACTGCAGGGTGGGGCTAACGCCCTGACCTATCAGCCACTCGCGCGAGCGCCCGATGCCTTGCAACCAGGCATCGAGGAAGTAGGAATACCAGACAGCTTCCAACAGAAAACAGGCAATCGCGGCCACCAGGACGGCGAGGAAGTTCAGCCGCACGCGCGGTTGTTCGATCGGCATGAGGTTCTCCACCGGTAGCTGCTCTTTTGCCAGAGGCGAGTCGCGGGAATTTTATGGCATTCCGGCAGCAATTGCCCGGCCCTACTGAGAGAAAGATGCGAATTTTGCGCTTGCGTTTCAGATATCGGCGGAGCAGCCGCTGCGGCGCTTGCCTGATCCCGTGCTCGGCAGAGTATTCTTCTTCGGATAAGGCTCGACGACAGAAGGTGAATGATGAGGCGGATGGGGCTGGCTCTTTCTCTTGGATTTTTGCTCTGTGTTCCCTGTGTGCATGCGGCGGGGCACACGATCCGCGTGGCGATTCTCGATGGCCAAAGCGGGGGCGCGTATCACAACTGGAGGCTCACGACCCCGGTTCTGCAAAAAGAGCTGGAAGAGACGGGCCTGTTCGCTGTCACGGTGATAACGGCTCCGGAATCGGGCGCCGACTTCAGCCAGTTCAAGCCGGATTTCGAGCGTTACCAGGCGATCGTGATGAACTACGACGGGCCGGAGTGGCCCGAGGATCTGCGCCATGCGTTTGAGCAGTACGTGAGCAATGGCGGCGGACTAGTGATTGTGCACGCGGCCGACAATGCCTTTCCGGATTGGCCTGCGTACAACCTGATGGCCGGAATCGGCGGATGGAGAGGCCGGGATGAGAAGGCCGGCCCGCACTGGTATTGGCAGGACGGCAAGGTGGTGTCGGAAACGTCGCCGGGAAAGGCAGGACAGCATGGGGCGCGGCTTCCGTTTGCGATCACCGCGCGCGATCCCGAGCACCCGATCATGAAGGGACTGCCGCCTGTGTGGCTGCACGCGAATGACGAACTCTACGGCGCGCTGCGCGGACCGGGTCAGAACATGACCGTGCTGGCCACCGCGCACGGCGACCCGAAGAACCGGGGAACGGATCGCGATGAACCGATGCTGATGGTGCTGCGCTATGGCAAGGGGCGCATCTTTCACACCACGCTGGGCCACGACGTGTTCGCGCTGAGCTGCGTGGGCTTTATGACGACGTATCAGCGCGGGACCGAATGGGCCGCGACGGGTAAGGTTACGCAGAAGGCGCCGGCCACGTTTCCTACGGCGAACACGGTGAGTTATCGCGTGGATATTGCCGAGATGGATCCCGGCTTCCTGAACGGGGCATCGCCGGTGGTGAAGCTCGAGCCTGAGAATAGAGGACCGGGAAACAGGGAGCCAGTTGCGCATCCCGCCCTTCGCGCTCAATTAGAAAATCAAGCAACTCCCCGTCGCGCTCCGCCGGCAGCGCAGCCATAAGAGAACGGCCTGCAACTCCGTGTTCTTCTTCGTTGCAGGGACGAGTCTGCGTGGAACCGAACCGGAGTTGCGTCCGCTTCGCCTCGAGCCGCTCCGCCGCGAACCGAACCTTACCTAAATTTCAAGGAGGAATAAGAATGCTCAAGCGCAGAGATTTTCTCAAAGCCGCCGGCGGAATGACCGCGGCTGCACTGATTTCCAGACCTTCCCTGGCGGCGCAATCGTCGGCTGACGCGGACGGGAGTCTGAGTTTTTCGTCCCCATCGATGGAATTGCAACTCTCGGCCACCGCGCCGGAGTTTCTGAGTCTCAACGTCGACGGGCTCGGGAAGAGCAGACGCGGCGCGAATATTGTGGACCCGAAAAGCGCGGGCGTAGGCTTCAATGCCTCCCGCGCGTCCTCAGGCGAGGGGCTGCGGGTTGAGTACCGTCCCGCGATCGCGGCGGACAATGCACCGGCGCCATGGACCTTCGAGTGCTCGCAGAACAAGATCGTTCTCACGTCGCAGTGGTCGGCGGAGGGCGAGCCCATTCCAGTCATCTTTCATTTCAGCCTCAACCAGGTGCACAGCACGGTGCTGGGCGTGTTCCGGAGGGATGACCTGCTGGCGACACCGGCGCTCATGCACTTTCCGGGCCAGGGCTCGATGTGGCTCACCGCGAGTGTGCCCGAGTTGGGATTGACCTACGCGTCGGACCGGCCCAGGCAAACCGCACTGCTTTCGCTGCCCGGCGCGACCTACGAGCACAGGCGCGTCGTCTATACGCTCGAAGTCACCGCCGTCCATCCCGATGTGCCGGGAATCGGCGACGACCCGCGATTCGATGCGTTCCGCCGCAACTGGCTTGACGCGCTGCAACTGAACCCGGAACTTCCGGCGCTGGCCAATAATACGGCGAGCGATACCTGCGCATTCTGCTACTACGAATATGCGGATATCGCCGCGTTGACTCCGCCTCTTGCGGATGGATTGACGGCTCTCGACATTCTGCGGCAGTCATTGGACCGGGTCCTGGCCGGCGGGCAGGCCTACGGTCTGCCGGGGCTGACAAACTTCCTGGTGACTGCGGCTTCCGATACTTATCCTTCGCTGCTGATTGCCGCGGCCGCGTGTGCACGCGCAGGCCACAGCGACGCGTGGCTGGCCGCCAATTATGAGGGCATCCGCGGTTGGGCCGAATCCATGCTGGCCACCGACAAGGTCGGCAATGGCCTGATCAAGTACGGCTTCAGCGGCAACTCGGGGAGTTGGCCGGATGGGTTTCCAACCTTCAGGCCCTCGAATTGGTGGGATACGATCGGCTTCGGGTATGAAGATGCCTATGCCAACGCGCTCGCCTATCGTGGGCTGCGCGGCCTGGCCATGATCGCCAGGAAACTCGGCAAGGCCGCGGACACGGCCCGCTACCAGGCCGCGGCGGAGAAGCTGCGCGGCATCTACTACGACCACTTCTTTGATCCTGCGACCGGCGTGCTGGGAGGCTGGCGCAGCGCCGATGGACAACTGCACGACTACTACTTTCTCTGGGTGAACGGCATCGCCATCCACTACGGGTTGGTGCCGAAGCCGCAGGCCAACGCCATTATGGACAAACTGATGTCCAAAATGAAAGAGGTTGGCTACGACAAGTTCAACATGGGGCTGCCGGGCAACCTGATCACCGTCGCGCTCAAAGACTACGTGCACAAAACCTCCGATGGCCGTTATGGCGGAGGCGTGCTTCCCGATAACTCCGACGGCTTTCAGAAGTACGAGAACGGCGGCGCTACGGGCGCCTTTGCCTTCTTTACCCTGGCCGCGCTCTACGACCTGGGCCGCAAAGAAGAAGCCGACGGAATTCTCTTCCCGATGCTCGAGGAATACGGCCGATGCGGCTTTGAGGGACGCGATGCGAAGGGGCGTTCGAACGATTGGCGCCGGTGGGACGGAACTCCGATGGGATATGAAGGCCTGCTGACCGACGACTATTACGCTCTGCTCGCGGTTCCGTTGCGGCAAACGGAGACGCCCTGGCAAAGCGGCTTCCGCCCTTGAAAAGGAACACCCCGCAAACCTGGGCGGTTCGCGGGGCCTGGGAATGGCCGCGTTTGGGGGTGGCCGCGTTTGACCTATTCGTTCGCTATTTGGCGCTGCGATAGATCTCAGAGCCGGCGAGCAGGTAGGCACCGACGCCATACACGTAGCTTGTCGTCTCTGTGTAGGCGCCCGGCGCGGCGCCAACGGGCTGAATGCAGCCCAGGCGGCCGTCGGCGTAGACGTGCGACACCATGCCGGCCCAGGCTTTCTGAACGGCGGGCCAGTAAGTGGCGCGGTCGAGAATGCCTTCATTCACGCCGTAGGCCATGGCGTAGGTGACGAAGCCGCTGCCGGAGACTTCGGGCAGCGGATAGGCATCCGGATCAAGCAGGCCGGGACGCCATAGGCCGTCTTTCCCCTGGATCGACAGCATCTCGGCGGCCATCTCTTTGAACAGAGCGGTAAACTTCGGGCGCAGGGGCGAATCAGGCGGCAGCTCCATGAGCACGCGAACAATGCCGCCCATTACCCAGCCGTTGCCGCGCGACCAGAAGAGCGGTTCTCCGTTTTTTTCTTTCTTGTCGAGATAAGACGCGTCGCGGAAATAGAGGTGCTTGTCGCGGTCGTAGAGCAGACTGGTCGTGATCTCCCACTCGTGGCTCATGTAGGTGAGATATTTCTGATCGCCGGTGACGGCGGCCATATCGGCGTAAACCGGCGGAGCCATGAAGAGCGCGTCGCACCACCACCAGAGCGGCTTTTTGGGATCGGTGGGATCGGGCGTGGCCATTTCTTCATCGAGCCGGGCCTTTATGGGGTCGATCTTCTTGGGGTCTTTGTGGATCGCGTAGAGGGCGAGATAGGTCTGGCCGATAGCCTGATCGTCGGCATGCATGACGCGCGGCCCCGGCTGCCAGTTAAGCTCCTCGCTTACCTTCATCATGGCCTGCTGGTACTTGTCGCCCGCCACCTTCGGCGGCACAGCCATGAAGCCGGTGTAGAGCGCGGCCCAGGTCCAGTCGTATTGCGCTTGCGCGGGCAGGCGGCTCAATTGCCAATCAGCGACGAGTTTCATAGCCTTCGCCAGATCGCGGCGCGAAAGCTTGGGAGAAAGATGAGCCAATGGACCGGCAGTGGGCAGAGTGTCGCCGGGAGGCGCGACGCTGGCTCGCTGCGATTGGGCGCGCGGAGCGGCACAGAGCGCCAGGCCGGCGAACAATCCGGCGGCGAACAATCCGGCAAAGACAACACCCGAAACCGGCAGACGGAACTTGCGGATAAGCATGCGAATCTCCAGGAGGGTAGTGCAGTAGTGTAGGGCGGGCGTTGAGCCGCCGCAGATAAGGTTATAGCAATTGGATCGCGGCACGGGTGATTTGTACGAAGATAAAACTATGCTGGCCAAACACTACTGTCAAGGCTCCTGAGGGATTACGCGAGACTAGAACCTCATGCGCAGCCCGAGCTCGATCTGCCGCTCGCGGTAGAAATCGGTGGCGTTGATGTTGAGCGGCTGGCCGAAGGCCGTGGTGTTGGCCTTGAGGCCGGTGAGGAAATTGAGCGTCGGCAGCGAAGAGAGGCTGCCCGGCTCAAGATAGTAGCCCGTGGTTTCAAGCTCGGTGACGTTCTGGTGGTTGAAGAGATTGAAGCTCTCAGCCAGCAGTTGCAGATCGCGCATCTTTCCCAGGTCAAATCGCTTCGCGAGCCGCAGGTCGGCCTTCCAGGTGTGAGGATAACGATAGGTGTTGCGGCCGATATTGTAGGCGCGGCCATTGCTGCCGAGGCCGTAGACGCGATTGTCTCCGCCGGAACCGTTCATGCCGGGGCCGAGGCCGACGATGGCCGCGCCGGTAGTCTGGTTGAACTCCTCCGCCAGCGAGCCGGAGGTGCGCATGGTGTACGGCAGGCCGCTGCGGAATTGTGCGATTCCCGAGAGCATCCAGCCATTGGCAAGGCGGCCGGCGAAATTCTTGAGCTTCCACGGCGCCTCATAGATGACCATGGCCGCGGCGGAGTGGCGCACGTCGAGGTCGCTGGTCCCGTACTCCAGATTGAGATTCTTCGGATCGAGGAGATCGCTGCCGGCGACGAGCGTGGTCTCGTTGGGGTTCCAATCCATGGCGTGCGCGTAGGTGTAGTGCGCGTGCAGGCTCAGGCCGCGGCGGCCATAGCGCGTGATCTTGAACAAGGCCGCCTCATAGGTGGAGTTGGCCCGGCTCGTGATTTCGGCGATCTGCTGATAGTCGGGATTGAGCCGGCCTGCGGTGCCCGTGGGCGACGGCCACGAAGCGTAAAACGGAACCGTGATCTGCGCGGATTTGATGGGGCCCTGGCCGGTTCCATCGACAACGCCGTAGGTGATGGTTCCGGGATTCACGGATGGGTCGAAGTTGGTGTCGACGGAGATGGGAAGACGCCGGCCGAGGCTGGCGAGCGCGGCTGCCGTGACCAGAACGTGGCCGGGCAAATCTTCTTCAATCGACGCTACGGCCTGTTGGATTTCGGGATTGCGGAATCCGGGCGCAAATTCGACGGCGCCGGGCTTGACCACGCTGGATGGTTCACCCGCGAAGACGTAGGGGAAGGGTGGAGAGCCGCCGGCGCAGTATTGGCAATCGTCGGAGGGCCGCAGGAAAAAGTTGAGATCCCCTTTCGGCGAGCCCGTCTGCGTGAGAGCGGTTTCAAGCGTAGCGTTTTCGGTGCGGCCGTAGTAGAGCCCATAGCCGAGCCGCAGAACCGGCCAGCGGTCTTCGGAGTTGCCAATGGCCACGCTTACGCGCGGGCCCCAGTTGCTGCCGAGGCTCGGAAGTTTTTGCGTGAGCGGCAGCTCGGAATTGGCAAGCGCAGGCAGGGGCGGCGGCAACTGCTCACGATCCCAGCGTAAACCCGCGGAGAAGACGGCCAGCTTGCCGGCTCGCCACTGCGCGGTTGCGTAGCCGGCCCAATCGCTGGTGCTCAGCTGCCAGTTGGTCGGTCCCATGGTCTGCGAGTAATACGAGTAGCAGGGCGCGGCGCCGAAGCCGGTGCCGGTGGGGCCGCAATTGTGCGGATTAGCTGGATCGAGCGCGCCGATGGGCCCGAACTTCTCGAAGGCGAGCGCGTCGGAGATGAAGTTCTGGACACTGGAGTAGTAGTAGGTGCCGGTCTGGTTGCGCAGCAGGCTGGTTGCGTCGGAGTTGTGGTCGACTTCAAAGCCGGCCCGAACGAGCAGATTGTTGCGGACCCAGTCGATCCTCTCCTGCGCATGGTAGAGGCGCTCGTCGGGATAGCTGCCCTGGCCGAAGCGCGAGGGGTTGCCGATGGTGAGGCCGTAGCGCGAGTCGACGACGATCTGCGGCAACTGGCCCCAGACATTTCCCTGCAGTAGTCCCTGCTCGAGAGCGGAAGGTGGGTCGGGCCGCGCGCTGAGGATGTCGCGGCCGGCTGATACCTGAGTGGTAACCAGCAGGTTGGGCGTAAGGTAGGCCTCCCAGCGGGCCATCAGCCATTGCTGGCTTGCGTAGTTCGAGCCGAAGCTGTGATTTCCGTATGTTTCCGAAACGCCGGTCAAGCCGCCGCCCGGCGCGTTCCAGTTTGCGCCGATCCCTTCGAGAGCGAGCCGATGGCGCTCGGCTAATTTCCAGTCGATGCGCGCAAAGCCAGTCCACTGCGCGGCGGTGCGCGGGGCCGGCCCCAGCAATCCGGCCAACTGTTCGAGGCCGGCTGGCGCATAGCCGGGTGCGGCGATTCCGAGGTAATCGTTGTAGGCCTGGTTCTCACTCTCAGCGAGACGCGCGCTGAGCAGCTGGATGGTCGCATCGTTCGGGGTGGGCAGAAAGAAGAATTCGCTCGGATTCTTTACCATGGATAATCCGGGATCGTTGCGCCGGTAGCTGTCGAGAGCGGCAAACCAGAACAGCTTGTTGCGGCGAATGGAGCTGCCCGCGCCGGCGCCCCACACCGTTTCATGATCGGGAGGGGTGTAGGGCACGGGGGTGAAGAGCGGGGCGGTTGCGGTTCCGGTGTTCTCAACCCATTGCGTGAAGGGATTCCGCGCGCTCCAGTTGTTTTGGCGATCGAAGAAAAATGCCTGTCCGTGGAGCTCGTCGCCACCCTGCTGGGTTTCGAGGTTCACGCGGCCTCCGGCGGCGCGCGCCCCGTCTGCTTCTACGTTGCCGGCGACGGTTTCCACCTCCCGGATGCCGGCTTCGCTCACGGAAAATCCGCGGCTGCCACTCCATGAGGAGTTCGCGCTATTTTGCGGGCCGCCGGCTCCGGATGGGCCGGAATCCTGCGTGCGCGGCTCGGAGACTGCGCCGGCGCCGAACGCGAGCCGCAGGCTTGTTCCATCGACGGTCATGTCCGCAGATTGGCTGCCGCCGCGCAGCGTGGCCTGCGATGAGCCGGGCGCGGGGGTAGATGTGGGCGTATCGAGCAGGAACTCCTGCCAGCGCCGGCCGCTTGCCGGCAGCGCCTGCGCCTCTGCTGCCGTAATGGTGGAAGTGGTTGCGGGCGTGGCCGGATCGGCACTCTGTGCGGCGGATACCATGGGCTGCCCCACTGCAGCCTGAAGGTGGAAAGGCTGAATGCGCAGCACGGCTTGCAGGCCCATGGCCGCCGCAATGCTCGCCGCGAGATTTGGTTGAACGACAGGAGAGATTTTGGCCAGTAGGGCCAGCGAGTGCGGGGTCTGCGGCTGAAGGAGCGTCAGATCTGGCTGGAGAAGCGCTATTTGTTGCACGGGCACGGGCATCGAGGTCTGCAGTGGAGAGCGAGCCAAGGCAGGCGGCGGTGCGGAGGAAATCGGCTGCTGCGGCAACGCTTGGGCGATTTGTTGCGTGGACAGTGCGGCTAGCGGCGCAGCCTGCAGGGGAAGAGTAGTTGAGGCGCGTTCTTCTGGAAGCCGAAGAGGCGCCGTGGAGGCGGAAGATACTGCGAGGAACGACGCCGGCGAAGGCGCAAGCTCTATGGCTGCCTGCACGCGCGCTTCATGGCCAGAGGAGACGACGATGCCTTCGAGGCGGCCCGAGCCGAGCTGGGCACTTTCGGCCTCCAGCGTGTACTCGCCCGCATCGAGAGCGCTGAAACGATATGTGCCATTTTTTGCGGTCGTTGTGCGGATCATTGCGCCCGTCGCCACGTTGCGCAGAGCCACGCTGACGCCGCCGAGCGGAGCCGAATGCAGATCGGTCAATCTGCCCGAGAGCGAGCCGGCCGAGCCGGCTGGGCCGGATTGGCCATGCGCCCACACGGCTGCGCCCGCGCACAAGACCGCCAATACAATCGGCAGGATCCGGCTCCGTATTTTTTGGCCCATGCGCGTCCCTGATTCCGGCAAAGCTGAGGAAATGCGGCAAATGCATCCTTGCCGGAGCGCGCGTGCGGGAGTCCGGCCAAAACGAGGCGCGGCAAGTTTCGCGGTGGGCCGCGCTGCATCGTGTGAAGGGGAAGTGGACACCATCTTATGCCCCATTCGGGCGCATGAACAGGCTTGCGCACCAGATTTTTTTGGTGCGCGCCGGGCGGCCTGAGGCGATTGCCGCCGGGGTCAGGCGGCCTGCTTCGATAAACTGGAGAGACGGCGGTATGAATCGGCGCTCACCCGTGCGGCTGCGGCAGCGGGAAGCGAAAGGGCTGATTCACCGGACAGACGCTATTCACGGACCCGGGTTCCCAGATCACGCATGTTCATTGACGAGGTAAAAATTCGCGTAAAGGCCGGGGACGGCGGCAACGGCTGCATGGCGTTCCGGCGCGAGAAGTTCGTGCCCCGCGGCGGACCCTCCGGCGGCGATGGCGGGCGTGGCGGCGACGTGGTGATGGAGTCTTCGCAGCGCCACAACACGCTGATTCATTTCAGGTATAACCCCGAGCACAAGGCGCAGCGCGGCGAGCATGGCATGGGCTCGAACTGCACCGGCCAGGACGGCCGCTCGGCCACGCTGAAGGTGCCGGTAGGCACGGCCCTCTACGATCTGGAAACCGGCGAGCTGGTGCACGACTTTCAGCAGCCGGACGAGCAACTCGTCATCGCCAAGGGCGGGCGTGGCGGCCGCGGCAATCAGCACTTCGCCACCAGCACGCACCAGGCTCCGCGCGAGCACGAGCTGGGCCGGGCGGGCGAGGAGCGCAGCTACCGGCTGGAACTGAAGCTGCTGGCCGACGTGGGTCTGGTGGGCTATCCGAATGCGGGCAAATCTACGCTGATCTCGCGGATTTCAGCCGCACGGCCCAAAATCGCCGATTATCCGTTTACGACGCTCGAACCGAATCTTGGCGTGGTGACGGTAGGCGAAGAGCCGGAGCAGGAATCGTATGTGGTGGCCGACCTGCCTGGGCTGATTGAGGGCGCGCATCTTGGCTCGGGGCTGGGAACGCAATTTCTACGCCACATTGAGCGCACGCGGCTGCTCGTCCACCTGGTGGACGTCTCGGACGCGTCGGGCCGGCCCGACCCGGTGGAAGACTTCAAGGTGATCAACAACGAGCTCGCCAGCTTCAGCAATGGAGCGAGTGAACATCCCCTCGACGGCAAGCCGATGATCGTGGCCGCCACCAAGATCGACGCGGCCAACCCGGAAAAGCTCAAGAAGCTGGCAGCGCATGTGAAGCGCAAGAAACTTGAGTTTCACGCCATCTCGGCCGTCACGGGCCAGGGAATCGAAGAACTGAAGTGGGCGCTCGCCGCCAGGTTGCGGGCCTCGACTGCCCGCTGACTGCCTCTTCCCGGCGATTCTCGATTTGATTCCTCATTACTGGAAAATTCGCGGCAGGATTCTATATTTCTGCAGATTTTTATATTTTCTTTTGACATTTAGTTCCTATTGAAGACGCCAATTTTTCATATCGCATTTTTGGCAACCTCTGCCTGGGCGCACTCATCGGACTAAGCAGATCGAGCAAGAACAACGAGGAATACATCTATGCGTCCGGTCCATTTCATCAAGCGCGGATTGTTTCGTGACCTCTTTTTGGGAATCGCCGCGAGCGCCTTCGTTTTTGTGTGCGCGCTGGCATGGGGCGGTCCGTTCCTCTCGACGACCTCGAGCGCCGCGACCGCGCACGCCCAGGCGCAGCACGCTACCTTTACGGGAACGGTTATGCGCAACGGCGAGCAGTTCGTTCTTCGCGAGAACTCCGGCCAGATCTATCGCCTGGACGACCCGCGCCACGCGCAGTCCTTCGAGGGCAAGGCGGTTAAGGTTACCGGTTCGCTCGATGCCGGGGCGCACCTGATCCACGTCGAGCGCATCGAGTCCGCGATGGCCTGAGAGACCGGCGCCCGCGTGGCGCACTCGTCGTCGCGCGCTCTAGTTGGTTCCGGCTTCCAAAGTTGGTTCCGGCTTCCAACAAATTCCTTACTGCTTTCACGGCTGATCGTTTCACGGCTGATCCTTCCCGGCGCGCTGCGCCCTTCTATAACAATCTGCATTGCATTTTCAGACCGGTGCGAGCGAAACTGGGCACTGCCTCGGATTTTCATTTTCCGCCTGTTCGAGTCTGTGCCTTGCATAATCCGCCGCATGAACGAGAGCCCTACCGCATTCCCTCCGGCAGGAGAATTGCGCTCGGCCGGGTGCGCGCTCTGTTCGCGATATGGGCCATGGCCGCGGGCCTTCCCCTGCTTGCGCCTGCGCAGACTCCACCGCAGATTCATGGCTTATGGGTGTGGAAGGGCCCCCAGATCGCGCAGGATCCACGCGGCCCTGCGATACTGCGGGATTTCTGCGCGGCGCAGGGCGTGAACGAGGTTTACATCTCGGTTTCGTCGCACGGCACGATGATGCCTGCGGACTCGCTCGCGCATCTGATTCTTCTTCTGCATCGATCGAATGTGAAGGTCGAGGCTCTGCTTTCGAGCGACGATGCCGACGAGCCGGGCGCGCACAGGGAGAAGCTGCTGGATCACGTGCGGGAGATTGTCGAGTTCAATCAAATCCATCCCAGGGACACATTCGACGGCATTCATCTCGACATCGAGCCGCAGCAGCGGCCGGAGAACAAGGGCGTGGGCAATCTCCGCTTTCTGCCCGGGCTCGTCGAGGCGTACAGCGCCGTCCGCGCGCTGGCCGAGCCCGCGCATCTGACCGTGAATGCCGACATCCAAAACAAGCTGCTCAAGGGCAGCCTTGCGGAGCGGCGAAGCTTGCTTGCGGCGCTGCCGCGGCTCACGCTCATGCTCTATGAACTGAGCAGCCCCGGCGACGGCGAGTCGACGGCGCAGCAGATGGAGAAGCTGCGCACGGAAAGCCGGAAGTATCTCGATATGGCTTACGACGGCCTTGGCGATGCGGGCTTGGCGAAGCTGGCGATCGGCTTGCGCACGCCGGATTACGGAGATCAGCTACCGGCGATGCTCAACTCACTCGACGAGGCTAATGGCGGCAATCCGCATTACCTGGGTTGGGCGCGGCACTCATATAACGATGTGACTGGGGCGCCATGAATGTGAAGCGTTCGTTTGGCCACGGGGGTCGGCTTCGGCACTTGCCGCGCGTAGCCAAATTGGCTACACTCGATGCGGGAGGGACTTATGCGGCAGGTTTCATTGCGAGAGTTTCGGACCCGCGGGGCGAAGGCACTCGCAAAGGTGCCACGCGGAGAGACGGTGCTGCTCGCCGGGCAGCAGGGGCCTGCTTACTTTCTGGTGCCGGTGATGGGGGACGTTGCGACGCAGGAATTGGATATTCGGCGGGCCATTGCCAGAGCGAGCTTGCGGGAGAGTTGGCGGCTTGCGGAGAAATATCCCATCAGCGATGAGGAGATCGAGCAGGAGATTCAGGCGGCTCGGGCCGAACGGCGCGAGCAACCGAAGAAAAAGAGCGCCTGATGCGGCTCGCTGTCTTCGATACGAACGTACTTATTTCCGCTGGATTGAAGCCGAGCAGCGTGCCTGCGCAGCTGGTGATGGAATGGGTTATGGAGGAGAAGGTGAAGCTGGTGACCTGCCCATCTGCGATTGCGGAATACATTGAGGTCACTTCGCGGCCGAAGTTCGCCCGCTATGACTTCCCGCCGGATTGGCTGGGATATCTGATTGAAACGAGTCTGCAACTGCCGGACCCATCCCATTGGCCGCATCGGCTCCCCGATGCGAAGGATGGGCCGTTTCTCGCGCTGGCCCATCTGGCGGGCGCTTGGCTGGTGACGGGGAATCTGAAGCATTTTCCGGAGCGGATTCGCGGCGGGGTTCGTGTGCTTTCGCCGGCGGAGTATCTGGCGCGGCTTGAGGAACTCATTTAGAGTTTTTGAGCGCGCGCAAGACGAAAGGACGTTGGGGCTCGTTGCTTTCCCACCCTTCCGTGATGAGGCTGCGGAAGGATGGGGCACCCGGCATGGAGCGCAACAATCGGCAGAGTTCGAGCATTGGGGTCCCATCAATTTATTCGGAGGAATAAGGTGAGCACTTCGGTCCTTGTCGGCATGCTTCTCGGCTTAATTCTTCCTCTCGGTTTATTTGGGATCGAATATTATTTTGAGCGAAAGGTCAAGAAAGCTGCGGAGTTAAAGGGATCGAAAATCTGGTGGACGTTGTCTCCCCAAAGAAAAGTCCGTAACTTTCAAACGGGGTTGATAGAACCCAAACCAGAAGAGATAGATTTTGACCCAAGACATGGCCATTACATGAAGTGCGGTGAGGTTGTCATAACGCTCGCATCTGCCTCCCTGGTATTCATTCCAAGCTTGCACTTCACTGCCTCTCTTCCGTGGCTTGGGCTGCCGATGGTTCTCCTCGGCTTTACTGTGGTATACGCACTGGCGTTCATGGGGCTGTTGACGTATTTCTATGAAATGCAGCTGCAGAACCCAGACAGTTTCACCGCCTTTAGGTCATGCGTCTTGTTCGCTCTTGGATTCAGCGGTCTCGGGTCTTTCGCAATCGCATACTTTACGCTTTCCATCCTTAGTGGAAATGCCTTGAGTAATGGAGCGTTGATAGGCTTGTCACGCTGATGTGTGATTTCCAATTAGGATGTGGTGTATTGAAGGCGCCCGCTATACCTAAGCGGATGCCCCAGGCTTAATTCAGAATCTGGGGCATCCGATTCAAGCCTGTCTAGGCGTTTTTTAGCGTGGCTACTCTTCCTCTTCCTCTACCGGCCGTTTGGCGTTGGCCAGGATTTTTTCGGCTACGATGGGCGGGACTACGTCGTAGTGGTTCATCTCCATGTGATAGCTCCCCTTTCCTTGCGTCATAGAGGTGAGCAGGGTGCCATAGGTGAGCATCTCGGCCATGGGGACTTCGGCGTTGATGACTGTTGTGCGGCCCTTGGATTCCATGCCCTGGACGCGGCCGCGGCGCGAGTTGAGATCGCCCATGAGGGTGCCGGCGAATTCGTCGGGGGCTTCGATCTCTACTTTCATGATGGGCTCGAGCAGGCAGGGCTTGGCTGTCTCCATGGCCTTGCGGAAGGCCAGGCGGCCGGCCATCTTGAAGGACATTTCGTTGGAGTCGACATCGTGATAGCTGCCGTCGTAGACAGTGACCTTGAAGTCGACGACGGGGTAGCCGGCGAGATAGCCGCGCGCGGCGGACTCGACGATGCCTTTCTCGACGGCGGGCACGAACTGGCGCGGAATGGCGCCTCCAAAAATTTCATTCGCGAACTCGAAGCCGCCGCCGCGGGGCATGGGCTCCAGGCGGATCTTGCAGTCGCCGAACTGGCCGTGGCCGCCGCTCTGCTTTTTGTGGCGGCCGTGGGCCTCGGTTTTGCCGCGGACGCTTTCGCGATAGGGAACCTTTGGCGCTTTGAGCGTGACTTCGGCGTGATAGCGCTTCTTGAGCCGGTTGACGATGGCTTCGATGTGGGGCTGGCCTGCGCCGGCGATGAGGAACTCGTTGGTCTGCGGGTCGCGGAAGAAGCGGATGAGCAGATCCTCTTCCATGAGCTTGTGGATCGCGGGTGCGAGCTTGTCCTCGTCGGCGCGGCTCTTGGGCTCGATGGCGTAGGTCATGGCCGGCTCGGGCAGCGGCGCGAGCGCGACTTGAATCTCCGCGCCTTTGGCGCCCAGCGTGTCGCCGGTGAAGGTGTCGCGCAGCTTGGCCACGGCGCCGATGTCGCCAGCGTGCAGCTCGGCCACTTCAATGGCTTTGCGGCCCTGCATGACGCTCAGGTGTGAGAGTTTTTCCTGGCCGTGGCGAGTGTAGTTCTCGACCGTTGCGTCATTTTTGATGACGCCGCCGACGACCTTGAAAAACGTAATGCGGCCGGCGAAGGGATCGGTCATGGTTTTGAAGACCACGGCGGCACAGGGCTCGCGGTCGTCGACTTTGCGGAAAGAGGCCGCGACTTCGGCGGCTGAATCGTTGGCTGAATCGGCGGGAACAGTTTGGGCGACCGCGGTTTTTACGGCGATGGGGGCGCGCTCGATTGGCGCGGGCGCGTAGACCTTCAGAAAATCGAGCAGATGATCGAGCGCCATGTTGGCCTGGCCGCTGGAAAAGAGCATGGGGAAGATGCGGTCTTCGCGTATAGCTTCATGCAGGGCGGCGATGAGGTGGTCTTCCGGGATAGTGCCCTTTTCAAAGAACTCTTCCATCAGCTCGTCTTTGCCTTCGGCGACGAGCTCGACCAGCGCCTCATGGCGGGCCTTGGCTTCAGCGGCCAGCGAGGCGGGAATTTCGCCCGAGACCTTGCCGCGGCCATCCCCTCCGGGCGTGTAGGAATAGGCCTCCATGGTGACCAGATCGACGACGCCGTGAAAGCCCTGCGCGTCGGAGATAGGCAACTGGACGGGCACACAGTTGCGGCCCCAGCGCTCGTGAATATCGTCGATGAGAGCGCTCAATCCGCCTCCGCCGCCGGCCTTGGGGTGGTCCATCTGGTTGACGAGGACGATGCGGGGAATCTCGGCTTCTTCAGCGAATTTCCAAACGCGCTCGGTGACGGGCTCGACGCCGTTTTGCGCATTGACGAGGACGACGGCGGATTCGACGGGCAAGAGCGCGGCGCGGGCCTCATGCGTGAACATGTGGAAGCCGGGCGTGTCGACGAGATTGATTTTGACGCCCTGCCATTCGGCAAAGGCGACGGCGTTCTGCATGGTGACGCCGCGGGCGACCTCTTCTTCGTCATAGGCGGTGACGGCCGAGCCATCGGCGACGCGGCCCTGCGTGGGCGTCATTTTGGCGGCATGCAGCATGGCGGCAATCAAGGTGGTTTTGCCGCTGTGCGCATGCCCCACTACAGCTACGTTGCGGATCTCACTTCCCTGGTAGGTTTTCATGGAGTTCTCCTTGACGATGCAGATTCTCGAGGGACTTTTGGGAGAAAAATGGCTTGGATGTGCCGAGGCTTGGGGGAGTGCTCTCCCACCCTAGGCGCAAAGACAACAACGCGCCGAGGGTGGGGCACCCGGGGTTCGCGTACGGGACAGGGAAGGGCGGATTGGAGTTTGTGCTTTCCCACCCTTTCGCCAGGAAGAAGGCGAAAGGATGGGGCACGGAGGTTCTGGCGTTGGCGCGGGCGCAGGGATTTTGCGGGAACGTCTGCCTTGGCGTTCGAGCGGCCGGATTGCCGGGCTCGGGGTCTCCCGTCTTCCTCATCCATACGGATGGTCTCAGCCTGGCGCGGGTCTGGGCGGAGGGGTTTCCACCCGGCGCTCGCGCCGAAAACCGGATGCTATCACAGGCGGAGTGTGAACGTCCTGTGACTGGGGGCACACACTGCCTGAAATACGCTGCCGGCGACCTTGAGCGAATGGCGTAAATGCCGCGATAATCGGAGACACGTGCCTGTTGCTTACATCGGTCTCGGCGCCAATTTACCCGGCCCGGCCGGCTCGCCGGAGGCCACGCTGGCGGCAGCGGCTACGCGGCTCGGGGAGCTGGGCCGCGTGGTTGGATGCTCCTCGCTTTATTCGACGAGCCCGGTGGGATTCGCCGATCAGCCGCGGTTTCTGAATGCGGTGCTGGGGCTTGAGACGAGGCTGAGCCCGCACGAGCTGCTCGAGGCTCTGCTTGCCCTCGAACGGGAGTTCGGCCGTGATCGGAGCGCGGGATTCGCGAACGGGCCGCGCACGCTGGACTTGGACATTCTTCTCTATGGCGACCTGGTGGCGAGCGGGTTCGACCTGCAGATTCCGCATCCGCGGCTGGCGGAACGCGCCTTCGTTCTTGTCCCGCTGAACGAGATTGCGCCGCAGGCACGCGATCCGCGTACGGGAGCAACCGTGTCACAATACCTTCAGAATCTGTTTCCCGATCCCAAAGGCGCAAACGATGCGGTGCTGCAAGTGGAAAGCAGTTTTTGGCGCGCTGGCCCTCGCGGTGCTGGCGGGCGGCCCCTGGATGGCGGGAGCACAGGGGCCGGCGCCGATCGCGATCGGGGTTGAGGACGCCGGAGGCGCCGCGGTTGCAGGTGCGACGGTGACGGACGCCTCCGGCAGATTGCTTGGGTCTACCGACGCCTCGGGGAATCTGAATCTCGCGTGCCAGGCGCCCTGCCGCATTCAAATTGCCGCTCCGGGATTCGGTGGGCAGACGCTTTCAGTCTCGGCCGCGACCACGGTTCATCTGCAGCCCGAAGCGACCGTTGAACAGGTTACGGTGACGGCGTACCGCGCGCCGCTGGGCGAGCTCGAAAGCCCGGCGATTACGCGTGTCTTGTCGGAACGGGCGCTGCGCACCACTGCGGCGGTGACGCTCGACGACCAGTTGCGGCAGCTTCCCGGCGTCGAGCTCTTTCGCCGCTCGCCTTCGCTGGTGGCGAATCCCACTTCGCAGGGAATCAGCCTGCGCGGGCTCGGTTCCACCTCGGCCAGCCGCACGCTGGTGACGGAAGACGATGTACCGCTCAACGATCCGCTGGGCGGATGGATCCATTGGGAGGAGCAGCCCGATCTGTCGATCCGAGACATCGAGCTGGTGCGCGGAGGCGCCAGCAGCCTGTATGGCTCAAGCGCGATCGGCGGCGTCATCAACGTGATTCCGATGCGGCCCGGCTCGAATCAAGCGGAGGTCAGTTCGAGCTACGGCGGCGAGGGCACCTTCGACGAGAGCCTGCTGGCGCAGACGAAGCGCGGGCCCTTCGGCGCGCTTGTTTCCGGCGGAGCGCTGGGCACGGATGGGTACATCCAGGAAGCGCCGTCTCAGCGCGGGCCGGTGGATGTGGCCAGCAACGTTCACAGCCAGAATGCGCTCGCGCTCGCCGAGCGGGTTCAGGGGCCGTTGCGCGTGTTTGTGCGCGGCAGCGGGTTCGAGGAGTCGCGGCACAACGGGACTCCTTACCAGTTCAATGGGACGCGGCTGGTTCGTTATGCCACGGGTGCGGATTGGCAGAATGCGCGCAGCCAGGCGCTCAATGTGCGTCTCTACGGGTCAGATGAACGCTACCGGCAGACGTTCTCAAGCATCTCCAATCTGCCCGTTGCCGGTAACCCCGCGTGCACCTATCGCTGCAGCGAGATTCCTTCGAAATTTTCGTTTGTTCCGGACAACGAACTCGGCGCTGCGGCGCACTGGACCGAGCCTCTGGGCGCGGGGCTGGTGCTCGTGGCCGGAGCAGACGTCCACGATGTGCGCGTGTGGGACCGCGAGCAGAGTTTCGGCGCGACGGCGGGCATCACCAGTCTCCACGACCATCAACGGGATTCCGGCGCGTATGCCGAGGCCATGTGGATGCACAACGCGTGGACGGTGACTGCCTCCGGCCGCATGGACTGGTTCCAGAATTACGACGGACGGCAGTTTACCTGGAATGGCTCGGCGTGGGTGCTCAGCGCGTCGCAGCCGTCGCAACTGGATCAGCGGCTGTTCGATCCGCGCATGGGCGTTTCGCGCAAGCTCTTCGAGCATTGGGCGGTATCGGCTTCGGGATTCCGCGCCTTTCGCGCGCCTACGCCCAGCGAGCTTTATCGCGCCACGCAAGTGGGCGCGCAGCTTACGTTGCCGAACGGCAATCTGTTGAGCGAGCGCGCCACGGGATGGGAAACGGGCCTGGCCACGGAGCACAATTGGGGCACGGTTCGCGCCAGCTACTTCCTGACGGAGATCAACCGTCCCATCGTCGCACTCACATTGGCGACGAATCGGCTGATGCGCGAGAACCTGGGCCAGATCGAGAGCCGCGGCGTGTCGTTGGATTATGAAGTTGCGCCGCGCCGCTGGGTGATTGTCGATGGCGGGTATCAGTACGCGCATGCGGTGGTCTCGCGCGGCACGCAGGACTACGGCAAATGGATTCCCGAGGTGGCGCGCAATCTGGCCACGCTGAATGTGCGCGCCTTCAAACCGTCGCTGGGCACGCTGAGCCTGGAGAGCCGTATGAGCGGCCGCCAATTCGACGACGACGCGAATGCCTTTCTTCTGCACAGCTACTTCCGCCTGGACGCGTATGCTTCGCGCAGTTTTCGCAGCCGATGGGTGATTTTCGCGGCCGGTGAAAACCTGCTGGACCGCTCGATCGAGGTTTCGAAGACGCCTACTACTACATTGGGCCAGGCGCGCGTAGCGCGCATCGGGTTTCAGCTGAGTCTCGGCAAAGACGGCAAATAGGTCCGCGGCTGCATGATTTTGTGATTTTGGGGTTCGTGGACTCCCACCCTTTCGCCGGAAAAAAGGCGAAAGGATGGGGCACGGAGCAGGTGCAAGATCATGCGGCCAGAAGCCCAGAGCTCGTTTGCATGAATCGCAGCAGTGGGGACGCTAGGCTTTTCACTCTCGCTGGATTTCATTCTCATTGCACGTTACTATCGTGCGATTTCTTCGCCGCGAAGTTTTTCTTCCATTGCCGCAACCTCTTTCAGAGGGTTGTGTTTCTTTCAATGTGAGTGGCATGACGCAGAGGCAAGCGTGGCCGCCACCCAAGGAGGAAACACCATGAAGATGTCGACGATCGCACTTGCGGCCATTCTTGCTGCTCCTGCCCTGATGGTTGCGCAGACTCCCACACCCGGAAAAAACGACTACAACATCAACCAGCGCAAAAACGATCAGCAGCAGCGCGTCGCCCAGGGCGTACACAGCGGCCAGCTTACCGCCGGCGAAACATCGCACCTCGAGCATCAGGAGCAAGGCATCAATCGCGAAGAGCACGGCATGCGCGCGCAGGATAATGGCCATCTAACTAAGCAGGATCGCCAGACCATTCACCACCAGCAGAACCAGGAATCGCGCAGGATCTATCGCGATAAGCACAACGGGCGCGTTCGCTAAACGGCTTGCTCTACCGAAGCACTTCCATACGAGGGCAGTCGCACAGACTGCCCCCTTTGTTTTGGATTAAACCGCTACTCCTCTGCTCAGACACGGTTAACGGCAAGCCTAATCAGCGAGCGAAGCAGCTCATGCCGTTAAAATTCTCTGGTGAGCCTTCAACTTGAAATCAGCAGAGAAGCTGCAGCGGGCGGCCGTCGCGCGCAGCTTCATCTACCGCACCGGACCGTGCAGACGCCGGTGTTTATGCCGGTGGGCACGGCCGGCACGGTCAAAGCCGTTCCGCAGGAGACACTGGAATCGCTGGGCGCGGAGATCATTCTCGGCAATACCTATCATCTCTACCTGCGCCCTGGGCACGAGGCGATCCGGCGCATGGGCGGGCTGCACCGGTTCATCAGCTGGCCGCGCGCGATGCTGACGGATTCAGGCGGCTTTCAGGTCTTCAGCTTGAGCCAGCTGCGCAAAGTAACGGACGAGGGCGTGCGCTTTCGCTCGCATCTGGATGGGAGCAGCCACTTCTTCACGCCGGAACATTCGATGGACGTGCAAATCGCGCTGGGCGCCGATATCGCGATGGCTTTCGATGAATGCACAGAGTATCCGGCCGATCGCACGCGCGCTGAAGAGAGCCTGCGGCTCACGATGGCGTGGGCGCGGCGCTCGCTCGATCACTTTCGCTCGCATCGGGATGAAGTAGTGTGGCGCGATGAGCTCGGCGGGCAGACGCAGAATCTGTTTGGGATTGTGCAGGGAGGTATGTACGCCGACTTGCGGCGGCAATGTGCAGAACGGCTGGTGGAGATGGACTTCGATGGCTACGCCATTGGCGGCTTGAGCGTGGGCGAGCCGCGCGAGATGACACTCGAGATGATTGCCGAAGTGTTGCCGCTGCTGCCGCGCGATAAGCCGCGCTATGTGATGGGCGTCGGCTATCCGGATGAGATTGAGCGGTACGCGAAGCTGGGCGTGGACATGATGGATTGCGTTTTGCCCACGCGCGCAGCGCGGCACGGACTGCTCTTCACGAGCGAGGGGCGCGTGAACATCAAAAATAAAAAATATGCTGAAGACCAGAACCCGCCTGATCCAGCCTGCGCGTGTCCGGTGTGCCAGCGGTATTCGCGGGCTTACTTGCGTCATCTCATGCAGGCCGGCGAGGCGCTCTCAGGAACGCTGAATACGATCCATAATCTTGCGTTTTATCTGGGAATCATGGAGCGGGTGCGCGGAGAGCTGGCGGGCCAGGAGTGACTCGGCCGGCGATGCGGAACACGCCAAGTCTATTTGCCCAGCCTCCACACCAGGCCTGTGGAGACGCGGATATGGTTCTGGGCCGTGCCGGTGCTGGTGAGATAGTCCGCGCCCACGCGCCACGATAGTCGCTTGTGAACTGGAAAGTCGGCGCCTCCGCCAAAAGCCATGGCAAAAAGATTGGTTGTGTTCGTCGGTATAGCGGAGATCGAGGGGAACCGAGATGCCGCTTGCGGTGATCGTCTCCATCGTGGTCACGCTCCGGTTCATTCCTCCGACGAGAAAATGGGTGAACAGTTTAGCTTTGCCGGCCGGGAGGGAGAACTGCGGGCCGAAGAGAAAGGTGTAGATCCGCGGGTCAGAGACCACGAGCTGGTATGTCTCGGTGACGTTGCAGCTAGAGACGCACGGCAAGCCAGTTGTGATGGTCGCCGTAGAGGTCATTGACCGGGTTGCGTTGCTGTAGTCTCCGCCGAAATCGCTTGTGAAGCCGAACCAGGGCAGGAGATCGGCGGTGACCGATCCGTTCCAGCCGAAGAGGTTCATGCGCGGATTAAAGTTGACCGTCGGTACCGGGGTGGCAAGGACGCCGGTCGAGGGAAGAGTCTGGATTCCGCTGGGCAGATTGACCGAAATCACCTCGTAATTCAGATAGGAGAATCCGCCAAAGATTTCCGCTTTCGGAGTGGATTGGGCGAGGGCCGGCAAGCTCAAGACGGCCAGAACCGCGGCACACACAAAGAAACGCATGGATTCGCTGCCTCCGCATTGGTGCGTATTGAGAGCGGTTCTCCATTCGCATGCACTGCCAAGCGGGGTGCAAGGCGACCATTTCTTGAGAGAAAGGGCCTCGGCATCGTGCGCTTGTGTACAGCAATTGGAGAATCGCTATGGCTGCTGTCGTTGGGGGGAATGCGCCGATCAGAGCGATCGCGCATCGAGCGTCCCAATCTGGTGAGCAGCGGTGAGATCAGCTTAGCCAGCGCCGGCGATGCGCGAGTCAGCGTATTGTCACTGCATTGTCATGGTATTGTCGCCGCTGCTGGAGGCCGGTTCTCACAACTCGGAGAGAGGCCTTCGCACATTTCTCTTTAGGAGAGGTGGTTGCAAGGGCCTACGCGCCGATGGCCGTGCCGAGCAGCTGCTTGAGCGCCTGCACATATTCGGTGAGCGCGGCGCGCCCGGATTCAGTCATGCGATAAATCGTTTGTGGTTTGCGTTGCACGAATTTCTTTTCGACGGTCAGATAGCCCGCTTCTTCGAGCTTCATCAACTGCGCGCCGAGGTTGCCGTCGGTCGCGCCGGTCTTCGCGCGCAGCCAGGTAAACTCCGCCTCTTCGATGGCGGAGAGCAGCGAGAGCACGGCCAGGCGGAGCTTGCCGTGGATGACCGGATTCAGCTCCGGCAGTTCAGGCATGAGAGGCAACCTGCCGGCGCTGGCGCGACTCGAGAATCATCATGTACGTGCCGAAGACAATCTGGCAAAGGAAGATGGCCACGAGAAACGCAATCGTGCTGTCGTTGGGAGTGCCGAAGCTGGCGACTACGGCTGTGGCCCACCAGACAATGGCGCATCCGAACTCAACCTTCCATTTGAGCGCCATGCTGCAGGCCGCGTTGGCCGTGCCCAGCATGGCGGATGCAGCGGCAATGAAGATCTGCCCGTCGGTCAAGCGCCCGCTGAATCCCAGCGCATCGAAGAGGACGAACATCGAGATGCCGGTCGCGATCCAGATGGAGGCGATCGCGCGTCCTATGGTTGTATTCGGCGCGCTATCGCCCTTGCGCCAGAATCCGGCCATCGTGATCAGGCCCGCGATAACGACTGTGACTGGCCATGCGTAAGCGAAGTGCGTCCATCCGGACCAGAAGAAGGCGATGTAGTAGGCCACGCCCCAGAGGACAAAAGTCCATCCCCAGCTCTCGCACTTGCGCCGCCCCTCGGCAATCATGTTTTCGATCAGGCACAGCCTGTCGTTCAGCTCTTGTTCCGTGGTATGTTCCTGCATCGCATTCTCTCCTTTGTTTTTCTTTGCTTGAAACTGCGGTGGTTGCCGGGTGCTTTCGCAATCTCGGTTTCAAGGCTGATGCTGAAGCAGCATCTCCACGCCGTGTTGCGGCGGATTTTCGCCTATTGCGACCTCGGTTGCCTCGCTCCACTCGCCTTTGTCGGTCAGGTGCATCGTGTTGACGATGTGCGCCGGGCCGGCCGCCATGCTCCAAGAGAAGCCGTTGGCGGGCACAGAGAGTTCGGTGTCAACATAACGGCCATCGTGGTAGGCGTGGAAGCGATAGGTACGGGAGATATCGTCGAAGGCGGCCGTCGCCAGCGCGCTGAACAACACCTTGCCATCGGCGGCAGTGCTCTTGCCTTCGATCAGCAGAACGAGGCCGTCGAGCTTGAACTGCACATCTTCAGTCTGCGTGAGATGAAGCGGCTCGCCGGAACCGCGAAAGACAGTGACCGGTCCGGACCAGCGCCCGGCCAGAAAGGCGAGCTTGCGCATGGCCTCGCGCTGCGTGTTTACGCTGCTCGAAGCCGGCTGCTGAGCCTGGAGCACAAGGCCTAGCGCGAAGAGGAGCGTTGCCGCAATCGATCTCCCTGAAAGGAGCCGAAAAGGACGGAGGCGATAACTGGCGGTTTGCATGGACGGTCTCCTGATTGGGACTTATATCTACGAGGGCTAAAATCGGCTACAGAGAGAACTTTATAATTTAGAGTACTCTACGTCAAGGGATTTCTGCGAAATTGTCATCCGAAATTCGGTCCACGATAAAGAGATCTGACCGTTTTCTGCTCCCAGGTTCTCTAAGCAACTCAATGCGAAGACGTTAATGCCCAGAGGACGCGTTCTACTGTCTCGGCCCATTGCGCCGCTGCGCGCTGCCGGAACAGACGCGCGGTCGGATACCAGGGGGTGGCCTCAATCTTCTGCATCCAGCGCCAGTCGGACAGATGGGGTAGAAGAATCCAGACGGGCTTGGCCATGGCTCCGGCCAGGTGGGCGATGCAGGTGTCGGTGGTGATGACCAGATCGAGCGTGGCCAGAAGGGCTGCGGTTTCGGCCAGGTCGCGGTCGCGGCTTGAGCCGTCCTGCACGCACAGGCCGGCGGGCAGAGTTGCCAGTTGCTCCGCCGCCTCGCCTTTTTGGAGCGAGATCCAATTAATTCCGGGGAGGCGCAGCAGGGGCAACAGAAGTTCGAGATGCATGGAGCGCTGGCGGTCGGCTTTGTAGCGTGGATTGCCGGCCCAGGCCAAGCCGATGCGTATTCCCGGATGGCGGCTGGGAAACTGCGGGCGCTTCGCTTCGACCGCGGCCGGTTCCGCTTGAAGATAAGCGCCCGGCCAAGGGACCGTGTCCACCGTGGTGCGAAACACGGCGGGCAGGCTCAGGAGCGGACACTCGCAATCGCAGGCGGGCGGCGCCGATCCTAATCGCGCTGTCTCCGCCTTGCCCTCGCGCACGAGGGAAAGTGAACGCAGGAGCCGCTCCACGGGCTCCTGCACCTCGAGAACCGGCACGCCGCCGCGTGCGGCGACGAGGTACGCGTAACGGCAGAACTGGATAGTGTCGCCCAGGCCCTGTTCGGCGTGCAGCAGGATTCGTTGACCGTGAAGCGGCTCGCCCTTCCATCGGGGCTGCTTGAAGACGCGCGGGCTTCGGTGCACTTCGCGGAAGCGCCGGCGCGCTTCGTATCCCGGCCAGCCGCGTTCCCAATCCCCCAGCCGCAGTTGCGTCAGGGCGAGGTTGTAGGCCGCGCCGGGGTGAGTCGGATCGCGTTCGACGGCGCGTTCGTGCGCCTTAAGCGCCTCGCCCATGCGGCCCATATCGAGCAATGCATTGCCCCGGTTTGAGGCTGCGGCGCGATCGCCGAGCGCCTCCGCGCGCTCGAAGCGGGCGACGGCTGAGTCCAACCGGCCCTCCTGGTGGAGCAGAATGCCTTCGAGGTTGACGGCTTCGGCGTGGTCCGGATGGCGGGCGAGAGCCTTGCCAAGCCACTCCCGAGCGCCGGCCAGGTCGCGCTGGGCGAGGCGGAACTGGGACCAGGCGATCAGCGTCTCTACCTGTTCGGAGTGCAGGGCCAGGGCCTTGCGAAGGCATTTCTCAGCTTCGTCGAAGCGGCGCCGGTCCCGCTCGAGAGCGGCCAGGTTGATCCAACCTGAGACGAGGTCGGGCCGCAACTCAACGGCGCGGCGCAATGCGGCTTCTGCGTAAAGATCGAGCCCCTGCTCGCGCAGCAGGCTGCCCAGATTGATCCAGGCGGCGGCGAAATCGGGCCGCGCGGCGATGGCCCGGCGATAGCGGATTCCGGCTTCTTTGATTCTGCCCATTTGTGCCAGCACAAAGCCGGCGGCGAACTCGGCTTCCGGCAGGCGCGGGCGCAGGGTGAGGGCTCTCTCGTAGTGTTCGAGCGCCTCTTCCGTGCGGCCCATCAAGGCCAGCGCATGACCGAGGCCGAGATGGGCGCCGGCCATTTTGGGTGCGGTTTGGAGCGCAAGCCCAAATTGCTGCGCGGCTGCTTCGGGCCGTTTGCGGGCGAGTTCGAGTTCGCCCAGGCCGATGCGCGCCAACGCGTTCATCCCATCGAGGCGGATGGCCTGTGCGTAGGCGCGTTCCGCCTCATCGCCGCGGCCGGCTGCTTTGAGGGCCTGGCCGAGCGCGATCCAGGCTACGGGCATTCGCGGGGCGGCGGCCGTGCCTGCCTTGGCCATCGTGATCGCGGATTCCGTCTGGCCGCTCGCGAGCGCGACCAGGCTCATGCCCAGCAGAGCCTGTGGCTGCCGGGGATTGTGCTCCAGCGCGCGTTGATAGCCAAGGGCGATCTCGGTCAGGCGCCCGGCCAGGGGCTGCGAACCGGTCTGGTTCTCGTCGGGATGATGATGAGTGTCCATGGGTGCAGGCGAAGGCAGAGATCTTCCTGCACGGTTCCATACCCCTGCCGCGCGATTTTCTTTGCGTGGTCTAATGTCCGGGGATTCATTTGTTCGGGGATTCGTTGGACGGCGAGGCGGGGCGCCGGCTGGCGAGTTTACGCGGTCAGCTTGGTACGTTCTGCCGGTTGGTCAATGGCTTGGCGCTGAATCGGCCGCGAAGCTGATTCACGGCAACCACCCACGGCACGGCGACGGAAAACACAAAGCGGGCGAACACCGCTTGCAGCCCGAACCGGGGCAGGAAACGCCAATCGCGATGAAAGGCGTACCAGCATTCGAGCCCGAAGACGAAGGCCAACGGGAGAACGGACCAGGGGAGCGATGCCGCGAGGCATGCGATGGCCAGCAGTTGCAGAATGCAGCGCGCGGCGTTGCGCAGAAGGCGCGCCCAGCGCACGCCGGCCTGGCCATCGCTGATGGCGTAGCGGGCCATCTGATGGGTCGCCGAACGAAAGCTATTCAGCGGCCGGTAGATAGCCTTGGCGTTGGCCACGAATGCGGGCACGGTCTGGCGGCGGGCTGCGAGATCGAAGAGCGTGTCTTCGCCCACCAGCACGTCCTCGGGAAAACCGCCGATCCGCTGCCAGAGCGCTTTCGTAAACGCCATCGACCGCGCCGTGCAGGACTTTGTGGCTTCGAGCGGCGAGAGCTTGACCGAAAAAAACGGTGCGGAAGCCACATCCCAGACCGTGTGGACTTCAGAATCGAGACGCGTGCCGCCCACCGCGTATTCGGCGGTGCCGGCGAGCAATGGCGCGGTCAGGTTTTTCAGCCAGTCGGGCGCGTAGGTGCAGCCGGCATCGGCGCAGGCGACGATGGGCGACTGGGCGGCGGCGATGGCCACATTGCGGCCGCGCGAGACCGGGCCTTTGGAAAACTTCAGGCTGCAGGTTTCGTCGCGGATGGCGACGAGGTGCGGGCCCGGTCCCGAGTTCTGCCGCTGCGCCTCGACCAGCCACTCCCAGGTGCCGTCGGTTGAGCCGCCGTCGACCACGATGACCTCGGCCGCCGGAGGAACCTGCGCGAGAAGGCTGGAGACCACCCTGCCAATGTCCTGGACTTCGTTCAGTTCGGTGACCACGACACTGACGGGAGCGCCGGCGGTGACACTGACGGACTGCATGGGGGAAGTATAGCGAGCGCGGGTGAGGGGGGCGCGGCAGGAGAGGAGGCGGAGCGATACGCACGACCGAAAGTCGTGCCCTTTCAAAACAACGCCAAATTAGGACACTGCCCGCGATGCGGTAGTGGCTCAGTTTGAAATCTGCTTCCGGTATGGGCCGCGCTTTTCTGCCTTGGCTTCGGGAAGCACCGAGATCAATTCTTCGAAGGTCCAAACGTGATCGCTCAATCCCGCTTCCATCGCTGGGGTCACTCTGAGTGTCTGATGGATGCGAACGAAGTTCATGTACATGAAGTGAAGCGCAACGGCGTATGCGTGATTGTCGAGCTTTTTGCTGAATGCGTTTGTCAGCCGCGTAAACCGGCGAATGTTCATCCGCATCGTGAGGTTCTGGCGCTCGACGTAGCTAGTAGAGATGTGGTCTGGGTCGGGTTTGCCCATTACAACTTTGGACTCGCAGCCGATGCACTTGGCAGGGCTATATCGCTTCTGAGTCTCCTCAGACGCGCCATAGAGCTTCTGTAGTGTGGCGAAGTCCACATCAGACCCAAAAGCACCCTCGACGGCCTCCAGATACGCTTTGTGCCCGTCTGTGGTGATCTGTACTCGCCCCTGAATCCGACTGGCGCAATCTTCCATAAGGTCCTTCGCCCAGTCCGCACCGCGACCGCCAACGAGGTAGCTCACCACCAGCTTGGTATCGGCGTCGAGCCCGACCCAGGTCCATACGTCACCCCAACCGATCTCTTTCTTGTCAGGCGATGCGTTCTTTTGCTTGGCCCCAACGTAAGCCCAGATTTCATCGCACTGGAGGCGACGGACCCGGAGGTTCCGAACGTTGGCATCGTGGTATTCCATGCAGGCTTCGCCAAGATCGACCAGCAGTTTGGTGATCGTGTTGCGAGCGATCCCGGTCATGCGCGACACAGAGCGCAGGCTGTTGCCCTCGACCAGAGCCGCTACGATCCGAATCCGCTGATCTTGGGTAAGCAAGTTCATACTGATAATTATGCTTGAGTGAGTAGATTGAGTCAAGCATTTTGTTCAAATTGTTTATGGTATCGGTTCCGATGGTGACGATGGCGCGGCGCGTATTGCACAGAAGTGTGATATTTTTACTGTGCGTGTTGCCCGCACCTGTGCCATTCTAGGTAGTACTGGATCGGGTATTTCGCTCTTGCATCCCCCCATGATGTGAGGTATGATGGCCGATCTCGGGCCGGACAGCCGATCTTAACCGAGATGGTGCAGCCGAGACGCCCTGAGAGGCGTCTAACTCTGACAGGAGACGTAATGGACCTGAACGTGCGAGCGTTCCGTACAGTGCAGGCTGCGTTGGAACCTGCGGTTCCTAACAAGCGCAAGGAATCGTCGCGAAAGGGCGGGTTGGCGGGCGGTCGCGCTCGGGCCAAGTCTCTCAGCGAGAGCCAAAAAAAGGAAATCGCCTTGGCGGGTAGCTCAGCCCGCTGGGGCCGTAGAACACCTGCGAAAAACTCGCAGGAGAAGGAGAGGTAAAGATGGATTTCACTTTCACAAGCCAACTCCACTACCTCGTCCACCAGTCAGACGGCGAGTACGTGGCACACTGCTTGGACTTGGACCTGGTGGGAACTGGCAGCAGTGTTGACGATGCCGTTGAGGAGCTGAACGACGCCGTGCGGACCGTTGTGTATTTTTGTATCAAATCCAACGCGCCGAACGCGTCTTCCTGTTGCCACCCAGCCCCGCAAGAATATTGGGACATGTTCCGCCGCGCGTTCGATGAGAATAACCCGATCATCAAGACTGTTGATATCGCGCCGGAACTCGCACCTGTTAACGTGATGGAGTGCCATCTCACGTACTGTTTGGCAATTGCAGCATAAAAACTCAAGATGACGCTGGGCGAACTCAGAGCCGAACTTCTAAAGCTCGGAATTAGACAAGTCGGTGCAATGAGTCGCCCGGTGCCTCCTGGAGAGCCACCCAAGGCCTTTACTTTCTTCTTTTCTGCCGACGAAAAAGTGGTTGTTCCGTTCGCGCTGAAGACTCGGTATTTTCTGACACTCAGATCAAGAGAAGATTCCGCCAAGGTCCACCCGGAAAAATATAAGGCTCTAATGCGTGCGATTGAGCACGACCGAGCCAATGGCTTGCTCCCCTCCTGACCGGCAGGCCGGCGTGCACGCGCCCTTCCACCATCTGCGTCTAATCGGCGAAAACCTGTCGCATTTCAAACTGAGCCACTACCCGCGATGCCGGGCGATTGACCCGGTCCTGTTTTAACGATAGAATCGAAGAGTTTGGCGATGCACTCCTTTCGCGGGGGTGCGGGATTGTGCCGGGTTCACCGCCGGGTATGGCGCGTGTGCGGCCCGCGTTCCGATGCAGTTCGAGTCTGTATCCGCCCCACCGCAAAATCAGGAA
>DASXDX010000011.1:0-188693 GCA_036490385.1 Occallatibacter sp.
AGTCAGGTCGACCTCATTGAATTCGCCGATACTGTTGGCAACAATCATCGCGAACATCCCAGCCGTTGTGTTGGCTGGCAAAGTAGCGACGATTTGAGTGTTGGTGTAGGACCCGACTGTTAATGGGGCGCCGTTGAACAGTACCGTTGGAGCCTTCTTTCCGGGCTCGAAGCCCGAACCCTTGATGGTCACCTGATTGGTGCCGTAATTGATTACCGCGTTGTTCACCACCAGTATCGGTATGGCGGCGCCGAAGATTAGGCACGGCGTGAGCAGAAGAAGTGTCGCGAGAATGATTCTGCGCATGGAAAAGGTTCTCCTTTCAAGAGAAATCGGGAAGACGCTGCCCAATTAGGCCAGGCGTTGCGCGCAATGGGAATGCAGCAGTTTGTGAAACTGTGAAAGTCAACGATGCGCATAGTTACGCCTGCACCGGTTGGAGAGCGATTGTCGCGTGTGCGTTATAGCGGTAACGCCGAGAATACGATGGAGGCGATTGTTGACAGATTTACCGAAGGCGACGCAGCTTCGGGGAAATGCAAATAGATTTCGATGGAGGCAGACGCCCGGTGTGGAAATGCCCCCAGCATGATTGCGATCGAGAAGGCGGCAATGATGAGAGTTCTTTTGCTTTTCATGGGAAATTCTCCTTTTCAGTTCGGCGCCTCAACTTGCTAACGCCGTGTGATGAATGGAGTATCCCCCGCCTCCGCTCGCCGTTCAATGAGGCGGAGATGAGTTGCGGATGAGTTCGCGGGCTTTAGAGAACTCATCTCCGCCTCAGCCACTGCTCATTGAACGCAGAACAGAACCAGCCCATACTCCTCTCATCTCAGGCGCTCAGCGCCACCCACAAGGAGGGCACATGAAATACAAACTGACATACGCATTGGCAACGCTGATCTTCGCGGTGGCGCTCGTAGCCACTCCAACCAAGGCCCACGCATCAGTCGACAGCTATCTCACCATTGATGGAGGGGGCGGTAACGACGGAGGCTCATCTGGCTCCGGTGTCGGCGGCTCCACGTTGACCGGCTGGTTTGTGCAACTGCTTGACGCAATCGGAATCCGCTAACACCTATCACTTGCGCAAGGGCGTGCTAACCTTCCTCGGCATCGAATAGATATCATCCCTTACGGGCGCGGTCTCTCACCGATCCCCGCGCCCATCTCGGACCGGCGCGCGCCACACGCGTAGAGCGTTCAGCCTGCAACGAAGGGCGACGGGTGTCAACGGCCGCATGGACCTTCGATCCCTTGCGTCGTTTGGCTCCATCGTAACCTGCACGCGCGCCCGATTCAGGCGTGGATTGCAGCGTGCGACTGTCCAGAATCATCGCCGTGGGCTGCGCCTTGCGTCCCGAGAATTCGCGCAACAGCATACGCAGATCCTCGACCATGGTTTCAAAACATCGAGCGCGAATCCAGCGCTGCGTCTGTTGATAGACCACCGGCCACGGAGGCAGATCGTTGGGCATATAGCGCCACTGTCCGCCGGTACGCACGATGTAGCGCAGACCATTGAACACCGCACGAAGACCGTAATCCCGTTGTTCAGAGTCCTCCCGGCACAGTGCCAGATACGGCGCCACAAAGGCCCACTCCTCATCACTCACGTCGCTCGGATAACCAACCTGACCTCTGTTTCCCATCCTTTCATCGTCGACCAAGACAAAACGTCTGCGGATTTTCCTGATTCCAAAGGAATAAAGTTAATAACAGCCTCTAGAGCGAGACTCGGTGTGCCGCCAGTGTGCCGGATGAAGGGACATCGACAAGAGTGCGTGCTCTCTTTCGGACTTCTGGCGCTCAGCCGACTTTTCATTAGAAATCACAACTACGCTGTCTTCAATCAATAGCCTCCCGGCGGTTTCCTGGCAGCTCTTCTAGATTTGACGTCGAAAGATCGCGCAAAATCTCCTGTTGCTTTCCAAAAGGAACCATGCCATCATTCCTGTTGGAAACCTAAAGGATGGATTCTCGATGGCTGAAAAGCCTGACGTATTGCAGGGAACGCTGGCGCTGATGGTGCTTAAAACATTGGATATGCTGGGGCCGCAGCATGGCTGGGGCATTGCCCGGCGCATCGAGCAAATCAGCGGAGACATTCTGACTGTGAACCAAGGCACGCTCTATCCCTTGCTGCTGAAGCTGGAGCATGAGGGCTCGATCGCTTCGCAATGGGGCGCATCGGAGAACAACCGCAGGGCGCGCTTCTATCGCCTTACCGCGGCCGGCCGAAAGCAGTTGCAGGCGGAAACCCACGATTGGGAGCAAACCGCGGCAATTATCGCTCGTTTCTTCAATGTCAAAGCGGAGGATTTAGCGTGAAATCTCTGCGACGTTTCCTGATTCGCCTGGCGAATTTCGCAACCGGGCAGCGTGCCGACCAACGGCTGGGAGATGAGATGGCCGAACATCTTGCATTTCAGGTCGATGAGAATCTTCGCGCGGGTATGTCGCTCACTGAGGCGCGGCGCCAGGCCGCAATCAAACTTGGGGCGGCCGAAGCCATCAGGGAACAGCACCATGCCGAGCAAAGCCTTCCGTTCATTGAGAGTCTTTTTGCCGACTTGCGTTACGCGGTTCGCATGCTTCTGAGATCTCCCGGATTTTCTTTGATCGTGATCGCCACCATGGCCCTCGGCGTTGGAGCCACCACCGCCATCTATAGCGTCATCGACGCAACCCTGCTGCATCCTTTGCCCTACTCCCACCCCAGCGAACTGGTGCACATTGAAGCCAACCTTCCCGGCGTGGGCGCACGAGACGTCGGCATCTCCATCCCTGAGTTGAGAGACCTTCAGAACTCGGGAATCTTCCAATATGTGTCCTTATCCTTTTTCGGCACCAACGATCTCACCGGCAGCGCCCAGCCCATGAGCATCGCCTCAAAGTCGGTCAGCCCGAGCTACTTCGCGGTGCTCGGCGTCGACGCCCAGTTGGGCCGCACCTTCGATCCGCACGACGCCACACCCGGCTTCAACCTCGAAGTCGTCATCAGCGATGGGCTCTGGAAGCGCGCATTCGGCGCCGACCCGCACATTCTCGGCAAAACGTTGCGCCTGGACAATGATACGTATCATGTTGTCGGCGTCATGCCCGCCAGCTTTCGCGACCAGGGCCAAAACAGCGATGAGCGCAGTGCCGACTTGTGGGCGGCGTGCGGATTTTTCGGCGACCCAGCCCCGGCGCCGATGCGCGGCACGCGTTTCCCCTTCGAGGCCATCGCGCGCCTTCAGCCTGGTCTCTCGCCTCAAGCAGCGCAGGGGCGCCTCGATGCCCTGGTTGCATCGTTGAAGAAGCAATATCCGGCAGATTATCCGTCGCAAGGCGCGTGGACTCTCCACCTCACTCCCCTGGCCGAGACTCTGGTCGGCAACGTTCGCCGATCGCTCATTCTGCTGTTCGGCGCGGTGGGCCTGGTTCTGCTGATCAGCTGCGTCAACGTCGCCAATCTGCTGCTCGCTCGCGCCAGCTCGCGCGGACGCGAGATGGCGGTTCGGCAGGCATTGGGAGCCGCGAGAATGCGCCTCATTCGTCAGCTCCTCACCGAGAGCTTGCTACTCTTCGTGCTTGGCGGCATCACCGGTTTCGCGGTTCTGTTCTGCGCCCAGAAATTCCTGCTGCAATTTGTTCCCGAAAGCATGCCGCGCCTCAATGACATATCCATCAGCTGGGGGGTGCTGGCGTTTGCCATCGTCGTCTCTGTCGCCGCCGGAACCATCTTCGGGCTTGCCCCCGCGTGGCTCACCAGCAGGCTCGATCTAACCGCGACGCTCCGGCAGGAAGGTCGGGGCTCCAACGGCTCCCGGCGGCGCTCGCGCCTGCGCCAGGTTCTGGTGATTGGTGAATTGGCACTTTCCCTGGTGCTGATGGTCGCCGCCGGCCTTCTTCTGCGCAGTTTCTGGGACTTGTTCAAGGTGCAACCCGGCTTCAATCCCACTCGAGTCGTGGCAATCGAGACCTCGCTGCCGAATCCTAACGATCCCAAAACCGACATTTACCACACCGCCACGCAGGAAGCCGTGTTGCTGCGCGAAGTTCTGCGCCGCAACAGGGCAATTCCGGGTGTGGAAGAAACCGCCGTCAGTGATCGGGCGGCCATTCCCCTTGGCCATAGCCAGAACGATCGCAGAGCGGTTCCATTGTTTCGCGAGGGCCAGGAAGTCCAGACCAGCCAGCCTCCGCAGATCGATACGGCGGTCGTCTCACCGGAATACTTCCATCTGCTCGGTATGACGCTCCTGCGTGGACGCCTCTTCGTCGACCAGGACCTTGAAACTACGCCCTTAGTCGCAGTCATCAACCAGGCCGCGGCCCGCATGTACTGGCCCAACCAGAATCCGGTCGGCAAGCGAGGCCGTTTGGGCGGTTTGGGCCGTCAAAGGCCGGAATGGATCACCATCGTCGGCGTCATTGCCGATGCACGCACAGAGTCGCTCGCCGCCGCCGGCATTCCGCAGGTCTACCTCGACATCTACCAGCGCCCCGCCAAGTTTCTTGCGTTCTACCTGCGTGGACAGGTCGATCCCGCCGCAATCTCCGCGCAGGTGCGCACGCAAATCCAGGCCGTCGATGCGGAGCTTCCCGTCTTCCGCGCGGAGACCTTGGACGACGTTCTCTCCTCGTCGCTTTCCGTGCGGCGGTTCTCCATGGAAATGGTGGCGCTGTTTGCCGCCACTGCCCTGCTGCTCGCGGGCCTGGGAATCTATGGAACCATTTCCTACCTCGTCAATGAGCAATCGCGCGAGATCGCTATTCGCCTCGCACTGGGCGCGCAAAGGCGCAATATCCTCAGGATGGTTTTGCGACAGGGCCTCGGTCTGGCCACCGCCGGCGCCGCCGTAGGCCTGATTGGCGCGCTTATTGTTTCTCACCTCATGGCCGGCCTGCTTTTCGGCGTCTCGCCCTACGATCTTTCCACCTTCGGCGGCGTAACCGCCGTGCTCACCGCCGTCGCTATCGCCGCCAGCTACATCCCGGCGCTGCGCGCCATGCGCCTCGATCCGATCACTACACTCCACTCCGAATGACCTTTAGCACTGATCGAGACTTGTCTTCGCAACTTGTGGCCGTCCCGATGACCCCCTTCGGTACGCTGATGAATTCACCCGACGGCGAGTTCCAGAGGATTAGTCCCCACAAACGCCCTTGGTGCCACTTGGACGAATAGTCTTAGTGCAGGTCGCCTTTGCGTCCACGTGGTTTCCTGCCTGTGCTCAGGTTTGAAATTCACTTCTCTTGGTAGCCGGTTTTCCGCTAACTTGCAGAAGCCACTTACATTTGAATGGCTCAACGTACGCTAAGGCCTGTCAGCAACACTGAAGCACGCCTGTTCGCTGGGCAAGCAGGTAATAGTCAAATTTCGCTGCACTGATAATCCGCTTCGATATGCCTTGACCTTCTACAGCTTCCACTGTATATGTAGAAGCCATAGGTATGAAGAGTGAAGACAGATTCGATCTGCCCCAGGGCACCCTCGACCTCCTCATCATGCGCATCGTTGCGCTCGGCCCCATCCATGGCTACGCCATCGCCCAGAGAATCCAGCTGATGTCCCGCGAGGCCCTTCAGGTCCAGCAGGGCTCGCTCTATCCCGCTCTCCATCGCCTCGAATACAAAAAGCTTCTCGTCGCCAAATGGCAGCCAACCGAGACCGGCCGCGAAGCCAAGTTCTACGACCTCACCGCCAGGGGCAGAGCCTACGTCAAGGATGAGACCGAGAACTGGAAACGCCTCACCGACGTCGTCGGCCTCATCCTCAAGGGAACCGTGGAGGGAATCTCATGAGCTGGCTTCATCGGCTTTTCTCCCGCAATCAATTGGAGCGCGACCTCGACAAGGAACTGCGCTTTCACTTCGAAACGCAAGTCGCCGACAAAGTCCGCTCCGGCCTTTCCGAGTCCGAAGCTCGCCGCCTCACCCGTCTCGAATTCGGCGGCATCGACCAAGTCAAGGAAGACTGTCGCGAAAGCCGTGGCACCATGTGGGTCGAATCACTCCTGCAGGACATCCGCTACGGCGCTCGGCAGCTTCGCAGATCGCCGGGGTTCGCCATCATCGCCATCCTCTCGCTTACCCTCGGCATCGGTGCCAACACTGCAATTTTCACATTGCTCAACGCCATCATGCTGCGCCCGCTCCCAGTGCAGAATCCCGGCGAGCTCCTCCTGTTCGGGGACGGCTCAGCTCACGGGAGTACCCAGGGCGTTCCCGACGGAAGCACGCGGCTCTTCTCCTATTCCTTCTTTCACGACTTCCGCCAGAAAAACATCTCATTTTCAGGAATCGCTGCAGTCGATAGCAGCCAATTCGCCACCAAGGCATCTATCGCCGGCGCAGCCTACGAAACGACTCACGTAGACCTTGTCTCCGGCAGCTACTTCTCCGTTCTCGGGGTTCCCGCCGTCCTCGGCCGAACGATTAGTGAGTCCGATGACTCCGCTGAAGGCGCAGGCCCCGTTGCGGTTGCCAACTATGCCTGGTTCCAGCGTCATTTCAATGGCGACCCATCCGTATTAGGCAAGGTCATTCGCATTCAGTCGCACGACTACACTCTCGTTGGCGTGGCAAAGCCCGGATTTTTCGGCATCACCGTCGGCCAATCCACCGATCTCTGGATTCCGCTTTCCATGGAAAGGGCCTTCTCCCGTCCGGGTTGGAACGGCCTCGGCAACAAGCTCTTTCAGTCGCTCGATCTCATCGGAAGGCTCAAACCTGGAGTAACACCCGCCCAGGCCGGTGCCGAAACCAATCTTCTGTTCAAGCGGATTATCCGCAGTTATCTCGGCACGCAGCCTCCGCAGAAACATCTTGACGATCTTGCCCACGCCAGAATCCAACTCATGCCCGGCGGCCGCGGAGTCTCTCCTCTTAGCTTCGTCTTTTCATTACCCCTTGAGATACTCATGACGATTGTGGCACTGGTGCTTCTCATCGCATGCGCCAATATTGCCAACATGCTTCTCGCCCGGGGTGTGGCCCGCACCCGCGAAATAGCGGTTCGCATGGCATTGGGCGCCTCGCGCGGGAGAATTGCTTTTCAACTCCTCACAGAATCTGCTCTCCTTGCCCTTATCGGAGCGGCCGCCGGTGTCGCATTGGCATGGAGAGCGAGCGTGTTGCTGTTGCGTATGGCCACGCCTGGCCCCGACCCGGTGCCGCTGGACTTGACGCCCGATCTGCGCGTACTTGGATTCACGCTTGGCGTTACCTTCATTACATCGATCCTCTTTGGCACCCTGCCCGCTTTCCGCGCCGCGGGGCTCGAGTTCACGCCTGCGCTTAAGGAAGGCCGCGGCAGTTCCTCGGCTTCCGCGCGCGGAGTCATGGCTCGCTCGCTCATCGTTGGCCAAGTCGCGCTCTCCGTCTTGCTGCTTGTGGTCGCGGCCCTCTTCGTTCGCAGCCTCGTCCACCTCTCTGACGTGAACACCGGCTTCGACAAGCACAACGTCCTCGTCTTTTTCCTCGATTCCAGCACCGCTAATCTCTCTCACGGAACTGCCGACGAAATTCGCTCCGTCCGCCTCCAGGAACAAATCGAATCCAGCGTTCAAAACATCCCAGGTGTCCAGTCCGACAGTTTCGCCTTTTTCACCTTTAACGGTGGCGCGTGGAGCGATCAGGCGCTCTTCCTGGGTGTCCCGCGAACCCCCCAGAATGGCGATCAGGTCTTTTTCGATATCGTCGACAAAGGATTCTTCTCCACCATGGGCATCCCCTTGGTCACGGGCCGCACCTTCACCTCGCAGGATCAACAGAACTCGCCGAAGGTTGCCGTCATCAACGAAACCATGGCGCGCCGCTTCTTCCCCAATACCTCGCCCATCGGACACCGCTTCAGTATCGGAGAGACTCCCGATCATCCCGGCGAGCTCGAAGTGATCGGCGTCGTCAGAGACGCTAAAGTACTCACACTCGACGAAGGCTCTCAAATGGCCGCATATTTTCCGTGTACCCAGAGTCCCGGCTTCTACGACAACTTCGCAGTGCGCTATGCTCCCGGCGCAAACAAGCAGGAGATCATCTCTCGCGTCCGCCGTTCGATCGCCGAAACCAATCCCAACATCCTCGTGAACAGCATCAGTAGCCTTGAGGAACAGGTTGACCGCTCCATCGCGACGCAATCGCTGATTGCCCAGCTCTCCACTTTCTTCGGAATCCTCGCCGTCTTCCTCTCCTGCATCGGGATCTACGGTCTTCTCTCCTACTCGGTCGCACGCCGCACCAGCGAGTTGGGAATTCGTCTTGCCCTCGGTGCGCAATCGCGCACGCTTCTGTGGATGATCCTGCGCGAATCTGTCTTCTTGCTCTCCATCGGACTCGCCATCGGCATCCCCGTTGCCCTTACTTCCACGAAAGTCCTCAAAGATCTGCTCTATCAACTGAGCCCGCTCGATCCGACAGCTATCGCGATCGCCATCGCCGCCGTAGCTTGCATGACCGTCGCCGCTGCGTGGATTCCTGCACGCCGCGCCACCAGGATCAACCCCGTGCAAGCTCTTCGCACCGAGTAACCCGACGTGCCGCAGATAGCAGACGAGTTGTCTCGCAAGAGCGCAGTTTCGCCAATGCGCGAGGCACACGGCCGAAAAGTCGCCAATCCGGGCAGAGCCCTATTTTCGAGATTGCTTCCGGTTTGCCGGTTACTCGAGCGGAACCGGGAAATGATCTCGATATTCAATTCCTCAGGTTGATTCAACTCGCTCTTGCTGGGGCTGAGATCGTGACGCAGCGATCAGAGGAGGTAAGGCACCAGGGCAGCGGTCTGATGAGCATAGGCGGCATAGGTCTCGCCGAATTGGGAACGCATCCACTGTTCCTCCATGCGGAGCTTGATCCAGAACGCGAGGAAGAAGAGAGCGAGAACGATGATCCCGCGCACCTGGGAGAGGGCGATCGCGGTGCCAAGGAGCCCGGTCAGAATGCCGGTGTAGATGGGGTGACGGACCACGGCATAGGGACCGGTGGTGATCAGCTCGTGGCCCTGCTTAATGGTGACGGAGCGGCTCCAGTTTCCGCCGAGATGCACGCGCGCCCAGACGGCGAAGAGAAGGCCGGCGATGGTGACGGCAGCTCCCAGCCAGAAGGGCCAAAGGCCAACCGGCCAGAGCGGGAGGTAAAGCCAGGGCAATGGGATGCGCGTCGTCGAGAGGAGGACGATCGCGATCAGGAAGATGAAGACGCGCAGGATGCGCGAGGCGGCCGGCTCGAGGCGCTGGGTAATTTTGGTATTGACGGCTTTGATCTGCCAGTAGAGAAAAAAGAGAATCCAGACTGCGGGAAAGAAAGATTCGTAGAACCAGAGCATTCAGGACCTCCAGGGCGCTGAAGGTGCTTACGCAGGTGAGAAAGGGGAAGTTCCAGGGTACGCGACATTTCGCCGTCCTATGCCGATCAAATGCGCATCCCGTCACTTGGCCCCCGGTTGGCCGGTTCCGGGCGGGAGACAATACATCCGGAACCCGCAAGACCGGGCAGAGCCAGGCTGGAAACGTGCATCGGCGCTGATAGCGCCAATTGAGAAAAGCCATGCATCACCGGCTCAATTTAGGACCGAGACCAAGTATGCTTCCCCTTGGGGCGAACGGGGCTGTCGCATCCTTACCTAAGCGGAGGTCCTATTTGTGAAGCAGAGTTTCGCAGTAATTATCCTTGGTGGTACCGGACAGGTCGGCGGTGCAGCCGTCACGGAACTGCTGGCAACTTCGGAATGCCGGGAAGTGGTGATGGCCACCAGAAAACCCATTGCGCCGCGATCGCGGGTACGCAACGTCGTTCTTGATACCGGCGCCGCTGACTTTGCCGAGCGCACTGCCGCCCTTGCCCGCGAAGTCTTAAGCCAGGGCCCCGTCAGCGCCGTGAGCTGTGTGGGTGTCGGTTCTGGATCGGCGCGCTGGAGCGAAGAAGAACTGCAACGGCTTGAGGTCGGCGTCGTCGGTGCCTTTGCGCGTGGCTGCCATGATGCCGGAATCGCCCAGTTCTGCCTGCTTTCAGCGGTAGGAAGCACGGCCCGCAGCCGGTTTCGCTATGCGCGAGTCATGGGAATGAAGGAAGACACCGTGCGTAATGTTGGTTTCGCCCGCCTCGCCATCTTTCGCCCCGGCATCATTGTCGGCAACGCTCATACCCCGGCCTGGGTCGGTTGGTTGGGAAGCCTCGTGCCCGGATCGTTTGGCAATATTGATCAGCGAATTCTCGGTCGCTCAATCGCCGCAGAGATAGCTTTGCACAGTCGAGAGACTGGCGAAGTCACCCGCGAAAATGCAGCAATGAGAAAACTCGTTGCGCAGTTCAATAGCGTGCCTTAGGAAGTTTTGCGTGGAGCGCATTGGCGCGTTGGCACCATTCGAGAATTACTTCCGGCTTGCCTGTGACTCGGGAACTGTTTGCGGCGTTCCCGTAGCGCGATCCGATTCAGCCGCTAGGAGGATCATGAGCCGATCTTCTTGCCAATTCTCCTGATCTCGCCTCGAAGCCATGCATGCGCGGCATCCGTATTGACTCGCGGGTGCCAGATCATCAGGTACTTGAAGCCGGTGATCTCTCCCGGCGCCTTCAGCACCTTGATTTTGCGATTTTCGGTCTCCAGTGCTGCGAATCGCCGGGGTGCGGTAAGAATCAGTCTGGTTCCAGGAATGCACCGCGTAGCCGCGCCGAAGTACGGCAGCGTAATCACGGTACGACGGCGATGGCCATGCGCTGCGAGACGCTTTTCCGGTATATGTTGCGAACCTTCGACGACGTCGACGCCAATGTGTTCGGCCGCGAGATATTGCTTCAAAGTGAGTTGGCGCTGGTAGGGAGCATCCGCTGCCACAATACAGACGAGCTCCTCCTCATAGATGACCTCGGTCAGTAAAGGTGAGGGCACATGGCCTTCATCCCCGACCACGGCAAGATCGAGCCGGCCGTGACCCAGGTCCTCGAAGACATCCCCTCTCCAGCTTGCGAACGTGAAGCGAACCTGTCGCGCCACGGGGAGAACTTCGCGACAGAGAACGGGAGCGATGATCGAGGTCGCATTGTCTGTTGCCGCAATCCGGAAGGAACAATGTTCTGTCACGGGGTCGAATGTCGTACCCGAGATGAGCCGGTCCAATTTCGGCAACATGATCTCGAGCTCTTGAAGAACACGTTCCCCTTGCGGCGTTGGTTCATAACCCTTTGCTGTCCGCACCAGCAGATCATCGTGAAACGTATCCCGCATTCGCTGCAATGCGCGGCTCACCGCGGGCTGGCTTAGTAGCAACCGTTTGGCGGCACGCGAAACATTCCGCTCTTCGGCAAGTACCGAGAACACAACAAGAAGATTCAGGTCGGCCTGACGTAGCTGCGTTACACGCATAATGAATATTAGCACTATGCATTGGACGTATAGCCGCGGCAGGTTCAATCTCTTCTTAGCGACGAACTTCAACTTCGAAGAAGCCGCCCCAAAGGAGAATTGCCATGAGAAAAACAGCTATCGTAACCGGCGCATCCCGCGGCATCGGACGCACCATCGCCCTTCGCCTTGCAGCCGACGGATTCGGCGTCGTCGTCAACTATGCCGGCAATGCAGCCAAGGCAGAAGAGGTAGTCAACGAGATCACCAGCACAGGCGGACGCGCTCTTGCAGTCCAGGCTGACGTTGCTAATCCCGAAGACGTCAAGCAGCTCTTCGAGAAGACCCTCAAGGCCTTTGGACAGGTCGACGTCGTGGTCAACAACGCAGGCATCATGCCTCTTTCGCCCATCGCCAAAGGTGATGTGGAGACCTTCGACAAAGTCATCGCCACGAACCTTCGCGGAACCTTCCTCGTCCTCTCGCAGGCGGCGCAGCACGTAGCCGAGGGAGGCCGTATCATCGCCTTCTCGAGCAGCGTTCTTGCCAAAAACTTTCCCTCCTACGGCCCCTACATCGCCTCCAAGGCAGGCGTCGAAGGCCTTGTCCATGTCCTCGCCAACGAGCTTCGCGGACACAAGATTACGGTCAACGCCATTGCGCCTGGACCTGTAGGGACGGAGCTCTTTTTGGACGGCAAGACTGAAGAGCAGATCAAGCAGATCAGCAGCATGGCGCCGCTTGAGCGGCTCGGTCAGCCCGACGATATCGCAAACGTCGTCTCCTTTCTTGCCGGACCCGACGGCGGGTGGGTCAACGCGCAGGTGCTTCGCGCAAACGGTGGCTTCGCATAAACAGCAGACATCATCCCCAGTCATCTCTTCCATTCTCATAATCCGAAAAACAGGAGAATCGATATGAAGAGCATCATCGTCATCACAGGAGCTTCGAGCGGCTTTGGCGCCCTCGCGGCACGCGCTCTCGCCATCGCGGGTCACACCGTTTACGCCAGCATGCGCGAGACCACTGGCCGCAACGCTGCACAGGTAGAGGCCGCGAAACAGTTCGCCGCAGAAAACGGCGTAGACCTTCGCACGATCGAGCTGGATGTGGTTTCGCAAGAATCAGCCGACCAGGCCATCAAGACTATCGTTGAGAGAGACGGCCGTCTCGATGTCGTCATCCACAACGCGGGACACATGGTCTTTGGTGCGGCGGAAGCCTTCACTCCCGAACAGCTCCTCGAGGTCTATGACACCAACGTGCTCAGCACGCAGCGCGTCAATCGTGCCGCGCTGCCGCAACTGCGCAAACAGAAAAAGGGTTTGGTGCTATGGGTTGGCAGCACCAGCACTCGCGGTGGCACGCCGCCTTATCTTTCACCTTACTTTGCGGCGAAGGCAGCCATGGATGCGCTCGCTGTGAGCTATGCCGCAGAGTTGAATCGCTGGGGCATCGAGACCTCGATCATCGTTCCCGGAGCCTTCACCTCCGGCACAAATCACTTTGCGCATGCCGGTGCACCAGCAGACAAGGCGCGTCAGGCCGAGTACGACAACGGCCCTTACGCGCATCTTGGTGACGACATCATGAAGGGGTTCGCTGCTACGGCACCCGCCGATGCCGATGTGGCCGATGTCGCCAAAGCTATCGTCAACGTAGTGGATTTGCCCTTCGGAAAGCGTCCGTTCCGAGTGCACATCGATCCCGCGCAGGATGGTGCGGAGATCGTCAACGGAGTAGCAGATCGTGTTCGAACTGAAATGTACCGCAACATCGGTCTGTCGGACCTGCTGGCTCCGGTTGCGTTTTCGCTCTGATTCCAGGCCCGGTGGAGAACGGTAGAATCATCGCCCGCTCAAGCAGAAGGACTTTCTTTTTTACAAGGAGAAGAACAGTGAAGACACAACAAATGACGAAGTACATTCTTGGAGGCGTGATCGCTGTGGGTCTCACCTTCTTCTGCGCTTCGTCGAACGCACAAGCGAAGGAGAAGAACATGAATGAAGCACTGACCATCAACACAGACAGCGCTCAGCGCAATCCGGATATCCATTGGCCCAAAGGACAGCATCCGGAAGACGCTGACCTCTTTGCCCACAACGAGATTATGGTGAATGCGAGTTGCGAAACCGTGTTTGCGAATATCGTCGATGCGCAATCGTGGCCGAGCTGGTATCCCAACTCTCATAATGTCGTCGTTCATGACAGCCCGGACAACAAATCGTGCCTTCGGTGTACAGCAATTGGAGGACCGCTATAACACAATTGGGGGTCTTCGATCCGTCGCGGATGGGATCAAGCCTAATTTCGTCTTGACAATTCTTTCTATACCTGTTTACTCTAGGCCTGAGCTAAATAGGCCTATGACAACATCCAACCCACGCGATCTGTTTCCAGGGGCTCTTGAGATGATGATTCTCGAGTCGTTGCGTCGCCGGCCGGCCCACGGATACGCACTCGTCCAGCATATCCAGCAGCGTTCGAACAACCTGCTTCAAGTCGAAGAGGGTTCGCTCTATCCAGCGCTTCAGAGGTTGCTGAAAGCAAAACTGGTGAAGGCGGAATGGGGTGTTTCGTCGACCAACCGGCGGGTGCGAACCTATCAAATTACGGCCAACGGCCTTCGCCATCTGGAGCAGCAGATATCCAGCTTCGAACGCATGTTTGAAGGCATTACTCTTGTCCTTAACCCAGGCAGCCCCACCGTTGGTTAAGAGGAACTCCGATGGACTGGAAGCCGAATCTTTTCCGCCGCCGCAAGCTGTACGACGACCTTTCCGAAGAAATCCGCCTGCATATTGAGGAGCGCGCGGAGCAGTTGATGAGCGAGGGCCTGAGTCCAGAGCAGGCGCGTCGGGATGCCAGGCTGGCCTTCGGCAACAGGACGCTGGTGGAAGAGCTCAGCCGCGAGGTTTGGCAGTGGCCGACGCTGGAATCTCTGTGGGCCGACGTGCGGTTCGCCATGCGGCAACTGCGGCGTTCGCGGGGGTTCACTTTTACCGCCATTGCGACTCTGGCATTGGCCATTGGCGCCAATGCAGTGGTTTTCAGCGTTTTGAATGTCTTTGTCCTACAGCCGCTGGATGTGCCTGCGTCGCAAAGCCTCTATGCGCTGCAGCACGCGGACGCGGCCTCGGGATACATCTCGTATCCCAACTATCTGGATCTGCGCAGGCGCAATCACAGCTTTGATGGACTTGTGGCATACAACGCTCTGATGGTCGGGTTCGACGCCGGGGATAACCCCTCGAACGAGTGGGGCGAAGATGCCAGCAGTAACTACTTCGACGCTCTGGGCATTAAGCCGTATCTGGGCCATTTTTTTCACTTGAGCGACGAGCACGGCTCGAATAGCGTTCCCTGTATCGTACTCACTTACTCGTTTTGGCACACCCGTTTTCAAGACGACCGCAGCGTGGTGGGACATGTTGTGCGGCTCAATGGTCATCCATTCACCGTGATCGGCGTGGGGCCGCCGGGGTTCCACGGGACGCTGATGTTTTTCGACCCCGCTTTTTTTGTGCCGATGGTGGAACGCCCGCTGCTGGCGGGAACAGACCTGAGCGCACGGGGAGATGACTCGGTCTTTGAGAGCATGGGCCACCTGAAGCCGGGCGTCACGCCGGCGCGGGCCATTGCCGATTTGAACTCGATTGGGGCCGATCTGCAGAGAACCTATCCCAAGGACGTGAGCAAGTTGACGTTTGCCCTGGCTCGCCCGAGTTTGTACGGCGACTATCTTGGGCGACCGGTACGGGCATTCATGGCGGGCCTGATGTTGCTGACGGGACTTATTCTGTTGGCGGCATGCGCGAATTTGGGCAGCCTGTTTGCCGCGCGTGCCGCGGACCGTGCGCGGGAAGTGGCGCTACGCCTCGCTCTGGGAGCTAGCCGGACGCGCATTCTGCGCGGGCTGTTTACCGAGGCTCTTCTTATTTCGCTGGCTGGTTGCATCGTCGGGCTACTGGGCAGCGTGGTGCTGCTGCGTGCTCTGAGCGCATGGCATCCAATTCCCACTTTCCCTATCCATTTGGAAGTCAATCCGGACGCCAAGGTTTACGCAGTCGCCGTATTTCTGGCACTGATAAGCGGGATCCTCTTCGGCGCAGTACCGGTGAGGCAGGTGCTGCGGACCAATCCGTACGAGGTAGTGAAAGGCGGAGCCGGAGCCAATACGGGGAGGAAACTGAACGCCCGTGAGGTGCTGCTGGTGGTGCAGATCGCCATTTGCGCGGTGCTGGTGACGTCGTCGCTGGTGGCGGTGCGCGGGCTGGTGCGCTCTTTGCACGCCCACTTCGGCTTCGACATCAGCAACACGATGCTGGCGGAGGCAGACCTGAGCACGGCCGGTTACAGCGGTGAGCGTGTCCCCGCGATGCAGAAGCGAATGATCGATGCTTTGCGCGCTCTGCCCGGTGTGGAGTCCGTGGGGCTGTCCGACGCGTTACCGTTATCTGTCAACGGCGGCGACGACCAGATTGTCTTTGCCGATCCGGTGTCCGATCTGCGTCCTTCGAACGCCGCGGGCGAGGTCAGGACTTACAGGGTTTCTCCCGATTATTTCCACGCGGCAGGCACGACCTTGCTTTCCGGAAGGATCTTCGTCAATCACGATGACAAAAACTCGCCCCGCGTCGCAATTGTGAACCAGGAATTTGCGCGCAAGCTGTTCGGCTCCACATCCAGCGCTATAGGCGGCTTGTACAAGCTTAAGGATGGAACGCGGATTCAGGTAGTGGGTATTGCGGAAGACGGAAAATATGACAGCCTGACAGAGGATCCCCGGCCGGCCATGTTCTTTCCCATCCTGCAGTCGCCGTCGACATCGACGATCCTTGTGGTGCACACGTTTCCCAATTCCGGAAACGACGCCTATCTGTTGAGCGCGGCCATGCGGAATGTGCTACAGCGGCTGAATGCAGGTCTGCCGATTACCATAGAAGCGCGGGACAAGCCACTGGATTCAACTCTGTTTGGTCCGCGCATTGCGACGATTGCCCTCGGCGTGTTGGGCATGATGGGCGCCATGCTCTCCGTTACCGGCATCTTCGGAATGGCAGCGTATTCGGTGAGTAAACGGCTCAAAGAATTTGGAATCCGAGTGGCGCTGGGCGCACAGCGCAAGGATGTCTTGTGGGCTGCGTTGGGGCGTGCGTTCAGGTTGCTGGCAATTGGATCGGTGGCTGGATTGGTTCTTGGTCTTCTTGCGACGAGAGTGCTCGCGTTCATTGTTTACCAAGCCACGCCCCGCGATCCGCTCGTTCTTGCCGGAGTTGTTCTCGCCATGGCCTTCCTGGGTTTGGCGGCAACATGGATCCCGGCGCAGCGTGCTCTGTCAGTCAATCCAATGATCCTGCTGCGCGAGGATTGAGCTAACAGGATCTAGGTAATAGGTTAAATTGAAGAGTGCGGGTTCCAGCCGTGGAAAAATCATGCAAAATGTTTGCGGGCTGTTAACCCCTGAGTGACGGTTCTTTCAAGCTAACCCGTTGCGCAGGCATACTTCTCTGTAGGAGGGTGATGATGAACCGTAGGAAGTTATCGATGGCCTCGGCCGTCTGCATTTTGTTCACTGGCATGGCGTGGGCGCAGGAACCGAACGCACTCACACCACAAGAGAAGCAGGATGGATGGCAGTTGCTGTTCAGCGGGCACGATCTGAAGGGATGGCACTCGTACCTCGAGAAGGGAACGGGTAGCGACTGGTCGGTGGTTGACGGTTCCATTCAACTGAAAAAGACCAACCAGGACCCGCGAGCTGACTTTGCCGACATCGTGACCGACGCCGAGTACAAAAACTTCGATCTCAAGCTTGAGTGGAAGGCGCAACCCTGCATCGACAGCGGCGTAATGTTCTACGTGCATGAATCACCCGAATACCGCGACAGCTATGATACGGGCGTAGAGATGCAGATTGCGGATCTGGCCTGCACTGTTCCGGACAGCCGCATCCTGATGGAGCGCTCTGGCGATATCTTTGACATGATCTCTGACAAGGTTGAGTGGGTGAAGCCGGCTGGAGAGTGGAACCAATTTGAGATCATCGCCGACCACGGTCACCTTGAACTGTTCCAGAACGGCCACGAGGTGATCGACACGCAGTTGTGGGATGACAACTGGAACAAGTTGATTGCCGGAACGAAATTCGCCAGAATGCCGGGCTACAGCAAGTACCACACGGGACACATCTCGCTGCAGGGTACCGAGCCAAAAGGTGATCCGGGAGTGAAGATCTGGTTTCGGAACATCAAGATCAAGGAACTGTAAATGCATGGCGCTCTGTTGCCGTCGGCGCTGGCTGCGTGGGGTGGTGAGGGGTCTGCCCCAGTTCCGACGTGGATCGCTTCAGTTCGTGATTCACCAGCAATCTGGGCATAAACCGAAAATGAGTAATGTCCGGTTGGGCGACCAAACATCCGGAATGCGAGGTTCCCCTGTGGATTCGCTAAGCATTTACCGTTTTTTCAATGTGCTGTTGATGCTTGAGACGACGATCGGCCGGAATGACGCCTCATCGAGGAATCGGGAGACGGCGCGCCCCTCGTCAAGAACGACGCGAATTCTTTGCGCTCTCTTCGCATCTCCGAGGAAGACCAAATGGTGCTTCGGTTCAAAGTGAGGCGCAAATCGACCTATAATTTCTATGAATCGGGCAAGTAGGCGGGGGCATCGTAGAAGATCATGAAGCTCAAATTGAAATGCGGATTCCTTACCGTGCTGGCCTTGGCGACGTCGATGGCGTGGGCCGATACATTGGAGCTGAAGAACGGCAGCCTGATTAAGGGCAAGTTCCTGGGTGGCACGGGGACTGAAATCAGCTTCCAGGTCGGGTCGACGGTACAGAACTATAACGTCGCGGACGTCGTATCACTCAAGTTCGATTCGGAAGGCGCACCAGAAGGCGCACCAAGTGCCCCGGCGCCGCAGCCTACCCCGGTGCCGCAGCCGCAGAGTTCGCTTCCTGATGCTCCGGGGCCCGGAGCGCAAGTCGAAACGAAGCCGGCCTATGTAACTATCCCGGCCGGGACACAAATCTCTGTGCGCACCATCGATGTCATCGATTCCGCCAATAACCGCGTGGGAGATCGCTTCCAGGCTTCGCTCGCAGAGCCCCTGACGCTGGAGGGCAGCGTCGTAGTCGCGGAAGATGCCTTAGTCTATGGCCGGCTGACACAATCGAAGGAGTCAGGAACGTTCGCCGGCAGATCGCAGCTGCGCCTGGAACTGACCGGGATTGTAGTGAATGGAAAGATGCTGCCCGTGGTGACGGGAGAATATGAAGCGACTGGCAAATCGCGCGGCGCGAGCACCGCGAAGAGAGCGGCGGGCGGAGTGGCTCTGGGAGCGATCATCGGCGCTGTAGCCGACGGCGGCCAGGGAGCAGCGATCGGCGCGGGCGTCGGCGCAGGTGCCGGTGCAACCTCGGAAATCATCATTGGGGGCGACCAGGTAAAGGTGCCGAGCGAGACCCTGCTCGATTTCACTCTGGAGCAGGATGTGTCGATTCCGACGAATCCGAGCTGATTCCGCGCACAGTCACGAGAGATCAGTTTGCCTGATGGCAATAAGGCTCGCTTACACCCTGGGATGAAGTCGATTCTGCGGGGCTCCTGGTGAGTGACCGCCAGTGCGGAACGGTGTTCTTAAACAACTCATCGGAGTTGGTAATACTCAACCCCTGAATCACCGGCTATCCGGAAATAGCGAGTTGATTAACACCCACAGAGAAGTATTGGCGAAGTGATAACTTCCGAGTGGACGACAACGCGACCGCTACCCTGATGATGGGTACTTCTTCTCAAGGTCATACGCAGATTCCTGAGAGGCCGGGACTATGTGAGCACTATTCTGGTTTCGACCTGGGGCGATAACAACCGGAGTTGTGGCGCGTCTTTATTGCAGTTAAGGCTCATTAGCGGAAGCGCGCTCGGGACCCGACTGGATGAAAAGCGGGAACGGGGCTGGGCATCGCCTGTCGTATGGTGGCGCGGCTGTTTTGACACTCAAAAGCCAATTCTCACGGTTCGACTGGAGGTTGTCTTGAGGATGCGATTGATTTCTTGGCTGGTTCTGTTTGGGGCGTTGGCCGGGGTGGTTTTCGGACAGTCCGTTCCTTCAACCACGACGCCGGGCGAAGCGGCTGCGCAGAATTCGGCAGCGGCCAAGACACCAGTCAACTTTGAGATTGCGGACATTCATCCGAGCCCGCGGCGCCGCTATCCCTTTTTCGATGGGGGGTTCCTTGTAAATGGGCGGTACCTGGTGCGGCAGGCGACGTTGGTGGACCTGATTGCAACGGCGTACGGGCAGAAGGACTCTACCTACGTGCACGGTGGGCCGAGCTGGCTGGAATGGGATCGATGGGATGTGATTGCAAAGGTTCCGCCCGGAACAACTGAGGCGGCGGCGAAAGAGATGCTTCAGTCGCTGCTAACGCAGAGGTTCGGGCTTGTTGTTCATACGGGCGGTGCGCCCATGCCGGCTTACGTGCTGACCGCTCCAACCGGGAAGAGCAAACTGAAAGACTCGGATGGCACCGGCGATGCGGCCTGTAAGGGGCAGCCGCCCGCTGCCAATCAGGCTGCGGATGCTATTCCACAGATCTTGGTCACATGTCATAACGAGACCATGGAGAAGTTCGCCGGGGATGTGCACATGATGGCGAATGGCTATCTGACCAACCCGGTTGTCGATTCCACTGGGCTCAAAGGGGCGTACGACTTCGACCTCAAGTGGACTCCTCGCGGAGTCCTCTCTCGCGCAGGGTCCGAGGGCATCTCCATCTTCGATGCCGTGGATAAAGAACTGGGCCTCAAACTTACGCTTGAAACCGCGCCCCGGCCGGTGCTGATTGTCGACAGCGTGAACGAAACGCCCACTCCGAATGCGCCCGATCTGGCGAAGATCATGCCGCCCCTACCTCCGGTTCAGTTCGAAGTTGCGACCATCAAGCCCAGCGCGCCCGACGAGAAGCCGGGCGGCGGCGGAATCCACCGCGACGGGCTCTCATTCCACGCCCTGCCGTTGAAATTTCTGATCGATTTTGCCTGGGACCTTGATCCCAACGCTACGGAACAGATGGCGGGGGCGCCCAAGTGGCTGGACTCAGACAAGATTGACGTGGACGCGAAGGTGGCGTCAGACAACATGGTGCAAGGCGGCAGCACGATGCAGGGAATACCTCCGATCGCATTGGAGGACTTGCGCGAAATGCTCAAGCAACTGCTGATCGAGCGTTTTGAGATGAAGACGCACATGGATAACTTGCCTGAGGATGCGTACACCTTAGTGGCCGTGAACCCGAAGATGACCAAGGCAGTTCCGACGGAGCGGGCGCGGTGCAATGTGGGGCCGGGGCCGGATGCCCACCCCATAATGAACATGCTTGTGACCTGCCAGGATGTGACCATGGCGCAGGCCGCCGAGCTATTTCCTACCTTCGCCGCGTGGTATCTCCATTACCCTGTCGTGGACAAGACGGGCCTTCAGGGAGGCTGGGACTTTACGCTGAACTGGAGCTCGGGAGATCATATGCCGAGCTTCGGAGGACAGGCTCCGTCCGATGCGGGAAGCGAAACTGGGTCCGAACCGAACGGAGCGGTGTCGTTTTATGACGCGGTCAGCAAGGAGCTTGGATTGAAACTGATAAAAGAGAAGCGTCCGGAACCGGTCCTGGTGATCGACCATATCGACGAGCAGCCGACGCCAAACTAAGCCAGTCTTAGAAAGGATCGGCCGGACGGCAACATTCAGCGCTGTTGCCAGCGGAACAGGTCCGCTCCAATATCAATAGAGTGAAAATGGCGCGCCCATAGCGGGAGCAACTGAGAGCGCGACGGGAGCGCACACTTGGGGGCAGGCGTCCGGCGCGCCGCTTGACCGGCTCATACGATTTGCATATGACGTCAAGTCGGACCAGCAGGTTCTGAATATGCCGAATTGGGCGAATTCTGACCATTTCGACATTGATGCAAAGATCAGCGACGCAGACGAGGCGACAGTCTGGAAGCATTCGTCGATGTAGCCACCGTAAACGCCACTTTCAAATCGGAGTTCTGAGTCAAGGTGATTTAGGAATGACACGCGAGGTGTAAAGGTAGTCACCGTCTTGGCCGCGCGGTACCACAATGGTGCAATTCCGTTGGTACCCCCGTCGAGATTACTCTTGAGTCGATCTTGTGCCGGATTCCTGAAAGTTGGCGCCTTCATCGAACGGCCGGGCCGATTGTCCTGAAACGAAGCTCCAGATCTGGTTGCACCCATAACAAGTCCGCGTTCGTAGCAGGGACTGCTTTCCAGCTGTCCGCGCTGTGGGTGGGGTGTGCGTTCAAATTCCAATCTTGCTGGGACGCTCAATGTCTGTGTTTTCTGCCCTGTTCTCTTTTCTGCGTGCGCGCAGAGCCGGCTGCCACTCCCTTTTGCCGCTCATTGTTACCACTTTGCTGCTGCCGGCCGTTGCGGCGCGGGCGCAGACGGCCACGTTCATCGGATCGCCGAGCCTGGTCAACGGCATCGGCAATCTGTATCCCACTGGCGTTGCCGTCGATGCTGCCGGGAATGTATATGTGGCCACCTCTACCACTGGCTATTTGGCGAACGAGATTCTGAAGATCACACCGGGTGTCGGCAGTTCCGTACTTGGCCTTGGCGGTTACACGTTGAACGCTGCGCTGGGGCTGGCGGTCGACGGATCGGGATATCTCTATATTGTCGATAGTCCCATCGACGGAAATAACGCCGACAATCGTGTGCTGAAGGTGAAGACCGACGGCACCGGCGCAACAGCCGTGCCAGCGGGCACGTTGTACGGTCCGCAGGACGTGGCGGTCGATACTGCGGGCAATGTCTACATTACTGACCTAAACAATGGTTCGCGGGTTGTTGAGGTCCCGTCTTCGGGAGGAAGCTATGGACCCCCGGTCGACTTTGTTTCGGCCTCACAATCGATTGGGGCCGAAGGAGTCTTGAATGCCGCCCTGGGGATCGGGGTCGATCATCTGGGCAACGTGTTCGTTACAGATGTAACAACCAACGGTAGCGCGCGATTGATCGAGGTCACGCCTTCAGGCACTGCGTCCGAGCTGATTTCTTCTACACAGTCCATCGGGTCCGGCGGGACGATGGCCGACCCATTTGGGGTTCAAGTCGACGCCCTTGGGGACATCTTTATCGCGGATTTGGAAGAGAGCGATTTTCTGGGCCGTATTGTTGAGTTGCCGTATTCACCGGGAGGTTACGGTTCTCCGATCGAGTATGTCCCTTCGAGCACGAATATTGTGGCAAGCCCCGAAGGGCTTGCGATCGACTCCGAAGGGAATCTTTACGCCTCGGATTACGATCCTGATGCGGAAAACCCAAGCGGCTCGGGAGGCGTGATTGAGATTGCCACCCAGTCCACGGATTTCGGCAGCATTGCCGTTGGATCGAGCAACTCGACCTACTCTCTCAATTTCGTCTTTGATTCGGCAGGCAGCCTGAACGCCACTATTCCGTATAAGGTCCTCACGCTGGGAGCGTCCGGGCTGGACTTTGCCGTCGTCACCAGCGGAACCAACTGCTCCGGTTCATTCAGCGCCGGCGGCACCTGCACGGTCAAATTCAAATTTGCGCCGAAGTACGCCGGGCTGCGGATGGGCGCGGTGGAACTGGTAAGCGGCTCGGGTAGCGTCATTACCACGGCCTATGTTCGCGGAACCGGGACCGGCCCCCAGGTGGTCTTTTCTCCGGGAACGCAGAGCACGCTGAACGGCGGCTTCGGCGGCCCCGTGGGTGTCGCGGTGGATGCGAGCGGCAACGTCTATGTGGGCGACGGCGGCAATGACGCGGTGGATGAGATTCCCGTGGGCTGTGCGACTTCCAGTTGTGTGACGACGCTGGGCGGCGGCTTCGGCGGCCCCGCGGGTATAGCGGTGGATGGGAGCGGTAACCTCTATGTCGCCGATACCAACAACAGCGCGGTGTATGAGGTTCCCGCGGGCTGTACGTCTTCCAGTTGCGTGACAACGCTGGGCGGCGGCTTCGGCGGTCCCGACGGCGTGGCGGTGGACGGAAGCGGCAACGTCTATGTCGCCGATACGAGCAACGGTGTGGTGGAGGAGATGCCCGCCGGCTGCGCATCTTCGAGCTGCGTGACGCCGCTGGGCGTGGGCGGCGTCTTCAACGCACCGACAGGCGTGGCGGTGGATGCGAGCGGCAACGTCTTTGTGGCCGATCAGGCCAACAGCGCGGTGTATGAGATCTCCGCCAGTTGCATCGCCGGCGCCAACAACGCAAGCTGCGTGACGACACCGGGGGGCGGCTTCTCTTTTCTCTATCCCTATGGCGTGACGGTGGGCGGAGACGGCAACGTCTATGTGGCCGACTGGGGCGGCAATGCAGTATATGAGATGCCCGCGGGTTGCGCATCTCCAACCTGTGTGGCGACGCTGGGCGGCAGCTTCAGCAACCCCGTGGGCGTGGCGCTGGACGGAAGTGGCAATATCTATGTGAGCAATAGCAGCAATACTTCAGTAGTCGAACTGGATAGGGCCGATGTTCCCTCACTCTCGTTTGGTTCGACTATTGTGGGGCAGACCAGCAGTGCGCAGACGGTGACGCTGGAAAATTTCGGGAACATGGCGCTGACCTTCCCGGTTCCTTCGACGGGCAACAATCCCTCCGTTGCGGCCAACTTTACCCTGAGTGGAGCGACGACCTGCCCGGAGCTCGACACATCATCGTCCGCGGGCACACTGGCGGTAGGAGCAAGCTGCACGCTGGCGGTGGAGTTCGCGCCCACCGACGGCGGCTCAATCGGGGGCTCGGTGATCGTGAAGGACAACCACCTGAACGCAGCGGGTCCCAACTATACGACGCAGAGCATCAGCCTGAGCGGCACGGGACAGGCTGTGGCTCCAGGCGCGCCGACGATCGGCACGGTGACTCCGGGCAATGGGCAGGTCACGGTGAACTTCACGCCTCCGTCTTCCGATGGTGGAGCGGCGATTACCAGCTACCGGGCGACCTCCAGCCCGGGCGGCAAGACTGGAACCTGTGCGGCCTCACCCTGCACAGTGACGGGGCTGACCAATGGCACGGCATATACCTTTAAGGTAACGGCGACGAATTCAGCCGGCACGGGTAGCGCTTCCGCAGCCTCGGGTTCGGTGACGCCGCGAGCTCCGCAGACGATTACGTTCAATAACCCAGGGACGCAGAACTTTGGGACAACGCCCACGCTTGCAGCGACAGCCTCTTCAGGGCTGACGGTGACTTTCTCCTCGAGTACGACGGGAGTCTGTACCGTGACGAGTGGCGGCGCGCTGACCTTTGTGAGCACGGGCACCTGCACGATCAATGCGAATCAGGCCGGAAACACCGCCTATTCGGCGGCTGCCCAGGTGTCGCAGTCGTTCACCGTTACGGCGGTTGCGCCGGGCCCGCCGACAATTGGCACGGGAACGTCGGGCAATGCACAGGCCACGGTGAGCTTCACACCACCCTCTTCCAATGGCGGAGCGTCGATTACCAGCTACACGGCGACCTCCAGCCCCGGCGGCATGACCGGAAGCTGCGCGGCCTCGCCCTGTACAGTGACGGGGCTGACCAATGGAACGGCATACACTTTCAAGGTAACGGCGACGAATTCGATAGGCACGGGTTCGGCTTCCGCAGCCTCGGGTTCGGTGACGCCGCAAGCCTCGCAGACGATTACATTCAATAACCCAGGGACGCAAAACTTCGGGACAACGCCCACTTTGACGGCGACGGCCTCTTCGGGGCTGACGGTGACGTTCTCCTCGACCACGACTGGGGTCTGTGCTGTGACGAGCGGAGGCGCGCTGACCTTCGCGAGCACGGGCACTTGCACAATCAACGCGAATCAGGCGGGGAACGGCACCTATTCGGCGGCTGCCCAGGTGTCGCAGTCATTCACCATTGCGGCGGTTGTGCCGGGCGCGCCGACAATCGGTGCGGTAACGGCCGGGGTGCAACAGGCGACGGTCAACTTTACCGGGCCGGTGTTTACCGGGGGCGCAGCCATTACGGGTTACACGGCGACCTCCAATCCCGGTGGCGTTACCGGTATATGCGCGAGCTCGCCATGTGTTGTGACGGGGCTGAATGCGGGAACCAGCTATACCTTCGCGGTGACAGCGACGAATGCGGCGGGCACTGGTCCGGCGTCGGCCGCCTCGAATGCGGTTACGACTCCGATTCCGAACCTGGTGGTGACCACGGCCGCAGACGATGCGGGCACGGTCTCGAACTGCACGCCACAGTCCACGCCGGGCACGGGCACGGATGCGGCCTGCAGCCTGCGCGATGCGCTGCTGTATGCGGCGAGCGCGGGCGCGGCGAATATCAGTTTTGACTCGACGGCGTTTGCGGCCACGAACACCGCGGCGCAGAACACCATCACGCTTGGCAGCGCGGGCACGCTGACGATTCCGACGAACACGGCCATAACCGGAGCGACCAGCGGCAGCGGGGCCACACTCACGAATCTGGTGACCGTAAGCGGCAACAATACCCACACGGTCTTTACGGTCAATTCCGGTATAACCGGCGTGGTGATCGCCAACCTGACCATCACCAAAGGAAATAGCGGATTCGGCGGCGGCATCTACAACGCCGGCACACTAACGGTCACCGGCAGCACCTTCTCCGGCAATGCTTCCAGTAACAGCGGCGGCGGCATTTACAATAGCGCTTCCAGCACCCTGACTTTGACCGGCAGCACCTTCTCTGGCAACAGCGCAACCAACTACGGCGGCGGCATTTACAACGGCGCGTCCAGTACCCTGACGGTGACCGGCAGCACCTTCTCTGGCAACTCCACGAGTATTTACGACGGCGGCGGCATTCAAAACTCCGGCACGGTGACGGGGACTAACATTACCGTTTCGGGCAACACCTCAGGACGCTATGGCGGCGGCATCGAGGAGGGTGGCGGATCCTCGCTAACGCTGGCCAACAGCATCGTGGCTGGAAACTCGGCGAACAGTCGATACGCTGACGTCGGCGCCGTCAGCTTCACCAACAACGGCGGCAACCAGGCCAGCAACAGCACCAGCACGACCTCGACGATCAATGCCAGCCTGGCTCCGCTTGGCTCCTACGGTGGACCGACGCAGACCATGCTTCCGCTGCCGGGAAGTCCGGCGATCTGCGCAGGAGCTTTGGGAAATGTAGGCAGCGTAACGGCGGACCAGCGCGGCGATGCGCGGACGACAAACTACGGTGCGACGACCTGCGTGGACGCGGGAGCGGTCGAGACGGTCTACTCGCTAACATTCACGCAGCAACCGGGGGACGAAGCGACAGCTACAGCCCTTGCGCCTGCGCCCATCGTGCAACTGGATGAGAGCGGGACTCCAATTGCGCTGAGCGGGGTTTCCATCTCCATGTCCGCTGCCGCCGGAACACTGAGCGGGACGACAACGGAGTCGACCGCAGCCAATGGGCAGGCAACCTTTGGAGATCTGTCGATCGGCACCCCGCAGTCGGGCGACACGCTCACCGCGTCCATGATATTGACGGCAACGGGCTCGCCCGCGATAACGGCTAACGCAACCAGTTCCGCGTTCAATATCGCGGCAGTGGCTCCCACCATCACCTTCACGGTTCCCGATCACACTTACGGCGATGCCGCGTTCCCGGTATCGGCGACGTCGAACTCCAGCGGCACGATCACGTATTCGGTGGTCTCCGGACCGGCAACAATCTCTGGCGGCACAGTGACGCTGACAGGCGCGGGTACTGTTACGCTGGAAGCCGCCCAGGCGGCCTCCGGGGCTTACGCTGCGGGGACGCAGGACGCCACCTTCAACGTTGCGAAGGCGACACCGCCAATCAGCTGGATGGCGCCGGCGGCGATCGCGTATGGCAAAGCGTTGACAGCAGCACAACTGAATGCGAGCTCCACGGTGGCCGGCAGCTTTACTTACACCCCGGCGACGGGCGCAGTGCTGGCGGCGGGAATGCAGGCTCTGTCGTTGACCTTCACCCCAACGGATACGGCAGACTACACGACGGCCACAGCCACGGTAAATCTGACGGTGAACAAGGCGACGCCGCCGATCAGTTGGACGGCCCCTGCGGCGATTGTCTATGGCAACGCGTTGACTGCGGCACAGCTGAATGCGAGTTCCACGGTGGCCGGCAGCTTTACTTACACCCCGGCGACGGGCGCAGTGCTGGCGGCGGGAACGCAGACACTGTCGTTGACCTTCACCCCGACGGATACGGCAAACTACACGACGGCCACAGCCACGGTAAATCTGACGGTGAACAAGGCGACGCCGTCGATCAGCTGGACGACTCCTGCGGCGATTGCGTATGGCGACGCGTTGAGCGCGACGCAGCTGAACGCGAGCTCCACGGTGGCCGGCAGCTTTACGTACACCCCGGCGCTGGGTGCCGTGTTAGCGGCGGGAGCGCAGATTCTTTCGGCAACCTTTGCTCCGACGGGCACGGCGAACTACACGACGGCCACAGCCACGGTAAATCTGGCGGTGAACAAGGCGACTGAAGTCATAAGCGGACCTCCGGCGACGCTGGCGTATGGCAGCGCCGGAACCGCGACTGCCACTGTGGCCGGACGGTATTCGGGACCGGCAGTTGCGGCGCCGAGCGGCAGCGTGTCCTACACCATCAATGGGGGCTCAGCCCAGACCGCGTTGCTGGCCAACGGAACGGCGACGCTGGACGTTCCGGGAACGCTGGCTGCAGGCGGCAACGCCATCAGCATAAGTTACGGCGGCGACAGCAACTATCAGTCCGGCACGGGATCAGTCGCGCTGACGGTCGGCACGGCAATGCTGACGGTGTCGGCCAATAATGCGACGAAGATCTACGGAACGGCGAATCCGGTGTTCACGGGCAGCATCAGCGGAGCCATCAATGGAGAGACGTTCACGGAGAACTTTACGACCGCGGCGACGACAAGCAGCAACGTGGGAACGTATGCCATTGTGCCGAGCGCGGCAGGAGCGGACCTGGGGAATTACACAGAGACGATCCAAAACGGCGCGCTGACGGTGACACAGGCGGGCAGCGCGGTCGCGCTGACAAGCTCCATCGCGAATGCGAATCTGAACACGAACGTGACCTTCACGGCGACGGTGACCAGCGCAACAACGGGCACACCGACCGGCATGGTCGAGTTCCTGGATGGCTCGATAGTGCTGGCCAGCAGCGAACTGAATGCGCAGGGTGTCGCGACGTATTCCACAACCAACCTCGGGGCGGGCGCGCACAGCATCCACGCGGTTTATGCGGGCGACCAGAATTTTACCGGATCATCCATTGCGCTCGCACAGCAGGTTGCGGCGCCGGACTACTCGCTGACAGCAGATTCGGCATCGTTGACGCTGAAGGCGGGGCAGACCGGCGAGGTAACCTTCACGTTCGCGCCGGTGGGGGGTTACACCGGAACGGTGAACTTCGCCTGCTCGGGCTTGCCGGCGAACGTCAGTTGCAGCTTTGCGCCGCCGAGCCTGACGGCGGACGGATCAAACAAGCCGCAGACTTCGCAGTTGACAATCACGACCGAGGGCCCGAATACGGGCACTATCGGCGGCAGTGAGAGCGAGGGCACGGGTGGCATCGCTGCCGGGTCCATCCTATGGCTGCCGGGCCTGCTGCTGGGATGCTTCCTCCTCTGGCAGCGAAAGAAACTGTCGGCGCCCACCCGGCGACTGCTGGGAATGCTGATCCTCGTGGCGGCGATCTGCTGGGCGACCGGCTGCGGATTCGAGCCTCCGCAAGCCCCGGACGGAGCGCATACCGTAACGGTTACGGCCACCGCGACCGCCTCAGCGAGCGGCTCGGGCGCGGGGAGCGGAGCCACGTCGCACACGGCAACCTTCGCGCTGACCATTACCCAGTAGCCCACGGAGATACAAGTGATGCGCAGAACGATATCGATGATGGTGTGGTGTGTGATGATGGCGTCCGGCTGCCTGGCGCAGTCAGCTGAGCACGCGACAAATGAGGCTGCGGTCGGTGCTGACACTCCGCAAGTGGAGTTGTTTGCCGGATACAGTTACTGGGCTCCGCACGATTCGGTAAACGGAATTCAATACAAAGCCGATGACCAGGGCATGATTTTCAGCGGCTCTTACTTCTTTAATCAGTATGTGGGTGCTCAAGTAGAAGGAGAGCGGGCGCAGCAGACAGCCAACGATGGGATGCGGGCGTTTTCCGTCGGGCCGATTGTCCGCTATTCCACAGGCCTGGGCTTTATGCCATTTGCCCACGCGTTGGTGGGAGCGGCCGGCGTGACGGGCCCGAATGTGCCGACGATTGGCGGGTCGAGCTTCTACTACAACCCGGAGCGCTGGGGCGTGGCACTGACGGTTGGCGGCGGCATGGATTATGCGACGCCATGGTTCCATCACCGCCTGAGCCTCCGATTGTTGCAGGCGGACTACCAGTACACCCATGTGAACTTCGGTCCGGTGCTGGCGACCACCGGCGGACGCGCGAACATCGACGCGGCGCGATTGAGCACGGGGGTTGTCTACAGCATTGGCGGGAGAACGCATCGCCGCCGCAGATAATGAAGGGTTTGTGCAGGAGGCCACCAGGCGATGAAGCAGAAGCCACGTTCCCTATAGAAGCGCAAGCACTCCCAGACCCATCCGCGGTTGCCAGATCCCGAATACTCAAAGACATCCCTGCTGAACAGCTTGACGAGTCTCGATGGCCAACGTGGATATGGCCACGCGATCGACGAATTCGTCGATTGGTACAGCTCGCGCGATGCCTCGTCCTCGCGAGATCACGGGAACGCGTCGCTCCCTTTCAGCCCGCGGTGCAGATACAACGTCTAGTGCACCACGAATACCTTGTTGCTCCTCAGTATGAAGAGACCGGTCGTCACGGTGATCGGTCCTGTGGTCGCTCCCTCCGGAACGGTGGCCTTGATGTAGGTGGGATCGATTTCCACGTCCTGGGCCGGAACGCCATTGAAGCGGACGGTGCTCAACCCATCCACAAAACCCTGCCCCAGGATCACGACCTTTGCACCGACGACGCCGTAGACATTCAGGTATGTCACGAACGGGGGAAGGCCGGCATCGACTTCGAACAGGGTGCCGCCGCCGTACCTGCCGCCGAGATAGGCTTGTCCATACAGCTTGCCATTCGTATGCTGCAGCAGGGTGCCCATCGGCTCAATGCCGTCGCTGCCGCCATTGAAGTCGTGGATCTTTGTGCACACGCCGCTGGGCGTCAGCCGGAAGAGGCTCCCCCAGTCGCCTGATCCTCCCGAATAGAGGGTCCCATAGAAATTGCCGTCCGTGGCCTGGACCAGCCCTCCATATGGATACGCGCCTTCTGCGCCGTCAAACTTGTGAAGAAGAGTGAACGTTCCACCCGGCGTGATCTCGAACGCGACGCCGAGTCCCGACCCTCCTCCTGACGCAAGCCCGTAGAGGTTTCCGTCGGTCGCCTGGATGAGCGGGCCATCCGGTTGCGAGCCGTCTGTTCCACTGAACTGATAAAGCAACTTGAAGCTTCCGTCGGAGTTGATGCGGAAGATGGTGCCCTGCCCATTTGCGCCGCCATAGGGTGTGGTGCCGTAGAAGCTGCCATCACCGCTCTGAACCAGTGGGCCAGCGGGATTCGATCCATCCGGCCCCGAGAAAGTGTGCAGCACCGAGTAAACCTCGGATTTGGTGATCTTGTAGACCGTGCCGTCACTGCTCGGGCTGGTGTAAGACCCGGTAGTGGTTCCGTAGAAGTCCCCCGCCATGCTCTGAATGGGTGGGGCCGTGGGATAGGCGCCATCCGATCCTCCGGTGAAATCGTGCTCGTAGATCACCTCGGAAAAGGGAGTGGGCGAGATGCGGTAGACGGCGCCATGGCCATACTTGCCGCCCATGGCGATAGCTCCATGGAAGCGCTCGTCCGTTGCCAGGGTCAGGCCGCTGAAGGGCATTGGATAAGCCCATGCATCGAAATACTGGAGGATGGTCGCGTTTCCGGAGAGCGAGATCTCGTAAGCCGCGCCATGGACGCCTTGAATGTTGCCAACCCCCGAACTGATCAGGTTCCCGCCGGGCGTCTGCGAGATGGTTCCGGAGACGGTCGGGTTGGCGGGCTCTCCGGGGGCGCCGAAGCTGTAAATCGTGGTGAACTGTTGCGCCGGTAAGGGAACTAGCGATTCCAGGGCAATAAGGAGAGATAGGGCACTCTTTTTAGTCATAAAGGTACTCCGCGGCCGGGCGTGAGCGGCCGTTGCTGATGATGCGGGGAAGCGGCCCGTCCATAGGAGGACTTATAGCCGCGGCGGCACAGGCCAGTAATCTATCGCAAATATTCGAATCGAAGTGAGCGATCCCCGGTGGGCTGCGCGCTCAAGTCAGCTCGCCGCAGTCCTGAAGGGCACCGGAATCGCCAATTCCCCAAACTACGCATGCTTGGATGCAGACCACAGAGAATTCGCGTGTTCATCGCGTTGAGGTTATGCAAATTTCTTGCGTCCGCTGCTCGTGACGCGCCCCCCACTGATTCAGTGTCCGAAGGTGCGTTGCGCCATCTTCGGAATCATCAATCCCGTGAACGCAGCAACTCACCCCTCCAAACATCCGGGCGGTCACGAACTGCTTGCATTTTTGCCGCCTCTACTTTAGCCTCGGGGCGATTACACGAGCTTGGATTTCAGCGGAGACCGCTATGAAAGCGCCGATTCTCTCTTTGATTTGTCTCGCATGCATCCTGAATGCGAGAGCTGTCGTAATGCACGCGCAAACTCCCGACAGCTCCACTGACAGCACTGCACCCAGCTATGACATGAAAGCCCAGGCCCTTCTTGACCTGCAGGCCGTGAATAAGAAGTGTGTCGATCTCGCTGAGGCACTTCCGAGCGACAAGTTCACTTGGCGCCCTTCGCCCGCCACCCGGTCCTTTGCTGAGGTGTTTCTGCATGTTGCTGGAGAGCGCTATGCGATCCTCAGCATGATGGGCGCGAACCCTCCGGCAGGGTTTAAAGCGCGCGAATTCGAAAGATCCACGACCGAGAAGGTTCGCATCGTCGAGGACCTGAATCAGCCCTGGGATTTCGCTAACAAAACGATCGATGGCATGACCAACGCGGATTTCGCAAAGCTGTTGCCAAAGCTCGGCCCGCAGGCTAACGAGGGCGACATTGTTTACATGCTCGTTGCCGACGCGCACGAACACCTCGGCCAGCTCATCGCTTACGCGCGGGAGAATGGCATCGTGCCCCCTTGGACCGTGCAGATGCAGAAAAAGAACGCGGCCGCCGCTGCCGGCAAATAAAGGCGTGTGACTACACCCCTCGCTCTGACTCGATGCCTGTATCGACACCAAGGGGTACAACTTTTAGACTGAGGGGTTGGACTGTTCGCGCCGGTTGAAGCGCGGGCGGCCGTCGCGTGCTCTAAACTGATTTCGTCTCTTTGCACCCACGCCACCATCAAACACATCTAACCTGAAAAGCTTGCGAGGCATGGTTATGAAGGCAGTTGTGCTGCACGAGTACGGCGGGCCCGATAAGCTGAAATATGAGGAGTGGGACGATCCCCGGGCGGGCGTCGGCCAGATCCTCATTCGCGTCACCGCAGCCGGAATCAATCCCATCGATTGGAAGATTCGCAGCGGAGCGATGCAGGCTTTCATGCCGCTGGAACTGCCTGCCATCCTCGGTTACGATTATTCCGGCGTCGTTCGCTCGGTTGGCAAGGGCGTCGAGGGCTACGCAGAGGGCGACAAGGTCTTCGGCCGCGCTGGCAAGACCTACGCCGAGCTTATTTTGGGTGATCTCGCAGGCTTGTCGAAGCTCCCAAAGGGCCTTGATCCCATCGAAGCGGCCGCACTCCCGGTGGTGCTCAATACTGGTGAACAACTCATCGTTCAGGCCGGCAAGGTGCAGTCTGGCCAGACTGTTGTCATCACTGGCGCACTGGGCAGCGTAGGCCGCACCGCCGTCTGGGTGGCGAAGAAACTCGGTGCGCACGTTATCGCCGGCGTCCGCAGCTCACAGAAGAAGGCGGCGGAGCAACTCGGGGCCGATGCCCTTCTCGCGCTCGATAGCCGCCAGGAGATGGACTCACTAGGCTTGGTCGAGGTCGTCGCGGATACGATTGGCGGCAACGTCGGCGAAGCGCTTATGGCTAAAGTCAGGCCGGGCGGAACCTACGCCTCCGTCGTAGGGCCTCCCCCGAATGCCAAACTTCACCCTACCGTAAAGGTGGAGGCGTTTGGCTCTCATCCTGACGCAGCGGGCATGCGCTCGCTGGCAGAAGACATCGCAAACGGAAAGTTCAAGATTCCTGTCGATCGCGCAATTCCGCTTGCCGATGCGGCGAAAGCACACGCCGAGGCGGAGAAAGGCGGCATCGGCAAGGTTCTCCTATTAGCGTGATCGCCGCAGAGAACCTCCAGGTGCTTCGTCTAGACATCTGGATCGACACTGAGATTGCTGAAATGTCAGTCCTTACGAGTCGGCTGCGCGTCAGAAATTGGATCATGTTTTCCCCTCGCCCCGATCGTCTACCCTAAAGTACAGCATGTCTGAATGGATCTTTTTCCTCTCCCGCGCCGCGCACCCTGACGGGTCACGATGAAAGCCCGCGTCTCCGACCTGACCGCCATCTTTTTTGCTGTCTTCGGCTTCACCTGCTGGGTGTTCGGCGACAGTTGCATTAAGTGGATCGGGCAATATGGGCTGCCGCCGCAAGAGGTTGTCGCCTTCATGGGTCTCTTCATGGCGCTTACGCTCGCGCTGCAGGCCGGTGTGCGCCGCAACCTCGGCAATCTGCGTCCGCGCTCGATGGTGCGCCAGGTACTCCGCGCGCTGCTGGACATGACAAACAATATCTGCGTCGTCATTGCCCTCCGCCATCTCTCGCTGACCATGTTCTACATTCTCGTCTTCACCTCACCACTGGTCATCTCCCTGCTCTCGGCCGTCTTTCTTCGCGAGCGCATCACCCCCCAAAAGGCTCTTGCCCTGGTGGTTGGCTTCTGCGGCGTAGTCATTGCGGTCGCCCCCTGGAACAATGCTCAGCGTATCGATTTCATCGGCCTGGTCAGTTGCCTTGTGTGCGTCGCCTGCTTTTCAGTCAACATGGTCTGGTCCCGCGTGCTTACGCGCACAGAACCGCCCGAGAGTCTTGCTTTCTGCTCTGGCCTGGTGACGGCCGTCGCCGGCCTGGCGCTCACCGGCTTCCACGCTCGGCCGCTCACGCACACGCTCTGGCTGGCCCTGGGAATGATGGGTGTCTTCTGCGCAGCCGGCACGCTCAGTTTCTATGTCGCCGTCAAGCACACATCGGCCAGCAACGTTTCGCAGTACCACTACACCCAATTGCTCACCGGCGCGTTGATCTCCTACCTCGTCTGGCACGACAAACCGGGCCTTACCATGCTGGCCGGTGGATCGCTGATTATTGCCTCAGGCCTGATGATCGCCCTCGGCGTGCGCAACGCCCAGCCAGCTCTACTCCCTGACATCGCCATCAGATAAAGCCAACACACCCAGCTCGCCAGCATCCGCGCTGGTCCTCTAGCGCTGCGCTCATTGGGGATACATCCTCTGGAACCCGGTGTGGGGTGAATTCATCAGCATCCCGAAGGGGGCACTGGGATGGCCACAACTTGCGAAGACAAGTATCGGGCAGTGCCAAAGAGTCATTCGGAGTGGAGTGTGGTGATTGGATCGAGGCGCATGGCGCGCAGCGCCGGGATATAGCTGGCGGCGAGCGCGACCGTGGTAAGTACAAGGGTGACGCCGGCGAAGGTGGGCAGGTCGGTAGGCGACACGCCGTAGAGCAGGCCGGCCATGAGGTGAGAGACGATGAGCGCCCCGGCCACACCCAGCCCGGCGCCGGCGGCGGCCAGACCGAGTCCCCCGCGCAGGACGATCTTGAGAATATTGCCTCTTTGAGCTCCCAGCGCAAGGCGAATGGCAATCTCACGTCTTTGTTCATTCACAACATAAGAAATAGTCCCGTAGATTCCAAGCCCGGCCAGCAGCAGGGCAGTGGCCGCAAAAAACGCCACCATTTCCATCGAGAATCGCCTAACGGAAAGCGAGGTGGAGAGCACGTCATCCAGAGTCTCCGCATGGAAGACGGGAAGTTCCGCATCGACGGACTGGACCTGCTCGCGCACTTGTGCGGAGATAGCGCTGGGATCGAGCTGTCCGCGCAGAAAGATGGCCAGATCCTTAGCGGGGTGCTGGTAAATGCTCAGGTAGATCTGCGGAATGCTGCCGCCCGCCAGCGATTCCGTGCGGGCGTCCGCAATCACGCCGACAATCGTGATCCAGGCCGGTTTGGTTCGGCTCAAGCGTAGGTGTTTGCCGAGCGGCTCCTGGTTGGGCCAGAAGATGCGGGCCGCGGCATCGTTGATGACCGCGATCGAGGGCTTGTCCTCGACGTCCTGATCGGTGAACAGGCGTCCGCGCAGCAGCGTCATGCCCAGCAGGTGGAAGTATCCGGGCGAGACCGTGGAAGTGCCGGTGCGCGGAGCCTGATCTTCCTTCGTCTCGTGGCCTTCGCGGATCAAGGGCGACATGTTGAGATCGTCATGACCGTGCCCCAGCGGAAGGGCGGCCAGATTGCCGACGGCTGTTTCTTCTACACCCGGCAGAGCCCGGTTGCGGCGGAGAATTTCGCGCAACAGTACCGATTCCTGCGTTGCTGTTCGGTAAGGGTCGGTGCTGGGATTGTTGGGCACCGGCAACCAGGTCTGGACGGCCGTTACGCGGTCGGGATTGAAACCGAGCTGCACTTTGAACAAGTCCCAGAAGCTGCGCAGCAATAGGCCGGCGGCCACCATCAGCACCAGCGAAAGCGCCAGTTCACTGATGACCAGCACCTGGCGGGCGTGCGATCGTTCCCGCGAACCCTCGGAGCCGCGCCCTTCCTGCTTGAGCATTCCGGTCAGATCGACGCGGCTCGTGACCCACGCTGGAGCGAGCCCAAAGATAGTTCCGGCTGCGATGGAAACAATGACAGCAAACGCCAGCACACCCCAGCTGATTGAAATTTCATTCAGCCGCGGCAAGCTCTCCGGAACAAGTTGCAACAGGAGATGCCAAGCGCTGAAGAGAATCGCAAAGCCGGCGATTCCGCCCAGCAGGAAGAGCAGCAAACTCTCGGTAAGAAGCTGGCGGATGAGGCGTGCTCGTTGGGCTCCCAGGGCCTGGCGAACGGCGATCTCGCGTCCCCGCGCACTGGCGCGGGCAAGCAGGAGATTGGCGACATTCATGCTACTGATCAGCAGGACCAATCCCACCGCGCCGAACAGCAGAATGAGAGACTGGCGAACGCCGCCGACCACGGTTTCGCTAAGCGGAATCAGGCGAACCGTCCAATCCACCTGCGGCGGATAATCCCCCGGGTATTGCTTCTTCAATGAATCGACCAGCGCATCCAGGTGTCCCTGCGCGGCCGCAACCACAAGGCCGGGTTTCAGGCGCGCAACGGTTCCCAGCAGCAATCGCGAACTGCGCATCGGAGGCGGCGCCGGATCACCGGCGAAACCGGTTCCCGCCCACAACTCGGTATTCCGTTCCTCGCTGGTCTGACCCTGATCGCGAAAACCGGCCGGCATGACGCCGACGATGTGATAGACATCGTTGTCCAGGCGCAGTGTTTTGCCAAGAATGTGCGGGTCGGCTCCGAATGCCCGCTTCCAGAGCCCGTCGCTGATGACCACTTCGAGATTGAAGCCCGGAGTGGAGTCATGAGCATCAAATGTGCGGCCCAACTGCGCGTCGACGCCGAGCACTGCGAAGTAGTTCGGCGTGACCGGCCTGAAGGCGATGCGCGCTGGCTGTGCGCTGCCGGTCAGGTTCACGGAGCCGAACCCGTAAACCGATACATTCTGAAAAATCCCGGAGCTCTGCAGATCCTTCAACTCAGGGATGGAGACGCCGACCCCCTGCGCGCCTGCGCCGGGAAGATCATCCTCAACGCGCACCAGCTCCGCGGGGCTTGGATAAGGCAAGGGGTGCAGCAGCGTGGCGTCGATCACGCTGTAGATCGCGGTGGTGGCTCCGATGCCCAGCGCCATTGTGGCGATCGCAATGAAAGAGAAACCCGGAGATCTCAGAAGCATGCGAACCGCGTACCGCAGGTCGAAGAGCAGATTCTCGATGAGGGGAAGACTTTGCTCGTCGTGATGGCGCTCCCGTATCGCCTGGGCCGCGCCAAGCTTGAGTGCTGCCTGCCGTCGCGCCTCGGCGGATGGCATACCGGCGCGCAGGTTCTCCTCTATCTGGAATGCGAGATGTTCGGCGATTTTATCCTGCAGACGTTGGTCGGCGCGCCGCCTGGTTGCAAAATTCGCCAGTCGTATCAGGAAACGCCGCAGGAATTTCATGCGAGATCCTCCGCTTTGACATTGAAAAAGCGTGCGATGATGGCCGCGGTCTGTTCCCATTCGCGGGTCTCCGCCTGGAGTTGCCTGCGGCCGGCCCCGGTAAGCCGATAAAAGCGCGCGCGGCGGTTGTTTTCCGAAGCGCCCCACTCGGAGGCAATCGAGCCTTCATGCTCGAGCTTGAGCAGCAAGGAATAAAGGGTGCCCTGGTTGACAGCCAGAAGGTCTCCGCTGATCTGCTCGATGCGCCGGGCAATTCCCCAGCCGTGCTGCGATCCTAGGACATCGAGTGTCTTGAGGACCATCAGTGCGAGCGTACCTTGCAAGACGTCCGGCTTTTCCTTCATGGCGAATCAACCTTTAGGTTTCCAACAGGAATACTGGCATGCTTCCTTTTGGAAAGCAACAGGAGATTTGGACTTTCTATTCGACGGCAAATCCAGAAGAACCGTCGGGAAACCGCCGGGACACTGTTCATTGAAAAAGGCGTAGTTTGATTTCTAATGAAAGGTCGCTTATCTGACGTTTTCCGCGACCCGGTCACGGTTTCAGGCGTATAACCGCCTAACAAGACGTCACCATCTCAAAATATGCCGAGTCGGCGCTCATTCGCCATGATCGAGCATGGCGCGATGAGGTTCAACGAGAGAACTAATCCGCTGTCCGCAGCTGCAGTGCGCAAAGTACCCAGGTCGGCTTGCTAAGCCATCGAACGTTGGACTTCGTCAAAGCGCCGTTCCAGGTATCGACGTTCCGGATCGTTCTTAACAAGAGTGAGCCTGCCCAGATAACTGTTTGCCGCGCCGTTTGAGTCTCCGATTCGGCGCAGCAGGTGAGCGCGGGTGCAATGAAGCAAGTGAGAGTTCTCCGTTTGTCAATTCCGGCCGGATGTCAACCATCGTTCAAGCCGATCAGCGTAGGTGCGGCTCGATCGATGCTCCGAACCGTCCGAGAGCTTCACAGTAAATTCGCGGTTCTCAATGGATCGCAGTTCCAGTATGCCTTTTGATTGCACAATTCGGGAGCGGTGTATGCGAAGAAACTTTGCCGGGTCGAGCCTCTGTTCGAGAGAAGCCATCGTCTCGCGTACCAGGAACGAACGACCGTTGACGTGGAGTTCAACGTAGTCACCCGCAGCGCCAATCCACTCAACATCCTCTGCAGTGACGATTTGAATGCGGGATCCGGTTTGCACGGTAAACCGGGAGGCGTATCTATCCGAGGCGCCGTCCAGCATTTTCATAACCCGCTGCGCCATGTCGGCCTTTAATTTGGAATCGACCAGCTCACGAGCTCGAGCGACGGCTGTCGCGAAGCGAGTGTCGTCCACCGGCTTCAACAGGTAATGCAACGCATGAACATCGAATGCCCGCAAAACATGTTGCTCATACGCCGTGAGAAAAATGACGGCAGGAAGGTTTTCAATAGGTAGCGCGCGCAAGACTTCGAAGCCGTCCATCCCCGGCATCTGGATGTCAAGGAATACAACATCAGGAGATTGTTCCAATATCTTCTGTACTGCGGACGGCCCGTCTCCGCATTCGCCCGCGATCTCCACATCCTTGCATCGATGCAGCCGGTGAACGACGCCACGACGCGCCAAGGGCTCGTCGTCGACGATTAGAACGCGCATGGCAAGGCCTCCTGCAGGTTCAGAGCGTGGCGTAACGGCAATTCCAGCACGACTTCGCAACCGCCCGCTTCAGGCCACGCAAGCGAGAATTCAAAATTCGTTCCGTAGAGTGTCTTCAAGCGCTCCGCCGTGTTTCCGAGACCAATGCCATTTCCATTCATTTTTTGCTCGCCCTCACCACGACGCCCGGAATTTCCGATCACAATTCGCAACCTGTTGGCGTGCAGCGCGCTCTTGATCGCGATCCACCCGCCTTCGATTAATGGCGCCACTCCGTAGCGCACTGCGTTCTCAACGAGTGGCTGCAGCAACATGTTCGGCACCAGGGCATCCCGCGTTTCCAATGGAACAGCCATATCGACTCTTAGCCGCTCCCCGAGCCTTGTTTGCTCGATTGCGAGATACCCCTCGGTAAAGGCCAGTTCCTGAGAAAGCGTCACTTCGGCTGCGACTTCGGAATCCAGGCTGGTGCGCAGAAGATCTCCGATCTGCGCCAGCATCCGTGTGGCCGCAGGCGCATTTCCATCCAGAACTAGAGTGGAGACCGCATTGAGCGAGTTGAATAAGAAATGGGGATTCAGTTGATAGCGCAACGCCAGCAGTCTTGCCTCTCGAACCTCAGATTCGGCACGAAGCAGTCGCTCCCGCTCCTCGCTCGATTGCTGCCATTGCTTAATGCTGAAATACAAACTGCACCACATGAGGAGAATGAAAAAAGACCACATCAAGACTGCAACCCAAGCGTGCCAGGGCACAGGATAGAAAATCTGCAAAACGAGGCAGGCTCCAGAGGCTACCGGAATTGCTGTGACCATGGCCGCGGCGGCTGCTTTCAATTCAAAAGCTATCCACGACTGCGATTGCCGCAACAGCCAGCGGCAAACAGGGCGCAGGGCGAAACTTCCCAGGAACATGAAGACAATAGGCACCGTCTCTTCATCGATATAAACACGCTTAGTCAAAAACTCATGGATGGATTCCAGAAGGTCGAAAAGATAAAAGCAGCACCATCCAATGATCTGGATTTGCCAGAAAGACCGCAAATTCAGGACATTCTCTCGATTCATGAATAGCATTTTAGCGTAGGCGGTGAAGCGGAATCGCACGGCCTGGCGCACCAAACCCTCGGCTCATCGCATCGCTCAGTCGACCGGCGGATTAGGTCCCGCTTATCAACCTCATTGAGCTAGGCTCTGGACACGGTTTGAGGTTCGATGTAAATCGTGCTGGACGGGGTACGCCAATAAGAGTTGATATCAACCTATTTGTTATCCGATGTTTCCCCTCTGGATCTATTCCCCGGCTTGCGCGTACATCGAAGCGCCGCCTGAATGGAGGTCGGAATGTCTTTCCTTCGAGATTTGAATATTGCGCTGCCCTCGCTGTCGCGTGTTCGGGTGAAAATCGCGACGTTCCATAGCCGGAAACCATTTTCATGGCACCAGTTTTTCCATTGGTCAGACGGAACCGCCGCGCCACATCGGGCATTCGATTGAGGCCCCGGGGTATCTTGCTGCCGAGTGCAATGCCATCCGTCGATCGCGGAAGACGGAACAGTAAATCAAATAGGAGAAGACTAATGGCAATCAATTCGATGATCTCCGCTCGGATTGATCCTTTTGAGAGGCACGGATTCAAGAAGAACTCGCCGAAATGGCATCGCATTGTCCTTCGGCGCGCTCTGAGCTTGTCTGTCGCGGTGACACTGACACTGCTGACGGCAACTCCGCTTGTTCAGGAGCAAGCCGGCGCGCAGGGAATTACAACGGGAAGCATTTCGGGAACGGTGGCTGACACTACGGGGGCCGTGATTGCCGGTGCGACCATCACAGCGACCGCAAAGGCTACCGATATCTCACTGAAAACCAGCAGCGCCGGCGATGGCAACTTCTCTTTCAAAGACATGCCGATCGGGTCCTATAGACTGGCCATCTCCGAAGGCGGATTTGCCAGCCTTACCCTGGACAATATCGAGGTGGCATCCAGCCGCGAGCTGGCGCTCGGAATTCAAAGGCTCAGCCCCGGCGGCGCAGAGACCGTCGTCGAGGTTTCCGCCGCCCAAAATATCCTTGAGACTTCTCAGGCACAAGTCACCACCACATTCGACACCAAACAGCTCACCAATCTCCCAACCGCCGGCGGTTTCGATGAACTGGCCCTCCTCATTCCGGGCGTTGTCGACACGCATGAAGACAACTTCTCCAATTCAAACGGAGCCAACTTCTCGGTCAACGGCGAGCGTGGGCGCGCCAACAACTTCGAGATTGACGGCCAAGCCAACAACGACACGACGATCACCGGACCTCAAGTATTTTTCGGCAACGACGAGGCCCTCGCTGAAGTTCAGGTAATCACCAACAGTTTCAGCGCCCAGTATGGCCGTAACGCCGGTTCGGTGGTCAACTACATCACCAAGTCCGGCACCAACACCGTACACGGTTCGGCAATTTACAAGTATTCCGGCGATTTCACCAGCTCGCTCGCGCAAGGCGTTTCGAAGGGAGCGCAGTTCGGCTTCTGCGGTCCTGGTCAAACGCCGGCAGCCAACGGTTGCGCCGCGGCCGTTGTCCCTCGTTACGCGGATAACTTCTTCGGCGGAACCCTGGGAGGTCCAATTCTCAAGGGTAAGCTCTTCGCGTTTGGCTCTACTTACTGGGATCGTGAGACCGAGTTTGGCGCACTCATCACAAGCGGTGGCGAGCTTTTTCCGACGACTGCGGGTCTGGCGCAACTCGTCGCCGCATACCCACATAATCCCTCGGTCGCCATTCTTCAGCAGCTCAACCCGTATACCGTCACCGCCGGCAATCCTCGCCAGATCGGGGCGATCACGTACGAGAGCATCCCTGGAGCGGGCATCGTCCCATTCGCTCAATTCGGCCGCCAGGTGCCGTTCCTCTCCACCGACGAAGAGAATTTAGGCCGTCTCGACTGGCAGGCATCACCCAAAGACCGTCTTTATCTCCGCTACCTCTACCAGTCGTTCCCCACCGCGCCCGATAACGCCACAGCTAACGGCGGCTACGTCAACGTCACCGATCTGACTCACTCCGTCGGCGCGGACGAAACCCATATCTTTGGCCCGCATTGGGTAGACCAACTTCGTTACAGCTTCCAGCAAAGCACAATCGCATTCGAGGGCGGCGGTTTTCCAAATTGCATGATCACATCATTCGCCACCTGCCCGACCGATCTTAGTTCGCTTACCTTGCCTGACGGAAGTACCTTATCGGGCCTGGGTCTTCCTGCAGGCGAGCCTGATGGCCGTGTCGTCAAAGTCGGACAAGTGCAGAACAACGCCAATTGGACGGTCGGGCGCCATGCCATCACTTTTGGCGGCGAGTTCCTTTACGAGAACGCGCCCAACGTTTTTCTCCCATTCGCGCAGGGGCTTTTTAACTACGACACATTGAATGATTTCGTCGCAGGCGGCTGCCCCAACGGCGCGTGCAGCGTTCTTGTAGCAAAAGGGAACCCAACCATTCCTTTCAAAGAAAACGATCTTGGGCTGTATTTTCAGGATGATTGGCAAGTAAGACAAGGCCTCACCTTGAATCTAGGCTTGCGGTGGGAGTTCTTTGGCCAGCCGATCAACTATTTTCATAACCAGAGCGTCGCGGCTCAAACCGGGTCCGATCCATTCTGGAGCACTTCGCTTCCGCTTTCAGAAACGACGGTTCCATCCGTCGCCAACTATTACAAAAATATCGAGCCCCGCATCGGCTTCGCCTACAACCCCGAATTCAATAAGAGGCTGGTCGTTCGCGCCGCGTACGCTATCAACGTAGATCCCGAATTTCAGAACATTGGTTTGAATGTCGCCGGCTCCGCGCCTTCGGTCGCCTCCGGAGCGCTCACTTGCAATTCGGGCACGACCAACTGCATCCCCGCCGGAGGAGCGACCTTTGTCACCGTGCAACAGCAGCTCGCTCCTCAGCTATCAACCGGCGGCAACCCGGCCCTCGACAGTGAAGTTACGGTTCCCGCGAACTTTCGCAACCCCGTGGGCCAGACCTATACCCTGGGCGTGCAATACCAGTTGCACAACGCAGCGGTTCTTGAGGTTCGCTACGTCGGCAACCACACCAGCCAGCAATTTCAGTCACTCGACGCCAACCCATATCTCGCGACCGTAGCGGCCGCCTTCCCCAACATAGTCAACCCGGCGAGTCTTTGCTCACCTGCCAACAGCACGCTCGGCGGCGCCGACGTGGGTTTTCTGCACTGCGGCAACACCGCCGTACTCGAGGTGCAGAACACAGCCTTCTCTCAATATCAGTCCCTGCAGACGAGTCTCACCGCGCGCGCCTACCACGGCATCACCGCCACAGGCTCCTACACCTGGAGCCATAACATCGATAACACCAGCGAGATCTACTCAACCAACTCAAGCGGAAACACCATCTCCTTGGCCCAGAACCCGCTCAACACGAACCTCGGCGAACGTGGTAACAGCGCTCTTGATTTTCCCAACGCCGCCAGCATAAGTTTCACCTACAATCTGCCGGACTTTCACCGTGGGAGCGCTCTTTTCTCCAGGCTGACCGATGGATGGCAAGCCAACACTATCTGGATCCACAACAGCGGTCAGCTCTTCACGGATTTTCAGGGCATCTCCAACGGTTCGCCACAGATCAACCCAGACGACGTTCGCTCCTCTGAGTCCTATAGCGATATTCCGTTCGAAGAGAACTTTGTCGGGACCGATGTGGCCCGCCCTATACTTTCGAACCCCAAAGCCCCGGCGGGCACTCTGGGCATTTACACCGATACCACGCTGATTGCCGCAACTGCAACAGCTCCGGCCGTTTTTTCCGCACCTCTCCTTGAGGACTTCAAGACCGGAAGCCCTATCTCGCCGTCGGCCGTCCGATTTATCGCGAACAATCAACTCGCCGCAAATATCCTCAATAACCCATACCCCGGTTCGCCAAGAAACATCCTCCGCGGCGACAGCTTCAATGACGTCGACTTCAGCGTCTTCAAGAATACGAAGTTAAGTGAGCGCGTTACTTTCAGGCTGGAAGTTGATGCGTACAACGTGCTCAACCACGCCTACTTCTCAGCGCCCGGCAATGCCCTGAACGGCTATGCAAATTCTTCAGGTTCCTACTTCAACAACTTCTTTGAGAGCCAGGCCACCAGCACCAGTCTCGTCACCCCCGGGACTGGTCTTCGCAACCTGCTATTCGTCGGCAAGATCCTGTTTTAATGCCGCGCGGCGCAAACGGAACTTCGCTCGCGCCCGTCTCCTTCAACCGTAGACCAACCTCAATTACCGGTATGATGCGCGCGTTTAAGACCTGATGGCACTGTTCGAGAATGCCAGACACGCAACCGAGCCAGTGTAAGGAGGTTTACAAACTTGACGGGAGCGGTAGTTCGTATCCCGAGAATGTATCTCCAGTAGCAGACACCCACAATGCGCACTGGGTCGACACATTCGAGTGACGCCACTCATTTCGCAGTTCTACGGATTACAACCAAATCAACTTGAAACTTTCGGAGGCATCGATGAGAATTCCTAAATCCATTTCCAGTTATGTGTCCCTATGCATCATGCTGACGTTGACGGTAACGGCTTCGCACCTGAACGCGCAGCTTGAAACCGGGCAGATCGCCGGTACGGTGATGGATCAAACCGGCGCCGCAGTGCCCGACGCCTCCGTTGCAATCAAGAATCTGAGCACCAATGCAGTGCGAGGAGCGGTCTCTTCGTCGTCCGGCGCCTACGTGGTACCCGGCCTCGAGCCGGCCATTTATCAGGTAACCGTGAATTCCAATAGCTTCAAAACCTTTGTCGGCAAGGTCGAAGTAACCGTTGGCGGCCATGTGACCCTCGACGCCAAGCTCTCTGTCAGTAGTATCACCACTGAAGTGCAGGTGGTTGGCGAGGGTGGCGCTCAAGTCAACACCCAGACCCAGGAGATGTCACAGGTCGTCGATAACCAGCAGATCAACGAACTTCCCAGTCTCACTCGCAATCCCTACGATTTCGTTGCCCTCGCCGGAAACGTCTCCGGGGGCGACAACAGCACCAACAGCGGCACCACCGCGGTCGAACAATTGGGCAGCGGTCAGAATCAGGAAAATCGCGGAGTCGGTTATTCCATCAACGGCCAGCGCGAATCCGGCACTGAAATCCTCCTGGACGGCGTGGAGAACGTGTCGATATTCACTGAAAGTATTGGCGAAGACGTTCCCCTGGACGCCACCCAGGAATACAGTATCATCACCAGCAACTATTCGGCAGAGTACGGCCGCGCCTCCGGTGGCGTCATCAACGTCACCACGAAGGCCGGCACCAACAGCTTCCACGGATCCGCCTGGGAATACAATCGCCTCTCCGCTTACACTGCAAATACTTACGGCAACGACGCGGCCAATGCGGCGTTTCTCGCAGGCGGCGGGACAGGGCCGCTGCCCGACCCGAAGGGCATTTATACCCGCAACCAATTCGGATACTCAGCCGGCGGCCCCATCAAGAAAGACAAGATATTTATCTTTGAGAGCACGGAATGGACACGCGTGCGCAGCGCCGCTACCGAAAGCGAGGAGATCTTCGATCCCGCTTTCATCGCCTCAATGCCGTCGAACATTCAGGCCTATTACAAAACCTACGGCCAAACAACGCTTCCGTCCTCAGGAGTCGCCTCCACGGTCGGCCAGATTGCGGCCACAGGCGTAAACATCGGCTCGGTCAACGGTACAACGCCGATTTCCTCATCGACTCCGATGTTCGACACCATCAACTTCAACGCCCCATTCGACGCGGGTGGCGGCATTCCCCAAAATACCTACTATCTCGATGGCCGCCTGGACTATAACCCGACTGGCAAGACCCAGATGTTCTTCCGCGGAGGGCGCGAAGCCTCCATCCAGCTGCCCGGATCCAACACCTACAGTGCCTATCCCCAGTACGACACCGGCACCACTTTCCTGAACCAGAGCTATCTCTACAGCGTCTCTCACATCTTTACGCCCAGCCTGTTCCTTTCAATGAAGGCCAGCTATACGCGTTTTAACCAAAACAACTCTTACGACCAGTCGCTCGTTGAAACTCCCAACCTGATGTTTCTCTCGCCTACTGACCCGAATACCGGCGCACTCATTCAGATGCCGGGTCTCGAAAACTTTAGCGAGCCGGGCTTGGGTGGTCTCCCGGCCGGCGGTCCGCAGAACACAATTCAGCTCGAACCCGATCTCTCCTGGACCAAAGGCAGACACTCAATGCGCTTCGGATTCCTCGAGACATACATCCAATTGAATTACGCTTCCGGCGCGTATCTTCAGGCCGTCGAACAGCTCGGCGATGCATTCCAGAACAGCCTGGACGACATGATGAACACCGCTGGGAATCCCAACGGCGCGCCGCTGATCAACTTCCAGTCGCGGGTCGACCCCCAGGGTAAGCTTCCGTGCGCAGTCGATCAGTCGTATACAGACGGTAACTTTGGCACTCTCACTCCTGCCCAGGAGAGTTCCTCATGCGAGGTTCAGACACCTCTCAGCCCGGCTGCCGATGCGCGCAGCTACCGCTACAAGGATTGGGCCGGGTATGGAGAGGACAGTTACAAGGTGACGCCGAAGTTGACCATCAATGCGGGTCTCCGTTACGAGCACTATGGCGTGCAGCACAACAACCACCCAGATCTCGACTCGAACTTCTACTTCGGCTCGGGCAGTAGCCTTGAAGCGCAGGTCCGGAGTGGACAGGTCGAGATTGCAGATAAGAGTGCAGCAGGCGGCTTCTGGAAGTCCCGCTGGGGAACTTTCGCACCTCGCGTCGGCTTTGCCTACGACATTCTCGGCAACGGGCGCGACAGCATCCGCGGCGGCTACGGCGTCAGCTACGAGCGCAACTTCGGCAACGTAACATATAACGCCAGCTTCAATCCTCCGGCCAGCGCCGTGCCCAGCGTTGCCTGCGCCGCAGAAAGTGCAAGCTGCATCGCTACGGTAACCAATGCCGATCTCGGCCCCCTGGGTCAGTCGATCGGGCCACAATACCTGCCCCCGGTGGAACTTCGCCACCTGGATCAGAACATCCAAGTCGCGCAAACACAGTTTTGGAGCCTCGCTGTTGAACACCAACTGGCTCCCGGCACATTGGTTGAGATTGCCTACGTCGGCGCCAAGGGAAGTCATCTTTACGATCTTGCCAATGTGAACGAGCAGGGCGCCGGCCAGGTTTATCTCGGCGATCCAAATTACATTGGCGCAAGCTGCGTTGGTTCCGGCCTCTACAACATCAACACCTATAATGCGCTCGTTGCCGGAGGGGAATCCGCCAACCAAGCCAATTTGAACGCCTCGGAGTGTCTTACCCGCCCCAATCCGCAATATACCAACGTCAACATGCGCGGCAGCGCGGCAGGCAGCTTCTATAGCGGTCTCAATCTCAGGGTGCAGATGCAGAACTTTCATCGCACAGGTCTCAGCCTGACCGGAAATTACACCTGGTCACACGCTCTCGACGAGCTGAGCTCCACCTTTGGTGACAGCCTGCAGGGCGGTTCCGGTTATATCGGTTCGCTCGGTTATACCTCTCTGGCCGATCCGCATCTCGATTGGGGAAGCGCCGATTATGATGTTCGCCAGCGCCTGGCCATAGCCCCCATCTGGCAGACGCCGTGGTTCAAGCAGGGAACCAGAATTGAGCGTCAGGCTCTAAGCGGCTGGGCGCTTTCGGGCATTTACACGGCGCGCGGCGGGGTTCCGTTCTCCGTCTTCGACGCGAGCGAGGATGAAACCGACTACACGATTCCCCGCTTGGAACCCGCAACGCCCTTCTATGCCGAGGCGGTCAGCAAACAACCGAAGGCGCTGGGTCCCAATACCTTCGATGGATTGAATATTCCGCTTCCTAAGAATTTTGTCCCCCTCAGCAGCACTCTGGGTATCTCCGACTACGGGCCATTCCCAAGCGACATGATGCGCCGCAACTCGCTCCGCGGTCCCGGCGCATGGAACTTCGACGCATCGCTCCACAAGACCTTCCCACTCACCGAGCGCGTGGGAATGCAGTTCTCCGCTGACGGCATCGATGTCCTGAATCACCACAATTTCTACGCGAACACCACAACCCTGGAATACGACGGCGTTACAACTACACCTCTCTATGTTCAAGAGCTGAGAGGTGGACTCGGTACCTTAGCTACGGGCGGCAACCACGATGAGCGGCGCTTTGGCCAGTTTGCGCTGAAACTTGAGTTCTAAGGCTCGGCCTGCACTCTTGCCGGAGTTCCCCCCGGTTATCTCGGTGGGAGGAGAATTCCTCAGGACCAAGCTTGCCACGCCTGCCAGAACGAATCGGATACCGTCGATTTCAATGACCGGCTTAAGCCGCGGCCTGAGGCTCATCGGCTTCAAAGCTGCTAAATTGCTTCTATCGGAGAATCAGATGCGGAGAAACAACATCAGAATCACAGTTTTCGCACTCGGCGCCTTGGTTGCCTTATCCACCCCAATCTGTCCTCGGGCACAGGTTGAAAAGACTCCCTTTTCGAACATGGCTCCTCTCGACCAGTATTTGATTCCGGACGAGAAGGCTGAGATAGCGTTGGCTCGCAGTGCTGCTCCAGCGTCGATTTCGGATAAGGCTGAAGTGATGGTGCTGCGGCGGGACGGCTATGCAACGGCCGTGAAAGGCTCGAATGGATTTACCTGCATTGTCGAGCGCTCATGGGCGAAGGCGAGCGATGAGTCAGACTTTTGGAATCCAAAAATGCGCGCCCCCATTTGCTTTAATCCGCAAGCCGCCCAAACTTTTCTGCGGATCTTTCTTATGAAGACCGAACTGGCGCTCAAAGGAAAATCGAAGACGGAGATCGCCGCAACGATCGCGTCGGCGCTGGATAAGAAAGAACTGCCTGCGCTCGAGCCTGGAGCGATGTGCTACATGATGTCGAAGCAGCAGTATTTAGGCGACCGCGACAAGAGTTGGCATCCGCACCTGATGTTTTTTGTTGCGGGCGATGCTGCGAAAAGCTGGGGAGCGGACGCAGAGGACTCGCCGCTGATAGCGGCGAATGATCCCGAAGAGCGAGTAACTATTTTCATGTTGGTGGTGGGGCGCTGGTCCGATGGGACCCTGGGGCCGTCGATGGTTCAGTGATCCGAGCCGGTGAATCATCCGCACCGATTCGGGACCTTCCGAGGAGCTGTGGCATGTTTCCAGCCGGAAGCCAAAATGCCGAAATCGATGAAACAGAGGACAGATGCCCTGTGGGGTATTTGGAGCGATACTGCGCCACAAACGCCCACTCCTCATCTGAAGCATCGCTCGGATAAAGGCGACGCTCAGCTTTGCTCCCACCGCATAAGCAAACCTGATACAACCACCCCATCAATGCCCCATCACAGGAGCCAAATTAATAATTGGCTCTAAGAAGTGGCAGCCAGGGAGCCCGCGCCTTGGAAGCGGACCGGAGGATCGTCCTCAAGGCGCTGATTTCGTTGCCGATTCAGTTATTGACAACTTAACAAAAGATCGTCTAAAGTAAGCGGCACTGCAAACGAGTTTAAACGAAAGCATCCCATTGCTCTCGTGCTTCGAGCACCATTGCGTAAGATCAGGCGGCGCATCGCGGCACCCATACCTGGTCCTCCCCCAAGTCATTCGCTACCTGTTTTCTGATTTGTACTCGCCTTTGGGTATCAAGAGCATGTTACAGCCGCGGTAACTGTCACTCCATTCGACAATCGGGCCCCCCGAACTCGGTCATAGCGCCTTTCGGCAGCTTCCATGTTTCCTTTGGAAACGGTGAAGGCGTTTCTATCCCCATATTCCAGGAGATTCAGATGTCATCCGACGCCGTGTTGAAGCCCACCGCAGTCTTCCTCCAGTCCGCTGAACCGGTACTCAAGCCATCCGATGCCGCGTCCGCGCCGGCCGCGGCCGCCCTTGCCGCTATGGAAGAAGTGAATATCAACCAGATCGTCCGGCCGGCCCCGCAGGCGCCGGTGCTGACCCCCCTGCCGATCTTCACCATCGGCAGGATTCCGCTGCAAGGCCCGCAGCAGTGGGCCCCGGCCTGGTTTTACAGTGCGCTCAACTGGTTGGGCAAGACCTATTACGATGCCAGCTTCGTTCCGCAGAGCTTCAACAGTTACATGATCGGATCGGACGTCGACCCGTACGCAAAGCTCGGATCGACGCGCCTGTTCGTCATCTCCTTTTTGCGCGAATCGTTCCAGCTTTCGCTGGCGGCCGACGTCAACTCAGACGCACCGCTGACCGGCGGCACCGCCTATCCGAACACCGACGCCGGCATCCGGCAGATGTATATCGACCTCTCGGCGAGCTCGATCTTTTCATCGGTCAACTTTTGTTACATTCCGGGGCGGCTCGGCTCCGATCTTGGCGCCAACGTCCCCGCCATCGCCGTCGCCGCCATGCCCACTCTGAGGCCAGGATACGATCCAGCTTCCGGCCTTCGCGTCCTGGTCCTCGCCTCGGCCGTTGCCCAGGCCGTGCCGCTCGACGATTTCCTGAAAACGCACAACGAGCAGATCTACGACGAAGACCCGCAGATCGTCCCCGTGGTGTCAGCCCTGGTCTACGACGTGACGCAGAACAACGCGCTCGGGGCTACCACCTTCGGCCTGCCCGTCTTCTACAGCCGCGAGCAGGTTTCGCCCGGCAATTACTTCGTCAACCGCCTGGGCACGCCCGTTCTCAGCCCCAACGGCGACACAGCCAGCTACGGCCAGACCGTCCTGTTTCCCGGCGGCCCCGGCTACAACGACGCCGCAGCTACGGCGCTCAAGTTCGACACAGAGACGGTAGCCGAAGGTGACGGCGTCGATTTCTTCACCTACAACTTCGACACCGCCCGGGCCGTGAGCATCGCCCCGCTCGGCTCCAAGGTGGAAACCGGCGTAGTGACGCTCACCTACTCCGGCGCCTTGCCTTCATCCATCTTTTCCCAGCAGCGGCTGATCGGCTTCTACCAGGACGCGAGCTGGAAGAGCAGCCTGGGCGCGCCGATTTATGACTTCGGGACTGCCAACGGCAACTTCACAGCAACTTCGGCAGCGCTCAATGCGCCCACCCTCATCTACAACCCTTCCAGCGGCTTTCTGAACGGCGGCTCGTTGCAGAACGTCCTGCGCAAGCTCGCCCAGGCCACGTACATGTACTCCCCTGACCAGCTGGTGTCGATCCTCGACACGGCGATAGCGGTGAACGAAACCAGCAATGGCGTGGGACTGAGTGTGACATCGGCCGACCTGGACTTCGATCTGAGCTCGACGCCGTCGGCCTCGGTAGTCGACCAGCTTTCGATTCCGGTGCTGGCAACCGTTACTACCACGCCATCTCCTGTCGTGATTCCCAATCCCACGCGTCCGGTCCTTTTCAATGCGGCCGGGGCCGAGTCAGGCGCCGTCGCACCCATCCCTGTCGGGCCCGGTCCGGTGCGACCTGTTCCTACGCCCGTCCCGATCAAGCCGATCCCCGATCCGGTTGGGCCCATTCCGGTTCCGCCCATTCCCAACCCGCCCATCGGTCCGGTGCCTGTGGCGCCCAAGCCGCCGGTCATCGGGACCATCACGGCGATCAACCTGCAACAGATCATCGGCACCGGCGCCAATAATCCCAGCCAGAATCAGCCCGGACCGATGACAGTTCAGGTCTCGCTCAGCGCCTTCATCCCGCGCGAGGCGCTGGCCGGCACCGGGATCACGAACGTCGAAATCGGCACGGTCTTTCCGCAGCAAGACCTCGGCGCGGGCGCAACCTTTCAGGCCGAGACCGCCGGCACGGTTCTGAACCTGATGAATACCGCTCATCCGGCTTTGGCTCCGGTCAACCTCCAGCTCGCGTCGACGGGCATCCCGTTCACGGCCGGCGTTTCCTATGTTCTCTCCTTGACCGGAACGAGCCTGGCGGCGCGCGGCTCTGACGGGACCACCGCGACCGGCACGCTGCCGCCTTCGACGAATGGCGATACGACGCATACCTACGTGGGCGCGATGGTCTACAGCGCCTCCACCACGGCGACCGCTCTCTATCCGCTCCTGCCTCTCACGCTGCCAGCTCCAGCCGTGGGCACTCATGGCGTTCTCCAGGGCCAGCCTTACAGCGTTCGCCTGACATTTGGCGACGCCGACAGCCAGTACGACATCGTCGACACGATGCAGACCATCGCGGACTCAAACGTCACCGTCCCCAATCCGCAACCCACCGATAACTCCAATCCGCAGCAGGGCGACCTCTACTTCGGCGGGTTTATCGGCGGAGCCTCCACTATGACCGTGTGGTCGGTGCCGGTCTTCCTCACCGTCACGCCCGCGCAGGTTGCCGGCGCCGGGTTCAACGGAGACATGACCCTCAGCGCTGAGGCCAGCGGCGTCCCCGGCTATCAGCTCCAGATCACCGACAGCTCGCTGTTCGTCTACTCCAATATCAATGTCGATACCAGCGCCGTCGGCTCGGTGAGCTCGTCCAATGTCTACCTTGCCAGCGCCGTCATCAACTCTTCTCCCGACGATCAGAGCCCGGCCGCCTTTGCGCCGTGCAAGCTGCTGATGGGCATCATCCGCCAGGCGCAGATGGGCACCATGCTCAGGTACGTCTTCATCCCAGAGAACGACAGCGTGGTGATCGGCGGCACACGCTATCTGGTCAGCATGATCAATCTCGAAGCAAACCAGGACGATCCGAACTCCCGGCCCTACCCACCGGTGTTCTGGCCGCAGTCCCGTTACTGGCAGTTTGCCAATCGCCACGATCCCTATCTCGCCGTCGAGTACACAGGCGAAGCCCAGACCGACCGCATCAGCAAAGCGCAGTCTGACATTGCGCGTATCGGGCCTGCCACTGCAAGTGCGCAGGAACCGATGCAGATGTACCTGGACACCAACGGCGCCGCCATGACGGTGTGGCCCATCTACGCGTTCCCCTACGCCTCATCGAGCCAGAGCGTGGACCAGGGTCAGTTGAAGGCGATCACCAGCACGATTCTCCAGATCCTCGCCACTCCTTTCCTTCAGGTCACATCCACGGCGCGCGGGCCGCTCGACGCCGAACAGATCACCCTGCCTGACTCGCTGCAGCAGAACAATCCCTACACCACCGACGTGGCCACCACGGCCAACCCGAATCCGACGGCCGGCGACGCCATCCTGATGAACGTCGCCGACCCGGTGCTTTCCGCCAACACGGTCAACAACCTCAGTCCCGGCTTCATCGCCGACACCACGGCGCTCGACCTCACGGCAAAGCTGAGCTTTGGCGCGCTGCAAAGCCAGATGACAGAGGCCAACCTGGCCACCACCAAGAGCCTCTCTCCGGCAGCCGATGTGCTGCAGGACCGCGTCTCCGTCTCTGCGCAGCAATCGTTGAGCTTTGCCCGTCTCTACCAGCCGATCTACGGTTTTTCGGTCTACAATCCGGCCACCGGCGAAGCCTACATCGTGGAAGTAGTCGATGCCGACCTCGACGTGCCTGACCAGCTTCCGAACCCGACCCAGAACACGACTTACGATCCCTACTACGTGCGCGTCGTCTTTCTCAACACGCTCACCTGCTACAACATGTCCATCATTGTGCCGTCGATGGTCCGCGATCAGTATGGGAACTTCGCGCATCAGGCCACGGCGTATGAAAACGTGCTGAGCAAGACCGATGAGCTCGGAATCGGGTACATGTACTCGCTGTACGACCAGTCGAACAACTTCGATAACCTGCAGTTCAGCCCGTATCCGGCCACAATCGCGGCCGCCTCGCTCAGCGCATCGCAGACCTACGTCTTCACGAACCTGCCTTATTCGACGCAGCAGAACACTATCTTCAATCCAGGCCAGCTCTTCGGGTCCATTTCCACAAATGCCGTATTCGCCACGCGCGAGCAGGCGCGCCTCTTCGACATCTCCAGCATCATCTACAACCCGTTCCGCGTGCCTCCGGCCTACTTCGTGTGCCGGCGCCAGAACTGGAATGCGGACTGCCATCTGATGCAGGCGACGCAGCCGGCGGGCAAGTCAGTCTACCTGGCCTTTGGCGGCGGCGACCTTGTGCCGTTCAGGCTGGATGCGCCCTTTACCGTAGACAAGCGCCAGCCCGCGCACATGAACATGCTCAGCTATTCGTTCGCGGACAAGCAGTACGACAACGCGCAGACCATCTCGATCGCCAATACGCCCTATGTCATCGGGGTCACGACAAGCGGGGGCGTGGCGCAGTACACCAACTTCTCGATCAACTCCACTGCGGGCACCGCGAGCCTGGCGCTCGGCGCCAACCAGACCCTCACATTTCCCACCGACATCTATGTGGCCGGACAGGCCAGCACAACCCAGGCCTCCGTCGCGACGATCAATACCCAGACCGGCAGCAACTTCACCGATACCGGCAACTTCATGAACCTGGGATCGCAGGGCAACGTCATCTGCCAGCAGTTCCAGCTGATCACCTATAACAATCTGGTCTATCTGATCCGTGCGGTGGCCAACGTGCAGGCGCTTGGCGCCGTGGGCGGGTTGGGCATCACCTCGGGACTGCTCATTGACACCTACGTCCCCACCGCCGGCGGCACTCTCGCCCTTGCCCAGGGCGCGCGCTACAAGCGGAGCGGGATGCAGTACTTCGGCTCAACCTATACGCCCACCACGTTCATTGACACCCTCGACACGCTGGACTTCACCAGCATCACCGGCGATACATTCTATGCGCCCACGGTGTTCATACCGATCAAGGAGTTGGACACTACTAAGGACTTCATCGCCAACCTGTCGAACTTCCTCGGCCAGCAGTTCTGGACATTCATCTACTCTGAGATCGTGGCCCAGCCCGGCACCACCGTCAACGGCGTGAGCTACCCGAACGGCTTCAATCTCGACAATGACGGCAAGTCCATCCTGAGCCTGCAGAAGCTGCACTTCATCTACGACCCGCTGGCCGTCCTGTTCACTCCCAACGACCTCACCCACAAGTATCCTCTGCTGCCCAAGCAGCAGATCCTGGCCCTGACCAACGGCCAGATCCAGGAAGGCATCTGCTGGCGGACGGCCAACCTGCAGGCGCAGCGCCTGCCGCCTACGAATATTTCGGCTCAGCAGCTTGAGACAAGCGGCGTCGCCATGGACCGGCCCAACATCGTCTACTCCTCGCACAACCGGCCGGTGATCACGTCTGTCTCTGACGCGTACCTGGGCATGTCGGCCAACAGTGTCGTGGCGCTCTCCGGCGTGGTCTACAACATCGAAGAGTCGGCGTTGTCGGGCGACCAGACCGGAACGCAATTCATCTCGGCGGTCTCCTCGATCACCAACCTGCTGGTCGGGGTCCTGTTCGACTACGACAACAACGACCAGGGAACGCTGACGAGCTACAACCAGACTGAGTCGACCAAGGGCATGGTCTTCCTGAACGGCTATCTGAGCGCATCGGGCTACTCGTTCTCGAGTCCTGATCACTTCGACGTCAACGATGTGCTGCCATCGCAGGTACCGCTGCTCGACGAGGTTGCCGACATCTACGGCTGGGACGTGGCCTTCTACAACATGGACGCGAGCCTTCCGCGTCAGTTCTGGAGCCTGGCTTATGATTCGTTTACCGCGCCGGGGCTGCCGAATTACATCACCAACGTTCCTCCGCCGCCCGCCGACCCGACGTTCATCAACCGCACGCGCTCCCTGGTGCTGAGCCTGCAGAACCCGGTGCGGCCCCAGAACCTGGGCCTGATCGATACATACAGCTCGGTGGTCTCGGCCAACCTGCACCTGCAGAACGGCGTCACCGGCGCGATCTTCCTGAGCAAGAAGGCCGACCGCGACATCGCCTCGATCGGCTCGAATCAGACCGAGCAAGGCGCAAGCCAGCTCTTCGGCCTGCCTACGAAGTACGACTTCTTCATCTTCTCGCGCGACCATTACATGACCCTGACGGGCGCGAGCTTCGAGCTGATCGACCAGGGATATGCCATGTGCCTGGTCGATGACGGAACCGGCACCGGAACCAAGGTGGCCCGGTATTACATCGACTCGGACGGCAATTACTACGAGCTGTTCAACTATGTTCTCTACGCGCCCAGCGCCGGCATTCTTGAAACCTCGGCCTTCACGGTCAAGGTAACTCTGGGCGCGCCGGCCAATCTGTCGGCAACGCCCATCATTCCTGAAACCCCCAACAATGTGAATCCCCAGGACGTGGTGGCCCAGATCAACAAGGTGTCGAACCTGATCTATGCCGCCTTCGGCCCATCGAGCTCCGGGCAGCCGCCTGCGTTCATTCCCATCCAGGCCGTCGGCGGCGAAGTGCAGGCCGCTCCCATCCTCGGGCCTCCGGGGCCGAACGGATACAGCCTCAGCGTGGTGGCCGCCAACCGCCAGCCGGTGCAGATCTCGCAGATCTACTCCGCCAATGTGACTTATGCCATCGCCGGCTCGACCACCATCATTCCCATCAGCACCAAGACAGGCAAGGCGGTGCCGTTCTATGGCTCTCTCTCGCATGGCCTCGATAAGCAGGTGTCGGTGCCGCTGCTGCAGTCAAAGGATCTCAGCTCCTTCATTCCGCGTACCACCGTTCCTCCCGGTCCGGCGGCCGGCGTCTATGGAGGCAACGGCCAGGGCGCATTGATAGGCACGCAGCTCAGCGCCGCCTTCCAGGGATCGGGCGCCATTCCTCCTGCGATCGCCGGCGATCCCACGCCCGGCACAACCATGAAGGCCGACGACTCGATCTTCTATACGTTCAACGCTGTCTCAAATGCCGCGATGGATTCGACCGGCAAATCGGCGACGGCTGCCGGCGGCCAATACTTCGTCGACGAGAGCGATGCCGCCAATCCGATCTACGGCGTCGTCACTCTGCCCAAGTTCACGCTCAACGGCAACACCTACAACGTGGTACTGAGCACCACGCTCTCCGACGGAGTCACCTCGCGCTACAGCCTGGTTGCCGGCGGCAAGAGCTACCAGTTCGGCCCTGACAATGCGCACGTCACCGCCGACCACACCCAGTTCACCTTCAACCCGATCACCGGCGGTGTCTACACGGTGACCTACGCCGCCGTTGATGCGCCTGCAGAGAGCGAGGCGCCCACGCCGATTGCGCTCACGCCGTTTTCCATCGCTGCCGGCGGTCTAAGCACGATTGTCGATGTCTTCAATAATCCGGGCGGGCTGCAAAACATCGTACTGGGCGTCATCGGACGCCAGTACACATACGATCCCGTTCACGGAACGGTGACCGCGGTGGCGGGCGGCAACTCAACAGTTGCGCCGCTCCAGACCGGCTTGGTCTTCGCATCGAACAGCGGCTATGGATACGTGATCGGGATCAATGAGGGCGCTTACACCGTCAATGCCAGCCTGATGTTCCCTTACTCGGCATCCACCTCCGGAGCGCCGGCCACCTACGCGCTGATGACCACGCCTCAAATGTTCACGCTGGGCGGAAATTTCTACACCTTCAACCAGGACGCGAATGGCAACTACCTGAGCGTGACCGGCAACCAGCAGACCTATCCAATCAATCCCTACCAGTTCTCGATCAATGGGTCGGTCTACATCATCAACACCAACGTGCAGCCCAACACGGTGGTGGGCGGCGGCAACATCTATCCCATGACCGCGGGCAACACGCAGTTCATCCTGAACGGCGTGCAATACACCATCGCGTTGAAAGGCGGCTCGCTCAATGGAGCCACCATCTCCGGCCAATTCAACATCACCCAGGGTAACGTCGTGATCATTGAGAACTTCGTCTACGAGCTCGATGTTCCCAACGGCCAGATCGTCGGCAACGGAAACACCTATCCGCTCACCACCTCAGGATTCACGTATACCATCACCACGGCCAACCAGAGCTTCACCGTCACCACCGAGCCCAACGCGACCACCGTCACCATCGGCAACATCGATTACCTGATCAACAACACCACGGTCGTCGGTGACGGCATCATCTATCCGATCCTTGCCTACCGCACCTTTGTCGATGGCGCGGCCACCTACAACATCGGCATTGACGGCACGGTCTCCGTGGCACCGCCGCTGCCCTTGTCCGGGTCGGCCCCGTTTACGCGGTCCACGTTTACCGACGGAGGGCTGACCTACACGGTGAATGACATCGCCGCTTTCGACGGCGCCAACTACCACCTGATCTCCGGCACGGTGCCGCAGTTCACCGCCGGGGCCCTCACCTACGAGCTGCGCACTGACGGCATAGCCATCAGTGCGGGCCCGGCCAAGACCTACATCACCACCACCGGCCCGCTCAGCCCCAACCAGTTCACCTTCGGCTCGCTCACCCTGTTCTTCGGCCGGTCTGCGGATATCGCGGCCTTCGATGGCGCACATTACTTCGCCATCGTGAACAACCAGTTCGCCGATTCGAACACCGGCCTCGCCTATACTATCAGCGGTAACACGGCCGTGCACGAGGGCAACAGCTACGAGATCTTCAGCAACCTCGGCCAGGGAGCATACTTCGAGGTGCCCGGCGGCCCTACCTACTTTGTCAACGTGGCCGTGGCCGACACCGGGACGCCCACCGGCGACATCTTCCACGTCTTTCCCGTCTCCGGCGGCCAGTTCACAATTCCGCTCGAGTACACCATCACGGTGAGCGGAAGCGCAGTCACCGTGAGCGCAATCACGTTTCCCGCGCCGGCGGTCGTTTCCACGCTCACGGCGCAGGGCGGATCGCTGACCGGCGGGTACTTCGAGGATCCGGTGACGAAGATCGTCTACGATTGCGTGGTCGATGCCGGAACCGTCACATTCATTGACTCGAGCAATGCCGTCTATCCGTTCCCCGCGCCCGGCACCACCAACACGCTGATCGCCTCGGTTCTGGTTTCGACTGGCGTAAGCCTGGCCGTGGACAACGAAGCCGCGCCGGCCATCTATCCCATCGTCAACAACCAGTTCTCCGTGGCGACGATGACCTTCACGGTCAACGTCCCGGTGGCTTACCAGAATGCCGCCGCCGGTCCTTACTTCCCGATGATCAACGGGCGATTCATCGTGCAGGAGACTGCGCCCTTGTCGAGTATCGCCTACACGGTAAGCGGCGGATCCGTCGTAAAGGGATACGTGATCTCGGAAGACGATGAATTCTCCGCAGACGGCAACGTTGTCTACACCGTGAACGCCGTCAACGTCGTCAAGGCAACCAACCAGGCAACGCTGAGCGGCGCCGAGCCCAACCAGACGCTCACTGCCGGCTCTCTCACGTATTCGCTTAACACTTCTACATCGCAAGCGAGCATCCAGCCGGCCGGGCTGGACTACAACACGGCCACCGAACAGTTCATGGTCTCCTATAACGGTGTCTCGGTCACTTACACGATCGGCGCCACGGCCGCGACCGACAGCCGTCACCCCGCGAACTCATTCCCCCTCACTATCTCCGGATCGCAGTCCACTTTCACCGATGGAACAACCGGCGTGACCTTCACGTTTAATTCGAGCGGGAACAATCCGATCACGGCCGCATTTGTCTACAACAACCACTTCTTTATCGATGTTCTCACCGGCGCCACGTATTACATCGACGAGGCCGACAACCGCGTCGAGGTCATCTCCTATGTCCCGGAGACGACCCAGTACGCCTTCACACCCGCCGGTGGCACCACCTATCTAATCCACTACAACAAGGTGAACGTCGTATTCCCGGTGGTGGCCGGTTCCAACGTGAACGTGGGCGTAGCGACCGTGGGGTCTGATACCTTCGCCGTTGAAGTCGACCAGGTTCAGCCGGCCGGTGGCGGCACGGCGATTCCCACCAACGCCAATTCCTTTGAGATCAATGGCGATCTGTACACCATCACCGGTACGCCCACGGGCGCCGACTATTCGAGCTGCAAGGTTGTAGGCGCGGGGCTGGCTCCGGTGCCGTTCCTCACCGCGAGCACATTCAAGCTCACCGATCCCATCGTCACCTACACTCTCCAGCTTGACGCCTCCAACCTTCCCAGCTCGGTGGTGGCCAGCTTCAGCGTGAGCCCGAGCCGCGACTTGATCAATGTGAACGACGACGTCTACCTGATCACGTACAACACGGTCAGCACCGGCACTCTGCTTGGCCAGGGGCTGGCGTCGATTGCCATCACCAACTCCGGCTTCACGCTCACCAACCCCTTCGACACCACGAAGGCCAAATTCATCTTCGACGATCTGAACATCTACGATGCCGGTTCCGTGGTGGGCCAATTCACCGCCTACCTGATGCCCACCTTCTTCCTCGGCAACGCAACCTATACGCTGAACACGGTCACGCTGACCATCACCGACAACAACAAGCAGCCGCATCCGCTGCTGAACAATCCCGCGATGTTCAGCATCAATGGCTTCAATTACGTGCTCGACACAAACCGGGTGCCACACGCGGTGATCGGCAACAACAACATTTCTCCGCTCTCGACTGACGTAACCGTGCAGAGCGGCCGCCCCATTCCTAACTCCACCTTCACCCTGAACGGACAGATTTACGCCTTTGTCGAGGATGCGCTGGGCAACCTGCTGGCAGTGACCGGAACCAAGACCTACATGATCGCCCAGCCCGGACTCACCTTCAAGCTCGACTCCAGCCTCATCTTCACGCTCAGCACCGCTCCGCCCGCGCCCGGCAATTATGCGGGAACGATCATTCCCATCGGGACGATCACGGCGGGAACGCTGGTGCTGAATCTGTATCCCGGCGTGCCCGAGTCCGGCGGCGCTGACTTCTTTATGTACAAGAATGTCCTGTATACGCTGGTCAAGTCGGGCGCCACATACGTGGCCGCGCAGAAGACCTACACGGTTTACGCGGCCCAGCCGGCTGCAACCCAGCAGCAGCTCGCTGTCTTTAATCTCAACGGCACCACTTACCTGGTGACGGATGGCAATACCACCGGGGTGGGCGCTTCGGAAGGCATCGATCCCGGAACTATGTGGGCGCGCACATCCATCGCCAATTTGGAGACGCAGTTCGGGCTGGTCTATGGATTCACCGCGCAGCCGACCAACGTGATCCAGTCGGCCTCGGGCATCTTCCAGTTCCAGATCACGGATGCGAACGGAAACAACATCCTCTATGACATTCTTTACACAACGGGCAGTAACGCCAACATGGTCAAGGTGGATGTGCCGGCATCGCTTCCGACCTTCGTGCAATCCTGGCTCTTCAACTTCGTCACGGCGTATCCGCTCACCTTTGAGACCGGTGGATACAACGCCTTCACCACCTTTGTTTCAGAGACCTCTTCGCCCAGTGAAAGCTTTGCGGGCGCGTACCGGACGCCGGTAATTTCGACAGACCAGGGAATCGACACGCTGCTCGGCAGCCAGGGCGACTTCAGCGTCGAGTTCTGGCACTCGCTTTCGCTCACCTCCGTCGAGGCCTACCATCCGTTCACCTATTCGGCCAGCACAAGTGATCCGCTGGTCTATTTTGTGGATGTCGACTTCGACAGCAGCGCGAACATCTTTGTGCGGGTCAACAACTCGGTGATGGGCACGGTTACCACGCAGCCCATGTTCCTTTCGCGCTGGAGACACTTCTCGCTGACCTACGCGCAGCCCTACGTGATTCTCTGCCAGGGCAGCGGATTCGAGGTGAAGCAGGCGACCAACTACAACTTCAGCGCCGATTTCAGCATCGGCATGACCTTTGCCGCGTCTGACGTGAACTCCCTGCAGGGCCTGGCCTACAAGGGGCTGGGCTCCGACAACACCTCGCCGCAGCTCCTCATGTCGTACCGCGTGGCGGTGCACAATGGGGCCGTCAGCCTCACGCTCACTGATGCGGACGGCAAAATCAGCCAGGAGTTCTTCGGCCCCGCGGTGCTGCAGCCGGGCCAGTTCTACCAGGTCATCGTAGTCAAGAGGACGAGCACGCTCGCCGGGAAATCGGGCAGCAGCGATCCTTATGCGCTGCCCTTTGATCCCTCAGAGCTGGGCACCGCGGCGCAGAACGGCATCAATGTCAATGTCGACAACCTGCCTTCCGGCGGCGGTCCCATCAAGTTTTCCAATGTCGCCCAGGCTGACTCGAGCGCCACTCCCGACCTGCAGTCGTTCCTCAGCAATCTCACCGGCGGCTCGGGCAAAAGCTACCAGGTGACGATCTCAGTGCGGACCGTGAATGACGATGGGACCTTCGGCAATTGGACCTCGGCCACATCGACGCAGCCGGTGAGCGGCGACTCCGGCCTCAATGTCAAAAACACCGGGGCTGCCCATCTGCTGATCGGCTCGGCCTACGACGACTACTACAACACCGCCCTGCCCATGGGCACCACCTCCAATCCCGGCAATATCCGCGAGCTGTATCTGTTCAATGGCGCAATCGATCCAACCGGCATTCACTCAAGCAATGGCACAGTCGACATTGCAAACGCTTCTTCTCAAGATCTCATCAAGGCCGGCCTCATTGGGCACTGGCAGGCGCAGTACGATCCCAACGGCGTGGTGAACAACCTGGTCGATGACACTGCCGTTGCCCTTTCGTTGAATATGGCTTTGGCCAACCTCGCGCCCCTCACCGGCCACGAGTTCGAGGGCACGAGTCTTTACATTGATGGAAACCTGATGCCCTTGACGCTCGCGCAAGGCAGCGCCATTCCCTCGTCGATGCAGGGCTATTCAGCCGGCTCCTCGCTGCTGAAGTTCAATGCCGGCGCCTACCGGCTTGAAGAGATCAGCATGTGGAGCATGTGCCGGCAACCTTACCAGGTGATCGATGACATGTTCGGGCGGCTTATCCCCTCGAACGAGCCGTTCCTGGTCGTCTATTTGAGCGGATCGTTCCAGGTGCAGGCCACGACAGCGCCGCTGCTGCCCATGAGCGAATACGTCGACAACGTGAAGGTCAAGAACGCTGTCACGGCGTACGACCTCGCCTTCACGCCCGCTTCCCTTGACCTGGTGGGTTCGCCGGCAGTGGGAACCTGCGGCCCGCTCATCGCGCCCAACCTCTATACGCCGCCGGGTGTTGCCCTCACCGTGTGCGACACGCCGCCCGACCTCACCACCTACTCGGTCACGTTCAATACAGTAACCGGCACGCTGGCTGGCGAGGTGAATGAAGTCTACGTCTACGTCCGCAACCACGTCCTGACTCTCTACGCCGGCAAGAAGGTGGGCGACCTGGTGCTCACCTGGGTTTCTCAAGAACAGGGCGATGTGCAGCTCATGGGCTACATCGAGGGCGCGCCCCCGTGTCCCATGGCCAACCTCACCAACAAATCCTCCTATGCCGGAGCCACGTCCATCACCTTCACCACGCCCACTTCGGTTTCGCTCAAGTATCTCAAGAGCGACGACCCCTCCGACGAAACCAAGTGGAGCCTGGGCGGCGCGCTCGGCCCCAACTTCGGTATCGGCACTACATTCTCACCCTTCGGCTTTGGCCTCAAGACCAGCGACCACAACATTACGATCGAGCTTGATCTGGGCGCGTCGGCCTCATGGGCGACCGCAAACACGACCAACAACTACGGAACGCAGAACAGCTCCACAACCAAGATGGACGAGTCGCATAAGTACACCGTCAAGATGCAGGGAACCCTGTCACCCTATACCGGCGACTTGTTCATGAGCAGCCTGAATACGCTCACCACGCCCAGCACCACGGTGGGTAACCCCAGCTCGAAAACCGCGATCCTGCCTAACCCGAACCTGGGCGGGTTCACCACTTCGAATCCCGCGGGCCAGCTGCCCAAGACCGCGCCCACCGAAGAGAAATTCGGCCAGCGCATGTATGTGCCTTCGCCGTACGGCATCGCCTTCGTCACCTCGCAGACGCTTGACGTGTACCAGGAGACGCTGCTCCAGACCAACACCGTCTTCGGATTCGTGCGCGTGCCCGATCCGCAGATTCCCCGCGACCTGAACATCGTGTCGTTCCGCATGAGCAGCAAATACATTCGCCCCGGCTGCCTCGACGGCGTGGTTGGCTATGTTTACAATTCGGCCACTCTGCCTTCCGGCGCGCAGACCTACACCACATCCACCGGCGAGATGGCGCCGCTCTACGACGGCAATTTCTCGCAGGGCGAGGTGGGCCACAGCGCCAGCTATATGCGCGTAGTGGAGGCCTATCAGATCAAGAAGCAGATCGACCAGGAGTCGTCCAATACCCTGGCCGTCTACCAGACGGCGTGGAACGGCGGGAAATCGTCGGACTCACCGACCGATCCCAATCTCACCCCGGCACTCGACTTCTACGACGAGTACGTCTGGTCATCGCGGGGCGGCACGCAGGAGGTGAAGCACACTTACTCGACAACCTTCGACCAGGTCTACACCACATCGAAGATCACCACGAACATCCAGCAGGCTACTTTCAACTTGAAAGTGACAGCGGCCTTCTTCGTGGTGGGCAACATCCAGGGAGGCTGGCAGCACACGTACAAGGACACGCTGAAGTACAGCTACAACACCACCGCAACTACGTCCTTTGACGTGACCGCGAGCTTCGACGGCATCGAGAGCGATACCCAGATGCGGTACACATGCAACAACGACGCGCACTTTGTGATGAATTTCAACTCCATGTTCAACCCCAACAACCAAAGCGGGCTGAACCTGGTGATTGGATCGGACGGCCTTGTCTACCAGATCGTGCCGTCGGTCTCATCGGGCGCCGGGCTGCCGGTCTCTGACAACATCGATACCAGCCAGACCTATGCCCAGCCGCAGCCTGCCTATACAACCGGAAACGCTGACGGGCTGACCGGCAATCTTGAGCCCTATGATCGGCCGGGCAAGACAAACCTGTTCCGCACCTACGTCTTCTTCCTCCAGCCGTCGCACAAGAACTCCGACGATTTCTGGAGCACCGTCATCGATCCCATCTGGCTGGCAAACAGCCCCGATCCGGATGCGGAAGCGATGCGCTCCGCCCAGCAAAACCAGTCGGTTCCCTGGCGCCTGCTCCATCGCGTCACGTATTCCGAGCGCTTCCTGCCGCCCATCTCCACCGAAGCCGTCGTCGTGCCCCAGATCACCCCGGTGATGGCGGTGCCGGTGCTGAATCCGGTCTCGGACTTCCTGTTTCAGAACATCAGCAATGTTGCCCGCCCTGCGCACAACCCGGCCAATGATATCGAAGCCAATATCGTTCTCGCGGCCCCGACCGTCTCCGGATTGAGCGCGGGAACTATTGCCGCATCCGGTCCGAATATCGGACTGCCGATTCCTCCCAACAACGTGATTCCTTTTGACCTGGTGAAGAGCACTTCACCGATCGTGAACTGGGCCGACAGCACCAACGTGAAGATTATGAGCCAGCTCCTCACCTCGGTGCTCGGCCTCAACGCCGTGCCCATGACGCCGGTCGTGCTGCCGGGATCGACGAAGATCGCCGATGTGCTCGACCCTGTGAGCGGCGGCCCGCTCTACAGCATCTATACCGATCCGAACGGCCTGACCGTCAACGTGCCCAGCCACTTCGGCGTCACGGTCTATCAGGACGTCAACGGAAATCCGATCCAGTACTTCGACGGCAAGTCGTACCACTCCCTGCAGGCCGACTACATACCCAGCCCCGACGGCACGGTGATGTACTTCATCCAGCCGCCGTCGACTTACGATCAGTCTGCTTTTGATCTCACGGGAGACTACGATCTCTTCGGCCATCCCGGCGACGAATGGCGCTACTTCCTGGTGTCAGGGATGAGCGCCAACATGACCGCAGAGCCCACGGTCACCGGCCACGGACCCTTCTTCTCCTCTGTGGGAGCCTCGCCGTACACCGGCCTCACCATTGCCGATGCCCAGCACGCGGGCGGCGGCGCAAATCAGGTGCAGGGCTACGTTCTGGTGCAGGGCGTCCTGCAGTGGCCCAATCTGAATACCAACGCTGAAACTTTCTCCGACGTTCTGGTCTACAAGGCCATGAGCCTGCTCGATACGTTCCCGATCGGCGATCCCGAGGTTCTGATCTCGTTTCTTGCCAAGCAGTATCCTGCCGCGCCCTTTACGGGGAACGACGAGATCAGCCTGGTGTTTGCCCGCAACGTGATGTCGTACTTTAATTCCGTGCAGCTGACGCTGCTGCCGGAGTAGCCTGCCAGAGCTCGCCGCACTGTGAAACATCGCACCGCCGCCGCAAACTAGGCGGCGGCGAGTGCGCCTGCGTATCTGTGGCTCGCCAAAATAGCGACCATCCTGAAGATCAAGCCCCCTTATACATGGTCTCGGGTCAAAGGCGACGGACCATCCCATTAGTGATCCGGAAATGGAGTTCTGCCCGGATTAGCGACAAACCGGGCGGAGCTGATCCGGCAATCCGATCCAAACGGCCGGTTCAGCGAGCCCTTTTGCGGCGAAGACTTCTGAAGATGGCGAAAAGCCGTAACTTTCGTTGACTTTCGACCTGCTAATTCATACAGTCTAATCATCTGGCGTATTGTCTCTGCATTTCATCGCATGACCATCCAAATTTTTGGAGAGGTGAAGACGAGCGCATCACGGTTCAAAGCCTGCGATTTTTGTTCCCCGCTGCGGCACTCCTGAGAACCGTACCTTTTGCAAGCGTCAAAATTTGCTGCGCGTTTCAAAAGACTCCACACGAACCAAGCGAAGTGAGAGCAAGACCTCCACACCCGGCATTCGAAAGGGGTTTGACTATGGGACGCAGTCTGGTAGACGCGAAGGGACTAAGATCGGCACGGCGCACAAGCGGCACAAAATTTCCTAAAGCACTCCTGCTCGCAATCGTGTGCATTCTCGCAATCCCACTCTCTCCTGCCGCGCGTGGCCAAGCCACCGGAAGCTTCTCCGGCAATGTCGTCGATAAATCAGGATCGGCCATCCCCACCGCCAGCGTCGCGGTCACATCGCAGGCAACAGGCCTGCAACGAGACGCGAAGACAGACAGCGCCGGACACTATCTGATCCCGCTACTCCCGGTCGGGACATACAACGTACGCGTTGATGCGAGCGGCTTTCAAAGCGCTGAGTCCACGGATCTGCGCCTTCAGGTTGACGAGGCCCGCGAGCTTGATTTTTCACTGGTGCCTGCCACGGTGGTCACCACAGTGGCAGTTTCCGGTGAGGCGGTTGCTGTGGAGACAACCAATCCCTCGCTCGGCCAGGTCATCACTTCGCAGCAGGTGACGCAGCTGCCTCTCAATGGCCGCGACTTCGTTCAGCTCGCTACACTCACCGCCGGCGCCACCGCGGAGACGAACCCCAACAGCTTTTTCACCCAGGGAAGCGACAGCGAAGTAGCCGCCCGAGGCTCGTTCTCTCTATCGGTGGGCGGTTCGCGGCCCAACAGCACAGATTGGCTGCTTGACGGTGTGGACAACAACGAGCTCACCGCCGGCGGCATCGGCGTCTTCTCCTCGATCGACGACATCCAGGAATTCAAGGTTCTGACTTACACCTACTCGGCTGAGTTCGGCACGCGCGCCGGACCCACTGTTCTGGTGACAACAAAATCAGGGTCAAACGACTTCCATGGATCGCTGTTCGAATTCGTCCGCAACACCGACCTCGACGCCAGGGGCGACTTTGACACGTCAACTCCCAAATTCAATCTGAACCAGTTTGGCGGCTCCGTGGGAGGGCCCATCCGCCACAACAAGACCTTCTTCTTTGTAGACGGCGAGCAGAAGTATCAGCGCGAGGGAATTACCTTCACGGGTCTGGTTCCTTCGCTGGCCATGCGCGGCGGCGATTTTTCTGCCGATCCCTTCGGCAATACGCTTTCCGGAATCGGCGCGTCTTTCACTCCGGTCATTGCCAACCCAAATATGGTCGGCGCGTCGTCCAACCCGTCCGTCTACCCGAATGTTTATTTCCAGTGCAATACCTCAGGCACTCCGCTGCCTGCCAATGCTGAGGGACTCCAGCCGCAAGGCCAAAACTGCAACAAAATCCCGTCAAACCTGATCAACAGCGTCGGGCAGGCCATGATCGGCATCTATCCCTCGCCCAACGTCAACTCGGGCAGCACCACTGCGAGCTATAACTACGTCAACGAGCCTGTCCGCGTTCTGAATGAGACCAAATTCGACGCCCGGGTGGACGAAACACTTGACGCCTCGGACAATCTCTTCGCGCGGTTCAGCTACGACCAGGCATTCTCTTTTGTTCCGGGTGGCGCGCCGGGGCTTGCCGAATCGAACGCATTCGGCAGCAATGAGAACCTCATCAACCACGGGCGCAACATCGGCGTCGGCTGGAGCCACGTGTTCTCGCCCCGCACGCTCAACCAGGCCACCGTGGGCTACGACCGCATCTTCGACTACATTGCCTCTCAGGACAATTTCACTTGCGAATCGGCCAAGCTGGGAATTCCCGGCGCGGATCTCGGCTGCTCATCCGGCGGGTCCCCGACCGCTGGCGGCAGCTACAGTCAAGGCCTGGTTTCCACCATCGTTGAGGGCGGTTATTGGTCTCTCGGCGATCGCGGCTATTCTCCATTTCAGGGCGGAACGGACATCTTCTCGTTCAAAGACGATCTCGATCTGATCCGCGGCAAGCATGAAATTCACGCCGGCATCGATCTTCGCGCCAATCAGATGAACGTCGGCACAGAGGCCTTTCAGGATGGGTTCTGGATCGTCGGCCTCTTCGGAAACTTCACCGGTACGGGCCTCGCCGCTGGCAATTCCGAAGCGGACTTGTTGATGGGGATGACCGGATTGAGCGAGCATGACCAGACATACAACGGCGCCGTGACCGGCCGCCGCTGGAAGATCGTGCGGCCCTTCGTCGAAGATGACTGGCGCGTGACGCCGTCGCTGACCCTCAACCTCGGCCTGGCGTGGGATATGACCACTCCCGTCAAGGAGATCCATAACCGCATGGCGGACTACATCCCGCAAACCGGACAGCTACTCATCGCCGGCAAGAACGGAGTGAGCGATTCGGCGGGCATCAATATGTTCTGGGGCGCGTACGAACCGCGCGTCGGTCTCACCTGGAAAGTTTTGGGCAGCGACAAGACCGTGCTTCGCCTCGGCTTTGGCATCTATCATGATTCGTCGTGGAACCAGGGCGCGCAGGGGCTGTGGCAAAATCCGCCGAACCTCGGCGAGTCCGATCAACTTCCCGCTACGTTTTCAACGGGCTGCGCCTTTGCAACTTCATACTGCGCCCTCGCGCTCAACCAGACACCCGAGTTGAACTTTACCCTCTCCACCGGCTTTCCATCCCTTCCCACTCCGCAAAATGTGGCCAGCTTTGTGGGCACGTACAACTACGAGCCTACAAACTTCCAGCCCGGCCGAGTGCACCAATACAACGCCAACGTCGAACGCGAGTTGCCCGGCAATGTACTGCTTACCGCGGGCTATGCGGGTTCAACGGGCGGCCATCTGGTGGTCATCGGCAACGACCTGAATGTCAGCAGCCCCACAGGTTGCGGAACCGTGTCCGGCTATACGCTCGGCTGCCTCGCTGGCGGCGCTCCTTACTTCTATCCGTACAGCCCTCCGAACTTCAACGCGATCCTGCTGATGGGCGACGTGGGCAAGACAACCTATAACTCGCTGCAGGTAAAGGCAGAGACCAAGACGTCGAAGCGCGGCCTCTACGCGCTGGTTGCCTACACCTATTCTCATACGTATGACAACGGGTTGTCCGACGGCCTGGGTTCGGAGTTGAGCGCTCCCTATTTCCCGTTGCCCAACTGGCAAAACCTCGACTGGTCCCTGTCGCAGATCAACCTCAATCAGAGCTTCACCGGCAGCGTGATTTACGATCTGCCTTTCGGCAAGGGCAGGATGTTCGGAGGCAACTGGAATTCCGCCGCCAACACGATTCTTGGCGACTGGCAGGCCACGCTGATCGAAAGAGCCTCTTCCGGATTCCCGGTTCCGCTGATCGACAGCAGCAACACGTCGGGCACGACCTTCAATGCCGGCGGCAACGACAATAACTTCAACCGGCCCAACCAGGTGGCCAACTGCAACCCGTACGCCGCCAACCACGGCCAGTTCCAGTGGATCAATCAGGCATGTTTCGGCGCCGCGCCCGCCGGCGAACTCGGCAACGCCGCACGTGTCCCTGTCGTCGGACCCGATTTTGTGAACTCCGACTTCTCAGTAATCAAAACTTTCCCTTTGCCCCGGGAGGGGATGGGCGTGAACTTCCGCGCCGAGTTTTTCAACCTGGGGAATCATCCCCAGTATGGCTCGCCGATCAACGACATCAACGAGGGATCGCTATTCGGCAAGGTGAATTCAACCGTCAACAATCCTCGCCTTGTGCAACTGGCTCTCAAGCTGTCTTTCTGAAGCCGGGCGATAGGCATCCTCTGGACTAACTCGCTGCGAATCGCGGTCAGGAATGGATTACCGGCTATTCGGCCGTTACTGCTCCGCTAATGACCACGCAGTCTCATCGGGAGGCGTCGGGCAGCTCTGCCAAATGGGACAAATGAACCCGGCTCGACCCCTCAGTGAATGACCCGCCCTGCGCTGACCCTGACAAAGTAGCGTATCCTTCCGTAGGATTTCTGCAGAAGCAGAAATTCTGCAAAGCACGTCGCATGAGGCTGCTGAATTGGGAAGGAGGGCAATGAACAACTCCTGGACTAGACGAGATTTCCTAAGCCGAGCAGGAGCTTCGGCTGCTTCTCTCGCCCTTGGGACCCCACGAAAAAGTTTGCCGGCTCAGTCCGAGGGCGCCACACCGGCTCTGCGGGGTAGATTTCTGACACACGTCTCTGTGGTGCGCGTGAACCAGATCGAAGTGACTCCCGATCGCTCGATTGGCCAGGACGAAGCTGCGGACAATCGGCCAGCACGCATCCGCTCGCGGCGGGAGGCGTTTGCGCGAGGCTGCCCGGCGGGAAGGATGACTTGGGCGATAAGCTGGCTGGCTCTCAACGACGCCCGGCAGGAGTACAACGACGCGCGGCGCCTGCTCGTTTCCTATCACGAGCGGTATGGCGACGAGATCACGTTCATTCCGGGCGGCTACTTCGCGCCGATGTATGACACCCGTGAACATATCCGGGAAGTTATCCATAAGGCTCTGCAGTTGATCACAGAAATGGTGGGCAACGGGTATCGCCCGGAGTGCCTGGTCGCAGGCTTTATGGATGCGGAGAACCAGAACTTCCTTGCCAGTGAAGAGGGCATTCATGTTTGCCAAGGCCAGATTTGGAGCCAGCACGGCATTGACAATGGAGATGGCGATGGTGGTATCTGTTATCCCTATTACCCCAGTCGCGAGCACTACCTCAAACCGGCCCAGGGAGCAGCGGATTTTATCGACTGCGTCTGCCTCGACGGATGGACCTGCGATTTTATCGCAGCCCGCCGCGACGGCTTTCAGGGCGGGTTCAACAGCCGCATGGGTGTGGGCCCCATCGAGACAGTCGGGAACCTGGGAAGAGAATTGGGCCGCAAGGAGATGATGGATACCACTGCGATGCATTTTGACAAGGGCCACGCTTTGAATGGATTTGGTTGGGTGACAGGAATCTGGGAGGTATCGGTCGGCCACGACGAGGACCTGACCTGGTGGCTTCAGGCCGTCAAGGATAGATGGCCGGACTCACAGATGCTGACCGAAGGGGCGTTTGGACTGGAGTGGCGCAAGCAGACGCCCAACAATGAGTCTCTCAACTATCGGTTCGATGCAAAAGGAACCGGGGCGCCCGGCTCAGAGAAAGAATTGGAGATCCAGTGGTTTATGAACCAGGAGTTTCGGCTCGGTTTGCTCAATCGCTGGACAACCCACAGTCCTGCCATGGTAATCGACTTTACCCGGTACGATTTGCCTGCGCACGAACCCCAGGGACTGCAGCGGGAATGGAGCCTGATGAATGTGATGAACCAAAAGGGCACGCGGTCCCAGGACAAACCGATCCGGTTGGGGCAATTGACCTCTGAAGATCAGCGGCGCATCTATACAAGATATCCGGAGTTGCGGAAGCTGTCCTAAGTGGTTCAACAGACTGGGCGGCATTCGGCCAAAAAATGAACGATCCGCTCGAATCTTCCTCAGACTCGCTTTAACTGCACACGCTTGCCCTTTGGCAGATTCAGTTGCTTCAGTTGTGGCTGGTCAAAATGCCATCCGGCGCGAAATGGACTTGAATCCGGAGTTAAGCGGCGTGTGTTGGTAACTCCCTGAGCCATTTTCAATTCTGCACTTCAACGCGCGCGCTTTTACCGGGTTGCACCAGCACTCTTACCCACGTCAAGGCATGACCAAAGTAGCGCGATCCATTGTGGGCCTTGGTGGATTTACCATTCACAATGAGCGTTGCAAACGAACCAGGAAAGACCGCCTCCCAATCCACAACTGTTTCCTCGTGGTTGGTGAGGACCGTCTTTCGTTCCCCGTCATGCCGCACTGTTATCGAGCCACCTCCGACTGGCAGATTGCGCAATTCAGCCCAGGCAGTTTGCCTCGTCAACTGAGGTAGTGTTCTAACGACCGTTGCAAAATGCTTGCCTTGTTCAATCTCTTCGATTGAAACGTCAGGCTCAACATTAATTCCCATCAGTCCATTGACGATGGCTCCAATCACGGAATAGGAGACTTCGGGATATTCTTGCCGTTCCCGGCCGGGACGCGTGAGATCCATGATCTCCGCGTAGGCTGCCTCGGGGTCGTCGTACTGGTAAAGAATCTCCGCGTAGTGCGATTCCGGTTCGACCGCGCTCGCAGGTTCATCTCGCATGGATTTTAAAAGGTTATCGAGCGCACTTTGTGCCTTAGGTCCGTCATCCACCACATCGCGATAAAGCAGATCGGCCCCGGCGCGCCCTTGGAATTGATGATGACTATCGAGAAATCCATAAAAGCAATTCCCAGATGGATTCCACCACTTCGAATTGACCAACGATTTCACGTCTGCAGCACTTCTCAAATACATCTGTGCCGTTTCCCAGTCGCCTCGAATTGCCTGGATGGCGGCAAATGAACGGTAGCCAGCGTATTGCGTTGCGAGCATATCTACGCCGAGCACCATGTCACGGCGGCTCTCCTCATAACTTGGGTCGCCGTGGAAATATGGAGGGCTCTGCGCACCATTTTCGCGCGCCATGATGTGGTCCAGGCCCAGATCCCATCGTTCAACATAGCTTGTAACCGTGCGATGGTAAAAATTCAGAAATGCCGGATCATCTATGTAGGACTTATCGCCGGTCCAAAGATACATCCGGTAGCAAGCATCCAATACGTCGAAGTTTGCCGGAAGGTTATACCAGAATTCTTTGTCGTTTTTGTAGTCAACCGGCGCCGGTTGGTTAAGGTAATTGATCTCCCAATAACTGCACCAGTCTTTAGAGGCCGATATGTTATCGGCAAATCGATGGAGCATGTTGTGCGTGTATTGCGAAAGCCCGAGGGCCTGCGCGCCTGCAGCCTGATGCGAGACGTCGCGCATGCAAAAGGCACGGCGGCCCGGAAGAGCTGCCTCATACCACGGGCCGACGGGATCGCCATCAAACACGTAAGCCAAAGCCTGTCGCTTGGCCCAGTTGAACGATTTCACCAGGCGGGCATCAGAGGACCTAAACTCGAGATTTGAGCGATGTGCCGAACGATTCGTCTGGGCGGCCGCATGGACGGGCAGGACAAACATTACAAGGCCAATGGTGCCGAAGGCGGCCACTGCGCATTTATTGAATCTCGCGCGCTCCGTCCAATGCGAGGTATGGGGCACGTTCGTATTGACGATTGCCATTTCTGATTGAAACTGCCGCATGCCACCTTCCGGTCAACAACTAAATGATGAATCCGTTGAGTCGCTTAACAGAGCGGCTGTCATCCTGAAGCACTGCTCCCGCGATTGGCGCCTTAAACAATAGCGATCACCAGGCCGGGTGCCGATATATCCCCCGCGGTTGCATTGTGCATGCACACTTGGCGAATCACCCTACCTGGTATTTGCAGACTTTTTCCGCGAGCCTGCACTTCATTCGAGATGTCGAAAGCCTCATCGCCAGCCAGGTCCTGCGCCAATATACGCCGGCCTTGTAACGGCCTGTCGCAAATCAGCGTAAGCGCGCTGAAATAGCCAAAGACGCCGAAGGGACCGGGCGCATCCGAAACAGAAAGAGCCACTTCACAATCTGGCATATACCATGCATTGCCAATCTGTGTCCGCTCCTGCGCTCCAATTGCGACGGCGCCGTTTGGAAATCTGGTTGCAAACACAAATGGTTTGTCGCCGTTCGCTTTCACTTCGGGTAGACCTAAGTTGCGCGTGACGCAGGCTGGCGCACCTTGCCGTACGGTAGCGCCGATGAGTTCGCTCTGCCAGGTCTGGCCCTCTTCAAAACGCCAGGTATCGGTAAGAATCTCTTCGCTGAGCTTCACCGAGCCCAGCCCCGGCGAGAAAGGGGGAGCGATTCGTTGCCAGCGCAGCGCCCGGACCACTTCATCCATCCGCTTCTTCGGTTGTCGGGGCCCATTGAAAAATAAATCCCAATCCGCTCCAGCCCTCAATCCTGTAAGCGGGTGCCGCATCACTCCCATCGTGCATCCCATCGCACCGGCCAGGTACACTTCGTCTTCAACGTTCAACAGGCCGCGCACTCCAGAATCCCCTGCTGCTCCCTTTAGCATTTCAGCTAACCGGTCAAGGGTTGTCGCTAACGAAAGGATCGATGTCACATCGTAGGTTCTATATACATCAGTATGCCTAAGGATTTCCATTCGCTTGGAATTCCGGTGCTGAGATCCGAACCGGCCGTCTTTTTTCCAGTCTCCATTCACCGGCAGTTCACCGTGCACATGTTCTAACGTCAGCGGAATACGCGTTTCGTCCCGGAGCCGCACCAGGTTGAAGCTGGGATCGCCCATATCAATTTTCCAGTACTTGATCTCCGCGGATTCACTCAAGCTCTCCAGGCGGTGGTCCGCGTCTCCACCAGGTGTATTGCGGCACCACAGGCCCGCGCCGCGCCACCCGGAATCCTGTACTGCACGGTTCAGCTTCCCGAGACGGTCGGCGAAGGTTCCCGTAAAAGCTGGAAATTTCGTCGTATCCAATTCAAAGGTGGAAGTACCGCCGGTTTCCCAGCCATCATCCAAAAGGAAGAACAAATCCGAACGGATCCGCGGGAAAAACGCGTCGACCCATCCGCTGTCTCCGAACAGAACCTTCCCTGTCATTGCTTCGTGTGCAAGCTTGCTGCCCGATTCACCTTCCAGCACCTTAGGGTCAAGTTCTGCGAGGTCGTGGCCATACATGTAATTTTGCGCGGCCCATGTACACCAGTAATTCGGCGCGCCGGAGGGCTGCTCCGGCACGAGGTTGCGGCCGATTCTCGGTGAAGCAACAGGATCAGCTACGACGCTTCTCGCTTGCCCCGCTATGACAGCAGCAACCGCCGACCTGAGAAATCCTCTCCGATCCACCAATTCCCGATTCCTTTCCATGTCCGCTCCTGGCAGCCCCGGCACGTGCCGACAACGGTGCGTGGAGCGTCTCTAAAATGAGCGCCGGCGTCGATCAATGAAGAATGATCAGCGCCGGCGCTCAGGTGCGGTGAAGTGTTAGAAGGCAAGGTGGACGCCCATTTGAAGGTTGCGCGGCGGACCATTTGCGCTGGTGATTACGCCAAATAGTGCGTTGCTGGTGCTGCAGCAGGTGGTGTTCGGATGACCGAGATAAGGATGATTGAATGCATTGAACGCATCAATCTGCAAGCGGAGATTCATTTGCTCATGGATCGTCGCGGTCTTCGATAGCGAAATGTCGGAGTCTACATAGCCGGGGCTGACAGCCTTATCCAGACCGGAGTTGCCAATCTGATATTGCGCGGGGGTCGCGAAGCAGTTGGTATTGAACCACTCCGAAACCTTTCCGATCGTCTCCACGCCCGAGCAGGTGGCATTGGCACGATTGCTCATGCCATTGTTCAGATTGTCTGAAGTGAGATGGATTGTCATCGGCTGGCCTGCTTGCAATATGGTTATGGTGCTGACTTGCCACCCGCCGGCTAGCGCCTGCACCGGCCTTGAACTGCCCGTCAGCCACTGCCGGCCGCGACCGAAGGGAAGCTGATAGATAAGGCTGGCCACAAAGTTTTGCGGCACATTCGGCGCCTGCTCATTGCCTTCGCCATAGTTCAAGCGGTCCTGACCGGGAAGCGGGTCGAATACATTGGTGTTGTCGAGTTCCTTCGACCAGGTGTAGGCTATGCGCCCGGAGAGCCCATGGGAGATCCGTTTGGTGAATTCCGCCTGCAGAGCGTCGTAGTTTGACTTGCCATCCGAGCCATAGTAATTAAGCGTCGATACGTTCGGAGCAATTCCGTAAAACGGACGCCGCGGTGCTTGCGCGCCCGGTCCCGGCGGCGGAATGTTGATGTTCCGTTCCCGGAAAATATGCAGCCCCTTGGTGCCGACATACGTCAGGCTGAAGGCTGTGCTCGCTGACAGTTGCTGCTCGATCCCAAAGTTCCACGCGTCGGCGTTGTCGGGACGGAAGTGCTGCGACATGAGCGATGCACTCGAGTTAGGCTGCGGCGTGACCGGCGCCGCCGTTGACAGCGGCACGAACGCCGGCAGGCCGTGGTAGAAGCTTGCATATGCCGGATTAACCCCCGCTGCGCTCCCCATTGTCGCCCACGGCGTATAGGCAGCCGACTGGTTTGCCGAGTACTGCTCGAAGAACGGGAAGTTACGTTCCAGGCTTCCGCCAATGCCGCCCCCGTTCGCGGTAAACGTGGTGATCCCGAAGGCGGCTCGAATCGCGGTCTTGCCGTTGTTGGGAGAATACGAGAACCCGATCCGGGGATCGACGTTGCCGTAGTAATTGTCTACATTAGGAGCGCGATTGTTTCCCGTAGCTATATCGAGCAAGCCGGTGGTGGTGTCAAAGTTCGACTGGCGGTCGAACTTGTCGACGGGCTGGGTCACAACGTCCCATCGCACCGCGACACTCACCGTCAGTTGTCGTCTCACCTGATACGTGTCCTCGCCGTAGATGCCCCACAGATTGGCGCGGGTCGCAGGATCCGTATTCACAAAGCCTCGGCTGATCGACGACGGAAGCCCTAACAGGAAGCTCGCGAATTCGTTGCCGTCGCTTGCCTTGGGACAACTCGGGTTGCCCGCACAGCTACTGGTGTAATCGGTGGTGAAACTGAATTGCCCATTTCCGCTCTGGTTGGCATTGGTCAATGAAGCCTGCAAACGGCGATAGTCCTCACCAATGACAAAAGTGTGCTTGCCCAGCACCTTGGTGTAGTTGTCCGTGATCTGGTAAACGTTGGTGATGCGGTGTGCATCTGTCCAACTCTGCGATCCTGTCTGTGCAATGTTGCCGGCAGAGATGATCGCAATGCCGGTCGCATTGGGGAACTGATCCACGTTGCCATTCGGGATTCCGAGCGTCGTGTTCTCGTTCGTCCCGAAATCGTTGCCGAAATCAAGTGTGTAGAAACGGTTGAAACCGAACCGAAGCTCGTTGGTCGCAGTTGCCGAGAAGATGTGATCGTAGCCGACGACGGCATTGTGCATGCGATTTTGCGCATTGACGTTGCCGATACTGAACCAGCGCGTGCCGGGGGAGGGCGCTGTCAGATCGCGATGTTGATACGATTCGCGTCCGAAGATCCGGTTGCTCGCACTCAGTTGATAGTCGATCTTCGCATCGAACTGATGCGTATCGTCCGGCTGCGAGTTGCTGGCGGTGTAGTTCGCCACGCTGGCGGTGGAGGAGGTGGGTTCGGGCCAGATATTGGCTGAGCCGACCATCGCCGCCGCCACCGGGTCGAACCTCGAAGTGGGGATTTGGTAAGCCGGTCCACCGGGCGAATTGACGATCGGGAAAGCGGCCCCCGTTTGTGGGTCATAAATGGCCGGAAACTGACTGGTCAGAAAATATCCCTGCTTCATCAGATCGGTCGGCACCGTATATCCGGTGTAGTAGACACCGTTGTTCAGTTGCAGACCCTGATAGTCGCCGAAGAAGAAGGCTTTGTTCCGGAGGATCGGGCCTCCGATTGACGCTCCAAACTGGTTTGCTCGATCAGGTGCTTTGCTGGTTGCGTGCCACTGAACTGCATTCAACATATCGTCGCGGAAAAACTCGTATGCCGACCCGTGAAAGTTGTTTGTGCCGGATTTGACCACCGCGTTTACCTGCGCGCCACCGTACACTCCTACGGTCGCGTCTGAGTTCGCGGTTGAGGCCTTGACTTCCTGAAGCGCGTCCAGAGGTGGAGTGACCGTCTCGAAGGCGTTCAGCAACTCCATGTCGCTGACGCCATCCAGCGTGTAAGTCGTTCCCGCCCAGGGCAAGCCGTTCACTGAGGCGGTGATATCCGTTTGCGCGCCAGCGCCTGCGGCCGCCTCCGGGGCGCTCGACCAACCGCTCGCTACGGCGCCCGGAACGGTGTCGATCAGCTGAGAGAAGACGCGTCCATTCAGAGGCAGGCTTTGAACGTCATTCTCGCTCAGCACCTCGCCGAGTGAGGATCCGGTGGTATCGACCAGCGGGTTGGCCGCGGTTACCGAGACCGTTTGATCTGAAGTGCCAACCAGCATGTTGACATCGACACGATTGTTGCTATCAACGGTCACAATATTGCCGACTGAGATCGTATCGCGGAATCCGGCTGCCTCTACCTCGACTCTATAGGTGCCCGGTGGCAGGTTCTCGGAGCGGTATTCGCCGAAAGCATTGGATTGGGTGTGGGTGACAATGCCCGTTTCCTGGTTGGTGATCGTCACCTGCGCATTCGGTATCGCCGCGCTGCTTGTGTCCTGGACCGTGCCGAGAATGTGCCCGCTTACGCCTTGGCCAAAGGCAACAGGCAGGATACTTAGCAGGGCTCCGAGTACCGATAGTATGGTTCGGAGACTGGCCGGCCCTTTGTGTCGGGTCGTCGAATTGCCTATGGGAATTCCAAATTGCATAGAGCCTCCTAAGGCGTTCTTGCTCGTGTCGATCCGGTTGAAGTCATCGTTGCGATCATCCCGGGCGACCGAAACCGGTGTGAGTGACTTGCTCGTAATTGTGGGACAAGGGGTAGCCTCCACAGCTACCCTCGTTCCCTCCACTGAGGAACGAAGGATTGAAGCATTGCTGAAGAGGGTGCTCAGCAACGCCGACAACCGTAAGCGGATAATGCAACCGTTGGCTAGTTACAGGGGGATACCAAGGTCTGAAGCTCGAAAGCTACACCCAATATTTGAGGATGTTTCGCGAATGTTACATGGCTTGTTACACGAAGATTTGCACACGTGTGTCAATGCCCGCCGAGCTAGATCGGGTGCATGAAAATCCCATGCCGCTTGAGATTTGCCACAAACTGGAAGGAGTGGGTGAAAACGGAATGCGCTTTGTGCAGCTTCTTCCCGCGGAGGCTTCTGATGTGGCAACGAACCGTATCGAGGGACATCTATGCGAAACAAAGCTAATTGGTCTAACAGAAGCCTAACGGCTCGGATCCTGAAGGGTTGCGCCGTTTGTCGCGCGAGCATTCGCGCGAGGGAGCCTGTGCACTGCCACGAGATTGGCGCCTAGAACGTCATAGCCCTTCTCGAGCCGCACTCGTATGAGAGCCTGAAAGAGAGGCATTTCGGCCTTCGCGCCGGATCCGAAGGACGCGCTCAAAGCCCTGGAGAGATCCTCGACCCCCGGTTTTGATGTCGCGAACAACGTGGCGCCTTCGGTTCCAGTCGTGTCTAAACCGCCCAGCACCGCGATGTACCGTCCCGGAATCACGCCGGACTGAATGGTAATGAGGGCATAATCCGTCTTCAACGCCTGTGTGCCAGGATCCCGCTCTGTGCCGTAGGCCGAGGCCTCGTTTGCCTGGGGATGGGCATTCACGATCTGAGCTCTCCATTCTTCGTGCCGGGAATCGGGGTTCCTGAAGTTGAAATCGCCACTGGTGAGCAGTTGCGCAACCGCTACATTCTGAAATGGAGAACCGAGCAAGATCACATTGTGTTGCCTTAGATCATCCGGAGTGACGTCGCGGCTGGGCTTCACGGTTGCCTTCACGCCCATCTGACCGAAGAGGTTCGACAACATTGCGATACCCTGGAGTTCGCCAGTCCCTGTGTAGCCATTCTCATAGTAGAGTTGGCCTGCCTTGGCAACGAGCGATGGACTTGAGGCGAACTGCTGCGCCAGATGCAGATCGACAAGCGCGCCTCTGTCATCGCTCGCACCCCGCCGGAACCGGAAAAGATCGTTCGAATCGTCCAGGAGGAAAACGGCATCTGGATAGGCGATTACCGGCGCCGAATCATTGCCCAGGAAACCGGCCCAAAAGGCCTTCACCGGATCGGCCGAATTACTGGGAAGCAATTGCGTGCCGGCTGTTGGCGCGAATCCTGCAATGTCGTTTCTCAGTTGATTGTGTGCAAGAAAGAAACCGGCTAAAAATACGCCCACCACCACTGCGGCTGTTAACCCTATGCCGCCGACAAAAAACCAGCCGGAGCGACGTTTCGTCCCACCGCTCCCCGGGCTTCCGTTCTCAATATTTTGTTCTGCAAAATGAGTTGCGAGCGAAATGACTCCGTCGGGTTGAGGCGTGAAAGTCCGGTTGGGATCTGCTCCCGAAATTGGGGCGGCTTCGAAACTAGGGAGGTAGTGACCTTTTGGAATCTCAATCAATATGGGGTCACTGCTCCCATCGGCATCATAGTATTCTGCCAGTTTCTGTCTTAGTCTATGGATCTGAACCCGGACGATCGTATCGGTTTTGGGATCAAAATCCTCCGACCGGCCGAAAGCCTCTACGCCAATGGTGTACTCCTTCAAGGCCTCCGCACCGCCGCCCTCCAAAACCTTTGCGGTTAGGAATTGAAGTAATTGCTGCAGCGTAATGGAATTCCGAAATGTAGCGGACTTGAGGATTCGTTGGACCTGTTCCTGGCATCGATCAGGAGCAGGTGGGCCGGATTTGTTGATTGTAGAAGGGTCCGTTTGTATCAATTCAGTCCCTCCCCAGGCTTGCAGGCCAAAGCGAGAACTCCGGGGCTCTTCACAGTAGCGCCCACGGAACCTGCTCTGCCCTTGATCGTATCCCGGTTGCCCGCCCCAAAACTCCCTTGGCGCCCACTTGGTACGCACCTTTATAGCATAGGCTCGCCTACATCTCCCTGACCATTTCAAGCCTCTGATTAATCCTAATAAATCAATCAGTTACGACGACAGCCAACGAACCAAGCCACGGCTAAATTTTTCACAAAGTCGGGCCCATTGGGTCCATCTGGCAATTTTTCTGCCAGACTTTCCCGTGGAAACAGGGCAACTTGAGACGTGGCGTGCCGCTTGTAGTCCTGAAAGTGCGTGCAGCGGGAAGTCGTTTGCAGGTTTGAGTGCTTCAAGTTCCCAAATGCGCTGCCAGCATCCCGATCAGAATTGGATCGATCGTGACAGCGCGGTAGCCTCTCTTGGATTTGACCGTGACCTCTTCACCCTTCCAAACGCTGCGGCGGATGTAGATGCGCTCTTCAGCCAAGTCCAAATCATTTACGCTTTGATGATTGCCGAATAGACGACGAAGCATTCAATCCCGATCGAAGCAAGATGGCAAGTGAACCACCCTTCGGGAGGCCTGCCGGAAGCAGCTACCTGCAGCGATTCCGCTACAATCGAGTCACCGCTCATCGCCGCATGGAGTCTTAGGGATGCGAGTACGGCTGAAAGACATCGCCGAGGACCTGAACCTTTCGAAGATGACCATTTCGAAGGTGCTCCGCGGACAGACGGACATCAGCGATGAAACCAAGGCACGAGTTCTCAAACGCGTCAAAGAGCTGAAGTACATTCCCAACATCAGCGCAAGCAGCCTGCGCACCGGCCGCACGAAAACAATGGGTCTGATCTTACCCTCGATTGGTCGCTCAAACCTGGCGGAGGTCGCCGCGGGCATCAATCAGGCGGTAAGCGCGGAAGGCTACAGCCTGATCGTCTGCTCGTCACAAGAGGACGCGGACTACGAACAACAGCAGATCGAGGTCTTTCTCGCACTGCAAGTGGATGCGCTGCTGCTGATCTCGCTTCAGGAGACGGGCGCTTTTTTCGAGCAGCTGCAAAAACCGAAGAAGATGCCAATCATCTTTGTCGGTCACCGGTCTTTCGCGGGAACGGCAAGTTCCGTCGCCGTTCACGAGGAAGAAGTGGGACGGATTGCGTGTGACCACCTGATCCAGACCGGTTGCAGACGAATTGCGTATCTACGCGGCCCACGGACGGCGGTGGGCGACATGCGGTCGAACGGCTATCGCCAGGCGTTGAGCGAGCACGGCCTGCCGGTGCAGGCAGATCTGGTGATCGAGAGCATGAACCAGGAAGAAAGCGAATACCGCCGCGGGTATGAAGCCATGCAGCGGCTGCTGGGGCGGCGCGGCCGGCCGGATGGCGTTATGGCGTATACGGACACGATGGCCGTGGGCGCCATGGATGCCGCCGGCAAGCATGAACTCAGAATTCCAGAAGAAATTCGATTTGTTGGATGCGGAGATGATGCGCTGTTATGCGGAATGCGAATCCCGCTCACCAGCATCAGTATGTGCGAGCGCGAACTGGGCCAAAAGGCCGGGCGCCTCGCGTTGCGCGCTATGGGCAGCACAAAGATCAGCGGAACGCACCGGGCGCTGGTGAAACCGAAGCTGATCAAAAGAAGGTCATCTGAAAAAGTGCGTTGAGTCTGCATGAATGCCCGCATTGCAAGCGAAAGGCGAGAGATGATGGCGAAAAGGCGCGAATACGGAAAGATGAAATTCGACCTCGTGGTCTTCGGTGAATTTTTTTCCGACATGATCTTCTACCATCTGCCGCGGCGGCCGCGCTTCGGGGAGGAGTCTAAAACCGATTCCTTTCTCGTGGCGCCGGGCGGCGGTCTTTCCACTACCGCAATTGCGGCAAGCCGGCTGGGAACCGTGACTGGAATTATTACAAGGGTCGGAGCTGATGCGGACTATCTGCCGACATGGAATCAGATTGCGCAGGAGAAGCTGGACATTACAGCATGCGAATACCGCAAAGACGTGCCGACCGCGTTGACTGTCTGCATCGCGTACAAGACGGACCGCATGATGGTGACCAATGAGCCGATCAATCTGCGCCTGGAAGAGCTGCTCGACAACGAAGCGGTGCTACGCAAGTTGAACCAGACACGCCATGTGCATCTTGCCTGCGCATTGAGACGGCCGGCGAAATGGCGCCCCGTTTTGCGCGCGCTTCGAGAGCGCGGGGTCACAATCTCTGCAGACTTTGGATGGAATCCTGATATCTCCGCTAACCAGTTGATCTCGATCATCCGCTATTGCGATTTCATCTTTCCAAACGAGCATGAGGCGCGCGCCATCACCGGAACCAAAACGCCGATGGCTGCTCTCGAAAAGCTAAGGGACTGGGTACGAGTGCCGGTCGTGAAACTGGGAGCTAGAGGGTCCCTCTTGATGGCGGATGAAAAAGTCTACCGGCAACCAGCCTTGCCTCTACCACTCGTTGACGCAACGGGGGTCGGGGATGCATTCAACGGCGGATTTCTGCATGCGTTTCTGCATGGCCTGGGATGGGATGACTGTCTGCGCGCCGGAAACATCTGCGGCAGCATGTCCGGAACCCGCCCCGGGGGCTCGGAGGGTCTGCCCGGGCCGCAGGAGTACAAACGCCGGCTCTCGGAAATCCGGAAATCGTAACGCCGCAAGAACGGGCAGCGGGCATTCGGGAAAGCATTCAACGCACAAACTCCGAAATTTTTTGTTGACATCGCATGAATTGCTAGGTACTCTCCAATCACGTTACCGGTAAAGTAGCCCACTCAGTACAAATCAACAGGGTTTTCAGTGGATTTGATATCCCGGGAACGGCTTAGGCGCGTCCTGCAATTCCTGGATCACGGAGCCCCGAAGCAGGATGGGTTTTTTGCCACCAGTGTGATTTCATCCTCCGGTTGGCTCCCGCAGGTACGGATTCTTCAAGGCCCTCAGCGGCTGCCGCGTGCAGACAGTGCGGATTGGTATATCAAGTTCTGGCTCGACTCTTCCAAGGAGGTCAGTTCCATGCATGCTGTCGATTTTTCCATGTTGAGAGCGTGGACCACGCGGATCAAACTGGTTTGCCTCGCATTGGTGCTCCCCGTCGGAGCGGCAATTCCGGTCTGTGCGCAGACTGATACCGGCACGATTGTGGGCATTGTGCAGGATAACAGCGGTGCGCGCGTGCCGGCCGCCGCAGTTGAAGTAGCGGACAAGGCGACGGGTGTTACCCACGCCTACGCTACCAATCAAGATGGTGAATATGCGGCTCTGCAACTCATCCCAGGCGTCTACAGCGTCACGGTGAAGCATCCCGGATTCAGCACCGCGATCCGCGAGAACATCACCGTCAACGTGCAGGACCGCATCCAGGTAGATTTTTCCATGGGCGTCTCCGGGGAGCAGCAGCAGGTGGTGGTCAACGAAACCGCCGCGGAGCTGCAGACCCAGTCAGCCGAGGTCAACGGTGTGATGCCATCGCAGGAGTTGAATGACCTGCCGCTCAATGGGCGCGACTACGATACCCTCGTGCTCACGCAGCCGGGCATATTTCGTGACAACTCGGTATCCAATCCCGCCGAGGGATTGTTCAGCGCCAACGGGAACCTGCAACTGCAGAATTATTTCCAGCTTGACGGCATCGACAACAATTCGAAGTCAGAAAATCTGCAGGAGCAGTCGACGCAGTCGGTTATCCCTCCCCCAGACGCTTTGCAGGAATTCGTTCTCCAGACCAGAACGTATTCGACGGAGTTCGGCACCGCTGCAGGTGCCGTGGTGAACGTATCCACCAAGTCCGGCACCAACCAGTTCCACGGCGATGGGTGGGATTACATCCAAAACGGAGCGTTGAACGCGAACACTTTTTTCAACAACTACAACCATCTTCCGCGCGGGCAGTACAACTACAACCAGTTCGGCGGAACGGTGGGCGGGCCGATCAAACGCGACAAGACGTTTTTCTTCGTTTCCTACGAGAATCTGATTAGCCATACCGCCATGACGGAAACCGCAACGGTGCCCACGACGGCGATGCAGGGTGGTGACTTCAGCGTGGCCAGCAATGGCAGCTTCATGTCGAAGTTCAACATGGCGCCTACCATGCCCAGCCAGGCAGGTTGCATTACCGGCAACGTCGTCAGTCCGGGATGCATTGACTCAGTCGGCAAGAAGCTGATGTCGCTTTATCCCGCACCCAACGTCTCGCCTGTCAATCTATTCCCTGGTTCTCAAGGCGCCGGTTCGTATAACTACGAGTATGTCGGCCAGGTGCCCAACAACACGCGCACGCTCGATGTCCGTATTGACCATACGCTGAACAAGAACAACCAGATCTTCGGGCGTTACGCTTTCGATTGGTCAAATTACTCCACGCCACCCACCTGGACCTCGAATCCGGTAGCTGGCAACGGCGCTGGTTTTCCCACGAATTACATTCTGCACGATCAATCCGTTGCGCTCGGCTGGACCGACACGCTGACCAAAAACAAGGTGAACACGGTGCACTTCGGATACCTGCGCACCTATTCACACAGCGACCCCATCGGCGTGCAAGTGGGGCAATCGCAGGCCGCGTCCTTGCTTGGATTGCAGGGCGTTCCACAAACTCCGTGGAGCTTTGGCATTCCACCCTTCGAAGAAAGTGGACTGACCAGCATCGGAGGCTCCTACTATCGGCCGCAATATCAGGTGGCGCAAACCTATCAGTTGCTTGAAGCGTTCTACTGGACCAAGGCATCGCACAGCCTGCAGTTCGGCTATGAGTACCACCAGGATGCGCTGAACTTCTTTGACATTGAAGCTCCGCAGGGCATCGTCTACAACTCCGGCATCTACTCCAACGCCAACGGATTCAGCGGCGCTGATATTCTGCTTGGCGATGTGTCGCAGCTTATCCTCGAACAGCCGGCCGAAATCAACAACTACATCCGCGGTAACTCGTTCTACGCGCAGGATACCTGGCGCGCCACCAGCAACTTCACGGTCAATTACGGGCTGCGCTACGAACTCTATCCGCCATTCTGGCTGAACCGCGAAGGCCGCACAGGAAACTTTTCCTGCGGATCTCAGCCCTATCCGGCCTGCATTGCATCGGGTCCCCCGTCCAACGGCGGCACTATGCTGACCGGTGCCAGCGGAATTCCGACCGATCACGACGGTTTTGCGCCGCGCATCGGGATGTCCTATCACATGCTACGGCCGCTGGTGATCCGCGCCGGCTACGGCATCTTCCACCAGTTCATCAACCGCATCGGCTCGGAATCCCTGATCCAGCAGAATCCGCCCTACCTGGGCGTGTGGGATGTGGCGCAGCAGGCGGGCAGCACTATACCGGTCTTCCAGATGGATTCGGCAAGCGGCATGAACTCGGCGCCCTATCTGAGCTCGACGGGGATTGCCGATCTGCTTGTTCCCGGACCCGCGGTCACCTGCATTACAGGTACGCTGGTCAATGGCGTCTGCGTCAATGGCGTGGCCGGCGGGTTGCCGACGCAACATGTGCGCGCGCAAGGCGTGAACAACCGCACGAGTTACATCGAGCAAACCAGCTTCGGCCTTGAATATCAGGTGAGTGGAAATACGATATTGACTGCAAACTACATCGGCAACTGGGGCCGCAAGATGAATCGCGTGCAAAATGCGAATCAGGGATTCATCACGAGCTGCCCGACCTGCGGCACTGTGACACCGACCGCGCACATTTATTTCCCGCTCACCAGCTTCAACTCCGGCAATACGATCGACGCCAATGACACGTCGAATGGCGCCGGACAGCATGCATTCGTCGAGCTCGCCACCAATGACGGCAATACCGACTACGACGCGCTCGAGCTGAGCCTGCAGCGGCAAATGAGCCATCGTCTCATGTACAACTTCAGCTACACGTGGTCGCATAACATGGCGGATTTCGTGGACAATTTGACGGGCGGGGATACACCGCAAAATGCGCACGACTATGCGCAGGAGATGAGCAATTCCTATCAGGATGTTCGTCACCGGTTTGTGGGCAATGGGACCTACGAGCTGCCCATCGGTCAAGGCGGACTGGTGATGAACAACAATAAGTTAGTGTCACGGCTGGTGGGCAACTGGCAGGCTAACGCGATCGTTACGCTCCAGACCGGTGAGCCGTTCAATGTTACGGCGACAAATGTGAGTGACACGGGTGGTAACTCGGCATCCTACGCGAACTGTATAGGCGATCCATGGACAAGCGCCTCTAAAAATCCGCACAACTATGTTGGCGCGAACGCCACTGGATTTTTCGTCAATCCGGCGGCGTTTTCCGCACCCACATTAGGAACTTTCGGCTCATGCCGTCCCAGAATGTATCACGGTCCCGGCCTGGAGGATGAAGACCTCAGTTTGTTTAAACAGTTCCCTGTCACGGAAGCAGACAAGATCGAGCTGCGCTTTGAGTTCTTTGATGCGTTCAATCACCCCAGCTTTGGTAACCCCGGCGCCAATATCTCCACGTCCGGCGCGAACTTCGGTAAGGTCACTACGACGACAGCCGGACCGCGCGTTATCCAAATAGCAGCAAAGTTTTATTTTTAATTGGCCGCACGTCCGCGCCGTCAAGATGGCGGCGCGGAGAAACCGTCACGCTCGACAAGCGAACTGCGCCCGAGGGCCTGCGGCTCTGAGCCGCAGGCAACGCCGATTTTCGAATCCGGCAGATTCTTGACGGCAACGCCAGATGCCGGAAACACGCGCACCTGGACAAGAAAAAAGAGGCGAATGTAATGATGAAGAGGAAGAGCAAGCTGATCACGCCGATGTGCCTGGTTGCCGCCCTGCTGGCCATCGCCTTTGCCGCCAGAACGCAGGCCCAGTCGCCGTGTAGAACGCAGGGAGGCGAAAGAGAGGATGCTCAGGCGATTCCTGAAAATCGCGGAGCGGCCGCGCTGGCTGTGGCGTTGCAGCAGCTTCATACCCGGGCCAGCATGTTGATGATCGTCGCGCATCCCGATGACGAGGATGGAGCCACGCTGGCCTACGAGGCCCGCACCGTGGGCGCACGCGTGGGTTTGTTGACACTCAATCGCGGCGAGGGTGGAGCGAATGAAATGTCTTCAGACTTCTGGGACGCCTTGGGTCTGGTGCGTACAGAAGAGTTATTGCAGGCCGATCGCTATTACTGCGCAACCCAGTTTTTTACAACGGCGGCAGACTACGGCTTTTCGAAAACGCTCGATGAAGCTCTCGATAAATGGGGAGGGGACAACCGAATTTTTTACGACGTGGTGCGCGTCGTACGCCTCACTCGTCCGCTCGTCATCACCTCGGTGTTCGTCGGAGGTCCATCGGATGGTCACGGCAATCACCAGGCCGCGGGCCGCTGGGCCCAGAAGGTCTTCACCGCTGCGGGAGATCCGAATGTCTTTCCCGAACAAATCAAAGAAGGGCTGCGCCCCTGGAACCCCTACAAGGAATACGCCCGCGCGCCTTTCTTCCGACGGGTAAACGGAGTGCAGAATTATATCTCCGGAAAGTTTGAAGAAGGCCCCGTCAGCATAAACGTGAAGGTGCCGACCGGTTCGTTCAGCCCCGTCAACGGACTTAGCGATCAACAGATCTCGCGCACCGGTCTCGGCTATCAGAAATCGCAGAATGGCGGCGGTGAAGTGCCGGCCGCAGGCGCAGCAACATCTCCCTATCACAGATTTGGCTCGCGCATTCCGGCATCGGACGCGGAAGGCTCGTTTTTCGACGGAATCGATACATCGCTTGCCGGCATCGCCGCGCTGGCCGGAGATAAAGAGCATGGCTTCCTGACCGAAGGACTGAACAAGATCAGCGGGCTCGTCGATCAGGCGATCCACAATTATTCGGTCACCGATCCGAGCTCGATCGCCCCTCTGCTGGCCGATGGCCTGCTTGCGACTGATCAGCTCGTAGACCAGGTAAAGAGCAGTGCGCTCTCTGACGACGCAAAGTATGACGTTCTCCACGAACTCACCGTGAAACAGACGCAATTCAATAGCGCCTTGGCGATGGCTCTGAGCCTCTCGATCACGGCGAACGTCACATCAGACCAGACCACCGCTAACCCGCAGCCGGAACGCGGCTTCATGCGCATCGCACAGCCGAACTTCCCGATGGCCATCCCCGGCCAGAAATTCCGTGTGCTCGTTCACGTCGCCGATGACGGTGGTGCCGCGGTCAATGTCGATAACGTCGCGCTGCAACTCGAAGGCAAAACCATCGAGGCGGATACCGCAGCCAGCAAGGACTCTGGCTCGATCGACGCTGGCGGCATTCTGAACACACTCTTCACGGTGCAGATTCCCGAGGAGGCGAGCTTCACGCGGCCTTACTTTGACCGCCCCGGTCTCGACCAGCCGTACTATGATCTGCGCGAATCTGAATACCGGAACATGCCGGTTGCTCCATATCCGCTGCAGACAAAGGTGGAGTTCACTTATCGGGGTGCAAAGATCCAACTGACGGAGGTGGTGCAGACCGTACAGCACGAAGTCGGATCGGGAACCGTGAATTATCCGCTGCCCATCGGGCCGGCAATTTCGCTCACGATGGTGGAAAGCGCCGGCGTCATTCCTCTAGACGCTACCTTCATCCCCTTGAGTGTGAAAATACACAGTAACGTGAAGGGTCCCGCGCAGGGCAACGTCCATCTGATCATGCCGGAGGGATGGAAGTCGACTCCCGCCAGCGAGACATTCTCGTTCGCGCAGGATGGGCAAGAGCAGGTTATAACCTTCCAGGTGTCGCCATCCAACCTTAAAGAGAAGCCGTATCAGATTCAAGCTGTAGCCGAATACGATCGTCACGAGTACAAACAAGGCTATGTGCAGGTTGGTTATCCGGGATTGCGGCCGTATTTCGAGTACAGTGCCGCGAACTATCAGCTCACCGGCGCGAATGTAAAGGTTGGCTCGGATCTGCAGATCGGGTATATCGAAGGAAGCGGCGACGACGTTCCCGCATCGCTTGAGAACCTGGGGATTCATGTCCATTTCCTCACGCAGAACGATCTCGCCTCCGGCGATCTCCAGAAGTACGATGAAATTCTCGTTGGCGTCCGCGCCTATGCCGTGCGCGAAGACCTGCGGACATTCAATGGGCGCCTGCTGGACTACGTCAAGAATGGCGGAGCATTGGTCGTGCAATACCAGACTCCGGAATTTGATCATAACTTCGGCCCCTATCCTTACGTCATGACACAGAATCCGGAGGAGGTCACAGACGAGCATTCCGTTGTGACGATACTCGATCCGGACAACCCTGCCTTGAAGTGGCCGAATGCGATCACCCAAAAAGATTTCGACGGATGGATCGAAGAGCGAGGCTCGAAGTTCCTGAAGACCTGGGACCCGCAATATGAGGCGTTGTTCGAAACGCATGATCCGGGCCAGGATCTCCAAAAGGGCGGCGAGGTGATAGCGCACTACGGGGGCGGCGTGTATGTGTACACGGCCTACGCCTTTTATCGGCAATTGCCGCTGGGAGTTCCGGGGGCCTACAGAATCTTCGCGAACCTGCTCAGTCTATCGAAGAACCCGTTCCTGAAGCTGGCTGCGACAAAGTAATACGCTGCCACGATAGCCACCGATCCTGCGAGCACGCCGCTTTATGACCCGGTCCCTCACAATGCAAACGGACGTCCAACACCGCCAGGAACTCAAGCGAGGTCTGGGTCCGCTTGGCGCAGTCGCGGCAAACGTGCTCAATATGGTGGGCGTTGGACCGTTTCTCACCATTCCTTTAGCCATTGCCGCCATGGGCGGACCTCAGGCGATGGTTGGGTGGGTGCTGGGCGCATTGTTGTGTTTATGCGATGGAATGGTCTGGGCGGAACTTGGATCGGCGATGCCGAATTCCGGCGGATCGTATACGTACCTGCAGGAGGCATTTGGCAAACGCGGCCTGGGTCAGCCGATGAGCTTTCTATTTCTTTGGCAAACCCTGCTCACGGGACCCATCGGCATCGCCACAGGCGCTGTCGGGTTTTCCCAATACCTCAGCTTCATCTATCCGCAACTGCCGCACTCCGGGTTGTTGGCAGTCGCGGTTGGTGTATGCCTGGCAAACGTATTCCTGCTGTACCGGAATATCCGGTCCATCGACCGAATCTCGGTGGCGATGACCGCCATTGTCGTTGCAACGTTTGGCTGGGTGATCATCAGTGGCGCGGTCCGGTTTCATCCCGCGATGGCATTTGACTTTGCGCCCGGCGCATTTCACATGTCGAGGCCTTTCTGGATCGGGCTAGGCGCCACAACCTTGATTGCGGTCTACGACTACGGGGGCTACAACAATGTCTGCCTGCTCGGCGGCGAGATCGAGCAACCGCAAAAGAACATACCGCGCGCGGTGATCCTGTCCATCGTTTTAGTCGGTGTGCTTTATCTCTTGATGAACTTGTCGATCCTCGGCTCCTTGGACTGGCGCATCGCGGAACAGTCGCAAGCAGTAGTGGCCGATTTTATGCAAGTGGTCGACGGCCGGTGGGCTGGTGTGCTGGTTTCAATCCTCGTGCTGGTCATCAGTTTTGGTTCTGTCTTTGCTAATTTGCTCGGCTATTCGCGAATTCCATACGCCGCAGCTGTGGATGGGCGTTTTTTTCACGTGTTCGCGCGCCTGCATGAGACGGAAGGGTTTCCCACGCTATCCCTGCTGTTTATGGGAGTGGCTTCGTCCATCGCGTGCCTGTTTTCTTTGAGCGAACTGATCAAGGTGCTCATTGTCGTGCAGGCTATCTTTCAATTTGGCGCACAGTGCGTAGCTGTTGAGCTGATGCGCCGCCGCAACCGCGACGCGAAGAGCTACCGCATGCCCCTTTATCCGTTGCCGGCAGCGATTGCGTTGCTTGGATGGATCTACATCGCCGCAAGCAGCGGGGGGCGTTACGTCGCACTCGCGCTCGTAATGGCTGTGGTCGGCACCGGCATTTATTTGATTAAAGCGAAGTACGAGCGGGAGTGGCCATTCGCAGCGCTATGAAAAGATACGATGTCGCGGTGGTAGGAGAAGTTTACGTGGACCATGTTTTCACGGGCTTTGCGAGTTGGCCGCAGCCCGGTGAGGAGGTATTTACAAGCGAATATGTACAAGAAGTGGGGGGCGGAGCGGCGATCACGGCCTGTGCGCTGGCCCGGTTGGGCCGTTCCGTGAGCTTGATCGGTAGAGTGGGCGAAAACGAGATGCCGTGGATTGGCCAACGGCTGTCGGCCTTCGGAGTATCCAGTGCAGAACTGCGCTGCGGCAGAGGGGCGACGGGCGTGACCGTGAGCATCTCAAGCCAGATCGACCGATCGTTTTTCACGTACGTAGGCGAAAACACGCAGCTCGAAGAGCAATTGGCCGGAGATTCCCTTTTGCATCACATGACAGAAGCGCGTCACGTGCACTTTGCCATGCCAATCAGCGCGCGACTCGCAGAGAGGTTGCTCGGCACCCTCAAGGCCGCAGGTTGTACCACTTCGCTTGACGTGGGACATCAAGTAGCGTGGCTGTATGATCCGGCAAACCGCGAGACCTGTCGCGTCGTGGATTATCTGCTGCCGAACGAACGCGAGGCAAAGATGATTGCGAATGGGGATGCGGATACCTACCTTGATTTCACGCGTAGAAATCGTTGGCCTAGCGGAATCGTCAAGATGGGTCCGGAAGGAGCGGTCATGCGCACGGACAACGGCCCACTGCGCGTTCATTCAACCAGGGGGCCGGCAGTCGACACGACGGGAGCGGGCGATGCCTTCAATGCGGGATTCATCGACGGGCTGCTCGACGGGCAGACGGGCGAGGAATGCATGCGCCGCGGCTGCGTGTGTGGTGGTCTGTCTATTCGCGCAACGGGGGCGCTGCGCGCGTTGCCCGCACGCGAGGAGTTGATGAAATGTTACGAGGAGAGTTATGGGTAAGGTGGCATGTATAGGCGGGGGCGGCGTACGAACTCCGCTTGTCATCTTTGGCATCAATGAGAGCGCGGGACATCTGGGAGTGGATGAAGTCGTGCTGTACGATCCGGACCTGGATCGCGCACGAATGATGGCCGCGCTTGGGAGGGCGGTGGTGCAGCGTGAGGGCGGCATGCTGCGTGTGCGCGAGACCGCGACGCTCGAAGATGCAGTGGACGGGGCGGACTTTATACTGAGCAGCATCCGCGTCGGTGGAATTGCTTCGCGCATCAGCGATGAGCAGACAGCGATCGCCCATGGCTATCCTGGGCAGGAAACCACGGGACCGGCGGGTATGGCGATGGCGCTGCGTACAGTGCCGGTCGCTGTTGAGCAGGCGCGCACCGTTCATCGGCTTGCGCCAAAAGCATGGTTAATTAATTTTACAAATCCGGCAGGCCTGATTACGCAGGCCATTCAGCATCATACCGAGGCGCGGGTCGTGGGAATATGCGACACGCCGTCGGAGATGCTCCACCGAATTGCCAGCGCACTTTCTGCCGCGCAAACAGAAGTACGGTGCGAATATCTCGGACTCAATCACCTTGGATGGGTGCGCAAGATTGAGTTGCAAGGCAGGGATGTGACCGACGAGGTGCTGGCAGACGACCGGATATTGGATCAATTGTATTCCGTACCGATGTTTGATCATGAACTGATCCGTAGCCTTAGATTGATACCAACCGAATATCTTTATTTCTATTACTCAAGAAGCCGCGCTCTTGCGAACCAGCGGGCGCACGGACGCACGCGAGGAGCAGAAATCGCACGATTCAACGACGAATTGTTTCGCCGCCTCGGAACTTTGCTTGCTTCGAATGATAGCCAGTGCGCACTCGCCGCCTATATGGATTATCTCAATGCGCGCTCTGGAACATATATGGCTCTCGAATCGACCGGCAAAGATGAATCGATAAAAACTGAGAACCGCGGCGAAGATCCATTCCACGCAGCCAACGGGTACCACCGCATTGCGCTCGATGTCATGAGAGCACTGCGCGGCGAAGAGGGGCAGCGCGTTATTGTGAATGTCCGGAACAACGGAGCCATTGAGGACATTGACGAAGATGATGTGGTGGAAGTGCCGTGCAGAATCTCCAAGAACACGATTACACCCGAGCGATGCGGGATGCTGCCTGCGGCGGTTCGAGGGCTGGTGCTCGCGGTGAAAGAGTACGAGCGAGCAACGATTGAGGCAGTGATGAGCGGATCGAGGCTAATGGCCCGCAAGGCGATGTTGTTGTATCCGGCAATCGGCGAATGGGAGCCCTCCGACGGTTTGCTTCGCGATCTAAGCTTTACAAAAAGAGAGCTTCAGTGAAGTGGTTCCATTCCTGGCCCATTGCGCGTTTTCGAGGAGTAAATCCTGAAAGTTGTGCCCAACCGGCACTCAATGGGCGCTTTGGCCTCTTATTGAACTGTGGATAAACAGCGAGCTGTGCACGGTTGTGTGGATTCCCCGCAATTCGCGCTTGCGCCCGTCGCTCTCGGTCAAGGAGAGGCATTGTTCACCGATCTCGACCTGCCTGCGCTTGGATTTTATGTGACAGAGCATGCGGAAACGGAATACGCGACCTATCCTGGACCGGAAGATCGCCGCGCCATGGGCGTTCTCAGTGCAAATCCCGAACAATGGTGCGGCCGGATGTTTTCATATCGCCTCGGTCATTGGCCTTCGTATCGGAAGCGGATGCTGCGCGCTTTGAGCACGGCCGTGCGGTCGTGGCTTAAGTCCTGCCCGCTTCGCCCGGAGGGGTATGGCAATCCGCCCGTCAGACCCTTCCATAGGATCCGATTAAACAGGACGGGCGGCACGCGGTCCTCGGTTGTCCAATCGAAGCCACGCGTCAAACTCGCCCAGTATGCGGCAGAGTGTGCGTCATGAAAGTCCGTGCCGAGCTCGCCTTGCCGCGTTTGCGTGCCCAGCGCGGGCGCAAGGGGCGCGGGAGTTATGGCGTTGTACGTCCATGCCGACTGGTTGAGATCGAATACCGCGGTCATCGGCCGCTGATATGCATCGTTGAGATTGAGATGCCCAATCCCCAGTACGTCTTCGATGGTACGGACGATGTTCACCGTCGAGTATCGCTCATGAACGACGTCGCCCTGCTTGACATAGGGGCCCACGACGAACCCGATGCTGCGATGGGCATCGACATGATCTGGACCGGCCTGCGCATCGTCCTCAATGATGAAGATGAGCGTTGAATCTTTGTATGGACTGTGTGCGATCCGCTCGATCAGCTTGCCGACGGCGTAGTCATTGTCCGCGGTCTCTTTCTCCGGAGTGTTGATGCCGTCGATGGCCGTGGCAAAATCACCCTCATGATCGTGCATGAAGCGGACAAGCTCCAGGCTGGGCAAATCGCCGTGGGCGACATATTGATCGAATTCGCGCTCCCACTCGATCTCTCGCCGGAAATCGGGATACCCATTGTCGAACGCGCGAAAATAGGGATCGGTGCGGCCAATGAGTTGGGGCCTGATAGGAACGTCAACGATTGTGTGGCTTGCGAAGGGGTCCGGAACCTCGGGGGTCTTGGGTGGAATAGTGGCCTCAAAGCCATAGTTGCGGAGGGTCAGACCGTGACGCAACACCGAGTTCCATAGATAACCTTGCTGTCTTTCTCCTTCCGGCCCATCGGGCGCGTCGTCATCATTCAATCCGGGGAGCAGATTGGGATCATTCGGATAATTAGCGTCGTTGGCCTGACGCTCAGCGACGGTCGGCATATCCACGTTGACGCCGCGCGGTGAGCCGCGCCCGGCGTAGCTCAATGGAACGGTCTTTACGTTAATGTCCATCTCTCGCGCCGAGGTGCTCCACGGCCAACCGTTTCCACTTACCTCTCCGCTGCAGTAGAAGTTATCCAGATCGACGAACTGCTCCGCTAGCCGGTGCTGGTTGGGTGTAATGATTTTTCCGAATTCGGCAAGCCTGGGATCTCCATCGCCGCGATCGAGATCACCCAAAACCTGATCGTAGGTCCGGTTTTCTTTGACAATGTAGATCACATGCTTGATGCGCTGACGAAGCGCCGCCATCACCTGCTCGTCCTGCTCATCCGGCAACGTATCGAGGAAGTCGTTGGCGGCTACCTGCCGGGTCAGCCGTGCGAGTTCTGCCCGATCGGGCACCGGAAGGGCCTGCAATCCCGCCTTTTCGAGTTGCAGAATGTACTGGTTTGCGATCTGATGAGCGCGAAATCTTTCCGCAGGAAGCGGCGTCCCATCATAGAGAGGATTGGGGCCTGGATTGCTCTTGCTGTTGACGTCATACAGCATCCTGCCGTCACGGCTGACGCTGACCGATTGGGGGTACCAGCCGGTGGGGATCAGACCAACCACGCGGTGCGGCTGTCCCGGCGCGAGCGAGACAACCGCTATCGCATTCATACCGCCGTTGGTGACATAGAGCGTCGTTTGATCTGGAGACAGCGCGAGACTGTTCGGCGCCGCGCCCGGAAGCTGCTCGGCTCCGCGCACCAAGCCGCTTGGCGCCGTGGTGTGAATGGTCTCCACAACCGCGTTCGTTGCCGTGTCGATCACAGAGATCCGGTCGCTGTTGTCGGCGGCCACATAAAGCCGCGTCTGTGCGGCATTCAATGCCAGATTGTTAGGATTGCCTTGCACTGGAACCCGCGCCAGCAGCTTGGGGCTGGCCGCTCTCGAAATGTCGACCACATCGATTTCCCGGTCACGTTCGCTCGATACATAGGCGGTCCGGCTGCTTTTGATCGCGACGCCGAATGGGGATTCGCCTCCGGCGACGCCGCTCTTCGAGGGATCGATGACTCCGGGGCGCAGGTCGAGCTCGCCCACTTTGGTGCGGCTGGCAAGATCGACAATCGAGATTGAGTCGTTGTAGATGTCCGCAGCGACCAGAGTCTTGCCGTCAGCTGTTACGGCCAGATCGGCGACCGTCGGCTTTTGGCGGATGCCCACGCCATGTAGATGGCTGAGCGCCATCGGTGAGCCGCTTTCAGCCCAGAGTTTGTTGGTCTTCAGGTAGACATGGATATTGTCGTCGACTCCGCCGGATACATAGAACTGATTCCCATCCGGCGAGAAAGCGAGGCCGGCAAACGTATTCGGCACCTCAAAAACCTGCGTCTGCCGAAGTGCGCCGTGGCCCACATCAAAGACAAATACATACTCATTCGAGTCGGCAGCCTCGCGGACGCCCTGAGCATTGTTGAGGCGGTTGTAGCCGCTGGTCAGGATCAGCAGCGTTCCGCCGTCAGGGCTGAGGGTTGTCTTTACGGCCTGACCCGCGGTGTAGCCTGGAAAATCCCTGAGGCCCGGATTGAGCCTGGAGAAGGTGGCGCCCTTCGGGGCTAGTGGCGTGACGATCTGGCCTGAAGGCACCGTTTGGGGCGCACCGATGGAGTCCTGAGCATGAGCCGTCGAGGAGAGCCCCGCAAGTATGACTGACAAGAATAATCGAATTCGGGTGGGTAACTTCATTCAGTTAGTCTCCGGTGATGAAAGTGGTGCGTCTCATGTAATAGAGTGCCGCAGCACCCAGGTGCGTGAGGTTCCGGCCAGAAAAGGCCGGAACTCCAGGATAAGAAGCGCTCCGCCGTCTCTCATGCTAGAAAAGAACCTTCAACGACAACTGTACGCGCCGCGGAAAATTCTCTTCGGTTGAACCAACTGTGCCATAACCGGTCCATGCACCGGGCTGGTTGGGATTGGCGACGCTGGCGCTGCGCACATCGGCCGTCTGCGGATTGCTGGTGCTGGGCGCTCCAAAGATCGGAGTGTTCGTCACATTGAATGACTCGGCCTTGAACTGCAGGTCGACGCCCTCGCGCAGAGCGAACTTCTTTTCCACGCCCAGCGCGGTCTGCTGCGCCCAGGGATCGCGGACCGCCGTGCTGAGCGACTTCGCGGTTACCGCCGTGTACTGGGAGAATGTCGTCCAACATGAGGCTTGGGAGTTATTGAGGTAGCTTGCCCATGACTTATGAGCAGCGCGTATGTTGTAGTTACCGCAGTTATATGAGTTCCCATTGGGATACCCGACGGGATAGCCTCCGTCATTCGTAAAGACCCAATCGAGTTCCCAGTGATTCAGCGCCGCGCCCAGAATGCCGTGAGCGTTGGGAGCAATCCATCCGTCGCGGCCGATCGGCAATCCATACAAACCGTTGAAGGCGAAATCCCATGGCCGGTCCGTTCCATATATCTGATAGTTCGGGTTGGCATCCACCAGACCCGCGGCGCCATTGTTTAGAAAGCCCGTTGCCGTCATGGTCTTCGACCAGGTGAAGGAACTGAGGAAGCTGAGGCCGTTACTCAAGACTCCTTTGCCGGCAAACCGCTTTTCAGCCTTCAAATGCAGCGCGTTGTAATTGTCGTAGCCTTGCGAATTGTCGGTAATCGACAGGCTACCGTCGTACTGCGGGTACGGAACCATCAGGTCCTGAGCCTCTATGGTTGGATTTTCTCCGAGGGCCAAGGTGTTGGGGATTACTCCGTAAAACGGGTTGGGCACCAACTGGTCGAGATAACTTGGAGTGGCATGACCCTGTTGGAACTGCGCCGGAGTGATGCCATCCATTTGTTTGGTCGCAGTCATATCGGTGCTGTGAACTCCCACATACGTGACATCGCCAATAATCTGCTCCGGCAAGGCAACCTGCACGCCCAAAGCGTATTGCTCAACGAGGGGAAGTTTTCGGTTACGAAGATCAATGCTGAGGCCTTGGCCGGCGAGGGTCGCCAACCCTGCCGATGACCCCGCAGGCGCAGCATAGCCGTTGGGAAAAGGCGCACCGTTGTCGAAATACGGCGTGGGATGAAGCCCTCCATCCGGAGACGCGTTGTAGTTTGTGGTTTGGTTCCAAGGCCCGTTGCTGCCAAGTTCAGTGCCCTCGGCCTGGCTCCACGCTACACCGCCGCGGATGACCGTATTGTTGTTGAGGCCGTAAGAGAAACCCATCTTAGGCAACACCCGCCCGAATGTGTTTTGATACGGGGCGAAATTGCCGCTGGAAAATTGCACTCCGCCGAGAATGGGGTTTGCCATGGCAGCGCCGTTGGCAAGCACATTGCCTGCGGGAAAGGCGATCTGGCTGTTGATGGGGTTTGTGCAGGTGAAGCACATGCCCGCGAGCAGATAGTTATTCCTGTCTTGGGGAGAAGTTTCTGTCTCCCATCGCAACCCCAGGTTGAAGGTGAGGTTGCTCCTTAGCTTCCAATCGTCCTGGATGTAAGCGGCATAGTAATTGTAGGATTCGTATGTATTCAACTCGTCCTGGACGCTGCCCGAGGCCGGGTAGCCCAATAACAAATCGGCGATGAAAGAGCCATCGTTCTTGGCCTGATTAGGGTTCTTCTGTGTAAAGCCGGTGCCAAAGTTGAAAACGCCATTCGGCCGCCCGATGCCGTCGACCGCATCATGGAAGAGCATGAACTCCGCGCCGTAGTGCAGATTGTGCTTTCCGAGCACCTGCAGTATCGACGGGCTGAGGTCGTAGGTCTCATACATCGTGGGATTGCCTTCGTCGCCGATCAAATCGGGGTAGCTGTCGGCCGTGCCGATTCCTGGCGCCCATTGGCGCGAGGTAGTGGGAATCTGAGGCATGGTGAGGCCCAGATCGGCGGGAGTCAGTTTATCGATGCCCGCCGCAACCGTTCCCGATGGATCGAGGTTCCACATGCGGTTGAAAGAGCCTCGGATGTCGCCGACGCGGCGTGCGTTGAAGGTGTGCGTAAGGTCCAGCACCTGGGTCAGGCTGGAACGGTAGCTGTCGGTGCCTCCGAGGGCGCCGGCGCCGGGAATGCCGTTTGAATTGCGCGTGGTCAGGCCCGACCACCAAGCGAAGATACCGTACAAGCGCGTGGCGTCACTGAGATTGTAGTCGACGCGCGCGATCGGCATGTTATAGGAATAAGGAGTGCTTTGGCTGAACACATAGTTGTTGACATAGCCGCTCCTGTTCGGCGCCGGATACAAGTCCATGATCTTCAGGCCGATCGGGCTGACCCGGCTGGCGGGAATCGTGTTGTTGGGGAACAGGCTGCGGGTGTAGATATTGCATCCGCCGGAGGCGGTTGGCGCGGAGCAGCTTGTGGTTTCGGGATCGTAGATCCCTACCTTGTTCACGGCCGCCAGGTAGTTGGTCAAATTTACATTGCCGGAAGCGTCGGGGTACATGTCAGGGGTTGGAACGGTGGTGATGATCCCGTCGGGCAGCACCTCCCGCCACCCCTCGTAGCTAAAGAAGAAGTAGCCGTTTTTCTTGAGAAACGGACCACCGATCGTACCCCCAAACTGGTGTTGATTGTGGTACTCCTTGGGCGAGTTCTCCTGGTCCAACTGGTAGCTGTTGGCTTCCATAACGGAGTTCTCCCAGAAGTCGTAGAGCGTACCGTGAAAGGCAGGAGTGCCGCTCTTGAGAATGGTATTGACGATGCCTGCCCCCGCGCGCCCATATTGCGCGTCGAACGTCGTGGTCATTACCTTGAACTCCTCGACGGCATCGATGCTGGGGGCGATATTCCACGTGCCGCTCACCTGTTCCGAGACCGGCGCTCCGTTGAGCAGTATCTGATTGAAGGCGCCGGGCTGGCCGTTGATGGAGTAGGCGTTGGATTCGTCCCATCCCCGCGTGCCCGAGTTGCTAGTAGCGCCAAAAGTAGTAGTGGTGAATTTGACTCCCGGAGTGAGAGACAGAAGCATATACACCTGCCGCCCGTTCAACGGCAGATTTTGCACCTTTTCCGGATCCATCACAGTGCCGCCGGAGGCGTCGGCCGTATTCAGGCCAACCTCATTCGCCTGCACACTTACAGTTTCCGTTGTTGAACCCAGCTGAAGAGTGAAATTCAGGTTGATTTTGCCGGAAACGTCGATGACCACATCCCGCTCGATCTCCGTCCGGAACCCGGTGGCTTCTGCAGACACCGCATAGGTGCCGGGCTGAACGAACGGGACGATGTAATCTCCATCCGCGGAGCTCTTGACCGTGTAAGTCTGCTGCGGGCCAATTGCGGTAATGGTCGCCTGAGGAATGATGCCACCCTGCGGGTCCTTTACCTGGCCGAGAATCGTGCCACGATACTCCTGTGCGCGCGCGACCGGTAGAGTCCCCATAATTAGAACCGAAAGGAGCGTGAAGAAAGCCAGAGTGAATAAGTGCACGGGCAGATTTGTTCGAGTGGTCAGCATGTTCCTCATTCTTCGATTGATCATGTGCGTTCTAAGACTCCTGTGTAGTGTTTTTGTCTGTGCCGCCAACAAAGAGGCGGCAACGCCATGGCACTGCTCGCAAATTCCGTTCAGTCGCCGAATTGGCGGCGCTCCGCCGCTGCATGAGTGCCTGTATTCGCAGCGGTCCCAGAATTGCTCTATCCCGAAACCACCGCTGCCGAGCGGCATTCTCCTCAAGAAAATGCCGCCCTTCGTCACACTCAGAGGGGCGCGCCGTATCTTCGGTTGGTCTAAGTCGACGGGCCAGTGTTGGTAGAGGAGACTGACGTAACCCTGAGCTTCACCCAATCACGCGATACGCCAATGTTTCGGAACCAGATCCGAGCCTGGGGAGCTCAATCGCCCCCCGCCTCAATACCCCAGATTGTCTCTAACTGCACATCGCGATGTGCAGTCAATTCGCTGCAAATCGTCTGTTAAACCGCGTAACCGCTCCGCAGCGTTCCATTTACCTTTTGTTAACATGGAAGGATTCATGGTCCTTTATACTTAGTTCAATACAGAGCGTGATCGGTTTAACAGGACATGAGTCGTAAGAACTGCCAAGAGCCCCATTAATACGAGGTTGACTCGCGCGTTTACATTGTCTTCGTTGCCGCGGCGCGGTCAGCCACAGTATGGATAACGACAACCCGCAAAGAGAGATTGGCGCGCCTTCGACCCGCGATTCGCGCAGCGAGCTGGTGGAACGCATTGTGGTTTCGCCCTTGTTTGCGAAATCTCCCCGGCTGTGCAACTTGCTTACCTATATATGCGAGCTGTCCTTTGAGGGGCGCGCCGCCGAAATTAGCGAAATCAAGATCGGCGTGGAACTTTTCGGCCGGACGCCAAACTATGATCCATCCGTCGACGGCATTGTCCGCTCTCATGCCAGCCGGTTGCGTCAGCGGTTGAAACAATATTTCGATGAGGAGGGCAAAGGCGAGGCCATCCATCTTTCAATTCCCAAGGGTGCATATCTACCGGTCTTCGAGCCGCGCCTGCCAGCCACGGAGCCTCCGGTAACCGATCCGGCTCACGCTTTGGCCGAGGAAGCCAGGTTTGGGACGCCGATGAAAGCAGAGGCGCTTGCGGCCGCTCCCGCATATCCTCATCTGGCTCTATGGGTATTAAGCCTGGCGCTCACCTTCGCATGCGGTACGATTGCCTACCTGCTGGTTCATGCCTACGGGCGTTCCACGGTACATTCCGCGCCGATTGCCGCGCATCCCCTGTGGGGAAGGTTTTTTGGGGCAAATCAATCTGCTATTGTGGTCTGCTCTGATGCAGGTTTAACCGCCTTGCAGGTTCTATCGGGACACAGCATGAAGCTGGAGCACTATCTGGACGCAGACTACCGCAACAATCTTCCCGCTTCCGGTGGCAGCGCGGCCGCGGCTCTTAGAAGTATGGTAACCGGCCGCTACACGTCCATTGTGAATCTTCAAATCGCCAGCAGGTTTTCTCGCCTCCCAGGTGTCAATCCAGGTCAAGTCCAGTTGCGCTATGCTCGCGATCTGCGCGCGAGCGACTTGGAGGACAGTTCCGTTATTCTGCTCGGATCACACCAGACCGACCCATGGCTGGAGCTATTTGAGACCGGGATGAATTTTACTATGCAAATCGATTCGAATCGGGAGACTGCGTCGGTTCTCAATCGCTCGCCTCGCGGCAATGAGCTTTCGCACTACGACTCGAAGGGGTCTGACCCGCAGCAAACAGTGTATGCAGTTGTCGCGTTGCGACACAGTCTCGGAGCTTCTAAACCAGTGCTCATTCTCGAAGGTACCTCGATGGCAGGGACTGAAGCTGCCGCTGATTTCGTCTTGGAGGATATGCGCCTATTGCCATTCCTCAACAGGATCCGGAGGCCAGACGGCTCGATCCCTTACTTCGAGGTCTTGCTGCAGTCGAACAGCCTGGACGGAAACGCATCACCATCGAAGATTGTTGCGTACCGGACATCGCCGGAGTAAACATTCCTCGCGACCACCGGCCTTCTATTTTTTGAACACATCCGCGCATTGCCCGGCCTCGATCATCTCGTACACCTAACAGACCTGATCACTCTGCCGTTTGGAAGTGTAATTGAAGCTCCGAAAATGGCGGAAGTGCGATTGAGATTGTGCGGAAACTTCCGCTGGAGTTGACCTGGGCGATGATCCATTCGGAGAGTTCGTCCGAATATAGGTAGATCGCGCTCTCAGTCCCGATCAGGGCCGCAGCCAGGCGTGCCGCCGTTCCTGCTGCCCGCAATGAGCTGCGTTGTAGAGAAGCCCTCGACTAACGGAACAATCCTGACCTGCCCACCCCAGGACTGAACCTCGCGCGCGCCGGCGATGGTGTCGATGTTGTAGTCTCCGCCTTTGACAAGCACGTCGGGCTGCACGGCAGTGACCAGTTCGACTGGAGTCGATTCAGGAAATAGGACGACAGCATCAACCGCGGCCAGGGCAGCTAATACGCGGGCGCGCTCGCGCTCGCCGACAATCGGGCGCTCCGGGCCTTTGAGCGCACGGACCGACTCATCGCTGTTGATACCTACGATCAGCTTGTCGCCAAAGCGGCGAGCTTGTTCGAGCAGAGTAATGTGCCCGACATGCAACAGGTCGAAGCACCCGTTGGTAAATACTACGTGCTCACTATTGGCCTTCCACAGTGCTACGCGGCGGACCAAATCAACGCGGTCAACTACCTTATTGACTGTGTGAATCGCGATCTCCGGTGATAGAGCGGCCAGCAGTTCGTGCTTTTCGACTGGGAAGGTACCCACCTTGCGCACGACGATCCCGGCGGCAACATTGGCCAATTCGACGGCCGTCTCTAGGCTCAGGCGCGAGGCAAGGCACAGCGCCAGAACGGCAATCACGGTATCGCCCGCGCCCGATACATCAAAGACCTGGCGGGCCACAGCGGGAGCTATGAAATGCCTGTGAGGCCGCACTAAAGCTATACCCTTTTCACTGAGCGTCGCGGCGAGAAACTCTAGATCGAAGGCCGGAATCATCGCCTCGGCTGCCGTCAACAACTCCCGCAGATCGTGGCTGTCCGTTCGTAGAGCACTGGAGAGTTCGCGCAGATTGGGGCAGATCGCGGTTGCACCGCGATAGCACGAAAAATCGGTCTTCTTGGGATCCACCAAAACAGGAATGCCCGTCGCACGCGCTGCTTGGATCACAGCCTGGCAAACCTCGAGAGAGAGAACACCCTTGGCGTAGTCGGACAGCACGACCGCATCGCATCCCGGCAATTGTGCGAGCACGCCGTCGATCAGGCGATCGTACTCGTCCTTCGGCCGCTCACCCTCCTGTTCGCTGTCGAGGCGCAACATCTGCTGGCGTCCGCCGAGAATGCGCAACTTGGTGACCGTCGGCAGCGCGTCGCAGCTGACAAGGATCGGCGAGATGCGGTTGGAGTGCAGGCTCGCCGTCAAGAGGGCCGCATTCTCATCCGCCCCTGTAAAGCCGGCCACGGCCACCTGCGCGCCCAAACGCGCAAGATTCATGGCTACGTTGGCCGCTCCGCCAGGCTGCTCACTGTGATGGGTTGCGCGCACGATAGGCACCGGCGCCTCGGGAGAAATACGCGCCACATCGCCCCAGATATATTTGTCGAGCATCACATCGCCGACCACCAGCAAACGCTTTGTAGACCATTTGTGTTCGATTTCGCCAATGACTTCATGGAGTTGTTCCATCATCGAGCTTCAATCCTCTCTCATCGCGTCTGCATTGGATAAGCACCGTAGCCAGTTTAGTCCTGGCTCTCCGGCACGGATCAGGGGGGGTGCCAATATTGAATGCAAACAGGATCAGAAGAATCGCACCGACGATGAGTTTCGCGAGACAGAACAGCGCCTGAGAAAGCGCGAATAGACTCTATTTTGCGAGGCCCACACGGCGTACCAGGTCCGCGAAACGCGGGTCCGTTCGCAGCAAATCGAGACAGGGATCGACATTCAGATAAACCAGGCCCACGTCATGCGCACGATAAGCGTCATCGAGCCATTGGAATGCATTCCGGCTGTCGCCTAAGCCGGCGTATATCAGCGCAATCTCATAACGTCCCACCCCTTGCTTTTGCACATCTCCTTCGAGCTGGGTGATGAGCCTCTGGGCAGCTTGTTTACGGCCCGCTCGCGCATAAGCATTGCCCAAATGGCCAAGAGCGTAGGCGCCATTTCCCGAATTCAAGAACGCGGCAATGGCATCGCCGTACATCCCTTTTTCCGCGTAGCTTGCGCCGATGAGGAGGTTCCAGTCAGAAAGATTGATCTTGAGGCCGCGCACGGTTCGGGCTACGGCTAATGCCCGGTCGTACTGGTGCGAAAAATAGTAGACGAATCCTTCGGCGTGAAATGTGCTACCCGAAACAGGATCGAGATCGACGCTGCGCTGAATCTCAGCGAGAGCCTCATTGGGATGCCCGGTGCGGACCAGATAAAACGCGTGCTTTTCGTGGTTTGTTGCTGAATTTGGATTAAGCCCCAGTGCGCGGTGAAACTCCGCTTCGGCAACGGGCCAGTCCCAATCCAGAGTCATCGCGGTGTTGGCTAATTCGGCGTGGGCTTCCGACAAATAATCGTCAAGCGCAATGGCCTTGAGGGCTTCGGTCTTCTGCAAGCCAAATGCCCGTTCATACGGCATGCGCCCCGATTCGCCCAGCATCCCGTAACAACTGGCCAGGGCGGAGTGCGCTTGTGCGTAGGAGGGGTCCTTTTCAATCGCGTGATCGAAATCGGCAATGGCGTCCTTGCAATCGTCAGCCTCGCGCAACAGTAGACCGTGCAGATAGTCGTCCTGGGCTGCCGGATCGACAGAACTCCTTCGCGTCAATTGCGCCTGCTGCTGCGGAGTAACGTCACTGCTGACTTCGTCTGCAATGGCTTGCGCCACTTCTCCCTGCCAGGAAGCAACTCCTGAAAGATCGCGGATGTAGGTGTGAGCCCAGATGGGACGATCGTTTCTTGCATCGATGAGCTGGACGCTTACGCGTACCTGGTTGCCCTCACGCAGAACTCCACCCTCGACTACGCCGTCCACGGAAAGCTCATGCGCTATCTCAGGCAGCGTCTTCCTTGTGCCCTTGTAGCTCATTGAAGAGGTCAGAGAGATGACGCGCAGTGTCGACACTTGTCCCAGGTCGTTGATGAGCTCTTCTGTCATCCCATCAGCGAAATAGTTCTGATCGGTGGAACCGGAGAGATTTTCAAGAGGCAGAATAGCAATGGAGTGAATCCCCTTTGGAGAGCCGGCATCATTCATCGACTTTCTTGCCGCCAAATAGCCGGCAAGTGCGATCAGGCAAAGGGCCGCGACCGCAGCGATACGAAAGCTCATCAGCCGCTTGAAACCTGCGCGCCCGGTTTGCGATTGCAGTTTGGCGCCGGCCGCGGCAACGCTGCCATTCTGCGGGTCGTGGGGGATTCCAGAGTGATCTGAAGCGGAAGCGATTGCCGGCTCTTCTAGGTGCTCGAAGTGGAACCGCGGCACGTAAGATCCGCTGGGCAGTTCGATGCGGACTTCAGGTTTTTCCTGGCTGGATTCGCTATAGTACTGCGCGAGCTTCTTGCGAACCTCGCTTGCCCTGACCCGCACAACGGAGTCGCTTCCGGTGTCATAGCTCACCGGACGTCCGAACATCTCTGCGCCGATCATCCGCTCCCGGAGGCTATCTATGTCTCCGTCGAGCGCGTGTCCCACAATGAGCCGGAGGAAGTCCTGCGTGCGCCTGCTTCCGGCAAAGACATGGCTCCCCAGGATTCTCTCGAGGTGCCGGCGGACCAAGCTAATCTGCTCTGGAGCGAGCACACTTGGCTCACCGAGCGAAGATGGACCGGCTCGCGACATCCCCTACTCCGATTCTCCTAGCTCCCTACTATAACATCGCATTAACATACAAGCCGGACGCTGTTTGGTGTGCAAAATCAGCTCGTAACGGGCTGCGCTTGCTGGCCTGCAACGACCATTATTTAAATGACTTAACGCTCGTAACGGATGCCTGATCCGTTAATTGCTTTACATTGCCTCAACCACGGTGATCTGATCCGTGTGCTTTTTGGAATGGGGCTTTTCGGGTTCGGCGGGGGAAAACCGAACAATCCTGCCCTACCCGTAAGTTTTCATTATGATCCGATTGCAGGCTCGAAATTCGGCGTCGAATCCCGAGAGAGTCAGGCAGCTCCGTCTCCCTGCCGGAGGAGTCTTTAGTGTGGCTGGCCGGGGGACGGATTCCAGCACTCATTCGGGGATTCGGCGCGGGCACCGGGCGTTTCTTTACTCATGGCCTTGGGTGGGGCTCGTTGCCTTGGCACTGGTGACAGGTGGTTCCGCCTGTGCGCCGGCCCAGAATCCGGCCGGCGGCTCCATTTCCCCGGCAATGCAGCGAGGCAGCCGTGCGATGACCTCGGGCGACTTTGCCGCGGCAGTGACTTCGTACTCGACCGTGACCCATCAGCAGCCGGATTTTGCTGAAGGCCACTTTAACCTAGGACTGGCGCTCTTCCAGAGCGGCCATTTTGACGATGCGCGACCGGAACTGGCCAGGGCGCTTGTGCTGAAACCGGGGCTGCGGGGTGCCAACCTTTTTCTGGGCCTTATCGACTATCGCGAGAACCGGTTCAAGGACGCCGAGATGCGTCTCGGGCAGGAGACGGTTCTCGACTCCCACAACGCCAAGGCTTTTATGTGGCTGGGCGTCTGCCGGTTGACCGAGGACAATCCGCAGGCAGCGATCGCGCCTCTGGACAAGGCGTACGCACTCGATCCTCACGATGTCGATATTCTTTACCACCGCGGGCACGCGTATTTTCTGGTCGCGAATGCATCCTACGCCGCAATGTTTCAACTCAGTCGCGACTCAATGCGTGTGCACCAGGTGCTGGCCGAGGCTTACGCCCAGTCAACCCGCAATCAGCAGGCCATCGCCGAGCTTGAAACGGCGGTCAAGCTCGCACCCCACCAGCCGGGGCTCCACGAGGAACTGGCAGATCAGTATTGGGTGGTGGGCGATCTCGACAACGCAACTGCCGCTTACCGCGAAGAACTGTCCATCGATCCGTATGCGACCTCCTCGAAATACAAGCTAGGCAGTCTGCTGGCGCTAAGCCAGAATCCGAAGGAGGGCGTGGGCCTGTTGCGGGATGCTCTGCATGCCGACCCTTCGCTCATCGATGCGCACTATTACCTCGGTGTCGGACTTGTAGCTACCGACCAGCTGAATGAGGCGATAGGCGAATTCAAGCAGGCGATCTCGGCCGACCCGAAGGACGATCGCGCCATCAGCGCCTACTTCAGGCTGGCGCAGGTCTACCGCAAGCTTCATCAAAACAACGAGGCTCAGGCCGCCATGCAGAACTTTCTGCGGTTGCGGGCCGAGAGCAGGGCAATTCAGGACAACCGTGCCGCCCAGATCGCGCACAAGCGGACGGAGCTTCCAGTTGAGAATCCCGACCGCGACGCGATTGGTGGAGGAGCGGGGTAAGAGTCTCTCGAGACCTGGCGCGGCAGCCGCACGCGCATAGGTGGGATGCGCTGCAGGGCAGCGGGAGAAATGTGAGATGCGGCAGGGGGACGGGGGCAAAAACACGCCTTCCGGTAAGCGTTTACTCAGGAGAGACAAGATGAATGCAGCATGCACTGAGTGCGTGATGGCGGCGCGGAACCGGGCAAAGATGCCGGCATTCGCGCTTTTGGGAGTCTGGCTGGCGCTGTTGATTGCAGTTTTCTGGTTCGCGGCACCTGCCTCGGCTCAGCTCGATAGCGGCTCGATCTCCGGAACGATTCTTGATCCGGCGGGCAAAGTTGTACCGTCAGCGTCGGTCACTGTCCGGGGCATCGACACAGGAACAAGCTTCTCGGCCGTCAGTTCGTCTACCGGTAGTTACGTCTTTCCCCTGGTGCGGCCGGGGCGTTATGACCTTTCAGTGTCCGCGCCGGGATTCAAAGCCACTATCAACCGCGGCGTCGTCGTTGCCGTGGGCACCTCAACCACTGTCGACGTCACGCTAACGGTCGGCTCGACCAATGAAACCGTCAGCGTTATGGCAAGCGACCAGACGCTGGAACTGGACACGTCGACGATCGACGACTCCATCCAACCCGACCAGGTCGACAGGCTTCCGCTTACGGTGAGCGGCTGGCGTTCGCTGGAGACGCTGGAGAACCTGGTGCCGGGCGTGGTAGGGGTTGGCGTTGCCGGTTCAGCCGACACCATCAAGATCGACGGCGGCCAGGAAGAAGGAACCGACTTTCTGATAGACGGCATTACGACCAACCGCCAGGAGAACGGCTCCGGCAGCTTCGGCATTCTCTCGCCCTCGGTGGATGCGGTGAACGAGTTCCACATCAGCATCTCCAGCCTGCCAATTGATGAAGGCAGAACCACGGGCGGCTTGGCTAACTACAACACCAAGGGCGGCACCAACGACTTCCACGGCACGGTATACGAGTTCTTCAAAAACGCGGGCCTCGACGCCAACAACTGGTTCGATAACGGCTTCATCGCGCAGCAGGGCGATACCGCGGCCGCCCAAACCGAATACAAGCGCCCCGCCGACACCAAGAATGACTATGGTGGCAACCTGGGCGGACCCATTCTCATTCCCAAACTCTATAACGGCAGAAACAAGAGCTTCTTCTTCTTCAACTGGGAACAGTGGCGCCAGAATTACGGCGGCACAATCACCAGCCAGTTGCCCACGCCGGCCGAACTGGGCAGCGATGGGAAATATTTCGACTTCTCGTCGCTTCTGGGTGGCGCGCTCGGAACCTCGCCTTGCGGCGAGACAGTGTATGCGGGTGAGATCTTCGATCCGCAGTACGACAACGCAACCGTGCCTTGCCGCTATGCCGGCTTCGGTCAAACTGTAACTGGCGGGCCGGGCGCCTACGCCGTCACCGGCGCTCCCACCAATAAAATTCCCATTGGCCGCGCCAGCGCAGTCGCAATGAACATCATCAACAAATACCTGATGCCGCTGGCGCAGCAGGAAGTCTCCGGCAACAGCTCCTACAACTATGCCTATCGCAGCCCAGGCACCGTCACCAACACCGCCTATAGCTTCCGAATCGACGAGAGCATTGGCGCAAAAAATAAGGTCTGGGGATTCTGGAGCTCGCGCGAGAACACAGACTCGGGCGGCAACTCCAACATGCCTCCTCCAGTCCAAACCTGCTGCGGAACAGTCAACCAACTTGGCAAGCTCGTCCGGGCAGGTTGGAACTGGATCATTACGCCGAACCTGTTCAACTCGTTGACTGTCGGCGGCAACCGCTCTGCCAACATCAACAAGTCGAAAGCCTCGCAAATGGGAACAGACTGGGATCAACAGCTGAACATCCCCAATGGGTTCAGCAACGATTTTCCCGTCTTCGAGTTCTATGCCAATACTTTCGGCAGCCTGGGACAGCAGGAAGATTCAACGGATACCGACAATGTTGTTGCCCTCAACGATATCCTCCACTGGCAGCGGGGCGCGCACAGTTTCGTGCTCGGCGCGGAAGGCCAGTATCACCAGTATTCGTGGGTGAGTCGCATCGGCGGCACATGCAGCGGCAACGCTGGATGTCTCCAATTCTGGGATAATCAGACGGCCTCCGACGAGGACTTCTGGGGCCAGGACGGTAACTCCTTCGCGGCCTTCGAAATTGGCGAGACGGGCTCGGCTATCAACCTGAATGACCTGCACGCCCCTCGCTGGATCATGCATGACGTAGCGCTGTTTGCGGGCGATACCTGGAAGATGCAGCCAAACCTGACCATCAACTACGGCCTGCGCTGGAGCTACGACACGCCGCGGCGCGAAGCCGATGGCGACACTGCGATCTGGGATCCCGCCTTGCCCGATGCGGCAACCCAGGCCGGCATGTACCCGCAGGCTCTTGGCGCGCTGGTATTTGCTGGCAAGGGCGCGGGCCGCAACGGGAGCGTGAATGAAACCTGGGGCAGCGTCTACAAGAAGGATTTTGAACCGCGCGTCGGCTTCGCATGGGAGCCTGCTGTTCTCGATCACAAAGCCGTGATTCGCGGCAGCGGGGGTATCTACTACGGGCCGCTCGTTTATGCCGACTACGGCCAGGGAACCGTGCAGGGATTCACGGTGCAGGGAAATCTCTTCACTGCCGATCCGCTGGATGGCGTGCCGCTCGACAACGGCCTGCAGGCCCTGAGCACCTCGCCCGACCTTGATCCCAACCAGCTTGATGGCACCACCACAAGCGCGGACTACGTAGCCAAGAGCAACGGACGCCCCGGCATGGTGGAGAACTGGGCGCTCGAAACCCAGTACGAGATCACGCCGCACCTGTTTGCGACCCTCGGTTATCTGGGGAATCACGCGACTCACCTGCATGCAATGCTCGACTTCTTCAACGACATGCCTGACAAAGATATGGCGCTTGGCGACTGGCTGAACTGGTGGGCCGCCGCTCCCGGACCCAACGGATGGAACGGGCCTCCGCTGGAACCGTACGCAAATTTCAGCTGCGCCGCTGGCCCGCCCGCCTGCACCTGGCCGATCAACGAACCTGAGTACCAGGCGTTGCGCCCGTTTCCGCAGATCACCTACATCAACATGGACAGCTATCTGCAAAACCTCGGGCAATCAACTTACGAGGCGCTTGAGGCCAAGCTGGAACAGCGCTTCCACAACGGCCTGAACATTCTGGCCTCGTACACCTTCTCGAAGACGCTGACTGATGCCGACGTCATTCAGCCGTATTGGAGCACGTTGCAGAACGGCGGCGCTGTGCAGGATCCTGAAAATCTGCGCGGCGAAAAAGCGGTCAGCGCCGAAGACATCCCCAACAACTTCGTGGTCAGCTACATCTACGAACTGCCGGTTGGCAATGGCAAGCATTTCCTTGCCGCTGCGCCCAAGCCGGTGAGTATGCTCATCTCCAACTGGAGCATCAGCGGCATTCAGCATTACGAGAGCGGGCAGCCGATCAGCATCTTTGGCGCCACTGGAATTCCGGGCAAGAACTCCAGCGTTCGCTTCGACCGTGTTGCCGGCCAGCCGGTGAAGAACTCTGCGTACAAGAATCCGCTGCTCTTCAACTCAACTTCCAATGCAACAGCATGCGAGACTGGCTACTTTAACTGCGCCGCGTTCTACGATCCCAACCTGTTCACCAATCGCGATCCGAATGGGGTCGGCCTATCGGGCGAAGGCAACCCATGGCGCTTCGGCACGATGCCGCGCAACTCGTCGGATATTCGAGGCTTCGGGTTTGAGGACGAGGACTTCGGAATCTCGAAGGTCTTTCCCATCAGCGAAAGAATCAAGATCGACTTCAGAGGTGAGATGTTCGACGCATTCAACCGACATATCTTCACCAGGCCTGTCTCCAATCTCAGCTCCACCGTTACCAACGTGGGGCAGATCGGCGGTTTGATGGAAGGGCCGAGGAACGTACAGTTCCACCTAAAGATCGACTATTGATGCCGCATCGTCCCCGGCCTGTTTTGTGCAAGCCGGGGACCCATTCCGGCGTGGTGCATCCACATTGGTCGCTGCGTCCGGCCTTCCCATACGCCACAAGGGAAATGTGTACGGCGCTATGGAGTCACTTATCGCTGTCCATGCCAGGAGTCATCGAATGAGGCCTCACATTCAATCCACAGCGGCTCTCGGCGCTGTAATTCTTGCGCTGGTTTGTGTTGCTGGCTGTGGAGGCGGCTCCGCATCAAGCGACGGCGCGGGTGGTGGTAGCGGTGGCGGCGGAACAACCTACGACATGGGCGCACTGACCACAGTGAGCGATACCAACCAATACACACTTACCAGCGCCGCCGGCAGCATGCTGGGCATCTCCGGTCAAAGCCAGGCGGCGGGGGCTAGCTTGGTGCAGGAGTCTGCCACCACGACTACGACAGATATTGACTGGCATTTCATTCCCATGGGCAACAGCCAGTACAACATTGAGAACATGCTCACTCATCAGGTGATGGGCATCAGCAATGCGTCCGCATCGGCCGGCGCGCAGGTGCTGCAATGGGCCGACAATGGAACCAACGATCATCTCTGGCAGTTCTATCTGCTTGGCGACGGCAATTATCTGATCCGCAATGAGAACAGCGGCTTGTATCTTGAGGACGCAAACTCGGGAACCACCGCCTCGGCCACCATTGATCAAGGTACGCGGGCCGCATCCGGGCCGGGCTGCACCTGCCAGGAGTGGAAGCTGACCGCGACCGGAAATGCGGCGTATCCAGCGCCGATGAGCGTCTCGGGAACCGGCGTCTACGTGCACGATCCATTCATGCTGCAGGACCCGTCAACGCACATTTATTGGCTGTATGGAACCCACCAGACCATCGCCTATTCCACTGACTTGAGCACCTTCACCTACACCACTCGCACAACGCCCTTCGGTGCGTGCACGCAGACTGAAGGCGGCTTTTGGATTACCGACGAAAACCACTGCCCGATCATCGGTCCCGATTTTGCTTCGTGGACCGGCTTGCAGACCCCGCCTTCAGACAACAACGGCGAGAACATCGACGTCTGGGCGCCGGACGTGCTCTATGCCAATGGAACTTACTATCAGTACTACGCAATTCCCTTCGAACCTTCTACGGGCGCCGAAGCGGTGATTGGCCTCGCCACAAGCTCCACACCAAACGGGCCGTGGACCGACATGGGTTACGTGGTCACTTCCTGGACCAATGCAACAAGCGCGGCTCCTTCGCCCAATCCATGGGGATTTGCCGCCGGCACGACCTGGAATGCGATCGACCCTTCGCCGTTCATCGACGCCACGGGCAACTGGTGGCTGGTCTATGGATCGTGGTCTGACGGCATCCGCGTGCTGCAACTGCAGGATCCGTCGAATGCAACCTCCAGCGCCACGATCGGCTTTCCAGTTTCGAGCGATACCAGCACCTGGACCAAAATCGCCTATCGCAGCGCCGGAGAAGAGGGTCCCTTCATTTACCCGTATCTCTTCAATGGTACGCAGTACTACTATTACTTTGCGCCCACCGACGTATGCTGCCAGGGAACCGCGAGCACTTACCGGGAGATTGTCGGCCGCTCGACCTCGCCCAACGGTCCTTTCGTTGATCGCGGCGGTATCGATCTGACGTCAGGCGGCGGTACCATTCTGATCAGCGCACACGGCAACATCGACGGGCCGGGCGGGGCCAGCGTCTTTATCGACACAGGCAGCAACGGCGCAACGTCACTGCCTACCATCGTCTACCACTACTACGACGGCAACAACAATGGAACGCCCACGCTGGGTATCAACCGCCTGGGCTTTACCTCCGATGGCTGGCCGTATATCGAATAACCCAGCCGGCTACGTTGCCGGCCTCAACTCGCGGTGCGCTGCCGCAACGGCGACAGCCGGAAATTCCTGCAATCGAAAACGAAAAGGTGCACATGCGATTACTTGATTCTCTCCCTGCCACACTTGCCCTGCTATTTGCCCTGCCGTTTTTCGGCCAGGCTCCCAGGCCTTTCACTCTTACAGGCGATTATCCGCTCACGCACGATCCGTCGATCGCGCGCGAAAACGGAAACTATTATGTCTTCGCGACGGGCGCGGCCCCTGGCGGCGGACAATTTCCCATTCGCTGCTCAACCAATCTCACCGACTGGAAGTACTGCGGCCACGTCTTCGATGAGATTCCTGCGTGGATTCGCCAGGTGAGTCCGCGGACCAGGGAACTCTGGGCTCCCGACATCTCGTTCTTCAAAGGGAAATTCCAACTCTACTATGCCTATTCGGCCTTCGGAGTGAACGCTTCAGGCATCGCGCTTGCCACCAATGACACACTCGATCCGAACAGCCCTAAATACCACTGGAATGATGAGGGGCTGGTTCTCAAATCCACTGCGGACGATGACTTCAATGCCATCGATCCAAATATTGTCTTCGATGAGAGCGGGAATCCCTGGCTGAGTTTCGGCAGCTTCTGGAGCGGGATCAAAATGCGCCGCATCGACGCAGCGACAGGGAAGACCGACCCCGCCGACAAGACCCTTTACGCTCTTGCCACTCGAGCAAAGCCCGATAATGCGGACCCTGCCAAGCCCGGCTTGCCACCCGATTGGGAAGCCATTGAAGCGCCCTTTATTGTCCGCCACGGCGACTACTTCTATCTGTTCGTCTCATTCGATCTGTGTTGCCGCGGTATTCACAGCACGTATCGCACAATGGTTGGCCGTTCACGCCATGTGACGGGGCCTTACGTGGATGCCGATGGCAAGCCGATGCTTGAAGGCGGCGGAACGCAACTGCTGAGCGCGAACAGCCGCTGGCTGGGCCCTGGAGGTGAGTCGATTCTGCAACGCCCGGAGGGGGACATCATCGTATTTCATGCCTACGATGCCCTTACCGGCAAGCCCGCGCTACAGATTTCAACCTTGACCTGGAAGGACGGTTGGCCGCAGGCGGCGTTGGGAACCGCTGGGGAATCGAGATAGGCCGATGCCATCGGCTGCATTCAACCGATTCAAAATTGCGAACTGGAAGGGGCGTGAAAACGTCGAGGAAAATCATGGGCGGAAAGCTGCACTCGAACTTGCAGCCGCAAAAGAACCAAGACTCCGCATGCTTCACTGGGATCGGCGGGCGAAAGTGAGGGTGGTTGTTTTGCCCGGCACTGATGCGGACTGCACGTCTGTGATCAAAAAATATAATTTTGTTCACTCGGTGGTCGCGAAATAAAATTCGGAATGCTTGCGGCAGCCGGGATTAAAAGGCGCGCGACAATCAGGGCATCTGTAACTGCTTGACCTGTACTCGTTGATGGTCATCTCATATCCGCAAGCGCCGCAGAGCACAGCGGGCTGACTCCATTCTGCCTGCGGCCATACCTCGATTGGATGGCTGGCCAACGCCTCGTGACATTCCTTGCAGGCGAAATAGATACCACAGCACTTCATCTTGATGGCGATAATGTCGAGCTCGGTCCTATAGTGAGCGCAGCGGGTTTGCGCATCCAGATCCACTCCTCGAACCTCAGGGCGCGAGAACTTCATAGATAAACAGACTACCGGAATCTCGAGAAATCCTGTCGATCCAGCCTGTTCCTTCACAAAATCGCCTCCTTTTAGGCTCTGTCCAACCTCAATGGCTACCGCTATGCGGTGAGCTCTCTGACTTGTTGACGCCATTTCTCTGCGATCTCTAATGCGCCGATTGACTGGTCAGGCAGGACTTCACGCTTCCTCTGACCTCATAACATCGGATCGATCCGCTCCGTTTCGCAAAAATTCAGCGGCTCACTTCCAGATTCAAGAAGTGCAATATCCACTCCAGTCTTTGTCTCATCTCAGCTACTGCACGGTATTGGTCACGTTGGACGACACCGTGATCTTCGTGTTGACTGTATCTGTCCCCATTACGGATCTGCATCCTTGGGGAGAAGGCCTCAGGATTCGGAATTTCGGTCGAAAACTGTTCGGCCTAGCGATATTCGCGAGAATCGAAGAGCGCGGCTCAGCCCAACCGCTTCTAATGGTGTAAGGACGCCGAAGCACGTCGGCGGCGTTCTGGTGAGAGGAGCTTTCGGGATATGACCCTGCTTCGGTCGGTTTCTGCATGCTGCGTGCTGCTCCAGGGCGGATGGCTTTTTGCGCAAAATACTCCCCCGGCGCCATCGAATCCCGAATTGGTGAGCACGAAGATCGAGCGGAAGATTGACGGCCTTCTGGCACGGATGTCGCTTAAGGAGAAGATTGGACAACTGGCGCAGTACAGCGCCACGGAAGCTCACCCGGAAAAGACAACTGCCGTGACGACAGCCGCGCTGAATGTCAATCCTCCGGGGCCTGGTGGTGTAGACAGTTATGAACTCGCGAAGAAAGGCGAGCTCGGCTCCATGCTGAATACAATCGGCCAGGGGCTCACCAACCACTTCCAGCACGCGGCGGTCGATAACACTCGGCTACACATTCCCCTGCTCTTTGGCGCGGACGTCATTCATGGGTTTCGGACCATTTTTCCCGTGCCGCTGGGAACGGCATCCAGCTGGGATCCAGAGATGGTCACCGAGTTGGCTCACATGGCTGCTGTGGAGGCGCGTACCGCGGGCGTGAACTGGGTCTACTCTCCGATGGTTGATATCGCTCGTGATGCACGCTGGGGCCGTTGCACCGAGGGTGCGGGCGAAGATCCATATCTGGGCGCGGCAATTGCGCGGGCGTATATCCGGGGATATCAGGGAACCAGCCTGTCTGATCCTACCTCTGTCGCAGCCTCCGTAAAGCACTTCGCGGCGTATGGTGCGGCAGAAGCGGGGCGTGAATACAACACAACGGATATGAGCGAATTGCTTCTGCGCCAGGTCTACCTGCCGCCGTATCACGCGGCGGTCGAAGCCGGCGCCGCAACCGTGATGTCAGCATTCAACTCGCTGAACGGCGTGCCTGCGAGCGCAAACCCGTTCCTCTTGCAGACGATTCTGCGCGATGAGTGGGGCTTCGACGGACCGGTCGTATCGGACTACACCGCGGTGATGGAGCTGATGCATCACGGCATCGCGCTAGACGCGGCGTCCGCTACCGAAAAGGCCCTCACCGCTGGAGTCGACATCGACATGAACGCGCACTTCTACGACGCGGAGCTGCCGGCGCTGGTGCGGTCCCGTCAGGTGCCGATGGCCGTTGTTGATGAAGCGGTGCGGCGAGTGCTGCGTGTGAAGTATGCGCTGGGGCTGTTTGAGCATCCGTTTACTGAAGGGCCAGAGGTAACAAAGGCCGTTCCTGAGCACCGGCCGCTCGCACGCCGCGCAGCGGAAGAGTCCTTCGTGCTGCTGCAGAACAAGCCAATCGATGGCCAGCCGCTCCTGCCGCTCGCAGCTCGGCCCCGGAAGATCGCGTTGATCGGCCCTCTCGCAGATGACTCGCGGGACATGGTGGGCGCCTGGTCCGGGGCCAACAACTTCGATGATGTAAGAACCCTGCAGGAAACGCTGACCGAGGAGGCGCAGCGGCACGGCGGCTCTCTTGTTTACGCGAACGGCACCGATATCTCCGGAACATCCACTTCGGGATTCGCCGAGGCGATGAGCGCAGCCCGCGATGCGGATCTTGTCGTTATGGCTCTCGGCGAGTCAAGCGACATGAGTGGCGAAGCAGCGTCACGCGCGCACATTGATCTCCCAGGCAACCAGGAGCAATTGCTTGAGGCCGTGCAGGCAACCGGCAAACCGATTATTCTGCTGATCTTCTCGGGGCGGCCGCTTGTACTCGATTGGGCCGCAGCCCATATACCGGCAATCATGGAGGTGTGGTTTCCCGGCGTGGAAACCGGGCCTGCGATCGCCGACGTGCTCTATGGCGTCGTCGCACCGAGCGGCAAGCTGACCATGAGTTTTCCCCGGGCAGTAGGTCAGGAGCCCCTCTACTACAACCAGCTGCCGACCGGGCGTCCAATTCAACAGCCAGACCCCGCACATCCGGAAATTCATGTCGAAACAAAATATGTGTCCAGATATCTGGACGTGCCGAATGACGCTTTGTTTCCCTTCGGGCACGGCCTGACCTATACGACATTCCGCTATGCAAACATCTCCATCTCGCATCCGACGGTCAGCGCTAAGGAACTGACGACGAACCAAAAGGCGCAGCCGGTTATCGCCACTGCGGAAGTGACAAACACGGGAAGCCGTGAGGGCACAGAGATCGTGCAATGTTACGTCAATATCCGCGGCGCCAGCACTGAGCAGCCAGTGCGAACCCTGAAGGGATTCGCTCGGATCACCCTGAATCCGGGCGAGTCGCGGACCGTACGCTTTCCCCTCGGCTTTGGGGAACTCTCGTTCTACAACGCGAGAGCGCAAGCGACAGTGGAACCCGGAGCCGATTACACCGTGTACATCGGCGGCAGCTCAACCGCGGAACAGGCAACGCACTTCCGGATGATTCAGTAAAAATGACTACCTGGGAATCAGCGGACAGACGCGAATCTGGGAGATGTTTCGGCTCACTCGCTTTGACACGCGGTGAACCTGCGACGGGGCCTGGCTTGGAAACACGGTCCGTCCAAGAATCGAAGCGAGGCGAGATTCTGGAGGGGCGTCTTAGTGTGGTTCGGTTTCGTCGGTGCGGTGGGACTGTTCGGTAGGTTGGTCTCCAAAGGGTTTGGAGCGCCACGTGCGCAGGAAAGGAATCTGATTGTGAGCGTCCGGGAGGCTGAGGTTGGCGCTGTCGCTTGCCTCTTCGCAGATCATCACGCGGTTTCGTCCCGCGAGCTTGGCGCGGTACAGGGCCGCATCAGCGCGGCGCAGCATCTCCGTCCAGGTGGAATCGCCCGCATGCCGCAGGGCGACGCCAATGCTCACCGTCAGCAGTACGCGCTGGTCGTTTTGAACCAGAACAAGGTCCGCAATGGCGGCGCGCAGCAGCTCCGCAATCCGGCTGGCCGCCGCGAGGGCATGGTCCGGGAGCAGCATGGCGAACTCCTCTCCGCTCAGGCGCGCAACCGGATTTCCTGCCGCCTTGGCCGCACGGAGCAGGACGTCGCCGACCGCGCGCAAGGCATAGTCGCCAAAGGGATGCCCCCAGGTATCGTTCAGCCGCTTGAATTCATCGAGGTCCATCATGAGCAGGGCGAGCGGTCTTCCGGTTCGTTCGGAGAGGCGCATCTCCGCCGCGGCCTGTTCTTCCATGGCGCGCCGGTTGGGCAAGCCCGTAAGAGCGTCCTGCCGCGTTTCATCGTGCAACAACCGCTTGCTTTCCGCCTGTTGCACGGCGAGGAAGGAGAAGGCCAGAAGCGTGATCTCGACTATCGTCAGCTTTCGCAAGAAAAGAAGAAATGGCAGTGCGGGTACCCTGGGCTCCAGGGGAACGCGGGCCAGCATCGTGCAGAGAATGCATCCCAGCAATGCCGCGGTGACCAGAGCCGGAATGCGGGTGCTGCCGCGCTTCGTTTGCCATAGCATCCAGACTGTCCGCGCCATCAGAATCGCTCCGGCACAACGGGCGATCTGCATGGACCAAAGCTGGCTCCAGGGAGCCAGTACCACCACCAGCAGCATGACCGCACCTACCAGCAGCACGACTGCACGCGGTGGACGCTTTCTCTCCTGAACCAGCGACTGAAGACCCTCGTGGATCAGAAAGAAGATCAGAGGAAGAAACGCTGCGCTGATCGCCTCGGGAACCCAGCTGTTCGCGTTCCGCCACATGGGCATCAGGAAGATGGCTGCCGCGTGCAGACCGCATGCTCCCGCAAGGGCTCGGAGTCCATGCAAGCGATGGTCGTTATAAGCCAGTAGCGCGAGCGCGAGTGCCGACGTGGCTTGAGAGACAAGTGTCACTACATAGATGGTGTGCAGGGAGATCATCAATGACACAGGGCCCTGAATCTTGGGATTTATTTCATTGTTTCACAGATGGAACTGCTTCTTTCAATCCTTTGAAACATCTTTGCATTCGGTGAAAAACCCGTAAAGCACAGGACAAATCGCACATAAGCGGTATGGACTCGATGCGCCTGGGTGGGATTGAGTGCCGCTCAACACGATTGCCCAACCACAGTGTGCCGCGATAAACCCGACTGGTGGAGTGTCCGGACAGATTTGAGGGATTAGCATGACCATCACAGGCGTCCAATCCTGGAGCAGTTCACGATATGAGCCCGGCAGAAGCAGGTCCTATGTCTCAGTGAGCGGGGCGGCGGATTTATGCGGCGCTTCGACCGTTCACCGGCCGGACGATGCCGCCGTGCACACGTAAACCGCGGAGACGAGTGTTCCATTGAGTTGATTTCGCGCGCCGATTCAATTATTTATCTACCTGACCCGAACTTTTATCCATTCCAACTCCTCTCTCAAATATGCACCCGAAGGAGCTTCCAACGCCCGACCAAACCCTCCTCGTCCTTCTCGCCCAAACCGGCGACCGGGCCGCCTTGGAACAGCTACTCCGTGACATTCATTCGCCGTTGCGCCGCTACATCACAGGTCTTGCCGGCGCCGCCCTCGCCGATGACATCCTTCAGGAGACCGCGCTCCAGATCTTCCGTAAGCTTCCGTTCCTTCGTGAGCCTACCGTCTTTCGCTCATGGACCTTTCGGATAGCCTCACGCATTGCCTTCTCCCAACTCAAACGCGCCCGCCGCTGGGAGTCTCTCGACGCTGCCCCTCCTGAGCCCCTCGCCACCGTCGATCCCAATCTCGGCGAGCCACCCGACGAAGCCTTCCTCAGCCTCCTTGATCACGTCTCGCCCGCCAGCCGAGCCGTCTTGCTTCTCCACTATCAGCACGACCTCTCGCTCGAAGAAACCGCCGCCATCCTGGAGGTTCCGATCGGCACGGCCAAGTCTCGCCTCCACTATGGAGTCTCAACCCTTCGCAAACGCCTCATCTCCGAAAGGAAACCAGCATGAGCCCTGAACATCAGCAACCCAACGCCGAAAATACCAACGCGGAACTCGCCTTCGTCCAGCAAGCCCTCGCCGACGCCGACAGGTCCGAACGTACTTCTCGCATCATCGTTGGCGTGCTCGCAATTCTGGCGGTCGCTGCCTTTTTCTGGATGCACCTCCATCTTTTCCCGCCGGAAAGCCTCGGCGCACTCCTGCACTCACTTCTTCGCGTCGACCTCTTTTTCCTCGTCCTCCTGTTCGCCATCACCATGTACCTTCGTCAGATGATGAACAAGAACACCCGCACTATCCTCCGGGCCCTCGCCAATACCCGCTCGCGCTAACTTCATCGCCGAAGAAGCGCGACACGACGCTGAGCGTTGAGAAGGACACGGTCAGTGCGAGCATTGCGATTCTTAGACCGCTTGAGCCTTTCGCGCTTCGGGTATGCGGCTTTCCACTAACCCAATCGCCGCATCTATCCCCCGACCTGTTTTGCTGGATATTTCGAGAATTTGCATGGCGGGACGAACGCTGTGGATGTTATGCCGGGCATCACCAAGGTTGAACTCACATGCCTCAGCGATATCCATCTTCGTGATGACGGCAACGTCTGCCGTGTTGAAGATAGTGGGATACTTGAGCGGCTTGTCTTCTCCCTCTGTCGCAGAAAGCAGCACCACTCGCATGGCTTCTCCTAAGTCGTAATTCGCCGGACACACCAGGTTCCCGACGTTCTCAATGAATAGAAGATCAAGCTCATCGAGCTTCCAATCATCCAGCGCCGCAGAGATCATCTTCGCGTCCAGATGGCAGACGGTGCCGGTCACGATCTGCTTCACCAGCGGACAGGCGCGGCGCAAACGTGCCGCGTCGTTTTCGGTAGCCAGGTCTCCCACCAGCGCTGCAATGCGCCAGCGATGATTGAGGCGCGACATCAAAGTTTCGAGAAAGGTTGTTTTTCCTGAGCCCGGGCTGGAGACAAAGCTGACGACCGTCACACCTGCATCTTCGAAGCGCTGCCTGAGCTCGCGGGCAAGAACATCGTTCTCTTTCAGGATGCGGGCGCGAACCTCCACCATGCGGGGCTGTGCGTTCATGCGGCTAACTCCAGGGCGCGGACTTCAAGCTCTCGGCCTTCGATGATTTGCTGTTCCGGCGTCATACAGCGCGGGCACATGATGCTTTGCGGGCTGGGCATGTGCGTGGTATTGCACTGCGGGCAGTAGACGAGCAAAGCAACGAATTCAATCTCCAGCCGCGATAAGGCAAAGGGCGTGTTCTCCGAAGCAAGCTCCCAGGCGAAGCGCAACGCCCGGACATCGACGCCCGAGAGTGCGCCAATGCGGAGGTAGATCGCTTCCACGGCGGCGCCATCGTGGCGCTGGACCTGCTCCTCGACTTCGTCGATGATGCTGAGCGCGATGGAGAGCTCGTGCATGCATGATCCCCGCTGTCACATGGAGCGAATCTTCATGTAGCGGACTAGGTCCGGAGCGACGGCATAGGCAATGCTGGCAGCGACGACCCCCGCCAGGATGAAGAGTGTGAGTCTCATAGTGTGCCTCCTTGATGAAGATGACAGGTATCGTCCGCTGTGGTTGACAGCGGCGGTACGTGGCTCTGACAGACGCTCGCCACAAGATCGAGCACAGCGCGGACGCCTTCTGTAACGGAGCCGGCGACTGCAGGGGAGAGCTCCATGCGGCCTTCTAGCTCATCGCCGAAGTCCTGCGGCTCACAACCGACGACGAAGATGCGTGCGGGTATTTTGCCCAGCGAGCGGGCCATGGCGATTACGTGCAGCGGATCCATAGAGTGAGGATCGAGCGGCATATCCGTTTGCGCGGTCCCGGACGGTTCCAGCACGTATACCGTGCCAGGGACATCACCGCGCGCAATCGCGTCAACGAAGATCACCGTGTCATACGGCTCGAGCAAGGCATACGCGAGGTCCAGGCCTCGGATGCCGTAGTCGACGATCTTCACGCCCGGTGAAATCGTCTCTGCAACCAGCCTCCGAATGACTTCGCAGCCGAACCCGTCGTCACCGAGAAAGATGTTGCCGATGCCGGCCACAAGGATGCGCGGGGTCATACGATCTCCATTCCCACCGGCTCGACTTCATCCGGCGTGAAAAAGAAACGGTGCCCCGTCTGGCGCAGCATGCCGAGATCCCGGCCTGGGTCATCTTCGAGCACCACGGCGAACTGCACGTTGTTGTCAAGATCCTGTTCGATGGCCTCAATCACAGCGAGCTTGCCTTCCATCTCCATGTCGAGGATGTCGGCCTTCTTCTGTGGCCAAAGACGAACGCGGTCGCCGGGCTTGAGGTCGATGCCGAAAACGCAAACGCTCTCGACGGGTTTGTGTTCGGCAAAGGGATCAAATGGTTGGTCGATGAGGTCAATGGCTTCGTCGGTCTTTCGGGCGAGCTCATGTTCGATGATCCGGCGCAGACCGCGTAGAGCGCCATGGACCCGTGCGAGTTGTTCGTCGGGTAATGTCTCCGTGCGCTCGAGGATCGCGCGCGCGTGCGGATCGCCGCAGCGCATCTCTTCCTTTTCGGCGTCAGTCAAAGTGAGCACGCGCAGGGCAAGCATTTCATCCATCTCTGTGCCATCGAAGAAGTCTCCAGCGCTCTCGGGCGCGACCGATGGGTAGTCATAAAGGATGATCGGCGAACACAACATGCGTGTGCGATCCTCCGGTTCACCGGCGAGCACCGGGAACACCCCGTCCTGCTTGCAATCTTTGATTGCCGCCTCCAGTTTCGCGGGTGGTTCCAGCAGCGAGATAAAGCCGCCGTGCTCGAGCCCGAGCATAAGATGCGCGGAGGTAAAGGCCGCATCCTGCACAGTTCTGCGCGAAAACGATGGCAAGGCCTCCGCGGGGCTTAAATTCGCGAACGTGGCGGCAAGCTTGTAAACCCCGTCACGCAGGCAGGTAGCGTGTAGCGAAAGCCGCCCATGACACGGCCTTTCCCCGCAGTGTGGCGCGGCGGCGCGCTCCTCGTCGCTGAATTGGCTCAGATCGAAGTCCGCTTCAACGCCGCGAACGAGTTCATCGAGATGAACAGCATCGAGTGTGCGGCAACGCGGAAAACCTTCCTCCCAGCCTTCATTGTGGTCTTGACAAGGAGCGGTCAATTGCAGAAAACGTACACGCGCATGCACAGTTGTTTGAGGCGACGCTTCGAACAACACCTCCGCATGAAACTGCGAGCGCTCTACCGGAGACTGCGCTTCGGCGAACGCTTGAGGATAGAGCGTTCCGAAGTTCCAGCGCTGCCGATTCTTCAACGACGATGGACGATACGGGTACAGGATGTACCCCTCGAACAGGATCGCGTCTGCGACGGATTCAACGGACGTGAAGTTCATCGGTGGCCTCCGCTCAAGGCCACTTGCTCGCTCACTTCGGCACCCTCTGACTCGTTCAGCAGCCTTTCGATCGTTCTCTGCCAAGTTGGAATCCCACGCGACACCTTGTAGCGATAAAGCCGGTCGAACACGTCGTGAGGAAGCTGGATCCACGCACTCTCGGGATAATGCGCAGCAATCGCATCTTTCCAGGCCCCAGCCGGAAGCTCGAACCGCGCTTCGCGGCTCCACGGAATCTGCGCGATCTGGATCATGCCGTCCTCATTGGTGTAGAAAACCGTCCCGCTGAACATTACGGCGAGGGCGATCGAACCAGCCTCCAGGCCATAGAAGTATTTGTTCGCAGCAACGTCAAATTCGAGGGAACACGGCAGAGCGAGATCGATCTTCGTTTCACCCCGGAACGGTGGAACCTTGAGCACGACGTTGGTCCAGTGCAGCGGCTTCATCGTCTGGCCCCAGCGCTCGCGCTCGCCAAAAAGCTCCAATAGGCGCGCCTCTTCCATCGCCGTATATTGGCGGCCGAGAGGCTGGATCTGTACCTGGCAGTTAAGGCTGATCGATTGGATCTCCTCATCCGGCGGTGAATTGGAGATGTGCAGTATCGCGGCAATCGTGGGACACGCCGCGTAGGCCATCGCTCTGACATCGCCAACGCGGAAGGCCAGATCAGGCATGGGTCACCTCTCCCACATGTGTGGCTCTGCAATCGAGTTCGCCAAAGAACTCTGCGATGGCCTGCCAGACAGCAGTCCCGCCGGAAAGACCGCGCCACTTAGTGCGAATGAGGCCTACTAGACGGTAGGTGGTATCGATGGGGGCGACGAAATATCCTTGTTGCTCGCCTATGCGATGTACGAGGAGTGCCTCCACTTCAGGCTCCAGCGCAGCCAGCGTGGGATGGTTCCGCGTGAGTTCCGGCCACGCCGGCAGCTCGATCAGAGACTCCATCACGCCAGCCGGAGAAGGATAGAGAGCTGTGGCACGGCCGGTGGCGTCGCGCAGAAAGAATGCCAGACCGATGGGCAAGGTCATCGCATCCCATTCCGCATCGCTGAAGCGAAACTCCGTGAGTTTCAGCGTGCGCCTGGGAACGCGCAAAAACCGGGCGCTTTGCTGATCGGCGAAGAGGATCGAACAAGCGTCGCAGGAACAGGCGACCTGGCGCGAGCGCCGATCGAGCAGGTGTGGATGATTAGACGGAATCGCCGCACCGCAGAGCTCGCAGCGCTCCACATTCGGCCGGGGGCGCGCGAACCGGCGCAACGCTTCTAGAGCATCGCCCGCAGTGTTTATCGGAGCGCTTGTGCCGCCGGAAATTTGATTCGAAGTTTCCCGCATGCGTCTCCCTAGGCTGGCGGCAGGTGGGGCATACGCGGATCGATGGGGCCGGCGGAGTGAGGATTGATGCTCGTTGAACTTCGCGCGGTTGCGGTCTTGCCCTCTCGGCCAGGTTCGGCACGCTTACTGCTGAGCTCCTCGCCCTTGTTGGTGCCCGGTGTGTGGGAAGGCTTATCGAAAGTCGTGTCTTGACGGGCCATGATGGTCTGCTCCTTACCGGTTCAGGTCGTCTGCAGGATTACGAACTCCGGCGCGGCGTGGTTGACCGGCGGCATGGATTCCGCGACGACGTTTACAATCTCCGGCGCGGCATTGAAGATCGCCTGCTCGACGTGCCCTTTCATGGTTTCGGTGGAGGACGAGCAACTGCCGCAGGTGCCCTGCAGATGGAGATACACGGTGTTGTCCTCGATGGCAGAAAGCTCCACGTCGCCGCCGTGCGATTTCAAATAGAGCCGGGCCTTCTCGATTGCCGCAGCCACGCGGGTTTCGATATCCACCGGGTGGATGCCGTGTAACGACAACACGCTCGAAACAAGATCGTCGGCGGCAACCTGCTCGAGGGCCTGCTCTCCTGAAGGCAGCTCAGCTACCGCATCCAAGATGCGCTCAAACGCGACGCCATGCAGTTCGATCACTGCCTGCAGCAGTTCCTGAGCGACCGCGCGCATTGCCGGATCACCCGTGCTTTCGATACGGCTGACCAGCTCTTCAATACGGTCGCTGCGCCGCGTGAACTCCCGCCTTGCGTCGTGCATTTTACTTCGCCTCCGCGGGATCCATGCTGTCCTGCGCGCCGTGCATAGGCATGTGGCGCGTCTCGAGCAGCTTAGTCTCGCCGTTGTACATATGCACGCCGCAGGGCAGGCAGGGGTCAAAACTGCGCACCGCGCGCATGATGTCGATGCCCTTGAATTTGTCCGGGCCGTTCTCCTCGAAGATGGGCGTATTCTGAACCGAGTCCTCATACGGCCCCGGCGTGCCATAGATATCGCGGGGGTTCGCATTCCATGGTGTCGGCGGGTAGGGGTGGTAATTGGCGATCTTGCCCTCGCGGATCACAACATGGTGCGACAGCACACCACGCACCGCTTCGTGGAAACCACAGGCAATCGCCTCTTCGGGAACCTTGAATTCCGACCAGGTTTTATTGCGGCCGGCCAGCACTTCCGCGAGCGCTTTCTCATAGAAGTGATATGCGCAGGCGCATGCATAGGCCTGGAAGTATGTACGCGCCCGGTCGCGCTCAATAGCGTTGGACCACTGCGGAATCTTCCACTCGAACTCGGTTTCGGGCTTGAGCGCTGTCTTGGGCAGCGTGATCTTGACACTGGAGCCGGTAGCCTTCACGTAGCCGATATCCACCAGGCCCGCGAGCGCGGTCGACCACAAGCGCGCAATCGGGCCGCCGCCTGTGTCCAGCGCAAGATGGTCGCCTGTCCTCTCGTCATACCAACGCGGGCTCATAACCCAGGAGTACTTATCAGTGAAGTCGCGTTTCTGCGGCTTCGGTAGCGTGGTCTGGTTCCACGGATGGTCGCGATGGATGGGATTGCCCAAGGGATCCTTCGTGACGAAGACCTCGGAGCTCTGCCAGCCGTCGTAGTAGCTGGAGCCGAGGAGAATGCGTATGTTGAGATTGATATCGATCAGCGAATTCGTAACCAGCTTGCCATCGACAACGACCCCGGGGGTGACGAACATCTTGCGGCCCCAGTGGGCCATGTTCTTGTACTCGTAGTCGCAGTGATCCGGATCGTTGAACGAACCCCAGCATCCCAGCAGGATGCGGCGCTGGCCGACTTTCTCATAGCCGGGCAAAGCTTCGTAGAAGAAGTCGAAGAGATCGTCATGGAGCGGAACGACGCGCTTCATGAATTCGGCATACTTGGCCAGGCGCACGGCGAAATCATTGAGCACCTGGATCGTTCCGGGTGTACCGATGCCGCCCGGATAGAGCGTGGACGGATGCACGTGGCGGCCTTCCATCAGGCAGAACATCTCGCGCGTCATCCGGCTCATCACCAGGGTCTCGCGGTAGAACTCACCGGTAAACGGATTCAGCGCAGTCATGATGTCGGCGATGGTCTTGTAGCCGTGCTTGTCGGCGTTGGGCGCGGCCGTGTGCTGGGCCTTGTCCCACACGCCGGGATTGGTTTCCTTCACCATCTTTTCGCAGAAGTCCACGCCCACCAGGTTGTCCTGGTAGAGATTGTGGTCGAACATGTACTCGGCTGCTTCGCCGAGATTGATCATCCACTCACCCAGCGCCGGCGGCCGCACGCCAAACGCCATGTTCTGCGCGTATACCGCGCAGGTGGCGTGGTTGTCTCCGCAGATGCCGCAGATGCGGCTGGTGATGAAATGGGCGTCGCGCGGGTCCTTGCCCTTCATGAAGATGGAATATCCGCGGAAGATGGACGACGTGGAGTAACACTCCGCGACGACGCGGTTGTCGAAGTCAATTTTGGTGAAGATCCCCAGCGACCCCACGATGCGCGTGATCGGGTCCCAGTTCATCTCCACAAGGTTTTTGCCTTTGCTGGCGGGGGAGCTAGCTTTGCCAGTCTGAGGAAGAAAGGCTGTTGCCATGGATGTGTGCCTCGATATCTTCTGCGCGGTGCGCCGTTATGAGAAAACAGGGTGTCGCTGTCAGCGACGCGGATCGACGTAGCCCGTGGTGAGTTCTTTGCCCCGGTGGCGCCACTTCGGCTCCTTGTTCACCGTGTGATTCGTAATTGCGCGCAACGATCGGATCATGCGTCCATAGGCGCCGACGATTGTGGATGAAAGCACTCCACCCGGCGGCTCATCCATAAATGGCATGAACTTGTCCGGGAAACCTGGCATCGTGCAGCCGATGCAGATTCCGCCCACGTTCGGGCAGCCTCCTATGCCGCGCATCCAGCCGCGCTTGGTGACGTTGCAGTTCACCACCGGCCCCCAGCAGCCGATCTTCACGAGGCATTTTGGCGAGCCGTACTCGTGCGCGAAGTCGCCTTGCTCGTAATAACCCGCGCGGTCGCAGCCCTCGTGTACCGTCTTGCCGAAGAGCCACGTGGGGCGAAGCTGCTCATCGAGAGGAATGATCGGCGCAAGGCCGGCCACCTGATAGAGCAGGTACATTACTGTCTCCATGAAGTTGTCCGGCTGCACCGGACAGCCCGGGACGTTCACCACCGGAAGGCCGGCTTTCGATTTCCAGTTCCAGCCGAGATAGTCGGCCAGTCCCATCGCGCCCGTCGGATTGCCCGCCATCGCATGAATGCCGCCGTAGGCCGCACAGGTTCCCGCGCCGATGACCGCGAGCGCCTTCGGGGCGAGGCGATCGATCCATTCGTTCGTTGTAATAGGCTGGCCCGTCTTCGGATCGGTGCCGAGCGCCGCCCAGTATCCCTCTGTCTTGATGTTCTCGTTAGGGATCGAGCCTTCCACAACCAGGACAAACGGCTCGAGGCGGCCGGCTTCGGCCTCGTAGAAAAAGTGCATGAAGTCGTCACCGACCTCATACGCGAGCACGGGGTTGTGCAAGTGTACCTTCGGCAAACCGGGAACCGCGTTGAGCAGCACGTCCTCCAGCGACGGCTGTTCAGCGGCTGTGACGGACACGGAGTCGCCGTCGCAACTGAGGCCGGCGGTGATCCAGAGAATGTGAACTTCCTTGGGAGGAGCGGTTTTGGCGGGCGATGCAGACGTGCTGGCGGGCATGAGGCAATTCCTTCCGTTGCGCGGCTATTAGGTCGTACCAAGGCAGCTTATTTGGCCTTGTCGCCGCGTGTGCGGGGGTCGACTCGTGCGGGCGGCCGAATTGCCTCTACGGCCGGCCCTGGCGAACACAACCCCGAAGCAATACGTTCTGCGATGCGTTCGCAGCCTTCTGCGATGTCTTGAAATTTAAACAAAGGCGTTGTGGTCAACAGATTCGCGGCAACTGCTCGCCGAAAAGCGTATCGACGACGCGGGTCCCTCCGATTCCTGTCTTCATGAGCACCATGCCTTGCGGCGATTCCAGAACCTGGCCGACGATTCGGCTGTCGCGCCCCAACGGATGGCTCTGCATGCGCTGCAGCACCTTCGGCGCAAGTTCCGGCGAAACCACCGCCAATAGCTTGCCCTCATTCGCGACATAGAGCGGATCGAGCCCGAGCATCTCGCAGGCGCCGCGCACAGTCTCGTGCACGGGGATTTCGTCTTCCCTGAGCATTATGCCCACAGCGGAACGGCCGGCGATTTCATTCAGCGTGCTGGCGACGCCCCCGCGCGTTGGATCGCGCAGGCAGCGGATGGCAGCGGGGCAGCCAGCGGCGCGGGCTTCCTCGAACATCACGTCCACCAGAGAGTTCAATGCGGCGCAGTCGCTGCTCAGGTCGCCTTCAAATTCGAGGTTATCGCGCTGCGAAAGGATGGTAATGCCGTGGTCGCCGATGTAGCCGCTGAGCAGGATCTGATCGCCCGGCTTGGCACGGTCCGCGCTGAGCTGCACGTCGCCGGCCACCTGCCCGATGCCGGTTGTTGTGATGAAGACCTGATCTGCTTTGCCGCGGTTGACGACCTTGGTGTCGCCGGTGACGAGCTGTACGCCCGCGCGGCTCGCGGCAGACTGCATGGATTCGACCACGCGCGTGAGGTCGCTGGTGAGCAGGCCCTCTTCAAGGATAAATGCGGCTGAAAGATACAGCGGCTTAGCGCCGGCCATCGCCAGGTCGTTTACGGTGCCATTCACAGCGAGTGAACCAATGTCGCCGCCCGGAAAGAACATGGGCGTTACGACAAAGGAATCCGTGGTGAACGCAAGCCGCGCTCCACCGATCTCCAGCAGCGCGGAGTCATTCATGCGCTCGAGTGTCGGGTTAAGAAACCGGCTGACGAAAACTTTCTCGATCAACTCCGCCGAAAGCTTTCCGCCGGAGCCATGTCCCAGCACGATTTGCGGGTGATCGAAGATCGGCAGCGGGCATTCACCAAATTCATCGCCTTTTGTTGCCGCAGGTGCATCGCGAAGCGTTTCCTCGGCAAGATTCATGCTCCGCCTCCAATCGAAACGAGCTGCGCTTCATTCAAGTGGCGGCCATAGGCGTAGTACGCGGCACACGCGCCTTCAGATGAGACCATTGTGGCGCCGAGCGGATGCTGCGGAGTACATGCCGTGCCGAATGCCGGGCAATCGTGCGGCTTTTTGATGCCTTGCAGAATCTCTCCGGCGATGCAGATCGCAGGTTCGGCCGTGTCGATGGCCTCCACACTGAAGCGGAGCTCGGCGTCAAAGTCGCAAAACTCCGGGCTCAACGCGTATCCACTGTGCGGGATCGATCCGACGCCGCGCCACTTGCGGTCGGTGATCACAAACACCTTCCGGATGAGCTCCTGCGCCGCCCGGTTTCCTTCACGGTTCAGCACGCGGGAGTATTGGTTCTCCACCTCAGCCCGTCCGTCTTCCAGTTGGCGGACTACTTTCAAGACACCTTCCAGCACATCGATCGGCTCAAAACCCGTCACGACAATCGGCACATGGAAACGTGCAGCCAGCGTCTCGTACTCCTCATACCCGACGACCGTGCAGACGTGCCCGGGACCGAGGAATCCCTGCACGCGGTTCTGGGCAGAAGAAAGAATCGTTTCAATCGCCGGCGGCACCAGGACATGCGAAACGAGCAGCGAAATATTCTTCAGCCCCTCCGCCTTAGCCTGCCAGGCGAGCATCGCGTTGGCGGGCGCCGTGGTTTCAAAGCCTATAGCGAAAAAAACCGCCTGCTTGTCCGGGTTTGCCCGAGCGATTTTCAGGCAGTCGAGGGGCGAGTAAACAATCCGCACATCGCCGCCGCGTGACTTGATCGTGAACAGATCGCCATCCGATCCCGGCACGCGCAACATATCGCCAAAAGAGCAGAAGATTACATCCGTCCGGCGCGCAATGGCATGGGCTTTGTCTATCATCTCGAGCGGCGTCACACACACCGGACAACCTGGACCGTGCACCAGCTCGATGCCCCGCGGCAGCAGGTAGTCGATACCGTTCTTCACGATGGAATGCGTCTGTCCGCCGCAGACCTCCATGATGACCCACGGCTTTGTCTGCACCCGGTGCAGTTCGTCTACGATTCGTGCGGCGACCTTGCCATCGCGATATTCATCGATGAATTTCATGCTCCGCCTCCGCCGCGCGAACTCCAGGGTAGTCGGATCACTTCTTCTTCAATCTCCGGCGTATCGAGCTCGCTCAGTTGATCGAGTTCCATCAGCGCCTGATACGTGCGGCGCGCTTCCTCTTCATCCACGCGGCTCAGCGCGAAGCCGACATGCACCAGCACATATTCGCCGGCTTGCGTGTCCGGAACATATTCGAGGCATGCCTCACGGGTCACGCCGCCAAACTGGACGCGCGCCATCCGCATTCCGCCGCGGTCGAACGTCTCCACCACCTTGCCCGGAATTGCTAAACACATCGCTACATCCCCTTCCGCAGCAGTTCGCTGGCAATTGCGGCTTGTCCCAGCGAAATGCCGCCGTCGTTGCAGGGAATCTGCTGCTGAAAGAACACCTCGAAGCCTGCGAAGCGCAAAGCCCGCAAGCAGCCTTCCAGCAGGCGGACGTTCTGAAAACAGCCGCCGCTCAGACACACGCGTTTATTTCCCGTATCCCCGCCGAGTTGGATGCAGACTTTTTCGATAACGGCTACCAGGGTGTTGTGGAAACGCGCGGAAATCGTGCTGGCCGGCACCTCCCGCTCCACGTCGTCTACGATCTGGCGCACCATGCAACGCAGGTCCACCTGCGAGGGCCGCGCCCCATCGAGCGCAAAATCGTATACCTTGTCATCGGCGCCGGCAATTGTCTCCAGCGCCATCGCTGCCTGTCCTTCGAACGAAACGGCTTGATGAACGCCCAGCAGCGACGCAACCGCGTCGAATAAGCGGCCACACGAAGACGTATCGGTCGTGCGGATGCGCCCTTCGAGCAGCGCATCCAGCGTGCGCACCGATCGGGCCAGCACGAAATTCTGCCACCGTATGCCTCGCGGCACACTGTTGTCAAATGCATCGAGCAGATAACTCCGTGCCACGCGCCACGGCTCGCGCACCGCGGTGTCGCCGCCGGCGAGCGGCACAGAACGCAGATGCGCCTGGCGCTCAAAGCCCGCGTAGTCGGCCAGCAGAAACTCTCCACCCCATATCGTTCCGTCGGTGCCCAGCCCGGTGCCGTCCCATGCGACGCCGATGACCGGCCCTTCGAGCCGGTGCTCCGCCATGCAACTCGCAATGTGGGCATGATGATGCTGCACAGCGAACTTCTTCGCGATAGGCAAGCGTTGTGCGAGTTGCGTGCTGAGATATGCGGGATGAAGATCGTGCGCAACGGCTTCCGGCTCGATTTGCAGGAGCCGCCCCATGCGTTCCAGGGTCTGCTCGAAAAAGACGAGCGTTTCGTAGTTTTCGAGATCGCCCAGATGCTGGCTCAGAAACGCGACGCCTTCTCGAGCGAAGCAGAGTGTGCTTTTCTGCTGTGCTCCGCAGGCCAGCAGAGGTACGCGGTTCACAGGGAGCTCCATCGGCATCGGAGCATATCCGCGCGCCCGCCGCAGCAGAAAAGGCCTGCCTTCCACCACGCGTGCCACAGAATCGTCCACGCGCGTATGAATCGGACGATTGTGATCGACGAAGATGTCCGCAATTCCCCGCAATCTTTCATGCGCCTCCGCTTCATCCGTCACGATCGGCTCTTCACTGACGTTGCCGCTGGTCATCACCAGCACGGCATCCCGCATGCCTGTTTCATGGAACGCGCGGAAAAGAAGCGCATGCATCGGCGTGTAGGGCAGCATGACCCCCAGCAGCGAACTGCCCGGCGCAATGGCTTCGGGAAGCTTTGCTGTCTCTCGCGTCTTCAGCAATACGATGGGCTTGCTGGCCCCGCTCAGCAAGCTGCGCTCAGACTCCGACACCTCGCAGAAAATCTCCGCCGTCGTGATGTCCTCAACCATGACCGCGAAAGCCTTCTCATTCCGATGCTTGCGCTTGCGCAACTCCGCGACCGCGTTCGCGTTTCGCGCGTCGCAAGCGAGTTGGTATCCGCCGAGCCCCTTCCATGCCGCGATTCCACCGCTGCCGAGAAGGTTTGCAACCGTCTTGAGGATTGAGTCCGTACCGCGCACCGGCACATCGCTCCCGCAAGCATCGGTGAGAGAAAGCTGAGGACCGCAGGCAGGACAGGCATTCGGCTGCGCATGAAAGCGGCGGCTCTCCGGATCCTCATACTCCTCGCGGCATGCATCGCACATGGTGAATGCCGCCATCGTCGTCTGCGCGCGATCGTAGGGCAGCCCGAGCGTAATGCTGTAGCGCGGTCCGCAGTTGGTACAGTTGATAAAGGGATACCCGTAGCGACGGTCAGCCGCGTCATTCATCTCGCCCAGGCAGAGCTCGCAGCTCGCGATATCGGCTGGGACCCATGCGAGCGTCGGCCCTTCCGCGTCGCTGGCGACAATGCGAAATTCCTCGTCGCCGTGCGGAGCGATGCACTCCGCCTCCATCGAGTCGATGATCATCATGGGCGGGCCTTGGTCCGGGAGCGCTCCTTCGAATGCCTCCACCGCACTCAGATCGCCCTCGATCTCGATGACAGCTCCAAGAGCCGTGTTCCTGACAAACCCCGCGAGATGATGGGTCCTGGCCAGCCGGTAGGCATAAGGCCGAAAGCCCACGCCCTGCACGATGCCGCGCACGATGAGTCGCCGCCGGACATATTCCGATACCTCGGCCACTCGTTCCATTTCTCTTTACCGCTTCACGGTCTTTGGATGCAAATTACTCGAGAGACGCGATAAGAAATAGCGTTCAGCCCATGGGAGGACCGGGGCACGAGAAGATCGCTATGCCACCTGATTGTTACTCACCAGTCGGCATCTCGTCACTTGAAGATGGCGTAGGGCAGCAACTCGAAAGCAGATCCAATGAACCTCGAGCAGATTCGGAACGATAAAAACGATAAATCGGCGTGGCGGCCGGAATCAGTGAACGTGCCACGCAACCAACTGCGTATTGCTGACGCCACCGCGAATGAAATCGTTGCTCAGCAGCACTTCGAAATTATGTAACCGTCCGCTCTTGTCCACTGCAGCCTGCATGACCGGGCGCCACATATTCTCGTTGGCAAGAAAGTTCATGGCGCCATAGGTGGTTCCCATGGATGTTCCCTCAATGAGCAGAACGCGGCCTTGCCCCTGGGTGTTATTGACCAGGGCAATCAAGGTATAAGCCTTCAGCCCGGGGGTGTACCGGTCGTATTCGTACTGTTTCTGCTCGCCCGAATGCGGCGCGCGATTGATCACGTTGTAGATGTCTGACTTGTAATCCCAATGAACATCAAAGTCCAGCAGCGGCTGGTAGAGGGTCACCCAAGGATTGAAAGTCTCCGAGCCAATCAGGATCAGATTGTTGTCGTGCGTATCCGGCACCACGAGATCGCGTGCATAGTAGATCTCCGTCCATCCCGCGAGCTGCGGTTCGCCAAGGCGCTCGGGAATGCGCACCAGTTCGGAGACCAGGCGCAGGTCGGCCATGGGAGTAACCGATCGCACGCTCAGCGGCACATCGGTATGGGATGGAGGCCTGCTCGCGGTAATCTCGCGCCGATAGCGGCGGGCCAGAGCACCGCCGGGAAAGCGTGCCCGCCCAATTCCTCACGCGTGGTCGCAGATGACGATCTCAAGCGGCGGAGGGCTCAGGCATTGCGGCTGGAAAGCATATTTGTTGTTGCCCGTGAAGTACAACTGGGATGGGCCGGTTTGTTGGAGTCCTGGACATCCCTCTCCGATGTTGCCAAGGGACTGGAGCGTGCCCCTGGACGAGATCCGGTATGCCTGAATGTTATAGGCTGAGTTCACCGACCAACCGGTCTCCATGTTGAGGTCATCTTGGAACACTGATCGTAGAAGCCGGCATCGACCAGATCAGCCAGAAAGAATTGCATTCATTCGCCACAAATGCCCGAAAAAACATACTCTATCGAGGAACTTGTTCGCAAGGGGCTGCGTAGCGTCTAAAAGGTGTACCTCGCCTGCTCTCATCCCTACCCCAGGAGGATTGACCGTGAGTTCCTTCTTTAGCCAGCTCAGGCAGATCGTGCGCAGGCTCTGGCGCGCACCCGTCTTCACCGTGATCACGCTGATTACGCTTGCCGCGGGTGTAGGGGCCAACATCGCGGTGTTCAGCGTCGTCGAGGGCGTCCTGCTGAAACCGTTGCCCTACCCGCATCCTGAGTCGCTGGTGGGAGTCTGGCATACGGCTCCGGGGCTGAATCTCGATGACGTGAATATGGCGCCGTCGAACTACTTTATCTATCGCGAGCAGAACCGCACCTTTGAAGATGTGGGCATCTATCAGGGAGACTCGGTGAGCGTCACTGGGCAGGGAAGCCCCGAGCAGGTGCAGGCGCTCGATGTGACCGATGGCGTTCTTCCGGTTCTCGGACTCACTCCCGCGCTGGGGCGCTGGTTTAACCGGGCCGATGACATCCCGAGCGGACCGGACACAGTGATGCTCAGCTATGACTATTGGCGGAGCCGCTTCGGCTCAAATAAGTCCATCGTGGGACAAACCATTCGGGTAGACGGCAAAGCGCGCCAAGTCATCGGGGTGATGCCGAAGGAATTTCGCTTCCTCGATTGGGAGCAGCCCGCGCTGTTCCTGCCTCTTCGTCTCGATCGAAGCAAGACCACGCTCGGCAATTTCAGCTATGAAGGCGTTGCCCGATTGCGGCCTGGGATCACAATGCAGGCAGCGAATGCCGATGTGGCGCGGATGTGGCCCATCGTGCTCAACAGTTTTCCCGCCCCGCCGGGATTCAGCATCGACCTCTTCAAGAAGGCGCGGATAGGACCCAAAGTCCGGCCACTTAGCCAGGACGTGATCGGGGATGTGGGCAAGCTGCTTTGGGTGCTGATGGGCAGCATTGGAATCGTACTACTGATTGCCTGCGCCAATGTCGCGAACTTGCTGCTGGTGCGCGCCGAAGGGCGCCACCAGGAGTTGGCAATATGCGCAGCCCTCGGCGCAAGCCCGTGGCGGATTGCAAAACAGTTCCTGCTGGAGAGCGCGGTATTGGGAGTGCTGGGCAGCGCGCTGGGGCTGGTGCTCGCCTGGGGCGCGCTGCGTTTGCTCATTGCGCTTGGTCCTGCGGGCCTGCCGCGCCTGCACGACATTGGTATCGACCTGAACGTGCTGGTCTTCACGCTGGGCGTGGCGCTGGTGTGCAGCCTGCTCTTCGGTTCCATTCCCGCGCTAAGATACGCCGGCACGCGCGTGGGAACGGGTCTGCGTGGAAGTCGAACGAGCAGCCAAGGCCGTGAGCGCCATCGCACGCGCAACACGCTGGTGGTGATCCAGGTCAGCCTCGCATTCGTGCTGTTGATCTGTTCCGGGCTGATGATCCGGACCTTTCGCGCACTGATCCATGTCGATGCCGGATACGATACAACGGCGAAGATTCAAACCGTACGGATGGGCATCCCCGAAGCCGATGTACCCAAAGACGACGATGTACTCCGCATGCAGCAGGCCATTGCACAAAAGATCGCGGCGGTCCCGGGAGTGGAATCCGTGAGCTTTGGCGGTTCTGTTCCCATGGATGGAAACGGGTGGCATGACCCGGTGTTTGCGCAGGACCGAAGCTATGCGGGCAACGCAATGCCGCCCTTGCGCGAATTCGTCTTCGGCGCCCCGGGCTATCTGAAGACGCTTGGCATTCCCCTCGTTGCGGGGCGAGACTTCGCGTGGGGCGAAGTTTTCCAGAAGCGGCCCGTGGGCATGGTGAGCGAGAACTTTGCGCGCGAATACTGGGGTAGTCCTGCGAATGCGCTCGGCAAGCATATCCGCGTGGGCACGAAGGACGATTGGCGGGAGATTGTCGGGGTCATCGGCGATGTGCACGACGACGGCATGGGCAAGGACGCGCCCACAATTGCCTACTGGCCGACAGTGCTGTCTCACTTCGAGAGCGACCAGGTCAACATCAGACGATTCGTAGTATTTGCAATTCGGACTCCGCGAGCGGGTTCCGAAAGCCTGATGAAAGATGTGCGCCAAGCGGTTTGGTCGGTGGATGCCAACCTTCCTCTCACCGGCATACACACCCAGGACTACTACTACCAGAAGTCGATTTCGCGAACGTCGTTTACCCTGGTGATGCTTGGGATTGCGGCCGCCATCGCCCTGCTGCTCGGGATCGTGGGGCTCTACGGCGTGATTGCCTATTCAGCATCGCAGCGTACGCGCGAGATCGGCATTCGCATTGCGCTGGGAGCGCAGCGCAATAGCATCACCACCATGTTTGTGCGGCAGGGCCTGGTGTTGGCCGGGTGCGGCATCGGATGCGGGTTGTTTCTGGCTTTGGGGGCAACCCGGTTGCTCAAGTCATTGCTCTTCCATGTCAGTCCGGTGGATCCGGCTACATATGCGCTGGCGTGCATCGCTTTGTGCGCGGCAGCCTCACTGGCCAGCTACATTCCATCGAGACGGACGGTTGCGGTGAATCCGGTGGACGCATTGCGGGCGGAATAAGGAATCTGCCAACGTGACCTGCGCGCGGCTGAGAGCAGGTATGAATGGGCCGCGCGTGCATTTCTGGTCTCCGCCACCTTCATCATCTTTTGGCAGTGGGCTACTTCAATTCGGGAGCGCAGTCCAGCGGTCTATAGGTATGGCATACTGGAGGCGTCCGTCCGCAGGCCCGTCCCGATAGAAACCGGAGGCAGGGATCTATGCAGAATCGCGGCTTCGCATCCAATCTCGGCATTTACGTCTACGCCGCCGGCGCCATCTTCCTTGGCCTTCTCGGCCTGGCTTCGGGCGACTTCGCCACCACCTGGCAACGCGTCGGTCCGAACGTACCCTTCCGCGAATCGCTGGCCTATCTCACAGCCTTCATCGAGCTTGCCGCCGGACTCGCTCTCCTCTGGCACCGAACTGCTCGCGCCGGCGCTCTCACGCTCACCGTCGTCTACTCCGTTTTCACGCTCGTGTGGGTGCCCAAAATTCTAGAAAACCTGCGCAACTTCGACTCTTTTGGCAACTTCTTTGAGGAGTTCTCGCTCGTCGTTGCCGGAGCCGTCCTTCTGGCATGGCTTTCGCCGGCCAGCTCCACCATCTCGCGGCGCGAGTCTCTCTTCACCCGTCTCTACGGCCTCTCCGCCATCTCCTTCGGCATCGGCCATATTTACTACATGCCCGGCCTGCTGACGTGGATTCCCCAATGGATTCCGCCTTCGCAGATGTTCTGGGCCTACGCGACTACGATCGGCTTTTTCCTCGCCGCCGCGGCCATTCTTTCGGGCATCATGGCTCCGCTCGCCTCGCGCCTGATCACGGCTGAGATCGTCGGCTTCGAAATGCTGGTCTGGGTTCCGAAGCTCCTCGCCGGCCCTCATGACCATTTCAACTGGGCGGGCAACGCCATCAGCGTCGCCCTCGCTGGCACACCATGGGTCGTCTCCGACTCCGTCTGCCGGGCCGCCAAACGAGCGCCCGTTCCTGCAGAATCCGCTACAGAAGTCATCACCCCCGCCTGAGAAGCGAACGGTCCTCTACTCCCCACTGACTAAGGTCTATTCGTCGTCTTTGTGTCCCGAGCCGCCACCAATTCCTGCATGTCGCACCTGGCCTGTTCGGCAACATTTATCCAGAATCAATGAGAGAGGTTGGATATCGCAGACGTCAACACTAGCCTGTTGTCTGTGTCGCGCGTTGTGCACGAGAGCCGCCCGCGAATCCTAGTGCGCGTCGTGCCTCCCGTTCGTTGTCACTCCCTGCATGGCGAAGTCAGGCTTTCCGGAGAGCATCAGGGCGCCACAGCCGGCCGCCGGCAAACCCGGGCTGTACAAGAAACCCTGGATCTCGGGACATCCCTGGTCCTGCAGGTACACGAGTTGTGCGGCCGTCTCGACACCTTCGGCGACACAGGCAAAGCCGAGATTATCAGCCAGGTCGATGATGCTTCTCACCACCGCTTCGGCGGCTGGCTGTGAAATGATGTCGCGCATGAAGGAGCGATCGATCTTGATCCGGTCGAGAGGGAAGCGTCTGAGACAGGAGAGCGACGACCAGCCTGTGCCGAAATCGTCCAACGAAAGGCTCACGCCAAGTGCTTTCAGATCCTGCATGATGTTGATCGTAGTCTCGGATCCATCCAGTGTGAGAGTCTCGGTCAACTCGAGTTCGAGCCATTTGGGGTCCATCTGGCTCTCGCTCAGCGATTCATTCACGGAACGGACGATATTGCCACGATAGAACTGCAGTGCAGACACATTAACGGCAACTCGCACCGGTGGCAGGCCCGCCCTTTGCCAGGCAACATTCTGCGTGCACGCCGTATTCAAGACCCAATCTCCGACTTCGATGATGAGTCCCGACTCTTCCAACAGAGGGATGAACTCAACCGGAGAGACTGGTCCGAGCCTTGGGTGGTTCCAGCGCAGGAGGGCTTCGACCGCCGTGATCGATCCGGAAGTGGTTTCAACCAGCGGCTGGTAATGAAGAACAAACTCACCGCGCGCGGATGCATAGTGCAGATCGCTCATCAGCATAACCCGGCGCTGGGTTGCCACATCGAGCTCAGAAGTAAAGAAGCAGTAGGTGCTGCGGCCTTTTGCTTTCGCTTCATACATAGCGGTATCGGCGGTGCGCAGCAGGGTTCCCGGATCGCTTCCGTCGACCGGGAACTGGCTGACGCCAATGCTGCCGCTTATCTGGAGTTCATGGCCTTCAATCTGGAATGGAGTGACGAGTAAGGCGAGCAGTTTCCGTACAATTTGCTCGATGGCCGCGGCGCCAGAGATTGCCGGCAGCACGATCACGAATTCATCGCCTCCCAGACGCGCCACGGTATCACTGTCTCGAATGCAACTCTTCAGGCGTGCAGCCACTGCCACAAGAAGCACGTCGCCAATGTGATGACCGAGGGAGTCATTGACCTGCTTGAACTTGTCGAGATCGAGCATGAGTACGGCGATATGCTCCTGATTGCGCCGCGCCAACGCGATGGCCAGAGTCAAGCGATCCTGGAGCAGGGCACGATTTGGCAATCCGGTGAGCGCATCGTGAAGCGCCATGTGGCGAACACACTCCTCGGCTCGTTTCCTTCCGGTGATGTCGCGCAGATTGCACTGCACGATCCGAGCCCCATCTACCTCGTAGGCGTTGCCGGTAAATTCGATGTCGATGGTGGATTTGTCCCGAGCCTCGAGCAGCCAGTGATCAAAGCAGACAGACTCCGAGGTTTCGAGTTCAGTAGTCACGCTGCGGCACACCGGAATCCCTGCGAACGGGGGAATTTCGTAGAGATTGCGGTTGAGAAAGTGATCGCGACTGTAACCGAACATGGCGATCACGGATGAGTTGACGTCTGAAATTCGGCCGGTCCCTGCGTCGACCAGGAGGATGCCGTCCTTGGCGGTCTCAAAGAGCCTGCGATAACGGGCCGCCGAGGCCAAAATCGCGGCATTCTGGATTGCAAGTTGTTTTTGCGCGGCTCGCATGGTCAGCTGCGTCTTGATCCGGGCCATCAACTCCGCAACCTGGAATGGCTTGCTCACATAATCGACCGCGCCGGCTGCGAAGGCGGCAATCTTGTCGCTGGTATCGGATAGGGCAGTCATGAAGATGACCGGTATGTCACGCGTGCTCTCGTCCGCCTTCAGGCGGCGGCAAGTTTCGAAGCCATCAATCCCCGGCATCATGACGTCGAGAAGTACGAGATCGGGTTTCACCAATTGCGCCCGCTCGATTCCTTCTTCACCGTCTTGCGCAACCAATACCTGGAAATTGTTGTCTTCCAGATGATCGACCGCGATAGCCAGATTGGCGGGAATATCATCAACTATCAGGATCGTGCTTCCATTGATGTCGGTGTAGGTTCCGCTCATGGTTGGGCCTCCTGTTGTTCTTGTTCCGCCTGTTGTTGGACAGCACACCTTTCCACCAGACGGAGCAGCGCCTTCGATTCATAGCCAAGCGCCAGCTTGGTGATTCGGTCGGCGAACGGACGGTAGCGCTCGTCGAGAGTCGCGAACTCATCCGCCTTTTCCCGAATAGCGCGCATTTTGCCCGCCTTCGCCAGTACGCGGAGAGCCTCAAGCTGCGCAGGCTGCGGTATCTCAAGCCGGTTCATCGCAGTCGGCGCATAAGTGGCCTGCCGGGAGGCTTCCTCTATCCAGACCAGGCCGAGCAACCGGCCAATCTCCTGCAGGAGAGATGGAACCTCGATCGGCTTGGTCAGGAACGCTCTTGCTCCCGCCGCTATACAGGCAGCCCGCTTTTCCTCGGTTACGCCGGCCGAAACCGCAATCACCGGGATGACCCTCAAATCCGCATGCTCCTGCAAGCGGCGCATCGCTTCCAATCCGCTCATGACCGGCATCCGCACGTCCATCAGAATCAGATCCGGACGCAGTGCTCCGGCATTCGCCAGCGCCTCCAGGCCATTGCTTGCCTGGCTCGTTTCGAACCTGAGACCGCTCAGAACGTTCGACAACACGGATCTGTTGGCTTGGATGTCATCGACAACCAGAATTCGCTTGCGGGGGCCCTCGTAGCCGGCCACCGGACCGCCGATTGGAGAAGCAGCTCCTTCCGCGGCAAGGGTGTGCACTGAGATGTCGAAGGCGAACGAGCTTCCCCGGCCCCATTCGCTTTCCAGGCGGATCTCCCCGCCCATCAACCGGACCAACTGGCGGCTGATGCTCAGTCCCAGGCCTGTTCCTCCGGCGCTGTGCTGCGCGTCTCCAACTTGCTCGAAGGGGCGGAAGACCTTTTCCAGATGGTCCTGCGGGATTCCGGTGCCGGTATCCCGCACTTCAAAGCAGAGCCGCGCCTCGCCGGGCGATCGGGATAAAACGCTGACCAGCATGTCTACGCGCCCATCGTCAGTGAATTTGATTGCGTTCGAGAGCAGGTTCAGCAACACCTGGCGCAATCGTTTCTGATCGATCTCGACGAAGCCGGGAATATCCGCTGCGAAACCGCAGACGAAGTCGAGAGCCTTATTTTCAGCCCGGATGCGGATGATGTTGGCGATCCCGTCAAGGAACGCGCGCAGGTCGACCGCGCCGAACTGAAGCTCAAGCTTGCCGGCCTCGATCTTGGCCAAGTCCAGAATGTCGACAATGAGCGTCAGCAGGTGCTCACCGCTTTGCTGAATCGTGGTGCAGGCCCCCACTTGCATCTGGGTCAAGTTCCGTTCACGGAGAAGCAATTGCGCGTACCCCAGAATTGCGTTCAAGGGGGTTCTCAGTTCGTGACTCATGTTGGCGAGGAACATGGATTTGGCGCGATTCGCGCTCTCGGCTGTATCGCGCGCTATGGCAAGCTCCCTGGCCTGTCCGGCGAGGTGCGCCTCACTCTGGCGCAGATCGCGCTCTGCTTTGGACCGGCGTTTTTCGTGAAGCAGAAGGGTTCCGAGAATGAACGCGGCGAAGGAATTTGATGCCAGCGCTGGAATGAACGAAGAGGCTACGGCATCGGCTCCCTCGGACACTCTGAGCACTGCCAGACTTCCTCCCGCTGAGAGGATTCCCAGCACGGGAAGGTGAATATATTTGAGGGGCGTATTGTGGTGCCCGGGCCAGTATGTAAGAGCGAGCCTGCATAAGGAACTTACCGCCGCGCCAACCAGCAATGAGAGGAGGGCGGCGCGAATGGACTGATCCGTGTTTGCCCAGGGCGACAGCTCGATTGCGATGGAGAATACGAGACAACCGAAGATGGCCAGGAATCCATCCACGGGCCCGGAGAGCGCCAGGAGGATCGTGACGCATCCGACGGCAGCGCCGCCATCCAGATGCAGGGGAAGAAAGAGGGCGGTTGAGGTCGCCACGCCAAAGAGAATGCCCGACGCCAGGCTCTTTGGAAATTCCCGGCCATGCGCGAAGCGCGCGGCCGCGATGCGCACCGGGCCATAAAAGATAATCGCGCCCGCAAACACGGCCACATTGAGCAGGAACTCGATCGTCGTGATTTGCCAGAACAGGTTCATCGTCAGGTCACTCAGAAACTAAAGGACAGCGTTCCCAACACGCGACGTTCGACCGCCGGCCCGGTGGTTTGAAGCTGGCTTCGACGCGTGAGGTTCTGGCCCGAGACAGACCACGTCGTCCATTTTCGTGGGTTGTAGGCTATCCGGCCGTCGGTTGCGGCAAAGCCCGCAATCGGTGCAAGTGCCGTCCCTGTTGCTGTGGGCCGAAGACCCTGGCTGAAGGATTGGTAGTGGAAAAAGCCGTCAATCTCCCAACTGCGAGTCGCCCAGCCAAGATTCCCCTTCACCAGATGGACGGGCGTGGTGTGCTGGTAATCGAGGTATGCGACGCCGTTCTGCGCGGCGGGTATGAGATGGTCTGCGATCTTCTCAGGACGATAATCCACGCTCCAACGGTAGTGTTCTGCGAACGTCCCCTTGAACCCCAGTTCCAGGCCAAGGGCATTGGAGCTGCCAACATTGTCGGGCAGACTATACGGTCCGTCCGGCGTCGGAATGTATCCGCCTGCAATCGAGAGGAGGTCGTGATTGTTCTCACGAAAGGCACTCACGCGGAGCTGTAGATGGGGATCAATCACAACATGATCCCAGCCGATCTCGTAATTCGTGACGATCGTTGGATTGAGGAAAGGCGTGCCCGAAATATTGAGATATGGATTGACCTCCAGATAGGCTCCGCTGATATTCAAGTTCGGCAGTTCGTTGCCTTGGCTGGCCAGGAATCGAAGGGAGTTGGTCTCGGATGGCTTCCAGACCAGGCCGCTGTTGAAGCTGGGCACCGTGAATGCACGATCCCAATTCGAATCGACGAAGGGAAAGCCAGGAGGTATATAACCTTCCCGGTTCAGCAGCAGGTGGTCGATGCGGACGGCATTGGTGAACGAGACGGCCGGAGTGATCTTCCAGCTCCACATTCCGCTTGCTGCGTAATTGTTGTAGTGAACGCTGGCTCCGGGAGTCGGGGCGCTGGCTTCGGTGTTATACCGATACTCTAGGGCCGCGCGGAAGACGTGATTCGCACCAGCTCGAAAGGTATCGCCGAACTGAGCCACTGTGACGCGATTGTCGAATTGTGTGTTTGGGCTGCCAGTCCCTGACCTGGTTGGCTGCTTCACCCAGTTGGTGTAAACAGTGGCCTGGAGCAGGCCGGCGCCGGTTTCCGCGGTCAGGCTCGTCTTCAACGATTCGGAATTGTATTGCGAATTCGAGAGCAGATAGGTCGGTCCCAACTCGGCTTGCTCGGTAGCCGACTGGGTTCCTTCAAAGCTCAGCTGCATTTTGGCGTTGATCCGAATAAAGCTGGCGAGGTTGATTGCGTCCCGATAAGGCGCAGGCCGCGCGACGACGTCCTCTGCGATTGGAATTTGCGTCGAAAAATCGCTACCCAGGTAACCACCCGCCGAAAGGCGCACGGCCGCCCTGGCGCCAAACTTGTGGGTGGCAACTATCGATATCTCGCGGAGGGCCTGTGTTCCGCCCGTCGACGACACCGTGTCCACCGTGTCGTAGAGCGGGTTGTAGGTAATGATGTTGATCACTCCGCCGACGGCGTTGAAGCCAAACAGCGCGCTATGGGGACCTTTGACGACTTCGATCTGACGGATTGCGGCGAGCTCCACCGGCACCGAGCTCCATGGCGTGTAGTCGAAATCATCCAAATACACCTGACGGCCATCGACCAGCACCAGGAGTCGCGATGAAAACGGTTGATCGTATCCCCGGACACTTACGTCGATATCGTCATTTGCCCACTCCAGGGTGTCGACTCCAGCGACATGACGCAGTACGCCCGGAATGTCCTTGGCCCCTGAACGGCGAATCTCTTCTGCTGTAATGATTTCCATCGTTGCCGGCGCGTCGCTTACCCGCTGCGGAGAACCGTCTACGCTGGTGGTCACCGGCTCTCCAAATAGCTGCTCAAGGGCGCCATAATCCATCGACTGAGCCCCCAGCGGAGAAGATGGGAAAATCGCGGACAAGACTGCCACCGATCCCGCCAGAACAATCTTCGCGTGCATCGCAGATTTGGGAGCGAGCTTCATTTGCGTTTCACCACCATCGTGAAGATGAGCGAGAAACGTGCTCCCACCGCGTCCGCAAGAGCCGTATTGAGGGAGATTTCAACCCGCTGCCCGGTCCGCACCGTGACGACGCCGCATCCCAGATCCGAACAAGACGGATCGTCCGAGATGCTCACAAGGTGCCGGCGGCGCATGACATCCACAATCGATGCGCAGTGCCTGGAAATGCCCGTCACGAGAAAGAGCACGTCCAAATGGCCGTCGAATTGAGCCAGAGCATCGTCGGAGATCAAGAGCGGCTTGAGCGTTCTGGAGTTCGGCCCGTGAACTGTAGCTATCAATTGAGCTGTGGCCTCGGCCGCAGCCTGGGACGCGGGAACATCGGAAGGAAAAACAACGCCTACGACGATCGGTCCTTCTTGGGGGAGCGATTCCAAGAAGGTGAGCGTTCGCATGGCTGCCTGAATGTTGTCGGCGGAGATCTGATCCATCGCGTCCGCTTGTGGCGCAATTTCAAAGATCATCACCAGGGACGCGATAATCGAGACAGAAATTGTCGTAATGCGCCGCTGGTGTGCCATGAAAGAAAGCTGAACCTCGAATTCATGAACTGAGCTGTAAGGCGATTCATGCGCTGCACTCGGCCGAGTGTTCACAGTTCTCCGGCCGGAAACCACGGAAATGGAATATGAAGCACTGAAGGAAGTAACATCAGGGTTTATCGGCGACTTTCAGCGATGCTGTAGTTTGCTGGCCAACAATATTTGTCGCCGGCCCAGCAAAAGTGGACCAGCCGCTCTCCGGCAATAGGAAAGCGGGATCTCATGCCATTTGAGCGGTTTGCGTTACTACGGCGCGGCGAGCCTCTTGATCCGGTGCCGACACTCCGGATCTATGGAGGCGGCCCTGGCGTCATCGGAGAGCGCCAGGCCTGACAACGATTCAGTTCTCCGCGAAGCGCGGATCAAAGGCTATGGACGGATGATCGTGGCGAGCAGCGCAGATAAGCCATTCCAGGCGATCTGAATGCCTATGCAAAGCAGAATGAATGCAATCACCCGCAGAATGCCATGCGCCGTTGACGGCGGGATAGCCTTGGTGATCTTCGGAGCGTACGCATAGCAGAAATAACAAAGCACGCTGATGACTACCACGGCAAGAAACACCCCAACATGAGACAGAATATTGGGTGTAAGGGCTCGACTGGAGATATGTGCGGTGAGAGTCAGCAAGCCGACCAGCGTGCCGGGCCCTGAGGTAATCGGAAAGGTGAATGGATAAAAGACGCCCTCTTCGAGATGCCGCGTATCAGTTTCGTTGCTTGGCCCCGTCTCCTCTTCTTTATTCCTGGAGGTGGCGCCAGCGCTTCTCTCGTTCAATAGCGACCATCCCATGGCCGCGATAACAATCCCGCCCGATAGCTGGACAATGGGCAGAGAAATGCCGAAGAAACTAAGGATGGTCGCGCCAAGCAGCTCAATGATCGCCAGAAAGATGACGTTGTTGATCGCGATCCTGCGCGCCAGCGAGCGAAACACCTTAGGTGGCGCGTCGCCGGCCAGTCCGAGGAAGACCAATGCAGATCCCAAAGGATTGATCAGCGGCAGAAGCACGCTGAAGGCGATCAGAAAAGAGTTCCAGAGCGGCAAGAGCGTTCTCCCTGGCTGAATCTTAATCCTTCGAGGCAGGAATACCGTCGATCGACTTCACGAGCACCGGCAGCCCCCGGCGCGTTCACATTCGCAGAGTAACGGAAAAATGCCTATCAACCGTATTCGCCGAACGATTTCGGCAGGCGCGCTCACGTCCTCACGCGGAACTCGCGCAACAATGCGGGATGCTCGCGGCGCAGCTTCAACAAGAGCTCACCAAATAGTCCGTTGGCCCACGCGAACCACGGCCGCGTGTACCTGGCCGGATTGTCTTTCTGGAACGCTTCATGCATGTAGTTCGTGCCCGCCGAGGTGCTGCAAAGAGTCTGCAGGCATTGCGCGATCTCAGCATCGGAATGGCTGGTGAGCGCCCGCATCAAGATGGACATCGGCCAAATATAGCCGAGGCCCACATGCGGTCCTCCAATGCCTTCGCCTGCCGTGCCGCGGAAGAAATATGGATTGTCGGGGCTCAATGCAAAGGTCCGCGTGCGCCGATATAGCGGATCGTCCTCTTGCAGCAGCTCAAGATAAGCAAGCGACAGCAATCCGGGTGCGTTGGCGTCGTCCATCGAAAGCGTGTTGCCGTATCCATCCACCTCGTAGGCCAGGATGTCGCCGTACTGGGCATGATGCACCGTTCCGTGCTCTTTCACCGCGGCCCGCACCTGTTGCGCAAAGCTGGTGCACTCCTCAGAAAAGCTCTGATCGCGATAGACGGTTGCGGCAATTTCTGCGATGCGCTCCAGCGTGAGCGCGGCGAAGAGGTTTGCCGGAATAAACAGTGGGTAAATACAAGCGTCGTCAGACGGCCGAAAGCCGGAACAGATGAGGCCGTTCGGCCGGATGGGATTACCGTAGCCGCCGAGTGGAAGTGTGTCGCTTGCCTGGGTCGTGTTGCGCTGGAAGTGGTACGGTCCCTCGCCATGGATGCGCTGTTGCTCGCGGAACGTGGCAACAATCCGCTGCGCCGCGATAATCCAATCGCCGTCGAAGGGAGCACGAGACCCCGTAACCTTCCAGAAGCCATGAGCAAGGCGAACAGGATAACAAAGCGAGTCGATCTCCCACTTGCGCTCGGCCACGCCGGGACGCATCTCTGTTCTGTCGTACACAGCCCATTTCAGCGGAGGATCCGTTGGATCGCGCGTGAACGCGTTGGCGTAGCTGTCGATTTGAATGAGCCTCGCCTGGCGGCGGATCACGCCTTCCAGAAGCTCCCCTAACGCAGCGTCTTCCTGGGCGAACGGAAGATACGGCCACAACTGGGCGGCGGAGTCCCGGAGCCACATCGCGTCGATGTCACCGGTTATGACGTAAGTATCGGGCTTGTCCTGAAAGCTGCCGGGGAACACGGTCGTGTCGAGTGTATTCGGAAAACAGTTCTCGAACATTTGGGCGAGTTCTGGACTGCCTGTCGCCGTCCGCATTTGAGAAATCGTGCCTTCGATCACCGGCGAACGGAAGCGGCGGTCCTGCTCGGCCGGCCGTCCTGCGAGTCCGGTAAAACTGGCATGTGCGGGTTGTGCAGGAAGAACGCGGGTCAAAGCGACAGCAGCCGATCCGGCAAGAAGTTCGCGACGGTTCATATCACTCCAAGGAAAAAATTGAAATGCCTTCGACAGATTTACACTGTGTGAAGCGGGAATGGATAGAGAAGATAAGCAATTATGGTAAGGGAGCGGAGCGATTCAGCGCAAAGCGGCGTGAAGGCCCGAGATATTCGAACAGAGGAGCGAAAAGAATCCATGGAAATCAAGAGAGCTGGCACTCAACCTTCCGCCAAAGGGCCATCCGATTGGTTCACGGGCGCCGTCCGCATCGATCCACTGTTTCAGGCGCCCGATCCCGCCCTTGTGCAAGGCGCGAGCGTCACATTTGAGCCGGGCGCCCGGACGGCCTGGCATACGCACCCGCTTGGCCAAACGCTTCTCGTCACCGCGGGCTGCGGCTGGGCTCAGCGTGAGGGCGGAGCCATCGAAGAAATCCATCCTGGGGATGTGATCTGGTTTTCTCCGGGAGAGAGGCACTGGCATGGCGCTACGCCCACCACTGCCATGACGCACATCGCCATCCAGGAGAAGCTCAATGGCAAGGTCGTCGATTGGATGGAGCAGGTGAGCGACGGGCAATACCGCAAGCAATAATACAATGCGCAGCAGCTCCCGGGCTCGCACCGGGCGCTCGAATCGCCAGAGGCATCCGACTTCTCAGCGAATCTGCGGAAAAGGAAGTTGCGGCAAGAGGTCTTCTCGATCGAGCGCCTGCAGCCAGGTGCGAACACTCTCCCGCAAACCCTCGACTTCGATACTGCCGTAAACAGCGGGAAACGGATCGAGACGCCGCAGCGCCCCCCTCAACAGCGATGCGGCGCCTCTAAAGTTCTTCCGCTGAAAGTGGTGAAAGGCGGCTGTGATTTGAATCAAAGCCTGCAAAAATGTCTTCTCTGGCTCCTCGCACTTCAGCCAGATGCCTTCCCAGTGCTCGTGAGCTAAGAAGAACTCCTCGTTACGGTAGCATCGCAGTCCCTCCGCGAGCGCACCGCAGTTCCAGTCAAATTGCATGGTTGATTCTCAGCATGATCGCTCTCAAGCGAAGGGCCAAACACGTTCCACCGTCTTTGATAGAATCCAGCGTTTGTCTTCCTCATTCAAAAATTTCATGTCGTCGCGCACTGCGCTCAGCGCCTGCGCGTAGGTGGTCCACTTCAGGTCAACGGGCCAGTCCGTCGCCCACATGAGCCGTTCAGGACCGTAGACAGCATGGAGGCGCCGTACGTATTCCTGCGCATCCAGCCATGGATAAGGCTGGCGGGAGATCGACCAGGTATGCGAGATTTTCACGAACACCCTGGGGAAGCGCGCCAGCGCAATGAGTTTGTTGAGCTCTTGGGGCTGATCGATAGGGCAGTCGGCCATATGATCGATCACCACGTTGAGATCGGGACACAGTTCGATCAGGTGCGCCAGATCCGGCATGCGCGTAATCGGCGCGTAGACCTGCATGGGTACCTTCAGTGATTCGGCGCGCTTCCACAGCGGCGGCATGAGCGGACCGCGGATCCAATCGCCGCTCGCGTCAGCCGCGGGGCTGAGCCGCACGCCATGAAATCCCTGCGCAGCGAGATGAGAAAGCTGATCCGGCGCATCCGGGGCAGTGGGATTCACGCGGCAAACGCCCATGAAGTAAGGCGGATATTTCTTGATCGAATCGAGGGCATAGCGGTTATCCCAGCGGTAGCCGAAGTACTGCGCGATCACGGTGCGCTGGACGCCGTTGGCTCTCATCAATTCGAGCAGCATCGCGGGCGTGCGGTCGTCTTTTGGAGGATCCTTCGTCTCCGGAGCCCACGGATAACGCGGATCGTTGACCCAGACATGCACCTGCGAATCGATAATGCGGTATTTGGGCTCCGTTCCCGGCACGGCCGTGGCAAGGGCGGCAAAGGCAAATTCCCGGCGGTTCATGCGTAAATAGGCTCCAGTTTGTTCACCACGTATGCGCCGCATCGCTCGAAGTCGGCCCGCGGGCCCCTGCGCGCTGTATCGAGATCGACGCAGATCCACCCGCGATAGCTGGCACTCTTCAGTACCCGATGGCATCCGGGAAAATCAACCTCCCCGTCGCCGAGGTCGTAGATGCTTGCAAAGAAGCGCGCGTCGGTTGAATCCTTGGGAAGCACCTTTCCGTTCGGCTGTACCCAGTCCTGCGTGGGCGTGGTCCACCTGGAGTCCTTGTAGTCGAGAAATCGGACTCGATCCTTATACCGGTTCAGGGTGCTCACCACATCGCAGCCAGCCAGATTCAGGTGGGCGGTATCCGGAGAGAGGCCGAAGAGCTTCGGATCGGTCATCGACATAAACCGGTCGATCTCCTCTTGCGTCTGCACCATCTGGCCCATGTGATTATGCAGCCCGGCGGTGAACCCCATCTCGCCGGCCACTTCGCCGATCTGGTTGCAGCGCGCGCACAGTTCTTGAAACGCGGCGGGAGTCTGCGTTCCCGCCTTGTTCCGGTTGGGCGAGAAAACCACCAGGTGATTGGCGCCAAAATCGGCCAGAAACTTCATTGCGTTCCGAGCACTCTCCAACACCGATTGGCGCTGGCCCGGGTCTTCAAGCGCGCCATTCCAGGAGATGGTCACCACATGAAGGCCGCGTTTTGAAACTTCGTGAAGCATCTGCCCTTGTGTCAATCCATATTCATTCAGGACGCCCGGAAAGCTCGTGAGACGAACGCCAATGAAGCCCGTCTCCTTCATCACGTCGAGGATGCTCGTGAACGGGCACGGAGGCTGGTACCTCCAAAGTGCGGAAGAGAGCGCCCACCTGATATTTCGATTTGCGGGCAGGTGGCCGGCGGCGTCAGCCAAAACGGCTGGCAGCAGCGACAGGGAGGCTAAGAAATCTCTGCGGCTCATCATCATCGGTGTACCCCTGGATTCCCATCCAGCTTGCCGGCCAGCAACCACTATACCCCCGTGGCCCGCCAGAGCCGTTCTTCCGCCATCACCTTCAATCCCAAAAGTTCCGCCAGGCACGTAGGAATGAATCCTCGCGAACCGCAATATGTATCACGTGACAAATCCTAGATCCCGGCATAGATAGGGTGGAAAAAATCTAGGGTGGAAAAAATCCGCGAAATTGCGGGTCAGGCCGCGTTTCAATAGGGATCTTGGGAGGGTGCCGAAGCGCGGGTTGCGCCCTCCAGTCGTCGCCGCAAAGCGAGCCTTTTCATAGTCCGGAGGTGGTAGTAGAAGAATTTCCCGAATCTGTCGATAAGGAAGCAGGTACCGTGAATGACGCAGCGCCGCTATCCTACTGATTTTTCAATTTGCAAGGGCGGGAGCCAGGCTCCGGCGGCTGGCGCCGCTGCGGCTCTGCAATTCAGCGTGGAAGCTGTGAAGCATTGCGCATACAACCAGACCCGGGAACGCTTTCTCAGCGCCGACGTAGACGCTGCCGATCTCTCGGCTGCTGATCTCGACGTCCGGTTGCCCAAGCTGACGCCCGATGCGGGCGCCGGTCTGTGGCTGGTGCCCTTCCGGGGAATCTCTCCCACCAGCGTGCGAGTCCCGGTCGATCTCGTTTATCTGGACTTGAACTGCACGGTGGTCGAGATCGTCGAATCCTTCCCCCTCTCGCGTCTCACGGGTGCGGGCTCTGAGAATGTTCTCGTATTACCGGGCGGCGCAATCCGTTCAACGGGTACTCGGGCCGGCGATCAACTGATCCTCTGTCCGCCCGACGAGATGAAGCAGCGCCTCCAGCGGCTGGCGGCGTCAAGCGTCGCCGCCGAAACCGAACCACCCGCCGGCCCGGTCAAAGTGGTGCCCATGCGCGGTAACACACCCCGGCTGCTGCAGCGGGAAGATCGTCTCAGCCCAGAGGGCCCTGCGGAAGCGAACACCGCCCAGCATTCCATCCGCGAGGAACCTCCCCGCGAACCGGTCTCCTCCACCCCTGAACCGCCCAAGGCGGACGCTGCCCAGCCCCTCCAGAAAAGCATCAAGCCGGCCAAAAATTGGTTGCAGCGCCTGCTGTCCCTCGATCCTCCCGATGCAAGGAACACGCAAAGGGAGTCCGTGCCGGGCCTGTCGGCGTACTTCTTCACTGGCGGCCCTCCCGTCGCGCACGGCGTGCGGGACATCAGCCCGACCGGCATGTACGTGCTCACCAACGAGCGCTGGTACATCGGCACAATGGTCAGGATGACGCTCACCGACCTCATCGAGCCGGCTGCCGAACGCTCCATCACCCTCAACGCCTCCGTAGTCCGCTGCGACGACGACGGCGTGGGCCTGAAGTTTGTTCTCCACGACGGCAAAGACCGGCAAGCCGGCCTCGATCGGGCGCAAATCGCGCAATTTCTTCAGCGCCTCAAAAGCACAAAAGGCCAAACCACTTCGAAAATGATGTAAAAGCCACACCATCCAGCGCCGAATAGGTCGAAGCTTACGCGCGCTGCTGCTGCGCGCCGTCCGCCGAGGCCGAGGTTGCCATCTGCAGATCGCGATCGCGGACTCCGATCAGATAGAGCAGGCCATCCAGGCCCAGAAAAGAAATGGACTGGTCGGCATTCTGCCGAACCAGAGGCTTGGCGCGGTAAGCAATGCCCATCCCGGCAAGCTCGAGCATGGGGATATCGTTCGCTCCATCCCCCACGGCAACCACCTGCTCCAGCGAGATGCCCTCCCGGCCGGCGATCTCCGCCAGCAGCGCGGCTTTGCGCGCTCCATTGATAATGGGCGGGACCACGCGGCCGGTCACCACCCCATCGGCGATTTCGAGCTCGTTCGAGTGAACGTAATCGATCCCCAGGCGATCCTGCAGAGACCGCGCAAAAAATTGGAAGCCGCCGGAGAGAATGGCGGTTTTGTAGCCGAGAAGTTTCAGCGTGCGGATCAGCCGCTCGGCGCCTTCCGCAAGCGGAATGGTGTTCAGCAGGCTCTCGACCCGTTCCGCGGAAAGTCCCTTGAGCAGCGCGAGCCTGCGCGTGAAACTTTCATCGAAGGCTAACTCTCCACGCATCGCGGCTTCCGTGATTTTGGCCACCTGTGCGCCGACGCCTGCCATCTTCGCGAGCTCGTCGATGACCTCACCCTGGATCAGGGTGGAGTCCATATCAAAGGCGAAGAGCCGCCGGTTCCGGCGGAAGACACCCTCGCGCTGAAATGCGATATCGACGGAGAGCTCCTGGGCAACGGCAAGGAACTCGGCGCGCATGCCCGCTTCCCGTAGAGAGTCGCCGCTGATAGCCAGCTCAATGCAGGCATTCTCGGCGTCCTGGTCCGCGGAGAGCTGCCCGGAGAGCCGTTCGATGCGATCGATGTTCATTCCGTGCGCCGCAACAATGGCGCTGATGCGCGCGATCTGTTGAAAGGTGACGGAGCGCCCGAGCACAGTCACAATGAAGTGCACGAAATGATCAAGACGCAGGCCCCGCAGCCAATGCTTCACGGCGCCCTTGGGAATTTTTCTGAAGTGTGCCTGCAAGCCCAACTCGTGCGCGCGGCAGAGGAGTGCGGATTTGATCGGCGCAAAGTCGGTTCCCACGGGAATCTCGACGAGCATCCCGAGCGCGAGAGTCTCGTGCACCACTGCCTGCCCGATGTCGAGGATGCTGACGTCGTGGTCCGCGAGAATGCGCGTGACCCCCGCGGTGAGCCCCGATGCATCGGGGCCTGAGAAGTGGACAAGGATGGCGTCGGTGAGCGGTCCCGGTGGCATGCCTGATCCCACTATATCAACCGGTCTCTCTTGAGCCCGGAACGCAGTTGAGAGCTGAACCGCGCAGCATTTTGACCACTTGCCGACGAGCATCGGAAACCCGCGGCATGCTGTGACTCGACGGCCCCGGCAAAAATTTGACCCGATCGTACTTTTGGCGGATATCAGACGCGCCGCTGGAGGCGTAGTGTTCCACTCGGCTCCGAAACGCGGCTTCCACAGGCTGGCTACAGGCGCATTGCGTTATGTCCAAAGGCTGCGGGGCCGGGAGGATGGAAACGGTTTCACGATCGGTACAGGTTAATCAGGGACGCGCAGACGATCTCCCGCAGACCACGATTTCTTTCAGGAGGTAACATGCAAACAACAGGCGCAAAGACACGGATAGCTCGGGTACTTATTTTCGCCGCAGCCCTCGCGACGGCCGGCGTTCTTCTCCATGGGCAGGGCACCAGCGGCAGCTTGACCGGAGAGATTTCAGATCCGACGGGCGCGGTGGTTCCGGGCGCGACCGTGACCCTCACGAACATTGGCACAAACTATTCGCAAACTGAGAAGACGGATAACTCCGGCGTGTACCTGATCAAGCCGGTAGAGCCGGGGACCTACTCATTGGCGATCGCTTCGCCGGGATTCGACAAGTATCTGCAGACGGGAATTGAGATCCACGCCAACCAGTACGCCACACAGGATGTGCATCTGAAGTTGGGCACGACCGGCGCAACAATAAGCGTGACGGCCGACGCCGAGCTGATCAACACTACCACCGCAGAGCTGGGCATGACGGTCAACCAGGACTCCGTGACCCAATTGCCCCTGAATGGCCGTGACCCTTCCACGCTGGTTACGCTGGCTCCCGGCGTCATCAACGCCAACATGGGCAACAGCTATACGCAGAGCGGCTTCTCGTTCCCGAACGAGACCGATGCGGCCGCCAGCGGCGGGCGCCAGGGCAGCACCTATTACATTCTCGACGGCGCTCCCAACATGGATACCTACTTAGGTCGGGCCGCCCCATTTCCCAATGCCGATGCGACGCAGGAGTTCACCGTAATCACGAACAATTTCAATGCGGTTTATGGCTTTGCGCCCGGAGCCGTCGTCAGCATCCAAGTCAAATCGGGAACAAACCAGTTGCATGGCGGCATGTTCGAGTTTCTGCGCGACAACGACTTTAACGCCAAAGACTGGTTCACCCACCAGATCAATCCACTCCACCAGAATCAATTCGGCGCCTATGCAGGCGGGCCGATCCTGAAGAACAGGCTCTTCCTGTTTGGCAACTATCAGGGAACTCGCTCCGCGGCCGCGTCCAGCGAAAACCAGACGTACGCGCCCACTGCGGCCATGCTGAATGGCGACTTCAGCGGTTTGTCCACGAGTCTCTGCGCCGGCGGAGAATCGGCAGTTTGCCCCTTTACCACCATTGGCGGGAAGCCGAACCAACTGGATACTGGAAAGGGCTATAGCTACAACGGGACGGCCCTCCAAATCGTGAAGGATGCGTTGCCGCAGGTGGGAAAGACCGGAGTGAGCACGACCGGGTGCACTCCCTCAGAGGCCGCGGCCGGCTGCGTGGAATACACGAGCGCGGCGATCGTCAACAACTATGACGAAGGCACCGGCCGGCTCGATTACGATCTTTCCAATTCACAGCGCCTTTCTGTGATCAGCTTCGTGAACAATCTGGTGCAACCTTCCGGCGACACTCCAGGCAACGTTCTCTCCATGCTTCCGTTGAGCACATGGCAGTACACTTTCGCCGAGAAGATGCAGTACTTCAACGAGACGCTGAACCATACCTGGACGATCAATCCAACCATGGTCAACGCGGTGTCGCTCTTCTGGACGCAGATGGCCGCGCATAACGGCTCCGCTGCCCTGACGGCCAGCAACAAGCCTTTCTGCTGGTCCAGCTACATCAACGTCACGGAACTGCCCGGCAGCTGCTTTCTGGAAGGCTTCGAAGTAGACTCCGGCGGCTTTGAGAGCGGCTGGTACGAGCCCTCGCAGGAAGAACGCACCACCTACGGCCTCTACGACAACTTCACCAAGACGCTGGGGCGGCACACTCTCCAATTCGGGATGAATCTGCAACACCAGTTCGCTGAGGAGTTCACGCAATATCCAACCGAGCCGGAGCTGGATTGGAACGGAAGCTACACCGGCAACGGGCTCGCCGACTATCTCGTCGGCGACCTGTACAAGTTCACGCAGGGCGCGGGCGAAGTGGCGCCGGTGTCGGGCTGGCAGCCGGGGTTCTATGGCGAGGATCTGTTCCGGCTGCGGCCGAACATCAGCCTGACTCTCGGCCTGCGCTGGGACCCGAACCTGGCGCCGCAGATCACCGCCGGACGAGCCGCGGCGTGGGCGCCGGGGCAACAGAGCTCCGTCTATCCCAATTCTCCCAAAGGGCTCGTCTTTCCCGGAGATGCGGGAATCGGCGGCGGTCTGATGGATACCTCATATGGATATTGGGAACCGCGCGTGGGTGTGGCGTGGCAACCGAAAAGACTGCCGAAAACCTCATTCCATGCCGGTTTCGGGTTGTTTACGCAGCCGATGATCTACTCGACCTACAATCACACCGTCGATAACGCTCCCTTCGCACCCACATATACGCCGCAAGGCACGAGCACGGCGCCGCTCAACTTCGTCAACCCGTGGTCGGCGTTTAGCGGCTCCGGCGGAAAGAGCCCGTTCCCGCCTTTTGCCTCGGCTACCTACAAACCGTCGGCGAGCGCGACCTTCGCCACCGGCTTGGAGGTTCCGGCGACCATTGCGCCCGACTTCAAGCTCGGTGTAACGCAGGCGTGGAACGTCTCGGTCGAGCAGGAACTCGCCTCAAACACAGTCGTCCGGCTCGCCTATGTAGGCACCGAGACGTATCACCAGTCGCTCATCATCGACGAAAATCCGGGCGTCTATTACGGCGCAGGCAACAACAACAACGGTAACCGGGGGCTGGCGCCCACCTTCGGCGGCTTTATCCTTGACACCGTCAGCCCCGGCACCGCGAGTTACAACAGCCTGCAGGCTACGGTTGAGCGAAAGCTCTCCCACGGCCTTCAATTCCAATCCAATCTCACCTGGTCGAAGGCGATTGACGATACCTCTTCTTCGAATATCAGCTTCGGCTATAACGCCATCGGCGATCCTTACAATCTCGCCTGGAGCCGAGGCACCTCGTCGCAAAACTTTCCGCTGGATTGGGTGAGCAACTTCGTCTATACCAGTCCTGCGCTACGCGGGCACAACCTGCTGGTGCGGGAGGCGCTCGGAGGCTGGGAAGTGAGCGGCATCTACAACTGGATCTCCGGCCAGGGCCTCACCATTGGCGGCGGCGCCAATGGCAGCAACAACTCGTTTTCGGATCAGGGTGAAGACCGCGGCGACCGTGTTTCAGGGCAGTCCCTGAACGTAAAACAGGGATCGCGGCCTCACTGGCTGGGCGAATACTTCAACACCGCCGCATTCACTCCGAATGCCCCGGGCACCTTCGGCGATTCCGGAAAGAACATCATGCGCGGCCCGCATACAACCTGGGGTGACGCAGGGATCGACAAGAACTGGATGATTGCCGAAAGATATGGCCTGCAGTTCCGGTGGGAGTTCTTCAACGTCTTCAACCATCCATCGTTCGGTAACCCCGGCACCACGCTCACCTGGGGTAACTTTGGACAGATATCGGGGACGGGCTCCGAGCCCCCGCGCGTGATGCAGGGAGCGCTGAAGTTTTCTTTCTAGAACGTGCCGGTTCGATCGACAGAGGTAGTATCCCAGGTGTCAAAATCGAGACCTGGGGCACCCGGCCTTTTGATTTCCAGTCATCATCACGGAATCGGGATCTAACCGCGGCGCGGCAGGCGCACCTCGATCTGCGCGCCTTTGCCGATGGCGCTGGTGAGGCGGAATCTTCCTCCCGAGCGCTCGATACGTTCTCTCATGCCGCGCAGACCGAAATGATGGCCGTTCTGCGTTCCGACCCGATGCGGATCGAAGCCGCAGCCATCATCCCTCAGGGATAAGATCAGCTCGCGGCTCTTGTAAGTAAGCGCGACTTCCATGCGCGCCGGGCGTCCATGGAGCGCCGCGTTGAAGATGCCTTCGCGCGCCACCATCAGCAGGTCATGCGCGACAGGATGGCTGACGCCGAAGGGAGTGCCGCGAATCGAGCAGGCGATGGGGAGATGAAACTCGCCGCCGACCTGCCGCGCCATGCTCTCGAGCTTTTCGCCCAGCTGCCCGGCATCGCCATCGGCCTGGCGCAAATTCCAGATCGCGTCCCGTGCCTCATCGATCGTCGTGCGCAACTGCAGCCGCGCAACATCCATGAGACTGGCGTCGGCATTCTCGTTTCCCTCATTCATCGAGAGAGCTTCGAGGAGCGCGGAGACCCCCGTGCATCCCTGGATGACCGTGTCGTGCATCTCGCGAGCCAGCCGGCTGCGTTCTTCGAGCACGGCCTCAAACCGCGCCCGCACCTGTCGCACCCTGTATTGATAGACGCCATAGACAAGCAGTCCGGCGAAGAGAACACACAGAGCGATGAACCACCACGTGCGGTAGAAAAAGGGCTGCTTTACGAGCGCGATCGAACTCTCAGAGACGGCATCGGGATTGTCGAGTTCAAACGTCTGCACGCGGAAGAGGTAATGGCCTGCCGGCAGATTGGTGTAGTCGGCGGTGTGCGCTTGCGCGGTGGCGCTCCAGGTTTTTTCAAAGCCGTCGAGCCGGTAGCGAAAGCGCAAACCACCCTGGGAACGGAGCTGAATGGGCGCGAAGGCAAATTCCAAGCGGCTGATCGAGGGCCGCAATACGATAGGCCCGGTCAACGGAATCGTGAGTCCGTCGGCGAGCACGGACTGAATGCGCAACGGCGGCGGCGGCAGAGGTGCATGCCGCGAGGGCGGAATATAAATGGGGCCAAGATTGCTCGGAAACCAGACGTCGCCCTCCGCGCTGATGCAGCCCGAGGGCTGAGTGCCTCCGTAGATCTCGGTGTTGGCCGCCATGTCCGCCGTCGAATAAAAGGTAAGCGCGAAGTGGCGCGGAAACACGTCGGCCTGCGCGTCGAGCTCATGCCGGTTGAGCAGTGAAACGCCGTTGGGGCCGCTCATCCACAAGTGCCCGGCATTGTCTTCGAGAATCTGGTAGATTGCATTGCCGGCCAAGCCGTCCTCGGCCGAGTAGTGGCCGACCTTGCCATCGCGATAGCGATAGAGGCCGTTGTTGCGGGTGCCGAACCAGATGCCTCCATCCGAGTCCTCGTGAATGGCCCAGATCTTTGTCTGCGCAAGGGCGCTGGTGGCCGCATCGCTCAGGAACGCGCCCGCATGCATGTGACTCAGGCCGCGATCGGTGCCGATCCACAGGTCGCCGTGCCGGTCTTCCAGCAGGGCGCGCGTGCTGAAGTAAGCGAGGCCATCCCGCATCTGATAGCTGACGACACGGGGGTGCGCTCCTTCGACAATGTGGCTGATGCCTTCGTCGGCGGCCACCCACATGCTTCCATCGCGATCCTGCGTAATGGCGCGGACAAAGTTGTTCGAGAGTCCTTCGCGGGTGGTCAGATGGGTCGTACCGCCGCCGCCGATGCGATAAATGCCGTCTCCGTCGGTTCCTACCCACAGCGCGCCAAATCGATCGCGGTACACGTTGCGCACATGCACGCCTTCAAGTCCGGGAAGCGTCCGCGGCGCGACTATGCCATCTCTCATCTGAAACAGGAGAGAGGAACCAATCCAAAAGCTGCCATCGCGGTCCTGGTAGATGGTTCCGAAGTCGGAGTCGTTCGCCTTCGGCAGAGGAATGATGCTGGCCTGGGCGCGGGTGAGGCGAACCATTCCGGCCTGCGTGCCGATCCAGAAGTTCTTCTCGCTATCCTCAAAAAAATTCAGCACCGTGTTGCTGGGCAGCGAGGAGGGCGCGGTAATCTGCGTAAGAGTTCCGGCATTCCACGTGAAGGCCCCCTGGCCGATGGTGCCGATCCAGAGAGCGCCGCCGGAGGCCTGCATCAGAACGCGAACTGTGCCTGTGATGCCACGGACACGATCGAATGTTTTTCGGCCGGGAAGCATGCGATTCAATCCTGACACCGTGCCCACCCACATCGACCCGTCTGTCGTCTCGATGATGGATTTGACTCGATTCTGGCTGGCTTCTCCGCGCAGCGCGTATTCGGTCGCGTGCTCCCCATCGAGACAGAGCAGCTTCGATCCTCCCGCCCAGAGGCGCCCCGCGCGATCGAAGAAGACGGCATGAACCGCGAGGGCGGGAATGCCGGAGGTTCCGTCCACGCGCACGAAGCGGTCTCTTTCCAGGCGCAGCAGGCCGTTGTCTGTGCCGGCCCAGATTGTTCCCTGCGCATCTTGGGCAATCTTCCTGACAAAATCGTTGCTCAATCCGTCGCGCGTAGTCCAGGAGCGGAACTGGCCGCGCGCGTACCGTGCAAGACCGCCGCCCTCGGTGCCGATCCACAGCGCCCCGTCGCGGGAAACCATCAGGCAGAAGACGCTGTTCTCGTGAAGAGCCGGTGTATTTTGCCTGTCGAAGACAGAAAAATGCATCCCATCGAAGCGCACCAGGCCGCCTGTGGTGCCGATCCAGAGATAGCCATCCGGAGTTTGCGCGAAGGCCTGCACAGTTTGCTCGGGCAGGCCATCCGACGCGTGCCACACACGGTGCGTGTAGCCCGCAAATCCGTCTGCCCGCAACCCTGCGCAACTCGCGGCGCAGATCAACAGCCAAACGGCGAATACGCAGGTTCTTTGCATGGCGGCGCTCAGTATACGGCAAGCCGCGACCATGCGCGCGCGGAAATATCGCGCCGATCCGACTTTCGGAGGATTCAAAAAGCGCGCCATGGGAATAGAGTGTTCTTTTCTCGCGCGAGGACAGCCGATCCGCGCTTTATCGAGGACGGGCCCGCACGGAGTGATTCGGAATGTCATCCCCCATACCATCGGTCCTGCAAGGCCCTGGGCCCGCAAACCTGAGGAAATATGCTGTGCTGGGCGCTCTTCTGCTCGCATCAGCGAGCGGGGTAGCCGCGCCTCCAGAAACCGGCACGCCCATTCGCATCGATGCCAGCCGTCCGTTCAGTGATCCGGGACCGGCCGCCTATGAGGAAGGTTCGGCCACCTCACCCTCCGGCGGCACGCTCGGCGTAAATAGCCGTTATCTTACCCGCGACGGCAAGCCGTGGCTGCCCATCATGGGTGAGTTTCACTTCTCACGCTACCCGCGCGCGCAGTGGGAAGACGAGATCCTCAAGATGAAGGCCGCCGGCGTCAACGTCGTGGCCACCTACGTCATCTGGATTCATCACGAAGAGATCGAGGGCCAGTTTGACTGGACGGGGCAGCGCGACCTGCGCGCATTTGTCGAACTCTGCGCCCGGCACGGCATGTACGTGGAGCCGCGCATAGGGCCGTGGGATCATGCCGAGGCGCGCAACGGCGGCCTGCCGGACTGGGTTGTCAAGCAAGGGCATACGCGGGAAAACGATCCGGTCTATCTCGAATCCGTGCGTTCATGGTACGGGCAGGTCGGCGAGCAGCTGAAAGGCCTGCTCTGGAAAGACGGCGGCCCAATCATCGGCATTCAGCTCGAGAATGAGTATTCCAAGCGCGGCCCGGGAGCGGGCGAAGCGCACATTCTCGAGCTCAAGAAAATCGCCATCGAGAGCGGCCTGGATGTGCCATTCTATTTCGTTACCGGGTGGGACAACGCGGTCGTCCCGCGCGGCGCGGTGATTCCCGTCTATGGCGGCGGATATCCGGATGCGCCCTGGGATGGGTCGACCCGCAAGCTGCCACCGCCCGAGGTGTATGCTTTCCGGTTTCACACCCGCGCCAACGCGAACGCCAATGCAGGCGGTGAGGTCGAGCAGGGCCCTCCCGTTGCGGCTGCAGACAGCGTGCCCTATTTGACGGCGGAGATCGGCGGAGGGATCGAAGATACCTATCATCGCCGTCCGGTGATCCGCCCCGACGACATCGCTGCCATGTTTCCTGTGATGCTGGGCTCGGGCGTGAACCTGTATGGGACGTATATGTTTCAGGGCGGCGAAAATCCTGATGGAAAGCTGACCACCTTGCAGGAGTCGCAGGAGACCGGCTATCCCAACGATCTGCCCATCAAGTCCTATGACTTTCAAGCGCCGCTCGGAGAGTTCGGCCAGGAGCGCGCGTCTTTTCGCAAGCTCAAAGTCTTCGAGTATTTCGTGAACGATTTTGGAGCCGACTTGGCGCCGATGATGGTCCATGCGCCGGATGAGGTGCCGAAGAGCCCTGACGATCTTTCCGTGCCCCGCGCCGCAGTGCGTTCGCAGGGCGATGCGGGATTCATCTTCTTCAATAGCCATGTTCGCAACTACGCGATGCCGGCTCGTCCCGCGGCGCAGTTTTTCATTCGCCTTCCCGCTGCGGCCGGCAAGGCCTGCGGCACGCTTGCTGTTCCGCGGCGCCCTGTCGACCTTCCCTCCGGCGCGTACTTCATCTGGCCCTTCAACCTGCGCGTAGATGGCATAACCATCCGCTACAGCACCGCGCAGGTCTTCACGCGGCTCCAAGGCGCGGGCGCGACCACACTCTACTTCGAAGCTCTTCCGGGTATACCCGCGGAACTGGCCTTCGATGCGAATAGCGTTCGCTCCATCCATGCATCGAGCGGAGAAAAGACGACGGCCGGCGGCGTGATTTACTTGAGCGGCATCGAGCCGGGCGTTCAGTCTGCAATCGACCTCGTCTCGCGTGAGGGCAACTCCGTCCGCCTGGTAGTGCTCTCAGCGAAAGAAGCAGAGGATGCGTGGAAGGTGAAGATCGGCGGCAGCGAACACCTGCTGGTGACCAATGCGGATTTCTTCGCGGATTCAAGCGGCGGGCGCTCCCGCGTCTGGCTGCGTTCGGTGGGCTCGCCTCATTTCGAGTTTGCGATCACACCACCCCTTGCTGCGCCCCTCGATGCGAGCCTGCCGCTCACGCGGGCCGGATCAGCGGGCCAACTCGATCGTTTTGCCGCGCAGGCGGAGCCGCGAAACATCCAGCTCGAAACCCGGCAGATTCAGGCGGCGGGCCATGCTCCACCGGTGAAGATTGGACCGGCTCCGAGTTGGCGCCCGAATGGCGTCGCAGAAGCGCCTCCCGCAACTGAGTTGCCGCAGGCGGCCAAATGGTCCATCACGGTTCCGTCTGGCTCGATGGACGGCCTGAGCGAGCTGTTTCTCAAAATTAACTATGAGGGAGATGTGGCGCGGCTATATGCAGAGCACCGTCTTCTCGACGATAATTTCTTCAACGGCCGCACGTGGACCATTGGGCTTGGGCGCTTCCTCGACGCGCGCGGCGGAGGTTCCTTCGAGTTGGCCGTTCTGCCTTTGCGCAGCGACGCACCGGTTTATTTCGAATTGCGGCAGAAGCCGGCGTTCACGGCCAACGGCCAAATCGACAGGCTGAACAGCACCACTCTCGTTCCCGAGTACCAGCTCGTCCTTGGCTGCGGCCATCTGCGAACCGAGAACGGCGCAGCCGGCGCTTCATCACCAATTAGGCCCGGGAAGCCCTGATCTTGAGGGAAGGCTGATCATCACCGGTGCATGGGCGATTACTACGCGGAAATCTGCGGCGCCGCCCTGCGTCTTGTTCTGCGCGGCCGCGGCTTTTTCGATCCGGATGAGGGTTAGCTTCCGGCCATCTCGGTCTTCGGCGTGCCGGGTTCCTCCATAACTTCGCCTTTGCACTCACGAGCCGAAAGGCGCAAGCTGGTGGAAAGCAGTGCGCGAACAGGTGGGAGTGAAAGAGGCCGTTAAAATTCGGGTTCTGGTGGTGGACGACCATCCCATCATGCGCATCGGGATTGCGGCGATCGTCGAAGCCACGCCGGACATGACCACCGTTGCGCAAGCGGGAAGCGGTGAAGAATTCGTTGAGCTATTCGAAAAGCATCGTCCCGATATCACGCTGATGGACCTGCGCCTTCCGGGCATGAGCGGCGTCGAGGCCATTCGCACCGTCATCGGGCGGCATCCCGACGCGAAGTTCGTTGTATTGACCACCTACGAAGGCGATGAAGATATCCACCAGGCGCTTGAGGCCGGAGCGCGCAGCTATATTATCAAAGGAATGCCCCACGACGCGCTGGTGAGCGCATTGCGCCGCGTTCATGCAGGAGGACGATTTCTTCCTCCGCCAGTTCATCGTGCCTTATCCTCTCGCATCCCCAACTCCGAATTGAGCGCGCGCGAGCGCGAAGTTCTGAATTTGATTGTGCGGGGCAGAAGCAATAAAGAGATCGCAATCGACCTCGGGATTACGGAATCTACTGTCAAGTGCCATGTGAGCGTAATCCTGATGCGGCTGAATGTGAACGACCGCACCCAGGCCGTGGTCACTGCATTGCAGCGTGGTCTGGCGCATCTCTAGACGACGACTGACCCGAACGCCAAAGAACGACGCTCTCAGGAGCCGCCTGGAAAGCGATCAAAATTTCAGAGCCAGTGCCGGCTGGTAATCATGGGCCAGGCCCAGGGCCGCCGCGCGTTCGCGCCTCGCATCATCGACGTTTCCCAATCGCGCCTCAATCTGCGCAAGTCGGGTATGTGCTGTGAATGCCGGCGCCTCTTCCGTTTTAGGAGAACCTGCCAGATATTCTTGAAACAATCTGGCAGCGAGCTCCAGATTCCGATTGCATCGGTTCAACATCGACGCGGCATTGAAGAGGGAGACATTCGCAGAGTCGTCACCCTGCGCTGCCTTCAGCCCGTTTTGAACGGCGGCATCCATATCGGTCCAGCGATTGCGCCGGGTATAAAAGCTGCTCAGGATCATCCATTGGAAAGCGGGATGTTCGCTAACCGCGATGGCTTGCTTGAGTTCGCGTTCAGCCGTCGCGTAGTCATGGTGCTTCTCCGCGATGCGCCCGCGCAACTCGTCCGCGCGTGCCGGGTCCACCTTGTCCAGTTGCGCGGCGATTGCCTCAGCCTTGTCGGAGCCGCCGCCCAGGATTCCCGGCGCCTCGTAGTAGAACTCGCCCAGATCCGCCAGCGCCGGCGCATTCCGCGGGTCCAACCGGACGGCTTGTTCAAACTCGTTTCGAACCTGGCCTCCCAGTGAGAACGCACTCATAAATGAAGCCCGGTCCGCTTTCTCGCCAAGCGCGCGGCCCAGCCACATATGATCGTTGGAGTTCTGCGTATCCATGGCGACGGCTTGCGCGCACTCGGCCGCAGCATCGTTCCACCGCTCCACCGAGAACAGCACACGGCACCGCAGATTGTGCGCTTCCGCAGAAGGAGGAAGGGAATTGAGCAGGCGCAGGGCCTCATCGGCCTCGCCCGTCTGCAAGTCAGCGTTCGCTTGGGCCAGCGGCCCTGGCAAAGGTTGAGCCAGCAAGACGGCCGCCGCGACCGCCGCAAGCAAACCCGCATGGAGTTTTTTTCTCACTCTCTTCTCTTGATGATCGCTCCGGGTCCAGGTTTCAGCTCTTGCCGAGAAATACGAAAGTGACGCCGATCGCCACCAGCAAAACCCCGATCCATCGCCAAAAGCTGACTCGTTCATGCAAAAACAGCAGCCCTCCCAGCGCGCCTGCTACGTAACTAAGCGCAGTTATTGGAACGACAAAACTGACGTTGTATACCGAAAGCGCACCGAGCAGTGCAAAGAAGGCGAGCGCCATCATACTCACGCCGGCCCACATCCATGGTTGCTTAAGAGCACGCAGGATGACTCTGAAGATCTCTGCAGGATGGAAACTCAAGGCTTCCCCTACATTTTTCATGGCCCGCGATACGCACAGCTCTCCGCCTGTTCCGGCTGCGACGATCGTCGTGAAAAGAATCAAGTCGCGCACTTTAGCTTTGCCCTTTCATTTCCCGTTGAGTGGTGCGTGGGCCGGTGCGGGTCACCACGAACACGCCCAAACAGATGATCGCGACGCCCAGCCATCGCAGCGGAGAAACTCTCTCGCCGAGCACCGCGTAGCCAAGCAGCGCCACCACGCCATAGGCCAACGAGGATGCGGGTTGCACAAAGCTATAATCCGCCCAGGAAAGCACAAGCATGTATGAAACAAAGAAGGTGATCAGAGAGGCGATTCCCAACCAAATGGAAACTGACGTAAAGATTCTGATCCCTTCGTGAAGCAGCGCAGAGGCCGGCCACATCGGAATCGCGCCAATACGCTTCATTCCCTTGCCCAGCAGAACGTTGCCCAGTGGGCCGGCAATCACCATCACCAGAATCATCAGGAAAGTCTTCAACCCAACGCGCATTTCTGTTTCCCCTGATTCCGATCGTTCCGCAATAGGCTCTGTCCGCACATCTTCCATTGTATAAAACACGCTCGCTGCAGGAATTTGGGCGGCGAATCATGCATTTCGATGAACGGCCGGATGTCGAGGTTTCCGGCTGCATCCAGTTGCGATTGTTCTTCAATGCCTCTTGAGAACCGGGCTTTGACAATGCTTTGTACCCGGTAGTATAGGCTGGGATAGTGGCATCGGTTTCTCTCAATTTGATGGAGCGTCGCCCCGCTGATGATCTCCCCAATCAAGGTAGGATTGCTGATCATAGCTGCAATCCCTTTTGTCTATTACGGCATCGCGCTCTTTAGCTGTCTGCGATATTTTTTGACAGCCAAGCTGATTTTCAACGAATTTCTTCCCCCTGTAAGCATCTTGAAGCCGGTGCGCGGACTGGATCCGGAAGCCTACAAAAACTTCGCAAGCTTTGCGACGCAGGATTATCCGGCTTACGAAATCCTCTTCTGCGTTGGCGACCTCAGCGATCCCGCACTTCCCGTGCTCCAGCAGATCAAGCAGGATTTCCCGAAGGCGAGAATTCGCATTGTCATCGGCTCAGGCCGTGAAGCCACCAATGACAAAGTTGCCAAGCTGGCGCGGCTGGTCGAAGAGGCGGCCTACGAACATCTGGTGATCAACGACAGCGACGTGCGGGTCGAGCCGAACTACCTGCGCCGTCTGGTTGCGCCTTTGGCAGACCCTGCCGTCGGTGCGGTTACCTGCTTTTACGTTCCCACAAAAGAGACAACCATAAAAGAGACAACCTGGGTGCAGGGCCTGCAGGACGTTGGGATGTTGTCGGATTTTTATCCCGGAATCCTGGTAGCCAAGCAACTCGATGGCGTGAAGTTTGCGCTCGGCCCCACAATCTCTACAACGCGCACGCACCTTCAGGAATTCGGCGGATATGCCTCAATTGAAAACAAGCCTGCTGACGATTTGCTGGTCGGGCGGCTGATTGAGGAGAAGGGACATGAAATAGTCCTGCTGCCCTATGCGGTTTCGACAGTCCCGGATTATCAATCCCTGAGTGAACTGTTCTTCAAGCGTCTACGCTGGATAACGGTGATGCGGCACATGAGGCCATGGGGGCATCTCGGGCTGATCTTTACTTTGGGATTACCATGGGCCGTGCTGGCCGTGATGATCGCGCCTACCGCTCCCATAGTGGCCGCATACCTGGGAGGCTATTTTGTAGTCCGGTCGCTCATGACGTTGCTGGTCGGCTCGATAGGCCTCCGGCAGCCTGGGGTTTGGAAAAAGCTGCTCTTGATTCCCCTATGGGATGCGATGGCGAGCCTGATATGGCTCGTCAGTTTCACACGCAGATCAATCCGGTGGCGCGGGCAGGACTATCTCATCCGCAACGGAGAACTCGTCCCTATTAGGATGGTCCCGTCCAATCCCGTAACCGAGGTGTAATCGCCACAGGTCGCGCTGAATTCACTCTCTCTCGCGAACTCTCTTCAGCACGGTCCTCACGAGATGCTGGAGGATAGCGGCTCCTTAGAGAGCATCATCTCGCGGCTCATCAAACTCACCGTGCGCCGTTGATTGCGACCGGAACGCCAGTTCACCTGAGGCGCAAACACCCCTGGATCGATGCGGTCCCGATAGCGCACAGCAACGTTGACGAGTGAATTAACCAGCGCATCCGACAGCAAATGCGGCTCCAGCCCGAGATCAGAGAGCCGGGAGTGCTTGGCGTTGTAATAATGTGTCTCCGCCTCCACGCGTGGATCGGGCAAGTGGTCTATCTGCACCTGGAGATCCATCTCCCCGGCAATCATCTGGACGAGCTTCGCCAGTTCGAGCACGGAAAATTGCTCAGTGAATTGGTTGAAGACGCGGAATTCGCCGCGTTTCGCTGGATTAAGACAGACAAGCTCGATACAGCGGACGGTGTCGCGTATATCCAGAAACCCGCGCGTCTGTCCACCCTTTCCGTACACCGTGAGCGGAAGGCCAATAGCGGCCTGGGCGCAGAAACGATTCAAAACCGTGCCGAAGACCTCGTCATAATCAAAGCGATTGATCAGGGCTTCGTCCATAGCCACTTCATCGGTGAGCGTGCCGTAAACCACCCCTTGATTCAGATCCGTGGCGCGAAGCCCCCAGATCTTGCAGGCAAACATGATGTTATGGCTGTCATGGACCTTTGAAAGGTGATAGAAAGATCCGGGTTGCTTTGGAAACGGCAAAGTGTCCTTGCGCCCGTTGTGCTCGACGGTAATGAAACCTTCCTCAATATCGATATTCGGCGTGCCGTATTCGCCCATCGTTCCCAGCTTCACGATGTGGCAATCGGGCGCTAATTCGCGAATAGCGAAAAGCAGGTTCAGAGTGCCGACCACATTGTTGACCTGGGTAGACACGGCATGTTTGCGGTCGATCATCGAATAAGGGGCAGATCGCTGTTCCGCAAAGTGCACAATGACATCGGGCCTGAACTCGCTGATCATCGAGGCCAGAAAATCATGGTCGGTGACGTCTCCGACAAATGATTCGATGGCCCGCCCCGTCAACTGCTGCCAGACTGCCAGCCGCTCTGGAAGCGGACGAATCGGAGTCAGGGTTTGCACTCCAAGTTCCAGATCCCAATGCCGGCGTGCAAAATTATCGATGATTGCGACCGTATGATCCCGGCCAGAAAGATGAAGCGCCGTGGCCCAGCCGCAATAGCCGTCGCCACCAAGAATGGCAATCCTCATATTATCTCCAGACGAAAAATCAGGTCCCGAAGTTGCGGAGCCCGCAAAAAAAATCGCGTTCGACTTCTAACTTTTTTCAACCCATGTCCGTGATCGTTTACGTGGCTCATCCGGTACGTGGCCCGTCCGGCGCAAATTTGTAAAGAATTCATAAGGGTCGCGCTGCTTAGCTCAAGGGCCCGAACCGCTGGGGAAGACAATTTGCACCGGGCACTCTGAACTGCCGCTGTCGAACAGTCATAGGCGAGCATTTTTTATTTCGGCCGCTTTTGAACTGATGCCGATCACGGCTTCGGGGTTGCGGAAAAACCGAATGATTCCCGGCCGGTAATTCTTCCTGTTCGCTCTTCCCGCGGTTCAAATTCTAAAGAGGATGATTCGTCAGCAGAACCTTGCCTCCGCTGGCACTTACAGTCGTTAACCTGTCCGTGCCCACCAGCGAGGCTAAGTTATTGAACTGCTCGGCTTTAGCGAAAATATAGTACCGCTGGGGGCCCTCCCAGAGGTGCTGAAACTGCGCGTCATCGATAAACGGGTTTGCCGAGGTCGGCGCGTAAGAACCATAAACCAGGTTCATGAACCTGCCGTTGAGGAGAAGCGCTGATCGATCAGTATAAAAGAAGACTGACGAGAACCAGTAGTAATGGTGATCCACGATCAGGGCGCCCTGCGGAGATTGCTCGAGAACCCGCACGAGGGGGCGGGAGGATAAATAGGGATCGAAGGTGACCATAGCCACCCTGGCCGCATGGAAAAAGACGACCATCATGATCGCGATGCCGAAATACGCAGTCCTGCGCGTGGCGCGAATCGTGCTCGCGACGCCGATCAGAAACGCGCCGGCGGCCAGGGCTAACGGCAGGCGGAGATAAGCAAAGGATTCGAGCGTGAGATCTTCCATGTGCCCCAAGGAAAGCTTGTAGGCGGCGGGATGATAGCTCAGCGCCCGCGAAATATCTCCCGGAGTTGCCACGTTACGATCCGCTATGAGAATCGCAATGGCCGCGATCGACGCGATCGCGCAGATGACCGTCACGAACCGCGTGCCGGCATGTATGGCTTTGTTCTCCGTAGCCATGGCCGCACCAATGATCAGCGCCATCGCCGGATAGATCGGCATGGAGTAATACTCCTGCGTCGTCGAGAACGTGAAGAAGATCATCACGAACCCGATCAGGCACAGCGCTAGCAATCTGGCCTTTCCAGCGCGATCCGATGGACGGTACGACAGCTTCAAAGCGGCAGGAAGATAGACGCTCCATGGGAACAGCCAAATCAGGTTGAACAGCCAGAAGTAAACCGGCGGGACGGTGTCGTAGTCATGTGGATAGCGCAGGTTCAAAAAGCGAAGCAACTGCTCGTTGATGAAGAAGAACCACCAGAAGCCGTGGTACTCACCCGGCACACTGCGCATCGTAAAGTCGAAATAAGGAGGATTCCGGATGGTGGCCAGAATGTGCCATGGCGCGGCGATGAGCAGAATGATCAACACGCCGGTTATGGGTCGAAGACGCCTCCACGTGCGTGCCGCAAACAGCTGACGCGTGATCAGCAGATAGGCAAGAGCCGCGCCGACTGGAAAAACGATGCCAATCAGGCTTTTCAGCAGCAAGCCCACTGCGAGGCTTGCAGCCATTACGGCCGCCCAAAGCCCCGGACGCCTCTCTTCTTCATCCAATGCGCGCAGCAGCGCAAACAGAGAGAGAATGATGGTGAACGTGAGCATGGCATCCGGAAGCAGGATGCGGGTAAAAAGAAAGAGACCAATGCAAGTGGAAACGCAGAGACCGGCGTAGAGGCCGGCTTGCTTTCCAAACGCCCACACGCCGAATGCCGCCGTGGTCAAACAAAGCGCGATCACCGAGAGCGCCTCTGGAATGCGCGCGGACCAATCGGATACGCCGAACACTTTATAAGAGACCGCAATCATCCAGTAAAGCAGCGGAGGCTTTTCAAGATACGGGACGCCATCCAGGCGGGCCGTCACCCAGTCTCCTGAAGCCAGCATGTTATGCGCGATCTGCGCCTGCACGGCGTCCACATCATCCATCAACGAAGGTGGAGAAAGAATGCAGCCAAGATAGATGGCCGCCGCGAACAATCCTGCAACCAGAAAGGCCGCATAGCGGCTTACAATGCGATCGCCGGCATCTGTCTTTTGGCTGACAGATCCGGTGCGGAGCTGATATTCCATCGTGCCATCCAAAGAAACAGTGTCATCAGGCCCCAGAGATGGTAGCCGATATTGATCTTCCGGTTCATGTGCAGTTGTACAAGATTGCGGATCGTTTCGAAAGAAAACAATTCGGAATGTTCCGCCTGCGCAGAATCGAGCGCGTCCATCAGCACGCGGTAAAGGGGACCACGAAACCATTCATGAGCGGGGATGTCAAATCCGACCTTTTTGCGTTGGGTCACGGAAGCCGGCAGCCTGGACTTCATCAGTTCCTTGAGCACATATTTTTGCCGGTCTCCTCGAATCTTAAGCTCCGCGGGGAGACTCGCCGCAAACTCGATAATGCGATGGTCGAGAAATGGAGGCCGCACCTCGACCGCGTGCGCCATGCTCATGCGGTCCGACTTCACGAGAATGTCGTCAGGGAGATAGTATCTCTGGTCAAACGCAAGGAACGGGGAAATGCCATCCCCGGGCAGGGAAGCGCGCAGGGAAGAAAGACAATCCAAAAGCGTCCCCGGAGACCGTGTGTTGAGCAAGCTGGCCTTTTCCGTCTCCGAAAAAGTTCCGTTCCAGTAAATGTGAGACTGCTCGGCTGGAAGCAGACTTCCCTCCAACAAACGTTTCAGCTTGTATTCCAAACTGATCTTTTCGTCGGATGCAGGCCACCCGTGCAGAAGCCGCAGTGCAGACCGAATCGCCGCCGGAGGCGCGTGCCGCAAAATTCCCGCAATGCGATTGGCCCGGTATGTGAGATACCCGCCAAAGATTTCGTCGGCGCCCTCCCCGCTGAAGGCGACCGTGCAGCGCGTCTTGCAGAGCTTAGAGAGAAACCAGACCGGTAATGCCCCCGAATCTGCGCTCGGCTCGTCGGAATAGTAGGAGAGCTCGCGAATCGCGCCTTCCAGATCCTGGTCGGCGTTGAGATCGAGCTGCTCGTGCTCGGTGCCATATTGGCTCACGATTTTGTCGATGTAGCCTGACTCGTCGAAGTTATGACCCCTGAAAGAAATCGAGAACGTGCGCATCCTCGAACTGGAAGCCTGCGCCGCATAGTGCAGAATAGTGGTCGAATCCACTCCTCCGCTGAGCCATACTCCGAGCGGCACGTCCGACATCATGTGCTCGCGAATCGACTGCTCCAAGAGAAGGTGAAGTTCTGATTTCGCATCCTCGAGCGAGATCGATACAGGCGAAATCTCCGGTATCTGCCAGTAAAGATGCTTGCCGATGCGGCCGTCCCGCCACTCGAGCCAATGTCCTGGGGGCAGTTTCTCGATCCCCTCGACCAGCGTCCAGGGTGAAGGAACATAGTTCACCGAGAGATAGGCATCGAGACCCTCCCGGCTGAGTCGCCGCTCTATTTCGGGATGAATCAAAATGCCTTTGAGTTCGGATGCAAAGAAAAGGTCTTCCCCTCGCTGCGCAATGTAGAGCGGCTTAATCCCCAACCGGTCGCGCGCAAGCACAAGCCTCCGCCTGGAGTTACACCAGATGGCAACCGCGAACATTCCCCTGAGCCGCTCGAAACAGCCGGTATCCCACTCTAGAAAAGCTTGGAGCACCGTCTCGGTATCACAACGCGTCTGAAACGAGCGGCCGCAAGATTCGAGCTCTTTGCGAATCTCCAAATGGTTGTAGATTTCGCCGTTGAAGACGATCACGTTATCGCGATCTTCCGAAAAAATCGGCTGATCGCCGCCGCCCAGGTCGATAATCTTGAGGCGGGTTGCGCCGAGGCAGCAGCTGAGCGAGCGATAGGTGCCCTGTTGATCAGGGCCGCGATGGAGCAGAGTTTGAGTGGCCCATCCAATCCGTTCCGGATCGGGGTGCCAGTCCTTTGCCGTAAATCCGATGATGCCGCACAAATCGAGTGATCCGTTTTGGGAAACGCCGGTCTCGAGGTCAGGCGAGGCAGACTGCGGTAAGCCTAACACGGCGGCTTGGGCGCATCAAGTTGAACGGGCGCGGTATCGCTGCAGAGTCTATGCGTTTAACAGGCTATCAGCCGCGACGGAAGGCCCCTCTTGTCCGGCTATTTCTCTGTATAGAACGTGTAAGTGGCAGAGTAAGGAACCTGCAACGTTTTGCCGGCGTCGCGCGCGCTTTCGCAGCCTGACTCGCCCGCGACCCCGCCGTGAGTCTCCGTGCGGCGAATGAACGCAACGTCGGCCAGCCTGCCGGTGGCGGTTCCGGGCTTGGCGCGCAGCAACAGCCAGGCAACGGCGCTCTTTTCAGGAGCGGGCCTGCTGGCGAGCAACTCGCCCTGAATCTGACTTCCGTCTTCCAGCTTCCAGGTAGGTCCCGCGAAGTGGCTTCCGATCGTCTTGCCGGAAGCGTCCAACAACTTTGCGTCCGGAGCCTTCAGGACCCACTTGATACCGTCGTGTGTATCGGAGCACGTATAAATCTGGACCCCATCCCCCTTTGCCTGCACCAATGCGCGAGCGCCCTCTGGAAGATCGATGGACCCGCCCGTCTGCTGCGCATGGGATACCGCAATTGAAATCGCGGCCGCCATTAGAGATGCCGCAAGAACTCGCATGGGGGGAGTGTACCAAAACACCCGTCTCCGCACATCGGTAACGAGCCATAGCGGCGGAGGCCGCACATCACTCAGCTCTCAACGCTTCAACCGGATCCACCGCCGCGGCACGGCGAGCTGGCAGATAGCCGGCGAGCGCGGCCGCCGCTGTAAGCACCAGAGGCACCGTGATGTACGTGACGGGATCGAACGGGCTGATGCCAAACAGCAGAGACTTCAGCCATTGCACCAGTATCGCCGCCGCGCCTGCGCCGATTGCGATTCCAATTGCCGTCATCGTCAACGCGGAGCGGACGAACATCCATTTGAGCTCGCCGCGGGGCGAGCCTAGAGCGAGCCGGATTCCGATTTCACGCGTGCGTTGCGATACGGCATACGAGATCACGCCATAGATCCCAATGATGCCGAGAGCAAGCGCCATGCTGCCAGCAATCCCCAGCATCACGAGCGTGAAGGAAGTCCGCGCAAGTGATTGCCCGTAGATCTCCTGCATCGTTTGCACCGAGGCTACCGGAAGGTCTGCGTTGACCGCCCAGACAGCCTGTTGAATCTCGTTGACAAAAGTTTCGTTGCCTGCACGATCGCTGCGGATCACAAATGCGGCTGACCTAACCACACTGACCGTTGGTTGCGGCGTATAGGGATCAGTGATCATCGACGGCCAATACACGAGGGCCGGAGCCGTTTCGTCCACCCCATGCTGGCGAACATCTTGCACGACCCCGATCACTTCGCACCATGGCAGGTTTTGAAACTGATGTAGCCGCTTACCAATCGCCGCGGGGGCCGAGCCCCAGGTTTCCCGCGCGAAATTCTCAGAGACCATCACCACCGGCCTCAACCCATACACGTCTGTCCATGTAAACTCGCGGCCCGCCACCAATCTCGTGCCAACTGTGTGGAAATAGCCCGGCGCGACGTAGTTGAACAGTCTGAGCGGCGGATGGTTGCCCGGATAATTCTTCCCCTCCACACGAATTTCGTCCCAATTGGGATCGTTTCCATCCATCGGCACCGCGGCGGCAAAAGCTACCGAGCGCACGCTGGGAATCGCCGCGAGCTTATCCGCGATATCATTTTGAATGCGCGCGACCGCGCGGGGATCCTCGACCAGCGAACCCGGAATCGAAATGCGCAAGGTCTGCAGGTGTTCAGCACCCGTAAAACCAGGCTCGACATTGCGCAGGGCCGCGAAAGTGCGAATCATGAGCACCGCGCTCACCAAAAGCACCAGCGCCATCGCCACCTGAGCAATCACCAGCACATTGCGGGAGCGTTGCCGCGCGCGGCCGGCGCTTGCCGTCCGATTGGTCACGGACATTGCCGCTGAAGCGCGCGCCCGCGCGTACTTCAGGGCAGGGATGGAACCGAATAGCAGTCCCGATAGCACGGCAAGAGCGAGTGCGAATCCGAGCGAGCGCGCGTCGAGAGTGACTTCGCTCAAGCGCGGCAGGTCCGCCGGGCCCATCGCTACCAGGAGCCGCAATCCCGCATGGGCGGCAACGATCGAGATCAGGCCGCCCAACAGACCGAGAGAAAGGCTCTCAACCAGCAGCTCACGGACGATGCGCGCCCGCCCAGCGCCCAATGCAGCTCGAATTGCAAGCTCCTGCTGCCGCGATTCCGCACGCACTAAAAGCAGATTCGCCACATTGGCGCAGGCAATCAGCATCACGAGCCCAACCGTCGCCATCACCACCCACAGCACGCTGGCTATGTTGCCGATAACCTGCTGCTTGAGCAAACGAAAATGGGGAATGATCTTCCACGTCCTGTAGTAGTGCGGATCGCTGCCAGGCCCGTTCGACCAGGAATCCATCCAAACCGGAATCAGCCGCGCCACATCGGCCTGCGCTTGCTTGAGAGAGATCCCCGGCTTGAGACGGGCGATGCCGTCATACCCAAATCCGGCCAGCTTTTGGTTGTTGCGATCGAATGCCAGAGGCACGAGGAGATCGAAATCCCGGTCAACCATCCGGAAGCCACGCGGCATGACGCCGACCACCTCTCGTGTCTCCGCGTCCACCTGAATGCTGCGGCCGATGACGGCGCGGCTCCCGCCAAACCGGCGCTGCCAATAGCCGTAGCTCAGCATCACGGATTTTGCCCCGTGAGCATCCTGGTCCGCTTGTGAGAGCCATCGGCCCGCGGCAGCAGGAACGTCGAGCGTCTGCAGCACGCCGTCGGTGATCAGCGCCGCGCGGACCTCTTCCGGCTGCGCAAGTCCCGTCACGTTTGCCGTTTGCATCGTCCAGACGCCCAAGGATTGGAACGTCTGATTGTGCTCGGCAAACGTGAAATACATCGACGATGAAAGCTGCAGGCCGTTGGAAAAGTTCGCGAGTCCGCCGGCGCCGGGCGCGTTAAGCCAGAGAGCGACGATCTGCCCGGACTCAGGATAGGGAAGCGGTTTCAACAGCACGCTATCCACGACGGTGAATACCGCCGTATTCGCGCCGATTCCAATCGCCAACGTCAAAAGGATCGTCGCGGTGAATCCCGGCGATTTTCTCAATCGGCGAAAAGTGAACTTCAGGTCGGCCCAAATAGACTCCAGAGCGCGCCATTGCCATTCTTCGCGGCTGCGTTCCTGAACCACCGCCACATTCCCGAACTCGCGCCGGGCCTTTCGCTCAGCCTCCTCGCGCGGCATGCCTTCGTCTACGAGCTCATCCGCTCGTTCTTCAATGTGTTCCTGAATAGAGACCGATATGTCTTCAAACCGTCGACGGCGGCCAAAGATCCGATTCAGAGCCGGCATGGTGGACCTCCTATGCCTTCGCGATCGCCAGCACGCGGGTAATGCCTGCAAACATCTTGTCGAAGCTGACGATCTCGTTCTCCAGATGTCGAATGCCAGCGTTGGTCAGCCGGTAGATTCGGGTCGGGCGCCCTTTGGCCGATATGCCCATCTCCGACTCGAGCCAGCCTTCCCGCAGCATCCGCTGCAGCGCCGGATAAAGCGAGCCCTCCTCAACCTGAAGCAAATTGTCCGAGACTTGCTGAATATGTTTCACCAGTGCGTACCCATGCATCGGTTTCAGCCGGAGCGACTGCAAAATCATCATCTCCAGCGCACCAGGGAAAAGATCGCGGCGTTCGGGAGCCCTTGTCATAGGGAACGATATTATTAGAAGAATACCTATTTTGCAAATAGGTATTCTCTAGACTGATAACTCGGCAGAGCCTGGACCAAGCCCCGGGAGCGGCATTTTTCGGGCGAAACCACGCCTGCGCCGATTTGCGGGCGATCGTGGCGCTCCGCTGGTTTCAGCTCAATCTGCGAATGCTCAACTGTCGATTTTGGAGTTCCGCTATTGAATGACGCTCAGAGCCGCAGCGCCCAGCGCGAATTGCGAGAACATCTGCGACCAATCAATGAACCCTCGCAGTGCGGAGGGGCGGAGGCTCTTTTCCGGAACCACAATTGTATCGCCGGGATAGATGTGCAGGTCGTTGAATTCATTGCCCCAGGGGCTGCTCTTGCTGGAGTGGCTCACGATCTCTCCGTCTGCCCTGATAATAAATTCGTGCTTCCGGTCAGCATCCGTATTCGGTCCGCCGGCCAAAACCAGATACGTTCCCACCCGCCGTTCCGGCGAGTACAGGAAGGAATTCTGGTCGTAGACCGCGCCGATCACGTTCACGCTGTTCGGAACCGAGGGCACGACAAACGAGTCGCCGTTCTCCAGCAAAATGTCAGGGATCACGTTCAGGCCAGCGCTATCGGGCTTGAATTGAAGCACGATGCGGCCAGTCGCGCGGATCTCCCGCAACTGCGTAAGAAGGTCGCGCGCGCTGTTTTGGGTTGCCGCGCCGCTTGCAATCGATTGGGCCGAAGCTGCAGGCGAACCCTGCAAGGCCAGGCTGCTCCGCTGAATCTGCAGGTTCAGCGTCTGCAAATATTGATCGATTCCCGCCTGCTGCACTGCGCGCGTGGATTCACGCGTAAATTGCGAACCGTAGAGATAAGCATTCGGGGTAAACCCTCCGGCGCGCTCCACAAGTTGGAGCAGGGTTTCACCCGGCTGTGTCGAATACACGCCCGCGTGCACAAACTCGCCGTCCAACCTGACGAACTTTGTCTGCTCAGCGATCGGGACCCGGATATCGGCTGCCGAAAAAACAGAAACGACATCTCCGGGCTCAAGCTCGAGATCCTGCGAAGAGTCATGCCGGAGTACGAGTTTGCCCAGATCGAATGGAATCAAAGTTGTCTTGAGCGTCTCCGGGTCCTGACGGTCGATGACGGCATAGTCCCAATCGATCTCGGGAACGAGGATCCGCACGTCCGTTCGCTGCGTAGGGCGGGGGCCCTGCGCCAAAGACGCGCTCTGGGCGGCGGCCAAAGGAGAATTGCCACCGCGCTGCTGGGCCAGCTGGTTTGGGTTCTGATTCTGAGCGAAGCCTGAGAGATCCTGACCGGAGGAATATTGCTGAGATCCGGGCTGTTCCTGCTCAAGTCCAGATCCGTTCAGTGCGCCCGTTTCCTCTGGCGTTTGCCCGCCCGCGAATCCGGTTGTGGAACTGCCGGCTAGACCTCCGGGAGCGTTCAAGGGAGAATTGAGCGTGACGGTGTGGCCATTGGGAGGTTGAATCATTCGGTCGAGGTTCTGCGATGGCTCAAACTCCGGCGCCGGCAGCCCAAGCTGTGTCCGCTTCCACCAGTAATTCCGGGTGATCAGCGAGTCCTTGTCGGGAATCAACTCGCTCAACCGCATCCCTGGATGCCATGCGAAGCGGCCGGGATTAGCCGTGTTTCCCCGCAGGACGATGGTCTTTTGATAGGCGGGAGCAATGGAGTAAACGCGAATGAGGTCTCCATCGGCCAGCGGCATCGCCAGGCCGTTCGCGTCATAGGCCACTTCCATCGCTTCACGATCGTGATGATTCTCGATTCTCTCAATCGAGACGCGCGCTTCCTGAGCCACTGCGGAAACCCCTCCCGCGGTCGCAATCACATCGGCGAGAGAGTCGTTTTCCCGCAGCTCGTAGATTCCGGGAATGCGCACGCTCCCGGTAACTGCCACCTGCGGGCCCACATGGGGAATGAAGATAACATCGCCGGGAAGGAGTTTGGCGTCCTTTGACTTATCGCCACGAACCAGAAGGTCATAAAGATCAAAATCCGTAACCACGGCGCTGCCACGCCGCAACTGGATATGACGGAGCGAACCTTGCAGGGAGGGCCCCCCGCTCGTGAAGAGAGCATCGACTAACGTGCTCAGGGAGCTCACAGTGTACATGCCCGGGCGTTGCGCCTCTCCTGCGACATACACCTCGATCGCTCGAATCTGGCCGAGATCCACGCTGAGCTCAAAGTTGTGATAGACGCGCTGAACAGCACCCCGCACGTGCTCCTCGAGCGCCGAATACGGCAGTCCGGCAACGTGCACCGGGCCCACCTGGGGAAGGTAGATATCCCCCGATCGGTCTACCCGGACATTCGCGGCGAAGTTCAGTTGGCCCCAGATGCGCACGCGCAACTCATCGTTCGGCCCCACGACATAATCGGAAGGCACCGGCGCGGTCTCCACGGGCGCAAAGGTTGAAGGGACGCGGCTGAATAGCGTCGATCCATAGATGGGTAGAATCTGGCCGGTCGTTGAGGCGATGAACTTTTGAAACTCCGTGAGAGGCTCCGGCGGAAGGGGCGCTCCCAAGGCACGGTTTCTTCCCTGGGCTTGTTGTGTGAAGGGTTCCGTGTCGGAGTAGTTGTTCCGCAAATTCGGGAGCTGTGTCGCGCTTTCCTGCGGAATTGGGTAGCCCGCCTGTTGAGGGAACTGCAGATTCGTAGTCTGCTGCGACTGTTCGCTGCATTGAGCTGAAGTCGACATAAGTGGATCGGTACAATCCACGTCGCCTGAACTTCCAGTATTTAAATTTCCGCTGGAACTGGGTAATTGTGCATTTGCCGCAGTCGCCAACACCAATGTAACGAGATAGCATCCGAGTCGAGTCACAGAATAGGCGCGCCGCTGAAGTCTATCGCGGGCAGAGAGGGCGTGATAGTCCACGACATTCTCCCGGCGAATTGGGATGTCCATATCATGCGAGTTTACCATGGAGGGTCGAGCGACTCCGTCGGTCAAACCCGCTGATAGAGAGGTCATTCGTCGTTTTGTGGCAAACGCTATGCGCAGATTCGCCCCGCCGGAATCGAGTCACGTCTTCGCATAACACAGTTCACATTCGCCGGCGGCATTCGGGAGATTCCGTGCCATCGCCACAAACAAATTTAACTGGGCGATTCAAACGACTCGCGGGTGTAATCCAGGTAAGTGAGCGGCTCATTCTCTGCCGTTGATGTGGACCTTCTCTGAGATACAACCGGAGAACGCCCCGGCGCCACGCAAGACAGAATCGTTGCCCCAATCATCTTGAGATCGGTCCAAAACGTCGCCTGCCTCATGTACCGGGCGTCGATTCGGGCTTTCAGAGGTTTAATTCGCCGATTGTAGAATAGCTCTATCTCTTCAGCTGGAATGCAGCCGAGGATCTCCTCCTCGTTTCGGAATGCAAGTGTCGATGCTCCCGTGATGCCCGGACGGTAAGGCATGTTGAGAACCGCCTCGTACTGAGGCAGCTTAGGCCGGGGGCCTACCAGGCTGAGCTCTCCCCGCAGTACGTTATAAAACTGTGGAAGCTCGTCGAGTTTAAGTTTCCGCAGCCAGCGGCCCAAACTCGTGATGCGGCAATCGCCATCTTTCGTAAGGCCGAGCCCGGTGCATTCTCCCTTGACGAACCTGAGGGTGCGAAATTTATAAATCGAAAACAGACGCTCGTTGCGGCCCATCCGCTTCTGGACAAAAATCGCCGGCCCTTTCGAACTGAGCCGTACGCACAAAGCGATCACCAGCATGGGCACAGCAAATACCACAAGCACCGGCAGGGCGACCGCAAGATCGAAGAGCCGCTTTGATCGGGAAAGATTCCACGGGCTCACGGCAATTCTCTCTACGGAAGCCACGCGAATTGGCGACAGAAGACCGCTCACCGGCGAAAGCCTTCGATAGGCCCGCTCGCCTTCGTAAGCACCCACGATCCCAGATTGTTTCTCAGCAGCTGTCTCAGAAGACTCTGAAACGCACACCTTCGCTTGCAAGTTGCCTCCCTGGACGGAACTCAATAGTTTTTGCAGCGAACGTGCAGATTATTGAACTCTGTCGAGCGATCTCGCGAGCGGTAGATCTGTCGATCGGTTCTCCGCTCTTTGCAAAAACGGCAAAATCTGGGTCATTTACCTACTCAGACGACTTCTCGGTCCGAAAGTTGTACACCTGCTGGGTGGAACTCTAAAAAAATATAGCATGAACCATCAAAGTCAGATAATTTTCTTCCGGTATAAAGCGCGCTTCGTCTTCGTGTGATCTTCGTTGCTTCATCCCTGGGTGAGGCATGACCTGGACCTCCCAAAGGCCGAAAAATTCGCCGCATAGTCAGTTCGGAGTCTGGATTAAGACATTTTAACCAGTTACTCGGCTATCACAGTCGTTGGTAGGCACCTGTGCCGATCTGGATGGCCGCATGGCTCCGAGGGCCATCCTCCACATAGTCCATAATCCGAAACGAGATATCATTCCGAACAGCCCACTGCGAGCAATAATGACTTTCCCGTCATAGAGGCGAACCTTTCTTGTCATCTTCTGAGATAACCGCCCAGAGCTGCCCTGGCCTAACTTCCCGCCGGGAGCACCTCGTAAGGGCGCATCATCTCATTGTCCTCATGCTCGAGGATGTGGCAGTGCCAGACGTAGCGCCCCGGATAGCCGGCGAATGGGACAATAATCCGCGTCATGGTCTTGGAATTCGCGCGTGCCGTGTCCTTCCACCCCAATTCATTTGGATCCGGGGGTATCGGCGCACTCGTAAAGCGCAACTTGCCGGTGGTCAAATAATCAAAGGCATCGAAGCGGCGCCGATCGAGGATCTGAAACCGCACCATGTGCAGGTGAATCGGGTGCACGTCTTCGGTGAGGTTCACTAACTCCCATATCTCAGTCGTGTTCAGGACCGGTCTCTCGGTGATCGGCGCATGCCAAGGAGTTTGGTTGAGCAGCATGCCCATCGACTCCGCCACATTGTTCAGGTGCTCATCGAGAGTCAGCCGCCGGGTCAGCACTGCCGCGGTCTCCGCGATGCGCGGCACGGGTCGCAGCGTGGAAGGGAGATCGCTCGGGTCATCGACAGGCGATGCGGACACGCGAAACTGCATCAGCATGAACGGTTCGCTCTGCAGCACAACCTCGCTGCCCTTGTACGGCGCGAAATCGATGACCAGGTCGGAGCGTTCGCCAGGCGCAAGCTGGACAAATTGCAAAGGGACCGGTGCGGGAAGCAGTCCCTGATCCGTACCGATCTGGTGCATCTCGCCGCGATTGGAGAGGGAAAGCCGATAGAAGCGGCCGTTGGCCGCGTTCAGAATGCGGAAGCGATATTTACGGGGCTCGACCTCGAGATAAGGAAACAGCTTTCCATTGACGAGCTGCGCCTCACCGAATACCTCCGGAACCCACGGCCGCTCGGGATCAGGAGATACCGGATAACTCAGTTGACCGTCGGCATGCAGATCGCGATCCATCAGCGCCAGAGGAATCTCATATCTTCCCGCGGGCAGATGCAGCGCATCTTCAACCTCATCGCGGACGATGTAGAGTCCGAAAAGCCCCGCATAGATATTCAGGCGATTGATCCCCATCGCATGGTCGTGATACCAGAGCAGGGCCGCGTCCTGGCGGTTGGGATAATAATAAGTGCGCGACTGCCCCGGCACATACCAATCCTCCGGATAGCCGTCGCCCTCCGGCGGAGTTTTGCCGCCGTGCAGATGTACCACTCCGCGCACGTCGGGAACGTCTCTCTCTGCGCCGTGAAGAGAATGATCGATGGGAAGAAAGTGTTTTTGCGGCAGCTCATTCGCCCACTCAATCAGTTGGCCTTCGCCGCTTCGGGTATCAAAGAGCACCCCCGGTAGAGATCCGCCATACGACCAAAGGTTCGTGGGCGGCAGATCGCGATGCAGCTTCGCGGCAATCGCACGCATGGAGACGCGATAAAAGGGAACATGCTCCCCCGAGCCATCCGGCGCTGCGCGGCGCTCGATCGGCCTCGCGACCTGCGGCTGCGGCAGCGGGTCGACGAACTTGGCCAGAGTGCCTGGATCAATATTGGGAGTTACTGCCGCAACCGCATGAGGCATCGCTCGCGGGATGAGGGGACTGGCTGCGATCAGGGTAGATTGGCCAAGAAACTTACGGCGGGTGATCAAAAGCGATGCTCTCTTACATCCCAATTATAAGAACGGGGGCACGGAATGAGAATATCCGCGCCCCCGCAATCTGACCTGTCTTACCAGCTCGAGCCGTCCCGGTCTTCGACAACAAGCCCGGAACCGGAATTGAGAATGAACTCTCCGCTGTTGCCCTGATGCGAAAAGTCAAACATGTTATTGAGCGGGTTCGCGATTGCATCGAAGGAGCCTTGGCCGATACGCTCGCCACCCAGCCAATTGTCTTCCACGAAGCGAAGGATCGACGTCTGATCGGTCATCGTATGATCGACGAAGTTGCGCTTCGCCCACGGTGAGATCATCATCAGCACCAGGCGCGGTCCATACCCGCAGCGGCCCTGTGCGTGGACCGTGTTGGAATTGACCCCCGGCAGCGCGCTGGCGCCTGTGCCGCACGAGGGCTGACCGTTCACAATGTCGGCCGCTGTGGCAGATTGGTTCACAATCTGGCCGAGCTGATGATCGTACCAGCCATCCGAGTCGTCATAGGCGACGATCACCGCCGTCGAATCCCAATCCCGCTGCTTCTCGAGGAAGTTGATCGTGTTGACGACGAAGTTCTGCTCGTCCAGCGGATCGGAATAACCCGCATGGCCATCCTCATAGCCAGGCGCCTTGAGGTACGAAACCTCGGGGAAGTTGCCGGAGCTGACCGCGTTAAAAAAGTCCTGGATATCGTACTGGTGATTCGCCGCGTCGCCCGGATAACCGATCGAGTCAACTGAATTCGGCCGGGTGTGCATGGGGTTCGCCGTCGAAGTGTAGTACTGGAAGGGTTGGTGGTGCGGAATATAATCCGCTTTCACCGTGTTGGTCACCGTGGAAAGCGTGCTGCGCTTGCAGTTCGTCGTTCCGTTGGAGTTCACCGTCGACAGATTGAACCCGCCTTCGAAAAACCCCCATGTCACTCCCTTGTCGTTCAGCAGGTCGCCAATGTTTTTGCTGCTGAACTGCACCAGTTCGCCGGTCGTGGTGGAGCACTTGTCGCCCACCGGATCCGCATCGCTGATCAGCGTCAGCCCGCCGTTGCCGTCGCTGATCGTCGAACCGCCGGGATTGAGGTCCTGGATTACCCCGTTCAGAGTTCCCGAAATCAGGTTCACAGCGCCATCCGTCGAGGGGCCAAAGTTTGTGCCGTAGGAGTTATCGCTCATCGCATACCGCTGCGCGTAATTCCACAATCCCGTCACGGTATTGCCATCGTAGTAGCCCATCGTCAGCCCGGTGGTTGCACCGATAGGAAAGTTCGGCGGCGGAGGGCCGGGCGTTCCGACCGAAGCGGGAAACGCGTCCATCAAGCCGCGATCGAAGGCCATCTGCTCCGGAGTGTAGTCATGATCCTGGTCGGCAGTGGCGGCCTGGCTGCGGTCTAGCCGGAAAGGATTGGTCGCGCCCTTTCCGTTGGCGGAATTGGATGCATTCGGATTGCTGGTCAGCAGTGTTCCGGTCAGGCCATTGATGGCAGGTGTTCCCGGCTTGGCCACAAAGCGCGGTTCGCCCCGCAAATTGGCCGCATACGGATAAGTGGCGAAATAGTGATCGAAGGAAATGTTTTCCTGAAAGATGACAACGAGGTGCTTGATCGGGGTTGCGGTAGGCGATCCATTGCCGCGACCTGCGGCCGACACTGGGGCGGGAAGGCTACCGGCGACGAGCAACAACGCTAGCGAAGTTGAAGCAAGCTTCTCCATTTGACCTCCTAAATTCGCCGACGGATGGGCGACTTGAGTGTTTGTAGGCGATCAAGATGAGAGTTGGATGAATGTTGTGTAAACAGGCAGGCAAATTCAGTCGAAATAAACAAAGAACGCCTCGGCAAGCTTGGATGCGTTCGGCTAGGTGCCAGAATGAAGAAGTGAGGCGGCACGGATCCGTTCTACCCGTCCTCGTGGACGAAGCAACTCCGAATCAATGCCTCTCTGCCATAAAACAAAGCCGGATTTCCAGAGCGCTCAGATGCAGCTCTCTTCGTCGGCTCAACGTTACTGTTTTGACGCCACTGCCAACGTCTCAGCCGATCGTTGTCCGTTGTGCGTGGACAGCGTCCCGTGATCGTTCGGTGGGATAACCGACGTTATGGCGTCGAGACCGACGACCGCACCGTCTAGCCAGCCGCTTTGCCAATGGTGGATCCGGGTGTTCCCCGTCGCCCATGTGTGCGGGATTGAAGCCGCCGTCAGTTGTTTGTGCAACTGGATCATGTCAGGGGTAAAGAAGGCTTGATCGCCGCTGATCCACAAGCGGTTCTGGTGCTTGAGCGCATCGCCGCTGTTGGATATAAGGGCGGGGATGTAATAACGATCGAAATTTTTCTGCGTGCCGAAATTCAGCAGCAGACCGGGGTAGGCTGTCACTTCACTCAGCTGCGCCGGGGAATCCCACACTGCCGCTGCCTGGAAAATCGCAGGGTGCCTCAAGATCAGGATAAGGGCGCCGGTTCCCGATTTGCTGAAACCGATGAGAAGGCGCTGGGGAACTGCGCCGTGCGCAAAAGTGTCGCCGAACGGAACCAGATCGTTCACGACGAAGCTTTCCATCCGCCGGGTCTGATCCGTATCGTTGTCTCCATACCACGGTTCGTAGGTGAACGATGGAGCGATCAACGTCATGTTGAAACGGTTCGCAACATCGAGCCTTCGCAACTCTTCCAGACCATCGCCCCAGCGCGACGACCTGCCGCCCCAGCGCGACGTCAACCGGTCAACTCCGGCGTCGACAGGCAAAACGTACAAGAGCCGTGGAGGCTTTCCGGCTGCCGGGTGGGTGGGCTCAAGAACCCGCACAATTTGCGTCTGTGAGCCTTGGTAGGCTGACATCACCGGGTAATATGCCACACCATGGGAGTCGACCATAGGCGTTCCCACCATCAAGGAGGAAGCGCCGCCCACGTAAGCCCAGTGAGCGTGCACGCGAGAGTCGGCCGGTGTGTCCACGCCAACGCACCACAACAATGTGAGCGTGAGGATCAAGACGCCCGCGAGCGGCATTTTCCTGACGCCGGCTTCGCGGTTCACCCGGGCATCGCGATCTGCGTAGTCGCACGCGACAACTTGACTAGGCGCGTCATAGACAGAGATCAGCTGTTTGCTTGGAGAGCTCATTTTTAGTTATGAATAAAGAACACTTTGACCATACCAAAAAAGGCGGCAACGGTCAATTGTTATTTCAAATTGACCCACTCACGATCAAAATCCGGCCTCAACGCTTCAAACGGATCAGATGATTATTAGGCTTGTGGTATCTAGTGTGCTGTCCCAGAAATGCGTGAACAAAGCCGTGCAAGTTTGTTGAGGATCGAATCGGCGGTCGCGGTCCATGCGAAGGGGCGACAACTCCGGTTGTAGTGCCTGACGAAGTGGTCGATTCTAGCAATCAGATCCTTGACGCTTCTGAAACTTCCGCGGCGGATCGCTTGTTGAGTGATGAGACCGAACCATCGTTCGACCTGATTGAGCCATGATGAGTAGGTCGGAGTGTAGTGAATCTGAAATCGAGGCCGCTGTGCCATCCAGAGTCGGACCTTGGCATGCTTGTGAGTAGCATAGTTGTCGACGATGAGATGGACCGTAAGATCTTCGGGTACGACCTCATCGATGCGCTTCAGGAAGGCAAGAAACTCCTGATGGCGATGGCGTGGTTTGCATTCGGTGAAGACAGTCCCGGAGGCGATGTCGAGCGCGGCAAAGAGAGTGGTGGTGCCATGACGAACGTAGTCATGAGTGATGCCTTCCACGTAGCCCAGGCCCATCGGCAACACAGGCTGGGTACGATCCAGAGCCTGAATCTGGGACTTCTCATCGACCGAAAGTACGATGGCATGATCGGGAGGGTTCAGGTAGAGACCCACCACATCTCTTACCTTTTCCACGAAAAACGGATCACTGGACAACTTGAAGTTCCTGGTACGGTGCGGCTGGACGGCGAACGCCCGGAAGACTCGATGCACCGTCGATTTCGATAGGCCATTGGAATCGGCTGCCTGCCTGACGCTCCAGTGACTTCCGGCCGGTGGCTTGTTCTTCAACGTGCGACGGAGCAGCAGTGCGACCTTTTCATCAGAGACCGAGCGGGGACGGCCAGGCCGGAGTTCATCATAAAGACCACTCAAGCGGCGTTCCACAAAGCGCTGACGCCACTTACCGACCGTGGCCTTGGTCCAGTTCAGACGGGATGCGATCTCGGTGTTGCTCTCGCCCTCTGCTGACCACAACACCAGCTTCGCGCGTGCTACGAGAGCGTGAGGCAAACTGCGCGACTTGGAGAAGCCACGCAACTCGGCTTCCTCTTCCGCACTCAATTCAAGCGCTATCTTTGGCCGCCCGGTCAGCATAATCAAGGCTAACCGAAGATCAACCGTTTTGCCAGTTATATCTGGGACAGCACACTAG
>DASXDX010000036.1:0-119498 GCA_036490385.1 Occallatibacter sp.
TGCCCGCTTCAGACGCCTGGCCCGCGACTACGAAAGACTCACAACCACACTCGGAGCCTTCCACTTCCTCGCCTTCGCCTGCCTCATGATCGCAAACCTTTTCAGGTTACTCGCGTGAAGTTAATAACAGGCTCTAGGCAATCAACGGTGTTGGCTTCGCTGCCTGGTCGGCAAGGTGAAATGAAAAGTTGTACCTCGTCCAGCGTTAGCGGTAGCCCACAAACGGCCACCATGCGATTCCATGATTGAACGGCAAATTCTGGGCCCGAGACCAACAGCCTCCGCCGTCCAAACGCCTTCGGAAACGTCACATCTAAAGCACTCCATCTTGTGAGGCCATTGAGCGGTACCAGCACTTGTACTTCCTATGGTGAATGAAAAGAAATTGCAGCTGGGTCTGCAGTTGCCAGTCCGAGCCATTCGTAGTTGTTCGAACGTCGTTGAAGTACTCCGCTCGAGCGTTCAGTAGCTGAGGGCCGATCTTGAAGAGTTTGCCTGCACCGCCACCGACCGGAACGGTCCATCGCTTGTTTCTTTCTGCCGTGAGATCGAGAATGAGGCAAGCGCAAAAGTCTCGGCGGGCAAACCCAAGAAAGTTCTGTCCAGACGTAAAAATCTGCGCGCGCTTGCCGTTAGCCCGTAGCAGCGTAGACAACACTTCTCCGACACTAGCCTCGTCGTCCACGATATAGACAAGCTCATTCGCCGGTTCCATGAATGCCTCCTTCGGAGCAAGCGCTTGACGATCTGTAGTCCAGCGATAACTGTGCGATCCGGTCATGCCTTTCGAGGCTCCCGATGTCAGAAAGTCTACCCGCGACCCGGCCCACGGAATCGGCTCACCCCGGCAGCGGGACATCACCAAAATGTGGATTGGCCTCAGAACGCGATTGTGGTGTAGGGAAGGCGCGTCGATGGTTGGTGGAACTCAATTGCGGGATTTCCGCGTTCCATATCTTGCGAGCGAAGAACGCAGCCTGACTCGCCCTCGCGAAAGACGAGACTTTGCTGCGCTCAAAGAGATGTCTTGAGCCTTCGCCGCCTCTTCCAACGAACATTCGGATCCGTAGTAGTGGTTGACAACGGAGCGCAGGTTCGGGTGCAGCTTTTCAACCTCTCGCCTCACAAGAAGAATGGCCTGTTGCTTCAGATAGATCCCTTCAGGTCCCAGGGATCGGTCTGCGGGCTCCTGTAATTCCAATCTCCCCGTATCCAGACTGCTCGTAATCGCATTTGTCTCTCGGCGAACCCTTCGTTTTCGCATAATCATTAGCGCGGAATTCACTCCGATAGTTGTGAGCCAGGTTGAAAATTTGCAGGACCGGCGAAAGGAGTGCATGTGCGTATATGCTCGCAACAGGGTATCCTGAAGCGCGTCTTCTGCGTCTTCCTGGTTCCGCACGATCCTGAATATCTTGTTCTTCACTATGGAAGAATGCCGCCTGCACAGTTCTACAAATGCCTGCTGATCTCCGCATTGTGCTCCGGTGATCAAATCATCGTCAGAAACTTCAGATTGAGCACACCAGTAACTGTCGGCGCGTAGGCTCGAACACAACGACGACTGTAAGCCAACGACACTGCCGGCCTCAGATTCCGCATTCGTGAGAGTCTGTCTGCGGGGCGCTCCAACCGGTGCGACATTCCCTTGATTAGGATTATAGGAAGTTGTGCTCATTTGTTCCTCCAATGCCAACAGGCCGGGCTAACGCATTGCGAAATCTTGTGAAATATCGCTGAACTCATCGATTTGTTCTTCACTCATACCCGCCCATTTCTGCTTCGCTCGATAGAAGCGAGTTGTCCTGCAATCGTTAGCGTCTTCGTCTGATCACGCATTTGTGTGCTCTCCCTGAGCACTCTCGCCCCCGCCAAACCGGAGATTCCACTTGGTTCGGAGTGTTCTTCCATCTGGCTGCAGCGGCTTTCTCAACATAGGGCGATGCTACCGCTGAACGCGCACCCAAAACATTACATTTTCCTATTAGCCGAGTTGAAAGACAAAAATGTGGATTCCCTTGTCCGCTGGAGCCAATTTAAAACTTCGACGAACTGAGTGAAGGTGGATCGCGATCCCGATTTTCCCGCCGCAGAGCACCTCAACGGGAATGGGATTGCCAATTGCCATGGCTATCGTTGAAGCGCACGGCGGTTCGCTGAGCCTAATGAGCGAGCGCGGCCGCCGCTCTTTTCTTCTTTCACGCTGCCAGTCGACCTCCAGCCGAATGGCAGGCCTAAGCTTCGTCTCCTGGAGCTGATCGAAGAGTGCCTTGATGCGTTCAGTCGCCATTCCAGCCGATTTCAGAAGCGGCTCGAATGCATTCATCGTCAGCATCTGACTGCGCACACACTCGACAAAAATATCTATACCGATCGGGTTCGAACTACCGCCCCGAGTCGCCCTCAGTAATGCTTCACGTGCCCATTCGCTCGGCGTTCTACCCGCCCGCGCAGCTTCTCCTTGGGGCGATCTCGGTTATGGTGAGTGCCATTTCTCTGAACCTTGGGAAGAATTAGTTTGACACCCGCAATCGTACCGGCAGAAAAAGGCCGGCTTCAGGTATGCGTCCGCGCACCGCCGCGGGTGCCAATCCGCGGCAAATCATTGATGATGATCAATTTACATCTGTTCGAGAAAGTTCGGTACGGCACGGCAAGGGCCCTTCGTAGCACCTCGTGCTCCTCGGGACTTTGATTCAAACAGTTCTTCGCCCTGACACGGTTCTCGTGAGCCGCAGCTACCCAATCCTGGTCTCGAAGCGTATATTGGGTCGGGCATTTTGTGTGTCGCGGAGATGATATGAAGAAGGAAATAGTAGCCCCCGTCAGTTTTCTTGCCGCCGTCTCGCTTGCAATCGTCTTAACAGCAAGCGCTTTTGGGCAGTCGGTCGGGGGTAAGCAGTCTACATCAAACCAGAAACTCAACCATCGTCAGCTTCATCAATTGATCGCCGCTGCCACAACACCGGCGGAGCATGAGCGGATCGCGCAGTACTATCAAGAGCAAGCGCAGCTGTACCTCAACGAGTCGAAGGCCGATGCGGGGATGATTGAAACGTATAAGAGAAGCCCCTATCTCAATTCATGCACGATGTGCGTTAGCACCAGTTATTCTCTGGAAGCCGCTGTCCAGTCACTCCGGGTCAGCAAGCAGATCGCGGAAGATCGTGCTGCAAAGATGCAGCAACTGGCAGTGCTGCAGGAGCAGATGGCTGGCGATGTCATGATGCTGGCATCGAGTTTCGGACTGTAACAGCTGCGCGAGTTGGCTGGTGTCGCGCTTTGTGCATGCGGAATTAAATAGCACGACCGAGTTGCAACTTGGTCTTATGCGCGCGAACCATATCCAGGAATAGTCTTTGTACGCGGGTGTCGGCTGTTATCTCGGGATGGAAGGTTGCTGCCAGCAGATGGCCCTGGCGCACAAGGACTGGGAACTGTTCACGCCGGGCGAGCACTTCCACGCCCGGACCCACGCGAGTGATGCGCGGCGCGCGGATGAAGACCATCTCCAGCGGACCACCCGGCAGCTCGGTCTCGATCGTCAGAATGGCGGAGTCAATCTGGCGGCCGTAGGCGTTGCGCTCCACGGTGATGTCCAACACGCCCAGGCTGCGCTGTGCAGGTCGCAAAACATCGCGCGCCAGCAAAATGCAGCCCGCGCAGGTAGCGAAACATGGCGTTGTAGAGAGAAACTCCCTGAGCGTATCGAGAAAGCCATCGCGCTCCAGGAATTTCAGCATGGTCGTCGATTCGCCGCCGGGCAGGACGAGTCCATCGAGTCCGCTCAAATCCTCCGGCTTGCGTACCAGCACCGCCCGTGCGCCAGCGCTGGTGAGGGCGAGCGCATGGGCCTCGTAGTCGCCCTGCAGGGCCAGCACGCCAAAGGTAAAGGGGTTGCCGCTCTCTGTGCCTGTCGGCAGGGGAGCACTTGCGACTGTTGCCATCGCGCTCTGCGTACTCCTTTTTGGCTTTCAGTTTTCTTCTCAGAAGGTTATCCTTCCGCCCATTTGAAGAATTCGACCGAAACCGAGCGATGACGTAATGGATCCCGTGCTGGCGTTGGTCCCTTGGCCAACGCCGGTAATGGTCGTATTCGGTGTACCTAGCTCAGCCGTGTTGAAAACGTTCAAAGCCTCGACGCGGACCTGAAAATTGACCCTCTCAAAACTTTTGAAGCTTTTGAACATCGAGATATCGGAGTTGTCATATCCCGGTCCTTGGCAACTGACTGTCCTTGGCGCATCGCCGTAGGTATATGCGGGGGCGAGCGTAAATGCGTTGATGTTGAAATAGGGGTGATTCAAGTTATGCGGGCCGCCTATGCGGCTCTCCGGACGGCCGGAATAGCAGGGATTCACGCCGGAAACCAGATTGGGCCGCTGCGTCGATCCACCGAGTGCGCCGTAGACGGTGCTGTTGAGGTTCGTTTGCGTAATTGCCAAAGGCGAACCGTTCTGGTCGATCCATTCGTCGTTAAACTGCCAGCCGCCTACCGCGTAGTCGAGCCATCGGTTCATGCTGCTGAAGTATCGCTGGTCGCGCCCGACGGGCACCGCATAGCTGATTGCGGCTGTGAAGCGATTGGGCATGTCGTTGATCGAACGAGCATACTCCCTGGAAAGGTTATAGTTGTCCTGCATGCCGGCGGTGCTTGCATTCAAGGTGCTCGTCGACCCGTAGAGATCATCCCAGTTGGACGACCAGGTATAGGTTGCCAGAATGTCCAGGCCTTTACCCATCTGCCTCTGCACCTTGATATCCAACCCGTTGTACCGGCTCTTGCCATTGCTTTCAATGAGCGTGACTCCGCTGAATTGTGGGTACGGAAGCAGCAATTGCGCATTCTGAATGGTGGGATTGGAAATCACGCCTGTGGATGGATAGCCTCCGGTCTTAGCCACGTAGTATGGGTTGGCTACCTTGGTCGAGAGACTGGAGCCGTAATTCGCTCCGCCTGGCGCGTAACTCGCCATGATCGAATCAGGCACCTGGTCCACTCCGACACCCTGGCCCCAGTTCCGGGCGTGAGCGCCAACATAACCGACCTTCACGACAAATCCTGCCGGAAGCTGCTGCTCCACATCCAGAGAATATTGGTCTACCAGCGGGAAGCGGCGGCCAAAGGACTGCGCAGTTATCGCTCCTCCCACGCCGGATAAGGCTCCCAACGAACTGCCGGACGGCTGTAGAAGTCCAGACGCAAACGGATTGGAAAGCCACGCATTTGTCCCACTTTCAGCTGTGGTCAAAGCGGTGTTGGTTGAGGCGTTGATGTAAGTCGTCGTCTGACTGTAACCGGTGGAGTAGGGAGTTAGCGAAACACCGGCGTAGTAAATGCCAGCCCCACCACGGATCACCGTTCCTTTTCTCAATTCGTAAGCTGCACCGAAGCGCGGGGAGAATTTCGCGTGGCTTTCATCACAGCAATGGATCGGATAACCACCCACTCCGGCAAAAGCAAGTCCGCCATGCGCGATTGGCGCGCTTGCGCTCGGAAATGCGTAGGTGATCTTCGGGTCGAAGCCCACATTGTAGCGGTCGGTCGATTCTTTCTGCCCCAGTTCGAACTCGTACCGGACGCCGACGTTGATCGTCAGCCTCTCGGTTACGCGATAATCGTCCTGAGCATAAAGGGCGTCGTACTTCTCGTTCATCAACAGTCCGACCGCGTTGATGGTGGCTGATGCGGCGGTGCTGGATGATCCCGGCAATCCCATTAACAGATCGGCTATGGCGTTGGGACCGTTGGAGACCGAACCACCGGTCTGATCGCTGTACATTCCATCGAAAGTGTAAGAGCCGTTTCCGCTGGCCGCCGAAGACACAAACTCGTTCATCGATCGGAAGACATATCCGCCCTTGAGGCTGTGCTTGCCAATCGTCCTGACAACGCCAAGCACGAGATTCTTCGAAGCATTGACGGTGGGACCGGATGTGGCCGCGCCGAGGGCGGCGGCGTCCGTCACGCCGGTAAGAGTAATCGACGGAAATGTGGCCGACTGCAGCTGGCTTACGAATCCCGATGGAAAGCCGGCGCCGCCGAAACCGTTGGCCTGGTTGAAGCCGCTGCTGTACTGCAGCGTGTCGCTGTAGTAGCGGTTGAAACCGTACCCTGCGGTAAGCACCAGCTTCGGGCTGAGAGTAAAGACGTTGTTGATGGCCGTTGCGTCGTTGAAGCGATGAATCACGCCGTCATTCTCTGCGAAGACCTGGAGGATGTTGCCATTGGGCTCTTGCGTGGCCAGATGAACATAGGAAGCCGAACCCGACCACCAGGGCGTGAATACATGGTCAATCTTTCCGCTGTACATGTCCGAACGAGTCTTGAAGTCGTTCGACCCTACAAAGTTGTACGCCCCGCTGCCGGTATAGTTGCTGCAACTCGATGTCGATGGATAGTTGCAGGCGGGATACTGTTTGGCTATGAATTGACCAATCGGATTGATCAGGCTGGGCGGAATCACGTTGGCAACGCCGTTGTAGGAAACGGGAGTCACACGCGCGCCTCCCACAAATGGCTGCGTCGGATCGTAAATTGTGACCGGCGCGCCATTCACAGAGTCCCCTGAAAAATTACCTGAGAGTTCTGCCGGTGTCGGCAGATAGTACGAGTCAGTCGAACTGGTATACGGCTGCGCCTGGCGATACCCCTCCTCAGTGACCCAGAAGAAGGTGTTATCCAGAGGTTTGAATCTATGGCTGAAGGGCACGGGGCCGCCGAAAGCGCCCGCATAGAGATACGTTGTGGAATCGGGCCGCGCAATACCGACAAGGTTGTTGGACCATGCGTTGGCAGCCCAGTTGGTCTGGCGTGTTTCGCCATAGAGGGTTCCGTGATATGCCGATGAACCGGACTTCAAGGTCGTGTTGAATACACCGCCGCCGCTGCGGCCAACCTCAGCATCATACGTTTCTGCCTCAACTTTGGCATCAGAGATAGCTTCCAGCGACGGGATGAAAGTCGCGCCGCCCGCCGAAGTGGAAACCGGGATCCCATCCACCACGTAGTTATTGGCGGCATTCGCGCCTGATGTGGAGCCAATGGGAGCTCCGGCAATTGAAACGCCCGTTGTGCCGCTCTGATCTTCCGCGCGCACGAAGCGAGGGTCGCCCGTCGGCGTCGCGTTGTTGTCAAGTTTTTCGAATACGAACGGATTGCGACCGAGGTTCGGCAAGTCTTGCAGCTTTTGTGTGTCGAAGGTCTGGCCCTCCGAGGCTGTCGCGGTATCGATCATAGGCGAGCTGTCCCCGTTGACCACTATTTCCGTGGTCACGTCGCCGGTCTTCATCGTCGCATCGACGGTTTGCGTAGTCCCGATACCGACCAGGATGGCCTTCTGCTGCAGCTTACTGAATCCGGATGCCGTGACCGTAAGAGTGTAGGTGCCGGGATCGAGGGCCGTAAACAGATACTCGCCACCGGTGTTCGTCACGGTGGAGCGAACGATCTTCGTCTGTTCATTCAACACCAGGACGGAGGCATTTGCCAGCGTCGCGCCCGAAGAATCGGTAACCATGCCGCGAACCGCGCCGTAGTTAGTTTGCGCTCTGCCAAGCGCGCTTGATGCCGCCACGAAGATGCAGAGATTGAGTATCCATCTGCAATTGTAAAGATTCTGAAATCGCGTCATCTGTCCGGTCTCCTATTCAAGTGGTGCGTTGCGAGTCGTGTTGTGAGAGCCTCTGCGCAGCGGAAGCAGGGTCGATCAACGCAGCAGACGACACGAAATTGCGAGTGCCGATCGGCAGTCGATGAGGAAACTCCTAAAGCTCGACCGGGCGAGTTCCACACTCAAATCGGCGAGCGCCGAAAAAGCATGCAATTCGTGGGCAGAGCCGGAGAAGCAGCTGCATCGGACCGCGAGGCGGCTGACGCCGCTACGTGCAGATGCGAACTTTTCATAACGAGGAGATCTTCGACAGGGAAGAGCGCCGAGGGAGATATGCCTTCGAACGGAGAGAGGCAATTCCCGAGGGGTTACACTTGCTCGCTAGACTCTGGCCCCCATCATCGACATGGTGACGGCAGCCATGCGCTTCGGCTTACAAGAACTCCCAGGAACCGGGAGACGATCTATCGATGCATTGGGTGCTGCGATACGAATGGGAGCCGAGTAGCAGTTAGTGCGGGTAACTCATCGGCTGTTGCAGCTAACTTAGCATCGAGTTAATCTCAGAGTCAACAGTTTTCTCTTCAACTACCGCTTCCGATTGCCTATTGCTTTCGATCGCTTGGCTGCGGTCCGCTGCATTCAGCCACAGCCTGTGGCATTAAACTCGCAATCTCAAATTTCCATGATTTTTCATGCGGCCTCGTCTGCAGCGCCGGCGGAATGTGTGAGCGGGCGCAGATATTTCTTATAGGCGTAGTGGACCGCGTACAGGCCGGAGCCCGCCAGCACTGCTATGACGGCATTGGAGACGAGTACGCCAATGACGGTGACCAGAAATCCTGCCGCGTCCAGCAGATGCATTTTTCTCAGGCGCCGCCATGTGCCGATGTCCAGGAGAGAGATGCCCATGAACGTGGTTACGCCGGCGAGCGCGGCCATGGGAATATGCGCGAGCGCGCCGGAGCCGTAGCGCACCAGCAGAAGTAAAAAGACCGCGTGCAGGATATTTGCCAGCCGTGTGGTGGCGCCGCAGCGGATGGCGGCCACGCTGCGGGCGGGGATGCCGACGCTCATGGGCGCGCCGAAGATGCCGACTGCCAGATTGGCAATTCCGTAAGCGCCCACTTCGGCATCGGAGTCCGCGCGCCGCAGCGGTTTATGTCGCCCCTGAAAATGCTCGATGGTGCGTGAGGTGAGCAACAAATTGACCGAAGATACAAACGCCAGCATGAATCCAGAAGGAAGTAAATTGACGACGTCATGAGACGACCAGGAGAATCCTGCAAATGGAGGCAATCCGAGGTGAAGCGAGCCGACCTCCGGCTCATGAGAATGCAGCAACCAGGCAACCAGAAAAGAAGCGGCAACTCCAATCAACGGTGCGGGCAGGCGCGACGAAATGCGGGCGGTTGCATAGGCCGCGATTAGGACCGCACCGCCCAGCACCAGCGGAAGCCAATGCATTGCCGTAATCTGCTGGAGCACACCGTAAAGCTGCACGATGGGAATGTCGGAGCCGGCCGCATGCACGCCGAGCAGAACGTGGAGCTGCGAGATGACCATGAGCCCGCCGATGCCTGCGGAGAAACCCGCCACCACGGAGATAGGAACGCGCGACACATGGCGCCCCAGGCGCATGATGCAGAAACACATCATAAAGACCGAGGCGACCACTGAGATTTTCGCGGCTCCGGCGATGCCCTGCGCGCGGACTGCGCTGGCGATGAAGGGAACGGTGGCGCTGGCGGTGCCTCCGATGAGAAGCGAATTGCGCCCCAGAAGCACGACCACCGGAGTTGAGACGATGGAAGTGAAGACTCCGAGAATTGGGGGCAGGCCCATCAATGCGGCCATCGAGAGTCCATAGGGCAGGGCGATCAATGCGGCTATGAATCCGCCCGCGCAGTCACCGGCCAGCCTTTCCCAGTTGTATTTTCCCATGGACCTGAGCATGAAGATGAACGGGCTCTCTCAACCTGGTGGTTGGTTCGTAGTTAAGGCAAACCAGGGATACTGTGCCGTCTTCGGTTGCGTTGAAAGACGCAGATTCCTCCGCGCCGTTCATGCGAACCTCAGGTCAGGGACGCCGGCCTGAGATTCGCAGTGACTTCTTACCGAGCCAAATAGACTTGTCATCGCAGGTCTCGGACTTGAGTGCCGTGGCTTCGGAGTACACTTTCCCCGGGGCATGTTATACGCCGCATAAAAGCGGCTGCTGTCGGTCTGCACCCGGGATTATGCGTTCATCACCTTGCTGAAAGCGGCCTGGAACTTCTTCATTTCCCCCGCCGTTCCCACCGTGACCCGAACATAGTTCGGCCACGCCGGCCAGACGCGCCCGATGTACACGTCCTGCTTGCGCATGGCGAGAACGACATTCATACCCGGCTGTCCCACATCGACCATGAAACAGTTGGATACCGAAGGCACGAACTTGTAATTGTTCTTCGCAAGGAAGTTGAAGGTATCCTCGCGGACCTGGCCGATGATTTGGCGGCGCGTGGGGACCAGGTCCTTAACCTCTAAGCTTGCCGTGGCTGCCGCCATTCCAGTGATCGGCATCATCGTGGCGCCCCAGCCGCTGAGCTTCTTGAGCAGGTCGGGACGGGCAAACGCCGCGCCGGCGCGCAGGCCGGCCATGCCATAGATCTTCGAGAAGGTCCGCAGGATCACCACGTCTTTGCCCTGCGCGACCAGATCGGAGTTGAAGGGCGCCCCGGCAATGTGGGTGTAGGCTTCGTCGATCATGACCACCGAGCCCTCCGGCTTGTTCGCCACCAGCCATTCAATTTCGGATTTAGGCGTCAGTGTTCCGGTGGGATTGTTCGGGTTGCAGACGTAAAAGAGGCCTGGGGTCTTGCTGGCGGCTGCCATGGCTTTCACATCGTGAGAGTAGGTGGAAGTGAGAGGAACCTTGATAACCGGAGAGCCGATGAATTTTGCGGCGCGCTCGCCGGCCTCATAGCCCGGATCGCCAGTGACCAGCGGTTGCGTGGGAGAAGTAAAGGCCAGCACCGCCTGATGCAAGGCGGGGCTGGATCCGACGAAGATTCGCACGGACTCGACGTCAAGACCCTCCTGCTGGGCCAGTGTGGCCTGCAGTTTATCGGTTTCGCTGTAGAGGTAGCGTCCGCCTTTGCACACAATGTTGCGGACCGCATCCATCGCCTCGGGGCAGGGCCCCAGCGGATTCTCGTTCGCGTTGATCATGACTGCGTCAGGGGGTGCATCGGTAATTTTTGAGAGCTGCGCCATCGCCGGCTCGTCGTAGAACGGCATCGCGGAAGCTCCAGCGACCATTGCCGCAAGATGGAAGAATCTGCGGCGCGTGAAACCACGAAGCAAAAGCTCTTTTTCTTGTTCGTTGCTCAGGATGCCTGTCATTCGTTTCTCCTCTGCGAACCCGCGCGTCTGAGAGCAGAGCCTCCGGCGGCGTATCGCGTGAATGGTTCAGTTAGTAAGCTGCGGACTCGCGCCAGTGAGCCGCCTAGGCTAGATAGAACTTGCTCCGAGTCCATGAACGGGGTCGCGGTTATACCGAGACCTCACTCATGGTGAAAACTCCGTTTAACAGGCCAGCCACGTGAGAAGGTTGCATCGTACTCTCCGTGAGAACTACCCGGTCTCTCAAGCATGATCCAGTTCGGTCGGAATATACAACTCTGACTGTTGCGCTACTGTCGGGGATGAAACCGGCATGTCCATGCACTTCACGAAAGCTGTCTGGAACTTCGCCATCTCATCCGCGGTGCCAACTGTGACGCGGACATAGGTCGGCAGCGCCTTCCAGGTCCGGCCGATGGCAATCTTCTCGTTCAACATGCTCTCCTGGAATTCACGTCCGGGACGCTTGACGTCCACCATGAAGAAATTGGCCTGCGATCCGGAAATGTACTTGTAGCCATTCTTTTCGAGGAATTCGAACGTGGCTTCGCGATTTTCGGTGTTGATCTTGCGGCGCGTGGGGATGAGAGTAGGATCGCGCAGGCTCGCGCCGGCTCCAGCAGCGGAAATCAGCGAGACCGACGCGACGTTGCGAAGGCCGATCTCCGGCGAGATCGACTGGAACTTTTCCAGTAGATCGGGCCGTCCGAATGCGAATCCAGCGCGAATTCCCGCCATGCCGTAAATCTTCGAAAAGGTGCGCAAAACGATAATGTCCTGGTCCGCCGCAACCTGATCGATAACCGACTCGTCGGTGGAGAAATGAAAATACGCCTCATCGACGATCACCACCGACCCGGCGGGTTTGTTCTTGAGCAGCCAAAGAATATCTTCCTTCGGTGTCATCGTGCCGGTGGGATTGTTCGGATTCACGATATAAAAGGCGCCGGCCTTCGGATCGGCAGCCACCATCGCTCTTACGTCGTGCGCGTAGGTGCTGGTGAGCGGCACCAGCTTCAGCGGAGCCTTAGCTGCAGCGGCCGCGCGAGGCCCCTGCTCATAGCTTGGATCGCCGCAAACCAGGCCGCGATCGGGACTGATGCTCGACATCAATGCCATGTCCAGCGGGCCGCCCGAGCCTGGATACAGCTCCACATAGCCGGGCTTCAGGCCGAATTGCTCGCTGATCGTCGCGACAGTAGCGCGAGCGACGCCGGTCTTGTCGTAGCGGGCGCCCAGCGGAGCGGCCGCGGCCATGGCCGTCTTGGCCACGTCTGCCGGGCCCAGCGGATTTTCATTCGAGCTGATGACGACCGTTCCCGGCGGCAGCTCACGCATTTGTCCCATTCTTCGCTGGCGAGGCAAGTAATTGTCAGACGCATTGCTTGTCTGCTGTGCAAAAGTCGGCTTTGTTGCGGCGATCGTGAGTCCGGCGCCAAACAAACGTACAAAGTTTCGGCGAGATACGGCGGAGCTGAGCTGATACAAACTCATGAGTAATCTCCCTCGGCGGTGAAGATGTGCAGCAACTTGAAGTGCAAATCGCATTTACGCGATCGCGGCGAAACACGGTACTCCCGTCTTGCTCAGGCTTGAGTGAGACTCTAGTGTCAGGCCTTGGTTCAGGCTCGAACACAGGCACGAGAACAATCTCGTGGAACGACCTCTGACAGGGTGTGGAGGCTTTCACGAAGCCGTTATACACAATTCACCCAACGCACAATCGTGCATTTTGCGTCGCCGTGAAATGCATTTCCACAACCAGGAGATCTTCGACAGGGAAGATGCCGCGCGGATACGCTCTCAAACGGGGAGAAGCGCTTCAAGTGAAAACCGCGGCGCACCATCGGCTTGTAACAAAGCCGGGGTTGTCCTACATTATTCACACAGCACGACGAAAGTCAAGCACCATTCGCGCATTTCACCCTATAACTAAAACAGGCGGAGGCCCAGTCTTGGATGAGCTGACTCACACCGACGTAGCTGCCGGCGACATCGATTTATTGCACGAAATCGGAAGCCGCATGGCCGCGACTGATTCCTCGCATGAAGTTCTAACCCGCATTATTGACATGATGACGGTCGCCGTACGCTGCGACTCTTGCTTCATCTACGTGCTCGAAAAAGACAAACTTGTGCTTCGGGCTTCGAAAAATCCTCATAGCGATGTCGTAGACCTGCTGGAAATGGATATGGGCCAGGGTTTGACCGGGTGGGTTGCCAAGCACCGGCAAACCGTCACTCTGCCATCCAAGGCGTGGACTGATGCGCGCTTCGCGAAGTTTGAGAACCTTCCCGAGGACCGCTTTGAGGCCTTTCTTGCGGTACCGATTCTTTGCCGCGGAAGGCTGGTTGGCGTCATCAACTTGCAGCATCGGGAGTCGCACCACCATTCGCAACGCGAAATTCGTCTGATCACCTTGATCGGCTACCTGGTTGGCGCCGAGATCGAACTGGCACGCATGGAGTTCGAGAAGTCGCAACTCGCCAGCCAGTTGGAGAACCGCAAGCTGATGGAGCGTGCCAAGGGCCTATTACAACGCGAACTTTCTATCGACGAGGAAACCGCTTATCTCATGCTCCAGAAACAGAGCCGGCAAAAGCGCAAATCGCTGCGCGAGATTGCCGAAGCCGTCATTCTCATCGAAGACCTGAAGCGCGGCAAAACCTCGCCGCGCCGCTGACGGCGTTTTGCCGATGAAACGTCAGGCGGCGCCTGGAGAACGCGCAATTTGAAATAGCGAACAGAAGAGCTTCCGGCATACTCGATTGCCGCGAATCTGCGCCGCTATGGCGGTTCTCCGATTGCTGTACACCGAAGGCACGATGTCGAGTGGCTTTTTCCTCAAGAGAAAGCCACCTTGCACGCCACCGGACAGTGCACGTGAATTGGGGAACCGCTCTAAACGTTGCGCCCGCTTCTAGTTTTGCTGCGGAGCCTGAGCTGCACGGCGCTGCTGGTTGACCGTGGCCGGCGGAGTGATGCCGTTCATGCGCAGATATTCAACCATCTGTCCGTAGTGATCCCCGTCATCGTTCAGAATGGCCACAAGTGCCGCAACCCTGGACAGGTTGCGTGGACCAGCGGGAGTGAAGGCATTTTCCGGCGTGATGCCGGCGATGACTTTGTCTTGATACTCGAAGGACGCTTTCAGGGCCTTGATGATCTCATCCTTTGCGCTAAGCGAATCGAATGATTTCACGTCGACGTCCGCATCCGGTTTGACACCGAAGGGAGCGAGAAGGCGGAACGGCTCTCCGGAGACATGCGTGAGCTGTTGGGCGAAAGTGCGGACAGTGGCAAATTCGGCCGGAGAGGCGGGCGCGAAGGTGTCCTTGGTTGGCGCAAAATTGAATTTATCCGCAGGCATAGCCTCAGCCAGAGCCAGCAGATTATTTTCAAAGCGCGTGACAACTTGCGTGAGAGACTGAAGCGGGTCGGCCGGTGCGGGGGCAGGGCTCATTTGCGCATGGGTCACGGCGGCGCAGCAGCAGGAAGCGGCAGCGAGCAAAGTGATGGCGAATTGTATCGGCGCTGGTTTCATACAAATCCTCTGGGCAATGCGGGGTTGGATGACGGGGTGTCGCCGGGGTCGATCGCATCCGGGAGCTTCGGCGGAGACAGCATAACAGACTTCGAGAAAAGGCGAGACTCCCTGCGGAGGTATCCCGCGGTTCCTTATGCCGGCCTGGAGACTTCGCTGAGGGCCGGTTTTGCCCTGTTGCGGACCACCACCAGGGGCCGATGCCGCGTTTCCGGCCATGTCTTATTCCGGGCTTGCAAATGGGCCTTCACATTGCGCGAAACGACCTGTCGGAAAATCTGCAGGGCAACCGATTCATTGGACTCGAGCGAGGCGAGTCCAAGCTGCACCGCCGGCAATTCCTCTTTGAATGGGAGCGCCACTACGTCGGGAAAGCTGCAGGCTGCCATCGATTCCAATGTGATGGCCACTCCCTCGCCAGCGGCCGCATAGGCAAATTGCACGGCACAGGAGTAGGGCGCTTCCACGATGCGCGGGGTAATCCCGAAAGGCGCCAGCAGGCTATGGAGGAACGGCTGATGAAAGCGGCAGTCTTCGAATTTGGAGGCAATCACCCCATGCTCCTTGAAGGCTTGAACGGAGAAAGAGTTTCGTTTCGCCAGAGGGCAATACCGAGAAACCATGGCGACGAGCGACTCTCTGCACAGCGGGTCAAAACGCATGCCGGGGATGGGTAAGGGTGAAACCATCAACAAGGCGTCTACTTTCCCTTCTGAAAGCTTGGAGATCTGCTGCTCAGTCGTCAATTCGCTCACCTCCAGCTCAAATTCCGGGTACTCCGAAGAGAGCGTGCGAATGACTGCCGGCAGCAAAATGAACTGGCCCACTGGTCCACAAGTAACACGCAAGCGCATTTTGGCGTGCAAATCGCTCAAGCATTCTCTGGCCGCGTCCACGGTGTCCAGGATGGCCTTCGCATATTCCCGGAAAGCAACTCCTGCATCGGTAAGGCGAACATGCCGGCGACTGCGGTCAAAGAATTTGATCCCGAAAACGTCTTCCAATGCTTTGATTTGGAAAGTGAGTGTAGGCTGGCTGATGTAAAGCGCACGCGCCGTCATTCCGTAGTTCAGGTAATCGGAGAGCGTCAAGAAACACTGCAGCTGCCTGATCCGGAAATCCAAGAAGGTTCCTCCAGCATTGCGGGGTTTCACTTCGGCGTCCCGCAAACGCGGCAAATTCATTTTTCGTGCTGGGTTCCTGCGGCGGGACTTCGTTCCTAAATCCAATGAAAGTCCCGCATTGCACAATCAGACATTGGTCTACAGCAACCTTGAAATGTTCTAGACACTTTCGGAATGCACATCCGCGCTCAAACGAACTTGCAATAGATGGGGCTCTTTGGGGGGCCGCACTGCCGCCATTTGTGGTGGTGCGGTGTCGGTATCGTGGCCTACTTTCTTCGAAATGTCAATAGAGTGTGAACAGCAAGATTTCTCTATCACGGCAACTAATCTTTCGATTAGACAAGATTCCTGCGGTCCTCTAACCTGCGACTACTAAGTCCAACGTTGGCCCCCCGTCGCGCTAACCCCTGGCTAAGATTGCGGTTTCGACCGTCTCGCTGTGCTTCCACTGCACGCGGATTGGCACAGTGGTTCTGCAACATAGTCGTTCTCCAAGTAGAAATGGTCAGACCTTTGGGCGCTGCATCTTCCCCGATGCAGAGCACAAATTTATGCAACCGGAACACCCGGCAGCGGGCTGGTTGTTCCATTTGCGTTTTCGTTCCACCTGGAGGTCATTGAAATCCCATGAGAACTCTGCGTTGTACTATCTTTCTTCTCATCGCGATAGCAACCGTTGCGCACGCTCAACACACGGGCATCAGCGGCACGGTCACTGACTCCTCCGGCGCTGTTGTGGCCGGGGCAAAGGTGCGGGCGACCCAAGCCGGCGGCGCTACCTTCGTCGCAACAACCAACGGTTCCGGGGTATACGTGATTCCTACGCTCGATGCCGCCGACTACATGGTAATCGTCTCGGCAAAAGGATTCGGCATCGTCGAAAAGAAAATCACCCTCCTGCTCGGGCAAATGCTCGAAGTCAATCTGAGCCTGCCCTTAGCCGCGACGACCGCCACCGTCGAGGTAGAGGCTTCGGCCATCGAAGTCGATACCACTTCTTCTGAGGTGGCCGGCAACATCACTCCGAATGAAGTTCAAGCTCTCCCCGTCAATGGCCGCAGCTATGTGGAGCTCTCGTCGCTCGTTCCCGGCATCAAGGGGAATGCCTTTGGCAATGCTCCTGTCTCCGGGCCCGGTGGAGCTTCCGAGGGAGATGAGGAGACGGGTAAATTCCAAGTCACGCTCGACGGCCTGCAGATCTCGCAGGACTCGGTGGGATCGAGTTTCGGCCAGCCCAAAATCTCACAGGACGCCATCTCGCAGTTCCAGATCATCACCAACCGCTTTGACGCGACGGCAGGCCGCTCGGCGGGCGTCTATGTCAACGTGCAAACCAAGACCGGCACCAACGAAATGCACGGCGGCGGCTTCGGCTACTTTCGCAACTCCTACTTCAACGCCCGTGACCCGATCTCCGGTACAGTCCTCCCATTTGCAGACGAGCAATACGGCGGCACGCTCGGCGGACCGGTGAAAAAAAACAAGCTCTGGTACTTCGGCTCTTATGAGGGCGAGCATCAGCCGAGCACGGTTACGGAGGAACCCTACATCACCACGACAGCCGGAACCCTCTTCACGCATCCTTCGGTCTATAAAGTGGAGGAGTATCTGGGCCGCATGGACTATCAACTGAATGCCAACAATCACTTCCTATTGCGCGGCGACGGTTTCACCCAAAGCCAAAGCTTCGTAGGAGCGCCGGATCCCAGCCAGTCCTACTATTCCACTGTCACCGCAGCGGGATACGTCTTCGACTGGGATCGGGACGTCAGGACCAACCTCGTCAACGACGTCCACGCCGGGTTTCACTACTTCCAATTCGGAAACTTCCCGTTCTACGCCGATAGTTCCATTGTGCTTGCGCTGCCGGCGGCGACGGTGGGCGAACCCTACAACGAGCCGGAGGTCTTCGATCAGTACACTCAGCAGTACCGCGACGATTTGTTCTGGCTGAAGGGCAAGCACAGCATCAAGTTGGGCGGCGAGTACCTCTACACCCTCCACGCTGGCGCGTTCCCACAGTATCTGCGTGGCGGTTTGACGACTTGCACCTCCTCGACGCCCGCATCCGCCGCGCTTTACAACACGTTCTTCCCCAAAGGCACGCTCGATCCAGCCTCCTGGAACTACACGGCGCTCAACAGCTACTGCAACCAGGCCGAGTCTTACACGCAGGCCTTCGGCAACTACAGCATCGGCATTGTGCGCAACACGATTGGAGTCTGGATCGAAGACGACTGGAAGATATTGCCCCGCTTGACGCTCAACCTTGGTCTGCGTTACGACAACGACCTCGGTGCTTACAACACTTCGTTTGTTCCCACGCCGGGTCTGCTGACTCCCAACTCCAATCCGAACCGAAACTTCGGACCCAGAATTGGATTCTCCTATGATGTGTTTGGAGACGGCAAAACATCGCTCCATGGCGGCGGCGGTATCTACTATGCCGACCAGGTTGCCAACGCGATTATCGACGAGCAACTCTATAGCAGCACGAAGCGAGCCTTGCAAGCCACCCTGAGCGGCACGAACCTTGTGCTGCCCGCGCCCTTCACCGGCCAAACTCCCGCTTCGAACCCGCAGAATTACGTCAGTTCACCGCAACCTGTTCTGCGTGGAGCCCAGACACCCTACGCTTTCCAGGCATCCATTGGCGGGGCACGGGAGTTGCCGATGCACACGACCGTGACCATCGACCTATTCCACATGCGCGTTTACGACGACTGGATTGCCCTGAGCGGAAACCTGCTCGTAAATCCCGCCAACCCCGAACTAAACCTGAACCCGACGACAGCGATGACTGCGACTGTCTATGGGGAACGGGATTGCGGCAACGGCGGCATCCAGCTGGACACGCTCAACGTCAACACGCTCTCCACCGACGCTCCATCCGGTGGCGGCGCAACGGGCACTCCTGCAAAGCAGGTTTGCAACCAGTTGTTCGGAGCGGCCGTGCGTAACTTTACCGTCTATCCGGGCGCCGACGATATCTCCGACAATCTTGCGGTCTCAATCAGGCACGCGACGACAAAAGGCTTCACCAGCGCAGTTGCATATACATGGGGCCGCACCAAGAACTCCACCAACGGCGCCTTCAGCTATCCGAATAAGCCATTCAAGTCCGGCATTCAGCAGGAATGGGCCAATGGCACCGACGACCAGCGCCATACGCTGACCGCAACCGGAGAGTATGCGTGGAAATACGGGCTCGCGCTCTCCGGCCTCTACCACTTCGGCTCGGGGTTGGCATTTCTTGCTTCCTCGGGATCCACAGTCAATGGCTACGGGTCCAGCACGCGCACCTTCGGGGCGGGAGTGACGCCGGTGGCGCCAGGCTTCGGCGGAACATGTCCGACAACCACCTGCACCACGGTGTATGCGCCGCTTTCGAAGATCGGTTACGACGCTGGTTACGGGTATTATGTGATTCAGCGCGATGGCTTCCGGGGAACGCCCTACAACCGCCTCGATGGGCGGCTGCAAGAGACGGTCAAGCTTAAGGAACGCTATAATGCGATCATCGGCTTCGAAGCCTTCAATCTCCTCAATCATAGTAATTACGGCAACTTTGCCCTCACTGCAACTAGCGCTCCAACACTGGCTAGCGGAGCTGTGAATCCGAATGGCTATGGTCATCCGATCTCTGTCGCCTCCGAGGGGTCGTCGCTCGAGTACTTCGGCCGCAACCTGCAGTTCTTCGCACGTTTTGCATTCTAAACACGGCGGGATCGTCGCGTCGCCGCGGATCGCACACAGCCCGGCGGCTTGCAACCATCGCCGCGCAGTGCATCTCCATGTGCTGCGCGTATTCTTTTGTGGAATCTCGATTCGCAGGTCTTTCTCTATGGGGCGACCCGATAGGTGACCTGGTAAGAGCCAACTGTGGATACACAATTTACTGAGATGCCGCAACGCCACCAAATCCGGAGGAGAATTCATGCCTGTCAGCACACCGCCCTTCCAATGCGAGCGCGGCCTGCGCGTCCGTTTGAACGCCATGCTGGTTCCCGCCGCTTTGCTGACGGCGAGCCTTGCTCTCATCGCGCAGCCGCCGGCTAAGTCTTCCGTTGCGCCGGAAATCAAGAAGACCATCGTTGTCGACGAAGGGACCAATCTGGCTATCGCAATCTCGCCCGACCATAAGATGATCGTGATGGACTTGCAGGGCCTGTTATATGCACTGCCGATGGGAGGGGGCAAAGCCAGGCAATTGACGACGGCGGTCGAGGAGTGCTCGCATCCAAGCTGGTCGCCAAAGGGAGATCTGATTGCCGTTCAATCCTATAGGGGTGGCACGTTTCACATCTGGACAATGCGGCCCGATGGCACCGGGTTCAAGCAGATTACCAGCGGCCACGGAGACGACCGGGAACCGAGCTTTTCACCCGACGGGAAGACCATTGCATTCTCCTCAGACCGCGCATTTAAGGGAAGCTACGATATATGGGCCGTGGATGTGGCTACAAGCGCGTTGACTCAATGGACGAATTCGGCAGCCGATGAATACGAGCCTGCCTGGTCGCCGGACGGCAAGCGAATCGCTTTTGTGAAGGGTGTGATCGTACCCGGCGCAATCGGTGCATCGGTCCAAGGCAAGACGATCGAGACGCTGGACTCGCCAGGCGGAGAGTCAACCACAGTGGCCAAAGCCGGCAACAATAGCCGTCTCGATGCTCCCTCTTGGTCGCCCGACGGCAGCCACCTTGCGTATACCCAATTCTTCGGAGCGGGGCTGTTTGTGAGCGCAGCGCGCCTGATGGTGGATGGCCAGCCGATCAAGAGCGCGAATGACGATGCCTTTCCGTTTCCAGCCGTATGGCTTTCGGCGAACGAGCTGGTGTACACGGCAAACGGGCACATCGTCAAAGCGGATCTGGCGTCTGAGACTGACTCGATTATTCCGTTTTCCGCCGCAATCGAGTCGGTCCGGCCGCAATACCGGCACAAGGTCTATAGTTTCGATTCCGCCGCGCCGCGGCAGGTCAAGGGCATTTTGGCTCCCGCGCTTTCGCCGGATGGCACGCGGGTTGCCTTCACGGCTCTCAATCAGCTTTGGACTATGAAGATTGGTTCGAAACCGAGGCAGATCACGCATGACTCGTTTTACAAACAGAGCCCCGCGTGGTCTCCTGACGGAAAATGGCTGGCTTATGTCTCTGACAAAGACGGGACCGAAAACATCTACTTGCTCAACCTCTCTACAGGCGAAGAAAAGCCACTCTCACTCACCGACAACTCCGCGCAGATATTCCCCGCATGGTCACCCGACGGAAAGTGGATTGCATTTCAAGATCAGACGGGGGCGACTTTGATTGCTGAAGTGGCCACGGGAAAGATCAGGCCTTTGGCGCCGTCAACGTTTTTCCCAGGGAGGCCTGGCTGGTCGGCCGATGGCTCGACCATCGCCATCGCTACCGTGAAGCCGTATACGAAGCGGTTCCGGGAGGGGACGAGTCAGATCCTAATGGTGGATGTCGCAAGCGGGAAAACGAAGTTCTTCGAGCCCGCACCGTTTGAGTCCGTCACTACGCGCACCGAGGATGGGCCGGTTTATTCGCCGAACGGCAAAGAGATGGCGTTTGTGATGGATGACCTGCTCTACACAATGCCCGTGGATGCGCATGGATTGCCGAGCGGCCCGGCATCGAAGCTGAATGACGAGACCACCGACGCGCCCACCTGGAGCGGCGATTCGAGCAAACTGCTCTATCTTCACGACGGCGTGTTGCATATCATCTCGCGCGCCACGCGGCAGATTACACCGGTGCCTGTTGACCTTACTTACACTCTGGCCAAGCCACAGCAGGAGTTGCTCATCCACGCCGGACGTTTCTGGAAGGGCGAAGGACCGGACGAACAGAAAGACGTGGACATTCTCATCAGCGGCAATCGGATCGAAAGCATTACGCCGCATGCGAGTACGCCGCCTCACGGTGTCCGCGTCGTCGATGCGTCGAATCTGACTGTGATGCCGGGCCTATGGGAGAATCACGCACATCCTGACGCGCATAACTCCATTTATTATGGCGATCGCATGGGCCGCCTTTGGCTCGCCTACGGGGTTACCGAGTTGCGCGATATGGCCGGCAATGCATACCGCGCCGAAGAGTCGCGCGAGGCTCTCGATTCAGGCGCGGCCATCGGTCCGCGTTTGTTCCCCACCGGCGAGGCGATCGACGGCGAACGCGTCTATTACTCGATGATGATTCCCACCACCAGCGAGGCGCAACTTTATCGCGAGCTCAATCGGCTCAAGGCGCTCGACTTCGATCTTGTAAAGCTGTATGTGCGCCTGCCTTATGCGTGGATGGTCAAAGGCGAGGAGTTCGCGCATCAGCAAATGGGCGTCGTAACCGCGTCGCACTATCTGTTGCCCGCGGTTGACCTGGGCGTCGACGGCATGGCGCATATCAGCGCCACTGCGCGGACGGGCTACGCTTATTCGCGGTCGCTCACCGGAGTCAGTTATGAAGACGTGCGCAAGCTGCTCTCCGAATCCGGCATGTTCACCATGTCGACGCTGCTGAACATGTCGCCTTACTCGCTCAACCCTGCGATGCCCGAAGATCCGCGCTACCAGATTGCGCCGCCGTGGGAGCGGATGCGTCTCGCACACGCACGAGACATAGCAGTCGCGACGGATCAGAGTGAAGGCATGGACCGCGTGAAGGACGAGGAGGCGACCGTAGCCGCTGATTTTCGCGCCGGCGGCCTCATACTTGCCGGAACAGACTCGCCCCTCGACCTGCCCGCAACTTCGCTGCATCTGAACCTGCGCATGCAGGTGAAATTCGGCCTTGAACCCTGGCAGGCGCTCGAGACAGTTACGTTCCTGCCGGCCAAGGCTTACGGATTGACACGCGACCTGGGCACCCTCGAAAAGGGCAAGCTTGCCGACTTGATCCTCGTCTCCGGCGATCCGCTTACCAATATCGACGACACAGCCAATGTGCAGTGCGTCATGAAAAACGGAAACCTCATGTCGGTCAGCGAGGTGGCAAAGCCTTTCGTTTCGTTGCCGACAGGAGCCGATGTGTGTCCGGCAGAATGAGGCTGACTTCGATCGCGGAGAAGAGACATGCGATCCGACCATGTCGAAGTTGTGGATTTCTGCATGATCCGTACATCCGGAGCTCTACTGAACTTCTCGCCGCGTTATATTTGGATCCCCATAAATATTCTCGAACGCGGCAGAAAACCGTGTACAAATAATAGTTTTGCGGCCGGAACGGAGCGGGTTTCAAGCTGTTGAGAAAAAACGCTGAGCGCGACTCGCTGCTCACCTCGAGGCGGATGTCATCGTCCAATGCACTGGACCGCGTGGGCAGCGAGAGATTTAATTCTATCCGCAGTTCTCAAGAAATTTGACCTGAGCTTGCCCATCGGCGCCGGGAATCGGAGTATATTGGTGTTCGTCGCGGAGTTTTTCGATGCGACTCTGCGCGAGGTTCCGTTTAGCTCGCTACTGTGCGTGGTTCTCAACGGGAAGATGAGTGAGAAGCCTCAAAGGCGAAGTGCAAGCTGCTTCCCATACGGCCTTAAGCGAGCAAGAATAAGGAACGAGACTGCGTCTGCGCACATCCGCAGATTGAGACGTCCTTTCATCGAGGCTGTACGGCGAAAAGAACGGCTGGAAAGACAAAGGAGTTCCAGAAAGCATCCACGGACGAAGAAGATCTGTGGGTGAGAAGCGGTTCGCCTGCGAATCCGCACTTTCCTCCTTTGGGCCGGCAGATCGCCTTCTCCGATTCTGAACTGCTCTCGCGAAGCATGTTCGTCGCTTCGCGCCAGCGAGATACTCCACGCGCAAACGGCCCTGCACCCGCGGGGCGTTCGACACGAGTTGTACAGCGCGTCAACTCTTCAACCCACACGGGAGCGCCGCCATCGAACCAGCGGCCTGCTTTTATTTCGCAGGCCGTTCGCCGGCGCCTGAGACACGCTGTGCGTATCTTCCATCGACAGACCCAATCCAACCCCCAACGGAGCTGACTATGTCGAATGCAAAGAAGTTTTCACTTAATGGTACAGAACAGGCAACACTCCCCAGCGCACGGGCTATTGGATCCACCGATCCACATCAGCTGATTGAAATCTCGGTGGTCCTGAAAAATCGCACCCCACTACCGGAACCGGGGGCACAAGACCGGTTTCTTAATCACAACGACTTGGCCAAGAATTACGGGGCCGACCCCAACCACGTGGACAAGATCAGACACTTTGCCCGCGAGAACAACCTGCAAATGCTGGAGCGGGGCGACGAGGTTTTGCGCCGCACGGTGACTCTGGCAGGAACGGCAGCGGCGATGGAGAAGGCATTTGGAGTCGAGCTGACCGAATACGAATATGAGAACGGCAGCTATCGCGGGCAAAATGGCGCGATTCAAATGCCGGACGAATTCGCTTCGTTTGTCTCCGGCGTCTTCGGCCTGGACAGCCGCATAGCAGCGCAGCCGCACTTCCGCCGCCGCAACACGAACCGCGCGTTTGGAGCCCGCAACACCACCATCGTCTACACGCCGGCGCAGGTAGCAAAGCTGTACGGCTTCCCACACGATGCGAATTGTGCCGGACAGACCATCGGCTTCATCGAGTTGGGCGGCGGCTATCGCCCATCCGACCTTCGCGACTACTTCCAGGGTCTCGGCCTGCAGCCGCCCGCGGTCAAATGCATTTCGGTAGACCAGGCGTACAACCGTCCGGCCACGGCGCAATCTGTGGACGGCGCGGTGACGCTGGATATTGAAGTAGCGGCAGTGGTCGCGCCGGGAGTGAACATCGCCGTGTACTTCGCGCCCAACACCGCACGCGGATTCCAGGACGCGTTGAGCACGGCAGTTCACGATCAGCTCAACAAGCCCAGTGTGCTGTCTGTTGGCTGGGGCAACGCCGAGGCCAACTGGACTGCACAGTCCATGGAGAACTTCCATCTGGTAGCCCAGGAAGCGGCCTTGCTGGGCATCACCATAATCGCCGCATCGGGCGATAGCGGCTCCAGCAACGGCATCGATGACGGCAAGAACCATGTAGACTTCCCGGCGTCGTGTCCGCATGTTCTGGCGGTTGGCGGCACTCAGCTCGTGGCTTCGAACGGAAACATCGAAAAGGAGACGGCGTGGAACGATGGCCCGAATGGCGGGGCAACCGGTGGCGGATACAGCACGGTCTTTCAGCGTCCGGCGTGGCAGGCGGCGGTGGTCACGCAGCCCGGCCGCGGCGTTCCGGATGTAGCAGGCAACGCCGATCCCGACACCGGCTACAACATGCTGGTGGACGGGCAGCTCGAGGTGGCAGGCGGAACCAGCGCTGCGGCGCCGCTATGGGCTGGCCTCATCGTCCTGCTCAACCAGAAGCTCAACCGGCGGCTCGGATTCGCCAATCCATTGCTGTATAACATCGACCAGTCGCGCGGATTCCGCGACATCACAATGGGCAACAACGGCGCCTATACTGCGACCTACGGGTGGGATTGCCTGACGGGCCTGGGATCGCCAATGGGTGGTCCATTGCTTCAGGCCTTGCAAGGGCAGGCCTTGCAAGGGCAGGCCACGCCCGTGCAGACGCAAGGAAGGGAGAAAGCACACGCCGCGTCGGCCCGATAACAGTACTCCAACTCGCACGGAACGATTCCATGGGGTGGATGTTGCGCACGGAGGTTGTGCGGCGCGTCCACCCCGCGCATTTTTCGGTCGAGCATTCACCGTCCCGAGCGCAAAGCGCTAAATCTAAAGTTAATAACAGGCTCCAGGCTGCGCGGCGCTGGTGTTTGAGGATCGCACCGTGCGCTTTTACGAGCATCAATGCATGCAAAATCGCCTTAAATCTTTGTTTTGAATACGTAATTCATTGGACAGGGAAGTTCGGGGAAAGGTAGGAGGAAGTGGGTTTTGGCTGCCCCCCAGGGATTCGAACCCCGATAGGCTGCTCCAGAGGCAGCTGTCCTACCATTGAACGAGGGGGCAGCAAGCGCGGGAGCCGCCGCTATGCAGCAGTCATCCCGGAATTACGGAAGGGCTCCGCATGGGAAATCCAACTTGTTCATCATACGGGGTTACCGTACCGGGGTCAAACCGGATCAGAAGCCTCGCGCAATGTGATTGTTTCGTCTGCGGCCCCTTTTTATCGTTTCTTGGTAGAGCCTTTATGCGCGTTTTAGAAGCCAACGTCTAAATAGAGGGAATAGCACTCTTTGCATTGCAATCACTGTTATAGAATCGGCACAGAGGATGGAGCTTCTCCTTAATCTCGCGTGGGTATTGCTGGCCATCTTCATGGTCGGTCTCTGGTTGCGTTTTTCTCCACGCGATACCGGCGATCGCCGCGTGCAACTCGTAGCTCTGGGTTTGCTCCTGTTCATTCTGTTGCCGGCCATCTCCATGACGGACGATCTGCTGGCGGCACAGAACGCTGTGGAGATCGACTGCTACCTCCGTCGAGACCACGAGGGCTCCGGCCATCCCTGCCACTTTCCCGTCGTCACCGCTCTGACGCTGGTCTTTGGCGGGCTCAACTACGGTGTCGGGCACTTGATTGTTTCGCGCACACCGGCGCGAGTCTTCGGCGCCCCTCCCGCTCTGGCCGGGATTGAGAACCGACCACCACCTGCTGCCTGATCTCCCGTCTCACCCCTCCGTCTTTCAGTGGTCTCTATTTCTCTCTGTCCGCCGTCCAGAGCACGGCGCAAAGGCGCTGCATGAAGCAACGATCTCCGTTTTTATCTGCTCCCGTTATAGCCGCGCTCCTGTTTCAGGCGCCGGCATTCGTCTGCGCGCAGCAGGGTCTTACCTGGGATCAAGTCAAAGCAAAATTTGAAGCCGGCAATCCCGCGTTGCGGGCCGACGCCGACAACGTGGACGAAATGAGAGCCGAAGAGATCACGGCCTATCTTCGCCCCAATCCGCAATTCACCGGAACCGTGGATGGGACACAAATCGCTCCCGAGCATGGCGTGTGGCAACCGCTCGCCGGCACCTTTGTTTCGCCCGGCGTCAGCTATCTGCATGAACGCGACCGCAAGCGCGAGTTGCGCCTGGAAAGCGCCCGCGAGGGCACGCGCATCTCCGAGTCGGAGCACGAGGATCTGAAGCGCACTCTGGAGCTTACTCTGCGCACCGCTTTCGTCGACACGCTCGAGGCCAAAACAGTGCTGGAGATGGCAAAAGCCGATCTCGAGTACTACGACAAGATCATCGATATCAGCCGCGACCGGCTCAAGGCCGGAGACATTGCGCAAATCGACTTCGACCGAATCGAGTTGCTGCGCGTTCAATATGAGTCCGAGATTCAATCCACGATCGTCAATCTCAGGACCGCGAAAATCCAGTTGCTCACGTTGCTCAATGACCGCACGCCTGTGGATCAGTTCGACGTCGACGGCCCATTCGACTTCTCTGACACTCTGCAGCCGCTCGACGATCTCCGCCGGACGGCCCTCGACGCACGTCCCGATCTGCAGGCAGCCCTCGAAACCATTCAGCAGTCGCAGGCCAATTACAAACTGGCCAAGGCAAACGGCTCGACCGATCCGACCTTCAGCGCGTGGTACACCTGGAACGCCTCGACAAATAATCCGAATGCCGACCAGACTCTCGGTTTGAGCGCGAGCATTCCCTTGCGCATCTTCGATCGCAACCAGGGCGAGAAAAAGCGCACGCAAATCGATATTGAGCGCAGTCAACAGGCGAGTGAGGCCACGCGCGCGCAGGTCTTCAGCGATGTTGATTCCGCCTACGCAGAGGTCGAGAGCAATATCGCTCTGCTCAAGCCATACAAGGCCAAATACACCGACGAGGCGCTTCGCGTGCGCGATACCGTCACATACTCCTACCAGCATGGCGGAGCTTCCTTGATGGACTTCCTGAACGCACAAAGCGACTACCGCCAGGTGCAACTGGCATACGCACAACTCGTCGGCGCCTATCTTACTGCCGTCGGACAGCTGAACTACGCCGTCGGGCGCGAGGTAATTCCATGAATTCGAGGCTCTTCCTGAATCCGTTCCGCATAACACTGCCCGCCTTGATTTTGGCGGTATCGTTTTGTCTCGCGCTCTCGGGCTGCAAAAGCAAGGACCTGGGAGATGGCGCGCCCCCACCGGCTCAGGTCATCCAAGTGGCCGACATGAACCTGATCACGATCGACAGCAAGGATTTGCCTAAATTTCCGCTAGCCACAGTGGGAAAGATCGAATCCTCCAGCGAACTCAAGGTCACGGGCTCGGTGTTTCCGGATGTATCGCGCGAGATTCCAGTGATCTCGCTGGCCAATGGGCGCGTCGTGGATATCAAGACGCGCCTGGATGACAACGTGAAGAAGGGGCAGCTTCTGTTCACCGTGCAAAGCACCGACGTGACCAACGCATTCGACGCTTATCTGAAGGCCGTCAACGACGAACAGCTTGCCAATAAAACCTACATCCGCACCGAAGATCTGTTCAAGCACGGAGCCGTCTCGCAGGCCATGCTGGACCAGGCGCAGGATGCAGAAAACGATGCTAAGGCCGATCTCGTAGCGGCCGACGAGCAGTTGAAGCTCCTCGGCGTCGACAAAAACCACCCCACGAATTTCGTCAATGTCTATTCGCCTATCAGCGGCGTTATCATCGGCCAGAATGTTACCAACGCCGCCGCAGCCGGCGTAACTCTGTCCGGATCGGCTACTGCATTTACCATTGCCGATCTCAGCAGCGTATGGGTCATCTGCGACGTTTACGAGAACGATATTCCCAAGCTGCAACTCGGACAGGAAGCGCGGATTGTGCTCGATGCGTATCCTGATCGTCCGATTTCCGGCCACGTCAGCGACATCGGCCCGGTGCTCGATCCCTCCATCCGCACGGCGAAGGTCCGCATTCAGGTGCCTAATCCCGGATTCATGAAGCTGGGCATGTTCGCCACCGCGACCTTTACCGGCCGTAAGAAGCAGACTGAGGCCGTTGTGCCTGCCGACGCTGTTCTTCACCTGCATGACCGCGATTGGGTTTACGTACCGGCAGGCGGCAATCAGTTCCGCCGCGTTGAAGTTCACACCGGCAACATAATCGAGGGCAACCACCTGCAGATCGTTGACGGTCTCAACCCAGGCCAGCAGGTCGTCACCAACGCCCTCCTACTCGATGCCGCGGGGAACCAATAAATGATTCGCGCACTTGTCGATTTCGCGCTCAAAAACCGCTGGCTGGTTCTTGGTGGAGTAGTCGTGCTCACCGCCTGGGGTGTTTTCTCTTTCCGCAACCTTCCCGTCGAAGCATATCCCGATGTCGCCAACAACTACGTCCAGATCATCACTCAATGGCCGGGCCGCAGCGCCGAAGAGATCGAGCGCCAGGTGACCGTGCCGGTTGAAATACAAATGGCCGGCATTCCCCATCTCACGCATCTTCGCTCCACCACGCTGGCCGGCCTTTCCAGCCTCATGCTGATCTTCGATGACAACTCTACCAGCGACATCAATCGTGAGCACGTCCTCGAACGCCTGAGCCAGGTGAATCTCCCCGCCAATCTTGTTCCGCAGATGGGAACAGACTGGAGCCCCGTTGGCCAGATTTACTGGTACACCCTCGAAAGCACCAACCCCGAATACGACGTGATGGAGAAGAAGTCGCTTGAAGACTGGACGCTCGAAAAGGATTTCAAGAGCGTGCAGGGCGTCGTCGATGTCTCCAGCTTTGGCGGGCCAACGAAGGAATACCAGATACGGCTCGATCCTGCAAAGCTCGTCTCCTACGGATTGACCATCAGCCAGGTCGAGCAGCAGATCGCCAATAACAACACGAACGGCGGCGGCAGCTTTATTGAGCAGGGTGCGCAGCAGGTCAACGTCCAATCAATCGGCCTGTACCGCAGCGTGCAGGACATTGAAAACACTGTGGTCAAGAGCCAGAATGGCGCTCCGGTCAAAATCAAGGACATTGGAACCGTAGTGCAGGGTCCCAAAATTCGTCTTGGCCAGATCGGCCGCGCCATGCACCTGCCCGACGGCAAAATTATTGATAATCCCGATACGGTGGAAGGCATCGCCCTGCTGCAGAAGGGCGACGACTCCGATCCCGTGCTTCAAGGGATTCATGAAGAAGTGAAAAAGCTGAATGATGGGATTCTTCCCAAAGGGGTCAAGGTAGTTCCCTTCCTCGATCGGTCGGACCTGGTGCACTACACCGTCAACACCGTGGAGCACAACCTTACTGAGGGCATGATCCTGGTGTCGATCATTCTCTTTCTCTTTCTCGGCAATGTTCGCGGCGCCATTATCGTCGCGCTCACCATTCCTTTCGCGCTCCTTTTTGCCGCCATCTGTCTCGACCTCGTCCACATTCCCGCTAATCTTCTCTCGCTCGGCGCGCTCGATTTCGGGATGGTTGTCGACGGCTCGGTCGTGATGATTGAAAATATCGTTCGCCATCTGGCGCACACGGACGATACGCGTACGCCCGCGCAGAAAATTCGCGAGGCCGCGCACGAAGTGCAGAGGCCGGTCTTCTTTGCCCGCGGCATCATCATTACCTCGTACCTGCCCATTTTCACCCTCCAGGCGGTTGAAGGGCGTCTCTTCAAGCCGATGGCGTGGACGGTGTGCTTTGCTCTGCTCGGCGCGCTCGTCTTCGCCATCCTCATCGCTCCGGTCATGGGTAGTATTCTCTTCCGCAAGGGCGCAACGGAGTGGCGTAATCCCATCATGGAATGGGTTACGAATCAGTACCGCATCGCTGTGCGCGCGGCCATTGTTCATCGCTATTGGACGGTGGGAATCGCCGCTGTGCTGTTCGGCTTAGCTATCTTTCTATCGTTTGGTGGGCCCATCGGTTCGGAATTCTTGCCTCATCTCGACGAAGGCTCCATCTGGGTCCGCGGCACACTGCCGCCCAGCGAAGGGCCCACCGAAAGCATCGATTTCACCAACAAGGCCCGCGATGTGATGGCTTCCTTCCCTGAAGTCACACAAGTGGTGAGCCAGACCGGACGGCCCGACGATGGAACCGATACTACCGGCTTCTTCGATACCGAATATTTTGTCGGCCTCAAGCCGATGAAGGAGTGGCGTCCCGTCTTCCACCAGAATAAAGATGAATTGATCGCTGCGATGGACAAACAGCTGGAGAAATTCCCAGGCGTGATCTGGAACTACTCGCAGCCGATCTCCGACAACATGGAAGAGGCTGTTTCAGGGGTCAAGGGCGAGCTTGCGGTGAAGCTTTACGGCGATGACTTGCGCACGCTGGAGCACAAGGCCGAAGAGATACAGTCTCAGATGGCCACGGTGCGCGGCATCGCTGACCTCGGCATCTTCCGCATCATCGGCCAACCCAACCTGGACTATACGATCGACCGCGATGCGGCCGCTCGCTGGGGCATCAACGTCTCCGACATCCAAGACGCTATTCAGACTGCCGTGGGCTCCAACGCGCTCACGCAGGTGCAGCAGGGCGAAGCGCGTTACGATGTGACCCTGCGCTATCAGCAGCAGTATCGCGACACGCGGGAGGCGATCGAAGACATTCGCCTGCTTGCGCCATCCGGCGAGCGTGTCTCGCTGGCGCAACTCACCAAGGTCTCAACGGACGACGGCGCCGAAGAGATTTATCGCGAAGGGGGCCAGCGCTATATCGCTATCAAGTACTCGGTGCGCGGCCGTGACCTGGGCTCGACCGTCGAGGAAGCGATCGCACGGGTGACCAGGAACGTGAAGCTGCCCTCCGGATATCATCTGGAATGGGCGGGCGAGTTTGCCAGCCAGCAGCGCGCCAACCGGCGCATGGCCGTTGTGGTGCCGGTGACCGTGCTGGCCATCTTCCTTATCCTCTTCACCATGTTCCGCTCCTTCAAATGGGCTCTGCTCATCCTGGTCAGTGTGATGATGGCCTCGGTCGGCGGACCACTCGCGCTCTTTATTACCCACACCAACTTTTCTGTCTCTTCCGCTGTGGGCTTTCTTGCCCTCTTCGGCGTTGCGGTTGAAATTGGCGTCATCATGATCGAATTCGTCAATCAGCTGCGTGCCCGCCGCAAGGGGATGGAAGAATCGAGCCGCGAGCACATCATTGAGGCGGCCGTGGACGGCTCGGTGCTGCGTCTGCGCGCCATCATGATGACCATGCTGGTGGCCACGCTGGGCCTGCTCCCCGCCGCGCTCTCCCATGCCATCGGTTCTGACTCGCAGCGGCCTTTCGCCATCGTCATCGTCGGCGGACTGCTCGCCAACCTGGTCATCGGCGTCTTCCTGCTGCCTACCCTTTACGTATGGATGGCGCGCGAAGACGATGTCCTGCCAGCCGTAGAAATGAGCGAGGAATTCTGATCTTCCCGCTTCTCACTCTTCCCGCAACACTTCCAGCGGTCTCAAACCGAGAATCCGATAGCTCGCAATCCATCCTGTCGCTGTCGCCAGCACTGCCGTACCAGCCAGAGCCATCACCGTCGCGCCCCATTCAATGTGGAACCCGACGTCCAACCGGTGCAGCAGCACGCGCGTCAACAAATTCGCGAACACCACGCCCACCGCGCCGGCCAGCAATCCGAGCACGCTGAACTCCACGCTGAAGGTGCGCACAATGCGCATTCGCGTGGCGCCCAGCGTCTTCAACACCACCGCCTCGCGCGTGCGCCGGAACCGCGTGCTGGCAATGCTCGAAGCCAGGATCATGAGCCCAGCCAGAATCGAGAAACCCGCCAGCAGCCGCACCACGAATGTAATCTGATCCACCACGCTCTCGATGCGGCTCAACACGTCGGCCACGTTCACCACCGTCACCGTGGGATATGCTGCGAACAGTTCGCGTTCGATCGCGGGAATCTGCTTCGGATCGATGCGCGTGCCGCCATACCATGTCGCCGGCTGATCTTTGAGGATGCCCGAAGGCAGTTCGAACGCGACCCGCGCTCCCGGATGCTGCCCATCCGCGCGATAGAGCGCCCCCACCTTCAGCGCACGAGTGACGCCGCCAATCTCGATCTCCACCGTCGACCCAGCACTCAAATGCAGCCGCTTCGCAATGCCTTCGCCAATCGCGATCTGCGCCGCGTTCACATCCTTCCACCACGCGCCCTCGATCACCTTGTCGCCCTCGGGCGGCGTATCGGCCCAGCTCAATTCAGCGCTCTCGAGCATCCGCAAAGGAAGGTGCTGGTCCTTCAATTGCTCAATCGGCCTGCCGTTGATCGATACAAAGCGTCCCGTCGCGACCGGCAACATGTCCGGCACGCGCGTTACGCCGGGATGCCGCAGAAACAATGCCTTCACACCCTCGACCTCCTCCGTTCGCACGTCGACGAGAAAGATGTTCGGCAGTTTGGGCGAGGCCGTCTCGCGCAGATCGCGCAAAAGATCAGCTTGAATCAGATATACCGCCAGAATCAGCATTACGCCCGTGCCCAGCGCCGCCAGCACCGGAGCCGATTGGTTACCGGGCCGGTAAAGATTCGCCAACCCATGCCGCAGCGAAGACGGCAATCCCAACCGCGTCCGATTGAGAAAGACCCGGAGCGTGGCGAGCGTAACGGCCGCCAGAATCAGCAACACCACCAGCGCTGCCGTGAATGCCAAGCCGAAGCGAACGCCCACTGCGGCGGAGTCGGAGAGCGCCCACGCGATGCCGATGAGCGGCAGCACCAACCCTGCCGAGAGCAGCAACTGCGGCCAGCGCTTCAACCAACTGTCCAGGCGCCCACGCAGCCCGCTCGGCCCCTGCTCTACCAATCTGCGCAGCACCAGGACCGGCCGTACGCTCCGCACGTCGAGAAGCGGCGGCAGACAGAACAGCAGCGTCGTCAGCACGCCGGTTCCCAACCCGGCGAGTGCCGACTGCCACGGAATCACAAGCGCCGCATGCACCGGCAGCAAACTGCCGAAGGCCGACGGCAGCGCCGCCATCACGCCCACGCCCGCAGCCACGCCGAGCAGCGCGCCGGCCAATCCGAGTCCCACTGTCTGCAGCAGAAAGATGCGCAGCAGGTCGCCGGACGCGGCTCCGAGCGCCTTCAAAATTGCCAGCATGTCGATCCGCTGTTCCAGGTGCGCATGCATCGCCATCCCTACGCCGATCGCGCCCAGCACCATCGCCACCAGGCAGATCAGGCTCAGGATCGACGTCGCATTATCCAGCCCGCGGCTCAACGCCGGATTTCCTTCGCGAAAATCCATCACCTGCGCATCCGGCAGGGAGGTCTCCAACTGGCTGCGCACCGCCGCCGTCTCCGCATCGGCCGTCAGTCCGCGCGGCGTTGTTTCCGGCAGCTTCACCAGCAGCCGCTCGCTCACACGGCTGCCCGGAGCGATAAGCCCGGTCTGCCGCAGCGCCTCCCGCGAAATCATCACCCGCGGCCCCAACCCCGCGCCCGACGTAATGCGATCCGGCTCCTGCACCAGCACCGCGTTAATGCGAAACGTCCTCCCGCCCAGGCGCAGCGTCTGCCCCACATGCGCATTCAGCCGTATCAGAAATTCGTCCGCCGCTACCGCGCCATCTCCAGCAAGCGCCTGTTGCAGGCTCATCGCCGGCGATAGCTCCGCTGCGCCGTAGTAGGGATACTCGCTCGGATCGACGGCCTTAAGTGAAACCAGCAGCGGCACCGGATCCTGCGGCACTGAAACCATGGAAACCGTCTCCGTCACCCACGTCGAGCGAATCCCGCCCGCTTCGCTCTTCATCAGCGCGGCCACATGCGCCAGTTCCTCCGCAGTGGGTTCGTGAAAGATGCGCGCGCTCAGGTCGCCTGCCATCAACGATCGCGCCTGCCCAGAGAGCGTGCGCCGAAAGCTGTCGCTCAATCCGCGCACGCCCACCAGCGCCGCCACGCCCACGGCTACGCTCAACACCACGAATGCAAACTTGCCCGGCGCCGACTTCAGATCGCGCCATGCAATCGCGGCCGCGCGCTTCCAGCTCAACGCGCGCCTAGCCACTTTTCCGCTCGCTTTCGAGGAGAGCCTCCGTGGAACCGACGAAGGGCAGGGAATCCTCCACGATCAACCCGTCCTTGAGCACAATTTTTCTGTCCGCCTGGCTCGCCACTTCAGCATCGTGCGTCACCAGCACCAGCGTGGTCCCCGCCTTGCGATTCCGGTCCAGAAGCAGATCCAGGACGAGCCGTCCATTCGCTGAATCCAGATTCCCCGTCGGCTCGTCGGCCATCACAATTGGCGGATCGGCCACAAACGCGCGCGCCAGCGCCACGCGCTGCTGCTCGCCGCCCGAAAGCTGCACCGGATAATGATCCACGCGTTCGTTCAGGCCTACTTCCTCGAGCAGCCGCCGCGCTTTCGGTATCCCGTTCCCCTTCACGTTCAGCTCATAAGGCAGCAACACATTTTCAAGCGCCGTCAATGTCTGGATCAACTGGTACGACTGAAACACAAACCCAATCTTCCGCCCGCGCACCGCGGCAAGCTGGGACTCCACGAGGTTGTGAATCGGCACGCCATCCAGCCAGATCTCGCCTGCGCTGGGCGTGTCCAACCCTGCCAGCAGCCCGAGCAGCGTGCTTTTGCCGCTTCCGCTCGCGCCCACAATCGCCACGAACTGCCCGGCCGGAATGGTCAGCGAAATCCCTCTCAGAATCTCCACGCGCCGCGCGCCGTTCTGGATCCACTTCCTCGCATCCCGAACCTCAATCACCCAAACCCTCCCATTCGCCGCACGATCAAAGAACTGTCCATCCTGCGCGGAGTCCGCCGCGGCGGATGTAGTCGAAGCTCCCAGTCCCTAGCCCTTGGTCCCTATCCCCATTCCACTACACTATTCCCGTGGACGTTCGCCGCGCGCTTCTCGTTTCAATCGCCGTTCTCGTGCTCCCGCTGCTGGTCTTGGTCCGGCCCGTCGGCGCCGCCAACCCTCACATGCTGGTTTGCTATGGCGACAGCATCACCGCCGGCTACGGACTCCAGCCGGGGCAGTCCTACCCCGACTTTCTCCAGCGCGACTTAAACGCCGCAGGCTACCACTACCAGGTTCTCAACCGCGGCACCAGCGGCGCCACCACCAAAGATGGAGTCGCCGATCTTCCCACAATCCTCGCGCTGCATCCCGATGTAATCATCGTCGAATTCGGCGGCAATGACGGCCTCCGCGGCCTCCCACTCGACCAGACCCGCCGCAACCTCGATCAGATCCTCACCGCGCTCGAAGCCGCGCACAGCAAACTCCTGCTCGCCGGCATCACACTGCCTCCCAACTACGGCCCCGATTACATCGAGTCGTTTCAGAAGCTCTTCCGTTCCGTCGCGGCTCAACACCCGCACGTCGCCTTCGTGCCCATGATCTACAAAGACCTGATCCCGGTCCCCGGCACCATCCAGCCTGACGGCATTCACCCCACCGCCAAAGGCTCCGCCATTCTTGCCAAGACCCTGCTGCCCGCTCTCAAGCCGCTTCTCAGAAGATAGCCTCCAGCCGCGAGCCATAGCGAAATCCTGAAATTCACCGGGCCAGTACCGAACCGGCTGGAAGCGAGAGGCTGGCAGCTAGAGACCTGTCCTCTCACCCCAGCACCGTCACCGGTTGAAACAGGGTGCCCGCCACGCGCCTCGCAATGCCTACCAGATCGCGCTGGCCCTCGAAGACCTTCACCAGCGGGGCATCGGAAAACTCCGGCAGATGGGCCTGCGCTCCGTTGCGCAGCTTGCCCAGCGCCTGCTGGTCTCCGCACACCGCCGGCATCTCCGGCAGCAGTTTTCGTGGATGCACGCAGCGCGCCTCGAGCTCCGCGACATTCCCCTTCGCGGCCTCTAATTCGTCCAGCGTATGCGCCTCATTGAGCGTAAAAGCTCCGGCCTGCGTGCGCCGCAGCCGCGTCAAATGCGCGCCCCAACCCAGCGTCCGCCCCATCTCGTGCGCAACCGAACGCACATAGCCGCCGGCGCTGATCGCCAAGGCAAACTCGGCCTCCACACCCTCCGCGCGCAGAATCTCAAAGGATGCGATACGCACCCTCGCCGGCCGCAGTTCCACCGGTTTGCCCGCCCGCGCCAGCTTGTACGCCGGTGTGCCATCGATTTTCTTGGCGGAAAACGGCGGAGGCATCTGCTCCATCTCGCCCCGGAACCGGGCCGCTGCTGCCTGAATAACCTCCAGCTGCAGCGTCGGTTGCAGGTCCGGCCCGACAGGTTCACCTTCCGCGTCGTAGGTATCGGTGGCAAACCCGAACCGGATCGTTCCCGCATAGCTCTTCTCCGCAGCGGAGAAATACTGCGCCAGCCGCGTATATTTGCCCATCAGCAGCGGCAGCACGCCGGTCGCCATGGGGTCCAGAGTGCCGAGATGCCCGATCGATCGTTCGCCGGTGATGCGGCGCAACCGGCCCACCACATCATGGCTGGTCATGCCGGCTGGCTTGTCCACTGTCAGAAGCCCATTCACTTATCCAATTTAGCCTTCGCGAAAGGCCTTGCCAACCTCACTATCGCCGGCTCAATCTAACGACAAGGCATATGGAAGCTGATCGCGTACAAAAACCGCTTCGCCAGTTGCGCAAGGCTTTGAAGCGCCTACCCAAAGACCCCGCGCCGGAGACTGTCCACAAACTGCGCACGCGCGCCCGTCACGTTGAGGCCATCGCAGCCGCGCTGTCGGAACCCGATGAAAAGAAAGCTCGCCGCCTGCTCAAATCCATCAAGCCGGTCCGCAAAGCCGCTGGCGATGTGCGCGATATGGACGTCCTTAGCGGCAATGCCCTTAGCCTGCCGCAGAACTCGCATCGGGAATCGCAGCAGGACGCCTTCCGCGCATCATTAACCCGCCTGGTTGGACTTCTTGGCATCGCGCGGAAAAAGAGCGCTGGCGAGTTGTTCAACGCGGTCGATGATCAGCGAAAAGCAGCCCGCCGCGTCCTCAAGCAGTATGCAAAACTCGCCCAGACGGCTCTCGGCCGAAAGAATTCGTCCTCATCCGGTGCGGCCCCATCCCCATCCGAGCAGCACATCCAAACCGTCATCGCAAATCTGAACGGCGAACTCCGCCGCTGGCCCGCGCTGAGCGCCCGCAATATTCATCCATTTCGTCTGAAAGTGAAAGAGCTGCGCTATATTCTGCAGCTTCTTCCAAATGCCGACTCCGGCTTGATCGACGCTCTCGGCAGCGTGAAAGACCAGATCGGCGACTGGCACGATTGGCAGCAACTGGCTGAAACGGCAGAACAGATGCTCGGTCCGTCGGAAGATCGCGCTCTGCTCGCCGAGATCGACCGAATCGGCAGGCAGAAACTGCGCCACGCGCTCGCCTCCGCCAACGCACTCCGCAAGCGGCACCTGGAATCATCCCCCGCCCGGCGCCGCAAGACCCGCTAAACGCCCCAAGCCAAACCCCGCGCCGAGAGGCCGTGTTTGCCTCCCAGAGCCGTGCCCCATCCTTTCGACTTTTTGTTGTCGAAAGGGTGGGAGAGCACGAACCTGAAGCCCAACCGCCAACCGGCGGGTGCCCACCTTCGGCGCGCTTTTGTCTTTGCGCCTAAGGTGGGCAGCCACAACCCTCAACGAGATCACCAACCACCGTTCCGCATCTTTTTCAATTTTTCTCCGGCGAAAGGAGGGATAACCCGAACAACCAGCGGAATCGCTCAGAATGCAGACTCAGGCTGCCGCACCAGTGACAGAAACTCCGCCCGCGTCTCCTTCTCCCGGAAGCATCCCACCATTGCGCTCGTCACGGTCGACGAGTGCTGCTTCTCAATCCCCCGCATCATCATGCACAGATGCCGCGCCTCGATCACCACGCCCACGCCCTGCGGCGCGATCGCGTCCTGAATTGCGTCGGCAACCTGCCGCGTGAGCCGCTCCTGCACCTGCAACCGGCGCGCAAACACCTCCACCAGCCGCGGAATCTTGCTCAACCCGATGACCTTGCCTTTGGGGATATACGCCACATGCACCTTGCCGAAAAACGGCAGCATGTGGTGCTCGCACAGCGAAAACATCTCGATATCCTTGACGATCACCATCTCGTCGTAGTCCACATCGAAGAGAGCGCCGCGCAAAATCTGCGCCGGGTCCTGCTCGTAGCCCTTGGTCAAAAAGGCCATCGACTTCTCAACCCGCTCCGGCGTCGCCACAAGCCCATCGCGATTTGGATCCTCACCCAGCCGCATCAGAATCTCGCGATACATCGCCTGCGTGCTGATCCCGCTCAGGCTCTCTTCCGGCTCCGTCGCTCTCCGTACGAGTTTACTCACCACAATCGGCTGCGCCATCTCCCGTTATCCTTTCCCCTCTGTCATCCTCAGCGACGTCTCTCGCCTGACTTCCTGAGCTTCAGCATTACTCCCGCGTGCACTCAAAAAAATTATTCTCCGTCTCTTCCACGCGAACATACTCCAGCTCGCCCGCCGCCAGCGCATTCTTCAACGCGTCGAAGACCACTCGGGAAAGATTTTCCGTAGTCGGCGCGCGGTTCTCAAACGCCGGATCGAGATTGAGATTCCTGTGATCGAACCGCTCCAGCACCTGGGCCCTCACAACCGCATCCAGATCCGCCAGGTTCACCACCATTCCCGTCTCGCGGTCGACCGGACCGCCCACCAGCACCTCTATCGAATAGTTGTGGCCGTGCCCATGCGGGTTGTTGCACTTTCCGTAGGCAATCCGGTTTTCTTCCGCCGTCAGTGAATCGGAGTGCAGCCGATGGCTCGCGCTAACGGCATAGCGCCGTCCAAAGTATGCCTTCTCCCCGCCGGCGCTCATCGCCCACCCCGGAATTCGGCGAAGATCTCCTGCGTCTCGTACACGCGCACCCGGCTCAACCGCGCACCGCCCGCTGCATTCACCTTCGGCTCTAGTCTCTTCCATGCGGCAATCGCAATATTCTCCGTCGTCGGCACCAGCTTCCCCGCCTTGAACTCTTCGACCTCCAGATTCAGGTGCCGATGATCGTACGCCGTCAGCACCTCCCGCTCGATCACGTCCTTGAGCCACTTCAGATCCACCACGAACCCCGTCACGGGATCGGGCTCGCCCTCCACAGTCACCTCGAGCGTGTAATTATGCCCGTGCCCGTTGCGATTCGCGCACCGCCCGAACACCTGTTCGTTCTTGTCCGCGGACCACGCTTCGTTCCAGTAATAATGCGAGGCGGAAAATGTAGCCCGCCGCGTCAGAAAAATCATCGAACCCTCATTTCAAAAGATGCTCGAGCCGATAACTCTGCTACACAAAATCGACGCTCATTTCATTCCACTGAACAAGTTACCGCCTTTTTCAGCGCGGCGAAAGACGGCATCTCATTGATCTTGCGTCATTCCCGGCAGGCCGGCCCCGACGGAAGCGCGTCATGCCGCGTAGCTCCGCCCCTTCCAGCTTACCCGCTTCAAAACCCGGTGCTGAAACCAGCTGCGATAGAGCAGCGCCACCAACAGCGGCAGCCCCAGCGGCGCCAGCGCACAATCTGCAAACGGAAAATTCGACTTGGCCACGCGCGCATAGAACCGAACCACCGTCCGCAGCCACAAAAGCGCCAGAATCCACCCCGCCCCAAGCCACTCCAGCGACTGCGCCGCTAGATGCGCGTTCCAAAGTCCGATTGCCAACAGCGGTAAACCAAAGAGAAGAAAAAAGTCCAGCGCCCGCCACACCGCCAGCCAAAGCACGTTGTTGAACAGCAGCGCGAGGTTCTTGCTCCATCCCTCGATCATCGCTCCGGCCGAGCGGTACATCCGGGTCGCAACTGCATCCGCCGCATAGCGAAACCGCAGCCCCACCTTGCGCCGCTTCGCCAGAAAGGCCAGCTCCACGTCTTCCAGAACCTTGTCGGCCACACTGGCATGGCCGCCCAGCCTTCGGTACGCCTCGCGTTCGACAAGCAAGAACTGCCCGTTCGCCGCCGCAATCCTCTGCGCCGGATCAGAAACCTTCGCCGGCGGATACGCCAGCGCCAGTTCGCTGAACACCAGCGGCATCAGCGTCCGCTGCACCCACCCCTTCACAATCTGCCGCGGCGAGTAGCTCAGCATGCCCACCTTGTGCCGTTCCGCCTCGTGGATCGCCCGCCGCAGATTTCCCGGCTCATGCACCGTGTCCGCATCGGTAAACAGCAGCCAGCGCCCGCGCGCCTTGCGCGCCGCCGCCCATACCGCATTGGCCTTGCCCGTCCACCCCTGCTCCAGCTTGCCGGCCTCCATCACCAGGACGCCGGCAAAGCTCCGCGCAATCTCTTTCGTCCTGTCGTTCGAGTGATCGTCCACCACCACCAGATCCCAGTCCTTGCCAAGCTCAAAGATCGCCTCTGACTGGCTGACCAGCGACTGCAGGCACGCGCCGAGGCAATCCTGCTCATTGCGCGCCGGCACAATCACCGTCAGCTCGATCAGCTCATCCGGCTCGGGCTGGTCGAAGACCGTCCCGGCCACGGCCATCGCCGCCCGCTCCCGCCAATCCAGCCTTCCTGCCTGCTCGCCGGGTTCCCCGAGTCCAAGCACCGGCTTCCATCCGCTCCCATCCTGCCCTTGGCCCGGCTCATCCTTGGCCATCGCGTTGCACCGTTTCCTTCCGTCCTCTCGCTCCGTATTATAAGGATGTGCGGTTTTCCCGTTTTCTCGCCCTCCCTCTCATCGCGGCTCTGTTCCTGCTCTCGGCCTGCAACCGCGGGGCGCATCCGGCGCAGCTGAACATTCCGGCTCCGGATTTCACCGTCTCCGACGGCACGCACACCGTTCATCTCGCCAGCTATCGCGGCCACGTTGTTCTGCTCAATTTCTGGGCCACATGGTGCGAGCCCTGCCTGGTGGAATTGCCCTCGCTGCTCCAGCTCCATCGCGATCAGCCCAACCTCGTCATCCTCGCCGTCAGCATTGACGAAGATCCCGACGCCTATACGCAATTCATCGCTCGCCGGCACATTGACCTGATGACTGTCCGCGATCCCAGCCAATCGGCCGCCAAGCTCTTCCACACCGACATGTGGCCGGAAACTTACCTGATTGACCGCAATGGCATCATCCGCAGCAAGTTCATCGGCGCCCAGGACTGGTCCAGTCCCGAAATCCGCGCCCTCCTCAAGAGCCTCTAAATTCAACCCGCGGCTCAATGCACTCCCTGCCGCAAACCACCCGTGCCCCATCCTTTCGACTTTTTTCTATCGAAAGGGTGGGCACAGCACGAACCCAGCCCCATGGCCGTCAACCCGGCAATGCCCGTCAATCCGGCACGAACAGTTCCGGTCGGTTCCGGACTTCCGAATTCCGCAACCCACTCAACTTGCTATCATGTGATTATGACCACGGTGGAAGTTCTCTATCGCTACGCCGGGCTGCTCACCGAGCAGGTGGCTCTCGCGCTGGCGCGCACCCGCGATGTCTACGGAATTCGCCGCGTCGCGCTCGACCGGGAGGCTTGCACTCTCCGCGTGGAGTTCGATGCCACGCGCCTTAACACCGCCATGGTCATGAGGCTCGTCACCCTCGCCGGCCTTCGCATCGCCGAGGAACTCCCGCTGATTGCGCCGCCTCCGCCGCAACCCGCGCCCGCGCCCGCAGCATCCTAGCGCGCGTTGCGCCGCCGCCCGAACCCTGTTAATCTGTCTTAGGTTCTGCCAGGAACCGAAGGGTATGTGCGCCCGTAGCTCAGCTGGATAGAGCGACTGACTACGAATCAGTAGGCCGGGAGTTCGAATCTCTCCGGGCGCACCATTCAATCCAATCGCAGAGCGCTCGCAGTGCTTTCGCACGAGAGACTCCGCCGCCATCGAACGAAATCTTTCTCTGCCATCGCTGCAAAGCTTCAGTCAATCGCGCGCACCGCGCTTCCAGCCAGGCGATCCATGATCAGCGTCACGCGGTCTCCTTCCACTGGTAAAACACGGAGCGCAAGTAGCGCTTGGGCTCAAGCTCCGGACAAAGACCAGAGATCGATTCGGTCGAGCCGATGATCAGGAAACCATCTCTCGCCAGATACTTGGCGAGGTTGCGAAACATCCTGGTCTTGTCCACTTCAGTGAAGTAGATAGCCACGTTGCGGCAGAAGATAATGTCAAAAGGGTTGGGAAAGGTGAACGGCTCCAGCAGGTTCATGGTGCGGAAGGTGGCCAGGGCGCGGATCTCATCGCGCACCTTCCGTCGTTCGCCAGATTCCGTGAAGTGCCGCGCGAGAGCCTCCGCCGGCAGGCCTCGCTCCAGTTCGAGGCGGTTGTATTCCCCATAGCTCGCGTGGGCTACGACTTTGTTGGAAATGTCTGTGCCCAGAATACGAATGTCGTAACGCGTGAGATCCCCCAGCAGTTCCTTCAAGAGGATTGCCGTGCTGTACGCCTCCTGGCCGGTAGAACAAGCGGCGCTCCAGATGCGGATCGGTGTCCGCGCAGCGCTGGCCTTGCGACGATCGAGGAGGTCGGGAATCAGCTTGTGCCGAAGCAGTTCAAAGGGAGAGGTATCGCGGAAGAAAGAGGTTTCATTGGTGGTGATGGCTTCAATAATCTTCCCGCGGAGTTTGCGGGTGCCGTCTGCCTGCGCGCGGTAGAAAAGCTCGGAGAAATTAGCCGCCCCGGCCTCGGAAAGCAGGCCGCCAAGGCGCGTCTCCACCAGATACCCCTTGGATTCATCCAGATGAATCCCGCAGATCTCTTTGATGTAGCGGGACCACACCGGCATCTCCTCGCGCGTAATCGCAGGGCTCAATTCCGGCCCCCCTTGACAGCGGCAACGATACGGCCGGCAATGGATTCCAAGGGCAGGACGACATCCGTCACCCCTGCCTCCACCGCAGCCTTGGGCATTCCATAGACGACGCAGCTTGCCTCGTCCTGTGCAATGACAAAACAACCGTGACGCTTGAGGAGGCGCAAGCCGAGCGTTCCGTCGCTCCCCATTCCGGTGAGAATGACGGCCATCGCGCGTCCAGGAAAGCGATTGGCAACCGAACGAAACAGGTAGTCCACCGCCGGCCGGCAGTTATTCTCCGGCGCGTCGTCCGTCAGCTCAATCACCGGCCGGTCCTCCGGCCCCATTCCCACCCGCATTTGCCGCCCCCCTGGCGCGATGTAAGCGGTGTTGGGCTCGGGAGTCTCGCCGTGCGTCGCTTCCCGGACGCGCACCGCGCACTTGGCGCCCAGGCTGTCGGCCAGCGACTTGGTAAAGATGGGCGGCATGTGCTGCACGATGAGGATGGGCACGCCAATGTCGCGTGGAATTGCCGGCAGAAGCCGGGTCAAAGCTACAGGGCCGCCGGTCGACACGCCGATGAGCACCAGTTCCGGCTTCGCCGCATTGGAAAGCCGCCGCATGCGCCCCTCGATCCCGTCGGGGGAGGGGTCAACGGGAGCAGGTTCCGCGGTCACGCTGCGTGCGGGAACATCGTGCCAGGCCGCAGTGGATTTGCCGCGCAAGATTGCGCGCACTTCCAGCCGTTGCGCAAGGGTGCGGATGCGCGGGGCCAATTCTCGCAGCAGCGCCGCACGCGCCTGTTCGGGATTGGCGGCATCCGGTTTGGTAATGAAGTCGAAGGCCCCCTTCTCGAGAGCGCGCATGGTCAAGTCGCCTCCGCGCTGCGACATCGCGCTCACCACAATTACCTCCAGATCCGGCTTTCCGTTCCCCAGCAGGGCATCGAGGACCGCCAGGCCATCCATCTCCGGCATCTCGATATCGAGCGTAAGAAGATCGGGCTTCAACTCCCGGACCTTCTGGAGGGCGATTCTGCCATTGGCGGCCGTGCCCACCACCTCGACGTCCTGAATCGACGCCAGCATCTCCGCCAGCAGCCGCCGGAAGAGGACCGCGTCGTCGGCCACCAGAACCCTCACGTCTATCCTCTCCTTTCTTCGTTCGGCGTTGGTTTTCCAGTCTGGTCGGCAGCGCTCAGCACGGCTGCAAGATCCAGTAACGCCGCCAGACGCTTCCCGCTGCGAAACACGCCGAGGAGATTCTGCATCTGCACGCCATTCACATTAGGGGGCGTGGGATCCAGAGCATCCCGCGCCACTTCCACCGCGTCCGCAACACGATCTACGAGCAGCCCGACGGGCTCTCCTTTCCAGTCGGCGATGAGAATGCGATTATCCGAGCCGATATCCACCGATCCCAGGCCCAGCCGCACGCATAAGTCGATGACGGTGATGATGCGGCCGCGTAGATTGCGAATTCCGGCCACGTGGTCCGGAGCGTGACGAACGGGCGTGAGCTCGCCCACCATCACCACCTCTTGAATCAACGTGGCGCCGATCCCGAAGATGCTCTCGTCGCTGCCCAGCTGGAAGGTTGCCACGAGCAGCGCCTCCCCGGTTTCCGCATTGAAAGTATTCTTTGCCATGCCCGTTTCCTCACACTCTGAACTGGGCCACCTGGGCGCCGAGTTCTTCTGCCAGCTTGGACAACTCCGCCGCGCTGAGTTGCACCTGTTCGCCGCCATGGCGGATGTCGACTACGGCGGAGTTGACGCCGGCGATGTCCTGCGCAATGCTCTTCGATACCTCAGCCGTCTGCGAGACGCGCTCGTTGGCTTCCCGTACTCCGGCTGAAGCCTGTGCGATGTTGCCGGCTACATCCTTGGTCACAGCCGCCTGCTCCTCAATGGCTGCGGCGATGCTGGCCACGATCCCGCCCACATCCTTGATCACGGTGGTGATCTGGCCAATGTCGGTGATGGCCAGGCTGGTCGAGGTCTGGATTCCGGCGATGCGCGTCTTGATATCTTCCGTGGCCTCGGCCGTCTGCCGCGCCAGCTCTTTGATCTCGTTTGCAACCACGGCGAATCCCTTGCCCGCTGTTCCCGCCCGCGCCGCTTCAATGGTCGCGTTCAGGGCCAGCAGGTTGGTCTGCGCCGAGATATTGGTGATGGTCTCTGTGACGTGGCCGATCTCCTGCGCCGCCTGCCCCAGCTTCTGCATCTGCTCGGTGATGGTCCGCGCCTGGCCGGTAGCCTGCTCGCTGATGGTCCGCGCCTTGGCTGTATTGGCGGAGATATCGCCCACCGTCGCGCTCATCTGCTCGGTCGCGCTGGCCACCGAAGATAGGCTCGAGGACGATTGCTCCATGCCCGCGGCAATCGACATCGTGTTGGCGCTGGCCTCCTCGGCCGCCGCCGCCACCGTCTGCGCCCGGCCGGACATGGAGGCCGTACCAGAGGCCGTTTGTTTGGATACGGTCGAGAGCTCGGTCGCAGAGCTGGCCAGTGTCTGAACTCCGGTCGAGATTCCCCCCAGCAGTTTGCGCAGGTTTTCCGTCATGGTTTGCATGGCGCGGGCCAGAACGCCGATCTCGTCTTTTCGGCTGCGCAGCGCGTCGGGCACGTTGACGGAGATGTCGCCCTTGCTGATCCGCTCCACGACAGCGACGGCCTCCGCGACGGCCATCGTGATGCTGCGGGTGATGATGACGGCTACCGCAATGCCCACGGTCAGCCCGGCCAGAGTGAGAATAAGAAGTAAGACCTTGGTGCTCTGTACGGAATCGTATTCTTTCTGCAGAGCCGCATCGCTCAGACCTGTGTAGAAGTCTGCAAGTCCGTCCATGCTCGCCTTCGCCTTCTTTCTCACCTCCTGCAAATCAGCGCCATAGAAAAAATCCAGTGCTTCCTTGGTTTTTTCTGATCGTTTCAGTTCCAGGACGCGGTCTACCAGGGCATCATGGCTCTGGGATAACTCCGTGATATCCGCGAAAAATCTCTTCCCTTCCGGGGTTGAAAGCAGGGGTTTGAGTTCGGCCATCGCACTCTGGAAATTGGATCGCGCCGCCATGAGTTTTTCAGTGCTCCCGGTAAGCAGTGCATCACGCCCGGCCACTCCCTCCCGTTCGAACAACAGTAGAAGATGGTTGGTAAGGTCCGACTTCTTTGAGACAGCGTCCGCGACCCCGTTGAGCTCCTGCACGGAGAGCTCTGCCCGGTAGCCGACAATTCCGGTGACTGCCAGAATGACCACTAGCGCTCCAAATCCCAATCCAAGCTGCATCTTCAAACTAAACTTCGTCATTTGTTTCTCCTTCAGATAGGGGTTGTACTCCGCTTCGGTGTGTAAGGTTGAGTCGGCTCAGCAGTCTCCAACCGGCGGCAAGGGATCAAACTGCCGCGTAGCTGCCTACGGCCGCGACCGGGTTTGGAGCGGGCGCGCGCCAAAACTCCCTGAGCGCTTCGAGCAGCCGATCCCGGTCGAGCTTGGTCTGGTAGTCGTTGATGCCGGCGGATTTTCCCCGGGCAATATCGTCATCGCCGGCCAGCGAGGTGACGGCGATGATGGGCAGGTGCGCCGTCCGCTGATCGCCACGGATGCGCCGCGCTAACCCAAGCCCATCCAGGCGCGGCATCTCGATATCCGTCACCACGGCGCGCACCTTTTCGAGATTCTGGAGAAGCAGTTCCCAGGCGGCCTCGCCGTCCGCTCCCGCCAGCACGGAATAGCCGTCTTCTTCGAGAAAGCGCTTCACCTGGGCGCGGAAGAAATCGGAGTCCTCCGCCAGCAGCACCGCGGCATCCGGCGCACCGGCTGTGCGCGTCTGCGCGGTCCCTTGCTCCGCGGCCCATTCCGGCCAGGTAGCATCCACCAGTTCGTAGAGGTCGACGATGAGCGCGGTGCGATCGTGAATGATCGTGGACCCTGCCACACCCTTCTGGCGGTGCGTCGTCTGATCGATGCGGGCGCCGGCTTCGACCACGTCCACAGGCATGGTCCCCAGCAAGCCAACCTCATGGCCGCGGATGCTGGCGATCATGACCGCCAGCTCCTTGTCATCGCCAATGGGGTCAACCTGGGCCGCATCGGCCAACGTGATCAGTGGCAGCAGGCCGCCGTGATACTGCATCGTGCGCCGGCCGCCGATCATCTCCACCTGCCTGGGCGCGATCTGTTCGATGCGTGTCACCATATCCAGAGAGACGCCGCAGAGCAGGTCCGGCGCATTGTGGAACAAGACCAGCGGATGGCTATCGGCAAACTGCTCCGCAAGCGCATCGGCATCCTGTTCCCGGGCGCGGGTCATGCGGACGACGGCGTCCAGATTGGCCTTGACCGCCAATCCCGCGACGTCGACGATGAGGGCTACCGAGCCGTCGCCCAGGATGGTCGCTCCGGCATACTCCTCGAGGCTTTTGAGGTGGGTGCCCAACGGCTTGACGACGATTTCCTCGGTGTCGTGAAATTGCCCTACGACCAGCCCGTAGGTTTGCGTGCCGGTATTGACCACTACGATCTCCAGGGCTCCGCCCGTATGGCGCCGGTCAGATGAGTTGCGCGAATGCAACGGCTCGGCGGGCGGCGTGGCCGGCTTCTCTTTTCCCGCAGCCGGGATGCGGCGTGAACGCCGGTCCGCCATTCGAGTCCGTCGATCGACCTCAGCCTCGCCGGTCCCGGCATCGACATAGGTGGGCACAACTCCCAGCAAATCGGCGAAGCGCACCAGCGGGATGAGACGCTCCCGCAACAGCAGCACCTCGGCGTCTCCCACGATCTCGATGCGGGTCTTGGCCTGGCCCGGCGCCACATGCCGCATCTCCTCCACGTTGATCTGCGGGATCGCAAATCGTTCGCCTTCGACCGAGACGATCAGCGACGGGATGATGGCCAGAGTCAGGGGCAGCTTGATGCGGAAGGTGGTGCCTTTCCAATGGTCGAGGTAATTTCCACCTTGCCGCCGAGACGGTCGAGGTTGGTCTTCACCACGTCCATGCCGACCCCGCGTCCGGAGATGTCGCTTACTTGGGTGTTCGTCGACAGGCCGGGAAGAAAGATCAGGGCGCACTTGTCCTTGGCCGACATGCCCTCCAACTTTTCGGCCGTGATCAGTCCTTTGGCCAGGGCGACCTTGCCGATCCGTTCCGGATCGATGCCCCGGCCGTCATCGGCAATCTGCACCACCACCTGGCCGGCTTCGTGGCGGGCATCGATCGTGACGAGGCCCTCGCGCCGTTTGCCGGCGCGGACTCGATCTTCGGTGGATTCGACTCCGTGATCGACGGCGTTGCGCACCATGTGCGTCAGAGGATCGGACAGGGACTCGATCAGAGTCCTGTCCAATGCCACATCCTTGCCCTTGATATCGAGCTGTATGTCCTTCTTGAGGCTCGCCGCCAGGTCGCGAACCAGCCGCGGGAATTTGCCGAAGACGTTGCCGATCGGCTGCAGGCGCGTCTGCATCACGACATCCTGCAACTCGGAGGTGATCTGGTTGATGCGCTGGTCGGCGGCCTTCAGCGCGCGCGGGTTTTTCTGTGCAATGGAGGCGCGCAACTGGTTGCGCCCCAGCACCAGCTCGCCGGCCAGGTTCATCAGCATCTCGAGCGTTGCCACGTTGACCCGGATGCTGTCTTCGACCACTGCAGCAGCCGGCGCGGGAGTGGCCGGAGCAAGCGGCTTGGCGGCTGCGGAGGTTGCAGCGGCCGGGGCAATAGGTGCCGTCCGGGACGCAGGCGCGCGAACATCGGATTCGACCCGCGGCAGTGCGGCGGCCGGAGGCGGAGGCAGAAGCGCAGCCTTCATTTCGGAGGCCGTCAACGGCACGGCCACAACGGGCTCGGAGAGCAACTTGACTTTTTCCCGGTTCTGCGGAAGCAACGGACCGATATCTTCAGGTCGAAGAGCCGTGGCAAAGATCAACCGCAACGGCAACCGGTTTCCAATGGGATCGTCGAGCGTGCCGACTGCCTCGAAGTTCACTTCGCAGCGCAGAATCTCCCCGCAATCGATCAGCTTGCGAAAGACGTCAAGCACATTGAGTCCCCGGCGCTCGATATCATGAATCAGGTCATATTCGATCGAGTACAAAGAATGGCCGGAGCTCCGCGCCCGCTCCCAGTCGAAGGTCGACAACGTGACCGGCGCGCCCCACTGCGGATCGAGCGAGACGGTCTGGGTGAGCGAAGCTTTCTGCTCGTTCGGAAGATAAGACGACGTCAGGCCGGTGAGGTTCAGCACCAGTTCGCCGATATCGGCGCCGGCGCTTTCCCTGGGGTGGTTGATCATCTCGCGCAGTTGGTCGAATGCCGCCAGCAGCAGGTTGGTAATCTCGGCGTTGGGAGTCATTTTCTTCGACCGGATCATATCCAGCACGGTCTCTGCCTTGTGCGCCAGCTCCTTCACCTTGGTCAGGCCGAAGAAGCCGCTCGCCCCCTTGATGGAATGGGCGGCGCGAAAGACCTTATTGACGAGCTCGGCATCGATGTTCGCCCCGCCTTCTTCAATGGCCAGCAGATCGGCCTCAATCGTGGTGAGGTGTTCTCGCGATTCACGGATAAACTCCCCGAGCAACTCGTCATCCAAAATCATTTCCTCATCCATGAGTACTCTCCTATTCCGCGCTTCCGCTGACATTGAGGCGTGCCGTCAACCGCATGCTCTGCAGCAGACGGAAGATGTCGGGACAGACGTTGGTTACGCGCACCGAGCCCCCATTGGGAGCAACGCTGTTGGCCGCCGCGATCAGCAGGCCCATGCCGCTCGAATCCAGCATCCGGGTGCTGGCCAGGTCGAACACCAGTTCGCGGGCTCCCTTGTTCAACATCTCCTTGAGGCCGGCCTGCAGATCCGGAACCAGGGCGGCGGTTAAATCGCCAGTCAGCCTGACCGAGCCCTGCCGATCCGCTTGTTCGATCACATAAGCAGCCATTTCGCAATCCCCCTTTTCGATTCGGTTCTTCTTGCCGATCCAGAGCGTGATCCGGTTGCCGCGGCGATTGAAGCGTACGCGCTGGGCATAGAGCGCGTAGAGGCACAACCCCCGGCCGGAGCACGATGTTGCTTCCGCCCGGCTGCATTGTGCTTTTCGCCAGTCAAACCCCTCGCCTTCGTCGCTCACCTCGAGGCGGACCCACCTCCGCCCCAGCCAAAGGCACAATAAGATTGATTTATCGACATCGTTCCTGTTTCCGTGAATCACCGCGTTGTTCAGGCATTCCCGCGCCAACAGCCCAACGGGAAAGCAGACCTCGGCGAGTTCGTTCGCCAGGAGCAGGTCGCGAATTTTCAGGCAGAGCGAGTCTGCTTCGGCCAGTCGCGAGCAGATCGTTTGCCGGAAAGCGGTGGGTGCGTTGGGCGAGGAAGATTTCATCCTTCCACCCCCACCAGCAGCGTGTCGTCCGCGGGGTTTAGGCCGGCCATTACGTCGTCAACCACCGCGGGCACATGCTGCTCGAGCGGCAGGGCCCGCCGGGCGATGCAGGCACCGGCCAGGCGCTCAAGGCCTTCCTCGTAGGTACCGCCGGTTTCGATCAGCCCGTCGGTGCAAAAAAAGATCCGGTCGCCCGGCTTCATGGTCAGCTCGGCGACGCTGAAAACCGCATCGGCGAAAGCGCCGACCACATCGCCTTCCTGGCGCAGAATGACGGCGTCATTTCGATCGAGATGAACGGCGATGGCGGGTGGATGGCCGGCGTTTACCACCGACATGCGGCCCGTCCGATGGTTGAGCCGGGCATAGATGAGAGTAAAAAATGCGCTGGGAGGAAGAATGCGGCAAAGAGAGCTGTTGACCGCCCGCACCACCTCAACGGGAAGGTTCAGTGGGCCGGAGTATTCGGTGACCAGCGCTTTCAGCGTTGCCGTCCAGAGGCTTGCTGCCAGGTCGTGCCCGCTGGCGTCAGCTACCAGATAATCGACCACGTCTTGACCGGCGGGGACGACATCGTAGAAGTCTCCGCCTGCGGTCAGCACCTGGCGAATGGACACCTGAAAACGCGCTTCCGGAACATCCTCCGGGCGGGGCATCAGATCCTGTTGCGCACTGGCCAACTGTTGCACTCGCTCCGCCTGGAGTTCCGCGAGCCGTTCATAGGCACGCTTGAGCCGCAGGTGGGTACGCACCCGGGCGATCACCTCCGCCCCGACGATGGGCTTGGTGATGTAGTCGACACCGCCGATTTCGAATCCCTTGACCTTGGTGGATATATCTTCGTTGGCGGAGATGAAGAGAATTGGGGCGGAAAAGGCTGAACCTTCTTCCTGCAGTGTGCGGCAAAGGTCGAAGCCGGTTCCATCCGGCAGGTTCACATCCACCAGAAGCAGGTCGGGACGCTGGTCGCGGATTCCCAGCAACGCTCCAGCCAGGTTTCTCGCGATCGCCGTTCTCAGTCCGGCTCGTTTCAGAAACACATCCAGAGTGTGAACGATACTCGAATCGTCATCCACTATGAGAACCAGCGGAGGTAGCTCCCGCCACCGCATGAATGAGTCTCCTTTTCTTTGAGTGCTCGACCGGTTGCAATAACGGGTGCGATCTTCTCGAGCTGATTCTTGGAGAGGGCTGTGCTCTGCTGATTTTGTCAGCAAGCTTTGGGCTTCAGACAGTTCATTGCGCGATTCAGGATCTCGATCTTCCCGAACTGCCGAATCCGGGAAATGATGCCCAATGTGGGCACCGTTTGTTTTCGGTATGGCAAGTTGGTCTTGATCGGGCGGGCTTTCAGGCTTCAATTCTGCGGCGGCCGAAACAACTTCAGTTAGAGTCCGCCAATCTCCAGCCAAGGTATTTGGCAAGCTACCTGCATTTCGGCTGAACGCCGATGGTCTCGTCGATCCCCGCACTTTCGCTTGCTTGCGAAACCCATCCGCCGATTTCAACCGCTCTTTTGAAGCGCTCGAACTCTTCCGTAGCGGGCGCCAATAAGGCGCGGCAGTCGTCCAGCAAGCCCGCGCTCGCGGCCGTTCCGGTCGCGAGGGCAATTTGGAAAGGCTGCGGCCGAGTGAAGGTCGTCCACCGGGCTGACGAAATCTAGATCATCGCTGTTTGCATTATGATGAGCCTGTGGCCAATTCCCCGCGGGCGTGGCGAAATGGCAGACGCAGCGGACTTAAAATCTTGAGTGCCCATCGGGAAACCGACGGCGTAGAACTGCTCAAAGTCGGGGAAACCTGCAATGGCAATCCCGAGCCAAGCCCGGAAGCACTTCCGGGAAGGTGTAGAGACTAGACGGGCAGCACCTAAACCTCTCGTGAGGAATGGTGAAGGTATAGTCCAGACCACGAACCCGCCACTGGCGGGGCGGCGAAAGCCGAAGTGGTATGAAAATCCGCAGGCCGCAAGGCCGTGAGGGTTCAATTCCCTCCGCCCGCACCACGATCAGTTCTCGGCCTTTTTTTTTCCGCCAGATCGCGGTTAGCCGAGATCTGGCTGGCGAACTCGTTCGGTGTCCTGTGCTCCAGGGCCGGTGCCGATCGCCGGGGACAGTTCGTTGAACGCGGTTTCAGGAATACCGCGGCCGATCAGGCTGCAGCCGATCCAACGCTCACGCTTCGGCGGATGACTCAGTGCACGGCGACGGTTTGTGTCGCAAGATTCCAGCCGCGCAGGCCGAAGGCGGGCGCGCCGGCGCCGGCGGGAAACTCCACAGTAATGGTGCGCTGCTCGCCGGGCAGCAGCGAGATGTAGTTGTCGCTCAGATAGGCAGGCAGGATGCGGCGGCCCGTGGCGGCGTCTTCGAGCGTGAGCTTAATCAGAACGGCCGGCACGGTGCCGGAGTTGGTGAGAGTTACGGTGGCTTTCCGCTCCCCGTCTTTCCGTTCGCCGTCTTTACTTTCGCCGCCTTTACTTTCGTCGCCCACCGCACTCACGGTAGCCGAGGCCTTGATGGCGGCCGGCGCCAAAGTGTCGAGTTCCCGCAGCGTCGCGTCTTTTGCAGCCCACCAGTAAAAGTTATTGCTCACCGGCGCGCCCGAGGCGTCGGCGACATCGAGCACGACGAAGACCGTGTGGCCATCGGCGAGCGTATCGAGGCCGAGCTTCGTAACGGGCGTGCGATCATTGGCGGCGGCTTGAATGTTGTAGCGCTGGTCGCTCAGGGTTTTGCCTTCGAGGCTGACAACGCGCACACGCACGCTGAAGGGACGCGCATCGCCGCTATCGGTCAGGCCGAGGTCAATCAGATCGACGGATTCATCGTCGAGGTTCAGTTGCGCGTGAACCGGCTCGAGGGCCTTCTGGGTGCCGTAGAAGCTCGACTGCGTGTCGTAATCCCAGCTTAGAAAATTCCATTCGGTGCTCGGCCACGCCGGCTGCGTCATCCAGATCATGCGGCCGGAGTTGGGCTGCCACAGGTGTGCGGCCATTCCTTCGAAGATGGCGCGATGGCCGGCGTAGTCGAGCATCTGCGCCTTGCGCACAAAGTCTTCGAAGCTGGTGGGCGCGCCGAACTCGGTGTTCATGGCGTCCATGTAGAACGACACGCGGCCGCCCTCGCTCTGGTGCCAGTCGTGATAGGCCCAGGTATCGCTGATGGGCCAGCGATCGGGCACGGGGATAAAGGATTCCATACTCTCGAGCGTAGGAACGCTGGGCATGCCGAGCTCGACGCTGAAGCCGCGGTTGATGTGGAAATAAGTATCCGGCGGCTTCCACAAATAGGGGCCGGAGCTGCGCAGGTTCACCTGGTTGGAGCTGGGTGTGTAGTAACGGGTGTGGTCGAGCGTGCGCAGCAGCTCAGCCAGGCCCTGGTTGATGGTGGCCTGGGGCACGCCTTCATTGCGGCCGCACCAGACCACGATGGATGGGTGGTGACGGAAGCGCAGGATGGTGTCGCGCGCATTCTTGAGGAACAGGGCTGGATCCTGCGCTTCGAGGTTGTAGTTCTCCGTCGAATCCCAGAAATCATTCCACACCATCAGGCCGTACTTGTCGGCAAGGGTGTAGAAGCTCTCCTCGGTGCTCTGGCCCATCCAGTTGCGGATGATGTTGACATGGGCATCGCGGTGGAGACGGAAGAACGGTTCCATGTGCGCGATGCTGACGCGTTTCATCATGTCGTCCATGCCCCAGTTGCCGCCGCGCGCGGCGATGCGTACCCCGTTTACCTTGATGACGAGGTCGGTGCCGGGCCAGCCGCCTGTAACCGGGCGGACCGAGGGCGATGCGAGAGCGCCGGGCTCGAGTGTCTGCACCCATGTGTGTGGAATGCGGCTCTCCGCCTTTTTCTCGTCCGGCGCAGACAAGTTAGGCGTTTCGTCGTCGATCTCACGGATACCATCGTGGGTGTCGTCGATGAGCGGCAGCTCTTGATCGCTGGTGCGGCTGGGCAACACTTCCACGCGATGCAAGTGGCCGCTCGCGTCGAGCAGTGAGAGCTCGTAGCTGACCTCGCGCATGCCGAACTCGATCTGCCTGGTGGAGCTTGCCTCGTGGCCTACGGTGAAAGCGGTGTGCAGCGTATGCAGCGTGGGATCGCCGTAGCCGTTCGGCCACCACAGGCGCGGATGCTGCACCTTGAGCTGCGGGAACTCAGAGGTCTCGAGGCGAATACTGTCTTCCCCGGGCGCGAGACTCACATGCTTCGTTATCTTCACGTCGTCGAATGTCGCGGTCAATTCGCCCTCGACAGCCGTACGGGTCACGTTGGTGAGCGGAACTTCAATCTCGATGTCGGCTTCGCTGCGGTCCGGCTTGGGCAACGTGGTAATGACGTTCAGATCGCCTATCTCGACCGGCCCGGAGGCGGCGAGCGTCACGTCCTGCCAGATGCCGGTGTTGCGGTCGCGGATACTGGGGATCCAGTCCCAGCCCTCGCTGGCGGCGAAGGTCGGGCCGTCGAGGACTTCCACGCCGCCGTCTGATCCGGGGCCGGACGTAAGCGATTCTTCCTCCGGAATGCCGGCGTGCGGGGGAGGCGAGACGCGCACGGCGAGGGCGTTCTTGCCGGAACCCTTCACCAGAGTGGTGACATCGAACTGGCCGCGCAGGAAGGCGCCTTTGAAGCCGCCCAGCTTCTTGCCGTTGATCCAGACTTCGGCGGCGTAGTTCACGCCCAGAAAGGTGAGCGTGAGGCAACGGCCGCGCGTGCCCGGTGGCGCCTCGAACTCCGCGCGATACCAGTAGTCCTGGTGAGCGAGGCTTTCCGGAATGGCCATGTTGTTGAGGCCGTAATCGGGATCGGGATAGATGCCGCGATCGACCATCGTGGTGAGCACGGTGCCCGGAACGGTGGCAACCAGCCAGTCCTTGTCATCGAAGCCGGGCTTCGAGATCTCCTCGCCCGTGGCTTTCACCTGCGGCGCGGCAGCAAGCCGCCAGCCGCCGCGGATCTTCCAGGGATTGTCGCCCACCATCTTTGTCTGGAGGTCTGCTGCATGCAATGGCTGGGCAACGGGCTTTTCGAAGGGCGCCTTGCTGCGCGGCAGCGTGGAAGGATCCTGCGGTTCGCTCATGCCGGCCTGGCCGCGAGTCTGCACGCCCCAGCGCGGTGAGGCTTCTTCATACGTGGCCAGGCTGAAGTCTGGCCGGTCACTCAACACAGCCTTGATTTGATCGGCAGTGAGCGCTTCTCTCCAGATTTTGAGTGCGGCGACGCGGCCGCCGAAGTGCCCCGTCGTCAGTGTCGTCGTGAGCATCGGCAGGGAAGGCCGCTTTGCCGGCAATACCTGCGTTTCGAGTGGCGGTTGCGGTGCGGGCGCGATTTGAATCTGCGCGGCGATCGTTCCCTGCATCAGGGGCCACGCGGCCAACTGCGCGCCGTCGCCATAGAGCGTCACATGCTGGCCGTCACTCACGGCCGCGGCGAAATGCCAGTCGCCCTGGCTGAGGGGCATGCTGCCCGTGAGGAGATGGGCGGCGCCCTGCGCCTTGCCCAGCCACAGGCCGAGGTGATTCTTCTCGACGCCGATGAAGCGCGCGTCCGCAGCGGCGGGATCGCCAAAGCCCGCCAGCAGCACTTTGCCCGAAACCATGTCAATCGGCTCGGAAGAATGGAACCAGAAGGCAAGCGTCCACGGCGCGGCCCCGGCGGTCAGCGAATCGGGTGGCTGCGGTCCCTGATAGCGCGGATCGAGCGATGCAGGCGGTGCAAGCGGCTTGATGAGTCCAGGGCCGTCAGGGATGGAGATAGCATTGTACGGGCCATAGGCTTCCGCGGGAACAGACTGCGCAGACACAGCCTGAGCAGCGAGAAGAGCAGGGAAGGCCAAAGCAACAAGGAAGGCCAACATGCGGCGCTTCAGGCGTGAAAGCCCCGCTGTGGAAGGCGCAAAGAAGTACAGGTGCATGGATGCGAGCCTCAATCGTGCGAGATCAGAAATTGTTTCGCCCTTTTCCGGATCTCAGGGCTGCTGATAAAGAAAGTGCGTGGTGTCTTCCTTCACCAACGCCTGGCGATCGCGGCTCAAGTCTTTCCCGCTGCGCGTGGCCGGGTAGGGAACGCCGCCGCTTAAGCCCTTCCACAAAATCTGGTTGAAGAGTACGGCTGGAATGCGATCCTCCTGCGACCAGTCGAAGCCGCGCGTCTGGCGTGCCCAGTACGCGGCCGGCTGCGCATCGTGAAAGGCCGGCGCAAGCTGGCTCTGCTTGAGAGCAACGCCCAGCTCACGCGCAATCGGCTCCGGCGTGATGGCTGTATAGCTCCATGCCGCCTGATTGAGGTCGAAGACGGCGGTCATCGGCCGCTGATACTCGTCATTCAGGTTCAGGTGGCCCAGGCCGAGCACGTCCTCAATGGTGCGCACCATGTTTACCGTCGAATACAGCTCATGCACAACCACGCCTTGCTTTACGTAAGGACCGGCAATAAACGCGATGGTGCGATGCGCGTTCACGTGATCGGGGCCGTTCTGCGCGTCGTCTTCAATGACGAAAATGAGAGTGGAATCCGCGTAGGGACTGTGGGCCACGCGCTCGATCAGCTTGCCTACGGCGTAATCGTTATCCGCTGTTTCTTTCTCCGGCGTGTTGATGCCGTCGATGGCGGTATTGAAGTTGCCCTCGTGATCGTGCATGAAGCGGACAAACTCAAGGTCCGGCAGATTGCGGTCGGCGACGTATTGATTGAACTCCCGCTCCCACTCGAGCTCGCGCCGGAGATCCGGATACGCATTGTCAAAGCCGCGAAAGTAAGCATCGGTCACGTCAGCGAGGTGCGGCCAAACGGCCACGCCTACTACTGTGCGGGACGCGTATGGATCCGGGACCTCCGGCGTCTTTGGAGGAATGCGGGCTTCGAAGCCATAGTTGCGAATGGTCAGATGATGCCGCAGGGCCGAGTCCCAGATGTAGCCCTCGTCCTTTTCACCCTCGGGACCGTCGGCGGCAGAATCGCCGGGGGGCGAACCGCGCCCCGCGTAGCTGAGCGGCACCGTCTTGACATTGAAATCCGACTCGCGTGCCGCCGTGCTCCATGGCCAGCCGTTGCCGCTCACTTCGCCGCTGCACACGGTATTGTCGAGATCGACAAACTGCGTGGCCAAACGGTGCTGGTTCGGCGTGACGATGCGGCCGAACTCGGCCAGGCTGGGATCGCCGTTGCCCCGGTCGAGATCGCCGAGGATCTGATCGTAGGTACGATTCTCCTTGATGATGTAGATGACGTGCTTGATGTGGCGGCGCAGCGCGGCCATCGTCAGCTCGTCTTGCGGATTGGGCGCGGTCTCGAGAAAGTCGTTTGCAGCTACGCGCTGTGTCAGCCAGGCAAGCTCGTGGCGATTGGGAATCGGAATCGCCTGCAGGCCGGCCTTCTCGAGTTGCAGAACGTATTGGTTTACCGCCGCACGGGCGGGAACGGCGGTCTTCCGCACTGAAGCGCTGACATGGAGCGGGTTCGGTCCCGGATCGCTCTTGCTGTTGACATCGTAAAGCGTCTTCCCGTCGCGGCTCACGCTGATCGACTGCGGATACCAGCCTGTCGGGATCAGGCCGATGACACCATGCGGTGCGCCTGCGCCAAGCGCGATTACCGCGATCGCATTCATCCCGCCGTTGGTGACGTAGAGCGTTTTTTCGTCGGGCGAGAGCGCAAGGCTGTTCGGCGCCGCGCCGGGAAGCTGCGCCGGCCCACGCAAAACGCCGGCAGGCGCGGTGGTGCGAATCTCCTCGATCACGCGATTGGCCGCGGTGTCGATGACGGAGACGCGATCGCTGTTGTCGGCCGCCACAAAGAGCCGCGCCTGTGTGCGATTCAGCAGAATGTTATTTGGATTCCCGGCAACCGGAATGCGCGCGATCAGCTTTGGTGAGGCGGGCTGTGCGATGTCGACCACGTCGATCTCGCGATCGCGCTCACTTGAAATGTAAGCCGTTGTGCTGCCCTTGATGGCAACGCCGAAGGGGGACTTGCCATGCGCAGATTCGGCCGCGGCGCCGGCGGAAACCGCTCCATTCTCCGCGGCCGAGTGGACTCCTGCACCGGCTTCCGCGCCCGGCACCTGTACATCGGCGGGGCGCAGCATCAGCTCGCCGATTTTCGCATCGCGGGCAAGATCGACAAGCGAGATGGCGTCGTGCGCAATATCGGCGGCAACCAGGGTCTTGCCGTCGGCCGTCACCGCCAGGTTGGCCACCATCGGCCGCCCATGGTAGCCCGCGCCAACCGTATGGCCGAGCTCGACCGGCTCACCCGTCCCGGCCCACGCGCCGTTCGAATCCGAGAAGACGTGCACGTCGTCATCAACGCCGCCCGAGACGAAGAAATGATTCCCATCGGGCGCGAAGGCGAGCCCGAAGAAGGTATTGGGGACCTGCAGTACCTGTTTCTGCCGCAGGTTGCCACGGCTCACATCGAACACAAAAACATATTCGTTCGAATCGCCGGCAACCTGATGCCCTTGCGCGTCGTTCAGGCGATTGAAGCCGCTAGTCAATACCAGCAGCGTGTTTCCATCCGGGCTGATGGCCGTCTTCACTGCCTGGCCAACCGTGTAATCCGGAAAATCCTTGAGCCCGGGATTGAGTCTCGAAAACCTCGCCCCCGCCGGGGCAAGCGGAGTAATCAACTGGCCGGATGGCATGATTTGCGGTTGCATCGTCGGCGGTTGAGATGAATCGCTCTGCGCATGAGCCTTCGTAGTCCCTCCGGCGAGCAACACGGCCGGAAGCAAACTGACGCTCAGAACACCCCATGGAAACTTGTGCATCATGAACGATCGATTTCCTCTTTTGTTCGAAACATCTGCGTTGATCGCGGGATAGCGGCTGAGGCCGTTCTCATTCCGCGAACAGCTCCCGGCGAGCATGGCGGTGTAATACCGCCATGCTCACGCGAGAGCCGACGCGGCTGGTTCGGTTAGAAGTTGAAGGTGGCCTGGGCCTGTCCCTCGCGATTGGTAGCGGTGAACTTCGTGGTAACCTGGCCGAAGTTGGAGGAGCCGAGCGTGGTGGTCGGGAATGGAGCCTGCACCCGGTTCAACGCGTTGAAGTAGTCCATGCGCAGAGTGCACGAGGTTCCCTCGGTGATATGGAACAGCTTCCTGGCGCTCAGATTCTCCGCCGGGTACCACGGACCTCGAATCGAGTTATAGACGCGGTTGGCGTTGCCCAGCGCGTACTGGTTGCCGGTGTTGCTGAAGGCGTTGGTGCTGAACAACAGCGGAGCGGTCGCTACTTGGTGATCGAAGAAACTGGTGATCTTGTTGTAGTTGCCGGACCAGAGCTGAACATAAGGATTGAAGTTCGGCCGGTTGGTGCCGTTCAAGAGGCTCTCGCCGGTCTGCGTGATCGCCAGCGGCTGGGAGTTGTTGTAGGTGAGGATGGCCGCCACTTGCCAACCGCCGGCATACTTGCCTAAAGCGCCGGAATTGAGCCAGCGCTGGTTCTGGCCGAACGGAAGCTCGTAGAGAACAGCGGCCTTCGATTCGAACGAGCCCGTGCTATCCAAACCCCAGTTCGGGGCCTGATTGTACTTGTTCACGGTCGTGACCAAATTGTCGTACAGCCGGGGCAGCTCGATATTGGCCAGGAAGTTGAGGCTGTTCGACAGGTGCTTGTCCGCCTGAATCTGGAAAGCGTGGAAGTACGTGGTGGCCGACTGGTCCCACGCCCGGGCCACGTTGGAGTACTGCGGGAAGGGCTTGAGCGACTGATACACAGTGGCGCCGCCGCCGAACTGGCTGGCGAACGCCGGGTAGGGCGCGGTAAAGCCGGCCGCCACCGCTGCCGGCGAGTTGATGTTATCCGTCAACAGCGCGCCGTACTGCAGAACCGATGGATTCGGCTGGCTGATGGGGTTAATGGTGTAGCCCGAGAGGTGCGTAACGCGGTTCCCGGTATAGTCGACAGTCAGCATCGTATTCCAGGGCAGCTGCCGCTGAACGCTCAGGCTCCACATCTGCAGCATCGGGGCCTCGCCATTGTGGGCGTAATCCAAGTAGTAGATGGTTTGGGCAACACCCAGGCCGGGGTTGAAGGGCGTGGGCGTCACGTTCGGGACCGGAACAGTCGCGCCGCTGGAGTTGGTCCATTCGCCGTAGCTGGACGCGAAACCTCCGGTTGAGTTCAGCGTGTAGCTGCCGCCCAGCAACCCGGCCATGTTGGTGGCGCCGCTGTAGGCGCCTTCACCCTGGCCGTAAGCGCCGCCGTAGCCCAAGGCGGTGACGGAATATCCGGCTTGGATCACGGTGTTTTTGTCGAGACTGTAAGCGAAGCCCACGCGCGGCCCGAAGTTCAGATTGTGAATTTCAATCCGGTTATAGCCGGCGCAGCCCACGCAGTTGCCATATTCGGTGGCCGCGCCCGGCAGATTACCGGCATTCGGGTTGGGGGTCGCCGCGGCCAGGAATACGTTGTTGTTCGCGGCCATCGTATAGGGCAGCATCAGGTCGTAGCGCACGCCGGCGTTCACCGTCAGCTTATTCGTCACTTTGATGTCGTCCTGGAAGTACGCGGACAGGTCCACCGTGTTGATAGCTGTCGTGGTTGACGCCGAGCGGGCGGCGGAATCAGGCAGGCCCAGCAGGAAGCTGGCAAACGAACTGCCGTACTGGGCAAAGTTGGAGTTGGTGGTGTTCGGAATGGAGGTCTCAGCCTGGCTGAAGCTAAATTGGCCGCCGCTGTAGTTGTTGAGGATGTCAGCGTAGTAGTGGTGGAATTCGCCGCCCATGTTTAACGTGTGGCGGCCCTTGTTCCACATCCAGTTGTTGAACAGGTTATAGCCGTAGTTGCTCACATGGTAGTGAACGATGTCGCTGTTGAAGTTGCCCCAACCCGTGGGCGCTTCCTGGCCGTTGAAGCTGATGTGCGGCATGGTGGTGCCGCTCAGGATGCCGGCGAAGTTCACGTTTTGGTTGCCGTTCACGTTGTTCTGCCACTTGTCTTGCGCCGCAAACCCGGCCGTCATCACCAGCTTGGGCGTCATGGTCTTGGAATAATTCACCAGCCAGACGTTGGCATTATCGGTCAGATTCTCCACGCCGCTGAGGGGGTTGTCCGCCGGCGCAATGGCAACGGTGCCCGTCTCCTCTAACTGCGGCGTGTAGTAGTAGTTGCGCCACCAGGTGAAGGCGATGTTCTGGCTCTGTGAGATCTGATGATTCAGCGTGACGCCCCAGGCCCGGTTCTGGATATTGATGGATTTGATCGCCGGGGCCTCGTTGTTCTGCAGACCGAAGTTGGTTCCGGCCGCGTTGGGAGCCGGAATGTACTGCAAGAGCGTTTTCGAGAGCGCATCGATGCGGTTGGGGCAGATCACGTTCGGCTGGTTGCCGCCGCAACCCATGAACTGCTGGCCGGTCTGCGGATCGTAGATGGGGATCTGGACGCCGTTGGAATTGACAAACTTGGTGAAGTCGCCCGAGACTTCGGCCGGGGTTGGAACCGAGCCGAAGGCAGTCTGGCCCTGCTTCCAGTTGAAAAGATCGAAGCTGCCCAGGAAGAAGGTCTTGTTATGCCCGTTGTAGAGCTTGGGCAGAACCACGGGACCGCCGACGGTGCCACCCCAGTCGGTTTGCACATCCTCCGGCGGAATGGGTTTGCCGGCGCTGTTGAAGGCGGCGGGGAAGAAGCCATCCGAGTCAAAAAAGCTGTTGCGGTTGATCAGGAAGCCGTCGCCGTGCAGTTGGTTGGTGCCCTGACGCATGGCATAATCCGCAGCACCCTGCACCATGCCGTAGCGGGCCGAAAACGCGTTGCGCAGAACCCGGAACTCGTTCACCATTTCGAACGGCGGGTCGGAGTTGATGTCCGATGCGGTGTCAAGCTGCAGGCCGTTGTAATAGTTGCCGGCCGAGTTGATCTGGCTGGGTGCGCCGCCTTCAACCGTGATGCTGCCATAGGAACCCGACCTCACGCCCGGCGCCAGCGTGGCAAAGCTGGTGACCTGCCGGATATATCCGTTGATCTGGAGCGGCAGGTCGGTCACTTCCTTTGTCGGCAGAATCGAGTCGAGCTGCGGATCGGTGGTATCAAGCCCGATGGCATTGAACGAGGACACCTCTACCGTCTGACTGCTGCTGCCCAGCGTCATCGCAATGTTGTCGGTCGTCTGGGCGCCCACTTCCACAACCACATGCGTCTGCTCGAACTTCTGGAATCCTGCCGCCTCCACCGTAATATCGTAGGTTCCGGCCGACAGGGGAGCGACGTACACTCCCACCGAAGATGCGGCGTACTGCGACGCGATGCCGGTAGCTTCATTGGTAAATGTGATATGCGCGTCGGCGATGGCGGCGCCCGACGGGTCCGTCACCCTGCCGGTGAGGCCGGCGTTCTCCTGCGCATGAAGGAGTTGAAAAGCCGAGCCTGCCAACGTAAAAAGCAGCACCCACATCCAGGCCGCGCCCCGATTCGTTCTCGGTGCGCCAGCCGTGTTTTCAAAGACGTTTGCGCGAATCATTTTTCAAAGCCTCCAATGAGCTCAAAGCAAGCCGGACGCACATGCCCGTTACCTCGGAACTTGGAGAGCCTCCAGGTTCTCGAGGTGCCGGTACGCCGCGGGAATCTGGAGAGAGTTTCGGAGAGGGAAGTGGGCATGCCAAGGGCTTAGCCCCCGGAAAACAAGGTGAAATCTTTGGTATTCACCGATCAACACGCTTGTTTCCAAGAGCGTTAGATTCAAAATTCGCAAACGCCGTCTATGGTTGAATTCGCGCCAGCGGCGGAATGAGGACTTTTTTCCTAGCCGTTCAACCCAATGGGTTCACGCATTTACCGTCTGCTATTCCATGCGGCTGATTCTCTGAAAATAAAAGAAAACGGTTCCGTTCGAAGGAGCGGATTTTCAGGATCTTGTCAGACGGACCATCTTGCATCCTGGTATATCGTCTCGTCTATCGCGTTTAACGCACGGTTAAAAGGCACATGTATATAATTTGTGTGGTCCTTATGCCCCCCCTGCAGACGATGTCGGCCGCGCCAAAGCCCCTGGGTGCCCCCGTCTCGGGTTTCCAGACCGATCCCCGCTGGTGCCTTGTCGAGCGCATTCTCCTGACTGTCCCGTTTCAAAAGTCGACCAATCTTCACGCGCTGCTCTCCTATCTGGCAGAACAATCCATCCACGGCAAGGCAGATGCGCTCACCGAGCGGCATATTGGCACCGCAGTGTTCGGTAAAGCTGCCGACTACAGCCCGGCGGAAGACAGCGCGGTGCGCGTCCACGTGCGCCAGTTACGCCTTCGCCTGCATGAATATTTCGCGCAGGAAGGCCGGAGCGAGACGCTGCGCGTAGATATACCCAAGGGCTCCTATGCATTGGAGTTTCACGACCCCATTCCGGAGTTGGGCCCGCGGCTGGGCCCCGCGCCTGTGCCCCGTCCCGAGCCCGCTCGAGCCTCCAAGATCGGATTGAAAGACGTTCTGCTCTGGCTTGCGGTGGCCGCCGCTGTGGTTTGCGCAGCCGGCTGGTATCGCACAGTGAGAACCGCTGCTTATCCTGGGGAGCCTTGGCCACTTGATGCCGTCATTCAGCCGAACCGGCAGACACGGGTCGTGGTCTCTGACAGCAGCCTGAGCGTGCGGCTCCTCGGCCAGCATGAAATCACTCTCAACGACTACTTGCAGGCCGATTATCGCAAGAGCCTGATTCCTCCGCATTTGCCCGAAAACCTTCAGCGGCTGGTGGACTATATATCGGATTCGCAACTCGCGTCGTTTGCGGATTTAACAACGATCGCCACACTGACGAAATTGGCCGGGCCGCTCAACAGCCAGCTCGTGCTGACCTCGGCGCGGGATCTCGACCGGCGTGATTTGGAGCAGGGGAATCTCGTCTTCGTCGGCGGTCCAACATCCAACCCATGGGTAGCGCTCTTCGCCGATAAGCTTAACTTTCAAGAGGTTGAGCAGAGCGTCGGCGGACGCATGTACTTCCTCAACCGCAACCCGCTGCCCGGCGAAGAGAAGCAATACGTCGGCTTGGTCAGCACCGGTTCCACCGGGGAAGATTATGCCACCCTCTCCGTGCTTCCGGGGCAGATCGGCCAAGGCAATGTGATGATCCTGCAGGGGCTGCGTCAAGAGGGCACCGAAGCTCTGAGCGCGCTGTTGGCCGATGCCGGCGATCGGGACCATTTGGAAAAGGCAGTACGGCAAAGCACCAAGTCGGCTTCTCCCTATTTTGAAGCGCTGGTCCGCTCTCGGGCTGTGGCCGGCGCTCCCGTTTCAGTCGACGTTGTCGCCGTCCGCAGCATTCAACCATAAATCCGTGCTTCGCCCCAACGCCATCTGAGAGTACCTGCACCTGCTTTGACAAGCGGCGGCATTCGCAATCTCTTGTAATGGACCGTCGGGCTATCGAGCCGTTGCTGGCCCCGGACCGTTGGAAGTCAGGTGCCGGGCTCAATAACTTCCCTGACACTTCTTCCGTTCCTTCCGTATCGGCGCCCATCGGCTCTTGAACCTTCCAGCAGGCCGGCAGCGCAAACGAAAAAATTCGGCTGCAGCGTCAGTTGTGTCTCTCATTGACAGATCCGCCCAGACCAAAGAAGATTGTCGTTAACGTTCACGGATTCCCGCCGGCGTTTGTACTCGGATGTGCCGGTACGCCAATGGAAATCATAAGGAAGGCAATGAAGAGCGATAGGAAGCTTGCCAGCCGCCCAACCAACGAATTCGGAGCGTCTCAGCTTCAGCTTCCGCCTGCGCCTGCCCGCGAAACGGCAGATGTGAAGGCATGGGAAGAGCCTGTCGTCATGCGTACCTATCTGCCCGCTGCGCCGGATCCGAATCCGCTCTTCCTCGAGAAGCGTGTCTACCAGGGAAGCAGCGGGCGGGTCTACCCTTTACCCGTCATCGACCGCATCGAGACTGAGCCGCACGATCATGCCTGGAAAGCCGTGCACATCGAGAACGAGTTCCTGCGCCTCATGATTCTTCCCGAGATCGGCGGGCGTATCCACGTGGCCTATGACAAGACGGGCGACTATGACTTTATTTACCGCCAAAACGTGATCAAGCCGGCATTGGTGGGTTTGGCCGGACCGTGGGTTTCAGGAGGCATCGAGTTCAACTGGCCGCAACATCATCGGCCGGCTACATTCATGCCCGTCGAGGTCGCGATCGAGCGCGAGCCGGACGGCTCCGTCACGGCATGGTGCAGCGATCACGATCCGCTCTCGCGGCTCAAGGGAATGCATGGCGTGCGCCTGCGGCCCCGAAGTGCGTACTTCGAGCTGCGCGTGCGGCTCTACAACCGGACCGCCGATACTCAGACCTTCCTGTGGTGGGCCAATGTAGCCACGCGGGTCCACGAAAAGTATCAATCGTTCTTCCCCAAAGACGTTCGCTATGTCGCCGATCACGCCAAGCGCGCGGTCACGGAATTTCCGCTCAGTGAGGGCAGGTATTATGGCATCGACTATGGCGAGCGCGCTGCCAGCGGGGTTCCGGCGGACGAGCGCCCGGCGCAATTTGTACCCGACGGTTCCTACCCTCCCAACGACCTGAGCTGGTATGCCAACATCCCCGTGCCCACCAGCTACATGGTTGTCGGTTCCAAAGGAGACTTCTCCGGTGGCTATGATCACGCGCGGCAGGCAGGAATCGTATATGCCGGTAACCACCACATCGCGCCCGGCAAAAAGCAATGGACATGGGGCAACCAGGAGTTCGGCTACGCCTGGGATCGCTGCCTGACCGATGCGGATGGGCCGTATGTCGAGCTCATGGCCGGAGCGTACACCGACAATCAGCCGGATTTCTCCTTCCTCGCGCCCGGAGAAACCAAAACCTTCAGCCAGTTCTGGTATCCCATTCGCGAGATCGGCGTGCCCGATTACGCGAACGTCGAAGCCGCTCTGCGCCTCGAGCGCAAGGGCGATTCAGTCTGCATCCATCTCATGCCCACGCGCTCCATGCCTGATGCCGTCCTTCGCCTCGCGTCCCAAGGCAAGCCGCTTGCCTCACGCCGGGAAAACCTCGAAGCATCCAGGCCGGTCCGCATCGAGCTTGCGCTTTCGGCCTCCATTCGGGAGTTCGAGCTGACGCTTGAAGCCGGCGGCGAAACTGTGCTGCGCTATGCGCCTGCGGAGATCGTTCCTGTCGAGCGGCCGGAAGCAGCCACAGAACCGCCGCGGCCCGAAGAAGTCGCATCCAGCGACCAGCTCCATCTAATCGGCGTGCACCTCGAACAATACCGGCACGCAACCCGCAGCCCCGAACCCTATTGGCGCGAGGCTTTGCGGCGCGATGCCGGCGATAGCCGCGCCAACTGCGCGCTGGGCCGGTGGCATCTTCGGCGCGGCGAGTTGGTGCAGGCGGAAACGCTGCTGCGGGCCTCCATCGCGAGACTCACCGAGCGCAATCCCAATCCCTACGATGGGGAAGCGCACTATACGCTCGGGCTTGCACTGCTCTACCGGCGCCGGCGGGATGAGGCCTACGACGCGTTTTACAAGTCGACGTGGAATGCGGCCTGGCGCGGGCCGGCCCATCATCGTCTCGCAGAGATCGACTGTGCGCGCGGCGCATGGACGCAAGCCCTCGACCATATCGAGCGCTCCCTGCGCGCGGATGCCGACAACCTCAACGCACGCAGCCTGAAGGCGGCCATCCTGCGGCGGCTGGGGCGCGACGAGGATGCGTCCAGGTTCATCGCCGCCACGCTCGCCCTCGATCCACTCGATATCTGGACCCGTTATTTGAACTACGGGCAGATGCCCGCGGATGGCCAGCAGCGCCTCGATCTCGCCTTCGATCTTTCGCGTGCAGGATTCCTGGACGACGCTCTGCATCTTCTCGCAGCGGCGGACCCGAACGCGAAGGACGATGGGAGCCGCGCCATGCTGCTTTATGCGCAGGCATGGACGCTGGCCCAGCTCGGCCGCGGCGATGAGAGTGAAGCAGCTTATGCGCTGGCTGCCAAAGCCAGTGCGCTTTACGTCTTTCCCAGCCGGCTCGAAGAGATGCTGTTGCTCGAGGAAGCGATTCGCGCCAACCCGCAGGATGCGCGGGCGCGCTACTACCTCGGCAATCTGATTTACGACCGGCGCCGCCACGAGGAAGCGGTTGCTTGCTGGGAGGCCGCGACCCGGCTCGATCCCGAGTTTCCCACCGCTTGGCGCAATCTGGGCATCGCCTACTACAACGTTCAACGCAATGCCGAGAAAGCGCGCGACGCATTCGAGCGGGCGCGAGCCCACGCTCCGGAGGATGCGCGCATTCTCTACGAGCAGGATCAGCTCTTGAAGCGCCTGGGTGAGCCGCCCCAGAGCCGTCTCGCTGCGCTTGAGAACGCGCGCAATCTGGTGGACCGTCGCGACGATCTGACCGTGGAGCTGGCCGGCTTATATAACCAGACCGGCCGCCCCGCCGAAGCGCTGCGGCTTCTGTTTGCGCGTAAGTTCCAGCCCTGGGAGGGCGGGGAAGGGCGCGTTCTCGCCCAGTACGTTCGGGCGCACCTGCTTCTGGGGCGGGAAGATCTCGAAAAAGGCCGGCCGCAGGTGGCCCTGGAGCACCTTCAGGCCACACTGCAACCGCCAAACAGCCTGGGCGAAACCTGGCATCCATTGGCCAATCGAAGCGAAGTCGAATTCTTCCTGGGCATCGCTTATGACGCCTTGGGCGAGCAGGAAAAGGCCCACATCTGGTGGCGCCGAGCCGCTTCCCGTCAAGGTGACTTTGTCCAGATGCAGGTGTGCGCAGTGTCGGAAACGACATTCTGGAGCGGGATGGCCTTCGAGCGGCTGGGAGAGACCAGCCAGGCGAACCGCCTGTTTCTCGAGATCGCGGAGTATGCCGACAATCTGGAACGAGAAACGCCGAAGATCGATTACTTTGCCACTTCGCTCCCAACCATGCTGCTCTTCGAGGAAGACCTGACCGAGCGCCAGCGGATTCTGGCCCGGTTTCTTCGCGCGCAAAGCCTGTTGGGCCTGGGCAAGACAGACGAGGCCTCGGCAATGTTGAAAAGCGTCGAACGGGCCGACGCCAGTCACAGCGGTGCGGCCGATCTGCTCGCCAGCTTTGCAGCTCTGGCCCGTTCCTGAAGTGTGAAATCGAGGATCGGCAACCGGCTTAAAGTTTTCCCGCAAGAAGGCCTGTCTCGATCTCTTCGAGCGAGCGGTTCCGCGTCTCGGGTAAGCGGAAGAAAAGATAAACCAGGCCGGCGAGGCAGATCGCTGCATAGGTCCAGAACACGCCGGCGGTGCTGAGCGCTGCATTCAGCACGGGGAAAGTGTAGGTGAGCACGAAACACGCGATCCAGAGGGACGTGACGGCGATCGATACGGCTTCGCCGCGAATGCGGTTGGGAAAGATCTCGGCGATCACCACCCACGTGGCTGGCGCGAGCGACATGGCATAGCAGGCAATGGCGGCGAGCACCAGAACCAGCATCGGCAGACCGTGCACGTGCATTCGATAGAAAGCGCCGAGGACAATGTAAATCAAAGCGAGGCCCGCTGTGCCGGTAAGCAGCAGGAAACGCCTGCCCAGCCGATCGATGGTAAGCAGCGCCACTACCGTAAACGCCACGTTGACGGCTCCGGTAATCACAATGTTGAATAGAATGCCGGAGATCTGGTATCCCGCCGCGGCAAAGATCTCCTGGGCATAATTGAAGATCACATTGATGCCGCACCACTGCTGCAGCACCGCGAGCACAATGCCCAGCAACAGCGCCCGGGCGACACCCGGTGCGGCGAGTTCGCGCAGGATGGATACGCGCGGCTCAAGACTGCTGGCGGCGCGAAACTCCTCGAGCACATGGCGGGCATAGTCCGCACCGTTCAATTTCTCCAGGACCGCAAGCGCCTGCTGCTCGCGCCCTTTCGACGCCAGCCAGCGCGGGCTCTCGGGAACCAGAAATGTGGCGACGAAGAAGAGCACCGCGGGAAGGGAAGTGACGCCAAACATCCAGCGCCACGCCCATTGCCCGTTCCACGAAGCGAGGATGGCCATAGCCGTCGCTCCCGGCGGAACCGGCCTGGCAATCAGCCAGTTCACTACCTGCGCCAGAAGGATGCCGATCACAATCGCCATCTGATTCAGCGACACCAGCCGGCCGCGCAGATGAGCGGGCGAAATCTCGGCGATGTACATCGGCGAAATGCCGGAGGCAAGGCCGATGGCGCAACCGCCCAGAATGCGCCAGGCCACAAAAGTCGCGAATTGAGCAGCCATCCCCGTGCCCAGCGACGAGATTGCAAAGACGAACGCCGCCAGCGTAAGGAGCCGCTTTCTTCCGAAGCGATCGCTCAGCGCGCCGGCCGTGACTGCGCCCCCCAGGCAGCCGACCAGGGCACAGCTCATTGCCCATCCCTGCAACTGCGGAGAGCTGAGATGAAAATAGAGTTCGTAAAAAGGCTTGGCTCCGCCTATGACGACCCAATCGTAACCAAAGAGCAATCCGCCCAGAGCGCCGGAAGCTGCGGTTAGCCAGAGAGCGATTGCATGGGGATTGCCGGGCCGGCATTGGGCCGGCGGAGCGTTCGTTCCCGGCTGTGGTGCTGGAGCAATCATGGCTGCGATCCGGCGAGTTCCGCTCGGACGGACTCCTTTGCAGGCGAAAATGTGAGAGGTTCGTCTTCCGGGAGATTATACGGCACAGTAATGGTAACGTACACGGTTATCTGTGCCTCCGCCCTGCTGCGGGCGAAACATGCATCCCGAACACCCCCGGACAATCTTGACAGCCAGGGAAGCGAATCGGTACCGTGCGGTAACGTACACTGTTGCCGCGGGACGGATTCTGATTCTCCGCTCCGGACAAGTCCTGAGTCCGGTCCGAAACAAGCATTCTCTCCCTGAGGAGCCATCATGAGGTGTTCTTCCGTCCTTCGGCGCCTGTGCACGGCGGCTTTGTTCCCGCTCGCACTCGCGTGTCCGATTGCTAGCCAGCCGGCCCCAAACGTGCATGTGACGGTCGAGAGCGACGGGCACGTCTTCCGAATGGATGCGGCGGATGTGAGCTACGTGTTCGGCGTCAACGACCGGCAGCAACTGCAGACGATTTATTGGGGGCGGCGGCTTGCACGCGGTGACAGCTTTCCCGCCCCGCAAAGCGGCCGCGGGCACGCAGCGTTCGACCTGCCCCTCAACGTGACGCAACATGAATTCGTCGGCTGGGGCGGAGGCCTTTACCTCGAGCCGGATGTGAAGATCACGTTCCCCGACGGGAATCGCGACCTCGTGCTTCAGTTCGTCTCCTCCAAAATCGAAGGCGAATCGCTGAGCATCGTCATGAAGGATATCTCGCGCGAAGTGTACGTCACGCTGCACTACGCGATAGATGGAGAAACAGGAATCGTGCGCCGCTGGGCCGATATCGAAAACCGCACCGCGGCTCCGTTCGCGATCGAGCAGGTAGCTGCCGGAACCTTCAACCTGCCGCGTGGCGCGGACTATCACCTGCACTTTTTGTCCGGGCGCTGGGCCGGCGAATGGAATGTGCGCGACGAGCCTATTCGTGGCGGCAAAATTGTCCTCGAGAGCCGGCGGGGCAGTACGGGCGCACAGAACAATCCCTATTTCGCCATCGATCGCGATGTTTCAACCAGCCAGGAGCAGGGCGACGTTTACTTCGGCGCGCTGGCCTGGAGCGGCTCTTGGCAGATCAGTGTGGAGCAGGACGCCTTCCAGCAGGTGCACGTGACCGGCGGGCTGAATGCCTTCGATTTCGGATACCGGCTGAAACCCGGCGAGACCTTCGAAACGCCGGCTTTCTATGGCGGCTTTTCCGGTCACGGCCTCGGCGGCGCCTCGCGGTTGATGCACCGGCTGGAGATCGACTCGATCGTGCCCGGCGCGCCTCATCCGCCGCTGCGCCCCGTGCTCTACAACTCATGGGAAGCCACGGAATTCAACGTGAATGAAGCCGGACAAATGGAACTGGCAGAAAAAGCCGCCTCTCTCGGCGTGGAGCGGTTTGTGATGGATGACGGCTGGTTCGGCAAGCGCAACAGCGATACCGCAGGCCTGGGCGACTGGTATGTGAATCCCCAGAAGTTTCCGCACGGTCTCAAGCCCCTGATCGACAAAGTGCATTCGCTGGGCATGCAGTTTGGATTGTGGGTCGAGCCGGAGATGGTCAACCCCGACAGCGATCTCTACCGCGCGCATCCCGACTGGGTGCTGAACTTCTCTGGGCGCCCGCGCACCGAGGGCCGCAATCAGCTCGTACTGAACCTGGCCCGACCCGACGTGCGCGCTTATGTACTGGGATTTCTGGAGAAGCTGCTCGACGAGAACCAGATCGACTTTCTGAAATGGGATTACAACCGCAACTGGTCTGAGCCGGGCTGGCCGGCCGTTCCTGTCGAAGACGAGAAGAACGTTTATTACGATTACGTCCACAACTTTTACGGGATTCTCGCCGAGTTGAAGGCGAAGCATCCTCGGCTTGAAATCGAAAGCTGCTCGGGAGGCGGCAGCCGTGTCGACTTGGGTGTGTTGCGTTATGCCGATCAGGTCTGGCCGTCGGATAACACGAATCCTGCCGACCGCCTTCTCATCCAGAACGGATTTACCTATGCCTACAGCCCGGGACTGATGATGGCGTGGGTCACAGACTCCGGCAACACGCCAGGCCAGTCCACCTACTCGTTGCCCTTCCGCTTTCTTTCTTCCATGCAGGGCGCGCTGGGCATCGGCGCCAATCTGAACAAGTACACGCCCGCTGAAATGGCCGAGGCGAAGCGGTTGATCGCGGTGTACAAAGCCATCCGCGAGACCGTGCAGCGCGGTGCGCTCTACCGCATTCTGCCGCCCGAAAATGACCGCGAGCAATCCGCAACCGAATATGTGTCCAGGGACGGCAAGCAGGCTGCGGTCTTTGCGATGTTGCACTCCAGCATGGAGGGCTATCCCTATCCAACCTTGCAGCTCCAGGGGTTGGACGAGGAGGCCATGTATAAGCTCACCGCCTTCGAGGGAAACGCCGAGCGTGGCACGCCGGCGGTGGCGAGCGGAGCCTATTGGATGCATCGGGGCCTCGATCCCGCGCTCTATGGGAATTTTCAGGCTGCGGGGTTCACGTTGGAAAAAATTGCGCCGCAGTAGGAAGAGAGCGCGGCTCCCGCGAAAGTTAAGAACAGGCTCTAAGCCCGCTGCGATTTAAGATCGCCATAAGAACATCATCATGAAGCCACCTGGAATTCACGACATCGCGCGCGCCCTGGGCGTTTCCATCGGAACCGTCGACCGCGCCTTCCATGGGCGGCCTGGGATCAATCCCGCTACTCGCGCGCGGGTGTTGAAGAAGGCCGAAGAGCTCGGCTACCGGCCCAATATTGCGGCACGCTCTCTCAAGCTCAATCGCAGGCTTCGGATTGGCGTCTATTTCCCGCGCGAGATTGCATCCTTCTTCGATTCCTTGCGGGCCGGCGTGCGCGCCGCGGCCTCCACGTCCGTAGGCCTCAGCATTGACCTGGTCTTTCGCACCTTCTCGCGGCTCGACGAAGGCGACGTGGAACTCCTAAAGGCGGATGCCAGCGAGAGCTTCGACGGAGTTTTGATCGCGCCCGGCAATCCGCTTCGCATTGCGCCCGCGCTCCGCGGGCTCGCGCAGCGCGGTATCCCCGTGGTCTGCGTTTCGAGCGATGTGCCGCGCAGTGGGAGACTCGCTTCCATCGCGGTGGACTCGCTCACCAGCGGCGCCATCGCCGCCGAGCTGTTTTCGCGGATCATGCAAAAACCAGGCTCCCTGGCTACCATTACCGGCGAGCTAACCACGCTTGATCACGCCGAGAAGCTGCGCGGGTTCGCGGCCAATCTGGCACTATTCGCGCCCCACCTCTCGCTTCAGCCTGCCATCGAATCGCACGAGCAGCCCGAACTTGCGCACAAGCAGGCGATGGCTCTTCTCCGGCGGGCAAAGCGTCCTGCGGGCATCTATTTGAGCACCGCCAATAGTATCCCGGTCTTGCGGGCCCTCGAAGAAACGAAACTCCTCGGCGAGGTCCAGGTGATTACCACCGACCTGTTTCCGGAGCTTGTGCCGTACATCGAAACGGGAAACGTGCTGGCGACGCTCTACCAGCGGCCCTTTGTCCAAGGCAAGACCGCGCTTGAAATTCTTCTCAATCACCTGGTCAACGGCACCAAGCCCGATCCCATCCGCAGGCTCGCTCCTCACATCGTGTTGCGCAGTAATATCGGACTCTTCGCAAGAGAGATCGACACGCCGGGCGAGTTCTTTGTCTAGCCTTGCGTCCGGCTTCGCTTGAAAAGCAGATTCGTCAGCGATCTTGGCGATTGACAGAGGCGCCAAGGATCGGCGAAGATTCTCGTCGTTAACGTTACCGGTTTTCGCTGTTGTAAAACCCGGCTTTTATCGACTCAGGGGATGGAATGAATCCGAAAAAAAGGTTGCGGATTGTGGCAGTGGTAGTGCTGCTGGCGGGGTTGAGCCTTCATGCGCAGGTTCTCCAGAAGGACGTAATGCTGGACGGCGCGAGCGCGGGCCGCATCTTCGACGGCATCGGCGCGGTAAGCGCGGGCGCGTCGTCGCGGCTCCTGATCGACTATCCGGAGCCCGAACGCAGCCAGATTCTCGACTATCTCTTCAAGCCTGACTACGGAGCCTCGCTCCAGCACCTGAAAGTGGAGATCGGCGCGGACGTAAACTCGACCGATGGCTCCGAGCCGACCTCGATGCGCAGCCGCGGCGATCACAACTACACGCGAGGCTACGAGCGGTGGCTCATGCAGGAGGCTCGGAAGCGCAACACCAAGATCATTCTGGATACGTTGGCCTGGGGCGCTCCGGGATGGGCGGGCGGCGGCAATTTCTATTCCGACGATATGGCGAATTACGTGGCCGACTTTCTCGAGGGCGCGAAAAAAACCTACGGCCTGGAGATCCCCTACACCGGCATCTGGAATGAGAAGCACTTCACCAGTGCTGAGTACGTGAAAACGTTGCGCCGAACGCTCGATGCGCACCATCTGAACACAAAAATCGTCTGCTGCGATGAGTATCCGAGCCGCAATGCAGACCAGTGGACAATCCTCGCCGCGATGGAGAAGGACGCCGCGCTCAAAGACGCCGTGGCCGTGGTGTCCGTGCATTATCCGCGCATGGACGGAGAACTGACCACCCCCGCAAACGCAGTGAGCTTCGGCGAGCCGCTCTGGTCAAGCGAAGATCAACCGGCATCAAGCGCCTCGTTCATCCATTCTCGCGACTGGCAGGTTGGCGGCCGCGAACTGGCGCAACTCTACAACGAGAACTACCTGAAGGGGCACCTTACCAAGACCGAGATCTGGAGCCCCATTACCTCGTACTACGATATTCTGGCCGCGCCGAACTCCGGCCTGATGTACGCGAATACGCCATGGTCGGGCCACTATGACGTGCAGGGCGCCATCTGGGCAACGGCGCATACGACACAGTTCGCGCAGCCCGGCTGGAAATATCTGGATACGGCCTGCGGCGAGCTTCCCGAAAAGGGTGATTACGTCGCACTGCGTTCAGAAAGCAGCGCGGACTGGAGCGTGGTGCTGGAGACGATTGGCGCAGCCCATCCACAGAGCGTGCATTTCACAGCGCAAGGCGGGCTATCGACAGCAGCCGTTCACGTCTGGGAGACGAATAGCCGCGTCACCTTCGAGCATGTAACGGACGTGCCCGTACGCGATGGCCAATTCAGCTATACATTCGATCCGGATTCGCTGTATTCGTTGACCACGACGACGGGTCAGGCGAAAGGAACCGCGGAGCCGCCGCCGGCAGCGAACTTCCCTCTTCCTTATCGGGACGATTTCGAAAACACGCCGCTCGACCACACGCCCCGCTTTCTCGCCGATCAAGACGGCGCGTTTGAAGTGCATGCGTGCGAGGGCCGGCCGGGAAACTGTCTGGAACAGGTGATTACCGATAGACCCGCACCGTGGGGACCGCTGCCCGATCCATGGACTCTCGCCGGTGACCAATCGTGGGCCGATTACCAGGTCGGCGTGGACGCGCGCGTTACGCCGGAAGGAAGCGCCATGGTGATCGGCAGAATTGATTCCGCAGATGTGTTCCGGGACCACCAGGCGCGGTTGCCGAGCGGGTATACGTTCAGGGTGCATGGAGACGGCGTTTGGGAACTGCTCTCGACCGGCTACGGCGAGGTGACGCGCACGCTGGCGCATGGACAAACCGCACCGGCCGCCGGGGAATGGCGCCGTCTGCAACTCGCCTTCGCCGGCAGCAAGATTACCGCCACCCTCGACGGGAAGATACTTGCCGCAGTCGAGGACTCCGGCCACGCCCACGGCATGTTCGGTATCGGCTCTGGCTGGAGCCGGACGCAGTTCGATCGGCTTGCGGTGACGACGAACCGGTAATCCCACTGCAGTCCAAAACTCCTGCGTCCGGCAGCCCAGGCATGAGCCGCATTAAGATGGTCCGGAGAGGAACTACCCATGCGAAGCCGTTTACAGTGGGCGCGTCTTGCTATCCTGGCCTTCGTCCCGACCTGGGCCGTGTCTCAAAGCACCCCGAATGCCGCGCTTCTCGCCTTATCGAAGCAGGACCACACGCTGTCCATTGTGGATCCCGTAAATTTGCGCGTTGTGGCCCGCATTCCGGTGGGCGACGATCCTCACGAGGTGGTGGCCTCCTCAGACGGCAAGACCGCTTATGTCTCGAATTACGGCTTCGGCGCGTTCCACACGCTGGCAGTCATCGACCTGGTGAATCAGAAGCAACTGCCGTTCATTGATCTAGGCGCTCTGCGCGGTCCGCACGGCCTCACCTTCGTGCAAGGCAAGGTTTGGTTCACGGCCGAGGCTGCCAAGTCGATCGGCAGCTACGACCCCGCGACCGGCAAGATTGATTGGATCATGGGGATCGGTCAGAACCGGACGCACATGCTGTACGTCTTCCCCGATGCGAAACGCATCCTGACGACGAATGTAAATTCCGCGACCGTCACCATTCTCGACAAGACCGAAGGCCGGGCCGGCGGCCCTCCGCCGGGAATGCCTCCGCCCGGTGAAGCGCCCCCATCGGGCAGCGGTCTTACTGGCGCTGGCCCGCCGCGAGGTCCAATGCCAACGCCGCCGGGAGGCGACTGGCAGCTAACTGTGATCCCCGTTGGTCATGGATCGGAAGGCTTCGATGTTGCGCCCGATGGCAAGGAGGCCTGGGTGGCCAACGCGGGAGACGGCACCCTGTCGGTGATCGATATCCCCACTAAGAAGGTGGTGGCGACCCTGCAGGTCGACGTGCGCGGCGCGAACCGGCTCAAGTTCACGCCCGATGGCAGGCTGGTGCTCGTCTCTGCCGGATCGTCCCTGGTGGTTCTGGATGCTGCCACGCGGCACGTTGTGAAGCGCCTGACGGACGTCCACGCTTCAGGAGGGATCCAGATGCAACCGGACGGCGCGCGGGCCTACGCGGCGTGCGGGCGTGACGGCTACGTCGCGGTTATCGACCTGAAGACTCTTCAGATGGTTGGGCATGTGGATGTGCAGGGTCCCGACGGGCTGGCGTGGGCGGTGCGGCAATGAGAGTGTGAATCAGGATTCACACTCCACCGATGCGCAGACCGCGCGTGAATTCTCCGAACCGCTCTAATCGCGCCCAATGGCGATCACAAAACGAGCGATCGCCTCCAATAATTGATCGCCTCTCTAGTGGCCATGACCCGAAGACGGCGCCGCCGTGTGAACGCCGGAGGACGCCGAGGACATGGTTGGACTCGCGGCTGAACGTCCAGATGCACTCTCGTTTCCGCCGCCCCGACTGCCCATCTGCGAAGGCCCCCCTTCGAAGGCGGACGGCGGCGATCCCCGGTGGATGGAGGTCGCCATCCCGCCGGCTGGATTCGTCGATCGCCCGTTTGCCTCCGCGGAAGCCCGAGCTTCAAAGTAGACCGGTGTGCTTGCAGTACCTCTCTGCAACGTACGTTGCGAGAATTTGTCCAATTTGCCGAGCTCATCGCGCGGAACACCCAAACCTGCCGAATCCTTGCGGAAGACGAACGATGTGGGCGAAGCGATATCGGACTGGACCAGCGGTTTGAGATTCACAGACATCAAGGTGGATTCGCCGGTGCGTGGCAAATGCGAGGGCGGCAACGGAAGCCGCCGCGGCACGATCACGCCGCCGCCCGTGCCTGTGGTGCTCAGGGCGCTCATATTGTTCAGTCCCATCCACGAGCCTCCAGGCATCCAGCCCCAGCCCGCGCCCTGGCAGTAGGACCACGCCCCATAGTGATACGGAGTCCATCCCCAGGGATAGGGAGATACCCAGGAGTAGCCCGCGCCCTGGTACCAGGCCCAGGCCCCGTTCGCATACGGGTCCCAGGCAGCGCTTGCGAAATAGGGACGCCACATGGAGCCGCAGCCGCCGACATTCGCGAAGCTGCCGTAATACGTCATGTCGTTCAGGCCGTAGGCATAGGGTGAGTTGCTCACAGCGCTCATCGCTGCGGAGCGCGCATGGTAGTCGGTGGCGTTGTGATCCCACGCGTCAAGAGGATCGGCAGCGACATCCTTCGCCACCGTCGGCCCGGTGGAGTCGAGCACTCCGAACGTCACCGTCTTCTTGCGCGGAACATCCATGGCGCCCGCCGAACCGCCTGCCGGACCATCGATGTGCACGCTGCCGTCGAGTACCGCGAGCTTCGCCTCCGTTCCCTCAATCTGCAACCGGACGTGACTCGAGCTCGAAAGCCGCAGGCTTTGTTGTCCGAAGAGAAGGTCGAATTCATTGCCCGGCGTTTTCATCAGGCTCACGTAGGCCATCCCCTTGACCAGGTGAACAGAGGAGACAGTCGCGCCGTTCGCAAGCCGTTCAAGCGTCGGAAACTCCACAATGGAGTCAGGCGCCAGGCGCACCGAGCTGTTGTCTTCAAATTCGATCTCGGCCACGCCGTTGTCCGTCTGCAAACGGTTCTTCTCCACGATGGGCAGGTTCGCGAGCGCGGGCTCGAAACCGTTGCCGGTCCCGCGATCCAGGCTGACCGCGCCTTTTACCTCACTCAGGCGTACGATACGAACCTTCGAAACGGGAGCAGGCTGAGCGGGCTGGGCGGGCTGGACGGGCTGGTCAACGGACTGCGCGGATACGGTCGGGGCGAGCAACAGCGCCGAGAGAGACACTGTCGTGATATGTGCGGCGGAGATTCTAAACATGTCCGCCTCCTTGCTTGAGGATTTTGGCGAACTCTTGTTGCACCGTGGGGAGGGTCCAGCCTGACGAATCAGGCCGGAGAGAACTGTGGCAATGATGCTAGCACGAATTGGATGACCCCGGCCACGAGGAGGCCGCACCTCCTCGCGAATGCCTTCAGAACTCGTTGCGGAGCGCCAGGCTCGGGCCCTGGTAGTGTCCTAATTTGTCTTTGTTTGAAAGGGCACGACTTCACAGGCTGCGGAAAAACTCAAAGTGCACGGTGTTTTGTAACAGGGCACGACTTCAGTCGTGCCGAAAACGGCTGAACTGAAAGGTCGGGCCTTAGCCCTCGGTGATCCGGACAATGAATGAGGACACTACTTGGGCCAATGCGGCATTGTGAGCAATCCCGGCAGCGTGTATTCTATAACTTACGGGTGGTCCCAGGGATCGAGTCCAGAAAATCGAGTCCAGAAGATCGAAACGTACGATTCCCGCCAACCGCCCCCAGTGCCGTGTTCTCCGCGGCTCCTCCCATTTGCTGTGACTCCAAAACTTCAAGAAAACCCGGCCATCGACCGAAAACCTGCCCATCTGCCGGAGTGGCTCAATACCTTCGCGCCGCCGCGATGGCTGGCGAGCGGCCATGCGCAGACCATCGTGGGCAACTTCCTGCCGCGGCCCGCTTTTCGGCTGCCGTTCGTCGCGGAACCCGTGCAGGTGGACCCGGCGGACGGCAGCTGTGTGCTCTGCCATTGCCACTGGCAGCCTGAGCCCGTGCGCGCCTCGCGCCTCACCGCGGTTTTGGTGCATGGCCTCGAGGGCTCCTCCGATTCGCGCTACATCCGCGGCATCGCCGCTCGGGCCTGGGCCGCCGGCATGAACGTTGTCCGCATGAACATGCGCAACTGCGGCGGCTCTGACGCGCTCACCCCAACCCTCTACCACTCCGGACTCTCATCCGACGTGGGTGCGGTGGTCGAGCACTTTACCAGGAAATTCAATCTCGAAGGCGTGGCCCTCATCGGCTATTCGATGGGGGGAAACCTGGTGCTCAAGCTGGCGGGGGAGTGGGGATGCCGGCCGCCGCTCATCGCCGTGGCCACCGTCTGCCCGGTCATCGATCTTGCCCCCAGTGCGGATGCGCTGCATGAGCCGGCTAACCGCCTCTACGAGATGCATTTTCTGCGCAATCTCATGCGGCGCTTTCGCCGCAAGGCAGCCCTTTTTCCCGCGATCTATCACGTCGCGGAAGTCGGCCCGGTGCGGTCCATTCGCGGGTTCGACGACAAGATCGTCGCGCGGTACTGCGGCTTTCGCGATGCCGATGATTACTACTATCGCGTGGCCAGCGCCCGCGTCATCGATCGCATTGCCGTTCCCACGCTGATCCTGCGTGCGCAGGATGATCCATTCATCCGCATGTTTCCTGAAACCCGTGCGCGTCTGCTCGCCAATCCTGAAATAACTTTTGTCGAAACCCGCCGCGGGGGCCATTGCGCTTTTCTCTGCCCTGGCGGCGACGAGATTCACTGGGCTGAGTCGGCCGTGATCCGTTACCTTTTGGAGGTCTCTTCAGGAGCCTTCCCCAGCCAGGCAGCGCCGGGTCTGGCCGCTTCGCAGCTACAATAAAGAGCATGGGCGAGTAGCTCAACTGGATAGAGCATCAGCCTTCTAAGCTGAGGGTTCCGAGTTCAAGTCTCGGCTCGCCTACCATCCCAAATGTCCGCAGAGCCGTCTTCCGCGAGCCTGTTTTCGGCACGCTTCCACACATCACGCGGGTGGAAACCTCTCGCTGCCATTGGGCTCGTAGTGTTGCACCGCGTTCATCGATTGCCGCAAGGTCGACAGTTTCTTGTACATTTTCAGCCGGGCGCGGCTCTGGTTGCCAAGCGGCCGATGTTCAGCAATGCAATGCCACGGGTTATAGGAGAGCACTTTGGCGAACGCTAACTGTTCGGGCGAGTCGAAGGTCTGCCGCGGAATCCGCAAGATAGCTGCTGGGATCCGCGGCGACCGGCGCGGTGACCAGTAGACCGCATTGTTCTCGATCGGCATTCGGAAGGCATCGGTCTGCAACTGCAGCAAAATATCGAACTCCACATCCTGTTTGGCCAGCGTGGCAACCATCGCGTTGCGCAGATAATTGTCCGGCGGACGCAGCGGCAGGCGTGGAATCGGGGTCCGGGTTGTGAGCCGTGACTGCATCGAATACTGCATCGCCTGCCCCTCGCCGAGAAGATAGGGAACGCAACTGAAGTACTGGCTCTCGAGCGGGCTCGACTGCGTTTTGATCCACAGCGATTGCATCACCAAATCCAGAACATGGTGATTCTTGAACTTGAGGAAGTGAAAGATCGACGCATTCTTCAGGCTCCAATATTGCAGATCGGCATTCGACTTTGTATCGGCGGTGACAAAGGTGGGCGGGGAAACGCCGAACATGTCCAGGGTGAATTTCTCATCGTCCATGAGCTTCGGTCCCGGCACATCCATGAGCTTGATGCTCATGCTCATGAAGCCCACATCGTCAATATCGGGCGTGATGTAAGGACCGGGTCCGGAGAACCGCACCCACGCCGGATAAGTGCGCGGCGTCGCGTAGATTCCGCGCTTCATGTGCGCGGGAATATCATCGCGGACCGTGAACTCGCCGCGCACGATGCCCTGTGTTTTTGTATTGCCGCCGCGCTGGAAGTTGCCCCGCTTCCACAGCCCCTCCATCTGCTTGCCCATCGTGGTGATAATGTCCGCGAGGTACGCCTCTTCATCCGGTTCCGGCCGCTCTTCGGCGATCTTCGATCCATCGTTCGTCCGGCCTAGATTGATCAGAGCTGTTGCCGCCCCGGTGAGCAACTCGCGAAACAGCGCATCAAACAAGGGCCTGAAAAAAGGATCGAAACGGCGCTCCAGATGCACAAAGGCGATCGATGCATTCGAGATGCGGTCGAGCAGCCAATTGCCGGTGTTGGCTGGCGGAAGGCCATAGCCGGGAGCGGCTTCAGATTGCGCAGAGGTTGCCAATGCATCCTCCCAGAGGAAAAAATTACGGGAACGCCTCGTCAACAAAGGGAACTTGGAAGACTCCGCACCTTCAAGATGACGTCGAGACCAGTGACTCAAACACTTGTGCGCATTTCCGGGTGACTGAAGATAGCACACCACAGCCGCCCTTGTATCCCGATTTTTTGCCCCGCCCAGCGCGAATGGGCGGGTACAATCGGAGCACCACCCGGTCGACTCAAGGACGCCGATACAGCATGACCACGCGGAGGCCTGACGGCAAATGAATCCGGAGAATCCGGAGTACGAATACATCGTTGTCGGTTCAGGCGCGGGCGGAGGCACAGTGGCGGCTCGCCTGGCTGAAGCCGGCCGCTCCGTCTTGCTGCTTGAAGCCGGTGGCGACCCGCGGCAGTTGGCGGGTGGTGATCCCGTTCAGCCCGATGCCAACCGTTTGCCCTATGACTACGACGTGCCCGCATTCCACGCCTTCGCGTCGGAAAACGAGGCGATGAAATGGGACTTCTTCGTCCGCCACTATTCCGACGACGCCACGCAGAAGCGCGATTGGAAATATGTCGAAGAATGGGAAGGCCAAAAAGTTGATGGCATCCTTTATCCGCGCGCGGGAACGCTAGGAGGATGCACGGCCCACAATGCGCAGATCCTTATCTATCCTCAAAATTCCGATTGGGCCTACATCGAGGAGCTGACCGGCGATGCGAGCTGGAATCCGGATAAGATGCGCGATCGATTCGAGCGGCTCGAGAACTGCCATCACCGTCCTGTTTACCGGCTGCTCTCGAACCTCGGCATCAATCCCACGCGCCACGGCTGGCGGGGCTGGCTGCACACCGAGAAATCCATTCCAAAGGCTGCCATCGAAGAGGGCAATCTTTTTGATACCGTCGCGTGCTGTGCGGAAGAGGCGCTGTTCATGTCGGGCAACATCATCCGCAGCACCGATGGCCTGCTTGAGAGCTGGGCCGACCCCAACGATTGGCGCCCTGAAACCGAGCATCTCGCCGGCATCTGCTACACGCCGCTCACCACGCGCAATCACGCGCGGATGGGAACTCGCGAAAGAGTTCTTGAGACGTCGCAAGCGTGCCCAAATTTGAAGCTGCAGCTCAATGCGTTGGCAACGAAGGTGCTGTTCGGCGAAGATAACCGCGCCATCGGCGTTGAATTTCTCCAAGGGGAACGACTGTACCGCGCCAGCGCCCCGCCCCGCGCGCAAACTGGAGAGCTGCACCGGGTCTTCGCATCGAAAGAAGTGATTCTCGCCGGAGGCGCGTTCAACACGCCGCAGCTGCTCATGCTCTCCGGCATTGGCCCCGCCGAAGTGCTGAAGCGCTTTGGAATCGAGCAGCGCGTCGATCTTCCCGGCGTGGGCCGCAACCTGCAGGACAGGTACGAAGTCAGCGTCGTCAACCGCATGGATTTTCCCGTGTGGGAGATCTACAAGGCGGTCCAGTTCGCGCCCGGTGATCCCCAGTTCGCGCAGTGGCAGCGCTGCCGCCAAGGCGTCTACTCCTCCAACGGAGCAATTCTCTCAATCTTCAAGCGCTCGCCGCTCGCCGAAGGGCCGCCCGATCTTTTTTGCATGGCCCTGCTGACCGATTTCCAAGGATACTATCCCAATTACTCCAAAGTCTTCTCCGAGAAACTCAACTATCTCACCTGGGTAGTGCTGAAGGCTCATACCAGAAATCGCGCTGGTGAAGTCACGCTGCGCTCGGCCGACCCGCGCGACACGCCGCACATCAACTTTCGCTACTTTGAAGAAGGCGGCGAAGAGGATTTGAATGCGGTGCTCGACGGCTTGCGTTTCGTGCGCAAGCTCACGGCGGGGCTCCGCAAGAACAGTCGCATGATTGAGGAAGCGCCGGGCGATGGCGTCGAAAGCGACGAGGCGTTGAAGACGTTCATTCGCAACAACGCGTGGGGCCACCATGCCTCGTGCACCTGCGCCATCGGGCCCCGAGAGAAGAACGGCGTACTGAGCAGCGACTTCCAGGTTCACGGCACGCGAGGATTGCGCGTGGTCGACGCATCGGTATTTCCGCGCATTCCGGGCACATTCATCGTGAGCGCGATCTATATGGTGGCGGAAAAAGCGGCCGAAGCTATCCTTGCCTCATCGTAACTCCGGCGATGCTCTCAGATCGGTCCGCGAAGGGCGGCGCTTCCAAAAGCGAATGGCCATTGCGATCGTCGCAAAGATCATCCGCGTTGAAAGTGTGTGAGCGGGCCTGAAGGCCGGAGAGCTGCCACGCTACGCGCCACAAAAAAGCCGGGTTGTTGCGGAGATAGCGCCGCCACAACCGCTTGGGATCTTGCTTCAGCCGATGCAGCCACTGCAAACCGGCGCGCTTCACCCACGGCGAGCAATCGCGAATCAGTCCTGTGTGAAAATCGAAAGCCGCGCCCACTCCAACCAGCAGCGGCGTTTGCAAGCGATCCACATACTGCGCCATGAATCGCTCCTGTTTAGGCGTGCTGAGCCCCACCCACATAATGTGCGGCTTCGCATCTCGCACGCGATCGCAGAGCTCCCGCTCCTGCGCCGTGCTGAGCGGCCCGAAAGGCGGTGTGTACGTCCCAACCACTTGCAATCGCGGAAACCGCTTCTGAAGCGTTTGGCCCAGCGCCTGGGCTACGCCGGGTTTGCCTCCATAGAGAAAGTTCCGATACCCGCGTTCGGCTGCAAGCGCGCACAGCTCAGTCATGAATTCCGGCCCGAACACGCGATCCATTTTCGTAAATCCCTGCAAGCGCCCCACCCACGACATCGGCATGCCGTCCGGTGCGTTGATCGCAGCGCGATTCAGAATGCAGCGAAGATCGGGATCGGACTGCGCTTCCATCACGCCGTGAACGCCGGTGAGACACATATATCCGCGCCTGCCGCTCGCAAGCCATCGCTCAGCCAGCGCGACTGCTTGCTCCAGGTCGATAGCCGACACCTTCACGCCGAGCACATCGGCATGCGGATGCGCAATTTCAGGGTCGAGCCTCAAGTCATCTCCATGGCAAACTGTCTATCCGGTCAAATCCCGCGCATGGCAAAAAACAGCGTGTGAATCAGGATTGCCACATCCAGAAAAAATGATCGATTCCTGATGTAGTAAAGGTCGTACTCCATGTTTTCGTGGATCGGGAAGATTCGGTCCGCGCTCAGTTGCCAAAGGCCCGTGATGCCTGGTGTCACCTGCAGCCTTTCGCGATGACGCACACCGTACCGGTTCACGATAAAAGGCATCTCCGGTCGCGGGCCCACCAACGACATGTTGCCCATCAGCACGTTGAAAAGCTGCGGCAGCTCATCCAGGCTTGTGCGTCGTAGAAATCTGCCGATGCGCGTGATGCGCCGGTCATAGGGCGTTGTTGGAGAAACATCATATTTCGGCACGCCCACGTGCATGGTGCGGAATTTATAAATATCGAAAAGACGTCCGCGCAGCCCCACTCTTTTCTGAATGAACGCGGCCGGCCCTGGCGAGTCCATCCGTATGAGCAAGGCGATCACGATCAGCAAAGGCGCGAGCAGCAAAAGAAAAAATGCGGACAAGGTCAGATCCACTGCCCGCTTGGCAAGCGCATAATGCCATCGCGTCGTTGAACCTGCAACCGAGGTTATCGGCAACTCCTCTTTCTCGACTGGCACGGTATGCGGCGACGTATAGAGGGGTAGAATCGCGCAAAAAATGCGGGCGAGCGCCGGCTGTCGATCCGCTGCGCGCGCTTTCGCGGTGGCGACATCAGTCTCCTCGTCCAACACAAGTTTGCGGCCGGTCGCGCTCATAGGCTGTGGCTCTCCGGTGTGGCTGCGGCGATGGAACGGGTCCTGATATTTCGATTCGTGGCATATTCCGCAACCAACCGGCGATAAAGGTCGACATACTCTCGCGCGATTGCCGCCCCCGAGAACTGCGGGTGTGACTGCGGCGCACCTTTAGGCTGCCGCAACATCGCAGCGATCGCCTCCGCGAGGACTGCTTCCACATCAGGGCCTAAGGAGACATACAAGCAGTGCTCTCCACCCACCTCGCGGAAGGCCGGAATATCCGAACAGATCACCCGGCAGCCGGCGAGCAGCCCTTCCGCAACCGGAAGACCGAAGCCCTCTGTGATCGAGGGAGCAACAAGGGCCTCGCAATGCCGATAGCACCATTGCAATTCGGACTCTGATACCCCTTCAAGGAAATGCACTCTATGGCCCAGCCCGAGGGCAGATACCAGCGCATGAATGCGTCGCGTTTCGGGTCCGGGCATGCCCACGATCAGCAGCATTGAAGCTGCATCGATTTGGCCTCGCCGCAACAGGCGCGCGAATGCTCTGATCAGCAGCAGAAGGTTCTTGTTGCGCCGATGCTGCGCAACCGAAAGCAGGAAGGGCTGGCCTTGCCAGGATTGAATCGGTGGCGCGCCAGCGGTCAAAGGCGCGGCTTCCACGCAGTTATAAATTCGCACGGATTTCCGCCACACCTCAGCAGGCGTGTATTGCCGCAGCCGGAGACAGGTGGCATTCGAGACGCAGGCAACGGCATCTACGTTGCGCAGGCATTGCTGAAGCGTGACGCGATGGAAGAGGAACTTCGGAAAACCGAAATTAAGCGGAATCTCATATGGATAGAGATCGTGCAGCGTGACCACGGTGGGAACAGAGAATGCAGCAGCGTTCACCGGCATGGGAAATGTCAGGTGTACGAGATCCGCCTCAAGTGACGCCGCAACTTGCGGCAACTCCCGGTAGTGCCAAAGATTCCTGCTGAAGGAAGAGCGCTTCATGTTGGCCACATGGATCGAGAGCCGCTCGTCCGGAAACAGACCCGCGTCCGGAAGAAGCTCGGCTTGCCACGGCGCAACCACCAGATGCAGCGCAGCTATCTCGTGCCGTTGCAAAAGGCAGTGCACCATGTTGAAAGCATGGCGTTGCAGGCCGGAGATGCTGGAAGAAAAAGATGCAGCCGAGATAAGTATCTTCATGGTTTCGATCCTTCCTGAAGTGCGAAGGATGCGGCTGCAGAGGCGGAGGAACGCTCCGCGCCCGAGGTTAAGAATCGCCACAGCGGCAGATACACAAGCAATGCAACAGCACCAAGGCACACGCGAGAAATCGCCAAACCTTCAAGGCCCATTTTGTGCAAGAGGAAGACCATCAGCGGCAGCATCGCCGCACGGCTGCCGAGGCTGATAAGAGAGACGGTTCGGAACCGTCCCAGCGCCTGAAGAGCGTAGATGCCCGTAACGCTGCTCCCTATCAGCGCTGAGCCGAGCACAACCAGTGGAAAAATCTTGGCTGCATTCTGTGCCACCGCGGCTCCCGCCCAAATCCGCAAAAGCCTGTTTCCCACTAAAAGCATTGCGCCCGTGCCGCAGCCAACCGCAACCAGATTGCAGGCGAGGGCCTTGAGCAATGTGCGGCGTAATGCCTCTTTCGACATGCCTCCCGCACGTCGGGCGAGAAGCGGGAATAGAAAGCTCAGACCCGACGCGGCCACGCCGGCAATTGGCTGGGCAAACTGCACGCACAACACATAAGGAGCAACTGCCTGCGCTCCGAGCGAAATTCCCAGTAGAATGCGGTCGAACTGCGCAAAGATCACACCGCCCAAGGCCTGCAGCCAGACGAAAGCGCCGAATTTGAGCAATCCCCGTGTCGCTTCCGGCTCAAACGCCGGCCAGAGTGAAGGCGCTCCAAGCAGGCGGCGAACCTCACGGAACTGCATGGCCGTTCCGAGAACCATAAAAGCGGCGGTTGCGATGAGAATGCTGACGGTGCGCTGCTCCGCAAGCGCCAGCACCGCCGCGGTCGCAAGCGTGAGCAGCCGCATCGCCGCGCTGATCTGCACCGTGCTGCGATACTGCTCGAACGCGCGCTGCGTGCTGACGCTCACGCTTTCCACCGCGCGGACCAGAATCAGCAGGCTCGCGATGCGCAATGCTGTCAGGCACTCGAACAACGACAATGTGCGTGAAGCGGCGATGTGGCGGGCCGCGTAAGGCGCTGCCAGCCACACGAGGATCGCGAGCATGGATCCGAGAACGAGGTTGATCCCGAGCATGCTGCGCACCGCGTGCACCATCGGTTGGGTTTGTCCCGTGCCGCGAAGCCGCGCTACCCGCTGAAGATTCGCATCGCAAAATCCTGAGGCGATGATGCCACCCGCGCTCACTACGGCCGTCGAGACCATCCACAGCCCATACTCCGATGCGCCGATCCTGCGCAGCACAATCGGGGCCACGAGCAGCATTCCGAAAGGAAACGAGGCGTAATCGAGCACGCCGAACGCAGCATTGGTCAAGTGCTTCTTCATGCGGCGCCTCGTCTGCGCGTAAAGATCGAGTGAATCCGGGCGCGCACCACGGGAACAACATCAGCCGCCAGCGCTTTACGCGGATCGCCGGAATCGAGCCTTGACCAGCGATCGCGCATCAGGATCAGAGCCGCTGCCGCTGAGAACGAAAGAAGCGTGAGCAGCAAAGCAAGAAATAGCCGCGGCGGGAAGTATTTCTTTTCCGGAATTCCAGGAGGATCGATAACGCTCACCGCGGGAACGTCTCTTGCTTCCTCGATGCGAGCGAGCTCATATTGCTGCGTCAGAAGTTCGTAAGCCGCTTCTTGTATCTTCACGCGGCGATAGAGATCGGCGTAGGGAACGGCGAGCCGCGGCAGCTGCCGAAGAGGAGGATAAAGCTCGCCCTTGTCGTCGCCCGCCTCCGACGGAGTCCCATCAGCGTTTGCAGCCGCCGCGGGCAACGGAGCGGAGCTGCCGGTCATCTTGTCAAGCCCCCGCTGCAGTGTGGCAATACGCGCTTCCGCCTCGCGAACGCGCAGATTGTCATCCCCATACATCTGGCGCAGCGATTCCAAACCGGATTGCTCAATCAGCAGCTCGGCCTGCACACGCGCGCCCGCATCGACCATTGCACGGGTCTGCGCGCCTACATCGATCGTGCTGTTCTTGCTCGAAAATTCGCTTAACTCGATCTGCGCGCGTTCGAGATCCGCCTGCACTGCATGCAGCCGCTGCTCGATAAACACGCGTTCCCGATGTGCGGATGAGGTATTGGTCTGCATCACGAGCTTGTTCAATTCGTCCAGATATCCCTGCGCAATATCCCGCGCCCGCACGGGGTTTGTATCATCGACCTCGATCGTAATGACTCCGCTCTTCTTGTCATCCGTGATTTTTGTGCACCGCGCCAGGTGCTTGGCCGTATCGATGCGATACCGGTTGTGATAGACATGCTGCAAGTCAAAGCGGTCGATCAGATGCCCGCTGACCGTGCCACTATGTAAAAAACTTTCGAAGAGCGCCGTGGAAGAATGGCCGCCCATGAGGCTGCTCGCAAGACCCCCAAGCGAGCCAAGGCTAGGCGCGTGCGAGGTCAATGCGGCCAGCAGCATGGCGCTCGAATTCTGCTGGTCGGGCGGCATGATGCTTGCGATGGATCGGTAACGCTTGGGAAGAGCGAACGCAATGCCGAGGCTTACCAGCAGGGAGATCGTCAATACGCGGGAAAGCGTGCGCCGATGCTCCCAGAGCAGCCGCGCGCGAAACGCCCAGTGTTTTTCCTCGAGCGCCGGCATCGATTCATTGCCCTCGATCGGCTCCAGTATCGATTCGCTGATCATCCCTGCTCCACGCCTACAGTGCCGCAGCCGCTACGCCGGCCGTGATTGCGACAGAAGCAGCAAGCTGCCCGGTTGACAACAGAGTTCTCCACACGGAGGATGCGCCGATGATCTTTTGCGGCACAACAACAACGTCCCCCGGCCCCAGGGCTGTGGAGAGAACATCGCCTTCGAACCATCCTCCTCCCGAATGGTGGCCCACGACCGAACCGTTGGCGCGAATGATGAAAATGTCCTTCCGGTCCGCGGTTCCATTGGCTCCTCCCGCGCGGCTTAAGTACCAGCCTGCGGTGCGATCCGGCGTAAACGCGAGCGCCGTGGCGTTGTAGACCTGGCCTGTGACGAGCACAAAGCCAGGACGTTTGGGAATCGTAATCACGTCGCCCTGGCGCAGCTCGATATCGGCCGGCGTATTCGCCCAGCTGCCAATGTCCGTGGTGATTTGAATCACCATCCGGCCGCTGGGAGGATGGCTCTTTAACTCGGAGATCACTTCATCCTGTTGCGCTTTGATCAGCTGCATGGCTGAGCCGCCATTGGCTGCGCTTACCGTGGGCGAGAGCCTCGCCGCCGCGGAGTTGGTTTGAATCTGGCGTATCAGCTCGTCGCGGCTTTTTTCTTCGAGCTCTCGAACCTGATCCCGCACCAGCACGGCGCCGCGTGGATATGCTGAGGGCAGAAGGCCTCCCGCGCGCAGCAAGACTGAGCTGAGATGCTCCCCCTCCTTGAATCCATAACTGCCCGGATATCTCACCTGGCCTGCAATCGTGACTGACTGGCCGATTTCATTCCATCCCGTCATCTGATGAATCATGAGAATGTCGCCCGGTTGAAGCGGGACATCCGCCTGAGCATCCGATCCCGTGACAGCGGCGCCAATGCGCACGGTCACAAGACTCTCCGCAATTCCGTCACCGTTCACAACCTGGTAGCTGGTCAGGTCGGCGCTGTCGAGAAGAGCATCTCGCTTGAAACCACCCGCCATGCGCACGAGTTGCGCGGCCGTCATCCCCGTTGACATGGGATACGGGCCCGGACGCAGCACCTCACCCAGAATCGTGACCTTGGGCGCATCCGCTTCATACCGCCCCAGGACCCGAATCGTATCGAATGGCTCGAGAGGAAGATCGGCGCTGCCATTCAGCACTTCGCGCACACTGAACTCCAGGGTCTCCGCGTGGAGATCGGGAGCGACGAGGCGAACAATCTCTCCCTGTTCGGCAGGCTCCGGCAGCATGTCGCGATAGCTGTGGAGCGCGTCGCTCAGGCGCATCCCGTCGGCGTAAGGCAAACGGCCGGGACGGACAACGTGTCCTTCGAGATAAACGACGCGCGCGCTATAGGGCATGATCGGCTCGATGAAGATGCGGTCTCCATCCTTGATGGCGAAGGCGCTCATCGCATCGCGGCTGGCCTTCGGCCCATCTCCGCTCTTGAGGCCTACTGTGACCGTCTCGCGTTGCTGATTCGTGTCGATGCGCTCGATGCGCATGTGACCGGTGGACGCGGCGGCCGTGAAGCCCCCGGCATCGTCCACAACGGTGGCCAGGCTGGATTCGCCCTCCAGCAGCTCGTAGATCGCGGGCCGCTTCACTGCGCCCGCTATCGCCACCTGGACGCCCGCCGGAGGCACCAGCAGCGTATCGCCGCTTTCGAAGCGCGCACTTCCGTTTTGCACTCCACGCAGCAGAAAATCATAGAGGTCCACATCTTCCACTAATTGCTTCCCGCGATAGTGGCGCAACCTGCGCAGCGAGCCGATTGCGGTCGGTCCGCCCGCCGCATAAAACGCGCTCAGCGGCGTCGCGAGCGAACTCACGTCGTAACCGCCCGGACGTCGCACATCGCCCACCACGTACACGCGCACGGAACGCGGGCGAGAGACGGTCACTGCGGCATGCGCATCGCGGTACTGCCGCTGAAGAGCCGCTTCAATCAGGTCTTGCGCGCGGTTCAGCGGAAGCCCGGCAACGTCGATCGGAGCGGTCTCCGGCAACAGCAGCCGTCCATCCCGGTCAACCACACGCGTAATGCTCTCGGTTACGCCGCCCCAAAGATCGACGGTCAGCGAATCTCCTGAACCCACCACATAGTCCGGCCCTATCGGCACATCGAGAGGCGTGTCGCGGCCGGAAAGCCCGCGCATAGCCGCGCTTGCATCGTGCGCGGCAAAGATCTCGGAACCAAAACGCTTCAGGCGTCCATTTGCTTCCGGAATCTGCGTATAAAGATCGCGCATCGACTGCAGGTTGTACGGAGCAGGTTGGCGAAGCACCGTTGGCGCGTCGACGGATGAACGCGCGGTCTCGTTTTGCTGCTGCGTGCTCTCGGTGCTCTGCCGGTTGCGGGCGTAGCTCATCGGCTCTGCGGGAATGAACGGAGGCAAGCTTTCCTGCATGGAAGAACGATCCGCGGCGAGGTCGGAGCCTTCCATCGGCTCAGAAGCGCCAGTGCGACTCGGAGCTGCCGCAAGACTCCGCGTCAGCATCGACTCATCGCCCGCGCCCTCATCCGCCGCGTTCAGTCCCGTCGGTTGCAGTGCGCCTGTCGAGATATACCCGCGCGCCTGGAGATAAGTGGTAATGCCGGCGCGAAGGCTCGCGTTGGTAGCAATCTGGTCATAGAGCATCTCGTCGGAGATATCGTTGGCGCTGATCTGCGTGCCTTGCGTTTGCAAGCGATCGGCCATCAGCGACTTCAGCTCCACAGTCAGGCCCGGGTCTTGCTGAAGGATGTCGATGATCCGCTCCGAGGTGAGCACGGTCGAGGTCGACAGGCCTCCGCCGCCCGCGAGCATTCCGCGCTCATCGGATGTGGTTGCTCCGCTCGCATCAGTGCCGGCCGTCGTCGCGTCGCCGGCCGTCGTCGCGTCGGAGTTCTGCGTTGAGTTGGAGTCGGGAAACTGGCCATTGACCTGCGCGCTGCAGGCTGCAAGCAAAACCGCCAGCACGGCAAGCCGCAGTGAGAAGCTGCGATAGCCCGCACTGCGCGTGCGCCAATGTGAAAGCGAGCGTGCGAGGCCGGACTGAGGGAGTTGCGGCATGGGAATTGGCTCTTCCTATTGAAGGTAGGGAATTTACCTTAACGCTGTGTCATGTGCGGGTCAGGGAATTGTCATTCCTTTGTTTCGCAGCGAGCAGTGCCCGCCAATTCGAGCGGCAGGGAAGAGGCGCCTCGATGCGGGTGGGCAGATTGTCGCTGAAGTTCACTCAGCTTCCGCCGCCAGCGCATCCGTTCCCTGAGGTAACGCAGGCCCTCGACAGAGTGGAAACTCAAACGGAAGAAGACGAATTTAAATTGCCCACGATAGCGGCGAAATCTTTCGAGCAACGATTCGTCTTCCGGCGCGATCGCGATGGGCGGCGGCAGCTTGAGTGGCAACAATACCTCGCGAGCCGAGCGCTTCGGCCCGATGCCGGCAATCTCAAGTTCACGCTGCAACAGCAGGTAAATTTTACTGCCCGGAAAGTCGCCCAACACAGAGCGGTACCCATAGAGTTCTACCCAAAGCCTCACAGCAGCGGGCATGCGATCGACGGTCCAGCAGGTAAACGCATCAGGAGCAAAGTCAGACATCGTGCGTGTGGTCAGCAGCGTGACAACCCCCAGTCCCAAAGCTGCCCTCGGACTAGCCTCCGCAATCGTTTTTACCTTTTGCCAAAATGCCGGATCATCCCGCCGGGCGACAACATGGCGCCAAAATTCAAGCAGATGAGCCGTCCGCGAAAATTCGCTGCATACGTGTTTGAACAGATGCATTCCCTGGCCAAAAAATAAATCGGCAGCCGGGAGCACAGGCGTCGTGATGCCATTGAAATCTCGCCTCTCCACGCGCTCCAGCAGAGAATTGCGGGCCTCGCTGCCGGTTTCCAAATGCAGTTCTACGCAGTGGAAAGGCAATGCCTTGTAAAGATCAGCGAGTGTGCCTTTGTGTGTGTAAGGGGTCTTGAACTCCCAGCTTCGCCCACTCACCGCATGGAGTTGATAACCTCTCGATTCCAGAATGCGGCGCGCCTCAGGTGCATCCTTCTCCGCAATCAGAAAATCGAGATCGAGTTGAGACCGCAGTTCCGGGCGAGGTACCGCAATCGGGCAGAACGAAAACCCTTTGAGCACGGCATAGGAAAAGCTCGCACGTTGAAACTCGATCTGAATCGCGGTTGACTCCGCAATCATGTCCAGCGTGCGCTCGGTGTTGTCGCGGAGATTCTGCTCCAGCCGGGCTACAATCGCCGGCGGCAGACGATGGCGTAACTGCAGCTCAAGGATCCGATCGAGGAAAGAAAGCGCCAGGCCGCTGACGTCGAGCCAATGCAACAGCCGCTGCCAGTCATTGGAGGAGAGCCGATCGAAGCGCGACCACGGTTCCAGCGAGGAATCGCAAAAACACTTCAGCACCGCAGCGCGGATCTGCGCTTCATGGCTCAAAGATTCGAACGCCGGGTTAGCTGTGAGGGCGATCATCGAAAAGCGTATCTGGAAACTTCCATCCTGCCTGCCGATCCGCTGATCTTCGTGGGGAGGGCCGTGATAGGTCTGAGTCTAGCCGTCGCTGCTCCTCGGTTGTCATGTGCTTGTCAGACGATTGTCACCGCTTTGTTGGCCCTCCCTTGACGCCAACACCACGCGTACATTCGCAATTCCAGAACCACAACTTCTGGCGAGCGGACGCGGCGAGTCCCCGGCCATGTGACAATCCACTGACAAAAGGCTGACGATCCGAGGACACGTGAATTCGCGCGCGCGGCTATTGTCACTGGTATGTCTGCTTCAATAACTATCCCGATCACGCGAATTTTCAAATACGCGATGCTTGCCGCCGCGCTGTCGCTCACTGCGTCGCGCGCGGTCGCGCAGGATGTGCCGCTTCTCTCCGGAGGCGTTGCTTTTTTCACCAGCACGCGAGGTGGGAATACCACATATATGCCGATCATCGAGCCGCTCCTGGCAGCACCCATCGGCAACCGGCTTCTCATCGAGTCGCGTGCCGCGCTTCTTGAAAGTTTCTCTCCCGGACAAACCGGGTACAGCCATTCGCATTTCATCGGAATCACCTATCTTCAGGGCGACTTTCTTGTTTCTCCGCATCTGACGGTCGTAGCCGGCGATTTTCTGCTGCCCTTCAACACCTACAATGAGCGCCTGTCGCCGGTCTGGATCGGCAACTTCCAGGATGGCCCTGCGATCTCAAGCCTGGGCCTGCTCTCCACAGGAACGGGCATCGGAGGAATGTTGCGCGGCTCCGCCGTCTCGCGCAGCAGATACTCAGTCGATTACGCGACCTGGTTCTCCGCGCGCAGCGGAAACGAACAATTCAGCTCGGGGCGCTCTTCAGGCGGGCGAGTCTCGCTTTACTTGCCGGAGAGTCGCGTCGAGGTCGGCCTCTCATACGATCGCATGCTTCAACAGACCCGCGAGAACTTCTACGGCGCGCATTTCTGGTGGGAGCCCAAGGATACCGGCTTCCGTCTTCGCTCGGAGTTTGCGCGCGGCCATCATGCGCAGGGTTACTGGGCCGAAGCCGATTACCGGACCCAGGCGTGGGGCGGGCCCGATAGTTGGACCGGCCGTTTCGAACCGGTCTTCCGCATGCAGCAGACATTCCGGCGCGATACGATCGCCAGCGATGGCCTGCCGCTCGTCAACACCCAGCGCGCCGACTTCGGCCTCGATTACAATCTGCCCCACAACACCAGAATTCTCACCAGCTACTCGCGGCAATTCTCTTCCACGGGGAATGAAAACATCTGGGAAACCGGAGTTGTTTATCGATTTCTCTTTCCGACGTGGAAGGGACGATGAAGTAGGAGTTGTCGCGCGTCGAGACCGGCTGGGAATCCTATACCAGCTCAGGCGCTCGCCGCTTCCTGACGAATCGGTTTTTCGCTGCATGGGACGAGAAAACGAAAGAGCAGCGACACGCCAAAGCCGGTCAACGCAAGACCCCACAAAACAGGCGGGTATCCGAATCGTGTGAAAAGCGTCCCCGCCAGAGCCGTGGCAATTGATCCGCTCAGCGCATTGGAGAACATCGTCATTGCTGCAGCCGAACTGCGCTCTGCATCCGGCACTTCGTTCATCAGCAGGTTATACAAGCCTGGAGAACTCGCCCATTGCGCGGCAGAAAATGTCATGTAGAGGGCTATTGCCAGCGTTTGATTGTGGGCCGCTGCGAGCGAGGCCAGCACCACGGCAGCGGCCGCCTGCGTGGCAGAGATCCCATTCATCAATCCCATTTTGCGGAAAAGTGAGGGTGTCACCAAACCCATGCAGAACTGCACCAGTTGCACAGCCGTGAAGATCAGCCCGATGCGCGCCATGGAGACGTGCAGGTCGCGCACCAGATAAATGTTCGCAAAAGGAGTAAACGCCGCCAGCACCGCCGACCACAGGGCCATCGAAGGCAGGAATCGCACAAGGAATGGGTGAAGACGCTGCTTGAAGAAGCTGGTCTTGGGTTTTGAGTCCGAAACTCTCTCAACATCCGGCTGGGCGGGAATCCGCAGGCGCAGCACGGGAATGAGCCCGAACAGCACAACGGCGCAGGACGTGAGCAAAATCAGGCGTTTTACCTCCGCGGGCTGCATGGCGATGCCGGCGTGCGCCAGCCACTCCCGAAGATAGCCGCACACTATCCCGCCCAGCATGCTCGTGGCCACGCTGACTGAGAAGATCAGGCTGAAACCGGCAGTGCGGTTTTCATCGCTCGTGAGCCTCGCCACGGCGGGAAGAAAACATACGCCCCAGGTGCAAATCGCCAGGCCGCTCAGGAACGCCAGCCCGATCTGTGCCGGTTCCCACACCCATGTGGCCCGCGCTGCATTCAAAAGCGGCGCGCTGAGGAAGAGGAGCACCAGCATCGGCCGCACGCCGAACCGGCGCACTGGAATCCCGGCAGGCAAAGTTCCAATCAGCGAGCCGAGCGTGGCGGCGCCCCCAATCCAGCCCATAGCCCGTTCGTTGAATCCGCGGTCCAGAAGGTACAGATTGAAAAGGAAGAAATAAATTGAAAAACCGGCGTCGAAAAAGAATGCGGCCGAAAAGAAAATCCAGTAGTCACGGCTCAGCTTCAAATTGCGAAGCCAAGCCGAAGGATCTCTCCAATACGAGCTCTTCCTTGCAGCAGCGGGCGCCGGCGCGGCGAGGGAGTCCACTACCGTCCCCGCTCTACGAGCGCGCGAAGCCGATGCGTTGCCCAATCGATGCTCGTGTAGCGAAGCTCGAAAATCTCCGTCTTCAACAGGTTTTCAAGGGCTGCATATTGTGCCGCGCGCGTCATCGCCGATCCCCACAGCGCCTGGCGCATGAACTGCCTGGCTACATCCTGGCGGTAGGGAACAAGTTCTTGCGGATTGCCGGCGCGCCGGTTCAAGAAAACGATAAAATCCACGTGAGCGGTTTGAGCACGCGCGATATAAGGCATGGTATCGGTTTGCAATTCGATGGACGGTTTGCCAGCCGCTCGGGGGGTGATCTCCAGGCCCTCGATCTCAGGAAATAACTCTGCTGTCGTTGGCCGAAAGCGGAACTTGTAACAATCTCCCGTCACCATCCGCTCTGTTCCACTGTTGAGCAGATAGCTCCCGTCGTCGCTTATATACGTCCAGCCTTGACGCGCGCAGGCATACGAGAGCGTGGATTTTCCCGCGCCCGAATCACCGCAAAGCAAGACGCCCCGCCCATCCAGAGCCACGCATCCTGCATGAATCGGCGTTGCGTGCGTAGTCGATATGCAACATCCGGGTGTTCCTAAGAGAAAATACTGGGCATATAGACGATGTCGCAGTGCGGCGCGCGAAACCACGATGTTGGTGTAGCAGCGGTCCAGGTCCACTATGCTGTAGTTGTTGGAGTCAGCGACGGCCATCATCAAAGGCATCATCGCCCTGTAACTCGGTTCGGGAGGGCACTCCGTGGACTCGTCCTGCACCAGTTGCGCATCCACCCGGATCGGTTCCGTGCTGTGGTGCTTTTCAAAATGCCCCCAAAGCTCTCTGAACTGCTCCAGGATGGAGTCTGAATTCGATCTCACTACGGCCGGGAAGCCATAAGGATGGAAAGTCTCTTCGAACCGCAGGTCAGGCGCCTCGATTCCGTTTTTGGGAAGCTTTACCGGTTGCGAAGAAGCACAGGCCGATTCGATCTCTTCAATCGTCAACATCATTCGTCTCCAGGGGGGCGCTTCGGCGCATGCGGATCATAGCGGCCGCGTGCGCCGCGCCAATTCGATATTTAGAATGCGTACTTTGCCGCGAACTGAATAATGCGCGGATTGGCCACCGTGCCGGTTATCTTTCCAAACGTGGAACTGGCTGGAGGATTGAGAAGCGTTGGGTCGGTATAACCCAAAGAGGTGCTGGGATTGCCGAACTGCGGTGTGTTCGTCAAGTTGAAGAATTCGGCTCGAATACGGAAGCTGCCCGCCTCCTTCACCGGGAAAGATCGCTCCACGGCGAAGTCGAAGTTGTGTTGTCCGGGTCCCCGCACAATGCCCACGCCGCTATCGCCAAAATCCTGATCCGCGAGGCTGGTTCCAAAGGGCGCCTCCGGCGCGCGCGTGAAGCCGTTCGGATCGAGATATCCGTTAATGACCCGCGAGAACATCGACCCATGCGTGACTGGACTAGCTCCTGTGCGCTCCGCTCTTACCTCGCCGCCCAGGAGCCCGTACACTGACCCTGCATTACCGTCGACCACGCTCTGCGGAATGCCGGCCTGCACCACGCCTACGCCGGAAAGCAGCCATCCTGCCAACACGCGCTGCACCGGTACAGGCATCGAAGCGAATTTCGGCGAGGACCAGGTGAAGTTCACAACCGCTCTCTGATCCCGGTCAGTGCCGGAGGGTCCATACGAGGACTGCCTCAAGTCGCGCTGATTGTTCGTCGGCAGTTGCAACTCATAGATGTCGGTGCCGACTTCTCCGTTTACCTCGTCGAGGTTTTTCGACCAGGTATAGCTCGCCTGGAGCTGGAAGTTGTGCGTCATGCGCTTCGTGATACTCGCCTGGAGCGCGTTGTAATTGGCCACGAAGACTGAATCAGTAAGCAGCGAGCCCTCGCTGATGCCCTGGATCGGCATGCGGGCCGTCACATTGGCGATTGAATTGGAAGTCTCACCGTACACGGGGTTCTGTGGACTGGCCAAAAATGCCTGATCGAACTCAAACTGTCCCGGCCGATGCGCCGACTGGGTGCCCACGTAGCCCACCTGCAGCAGATAGCCGTGTGCCAGGGCCGCTTGCACGTTCAGGTTGTACTCCTGCGTCCTGCCGTCCAGCATGTTCGGATTTGTCCCCTCGATAAACGGAGCGGAGGCCGGTGTGCGCGGCGTGAAGATCGGAAAGCTCGATTGCGGAAGAATGAGTGGCACGAAGGGATTCTGCAGCGTAGCCGGGCCGTTGGGAGCACCCGAGGTGATTTCGAGTGAAGCGAAGGGAGGCTGGGTGAGCGTCTGTTCGGCCAGGTTCCCTGAGTGGCGATCGAAGTACACTCCGTATCCGCCCCGCACCACCACCACCGGTCTGTCCGTCGCTTGCCATGCGAATCCGAACCGCGGCGAAACATCGCCGAACGGTGTCATGTACAAGCCGGGGAAAGATGTCCTCAAGACGCCGGCCGGCAGCGCGCCCGGAAAATTGGAGGGCAGCGTGAAGCCACTGAAGGTTCCCGCGGCGGGAACCGGACCCATCGTCGCGAGATTCGGATCGAAGTTAGCAAACCTCCCGTTGATCTCGCTCGGCGCGCCGAAAATTTCATAGCGCAAGCCGGCGTTCACCGTCAGCCTCGGCGTAATCTTCAAATCGTCTTGCGCGAAGCTCGCGAAATCCGTGTATCGTTCGTTTCTCCGGAAGAACCCTCCGCCGGCGGTGCTGACGCTCACGTTGCTCAACCCAAAGGGGCTGCCGTTCTGCGCCGCGCTCTGCCCCAGCAGAAAGTCATCGAACGTGCCGATTTGCAACAGCCCGTCTGTCTCCACTTGTTGATCCTGGTCAACCTCGTGCCGCTTGAACTCCACGCCAAAGCGGGCGTTGTGCCGGCCTCGCGTATAGGCCACCGTGTCCTGCCAGATAAAGGAATTCGTCACCTGCCAGAGGGAAGGCGAGCCCGCATCGCCGATTGTGAAGCCGCCCACCGTGAGTCCCGGAGCGTTGAGCGATGCGGAAACCGCGCCCGTGGGCGTACCCTCTCCAATTGCAGAGGCCGTCAGCGGGTTCTGGACAATCGAAAAGCCATCGAAGCGCACATAGCCGAAGCGCGCCACGTTGACCAGGTTTGCCCGTAACACGTGCGTGTCTGCAAGCACGAGCATGGTGTTGCGGTTGAGCTCATTCGTTCCCCAGCCCGGCACATTTGCGGCGTTGGGTGAAAAAGGCTCCGTAGTGGGAGCGCGCGAATAGAAAAACCGTTCCGAGAGAGTGTTCTTTCCGCTCAGGATCTGATCGGTGTCTATGGTGAACTGATCCTCGCGAAAGTGCGCCGGAATCGCGAATGTCGATTGTCCTTGCGGCAGCTGGTCTGATGCGTCCGGGCCGCTATTCGGCAGCGCAATCTGCGGGCTCGGTACGGCAAACTGTCCGCTCGGAAGCTTTGCATTCAAAATTGCCAGCGCCACCGGATTGATGTTCGATCCGTCGCACGCCACTTGCGTTCCGCCTGCCTGCGTTAGATAGCCACTGGCCGGACTTCCAGTGCTGTCCAGGTGCCCCGTCGGACAAAATTGCGCGCCCAGCGTTGCTGCGGACCGGTCGGAGGTGAGCAGCGGCAGCAGGGGATGCTGTTCGTCGCCCAGTCCATTCACTTCAATGAGCCCCTGGTACGCGGCAAAGAAAAACGCTTTGTCGCGCACCATGGGCCCACCGATCCCGCCGCCGAATTGATTCTGTTTCAGATCAGGCCTCGGCTGGCCGTCAAGCTTTGAAAAGAAGTCGTTCGCATTGAAAAGGTTGTTGCGTACGAATTCCCAGGCGCTGCCGTGAAAACTGCTCGTTCCGATCTTGCTGACGAGATCGACATTCGCTCCCGATCCCCGTCCGTATGCGGCGTCGAAGTTCGCCGTCTGCACGCGAAATTCCTCAATCGTGTCGGGAGCGGGAATCGCTGTGCCCGCGTCGGTCTCAGCGTTTGCTGCCGAATTCAATGCCAGATTGTTCGCGTCGATTCCATTGAATTGAATATTGTTCGATAGAGGCGTCGCGCCGTCTGAAGCAACATTTTGCGTCCCGCTGCCCAACGCCGTGGCATTCGCCAGATCGACGACCACTCCCGGAGACAGCCCCAGGATCTGCGTGTAGTTGCGGTTCGACAGCGGCAGAGATTCAATCGCGGTGTGATCGACAAGACCGCCCAGCGTCGAGCTCTCCAGATCTGCATCTTCCGCGCTGGCCTTCACCTGCACGCTCTGCGCCACAGAAGCCAGGACCAGCGATACATTGAGCGAAGTCGTTTCGCTCGCCGTGACCTGGATGATGTTCGAAACGCTCTCGGCAAATCCATCCGCTTTTACTCTGACAACATAGTCGCCGGGCAGCAGCAACGGTATCCGGAAATTGCCTTCGGCCGATGAGGTAGCCACGCGCAAGAGATGCGTTCCCTCGTTCACCGCGATGACCTCGGCGCCCGAGACCGCTTTGGTTGCTGGATCGACTATGTTTCCCGCGACCGCGCCCGTGCCCGGCGTCTGGCTGAAAGTCACCGCCGACCCAAGCAGCACGATGCTTGTCAGCACACGAAAACTATTTCGCAACAAAGATCGCTTCACACTCTGCCTCCAACGAATATCTGTAGTGTCAGAGAGAGTATGAAAGAGGTCGTGATCGCGAGTTGTTACCGATTTGTCATTGCATTGTCTCGATTCTCTTGCCGGCCCACCGCTGATTCCGCAGCGCGAGGGGGCGTTGAAGAGGAGACAATCCGGTGACAAACTTTAGACGCCTTCGTGACACCCACCGAGCATGGCGCGCGCTAGTTTAGGTGAATGCAACGTCGGTTCAGCATCGGAATCGTTTGTAGGTCTGGCGGTGACCCGGATCGGGGCAAGAACATCGCCTGCGATTCATCCCATCGAACGCATCGCCGGGAAGGAATCAAGGAAGGCATGAAGCGCCTGATGATTCTGGCCGTGGCAACATTGCCATTCGGCATTCTTCCTCTTATCGCGCAGCCGAACCAAAGCCCGCAAAGCAATCCGCCGCCCGCAAAAAAAGCGCCAGCTGCCAACTCGGACCGCGGCCAGCAGGTTTTCGAACAGAACTGCTCCCGCTGCCACAATCCACCGGGGGGATTTTCTCCGCGCATCTCCGGCGCCATCGCGTTGCACATGCGCGTCCGCGCCAATCTGAGCGATGCGGATTACAAAGCATTGCTGCGCTTTTTCAATCCATAAAAAACTCATTCAAGCTCATCACGGAGAAATGTCATGAAGAGACGTCCAGTACAGCTGTTCCTGATGCTCGGAGTAATGATGGCCGGCATCCTCTCAGGGCCGATGGTGTGGGCTCACGATGCCCCGCAGAGAATTGAGATTACGGCAAAACGGTTTACCTTTGATCCCGGCGAGATCACGCTGAAGAAAGGTCAGCCCGTCGTGCTCGTGATCAGGAGCGCGGACGTGGCGCATGGCCTCCGCTTTCGCGACCTGAATGTCGATGTGAAGGTCAAGGCCGGAGGCACCACGGAGGTGGAGTTCACGCCGCGGACCGCGGGAGATTTCATCGGCCACTGTTCCGTGTTCTGCGGTTCAGGTCATGGCACCATGACGTTGAAGCTGCACGTGGTGGATTGAGAATGCGTCTTCTCCTGATTGCGCTTCTGGCAATCGCATTTGCAGGGCTCACGGGCTGCAAGGCAAATCCACCCGGCAAAGTGGAGGCTAAGGTCATGGTCTTCGCCAAGCATCGTTTTCTGGTTGGCAATAAAAAGCAGAGGAGCCCTCTGCCCGACACTCCGGAAACCCGCGCCGATGGCAAGGAAGCCTTCTCCCATTACTGCGTCGCCTGCCACGGCGCGGATGGCCAGAACACCGGTGTGCCCTTCGCAGATCACATTGCGCCGCCCATCCCCTCGCTCGCGTCCGCTGGCGTACAACGCTATACCGACGGCCAGCTGAAGTGGATTCTCGATTATGGAATCTGGCCATCCGGAATGCCGGGCTCCAAGGGAACCCTGAGCGACGATGAGCTCTGGTCTATCGTGGTTTACTTGCGTCACCTGCCTCGCGCCGGCAGCCAGGGCATTCCCGATATGTATACGCATTGAGGCACGGAACCGTCTTGCGTGAGGGATCGATGAGCACAGAGGCAGATGCGGAGAACTTGACGGGCACGGCCCTCCCTGAGGCCACCGGTCTGGCCTTTGCCGTCGGCTTCTTCTTTTCTTTCCGCATTGTGCTTGTGCTTTTCTCGGTGCGTGTCCTTGGCGCCGACCCGCGGACCGGCGCTGCGGTCAGCCTCGCGGCCGGCTTTCTTCTGCTTCTTCTTGTCTGCTTCCAGTCGCTCGGATTCCCGCGCCGTACATTCGGATCGATGCTGCGGTCTCCGGCTCTCCGATGGGTGTTCGCTTTTCTCGCGTTCTCCGGATGCAGCTTGCTGTGGAGCGAGAGCGCATCCTTGACCACATCGTTTGCCTACTGGTGCGGAATGCTTGCAGATGTGGCTGCCGTGGTTCTGCTGCTTCGCTCCGGCTCAATTTCGGAAGTCTCGGGAGCGATCCTGAAAGGCTTTGTTGTGAGCACGTGTTGTCTCGCGCTCATTGCATGGATCATGCCTACGGATCCCACCGATCTCCGTCTCGGGGACGAGGAGTTCTTCAATACGAATCAGATCGGCAACGCCTGCGCCTTTGCGATTCTGCTGGCCCAATGCCTGATGCGCCGCAAGCAGGGCCGATGGGGCTGGGCCGTGCTCTTTCTCGCCATAACGGTTCTCCGCAGCCTGAGCAAGGCGACGCTCATCGCGTTCCTGCTGAGCGAAGCTTTTCTTCTAATCCGCGACCCGTCCATCACCCGCAAAGTCAAGCTGCGCGTGGCTGCGGCCGCGCTCGTTGTTGTGCTGGCCTTCTGGGGTCTGTTTCAGGCGTACTATGACATCTACACCACCACCGGCAATCAGGCCGAAACCCTGACCGGCCGCACCGCCATCTGGGCCTACGTTGTGGATGGCACAATCGAGCGTCCCTGGATCGGCCACGGGTTTGACTCGATGTGGAAGGTCATTCCCGCCTTCGGCCCGGACCGCTTCGAAGCCCGCCATGCCGAAAACGAGCTGCTGCAGCAACTCTACACATACGGAGCGGCTGGCGTTGTGCTGCTCGCCGGCCTTTATGGCAGCCTGTTTCTGCAGATGCGCCGGCTTGCGCGCGGCCCATTGAGGACCATCCTGTTCAGCATCCTCATCTATGTAGCCGTTCGTGGCATTGCGGAAGCCGAACCGTTTGATCTCTTGCTTCCACTCTGGTCAATCGTGTTGTTGAGCTTGCTAATCGACCACGCCAATGCGGAGCAAGAACTTCCTCTGCCGGCCGCCGGAGTGCTCCGGACCCGGAAGCTGGATGCTCTTGGTTCCGCGATAAACTCGGCAGGAAATCTCTTCCGGGCTTAGAATTGTCATACGATTGTAATTTCATCGCGGCAGTCAACGGAAAACGGGCAGCTTCCAGTCACAATGGAAGAGAAAGGTCCTCCATAATGATCAATGTCATGGAACCGGCTGCTGAAGCCCAAGACACTCCTCCGCCCGCTGTGAATCTGGGCACCATCCTGATCGTGGAAGACGATCCGCGCATGCAGAAGGTGCTGCGCCGCATCTTCACGGAAGAGCACTACGCCGCCGTCGTGGCCGGAGATGGACAGGCCGGCCTGGAGCTGTTCCGTACTGAGCGGCCGATTGCGGTGATTCTTGATCTGATTCTGCCGCAGATCTCTGGTCGCGAACTCTGCCAGCGATTCAAGAACACTTCCGCCGAGATCCCCATCATCGTGCTCAGCGCGATTACAGAAGTCGCCGATAAAGTGCTGCTGCTCGAGTTGGGCGCCGACGATTATGTCACCAAGCCCTTCAGCCCGCGCGAGCTTATGGCCCGCGTTCAAGCGGCAATCCGCAGGCAGCGGAAGCCCGCGGCACAAACGACGTATCGGTTCGCAGGTTGCGAGGTCGACTTCGGAAAGATGACCGTCCGGCGCAATGGCAATCCCATCGTCCTTACCGCCCACGAGTTCAAGCTATTGAAATTCTTTACGGAAAATGCGGAGCGCGTGCTCACGCGCGATGTTCTGCTGAACGAAGTCTGGGGTTACAACTTCTATCCGACAACGCGCACCGTAGACAATCAGATTCTCAAGCTGCGCCAGAAGCTGGAACCCGATCCAGCCAATCCGAAGCATCTGCTTACCATCTACGGGGCGGGCTACAAATTTATTCCATGATCCTGCTGCGGTTCTCCCGCTCGAATTGGGCGAAGCCACAACAGCCGGGTGGCCCGCCGCGATGGGCCGCCTTGAACGAGGCTTGAAGTGGCACACACACCCGAAAGCCGCCTCAAGGCCGGCCACGCAAAGAACGCATCTGTTTTCGGAGTGGACCGCCCGCGCCGGGGGCAGGGCATTCGCACGTATGCGCTGCTGGTCTTCGCCACGGCTGCGGTCACATTGATTGTGACCAGCCTGAGCCTTCTGCTCATCCGGCATCGTCTGCGCGCGCAGGTGGCCGATGACCTGTCGCAGGATCTCGATCGATCCGTCGTCAACTTCCGGAATCTCCAAGCCGAGCGGCTGAGGGCCCTCGACCGGGAAAACGCGCTCCTCGCGGAGCTCCCCACGCTGAAGGCGCTGATGACCAGCGGAGACGATCGCACCATTCAGGATGGAGCCGTCGAGTTCTGGCAGATCAGCAGCACCGATCTCTTTGCCCTGGCGAATTCAAGCGGCTACGTTGTTGCCGCCTACACCCACAGCGCATCCTCGGTCAGTCTGCGCCAGGGATTGAAGACCTTGCTGGATTCTCCTGACAAGCACTATCTCATCGATGGCGGCTCGCTCTACTCCTGCTCGGTGCGCCCGCTTTTTTTTGGCAGCGATGAAGGAGGAACGCTGCTGGGCTACGTGATCAGCGGGGTTTCAATCGAGCGGACCGTGCGCGAGATCAGTCAGCCGACGGGGGTTGAGGCAACGTTCCTGAGCAATGGCAAAATCGTCGCCAGCACTCTCGACCTTTCGGCGCGTGACAGCCTGGCGGCGCAACCGCTTCCGCTCTCGGGAACTCCACGGGCGCCCGCAACCGTGAGGTTCGGCGGTGCGCGCTTTCTGGCTGCGGCCGAAGATCTCACCGCCGCGTCCACCTCTCCGCTGCAGTTGGTGGTCCTCAAATCTCTGGAGCCTGCGGAGCGCACTATCAATCGAATTGACCGGATGGTTCTCAGCGCCGGCCTTCTGGCGCTTTTGTCCGGCGCGGCCCTCATGACCATTCTCTCGCGCCTCGTGACGCGCCCGCTTGAAGAGCTCTCCACCAGTGTGCGCGCCTTCGGCATGGGCGACAGCGAATTCCGCGTGCCCCGCCATGGCACCCGTGAAGTGCGGCAGCTCAGCCGGGCCTTTACCTCCATGCGACGACGAATTCAAGAGGCCAGCCGCGCTCTGGTCGAGTCTGAAAGGCTGGCGACCATCGGTAGCATGGCCAGCTCCGTCTCCCACGATCTTCGCCATTATCTCGCGGCCATCTACGCGAATTCCGAGTTCCTCGCCTCCGATCGCCTCTCTGCCAAGGAGCGCGCCGAAATTTTTTCCGATATTCGCGCAGCCGTGCTGGGCACAACCGACATGATCGAATCGCTGCTCATCTTCAGCCGCACCGGCTCGTCTGGCAGACGGTCGCCTGAGCTGATGGCGACGCTGCTGGAACGGGCGGCGGCCCTGGTCCGTGCGCATCCCGATGCGGAAGGAGTCACGCTTGTGGCCCGCTACGGCGATCCCGTGGAGACCTCGGTGGTCGTCGATGGAAAACAGATTGAGCGCGCAATCTTTAATCTGCTTCTGAACGCCTGTCAGGCCGTTCGCGCCACGGGAGAGCAGCCCAGCATCACGGCTACTTTGGAGGCAGACGAGCAGCTTGTGGTTCTGAGCGTCGTCGATAACGGCGCCGGCGTTCCCGAAAAGATTCGCAACAGCCTCTTCGAGCCATTTGTGAGCGAGGGAAAACAGAAAGGCACAGGCCTTGGCCTCACGCTCGCCCATTGCATCGCGGTCGAACATGGCGGCGAGGTCACGCTTCTCAGCAGCCGCCAGGGTGAGACTGTGTTCCAGATGACGGTGGCGCGCGCGTCCGGGATCGAGCCATCCGCGCGCGTGTCGCAGTCCGAACCCCATGATCGGGTGAGCGAACATGAAAATGCACGGGTACGGAAGTAAACGAGCCGGAGGTCTCAGTAGCGGCATTCGTAGCATCTCGCGAATTCTGCCGCTCGTCTTGGGCCTTCTCGGATCTGCGGCGCACGTCGTTCGTGCTCAGGATGCGAACCGCGGCGACCTGAATGAGCGAGTCCAAAACCTGACCGACGCGATTGTGCGCACACAATCGCAACTTGACCAGTCCCAGCGGCAGTTGGACGATTTGCGCCGGCAGTTGGCAGCGTTACAGCATGATATGTCGCGAGACATCTCTACCGCGGCCGCTCCAGCCCCAGCTGCTCCAGCCCTAGCCGCTCCAGTCCCAGCCGCTTCAGCCCCGCCTGCTCCATCGGCCTCGTCTTCCTCCGATTCTGCTGCCGTGGCCGAGTCGAAGAGCACGCAGCTCGACGAAATTCGCGAACGGCAGGAACTGGATGAGTCGCAGATTGCAACCCTCGATCAGGTAAAGGTCGAGAGTGAGTCGAAGTTCCCGGTGAAGATCACCGGCCTGCTGCTCATGAACGGATTCGTCAACACCGGCGCGGTGAATGTTGCCGCGACTCCTTCCGTGGCGATCGCCGGTGGCGGCAGCACCGGAGCATCCGTGCGGCAAACGGTGCTCGGCTTCGATGCGCATGGCCCGCACCTCTTCGGCGCTCGCAGTTTCGCCGATCTGCGCGTGGACTTTGACGGGAGTCCTCAATCCGGCAGTAGCAGCACAGTCTACAACGCGAATCCAACCTTGCTGCGTCTCCGCACCGCTCATGCGGCCTTGCAATGGAGCAGCACGGAAGCATTCTTCTCGCTGGATCGACCACTCTTCAGCCCCGACACGCCAACCTCGCTGACCGCCGTCGCGGAACCGGCGCTCGCCTGGTCGGGAAACCTCTGGGCCTGGAACCCTCAATTCGGCGCGAAGCAGGACCTGCATCTCGGCGATTCGCACGATCTCCGCGTTGAAGCGGCATTGGTTGACGTGGGGGATGCTCCTCTCACGCCCCCATCTCTCCCCACCGCTTTAACTCCTGCGGCCGCCGGCACCGGAGAGCAAAGCCGCTGGCCAGGCGTTGAAACCCACATCTCTTTCCTGGACTCCGGATCGAATGAGGAGAGCGGCCATCTCGGAGTTGGCGGCTACTTCGCGCCTCACCACAGTTCGCTGGGTTACAACTACGACGCCTGGGCCGCAACGCTCGACGGCCGTCTGCTTCTGCCCGCTCGTCTGCAACTGACGGGCAGCTTCTATCGCGGGCTGGCCTTGGGCGGCCTCGGAGGCGGAGCCTACAAGGATTTCGCGTATCGGCTCGACCCCGACGGCGGCGTCTATTACTTCAAGTCCCTCGACGATGTCGGCGGATGGAGCGAGCTCAAGGAAAAATTCAACCAGCGCGTCGAGCTCAACGCCGCGTATGGTATGGATAATGTCTTCGCGGGCGAGTTGCGGCGCTATGCCGTGCCCGGCAACGCTTATCTGAATCTTGCCAGAAACCGCACCTACACGGGCAATGTAATCTTCAGCCCGAGCGCATATCTGCTGTTCTCATTGGAGTACAGGCATCTCGAGAGTGCGCCGGTCGTCGGTCTTCCGGCGGCGAGCAATATCATTGGCCTGGGAGCGGGATACAAATTTTGATGAGGCGAGAACGCATAAGCAGCTGGTTGCTCTTCGCCCTCGTGCTTGCATCCGGGCTTAGTTCCGCGCAGGAGGGCCCTTCGGCAGGCGCGGCCGGGGAATTGCGCCTGCGCATCGTCTCCTCGCAGCCGGGTAAAACGCGCCCCGTGCCGGCCGTCATCTGGCTGGACCCTTTGCAAGGAACCACGGCGCCCGGCTTCACTCCTCAGGGACGGTACACGCTGCTTCAGAAAAATCGCACCTTCATCCCTCATCTCCAGGTCATTCCTGTGGGCAGCGTGGTTCAGTTTCCAAATGCTGATCCGTTCTTCCACAACGTCTTCTCGCTCTTCGACGGCAAACGGTTCGACCTGGGCCTCTACGAAGCTGGCTCCAGCAAATCCGTCACCTTCTCGCGAGAAGGTGTCTCCTACATCTTCTGCAATATCCATCCCGAGATGAGCGCCGTGATTCTTACGCTCTCGACGCCCCTCTACGCGATTGCCGATGCCGCCGGCTCCTTCGACCTGCGCGCAATTCCACCCGGCGAGTACAAGCTGCGCTTCTGGATCGAAGGCGTGCCGCAACCCGTTCTCGCCGGCCTCGATCGCCGTGTGCATCTCTCCGCGCACACCGTCGACCTGGGAGAGATCAGAGCCCCCATATCGGCCGAGCGGGCCCACAAAAACAAATTCGGCAACGCCTATTCTCCTGAGCCACAGCAGTCCTATTGAACCGGACGCGGACCAACCCGCTGCGCCTCAGCATTCGCTTGCGTGCCCAATCCGAATGCGCTTCATTGCGAATGGAGCCTCTCTTCCGCCTGCGCCTGCAGCAGGAGCGTCTCGGCGTCCGGATTCTTCTCGAGTTTCTCCGCGTCTTTCAAATAATCCGGATCGCGATAATTCAGCGCCGCCAGCAGCAGCGGTTCCGTCAGGCTGTTCGGGTCCACCCCGTTGAGGGCTTGGTGTGCCCACTTCTTTTCGCCCTCCGCATAGGGCAGCAGATACTCCAGCGCCGCGCGAATCGACGCCCCATTCGGCGTCCGATACTCCCAGAGATTCATGCCCGTCAGGCGGTCTTCCTCGGCCAGCCGCTCCAGCGCATCCAGATTGAAGACCGAATACGAAAACGACTTGGTCCTCGCCAGCTCCAACGGCTCGCTCCCGTCCGGTTGAATCTGGAAGGCGATGCGTTTGCTCTCCGCCGTCTCGGCGATCTTGCGTGCGAGATCCTTGTCGCCCAAAAACAATGCAATCCCGCTGATCTGCTGGTCGTACCAGCTTCCGTGGTTATTCTTTGCGTCGGCCTCGTCGCGGCCGTTCTTGCTGTTCTCAAGCCAATCGAGATACTGCGAGAACCATTTCCGCAGTCCCGCCTTATCCTCTTCAGTCAAGCTCGGTGAACTGGAGAGCAGTGTGATTCCGTCCAGAATGCGGGGAATGCCGCGATCGTCGATCAGCCCGGTGCCACGGCCGGTATTCACGCCCAGCACCGCCTGCGCAAAGTTCAGGTTGGCATTCATGCGCGTTGCGGAATCGAGAAACCAGGTGCGCAGCAACAGCACGGCGCGCGCAGCATACTCCTCTTTTCCGGTGAGGTAATAGCCCAGCGCCAGCGCATGCACCGCGTTCTGCACCTTGTTGAAGTTGCTATCGTCCGGCACTTTATAGCGTTCCGGATTCACCTCGCCGTCGTGGCGAATGTAGGGCAGCCCGTCCTTGGTCGCCGGATTCGGCCACCAATAAGGCGCCAGGCTCATATAGTCGTGCCTGTCCCCGCTCGGCGGCGTGTCCTTCTTCTCCATCACGGACCACGGACCCTCCGTCATGGCCTTGTCGGCCTCCGCGCGCGCCGCGTCCAGAACCGCGGCAGTCGGATGAGCCTTCATCTGGGCGAGGAATGCGCCGTCAATCGCTAATGTTGCAGGCGGCGCTGGTTGGGCAAAGACCGGAACGGTGAGCAGAAAGACCAGAACGGCGGAACGCATAAGGGAACCTCTCGAAAGCCAGATACAACGACCGGTGCAAGGGAAAGTTCTAAGCAACAACAAACATTGCGTTTGAGGGCTATCGCATTGGCTGATCTGTGGTTTCATGTGAGTTGCAGAGCGGATTGCAGATTGAGATCGGCTACTTCGTGGAGTAAACAGTCACCCACGGTGGCGTGCAAGAGCCGCCTCTCATTATGTCAGACGCGGGACGGAACCGGAAAGACGCCGCGCCCCAAAAACTTGGCCGCAATCCCTCCCCGCGGCGATTCACAGGAGGGCTGCCAACTGTGCGCTGCCGGGTGTATGATTCTCGCGCTGCAGCCCCTCCGCGGTTTGCTCCCTTGTTCGCAGCACGTCCCGCGAAGGGCGCTTCTGCGCTGAAACAGCCAACGCCTGACGGCAATGCCTGGCTGGATCGGAATACAAGTTCTCGGGGCCGCAGCTCGAGCGGAACACCGAAGGAGGAATTATGGCGACAATATCGGCAACGCATCCTGGAAAGCTCAGCGATCGGGTAAGCTTTCGTCCTCGCTACGGCAATTACATCGGCGGCAAGTGGGTTGAGCCCGCTTCCGGCCAGTACTTTGAAAACATCACGCCTGTCACCGGCAAGACCTTCTGCGAGATCCCGCGCTCCAACGCGCAGGACATCGAGCGCGCCCTCGACGCCGCCCACGCCGCGCGCGAGTCCTGGGGCCGCACCAGTCCCACGCACCGCGCCAACCTCATGAACCAGATTGCGCAGCGCATGGAAGAAAACCTCGACATTCTGGCCCTGGCTGAGACCTGGGACAATGGCAAGCCCATCCGTGAAACCACCGCCGCCGATCTGCCCCTGGCCATCGATCACTGGCGCTACTTTGCCGGCTGCATCCGCGCCCAGGAAGGCACCATCTCGGAGATCGACCACGAGACCATCGCCTACCACTTCCACGAGCCGCTCGGCGTCGTCGGCCAGATCATTCCCTGGAACTTCCCCATTTTGATGGCCACCTGGAAACTCGCTCCTGCCGTGGCAGCAGGGAATTGCGTGATTCTCAAACCCGCCGAGCAAACCCCGGCCAGCATTCTCGTCTGGGCTGAACTGGTCGCCGATCTGCTCCCGCCCGGAGTGCTCAATATTGTGAACGGTTTCGGCCTCGAAGCCGGCAAGCCGCTGGCGTCGAGCTCCCGCGTGGCCAAGATCGCCTTCACCGGTGAAACCACCACCGGCCGCCTCATCATGCAGTACGCCAGCCAGAACCTGATTCCCGTCACCCTCGAGTTGGGCGGCAAATCGCCCAACATCTTCTTCGAGGATGTCTGCCGCGAAGACGACGATTTCTTCGACAAAGCCATCGAAGGCTTCGTGATGTTCGCGCTCAACCAGGGCGAAGTCTGCACCTGCCCCAGCCGCGCCCTCATTCAGGAAAGCATCTACGACAAATTCATGGAGCGCGCTCTCAAGCGCGTTGCGGCCATCAAGCAGGCGAACCCTCTTGAACCCTCCACCATGATCGGTGCGCAGGTGTCGAACGAGCAATTGGAAAAGATCCTGAGCTACATCGACATCGGCAAAAAGGAAGGCGCCGAAGTCCTGGCCGGCGGAAAGCGCGCCCATCTGGGCGGTGAGCTCGAAGAGGGCTTCTACGTTGAGCCAACCGTCTTCCGCGGCAACAACCGCATGAGAATCTTCCAGGAAGAGATCTTCGGCCCCGTCGTTTCCGTCACCACCTTCAAGAATGAAGACGACGCGCTCGCCATCGCCAATGACACCCTCTACGGCCTCGGCGCAGGCCTGTGGAGCCGCGATGCCAACCGTTGCTATCATCTCGGCCGCGGCATTCAGGCCGGCCGCGTCTGGGTCAACTGCTACCACGCCTATCCGGCGCACGCAGCCTTCGGCGGATACAAGCAATCCGGCATCGGCCGCGAAACCCACAGCATGATGCTCGACCACTATCAGCAGACCAAGAACCTGCTGGTGAGCTACAGCCCCAAGAAGCTCGGCTTCTTCTAAACAGCGCCGCTTGCTCCAACACAAAGATGGTTGCCGGGTGCCCCAGGTCTCGCCTTTGAGACCTGGGATAGCACGAACCAGTTTTCGACTCATGCTCCACCACGACGATCGGGTGCCCATCCTTGCGACGCACTTGTTTTTGTCGCAAGGGTGGGATAGCACGACCCCGGATTCGCGCATTGATCACAGAACCCCGTGCCCCATCCTTTCGCCTTTCTTCTGGCGAAAGGGTGGGAGAGCACAGAAGCCAATCCACGAGGTCCCATGTCCGAAATCCCCCAACAGGTCCTCGCCACCGATCTCGCCATTCACCTCATCCGTGTCCTGCGCGAAAAGCACGGCCTGCTCATGTTTCACCAGTCCGGTGGCTGCTGTGACGGCAGCTCGCCCATGTGCTATCCCCGCGGCGAGTTCCTCATCGGCGACGTCGACGTCCAGCTCGGCGAAGTCGACGGCGAGCCCTTCTACATGAGCCGCAGCCAGTTCGAATATTGGAAGCACACGCAACTGACTCTCGATGTCGTCCCCGGCCGCGGCGGCCAGTTCTCGCTCGACAATGCCGAAGGCCTGCGCTTCCTCATCCGCTCCCGCGTCTTTGACGACAGCGAGATCAACGAGCTCCGCGCCGCGGGCCGCATCTAGCCGCTTTTCAAGAGCCGTCGATCAGAAGGTCCTGCCTTAAATTGCGCGGCAACAAAGCAGAACGATCCCCATCGCGCGCTCCAGGAAATCAGACGGAAACCAAATCTCTTCAAACTTAAATTACACAAGTTACCTCCAACCCTGCGTGCAGTAATACTCCGTTCAACACAATGGAAAGTTACCATTCTTTCCGCTCCGCTTATGCCAATCCACGTGCTACAGTTTGAAAATCCGCGGGTTATTTTGATTTGTATTTCAGGCTGCACTAAAGAGAAATCCTTCCGAAGATGGGCCGCGCACGAGCAGGCTGGTCGAACCAATCCTAATTTTGCCGTAACTGCTAGATAGCCGTGACTAGGAAGCAATAGATATTGCAAGGATCGAAAATGAGTGTTGTATCGATTCCCGAGGCGGTCGGCATCAGCTTCGCCAGCCAGTGCGATCGCGGCAAAGTGCGTGACGAAAACCAGGATTTTGTGCTCCAGGCCGCTGTCCCGCTCGGCGATCTTTTAATGGTTGCCGACGGCATCGGCGGATACGCAGGCGGAGCCATTGCTTCCCGCATGGCCGTCGAGGTTTTCTCTTCGTGCCTCGCCGGCATGCCCGCCTTTTTCCCGCCCGCTATTGCCATCCAGGAGGCAGCCTGCCGCGCCGGTGCCGAGATTGCCTCCGCGGCCGCTCAGGCAGGCACCGCGTACAGCCGCATGGGCACCACCGTCGTTCTCGCGTTGCTGCGGCAGGATCCCGAGTGCTCTCCCGCCGGCGTGCAGGCCTGGATCGGACACATCGGCGACAGCCGTGCCTATCTAGTTCACCACGGCCGTCTGCGCCGCATCACCCGCGACCACTCCGCGATGCAGTTGCTGCTCGACCGCAACCTTATCACTCCCGAAGAGACGCGCCACCATCCCGACGCCTCCGCGCTCACCCGCGCCCTCGGCCACGATCCCAATGTGGAGATCGAGCTCAATGAAGTGGCGCTCGCGCCGGGCGACACGCTGCTTCTCTGTTCCGATGGCTTGTGGGGCTTCGTTCCCGAAAAGGAAATAGAGAGCGTGCTGGCCGATCCCAAGCTCAGCGCGGACGAGGCATCCCGCGCGCTGCTCGGCCTGGCTCTCGGCGCAGGCGGTCACGACAATGTCGGACTGCAGATGGCGCGGCTTGCCGGAACCAGCGAGCCTCTTGTTCCCTCCGCGCCCGCGGAGGAGTCAAAGCCTGCTGCGCCCTTCGCATCGCAAGCGGAACCCAAGCCCGCGCTCGCTCCTGCCGCAAAGGCCGATCTCGACCCTGTCCTCAACCCCGTCCTCAGCCCAGTCACGAGCTCAATCGCTGATCCAGTCGTCAACCCAATCGCGGGCCCGATTCCCGTTACGAAGGCCGCGCCACCCGCAGCGATCGATGCCGTCTCGGCGCTCACCCCAGAGCCCGTGCCGCAACCAGAAACTCTATCCGAATCCACGTTAGTCCCGGAGTTTATTTACGTGCCCAAATTCCAAACCGCTGAACATCCCGGATCTTCTTTCGTCAAGATGACCATGATCCTGTTCCTGGCTTTTGCCGGTTCATGCGCGCTTGCCTACTCCGCTCTGATCCAGAACTGGTTCGGCATCGATGGCTTGTTGCGCTAAGCGCGAGATCGCGTCCGCACCCGATTTCAGTCGCAGATCAGGGCTGCCTCGGGAAACTCGCCCATCCCTTCATCAGAAGGCGCATGCATGCCGGCGCCCTGCTCCGATATATTGCCCGCCAACGTAAAGAAGCGCTCCACCTCCGTCAGCACCGCGTCTCCGGTGCGCGCCTGGTAGATGGCCGCCCGCAGCCTGGCGCCCCCCGGCACGCCGTGCGTGAACCAGGTGGCAAACTGCTTCATCTTGCCTGTCGCGTCGCCCACGCGTCCGTCGCCCGTTTCAGCCAGCAGCATCTCGAAATAGGCCCGGATCATCCGGTACCGGTCCTCGACGCCCGGCACATCATAGCGTCCCGTAGCCGTGTACTGCGCGATCTGGCGGAAGATCCACGGATTCGCCGGCGCGGCGCGGCCGATCATCACCGCATCACAGCCCGTCTCAGCCACCATGGCCGCCGCGTCCTCGGGCGTGCGGATGTCGCCATTGCCGATCACCGGAATCCGCACCGCCTGCTTCACGGCCGCGATCCACTGCCACTGCGCCTGCCCGCTATAACCCTGCTCGCGCGTGCGGGCGTGCAGGGCCACGGCGCACAGTCCTTCGCTCTCCGCGATCCGCGCCAGTTCCACGCACACAATCTGCTGATCGCTCCAGCCCATCCGGAACTTCACAGTGAAGGGAATCGAGACGGCCTTGCGCACCGCGCGAAAGATCTCGCCGATCTTCGGCAGATCGCGCAACAGCCCCGACCCGCCATTGCAGCCCACGACGCGCTTCGCCGGGCAGCCCAGGTTCAGGTCCACCGTGTCAAAGCCCGTCTGTTCCACAATCCGCGCCGCTTCCGCCAGCGTCTCCGGGTTCGATCCAAAGAGCTGCGCGCCGATCGGGTGCTCGTCGTCATAGAAGGTCAGATACCGCGCCCGCTTTGACTCCCGCATCCGCGCCAACCCGTCGGCTGAAGTAAACTCCGTCATCAGCAGCCCGCACCCCGACTGCGCATTCGTAATTGCCACACCGATCTGTGATTCGCCCACAGGGTTGGGTGCCCCAGGTCTCGATTCTGAGACCTGGGACAGCACAGATGCCTGTGCATCGCAATCTGGGTGCCCCACCCTCGCCACGTCTTTGCTTTTGTGGCTAGGGTGGGTCTCCGCAACGAGTGCAGCCGTAAACAAGCTCGCATGTCGAATGAACCGCCGGAAGACCGTATCAGTGACCCCAGCCATCGGCGCCAGCACCGTCGCCGGCGTCACCAGCACCGTCCCGATGCGCACCTCCGCCGGTACCCGCGCCTCCGCGGGCATCGCGTGCTCTACCGGATTGTCCCAGTTCTTCTTCACGGTAAAGCCCCGTCCAGCCATCTGAATCACCTGTTCTCGGAGGCCGTCTGCGCAACGACGGCGTTCAGTGCTGCGCTGCAAGGGTAGGGAAGCGCGAACCCAGACCTATCCGCGAAAAAAACGCCCCAAACGAACGTGAGCCCCCGCCACGGCGGAGGCCCAATCCTGCAACCCTGCATTCCGCGGCGCTTACTTCGTCGCCGTTTCGCCGGCCTTGGCGTACTTGCGCCGGAACCGCTCCACGCGTCCCGCCGTATCCACCAGCCGCTGCTTGCCGGTAAAGAACGGGTGGCAAACCGAGCAGATTTCCACGTGGATGTCGCCTTTGTGGGTCGAGCGCGTCTCAAAGTTGTTTCCGCAGGCGCACAGCACGCGCACCGCAGCATAATTGGGATGAATCTTTTCCTTCGGCATTGCTAAAGCCAGACCTTTCCTCTCGTTCTCTCTCCTCATTGTAGGGACATTCGGCCTGTTTCGCAATGGAACCAGATCCCCCGGCCGGCCCTCAACGCGCGGCGGCAGTCTTCTTCGCAGTCCCTCCCTTTTTCGAGGAGTCGCTCTTCCAGAACTCCCGCCCGATCAGGTAGATCCAGAACAAGCCGCCAACCACTGTGATCCCCAGCCACAGACGCACGCGCGCCATCGGCGGATGTGACCCTGCCTGCGGGTTCGTGGCCATCCAAAACCAGAACAGGAGCCTGTAGACGCACTCAATCAAAAACAGCGTCAGAACAACGATCCCGATCCCCGACCACCCGGAAAACTTTGCTTTCATCACGATCCTCCGGCTGCTGCAACTGGTGCCTGAGCTGTGGTTCTCTTCAAATTGCCCCAACCCCTCATCGGCAGAAGTAGCCTCTTCGTCCAGTCTCTAATGCTTCCTATCCCGTCTCAACGCCGCCTCGATCCCCGCTTCCGCAAGCGGCGTCATTACGGCATACCCGGCGGGAAGCGGGTGCACGCCGTCCCGGCTCAGGTTGGGCGGCAAGCCGCCGCGGGCGTCCTTCATGGCCGAGTAATAGTCCACATAGACGTAACCCTTCCGCGCGGCATACGCCCTGATCCAATCGTTCAGCGCTCGAATCTTCGGGGCCGGCTCCTGTCCAGGATTCCACCAGAAATCGACCGACGGCAGCACCGAGCACAGCACCACCCGAATCCCGTTGGCCGTCGCCAGGTCCGCCATCGAGGCCAGATTATCTTCGGTCTGCTCCGGCGTCATGGGCCCCGTATTCCCGGCGACATCGTTCGTCCCGGCCAGGATGACCACGACCTTCGCCTGCAGATCGACCACATCCTGCCGGAACCGCACCAGGATCTGTGGTGAGGTCTCCCCGCTGATGCCGCGATTGACGTACAGCTTGCCCGGAAATGAATCGTCCAGCCTCCATGCCTGGGTGATCGAATCGCCCAGGAAGACCACCCGGTCTTCGCCTGCCGCCGGAGGGCCGAGCGCAGCATCCGCATCCTTGAAATGCGCCAGATCGCCGAAATCCACCAGCAGTTGCTGGTCATGCTTCGTCCAGTACCCGCCCGTGCGCGGCGGCGCCGGCTTTGCCGGGTTCGCGGGTTGTGGCGCAGGCTGCGGCGCCGCCGGGGCTTGGGTCTCCGGCATACTTTTGCCCTCTTCCTGGGCTAAGAGCCGGACCGGCATGATCACCGCCGCCACGATCACCGCCGCCCCTAAAATTGCGCCTTGACTGAGTTGACTGATTCGATTCACCATCATCTTCCCTTCGCGGAAATCGGCCCTTCGAGCAGAATCATTACCGGCGCCGCAACCGATTGTAGGTAATCCCCTGCGGGCCGGTCACCCTGAATCCGTGAGCGGATATCTCCTCCGTCTTTTCCACATGGCGCCGCCGTTTCCGCACCGGGTCGAGCAAAGGCCCGATACGCTAGGCTTGAATTCGAGATGAGCATTTGCCCAATCTGCGAGGGTATTGGACTGGTCCGGGTAGTAAACGCGGCCGGAAACTGGGTTTCGCGCCCCTGCGAGTGTCAGGAGATGGAACGCTATCAGCGGCGCCTCGATGCGGCGCGCATTCCTGAACGGTACCGGCACTGCTCGCTGGATACCTACGAAACCGCATTCAAGGGGGCGAATCCGTCTCTCGCCATGGCCCTCATGAAGGCCCGCAAGTTCACCGAGGCCTATCCAGTCGATACCGCCGGGAACGGCCTGCTCTTTGTGGGAACAGCCGGGCTCGGCAAGACCCACCTGGCCGTCGGCGTGCTGCAGCGGCTCGTCCAGGAGCGCGGCGTCAAAGGGCTCTTCTGCGACTATCGCGAGCTGCTCAAGAACATCCAGAACAGTTACAACCCGCAGGTCAACACCACCGAGCTCGAGCTCCTCAAGCCGGTCTTCGCCGCCGAGGTCCTGGTCCTCGACGATCTGGGAGCGCAGAGGCCCAATGAATGGGTCTCCGACACCATCGCGCTCATCCTCAATACCCGCTACAACGACAAGCAGACCACCATCATCACCACCAATTGGGCCGATCAGCCCGCCGGCGCCGGTTTCCGCGTCGACAAAGACGGCACAAAACCTGCCAAAGGCGAGGAGACGCTGGGCGACCGCATCGGCGACCGCATGCGCTCGCGGCTCGCCGAGATGTGCGTCCGCATCGAGATGGCCGGCGAGGACTTCCGCCAGACTGTGAAGCGCGCCCGGTTCGGCTGATTCTCAAAAACTCCTAATCGCCCTCGCCAAATCAGCAGGCACCCTGGAACTTCGGTTCGCTTCGGGATTCGTGCAGGCCTCTTCGGAACTGCGGCCCACTGTGTTCCAGTTCGCTACAATTCATAAGAATCGGCTCATGCGCAGAATTTTGGAAATAGTCAGCCTGGCCGCGCTCGCGGCGCTCTTTGCCATCACGGCTCTCGCCCTCTACGGGCCGGAACGCCTGCCCAACCGCATTCCCACGCGCTTCGATGCCCTGGGCCGGCCGGACGCCTGGGGCTCGCCGCGCATGCTGCTGCTTCTGCCCGCTGTGGCCGCGGTGATCTATCTGCTCATGACCTGGGTGGCGCGCCATCCCTCGGCCTTCAACCTTCCCGTCCGCGTCACGCCGCGCAACCGGCAGCGGCTCGAAAATCTGGCGCTGGCCATGATCGCCTGGCTCAAAGCTGAGGTTGTCTGCTTCTTTGCGCGGATTCAGTGGAGCGCGATTCGTGCCGCCCGTCATCCCGGCCAGGGGTTCTCCGCGCTCCTGATGCCTGTTCTTCTAGCGGCCGTATTCGCCACCATCATCGGCCACATCGCCGCGATGTTCAGCGCGGCGCGGTCCTAGAGCCTGTTATTAACTTTCGCGTGGGCGGCGCTGGGGGCCAATTTTTTCGAGTTCTAGGAGCGAGGAGTAACGCATACCGGGTGTCTGCCAGCGACGAGCGACAACGAAATCGGGAAAATTGGCCCCAGCCCTTTGGGTTGCGGCGAAAATCCGGGGTCCCCAGCGACGGGTCTTTGTCGCTGGGGTGGGAATCGGGCCATACTTCATTCTCGCCCTCGACGGTGGACCCGCCACAGCCTTC
>DASXDX010000006.1:0-2156 GCA_036490385.1 Occallatibacter sp.
CGGGGTAGAAGCTGGGGCCTTTGGCGACGGCCCAGCTTTTGAGCACGCCGTTCCAGCCGAGGCGGAAGTCGTAGTGGAGATGACTGGCGGCGTGTTTCTGAATGACGAAGGGAAGGCCGCGCGAGGTGCTGGTGCGATGCAATGAGGTGCGGGGGGCGGCGGTTTTATTGGCCTTGCCGCCTGAGCCGTTGGGTTCGGCGGTGATGTCGAAGTCGCGCATGGAGCGGTAGCGCGCGAGCTGTTGGTCGACGGAGTCGGCGGAGGATGTGCGGGTCTTCTTCGCGGCAGCTTTAGCCGGGGCAGAGGAGGAGCGCGCAGCCGATTTCGCTGCCGGCTTCGCGGCTGATCTCTTCGCCGCCGCTTGGGCAGGTTGCGTCCTGGCGTCGGATTTAACACGGGTGGTTGAGGTCCTGGCCTCTCTGCGGGCGGCGGTCTTCCTTGGGCGAGTGGATGCCATCAAGTCACTCCAACTGGATTATCAGATGCAGCCGGGCGCGGAGCGACTGTTTCTTGTTCGATTGTTCTGGGGGTAAAGCGCAACGGTTCTCTCGGCCTGCGATTTTTGGTGTTAGGCTGTGCTGATTGTTTCCACTTCAGGCCGTTCATCGCGAGGTGACCCAAGCATGACGTTTCTCTCTCGCCGCCGGTTCCTGCCCGTGGGCGCCGCCGCGGCGGCCCAGCTAGCCGTGCCGCTTTCTGCAGGGGCGAAGACAACGGCGCGTACCTTCGTGCTTGTCCACGGCGCCTGGCATGGCGGATGGTGCTGGCGCCGCGTGGCGGACCGTCTTACGGCGAAGGGACATTATGTGCTGGCGCCTGCGCTGTCCGGCGTGGGCGAGCGCTCGCATCTGAAGCCGGAGAATATCGACCTGACGACGCAGGTGAACGATGTTGTGGGCGAGATTAAGTGGAGGGACCTTAACGACATTGTTCTGGTGGGGCACTCGTACGCGGGGATGGTGATTACGGGGGTGGCCGAGCAGCTTCACGAGCGCATCGATGCGATTGTGTACCTGGATGCATTTCTTCCGGGCGACGGGCAGTCGCTCGCGGACTTTTCCAGCAGGACCTCATGGCCGGAGCCTGCTACACCCCCGCCGCCTGCATCTGTATTCCATGTGAACGCCAAAGATGTGGCGTGGGTAACCAGCAAGCTTACGGCGCACCCGACCGGATGCTTCACCCAGAAGCTCAAGCTCACAGGAGCGTACCAGTCGATTCCGAAGAAGCTTTATATTCGGGCACCTCTGTTTGCGATGAAGGCGTTTGATGGGGCGCTGGAGCGCTGCCGTGCAGACGACACGTGGCAGACCGCGACCATCATGGGTAGTGGCCATGATGTGATGATCGACCAGCCAGCGGAGTTGACGGCGATGCTGGAGAGGTTTGCCTAAAGCATTTTTCCTGATGCTATGGCCTTGGCTACAGGATTCGACGCCGTTTTCTCCGCTGGAAAACGGCCCGAGCTGTTCCGGCGCTGAGTTATGCATCCAGCGAAAATGCCTCAGGCGCTCTTGCGCTTGCTGGTGGCGCGGGTTGTCGACTTTGCCTCAGCGCGCGATTTGCCGTGGCCCTTGACGAGGGCGAGGCCGTGCTTCGCGGCGGGCTTCTTTGCGGCGGGGGCGGATTTGGCGGAGCGGCGCGCAGGGGCTTCGCTGTCGCCGCTGCGAACGCTCTTGCGCAGCGCGTCCATGAGGTTGACGACCTTGCCTTTGGTTGGCTTGGCTTCCTCTTCCTGCGGAATGGGAAGGTGCTTGAGCTTAGCGTGCACGAGCTCCTTGAGCGCGACCTCGTAGCCGTCGACGAATTTTTCAGGGTTGAACTTTGCGGAGCGGCGCTTAATGAGCTCCTTGGCGAGATCGATCGATTCCTTGTGCAGGGTGACGTGCTTGATGTCGCGGAAGTACTCGGCGGGTTCACGCAGCTCGGCGGAGTAGCGCATGATGTAGGCCATCATGCCGCCGTGCTCGGCTGAATCGGACCGGCCTTTGGGGCCCGCGGGCATGAGGGCGACGAGGTGCTCGCGGCCACCGAAGGCGATTTTGCTGAGCGCGACCTTGCCGGTGTCCTGCAGGGCCTTGCGGACGGTGAGGAAGGCTTCGGTCTGCGCGTCGTTTTCGGGGACGACGAAGTAAGGCTTCTCGAAGAACTCGGGA
>DASXDX010000018.1:0-10213 GCA_036490385.1 Occallatibacter sp.
GAGCATCACGGAGTGGATCAGCGAGAATATCGCCGTAGTGGCTCCAATGCCCAGTCCCAGTGTAAGCGTAACGGCAAGCGTAAAGACAGGAGCGCTGCGGAGCTGGCGCATCGAATAGCGGATGTCCCGCAAGACTTGAGAAACCCAGCTACTACTCAGCATGGCACAGGCCCCCAGTTGAAGCTACTCGTTCTCTGCCGACATTATGTACTTCTTTAAATTGTTAGAAATCTGTTGACCATCTGAAGCGAAAACGTCGTCTCCTGAATGATTGATTGCCTGTTGAGGAGTTCAGCTGGTTTTATCAAGCCTGATGATAATAATTGAGTCTAGCCAGTGTGCCGCTAACAGCGTACTGGCTCATGAACTTGCCTAGCGTCTTGTATGAGATACGAACAAGACTGAATCAGCTTTACTCGAGCCTGAAGCTTATCACACCGTACACTCTCTGCACTTGGAATTCGAGCGCCGAAGTCCAATCGAAAGCTGCAACGCGAGTACGACAGCATCGCCTACAAGCAGAGAAATCGCATCGAACGCTGCTTCTCCCGACTCAAACAATTCCGACGCTTCGCAACAAGATACGAGAAGCTCAAATCCAACTTCCAGGGCACTCGTCGCTCTCGCCTGCTCCTGGATACATCTTCAACTATATGTCGATACCGCCTAATCAGTGGTCGGTGAGTGAGTTGGCGATAAATCACTCGTTGACGGTGCCTCTTTACTAGGCAGTAACTTCCGGATGGCCCACTAACCGCTCGCTCGCCGCATCATCCGGAGAATCCTACGTGGCACAGGGATTTGATAGACTCTGGTCAAGACGCAAACCGACGACAGTCGAACATACATGAAATGATCGCTTTTGAAGTGACCGCTGCGAATGCCCTGGGGCTCGCCAGCCTTCCTGAGGAGCCTTTGGATGAGTTCAGCGACGAAGAGATCTCCTGTTTCAACGAAGCCCGCAGCTTCCGCCAAAATCAATCGGGAAGAGACTCCTTTCGAGGCGCTGGCCAGCATCTGCTCAGTTCTGGTGGTGGGCCTGTTCATTCTGACCTTCTTAGCTCAGAACTACGTCATTCCGTCAGGCTCGATGGAGAACACGCTGCTTGTGGGCGATCACCTGGTCGTCGACCAGATCACGCTAATGCCGCCTGCTTCGTGGATGCCGCTCATCAGGTATCGCGAGCCGAGGCGCGGCGATATCGTGGTCTTCCACAAGCCCGTCAATCAGCCTGGTATTGATGCCACTGACGCCGACGGAACACCACAATACACTCCCCTGGTGAAGAGGTTGATTGGCGTACCGGGAGATCATATTCACCTACGCAACGGCATTGTGATTGTCAATGGAGTCGCACAGCCGGTGGGATCTGCGCAGCCGACGACGACGGACAACTTCAACGAGTTCCTCGACGATTTCCCCGCAGTACCTCCAGCTGGGGTGCCTGGGGCATCAGAGTCATGGGCCGTGAACTTCTCAAGCTATATCCAGGATGGCGACCTGGTGGTTCCACCCGGCATGTATTTCATGATGGGCGATAACCGGCACAACAGCCTGGACTCGCGCTACTGGGGCTTCGTGCCACGCGCCAACATAATTGGCCGGCCCCTCTTCAACTATTGGTCGTTCAAGGCCGCAGATGGACAACTTGGACAAACGGGATTCGGTCACAAACTCGCGTGGCTCGGCCACGTTCTGGTGCATTTCTTCCCAGACACGCGCTGGAAACGCACTTTCCACGTTGTTCGTTGAACCGAAATTGTAAGATCCCGATTTGATCTTGGTGCGCTCCGGTCGTATGACCGCCTATTCGGCAATTGCTACTTGTGCACTACCCGACACGCCAGCCGCAGTTCTTGCCAGGATTACTCCCCAGATTGTCGGCTTCTGGAACGCAACCAGAATCAGAGACCCTGATGGCGTTCTGGATAAGCTATCGGCAAACCGAAAACCTCACTGGATCCTGCAAAGCGCGGCGCAACGCTGCGTGGCGAGTCCGCGCAGAGCGTGTGCCATACTGAATTCGTCCTGCCCACGCTTGGCTTGAGAGGTTGGCGCATTCTCTATGGCTGGTGCACCGAATCCGGAGTTTTTGCGGCGCGCGATTGCTCTGGCTACGCAGAATGTTGTGTCTGGCGCGGGCGGGCCGTTTGCTGCGGTCATTGCGCGCGACGGCAAGATTGTGGGCGAGGGCGTGAACACCGTGACGGCGACGAACGATCCGACCGCGCACGGCGAGGTGAATGCGATTCGCGCGGCGGCCAAGGCGCTGGGGACTTTTATGCTGGCGGGCTGCGAGCTCTATACGAGCTGCGAGCCGTGCCCGATGTGCCTGGCGGCGTCCTATTGGGCGCGGCTGGATGCCGTTTACTACGGCGCGTGCGCGGCCGATGCGGCGCGGGCCGGGTTTGACGATGCGTTTCTCTATGACGAGATGCGGAGGGAGTCTGCGGCGCGGAAGCTGCCCTCTGTGCAGATGCTTAGGGATGAGGCGTGGGCGAGCTTTGCGGCTTGGCTGGCGGCGCCGGACAGGATTGACTATTGAGGGTTGTGCTTTCCCAGGTCTCAAGGACGAGACCTGGGGCACCCTCGTTCGTGCTGAGTTGAGAGGGATGGGTCTGGATTTGTGCTTTCCCACCCTAGCGATGGAAAAAAATCGCAAGGATGGGGCACGGAGCGGTTTGGCTAATAAAGATTTGATGTTGGGGGTTGTGCTTTCCCACCCTAGGCGCAAAGACAAGTACGCGTCGAGAGTGGGGCACCCTTGTTCGTGCTGGATTGGGAACGGTCAAACTCTTCCCACCTTTGTTCGTGGTGAGTTGAGAGAGATGGGGTCTTGGTCGTGCTGGGTTGAGAGATGGGACTCTACCGTAATCTCACTGAATTACCTCGGGGACCGGTTCCCCGGATGGGGGATTGCGCCGGTTGCGGTCTGACCATGTAGAATTGAGGTCAATTCGGATGACCCAAACGACTCCAGCGGCTGCCAGCCAGGCATCCCGCACCGCGCGGGAGTCGGGGTTGCGGGTGCCGTCGCAAAGCGAAGACTCTCCGCTGATTCTGGTCGAGAACCTCTCAAAGAGCTACCGGACGGCGCGCGGCGCGTTCAACCTGTTTGAAAATCTTGATCTCCAGGTTGAGACGGGCGAGATGGTGGCGATCGTCGGCCAGTCGGGCGCAGGAAAGAGCACACTTTTACACATCCTTGGTGCTCTTGATGCTCCGTCCGCAGGAACGGTATACTGCGCCTCAACCAATGTGGTCAATCTCTCCACGCGGCAGGCGGCGGCCTTTCGCAGCAAGCAGATCGGCTACGTGTGGCAGTTTCATTACCTGCTGCCGGAGTTTACGGCGCAAGAAAACGTAGCCATGCCCCTGCTGGCCCGCGGAACGGGGAAGGCTGAGGCGATGGCTTTGGCGGCTAACTGGCTCAGGGAAGTGGACTTAGAAGATCGAGCGACGCACCGGCCGGGCGAGCTTTCAGGCGGCGAACAGCAGCGGGTGGCACTGGCCCGGGCTTTGGTGAACAACCCTCGGCTTTTACTGGCCGACGAACCGACCGGCGACTTGGATGGCGTTACCGCCGGGCGCATCTTTGACCTGATCCAGCGGCTGCACGGGAGCCACGGGCTGACCTCGATTTTGGTCACCCATAATCTTGATCTGGCCGCGCGGTGCACGCGAGGGTTGCGGCTTGAGAACGGGCGGCTCATGCCAATCGGTGAAAAACCGGTGGAAGAGGCTGGGCGATGAACGGGCCATGGAGCGTGGCAAGGAATTTATGTGGCGGGAAAAGCACCGTTTCCGGCCTTTTTTGAGTCTTATAAGATGACGGCTTCAATGAGTTTTTCAGTCTCATACAGGCCGTCGAGGGGGATGGAAGTCTACCGGCAGCTGGCTCGCCGGGGACGACAGGGCGCAAGCAGTCCCGCAACCATCCAAAAGAGCTGTTCGGGGGCGGAAACCATATTTTCCGAGGCGTCTCCGGCGGCGGCAAAAAGGAAGGGCACGCGCAGTTGGGCCGAGGCCGGTAGCGTGGCCCCCAGCGACAGGTCGGGGTCCCCAGGAACAGGTCTTCGTTCGTGGGGTGAAGATCTTAGTCGCGAGGGCGCCAGTGAACCGGACGGCCACTTCAGCCGATAGCCTGGACAAGGGAGAGCATCATGTTCGAACGCTATACGGAGAAGGCACGGCGCGTAATCTTCTTTGCGCGGTATGAGGCCAGCCAGTTTGGATCGCCTTATATCGAGACCGAGCACCTGTTGCTGGGGCTGCTGCGCGAGGATAAGGCGTTAACCAACCGCTTCCTGCGTTCGCACGCCTCAGTGGAGTCGATCCGGAAGCAGATTGAGGCGCATACAACGATTCGCGAAAAGGTCTCGACGAGTGTGGACCTGCCGCTTTCGAATGAGTGCAAGCGGGTGCTGGCCTATGCGGCGGAAGAGGCCGAACGGCTGGGCCACAAGCACATTGGGACTGAACATTTGCTGCTGGGGCTGCTTCGCGAAGAGAAGTGCTTTGCCTCGGAGATTTTGCAGGAGCGCGGGCTGAAGCTGGCGCAGATTCGCGACGAGCTGGCGCGGGTTACGCAGGAGAAGACGCCTCCGCAACAGCGGCAGCGCGAGAGCAGCCTGCTGGCGGAGTTCAGCCGCGATTTGACCCAGGCGGCGATGGACGGGCAGCTCGACCCGCTGGTGGGGCGCGATGGGGAGCTGGAGCGCGTGGTGCAGATCCTGTGCCGGCGCACGAAGAACAATCCGGTGCTGATTGGTGAGCCCGGCGTGGGCAAGACGGCGATCGTGGAGGGGCTGGCACAGCGCATTGCCGACGGCGAAGTACCGAGTTTTCTTGCCGATAAGCGGGTTCTGGGGCTGGATCTCTCGTTGATTGTGGCGGGCACGAAGTATCGCGGCCAGTTTGAAGAGCGGTTGAAGACCATCATGAAAGAGCTGATGGAGAATCAGAACTCCATTGTTTTCATCGATGAGCTGCACACGCTGGTGGGCGCGGGATCGGCGGAAGGCTCGCTGGACGCGGCCAATATTCTGAAGCCGGCGCTTTCGCGCGGTGAGATTCAGTGCATTGGCGCGACCACGCCTGGGGAGTACCGCAAATCGATCGAGAAGGACCGGTCGCTGGAGCGGCGCTTCCAGGCTGTGAAGGTGCCGCCGCCGACTGAAGCGGACGCGATCAAGATCATCATGGGCATCAAGGACCGGTATGAGAAGTTCCATGCGGTCAGCTATACGGATGCGGCGGTGGAATTCGCGGTTTCGCATTCAAACCGCTATATTCCGGACCGGTTCCTGCCGGATAAGGCGATCGATTTGATCGATGAGGCGGGGGCGCGGGTGAAGTTGCGCCAGACCTCGCTGCCGGACGAGATCACCGAGGTGCAGAAGCGGATCAAGTTCATCGTGCACCGGATGGATTCGGCGATTGCGAATCACGAGTTCGAGAAGGCGCGGTTCTACTCCGACGAGGAGCGCAAGGAGCGCGAAAACCTGCGCGCGCTGCGCGACAAGTACCACCTTGACGACTCGGCGGCCGGGATTGTGGGCCGCGAGGATATTGAAGATGTAGTAAGCCGCTGGACGGGCGTGCCGGTGACCAGCATCAAGGAAGAAGAGACGCAGAAGCTGCTGCGGGTGGAAGAAGAGCTCCACAAGCGGGTGATTTCGCAGGAGAAGGCCATTTCGGCTCTGGCGCGGGCGATTCGCCGTTCGCGCGCGGGGTTGAAGTCGCCACACCGGCCCATTGGCAGCTTCCTGTTCCTGGGACCGACGGGCGTGGGCAAGACGGAGATGGCGCGCACGCTGGCCAACTTCCTGTTCGGCTCAGACAAGGCGCTGATCCGCTTCGACATGTCGGAGTTCATGGAAAAGCACTCGGTCTCCAAGCTGATCGGTTCGCCTCCGGGATACGTGGGCTACGAGGAGGGCGGCCAGTTGACGGAACGGGTCAAGCGCTCGCCTTATTCGGTGGTGCTGCTGGACGAGATCGAGAAGGCGCATCCGGATGTCTTCAATATCCTGTTGCAGGTGTTTGAGGACGGGCAGTTGACCGACGGCCTGGGCAACACGGTGGACTTCAAGAACACCATCCTCATCATGACCTCGAACATCGGGGCGCGGCATCTGCAGAAGAAGCAGGGGTTGGGCTTCCAAAGCGAGCGCGAGGACCTGGTGAGCGAGAAGGTGGAGGAACTGGTCAAGCAGGAAGTCAAGAAGACCTTCAACCCCGAGTTCCTCAATCGTCTCGACGAGATCATTCTCTTCCAGTCGCTCTCGGATGGGGACTTGATCCAGATTGTCGAACTGCTGGTACAGCAGTTGAACGCCAACCTGGCGCAGAAGTCCATCACGATCTCGGTCACCGAGGATGCCAAGAAGTGGATCCTCGAGAAGACGCTGGTGGATCGCAGCTACGGTGCGCGTCCTTTGCGCCGCGCGTTGCAGCGCTACGTAGAGGACCCGTTATCGGAAGCGCTGATCGCGGGCCAGATTCAGGACCGCCCGGCGTTCCTGGAAGTCTATCTCGACGCGAACCAGCTCTTCTATCGCCCGGTCAGCGCGGATGAAACGGAAGAGAAGCCGGCGGGGATTCTGCTGTACAGCGCGTGAACCTGCTTAATATCGGACCGATTCGGCCCCCGGCACATACACCGGGGGCTGCGTTTTTTTGCTCGTAGAGCGACGGGGCAGGAGCGCATAGCTGTCGCTTGAGAATTTTCAGTGGTTGTATACTGCATATCAGGCGAAAGACGACGATGAGTGGAATTCGACAGCGGCGGGGATGGCTTCTGGTTGCGGCAATCGCAATCGGGGCGGCTCTTCTGTTGCTGCTGGTTCCTCATGCGCACTCCGGAGCAGCGTGGCTGGCGGTGCTGCCCGTCCTGTTTGCCGGTGTGATCTCTCCGCTCAGCCTGCTGTCGCCTCTGGCTTACGTGTACCTGGGCCGCGCGCCGGAATCTCCTTTCAGGCCATTTTCTTTCCAGCGGCCGCCTCCTATCCGGCTCGGTTAAATCTTCAAAAAAAATCATGAGGATTCGCAGGCGACTTCGGTTGCGCTGCGATGCTTTCGATTCCTTGCCTGAAGCTTTTCCCGGGAAGTCCGAAGGGGCGCGATGAACATCCAGCTTCTTTATCTTTGCGGTTTTCTGACGCTCGCAGTTCCTTTTTTCGCGGTGGCCGCCGCTTTCAGTCATTACCTTCTTCAACGCAGATCGTTGCGGCGCAGAAGACGATTCACGAGGGCGATTCCGGGGCTCTATCCGGCCTCGATGGCGCTGGGAATGGTCTTTCTTCTGGTGCAGACTTTCTACCGGGCCTCGGTCTCTTACGCCGTGGAAGCCCGCCTGGTGGAGGACGCTGGAGAAATCGATGAGGGCGATGAGGAAACGCTGGCGAAGCAACTGAACCGGCAGCTTAGATCGATCCGGCGCGGTGAGCCGCTCGACCGGCTGGTGCTGCGGCTTTGACGGCGATGGCCGCCGAGGCGGCAACACCGATGTTGTGCGGGGTTCTAACTTCCACGCCCGGGGGACCTTGCGGGCGGGGGATTTAGAGACAACCGCGGAACCGTTCACCATTTACACTTATAGAGGAGAAAGTTGTGCCTTTCGATCTCGACAAGTACATAACCAAAGTCTTCGGCACCTCGAACGAACGCATTATCAAGAGGCTGACGCCGGTGGTGGCTCAGATCAACGATCTGGAGCCCGGCATCCGGCAGCTCTCGGATGAGCAGTTGCGGGCGAAGACGCTAGAGTTCCGCGCGCGGATTGCCGCACGGCTCGAAGGCATCACGGATGCCGAAGAGATGAAGACCGCCGAGGGCGCGGCGCTGGATGAGATTCTGCCGGAGGCCTTCGCGGTGGTGCGCGAGGCGGGCTGGCGCGCCGTGCAGATGCGGCACTTCGATGTGCAGTTGATTGGAGCGATGGTTCTGCACCAGGGCAAGATCGCGGAGATGCGGACCGGCGAAGGTAAAACGCTGGTGGCGACGCTGAGCTGCTACCTGAATGCGCTGGCCGGGCACGGGGTCCACGTGGTCACGGTGAACGACTACCTGGCCAAGCGCGACGCCGAGTGGATGGGCAAGATCTACGAGTTCCTCGGGTTGACGGTGGGCGTGATCGTCCACGACCTGAGCGACGACGAGCGCAGGGCCGCTTACGGGGCCGATATCACCTACGGAACCAACAATGAGTTCGGCTTCGACTATCTGCGCGACAACATGAAGTTCGAGATGAAGGATTGCGTGCAGCGCGGCCATTATTACGCCATTGTGGATGAGGTTGACTCGATCCTGATTGACGAAGCGCGGACACCGCTCATCATCTCCGGCCCGACCGATCAGACGACGGACAAATACGCGCGGGCGAGGCAGATCATTCCCAAGCTCGAACTGGGCGAAGAGGTGGAGTGGAGCGACTCGAAGCGGCAGGCGGAGCTGGGCATCCGGCTGGGCGAGGGCGAGAAGTACCTGAGCGGCGACTACATCGTCGACGAGAAACAGCGGACGATCGGCGTAACCGATACGGGCTGGGAGACGATTGAGAAACTGCTCGGCATCGGCAACATTGCGGACGCGGAGAACTGGGAGCTCAAGCACTACGTCGAGACGGCGATCAAGGCGCACGCGCTCTACAAGCGCGATGTGGAGTATGTGGTGAAGGACGGCGAGGTGATCATTGTCGACACGTTCACGGGCCGCCTGATGCCGGGGCGGCGGTGGAGCGACGGCCTGCACCAGTCGATCGAAGCCAAGGAAGGCGTGGCCATCCGCAAGGAAGACCAGACCCTGGCCACCATTACTTTCCAGAATTACTTCCGGCTTTATCGGAAGCTGAGCGGCATGACCGGCACGGCGGAGACGGAGGCTGCGGAGTTCGAGAAGATCTACAAGCTGGAAATCGTGGTGATCCCGACGAACATGCCGATGCGGCGGCTGGAAAATCCGGACGTGGTGTACCGCACCGAAAAGGAAAAATACAAAGCAGTGGCCGACGACATCGGGACGCTGCATGACCAAGGGCAGCCGGTGCTGGTGGGCACCACTTCGATTGAGAAGTCGGAGCGGCTTTCAGGGATTTTGCAGCGCAAAGGGGTGCGCCACGTGGTGCTGAACGCCAAGTTCCACGAGCGCGAAGCGGAGATTGTGGCGCAGGCGGGAAGGCTGGGGATGGTGACCATCGCCACCAACATGGCCGGCCGCGGCACCGATATTCTGCTGGGCGGGAATGCGGAGTTCATGGCCCGCCAGGAGATGGTGAAAGCGGGCAAGGCGCGGGCGGTGAGCGGGGCCGAGGGCGCGATCAATCCGATGGCGCCGGCGGGATTCTTGCGCTTTTATTACCAGGGCCAGGAGTTCGAAGTCTCCGAGCCGGAGTGGGCTGCAACCTACAAGGGACATGCGGAGGCGGCGCTCGAGGATCACGAGCAGGTGATTGCGGCGGGCGGCCTGTTCATCCTGGGCACGGAACGGCACGAGTCGCGACGGATCGACAACCAGCTCCGCGGCCGCGCAGGACGCCAGGGCGATCCCGGCGAATCGCGCTTCTATCTCTCGCTCGAAGACGACCTGATGCGCATCTTCGCCAAGCAGTGGGTGAGCACGCTGCTGGAGCGGCTGGGCATGGAAGAGGGGATGCCGATCGAGTCGAAGATGATCTCGAAGCGCATCGAAGGCGCGCAAAAGGCCGTTGAGGCGCAGAACTTCGAATCGCGCAAGCACCTGCTCGAATACGACGACGTGATGAACAAGCAGCGCGAGGCGGTGTACGGCCTGCGCCGGCAACTGCTGGAGGGCGTCGACCAGCGCGAGCTGATTCTGGAGGACTACGTCGGGGGAATCCTGAGCAACTTCCTCGACCAGTTTGCGGCCGAAAACGTGCGGCCCGAGCAGTGGAACATCAAGGGGATGGAAGAAAGGCTCATCGACCAGTTCGGGCTGGACCTGTCGGCCACCGACGTCAAGACCGAAGAACTGAGCCGGCATGAGCTGGGCGAGGCGATCTTCGCGAAGCTGACCGAGGGCTACGAAGCCAAAGAAAAGATTCTGGGCGCCGAGACGATGCGGTATCACGAGCGGATGGTGATGCTGAGCGTGATCGACGGCTTGTGGAAGGACCATCTGCTCTCGATGGACCACCTGAAGGAAGGCATCGGCCTGCGCGGTTATGCGCAGCAGGACCCGCTGGTGGCCTAC
>DASXDX010000021.1:0-5376 GCA_036490385.1 Occallatibacter sp.
GCCGATGTGGCTCGCATCCGCATGGAGGAAATCCGCCAAAAAATGACGTCCGGTTGCACCAAGGCTGCCAAGCGAGATCCCCCAGGCAAGCACACCCATGACGAGGCCGATCACATAATCCCAATAAAACAATTGAAAGCGGTACCCAGGCGCGAATTTGACCGAATTCGCCCATGATCCCCAGCACAACATGCTGGCGAGCATGAACGACAGCGTGATGAGATAGGTCTCGGGCTGGTACAAGATTTCTCCTGACAATCCAACGTCAACTACGAGTATTCCGTTGCCGCCACGCAGACCGAACGGCGTTCATGGCTAGCTTACATATCTCACGTTTTGAATGCTTTCAATAGCGCTGCAAAGGATAGTCAGGCGAATTTGCTCTTGTCAACCGCTTTGTGCGCCCTGTGCCTAACCCCGTGAAAGAGCGGCATCTTCGGCCGTCGAAGGTGCATGCGCCCCGTTACCATCCGGTCGACACTCTTATGCACCGCCGGCGCCGTCATCTTCCCGCAGACTCGCAGCAAGCTGGAGAATCTCCTCCGAACGCCGGATCATCGGCATATCGATCATGTGCCCATCCAGGGCGAATACCCCGCGCCCTTGCGCGGCTGCTGCATGCGCCGCATCCACCACACGACGTGCCGTGGCAACCTCTTCTGCGGTTGGCGAGAAAATTCGGTTGGCAGTTGCTATCTGGCTGGGATGAATGCAGCTCTTACCGGAAAAACCCAGACCCCGCGCAGTCGCAGCGTCCTCGGCAAAGCCGTCGCTATCCGCAAAGTCGGGGAACGCGGAATCGAAGCATGGAAGGCCTGCTTCGCCCGCGGCCAGGCGCAGTTCGAGCCGGACGTGATGTGTCGCTGCACTATCCTGCGCCGAGATGCCCAGGGAAGAGAAAAGGTCGACCAGTCCAAGCTGAAGCCCGGCCACTCGCGGGTCAGCCTGTGCAATCTCATACGCAAACCTGAGACCGCGCGCAGATTCAATCGTCGGAAGAATCGCGATGGGCCGATCGATGCCTCGCTCCCGCTCAAGCTTTGATAACGCCGCGGCGAGTTCCTTCACTTCGTCCGGATGCTCGGTCTTGGGCACGGCCACAACCGCGATACCGGGCCAGACGACCGCAGACAGATCCTCGTCAAAGTAGGCAGAACGGAGATCGTTCACACGCACGCTAATGGTCCGCGCCCTCTCCATCTTCTCCTGCAGGATTTCCTTCACATGCGCGCGCGCTACCGCTTTCTCTTCGGCTGGAACTGCGTCTTCCAGGTCGAAACACACGGCGTCGGAGAGCGAAGAGAGTGCTTTCGCAAAAAGCACGGGGCGATTGCCGGGAACAAACAGTTTGCTTCGCATCCGCAACCGGCCGGCTTCGCTACGCTCCCCGCTCATCGGGTGTTTCCCATTCTCACTGCGCCGCTTGCCGCGAGCGTTGCAATCGCGGCATCGTCATAACCCAGGTCGCGCAGGGCTTCCGCGGTGTGCTCGCCCAACTCGGGGGCTGCGCGATAGAAGCCGCCAGGTGTCTCCGAAAAGTGTGGCGAGATGTTGTGAACGGGGATCGTGCCCATCTCCTTGTCCGGCAATTCGACAACAATGTCACGATCCCGGAAATGCTCGTCTTCGCAAATGTCAGCGATGTCGTAGATCGGCCCCACCGTCACCGAAGCGCGAGAGAAAAAGTCGACGCATTCCTCTTGCGTCATGGTCGCGATGAAATCCCCGACGATGGAGTCGAGCGCCTCCACGTGTTGCAGCCGAGCGGCGTTCGTAACAAAACGGGGATCTTCCACCAGATCCGCATGGCCAATGACGCGGAGAAGACGCTCCGCCATCCCCTGTGTCGACGCGGAAAGACACACCCACTTGCCGTCGCTTGTACGGTAGACGTTGCGCGGGGCGCTGTTCGTTGACCGGCTTCCCGTCCGTTGTTTTACCTTGCCGGTGAGCCGGTGGTTTGAAGCTTGCGGACCAAGGATGGAAAACAGAGGATCCAGCAGCGGCACATCGATGACCTGCCCCCTGCCGCCGTTTGTTTCTACCTGGCGAAGTGCCGCCAGCGCTCCTATCGCGCCGTAGAGTCCTGCTGTCATGTCGCCGAGATAGATCGGCGGCAACACGGGTTCGCGATCCGCAAAGCCATTCATCGATGCGAAACCGGAGATGCCCTCGATGAGTGTGCCGAAGCCCGGGCGATCGCGATAGGGACCCTGTTGGCCCCAGCCGGAGATTCTGACAATCACCAGCGACGGATTGCGCGCGAGCAGTTTCTCCGGCGCAAGGTTCATCTTCTCCAACGTCCCTGGTCGAAAGCTCTCCACAAATATGTGTGCACGCGCGGCCAGATCCATCAGAATCTGCACCGCTGCTTCGCTGCGGAAGTCGAGGCACAAGCTTCTTTTATTGCGGCAATAGGACTTCCAGGTGGTTGCGATGCCCTCAACCTTCCAGTCGCGCAAAGTATCGCCGGATGGCGGCTCGATTTTGAGAACATCCGCACCCAGATCGGCCAGCACCATCGTCAGCGTATTTCCTGCAACCAGACGCGACAGGTCCACTACCCTCACGTTTGTCAGTGGACCAACACTGCTGAGCTGCAAGTCGATTTGCTTAAACATCACGGATACCCATCATGGATGACCTGATCCGGAAGATACGTTTCGTGATCGCTACCATCCTTGACAAGAGCTTTTCGCTCTCATTAGGATCACGCTCCAGGCCGCCTGAATGGTTTCAAAGTATCACGTATCCTTGGGCAGGGTGATCCGCGCCCCAGCCAGCCGCCGGCATCCGGCGCTTCTGCTCGCCCTGCTCATCCTGCTCTCAGTGCAGGCGCGAGCACAACTCGAAAATCGTCCGCTGGTCCACAACGGCTACGCCCGCCCCTATCTCGTCTTCCATCCCACCCATGTCCCTGCTCATCCCGCGGTGGTTGTCATGCTTGGGGGCATCCGTAGCACAGCCAAATATGAGGCAGAGAATTTCGGCTGGACAGAAGAGGCCGAACGCAACGGGTTTCTTGCCGTATTTCCGGAGCCTGTTGCGACACGCACTGCCGAACCGGCAGACAGAAAAGAGAATGTCACCTTCTGGGAGATGAATGGCTCGCGCATCCACGTGCTCGCGCCCGGCGCGCTGCCTGTGGACGATGACGGATACCTACTGGCCGTGCTTCGCGATGTCGAGCGCCACGATCATCCGGACCGCAAGCGAATGTTTCTTGTCGGCTTTTCCAGCGGCTCGGGAATGGTTCAGCTCTTTGCGGCGCGGCATCCCCGTGAGGTCAGCGGCATCGTCGCCGTGGCGACTCCCTTGATGGATCCGCCGGCGAAGCTGGCGCGCCCCGTGCCCGTCCTCTACATTCACGGAGACGACGATGAGCAGTTCTCCGGATTTGAAGTGAACAGTCCAAACTTTGCTACGACACCCCACGGCAACTGGATAACGTGGGGTTATCTGGACGGCTGCCGGAAACAAACAGCAGAAAAAACCGTGTGGGGCGTCCAGTTTGCGTGGCGCGATTGCAAAGATCGAGTGCCGGTCCTCGCCGTCTTCATCCATCACTTCGGCCACGAATGGGCAGGAAGCGTGGATGCCCATTGGAACAAGAGCTACTGGCCGAAGGGTCCACCCAGCTTCACCAACATGGCCTGGCAATTCTTTGCGGGGATTCACTCCAGATAGAGCCGCAGCGTTCGAAAGATCATGGACCTATCTCTCTCCGATGACCGGGCGGTCGAGCAAGCATCGCCGGGCTGGCCATTCGCCGTGGCCTCCGCGATTCTTGGCTGGGTTCTGGATGCGTTCGACTTTTTTGTCATCATCTTTCTTTTCGACACTCTCGCAACGCACTTCCATGTCGGCAAAGCAGCCATCGTCTATTCGCTCGCGCTGACACTTGCGATGCGCCCCGCTGGCGCTCTCATCTTCGGCTCGCTCGCCGACCGGTTTGGCCGAAAACTCCCATTGATCGGCTGCGTCCTCTTTTTCTCCACCATCACGATCCTCAGCGGTTTCTCGCCCAGCTACAAATTTTTCCTGATCATGCGCGGATTCTACGGCATCGGCATGGGCGGCTACTGGGGCGTCGGTGCGTCCTATGCCATGGAGAGCACGCCTCGCCGATGGCGCGGGATCCTCTCCGGCCTCATGCAGAGTGGGTATCCCTTCGGCTATCTGCTCGCTGCGGTTGCCATGCAGTTGCTCGCGCCCGTCTTTGGCTGGCGGTCTATGTTTATCGTCGGATCAGCCGTTGCCGTCCTCATCGTTGTCCTCACGTTGATGGCTCCGGAATCCGACGCCTGGAAGCGCCAACATCCGCCGTCGTTGCGCCATATCTACCGCACTCTTTTCGGGCATCTCGGCATCTTCGCCTACCTGCTCTTTGTCATGGCGGTGATGACATGCCTCTCACATGGCACGCAGGATCTCTATCCGGATTTTCTGAAGTCCGTTCCAGGCTTCGCGAATCGCACCGTGCTCGGGATGAAGGCGCTGTTTGCCCTGCCCGTGCTCTACAACATCGGTGCCATTCTGGGTGCGCTAGTCTTTGGCCATCTTTCGGAAAAGATCGGACGCAGACGAGCCATCATGCTGGCACTGTTGATCTCGCTCGTATCCATTCCTGCGTGGGCCTTCGGCACTTCCCTGCTGGTGCTGGCGTTAGGGTCCTACGGTATGCAAACGGGCGTTCAGGGCGCCTTTGGAGTGATTCCCGCTCACCTCAATGAGCTCTCGCCCGATGCGATTCGCAGTCTTTTCCCCGGCTTTGTCTATCAGCTGGGCGTGCTGATCTCGTCTCCGGCAGTTTCGGTGGAGTACCTGCTCCGCGATCATCTTGGCTATCCGCTGTCCCTGACCCTTTTTGAGACCACCGTGATCGTGGTGCTCCTGCTCGCCTTCGCATTCGGTCCGGAACGCCTTGGCCGCGATTTTCGTTCGGCCCGTGTCAGCGGAAATCACTGACGCTGATTGCGGCGTCTGCCGCTCAAAAATGACGACCTCCTATAGACCGAGGTCGCTCTATCCCTTGTGGTCGTCAGGGCGCCGTCCGTGCGGCCGGTGAAATAACCGACCCATTTCCTTAATGGGCAGATCGTTGATCGACGCGTACCGATGATGCATGATCCCACCGCCCGGCGGTTACTCGGCGGCCTGGTAGTTGGTAAACAAATCAACCACGCTCTGAGGCGAGTTCTCGTCGAAGAACAGCTTGAGGTTCCGGTCAGCCTCCGCGGCGGCGGACGCGCTGCGAGGAAAGAGGTCCTGCTCATACGCCACGAGCGCGGCTTCAATGTCACCGGGGTGGGCGGCTATGGCCTTCCCAAGTTCCGCTCCGTCGTACATGGCGAGATTTGCTCCTTCGCCCGCGAA
>DASXDX010000051.1:0-70292 GCA_036490385.1 Occallatibacter sp.
TCTTTGTCGCTGGGGTGGGAATCGGGCCATACTTCATTCTCGCCCTCGACGGTGGACCCGCCACAGCCTTCGGGCTCGGCTTCGCCTGGCCCGATTTTCACTCGCAACGCCGCCCGCGGGAAAGTTAATAACAGGCTCTAGGGGGTGGCATCGAGGAGTCGCCAAGCTGCCGCCGAAATTCCGGAATGTATGATTCTGAAGGAGTCAGTTTTTCAAGGTTCATCGTACCGGACCGCGGCTTAGTCCCTTCCCGCGGTTGAGAGTGAACCGCACCAACGCAGGGCAAAATTTTGAAACGGAGAGAATGATGCGAATGAAGTGGATGCAGGCCGTTGTGATCTCAATTGGGATCGCCGCGCTGAACGTGGCAGCCCAGGCGCAGGCAGGCACGGCCGGACAGGCGCAGCCGAATACCGCAGGTGCAGCGCGAGAGACGGCTGCGAGCGAATCGCAGATCGATATTGGGGTCAACTTCTACGAGGCCTTCAACAACTCGACCAGCGGCTTGGGCACGCAGCAGACTCCAAAGAATGAAACCGGCGGCATGTTTGAAGCGCGCTATATCGAAAGCCCCTTCATGGGCTTCGAATTCACTTATTCGTACAATCCCGCCGACCAGACCCTCGCTCCCAAGCCGGGGGCCTGCGCCCTTGCCTGCGCCAACCCCACCACGAAGCTCAACGCCAAGGCGAGCGAAGTGGGGCTGGATTACTTGATCTCAAAGCAATTTGGCAGGTTCAGGCCCTTCGCGGTCGGTGGCCTCGGGTTTTTCATTACCTCGCCGCCCAACAGCACGTATGAAGTGAACACGGTTGTCAGGCCGGCCTTCATCTATGGCGGCGGCACGGATGTGAGCCTGATTTCGCACTTCGGCGTCCGCCTGCAATTCCGCGACAATCTTTACAAGGCCCCGAATCTCTCCGCGTTCTATCCGGCCACCGGCGTGTACACGCACTCGGCAGAGCCGATGGGAGGGGTATTTTTCAAGTTTTAAAGCATCGCTTATCGGAAAGAAAGGCCGCTTCGCGTAGCGCGCGAAATCGGGCGCTCGCCTGCGTGCTGGTCTTCCTTCGCGCCGGCGGGCGTCGGAGGCCGAAAAAACCTAGCACATCCCGCCGTTTCGCACAAGACTTGCAATTCCTCGCGAGTACCCATACTATCCGCATTAGAAACCGACCTGCAAAGCAGGTGGGTGGTCAACACTGGTTGAACCAACATTCATTGAACAGGGGCTCGACTCGAAAAATCGGTTCTGTGTGCCGTGTCCGCCAGTCCGGAATGCCTAATGAACCGCGGGGAGCTCCACCGTCTTAGGACGGGTTCACCAGTGCATTGCCCACGGCCCAGCGGGTCGGGTTCTACTCTTCCGAATCGTTTTTTATTCGGCCCCTTCTCATCGCCTGATCCCTCCTCCTAATCACTCCTGTTGCTCGCGCCCGCCGATCGCGCTCGCTGATCGCGTATTCTTCTCCTAGGTGTATCCCGTCCTCTTTCACATCGGACCGGTTCTCGTTCCTGCCTATGGCGCGATGGCCGCTCTCGGCATGCTGTTGGCGCTTGCCGCGGCGCAGCGCACGGCAGGCATCGCCGGCCTGCCTGCGGGCCACATGTGGAATCTCTGCGTGGTCGCTCTCTGCGCGGCGCTGGTGGCCGAGCGGCTTCTGCTGGTCGCCGCCAATTGGAGCCTGCTGCGCCGGCATCCTGCCTGGACGCTGGGCCTGGCGATGATTCATCATCCGCTGGTGGCAGGCGCGGGCGCCCTCGCCGGCGCAGGCTGCGCGGCCTGGTATGCGCGCTCGCATCAGATGCCGCTCGCCTCGACAGCCGATGCGCTCGCCCCTCCGCTGGCCCTGGGCCTCGCCTTCGAGCAACTGGGCGCGTTGCTGGCCGGCTCGGGATACGGCGTCGCTGCCGGGCCGCATCTGCCTTGGGCCGTCACCTGCACCAGCCCGTGGGCGACACTCTGGAGCGGCACGCCGCTGGGAGTTCCGCTGCATCCGGTGCAGGCCTACGCGGCGCTCGCTTTTCTCCTGCTCGCCGTCCTGCTCTTCAAGCTGCTGCCGAAGCGTCGCCAGTCCGGTGACATCGCGGGGCTCTGGCTGCTGGGCGCAGGCGTGGTCATCTACCTGACCGAGCTCTGGCGCGATCCGGAGGGCCGCGGCATGGTTTTGCACGGCGCGCTCGACGGCCCCCAGATCGCCGCCGTGCTCATGGTCCTCGGCGGCGGCCTGGTGCTGCGCGAGCGCAGCCGCATCAGCGAGGCCTCCCATGGATGAGCCGCGCGTGATCGATGTGCCTGCCGAAGCCCGCGGCCAGCGCCTCGACCAGTTTCTCGTCCAGTTTTTCGCGGCGCAAAACGAGACGATAAGCCGCTCCCGCGTGCAACTGCTCATCGATCAGGGCGACGTGCTCGTCGATAACGTGCCGCAAAAAGCCTCGCTCAAGCTGCGCGGCGGCGAGCGCATCACCCTCACCGGCGAGCCGCGTCCTGCGCCCCTCCGGGCAATACCCGAGGCGATTCCGCTCGATGTGGTCTATGAAGACGCGGACCTGGCCGTGGTAAACAAGCCCGCCGGCATGATGGTGCACGCCGGCTCCGGCCAGACGGAAAGCGCGCGCAACCGGGGAACGCTGGTCAATGCATTGCTGCATCGCTTTCAATCGCTCTCTTCTACCGGCGGCGAACTGCGCCCCGGCATCGTGCACCGGCTCGACAAAGAGACCAGCGGCCTGATCGTGGTGGCGAAGAACGATCGGGCCCATGCCGCGCTGGGCGCCATGTTCGCCGGCCGCCGCGTCAAGAAAACCTACATCGCGCTCGTCGAGGGCGCCCTGAAGCAGCAGAAGGGTACCGTCAACGCCGCCGTAAGCCGCGATCCCGTGCGGCGCACCCGCATGACCACGCACCCTAACGAAAATGCGCGCTCGGCCGTCTCTCACTACGAAGCGATCCGGCAGTTGGCCACACGATTCGGCAAGTTCACGCTGGTGCGCGTGCGTATTGAGACCGGCCGCACCCATCAGATCCGCGTGCACATGGCCTCCCTCGGCCACCCGGTTGTGGGCGACACTCTCTACGGCGCCGCGGGACAGTTGACCGACCAGGAAGCGCTCAAGGCGGCGCAGTCGAAGGCCGCGCGCCGGAACGCGAAGCCGGAACGGCTCAAGCTGGGGCGAAATTTTCTGCACGCCGCGCGGCTTGAGTTTGCCCATCCTCTCACCGGCAAGCCAGTCGAGCTGGAAGCGCCGCTGCCGGCGGAGTTGGAGACATTTTTATGCCGGCTGGAATCGGGAAAGCGGGCCTGAATCCGCCGCAGTGCCGACCCAATTGTTAAAATGAGGAAGTGATGACCAGAAATCTCTTGTGCCTTGTGTTTGCGGCAGTTTTCGCAACTGTCGCGGCGCGCCCACAGCAACCCGCGCCGGCCGCTCCGGCGCAACCGGCGCAGCCCGCACAGAACTCCGCAACACAACCCGCGCAACCCGATCAGCCCGAAAATGACGCCAACTCAAAGGTATTCACGATCGGCGCCAACGAGGTCAGCCTCATCTTCACGGTGACCGACAGCCATGGCCGCTACATCCCGAATCTCACGCAGAACGACTTCGCGCTGCTCGACGACCAGAAGGCCCCGGCAAGGGTGAACTCGTTCCATCAGCAGATCAATCTGCCCCTGCGCGTCGGCATCGTGATTGACGCCAGCACCTCGATCCGCTCGCGGTTCCAGTTCGAGCAGCAATCGGCCATCGAGTTTCTGCTGCAGGTGCTCAAATCGAAAGATGACCGCGCCTTTGTCATGGGCTTCGACGTGACGCCCACCGTGACCCAGAACTGGACCACCGACATGGACGCTCTCGAGCAGGGCGTCAACAAATTGCGGCCCGGCGGCGGCACCGCGCTCTATGACGCCGTCTACACCGCCTGCCGCGACAAGCTGCTCACCGAGCGCGGTCCCGAGCCGGTGCGCAAGGCCATGATCCTCATCTCTGACGGCGACGACAACCAGAGCCGCGTCTACTTGAGCGAGGCGATCAAGGAATGCGAACGCGCCGAGACCATCATCTACTCGATCAGCACCAACTGGACGCCAAGCCGCGGCCCCGGCGACAAAGTGATGCAAGAACTGGCTGAGGAGACCGGCGGCGAAGCCTTCTTTCCGCCTTCCGTCGAAGAGATGTCCACCAGCTTCCAGAGCATCGAGACCGAGTTGCGCAGCCAGTACGCCCTGAACTACACGCCCGCGGATTTCAGATATGACGGCGCATTCCGAACCATCTATCTCTATTGCTACGACCGCCGTTACAAGGTGCACGCCAAAAAGGGCTACTTCGCGACAGCCGGACCATAGAACTGGTTGCATAAATCTGGATTTTGAAAGGGCACGGCTTTAGCCGTGCCGTGAAAGCCCGATAAACATTGGGCTTCAGCCCCTGAGGGATGTTCTTCGGTTGCCTGCGACTATTTATGCAACCAGCCTGGCGCCAGCGCTCCATGCCGGTCCTTTCCGTTTTTTCCAGCGGAAAAGGAAGAAATGCACAACCCCGATCATCGGCATCGTGATCCCGAAACAATCTGCAAAAGAGATATTCGAGAAGAGCGTGGCGCCCGCTGCGCTCTTCCTGCATTTACGAGCAGTTTCTAAGCCGGAATCTGTCCCTTTTCAGCACAATTTATCGGCCACTCTGCCCGGAATTGAACCACACGAAGATTCCTGCCCGGCCGCCTCATCTATTTGCCCCATAATCCGATGAAATAGAGCAGCAGACCGCAAAGAACTCCGGCCCGCGTATTACCTTGGTGCGCTGCAGGACCATCTGCCCTGGTGGGCGGCCGCGCGGAAGACTGTGCAAGCGGAGGGGACCATTGATCCGGCAGGCCATCTCGTGCGACATCTGCGGAGCGGAGAAGCGCCAGACCAACCACTGGTTTGTGGCCTACGAGCAAAGTGGGGAGTTGCGCCTTGGCGGCTGGGCCTCGCGCAACCGCTCGCGTCCCGGATCGAAGCACCTCTGCGGCCAGATCTGCCTGCACAAGCTCGTCGACGACTTCATGGCCAGAACCATCGCCATACGGCCGCAGCCTGCCGAAACCGATGTGCCTGTCGCATCGTCCGCGGGCATTGACACGAGTCTCACCGCAAGCGCCGCTTACAAGGAAATCGAGTCCTCGGTCCGGCTCATTACGCCGCCCATTGCGCTGCCAGCCTTGCCCCAGCCGGTGCGTCGCGCGTCGCCGGAACCGGCAAGGTTCGACGTGTCGGAACTCGCCGTGTCTCTCGATGAGCCGCCGCGTTCCATGTCGCGGAGCGTGCGGTCTGAGGCGTGGGAACGGGAACGGGAGCGGACGCTGCGCGGGGCCGGGCGCAGGCCGGAACTTATCGGGCGTCGCAATTCTTAGCTGCGCCGGGCTCCGCTTGCGAGGAAATCTATGAGGCTGCGAAACGCCTGGTGGCCGGGAAACACCATTCACCATCGCGCTCGCAGAGGAGGCTGCCGTGTGGATGGATCTATTAGTGGCCGGCATGGCCCTGCTGCCGTGGGCTATGGGAGTTGGCCAAAAACCCGAAAGAGTCGCCGCTCGCACGCAAAACGAGCCGCTCACCCCTGCGCCCGAGGACTCTGAAGCAGTGCGAGCAGTCCAGCCTCGTCCAGCACCGGAACCTTGAGCTCGCGCGCCTTGTCCAGCTTCGACCCCGCCTCCTCGCCGGCGACCACGTAGCTGGTCTTCTTGCTCACCGAGCCCGCAACCTTTCCACCCGCGGCTTCAATCTTCTGCTTGGCCTCGTCACGCGTGAGCGCGGGCAGCGTCCCGGTCAGCACAAACGTCAACCCCCCGAGCTGCGTGGAGCGCTGCTTCTTCTCCGCCGTCATCGCCACGCCCGCTTCGTTCAGCTTTTCGACGAGCGTCCGGTTGGCCGGCCGCGAGAAAAATTCCAGAATCGCTTCCGAGATGCGCGGACCCACTTCCTCCACGCGCTCCAGCTCTTCGGCGCTTGCCGCCATCACCGCGTCGATCGAGCCGAACTCCTGCGCCAGCAATTCGGCTGTCCGTTCGCCCACGAAGCGAATGCCGAGGCCCATCAGCACGCGCGCGAGGCCCGCTTTCTTTGAGCGCTCGATTTCACTGAGCAGCGTCCGCGCCGATTTCTCCGCGAACCGCTCCAGGCCTACAAGCTGCTCCTCGGTCAGCGAATACAAATCAGCAACGCTCTTCACCAATCCGCGTTCGAGCAACTGCTGCACCGCCGCGTCGCCCAGCCCCTCGATATTCATCACTCCCCGGCTGCCAAAGTGCAGCAGCGACTCGCGCAGCTTGGCCGGGCAATCCGCATTCACGCACCGCCAGTCCGCCTCGCCTTCCTCGCGGACAACCGGATTTCCGCACTCCGGGCAGTTGGACGGGTAGACGAAGCGCCGCGTTCCCCTCGGATGCTCCTTGTCTTCGATCACTTCGACGACCTTGGGAATCACATCGCCGCCGCGCTCCACCTTCACCCAGTCCCCGATCAGCAGGCCCTTTCGCTCGATGAAGTCCGCATTGTGCAGCGTGGCGCGGCTCACCGTTACGCCGCCCACAAACACCGGCTTCAGCATCGCGGTCGGCGTCAGCTTGCCGCTGCGGCCCACCGTGATCATGATGTCCTCAAGCTGGGTGATGGCCGACTCCGCGGTAAATTTATAAGCGATCGCCCAGCGCGGCGCGCGCCCCGTGTAACCCAGCCGCTGCTGCGTCGCGTGCGCATCCACCTTGAGCACCACGCCATCGATCTCGTAGCCCAGTGTCGCCCGCCGCTTCTCCGTGTCTTCGATGAACTTCATCATGTCGGCGACGGAATCCACGCGGCCGCGATGCGGGTTCACGCGAAAGCCGAGCGCCGTCAGCGCGTCGAGCGTAGCCGTCTGGCCGGCCGCAAAATACTCGCCTTCGACAAGCAGAAAATAGCCGAAGAACACGAGCCCGCGCGTCGCGACGATACTTGGATCAAGCGTGCGCACCGTTCCCGCAGCGGAGTTGCGCGGATTCACAAAGGCCGGCAATCCCTCGCGCTCGCGTTCTTCGTTCGTACGCAAAAATGCCGCCTCCGGCATCACGCACTCCCCGCGTATCTCCAACCCCTGCGGCAGCCCGGCCTTCTTTAGTTTTTCTGCTGAGATCGAAAGCGGCACGCTGCGAATGGTTCGAATATTCGACGTAACCTCTTCGCCAATCTGCCCGTCGCCACGCGTCAATCCAAGCGCCAGGCGCGCTCCGCCATCCGATGCGGGCTCATAGCGCAGCGCCACGCTCAAGCCGTCGAGCTTCAACTCCGCCGTATATTCCACGGGAAAATTGCCGGCGAGCTCGTGCACCCTCCGGTCCCACTCCGTCAGCTCCTCGGCCGAGTAGGCATTATCGAGTGAGAGCATCGGCCGCGAGTGCGGCGCCTTCTTGAACCCTTCGGCCGGCTTGCCGCCCACGCGCTGCGTCGGCGAGTCGGGAGTGATCAGCTCGGGATGGTCGGTCTCCAGGCGCTTGAGCCCGTTCGTCAGCGCGTCATACTGCGCGTCGCTGATCGCGGGCTTGTCGAGAACGTAATAGAGATACTCGTGATGGCGGATCTCGTCCCGCAGTTTCTCAATCTTGTGCGCCGCGCGGTGCTCCGTCATAGCTAAGGATTATAGGACGCACACCGTAAGTCCCAGCACCAGGATCGAGTGCGAGATCGGGTATGAGATGGGGTGCGAAACCGGGTGCCCCACCTTCGGCGCGTCGTTGTTTTTGCGCCTAAGGTGGGATGGCATCATCCTCGCCAATCCGGAAAGGAGCATCTACTTCTCGCCGGGTGCCCCATCCTCGGCGCGTCTCTGATTTTGCGCCTAAGGGTGGGATAGCACAAACCTCAACGGAGGGAACTCCTCCTGTTTTCAGTCCCCACTATCCTTCAACCCGCGAAACTTCAGCATCGGCTCGATCCCCGGTTCCGCGCCCAGCCACGCCGTGTACATCTTTTCGAGGTCCTCGGTATTCCCGCGCGAAAGCACCATGCGGCGGAAGCGGTCGCCGTTCGCCCGCGTCAGCCCGCCGTGATTCTCAAACCACTGGAAGGCGTTGTCGTCCAGCATCTCGGTCCACAGGTAAGCATAGTAGCCCGCCTGGTAGCCGTTGGCCCAGATGTGCAGGAAGTAGCTGGAGCGGTACCGCGGCGGCACGTAGCTGATCCAAAGGTGCGTCTTCTCGAGCGCCTCTTTCTCAAACGTGTCGGGATTCTCGAGCGGCGCGCTCGCTGGCAGCGTATGCCATTGCAAATCCAATTCGGCGGCGGCCAAAATCTCGGTCAGCATGTAGCCCTGGTTGAAGGTGCGCGCCTTTTTGATCTTGGCCTGTAGCTCGGCCGGCATCGGCTCGCCTGTCTTGTAATGGCGCGCGTAGTGCTGAAACACCTCTGGATAGCTGGCCCAGTGCTCGTTGAACTGCGACGGAAACTCGACAAAATCCCGCGCCACCTGCGTGCCCGAGAGGCTGGGATACTCGGTGTCGGCAAACATCCCGTGCAGCGCATGCCCGAACTCGTGGAACATCGTCGTAACGTCGTCAAAGCTGAGCAGCGCCGGCTGGCCTGGCGCCGGTTTCTCGAAGTTCGCCACGTTATAGACCACCGGCAGCGCACCCAGCAGTTTCGACTGGGTCGTCAGCACATCCATCCACGCTCCGCCGTTCTTGTTGTCGCGCTTGAAGTAGTCGAAATACATCAGCGCCAGCGGTTTCGAGTCCGCGTCGAATACTTCGAACACGCGCACATCCGGCTCATACACCGGCAGATCGTGCCGCTCCTTGAATGTGAGCCCGTAGAGCTGGTGCGCCGCGTAGAAGACGCCATTCTCAAGCACGTTGTTCAGCTCGAAATAGGGCTTGATCTCCGACTCGTCCAGATCGTACTTCGCCTTCCGCACCTGCTCGGAATAAAACTCCCAATCCCACGGCTGCAGCGTGAAGCCGCCATGCTGCGAATCAATGAGCGCCTGAATCTCCTTCGCCTCGCTCGCCGCCTTCGCTGCGGCCGCCGGCGCCAGCGCGTCCACAAAATGCAGCGCCGCCTCCGGCGTCTTCGCCATCTGGTCAGTCAAATTCCACGCCGCATAATTTGGATAACCCAGCAGCGCGCCCTTCTGCGCGCGCAGCTGCGCGAGCCTCGCAATCGCCGAGCGGGTATCGTTCGCATCGCCCCGCTCGGCACGGTTCCACGAGTTCTCGAAGATTGTCTGCCGCGTGGCCCGGTTGGTTAGAGAAGCCAGATCGGGCTGCTGCGTGGTATTTTGCAACGGGATCAGCCGCCCCTGCTGCTTGCGCGCCTGCGCAGCCTGCGCGGCCGCCGCCATCTGCTCCTCGCTCAACCCGGCCAGCGCCGCGGAATCGTTTGTCGCGTAGGCGCCATTCTTAGCCGCGGCCAGCAGCTTGGTCATAAAGGCGTTCTCGAGCGTCGAGTCTTCCTCATTGATCTTTTTGAGCTTCTCTTTGTCCGATTCCGAAAGATTCGCGCCCGCCTTCACAAACTGCTGGTAGTCAAACTCCGCCAGATGCAGCGATTCAGCATCGAGGTGCAGCGACGCGCGCTCGTCATAGATCGCCTTCACGCGCGCAAAGAGCTTGGTGTTGAGATAGATCGCATCCTGATTCGCAGCCAGCCGCGGCGCCTCGTACTCCTGCACCTTTTGGAGATCGTCATCTGTATTGGCCGCCGTCACGCAGTTGAAGACCTCCATGACGCGATTGAGCAACTGGCCCGATTTTTCGAGCGCCACGAGCGTGTTGTCGAAATTCGGCGGCGCAGAGTTGTCAGCGATCGCCTCGACCTCCTGGATCTGCTGCGCCATGCCCGCATCGATGGCCGGCTGGTAGTCGCTGTCCTTGATCTTGTCGAAAGGCGGTGCCTGAAACGGCAGCGAGCTTGGCGCATAGAAAGGATTGGTTGGCCCAAATGCCACGCCGGAGCTTTGCGCCGGGGCAGCAACCGCGCTGAGCACCACAAAAGTCAAAACCACAAAACCCTGCGCCAGCCTCGCGCGATTCTCTTCCCTGACCTTGCCTGCATCGTCCATCTGCGTCCACCCTCCCTACGCCGATCTCAATTCCTGATTCTATGGGAGCGGCGGGCCGCGGAACCGCATGGCCTGCGCAACGGAGGACCGTGCCGCCCCCTGTGTCATCCTCTAGAGAGGACCGCACTCATTCATGGAGCCTGTCACCCACTTCCTTACCGGCGCATGCATCGGGCGCGCCGGCCTCAATCGCAAGACGGCCTACGCCACGCTGGCCGCGGTGCTGGCCGCCGAGGCTGCGGACCTCGACGTCCTTTGGGGCTTCGCCGGCCCGGTCGAAGAGCTCAAGCATCATCGCGGCATCACGCACACGCTCATCGCCGTACCATTCGTGGCTGGCGTCGTGGTGGGCGCGATCTGGCTGCTGCATCGCTGGCAGATCGCGCGCGAGACGCGCAAGCAACGCCTTCGCGCTGCAGGCACAGGAACTGCATCCCCCATTCTTTCCCCGTCTTCTGCGGAGAGAGTAGGAGCGCGAGGTCCTCAACCCGCAACCCGTCAGCCGGTGCGTTGGCTCTGGCTCTACCTCACCGCGATTGTTGCGGCCCTCAGCCATCTTCTTCTCGATTGGACGAACAACTACGGCCTGCGCCCGTTCTTCCCCTTCAATCCCCGCTGGTATGAGGGCAGCATCGTCTTCATCGCCGAGCCGGTGCTGTGGGCTCTCCTGCTGCTAGCCGTCATTATGCCGTGGCTGCTGGGGCTGGCCGACCGCGAGATCGGCGCGCGCCGCAAGCCGTTCCGTGGGCAGGGCTGGGCCATCTTCGCCCTCACCGGCATGGTCGTGCTCTGGTGCTGGCGCTGGGGTGAGCACGCGCAGGGCCTGGCGATGATCCGCAACACCCAGGTCGCTGCGGAGCCGGTGACGCGCATAGCGCTCGAGCCGTATCCGGTGAATCCGTACCGCTGGCACGCCATCCTGGAGACCCGGGATTTCTATCAGACCGCCGAAGTGAACACCTGGAATCCCAGCTCGCCCGGCTCCATTGACAGCGATCCGCAGCGCGACGTGATCTACAAGCCCGCCGACACCCAGGCCGCCGAGGCCGCGAAACGGACCTTGCTCGGCCGGGTCTATCTCGACTGGGGCTCATGGGCCATGGTGCGCGATCTCGGCCCTGAGCCGGCGCCCGGCATGAGCCCTCCGATGTTGCCGCCCGGCCGGAGCTGGACCACGGTCGAATTCTCCGATCTGCGCTTTCGCTACTCGTTTCTCTCCACTCAATCCACGCGCGATGAAAGCGCAAGAGCCCCGCTCTCCGGCTGGGTCTACATCGTCAATGGCCACGAAGACGCAGGCCAGGCGATGGACGGGCGGGAACAGCACTGAGGAATTTGCCTGAATCGAAAGCAATCTCTATCCGATCAACAATTCTTGGTTGACCGGGAGGCCCCCGCACCGCAGAATGTAAACAGCCTTGCTGTAGATTCTGGTGCAAAAGGTTCCGGAAACGGACCAGGAAAATTGACACGGTACGAGGTCGTTGATGATCGCTTATCTGCTGTTGCTAATTGCCGTTCTGAGCCGTTTTCTGGTTCTGTCTCACGTGGCGTGGCTCAACTTTACCGCTGTCGGCGCGGCGCTGCTCTACTTCGGCGCGCGGCGGTCGTGGCGCGAGATGCTGGCTCCGCTGGCCGTCCTGATCGCCACCGATTACTGCCTCACCGTCTACGCCTATCACTATTCCTTCTATTGGGCTGCCTACCTACCCACCTGGATCTGGTACGTCGCCGCCATGGTCCTCGGCCAAATCCTGCTGAGCGGCAAGACCAGCTTCTGGCGTGTGGCCGCGAGCGCGCTCCTCGGGCCGACCTCGTTCTGGGTCATCTCCGACTATGCCGTGTGGGCCGGCGGAACCATGTATCCGCACACGCTGGCCGGACTGCAGGCCTGTTTCGTGGCGGCCATCCCGTTCTACCGCAATGACCTCACATCCACCACCCTCATTCTCGCCGCGATCTTCGGTCTCCCCGCGCTGGCCCGGCGCATGAACCTCGTCCAAGCGCAGGCAGCTTTGGCCGGGAAATAAGCGCAAAGGCCGTTCCTCAAGCCAGCTTGCGTTTGCGTCCTTTTCTTATCCACCACCATCCAAACCCAATCACCGCCAGACCGCCAACGATCGCTATGGCGGCTAGAGCATGGTGCGCCACCAGGCCGGCCGCGCCTGGTCCCAGTTTGATCACCAGGGCCGAAAGAATGAGCCAGCGGATCATCCTTCCGGTGAAAACCGCCAGCAGAAAATCGACCACTCGCATCTCGAATACGCCCGACGCGAAGATAAACACCTTCCACGGCGCCGGCGGAGGCAACATGGAAGGAATCATGACCGCCAGGAACTCCTGCCGTTCGAAGCGGTTCCGGATCGCCTCGAACCGTTCCCGGTTGATACGCTTGAGCAGAAAAAGCTCTCCGCCGGCCCGCCCCAGCGCATACGGCAGCAGCCCGCCGATGGCCGATCCGGCTGCGGCCAGCAAGCAATACAGCCAGAATTGGCCCTTGTGGTTCCAGATCGAGACCGCCAGATAGGCGTCCATCGGCACCGGAACGGACGAGGAATCCAGAAGGGCGACTGCGCCCGCGCCCCAAAATCCCAATTTGGCCAGAGCCGGCAGAAGCACGAGCTTCCAGAAAGCTACCACTCGCAGGAAAAAGTGCTTCAAAAAGAGTCCCTTTCCGGGTGTTCATCCGTCCATTCTGTTAAGCATCAACGCATCCAACTCGGCAACGTTCGAACGCGGCAACGTTATTGTACGGGGCCGGGCATTGCGTACGATATCGACAGGGATGAGAGAATAGACAGGAAGGATTCATAGGCGGAGCCGGCGCGGTGTGCGTCCCGAGAAGCTCCTCAGAAACGCATGCCCACCCGCGAAGCGCCAGCTGATGCAAACGAGCCCGCCAACGAGTCGAAGGACCGCCCCGCGATGAGTTTCGAGACGAGCCGCGCCACGGCCCCGGTCGAGGAGAACCCGGCTCCCGAAACGGAGCAGCGCGAAGACTCAGCCCCCGTGGTGCGCGGTTCCCGCTGGGTCGACTACGAGACCCATGAACTGCTCGAACTAATCGGCGAGCTCGAGGACGAGCGGCGCTGGGCGCGGCTGCGCGAAGGCATCTGGATCGCCCTCCTGGTCCACTTCCTCTTGCTTTCCGCCATCACCTGGATTCCGAAATACGTCTTCAAGGTGCCGCCCGTTGTCGATCCATTCGACGCGATCAAGCAGCGCAAGGACCTGGCCTATCTCGACCTGCCGCCGGACGCGCTGCGCCAGACCCAGCCTAAGCACGTTCCCAAGCCGCTCCGCGAGAAGCCGCTGATCGACAAGAAGACCCTCGACGACCTGAAGCGCGAAGAGCCGCCCGCACCCCCACCCCCCCCAGCCCAGCAGGAACCGCAGGCCCCGGTTCAACCCAAACCGCAGCCGACGCAGCCCCTTCCGCCCACCCCGCAGTCCCAGGTTGAGGCGCCGCGTCCCTCGGCCGTGCCAGCGCGGCCCAATTTCGCCATGCAATCGCAAAACCCCGCCGACCAGCTCAAGCAGGCGATGCGGGACGCCATGCGCAACCGTGGCGGCGAGAACTACGGTAACCAGACGCCGAACGTCATGCCGATGCATCCCGGCGCAGGAACCGGCGGCGTTCAGGTCCTCTCGGATACCCAGGGCGTGGACTTCAGCGAGTGGCTGGCGCGTTGGCATTATGTAACCCAGCGGACCTGGGACCCCCTCATCCCCGACGAGGTGAACCCGCCCATCCTCAAATCCGGCGTGGTCGCCGTCCGGTTCAAGGTGCTGCCCAACGGGCAGATTACCGACATGGTGCTGGAGGGCCGTTCCGGCGACACCGCGCTCGATCGTGCCGCCTGGGGCGCCATCACCGGCTCGAGCTATCAGCCCCTGCCCAGAGAATTCCACGGTCCTTATCTCGAGCTGCGGGCGTTTTTCTTCTATAACATGCAGCCGCAGTAACGCAACGGCGTGAGCGCCGTTCGCGGTGCAGCTCTACGAGTGGGTCGCCAGGCAGCTCTCTAACTCCGCCAGTTCCCTCGCAACACTGGCTCCATCGCCTTCAAGTCGCATCCAATCATTGGGATGGCCTTCGCGGGTTCAATCCACCTGCGTGGACGCGGTTTATGATCGAAATGGGGCTGCCCAGCGACCCGCCTCAGGAGAAGGAATGACGAAAGGGCCAAAACGGCTCGACCTATCGCTCTACTTCAGCCGGGAACCGGTGACTTTGGCCCTGCTGACCGGCTTGGCGCTCGTGCTCCTTCTTGCCGTAACCGGCCTCTCTCGCCTCTACCATGCGCAACAGGAGTCGTTGGCGGAGCGCTGGTCGGGGCGGGGCGTAGACGACCTGAATGCAGGCCACTTCCAGCCGGCCGTCATGGATTTCCGCACCGCGCTGCTCTACGATCGCGATAACAGCGCCTACCAGCTCAGCCTCGCGCAGGCGCTGCTGGGGCTGAAGCGAACCGACGAGGCCTACGCCTACCTGATCAACCTCTGGGACCGCCAGCCGGAAAATGGCGTCGTGAATCTGGAACTGGCGCGGATTGCGGTGCAAAAAGGGCAAACCGAGCGCGCGCTGCGGTTTTACCACAACGCCATCTACGCCACCTGGCCCGGCAACCAGGAGACGGAGCGCCGCAAGGCCCGTCTTGAACTGATCAATTACCTGCTCCAGATCAATGCGCGCACGCAGGCGGAGTCTGAGTTGATCGCTCTCGAAGCCAACGCGGGCGAAGATGCGGCCCAGCAAGCTCGACTCGGCGGCCTGTTTCTGCGCGTGCAGGATTACAGCCGCGCGTTGCCGGCCTTCCGCGAAAGCCTGAAGCTTGAGCCGAAGAATGATTCTGCCCGCGCCGGAGCCGGCATTGCGGCGTTTGAGACCGGCCAGTTTCCCTTGGCCGAGCGCTACCTCGCCCAGGCAGTCGCCTCCGCGCCGAATGATACCGCCAGCGCCACTCTGCTCCAGACCACGGATCTTGTGCTAAAGATGGATCCCTTCCGGCCGCAGCTCTCCGACGCCGAGCGCAATCGGGTCGTGGTGAACGCCTTCAACGCCGCGGGCGATCGCCTGAAGGCATGTCCCGCCCTGGGAACTGCGAAGCCGGCGCCTGTGTCTCCAGGAAGCCCCCCTGCGGGGAACGCCGCGGGGAATGTGAATACGAACCCATCGAATTCGAGCCCGTCCAGTCTGGCGCAACAATGGGAAAAGCTGAAGCCGCAAATCACTGAACGCGGCCTGCGTCAGGACCCGGACCTGGTGAATGCCGCCATGAATCTCTCGTTCCAGATCGAGCGCGGAACGACCGCCGCCTGCGGACCCGGCAGCCAGGCCGACAAGGCGCTGCTACTCATTGCCAACCTTCACGAGGAGAGCTGAACTGAACCCGTTTCCTAATTCGCAGCCAAGAATCTCAATCGAGGAGGGCCGCTCCGGTCCGTCCACAGAGGAGATTGCTCCCCAGTCCGCCGTGGGCCAGACGCCCGGCTCCTCGTCAGTATCGGTATTTCAGGCCTTCTTTCGCGAGGACCGGTTCTTTCTTATCCTCTCCGTTTTCATCGGCATCTTCTCCGGCCTTGCCGTCGTCTGTTTCCGCTTCGCGATTGACTGGTGCCGGATCTATCTTCTCGGCTCCGGAGCGGTGCCGACGACTTGGCGATTATTGGCCGCGCCCGCGGTCGCCGGCCTGGTCATCGCCATTCTTGCGATTCATGTCTTTCCGGGAGCGCGCGGCAGCGGCGTCAACCAGACCAAGGCCGCGCTCTACATCTACAACGGCTACATCCCTCTCAAGACAGCGGTCGGCAAATTCATCACCGCCGCGCTAGCCATCGGCTCCGGGCACTCTCTCGGCCCCGAGGACCCGTCCCTGCAGATCGGCGCCTGCCTGGCCTCCGCGCTCGGCCGCCGCTTGCGCCTGTCGCGCGACCACATGCGGCTGATCGCGCCCGTCGGTGCCGCGGCGGGCTTGGCCGCGGCCTTCAACGCGCCCATCTCCGCCGTGCTGTTTGTGATCGAGGAAGTCATCGGCCGGTGGACGGCCGGCATCCTCGGCTCGGTGGTGCTCTCCGCCGTTTCAAGCGTGGTGGTGACCCGCTGGTTTCTCGGCTCGGAGTCGCTGTTCCGGATTCCTCCCGTCGAGATGAGCCGGCCCTCCGAGCTGATCGCCTACGCAGTTCTTGGCATCGTCGGCGGTCTCGCCTCCGTCGCCTTTGCCTCCGGCATTGCCACCCTGCGGCCGTTGTGCCGCAAGCTGCCGCCATGGACGCAGTATCTTCAACCCGCCATCGGCGGCCTGCTCATCGGCTGCATCGCGGTGCTGGGTGCGCCGCAGGTGATGGGCGCGGGCTACGAATACATCGATGAAGCCATGCACGGGCATTTCACCTGGCAGTTCATGGCCATTCTCGCATTGCTCAAGATCATCGCCACGCTGCTCTCGTTCGTCAGCGGAACGCCGGGCGGCATGTTTGCGCCTACGCTGTTCATCGGGGCCATGCTCGGCGCGGCCGTGGGCGGCGCGGAGCACGCGCTGCTGCCGCATCTGAGCTGGTCGCCCGGCACCTATGCGCTGGTCGGCATGGGCGTTCTGTTCGCCGGATTCCTGCGCGCGCCCATGACCTCGGTGTTCATGGTGCTCGAGGTCAGCGGCAATTACTCCATCATTGTGCCGGTCATCGTGGCGAACACATTCGCCTACGTCATCTCGCGGGCTATGCAGCCGGTGGCGATCTTCGATGCGCTCAGCCGCCAGGACGGCCTGGAGCTGCCGTCGATGGAGGAACAGCGCGAGGAAAGCATCCTGCGCGTGGAAGACGCGATGCACCCGCCTCCGGCGCTCGTGCTCGATGCGCGGGATACGCTCGATCGTGTATCCAAGCTCGCCGACCAGGAGAAGGCCGAGAAGGTGTTGCTCGTCCGCCTTCATCCCTCCGGATGGAGCAGCATTACCCGCGAGGAAGTGAAAACGCTGATTGAGGAAGGCAAAGGCAGCCAGACACTCGAATCGATCCTCGCCGGCGGCGGCCAGATCCCGTATCTGCATCCCGATCATCCACTGGAGACGGCGCTGCGCTACGTGGACCGGTGGCCGCTGGTGCCGGTAGTGAACCGCGCCAACCTGCGCGAACTCGAAGGCGTGATCACCCAGCACGACGTGCTCGAGCGCTACCGCGATTTCGGCGGAGAATGACAGCTCGGCTTTGCGGCGGGCTGCAGAAAAAGCTGATCCGGAACGAGGCGAGAACTTCAGCTGCGCACACATTCGACGCAGGGTTTAGGCTGCAACTGACGAATGCCTGAATAGGTTCGTTTTGTATCAGGGCCCGACTTTCGGTCGGGCCGCAAACGCAGCAAAACGGGAGCGGGCTTCAGCCCCTGGGCTGTGCTCTTCATGACATCGATCCAAAATCAAACCTTTTCCCGCGCCTGCTCAATAGCGCATAACCATCGAGCCATGCCATCGCTCACTACTTCGATCGTGGAACTTCAAACGCGTAGACCTTATCGTTGAAGGTGCCGCCGTCGTGTCCGTATCCCGATCCCCAATAAACCACTCCATCCACGATCGCCGGACCATCCATCACCGAACCTCCGCTCGCAAAGCTCCACAGAATCCTCCCTGTCGCCGCGTCCATCGCATACATGCCGCCGCTTTGCGAGCCCGCGTAGAGAACCCCGTTGGCCACACTTACCGAGCCGGTATCGATGGCGCCCTGCGTAGGATCGGGAGTCTGCCAGAGGACTTTCCCGGTCAATGGATCGAGAGCGCTCCACGATCCCCACGTGATGGCCTGGCCGGACGGCAGTTTGTAGGGCTTGCCGTTGCTGTCGGCGCTCGCAACATAGATGCGCTTCCCATCGGTCGCCGTTCCCCACAGGATCCCGCCGAACGGCCCTCCAGGAGCCACCGGCGTTCCCCACAGCATCGACCCATCTTTCGCATCGAGGGCCCAGTAGATTCCGCTCTTCTGCCCAATCCCGAGAATCCCGTTGGTGAGGTTCGCGCCCGATCCAAGGTCATAATCCGGACCCGCCGGCGACGGGCAGGTCACGCCCGCTTGCGGGGCGATACATGCGACCGTCCAGACATCATATCCCCACAGTCTCCGCGTCCACCGGATGGCGCCGGTGCGCAGGTCCAGCGCCAGAACCGAATCGAAGTGATCGTCGGGCGCCGTGCAGTTTGTCGCCATCAGATGGATCGCCTGGCACGCCAGCACGGCAGCAGGCGCGGAATAATTATTTCCCGTTCCCACATACAGGAGCCCTCGATCCGGATCGACGACCGGCGGCTGCCAGATAGCTCCGCCGCTGTATGCATCCAGCGCTCCATGATTGTCGGGCATAGCGAAGGTCTGCCAAAGAATCCGGCCGGTCTTAGCGTTCACGGCCACCACGCTGCCGCGGAAGGTGCAGCAGGGATACCCGGGCGTATCGGCCAAGCCTTCCTCCGAGGACGAAATGCCCTGGTAAACCACGCCATCGAACACCGCTGCGGAGCCGGTGACAATGGCCGCGGGGTGAGAATCGATCTGCGTAATCCACTTGAGAGCTCCGGTGGACCTGTCTACCGCAATCAGATTGGTCCCGTTGTGCGGCCCTGCGAGCTCCTCGTTGTCGCCAAAGATCAATTCGTCCTGGTAGACGGCGGGCGTTACGCGCGCGACGGCGCCCGTGAATCCATCGTAGGAAGAGATGGGCGCTGACCATATCTGCCGGCCCGTGTTGCGATTCACCGCGTAGAGATTGCCCGCCCAGTCAGGGAAATACACCGCATCCTCGGCCACGGCAGGGGTAGCGCTTACGCTGTTGGCGGTTGTAAAGATCCATTTGACGGACAGCCGGCTTACATTCGCCGGGTCGATGCGATGCTCGGCAGGCTGGCTCCGCGTGTTCGCCAGGTTCTGCCCCGCCATGGACCAATCCGCGCGCGACTGCCGTCCGTCATGCGGTGCTCCATCCTCCTGTGCAGTTGTGTACAAAGCAGCCGCGGCCGCGAGGACCGTCACGACGGCAAAGCGCGCCAATCTGAACCAGCAACGTTGCCCCATAATCACCTCGGTTCTTGAAGTGAGCGCGCAAGAGCACAAAATCGTGCATCTTCGGCCGGTAATTTGGTTGAGCAGCAAAATCTGACAATCGCCGCGATAAGAAACCAGTGCGGGCCAGCTGAAATGGGGCCGGAAATTGCGCTGTGGATGGGATGCCACCCTCCGGACAGCAGTTGTTTGCCCTTTTTTACCGTTTTTGCCGGAGCGCAAGCACTTGAAACGCGTGCTCAGCCGCTGAACCGCTCCCGGCCGCCGGGGGCATTCCCTTGCAGCCCGCCGCCGCGATAAAATCTCTGCAGATTCGATGCGCGGCCGCATTTCCATCTCCGGTTGGCTCCTGCTCAGGCGGTTTCGCCGCGGCAAGCACGACCGTGGACGCTGACCTTCCTGCTGAGTAACCTGTTTCCGTCGCGATGTTTTTTCCCGCGGACGCACATGCGTCCCGCCGCCCTGCGAGAAATCGCGGGCGGATTCTGTCCTTTGAGCCTGATCAGCCTGACCTGATTAGCCTGAGATGATCCGCCGCGTGGGCGGAGAGAAAGGGAGTTCCTCATGAATAGCTTTTTGAGCCGAGCCGTGCTGACCTCCGGCAACCGACGCTATACCTTCTTCCGCCTGCCGGTGCTGGCCGCGCGCGGCTTTAACCTGAGCCGGCTGCCGTTCAGCCTCAAGATCCTTCTCGAAAACCTGCTCCGCCGCGAAGACGGCGTGAACGTCACCGCCGCCGATATCGAGTTCCTGGCCAAGTGGGACGCGAAGGCCGAGCCCAGCCGCGAGATTGCCTACATGCCGGCCCGCGTCCTCATGCAGGACTTTACCGGCGTGCCCGCGGTCGTCGACCTGGCCGCCATGCGCGACGCCATCAAGACGCTCGGCGGCGATCCGGAGCGCGTCAATCCGCTGGTGCCAGCCGAGCTGGTCATCGATCACTCGGTGCAGGTGGATGAGTACGGAACCGAAGGCGCCTACAGTGCGAACTCGCTGCTCGAGTTCCAGCGCAACCGTGAGCGCTACGCATTCCTGAAATGGGGCCAGACGGCCTTTCGCAACTTTTCCGCCGTGCCGCCGGGCATGGGCATCTGCCACCAGGTCAATCTCGAGTATCTCGCTCGCGTAGTCTTCACCACGGAGACCAACGGGGAACTCTTCGCTTATCCCGACACGCTGGTCGGCACCGACTCGCACACCACCATGATCAATGGCCTCGGTGTACTGGGCTGGGGCGTGGGCGGCATTGAAGCCGAAGCGGCCATGCTCGGCCAGCCGGTCTCCATGCTCGTTCCGCAAGTGGTGGGCTACAAGCTCACCGGCAAGCTGCGCGAAGGCGCCACGGCCACCGATCTCGTCCTCACCGTCACGCAGGCGCTGCGCAAGCTCGGCGTGGTGGGCAAATTTGTCGAGTTCTACGGCCCCGGCATCGGCAATCTCCCGCTGGCCGACCGCGCCACCATCGCCAACATGGCGCCCGAGTACGGCGCAACCTGCGGCATCTTCCCGGTAGACGCGGAGACACTGCGTTATCTGCGCCTCACCGGCCGTAGCGAAGAGCAGATCGCGCTGGTCGAGGCCTATTACAAGGAGCAGGGGCTCTTCCACGCGGCCGATTCTCCAGAGGCCGAGTACACGCAGACCCTGGAACTCGATCTTGGAGCGGTCGAGCCGAGCGTAGCCGGTCCCAAGCGCCCGCAGGATCGCGTGTTGCTGAAGGACGCGGCATCGAGCTTCGCGCAGCAGCTGCCCAGTCTGCTCGCGCCGACCGCCAAGCCGCTCGGTACGCGCACCGCCGTCGCATGGGAACGAAAGACCGTGGCCGATACAGCGCTGGCAGAAAAGAAGCCGCTGCACGTTACCACCACCGTGAAAGAGCGGTTCAACGTCGATCCGGACACATATCTCGATCACGGCTCAGTCGTCATCGCAGCCATCACAAGCTGTACCAATACCTCGAATCCCTCGGTCATGATCGCCGCCGGCATCCTGGCGAAGAAGGCGGTCGAAAAGGGCCTCACCGTTCCGCCGTGGGTGAAGACTTCGCTCGCGCCCGGTTCGCGTGTGGTCACGGACTACTATGAAAAAGCCGGCCTTCTGACCTATCTCGAAAAGCTGCGCTTCAATGTAGTGGGCTACGGCTGCACCACGTGCATCGGCAACTCCGGCCCGCTGCCCGCCGACGTTTCGAAGAGCATCGACGAGCATGGCCTGGTCGCGGTGAGCGTGCTCAGCGGCAACCGCAACTTCGAGGGCCGCGTGAACGTTGATGTTCGCGCCAACTATCTCATGAGTCCGCCGCTCGTTGTTGCTTATGCGCTCGCCGGCAAAATCGGACACAACTTCGATACCGATCCGCTCGGCGCAGACCAAAAAGGCGCGCCTGTGTATCTCAAGGACATCTGGCCTACGCAGCAGGAGGTCTCGGAAGCGATCGCAAAGGCCGTCAACAGCGAGAGCTTCCGCAAGGAGTACGCCACCGTAAGCGATGGTGACGCCAGCTGGCAGGGACTCAGCTTTCCCACCGGCGACGTTTACCAATGGGAGCCGGACTCGACCTACATTCGCCAGGCGCCGTACTTCGACGGCATCACGCAAACGCCGGCGCCGGTAAGCGACATCCTCGGCGCGCGCGTGCTGGCTGTCCTGGGCGACTCGGTCACCACCGACCACATCTCGCCGGCCGGGTCGATCAAGGCCAATGGACCGGCAGGGAAGTATCTCGCCGAGCACGGCGTGAAGCCGGCCGACTTCAATTCCTACGGTTCGCGGCGCGGCAATCATGAAGTCATGGTCCGCGGCACCTTTGCCAACGTGCGCCTGCGCAACAAGCTCGCGCCCGGCACTGAGGGCGGCGTCACGCGCCTGCTTCCCGAGGGCGAACAGATGTCGATCTTCGACGCCAGCGTGAAGTACGCCGGGCGCGGCGTGCCGCTGATCATTCTGGCGGGAAAAGAGTACGGCTCCGGCTCCTCGCGCGACTGGGCGGCCAAAGGGCCGAAGCTGCTCGGCGTGCGCGCCGTCATCGCGGAGAGCTATGAGCGCATCCACCGGTCGAATTTAGTGGGTATGGGCATTCTGCCGCTGCAATTCGAAGAAGGCCAAAATGTCGAGTCGCTCGGCCTCACAGGCGAAGAGGTCTACGACTTCGCCGGTTTGACTTCGCTGCTCAAAGTTCGTTTCGCCGGCGGACGCACGCTCAAGGTGAAAGCAACCGGCTCCGAGGGCAAAGCGAAAGAGTTCAACGCCACCGTTCGCATCGACACGCCGCAGGAGATCGAGTACTTCGAGCACGGCGGCATCCTGCAGTACGTGCTGAGGCAGTTGACCTCCAGGTAGGTGCGGTTGGATTAATCTCGTGCTTTCCCACCCTCTCGACAAAACAAGTCGACTGGATGGACACGGTGGGTTTGTGCCAGCCCACCCTAGCCGCAAAAACAAAGTCGCGGCGAGGGTGGGACACTCGGCTGAAGTCGCGAATGCAGCGGTTGTTCTATACTCTTGCCATGCGGAACGAATTCACGGCGGTAATTGAGCGCGACGGCGATTGGTTCGTTGCCTGGTCGCCGGAGATTCCCGGCGCCAATGGGCAAGGGCACACCATCGAGGAGTGCCGTGAAAGCCTGGGCGCCGCCATCCAACTCATTCTTGAGGACCGCCGCGAAGACGGCCTTCGTGGCGCACCCGCCGACGCGCTTCGCGAGACGGTCACGATTCAGTGAAGCGTGAATCCCTGCTGCGCCATTTGCGCTTGCACGGCTGTTATCTCAAGCGCGAGGGTGGTGCTCACTCTCTGTGGTGCAATCCCAAAACAGGCCAGACGGAAGCGATCCCGCGCTACACGAGGTTGCGGATTTGCTGGCACGGAAGATTTGCCGCGGGCTGTCGCTGCCTGAGATTGGCAGATAGCGAATTGGCCGCGCGAGATCAGCGATAAGTAACATCCTTTCCCTGTTGTGCGCGCAGTGGTCACCCGCCGCGATTACTTGCGGGCCCACACAAGATGATCTATGAGGGGATTCCGATTACTATCCCCGCCTCCTCTTTGTTAGACTGCAGCCCGCCCCATCCATAACTGCCCGTCGGGATGAGAGCCGTGTGATTTAAATCACATAGCTCGCGTCGATTCGGCAGTACGCTTTGGATGGCGGGCCGGAGACTCGGGGGAGATGGGGAGCGCGCGGCGGAGCGAACGGTGCAAGGCTGCGGTGTCTGCGGATTCCAGACGCCACTGGATATTCGTCTCTTTTTTAATCGGCGGAACGTGCATTCTGGCCGGACTGGCCGGATGCGGAGCTTCGTTTCTATTGGCTCCTTCGGCCGCCATCCCCCAGAGCACGGTGTCTCCGGTGCCCGGCTCACCCATCCAGCACATTGTCGTGATCATGCAGGAGAATCGGAGCTTCGATAACCTGTTCAACGGGTTTCCCGGCGCGGATACGGTCCGCAGCGGCATGTTGAACGGAGCTTCGATTCCGCTTACGCCGGTTGCGCTCGCCGATTCGCGCGACCTTGACCACTCGCACATGCGCTGGTGGAAAGATTGGAACCACGGCAATCTCGACAACTTTGCGCAGGAGACCGCCAGTCCTTCCACGCTGCCCTATTCCTATGTGCCGGAAAAAGATGTAGAGCCATATTGGACCATGGCCCAGGAGTACACCCTGGGCGACCGTATGTTCCAGGCCAATACCGGCCCCAGTTTCGTGGCCCATCAGTACATGATCGCGGGACAATCAGGAAATGTGGCGGAAAATCCCACCGGGGCCGTATGGGGATGCGATGCGAACCCGAGCAGCACGGCGGCTCTGATCGGGCCCAACGGCACGGAACTGCCGGGCGTCTTTCCCTGTTTCGACTATCAGACCATCGCCGACCTGCTGGATCGGAAAGGCGTCACCTGGCGCTACTACGCGCCCGGCACCGGCGACAGCTTCTTCATCCTTTCGGCCTATCAGGCCATCCGTCACATTCGCTTCGGCAAAGACTGGAAGGACAATGTGATCTCGCCTTCTGCGCGCGTGCTTACCGATATCCAGCACGGCGAGCTCGCGCAGGTTACGTGGATCATTCCTGACTGGACGCACTCCGACCACCCGGGCTCGGGCGGCGAAGGCCCGGACTGGGTAGCGTCGATCATCAATGCGATAGGCAACAGCCAGTACTGGAACTCGACGGCGATCTTCATCTCCTGGGACGACTGGGGCGGCTGGTACGACCACGTCAATCCGCCCGTGATGGATGCAATGGGGCCGGGATTTCGCGTTCCTCTGCTGGTGGTTTCGCCCTACGCGAAGCACGGCTACGTTTCGCATCACTTCCATGAAGTCAGCGGCTTCATCGCATTTATCGAATACAACTTTGACCTGGGCACGCTGGGCGCGCGAGACGCCGGCGCCGACGCCTACGCGGATTGCTTCGACTATAAGCAAACGCCGCCCCCTTACAACGCGATCAAGACCACCATCACCCCAGACGAGCTGATCCGCGAAAAGCCGAGCGGCCCGCCGGACGATGATTGACGGATGCGGGCTAATAAATGGGGACTGGTGCATTGGGATTGATCATGGGCCGCGCGCTCGGCATTCTTCCGTTTCAGGCAGCTTCTCTCCTCTGGATGGATTGGCCGTCGCGCATGGCCGCCAATCGCGCCCTCTGGGCCGTCGGACTGATGCTCCAATGTGCGCTTGCCTTCACGGTCTTCCGGAGGCAAATACCGCGCCGGCTCCCAGGATTCACGGCGCTGCTTCTCTTTTATCCATTGCGCGCCGCCTTCCTCTTTGCGCTCGCCGGCCACATTGACTCCGACACCTACAATTCCTACTTCAACGCGCTCGCTCTCGTTGAGATCCCGTTGCAGGCCCTCGTTGCGGTGGAGCTCACAATGCGCTTGATGGGCGATTTAGGCGGAGGGGCGCGTCGGCGGATCCTGATTCTCCTTGCGGCCCTTGCCGCGGTTTGCGGCCTGACAGCGACAACGCTCCACATGATTGCGGAGAGGCAGCTCACCGATCGCGTTCAGATTTTCATGAGCTTCCTATTCATCGGCATTCTGGCGCTGGCGCTCTTTGCCGTCCTCCGCACGGGTACACGGTCGCGGAATCTCGTGTGCATCTCAGCGGGATTTGCAGCTTTCGCCGTGTTTCAGATTGCCGCGCTGGCCGGTAAGGCCCACGCCATGACCATGCGCGACGGCGGTGCGTACGTCGCGTGGTCGTATCTGCCGGCCTGCGGTTATTTGGCCGTGGTCATCTTCTGGCTCATTGCCCTGAAGCGGGAATCTCGGCAAAATGGAGCGCAACTGTAATGCAAGCGGGCTGAGAATTACTTCCGCCGTTCGGGGGTGCGCAGACTCTTGGCCGCGGCAGGCTTTCGCAGCGGAGAGTCAGCGGCATCGCCGGAAGATTCGTCGTGGTGCGCGGCGAAGGGGCGCACCGTCTCCAGGTTGTGCTCGCCCAGCGCGTGCAGGCGCATGAAGTTCGTCGAGCCGGACTTGGTGCGCGTGCCGGCGACAATAGCGATCACCTCGCGCGGACGCACGTAGCCGCCCTTTTCGAGCAGCGTCTCGGCGCAATCCACCAGGGCCTCGGTGGTATTCACCTTGGGACAGCGGATGGGCGTCGTGCCCCACAGCAGATTCAGCCGGTTGATCGTCACCTCCACCGGGCTGAGCGCGAAGATCGGCGCCGCTGGATGATACTTCGAGAGCTGCCGCGCGGTTGCGCCCGTTTCCGTAAACAGCGCGATTCCCCGCAGGTCGAGATCGTCCGAGGCGTGAGCCGTTGCCTCGCAGATGGTCTCGGCGATCGACAGCCGGGCGGTGCGCTGCCGGGGCTCCTGGCGGCTATCGAGCTTCATATGCTGCTCGGCCTCCGCCACGATCCGCGCCATCATCGCCACCGCTTCGATGGGATATTTCCCGACCGCCGACTCGCCCGACAGCATCACGGCATCCGTCCCGTCGTAAACTGCATTGGCCACATCGGAGACCTCGGCGCGCGTGGGCCGTGGGTTCTCGATCATCGATTCGAGCATCTGCGTGGCCGTGATCACCGGCTTCGAATAATCGGCTGCGCGGCGAATGATCTGCTTCTGCAAAGCCGGCACCTTTTCCGGTGGCACTTCCACTCCCAGGTCGCCGCGGGCCACCATGATGCCGTCGGAGGCGAGCAGAATGTCATCGAGGTGCTCAATCGCCTGCGGCTTTTCCAGCTTGGCGATGATCCAGGTCTCGCCGCCCAGGGCGGAGACGCGATTGCGCACCATGCGCACATCCTCAGCAGTTCGGACGAAGGAGACGGCGACGGCATCGACGCCATTTTTAAGCGCAAATTCCAGGTCGGAGGCGTCCTTTTCCGTCAATGACGGCACGCGCACCGCAATGCCCGGCAGATTGATGCCCTTGTTCTCGCCCAGCATGCCGCCGTTGACGATCTCGCAGACCACGTCGTGCCCGTCGATCTCGTGAACGCGCAGCTCAATCAGGCCGTCGGAGAGCAGAATCCGAGAGCCTTGCTCCACGTTTTCCGCCAGCGTCTTGAAGGTGGTGCCGACCAGCGACGCGGTGCCGGGCACGTCGCGCGGTGTAATGGTGAGCCGATGCCCGGCCTTCAGTTGCACGGGGATGCGGTCTTTCAGTTTGGAAGTGCGAATCTTGGGCCCCTGCAGGTCGCCCAGGATGCAAAGCGGCTTGCGTTCCGCCCGGCTTACCTTCCGGATCAACTGAATCAGCGCCAGCTTTTCCTCGTACACCCCATGTGAAAAATTCAGGCGCACCACATCCACGCCCGCGCGGACCAGGTCGCGGATCACGGCTTCCGAACTCGATGCGGGGCCCAGGGTGGCCACGATCTTGGCGCGGCGCTGCAAGGTTGGATCAGTCAAGCTCTGGTAGGGAAGCGACATGGGGACAACTCCAGGATAATCCGTTAGCGGCGGGAACAATTTTTGAGTCGGATCATTAAATCGGATCAGAGGCTGAATGGGTGCGGCGCTGGCTCAATTGTAAATGGAAGCGCCGCCGTAGCCGCCGTAACCCTAGTCGATGCGCGATGCGCGCGGCGCCGGCCCCTGGTTTCAGGTATGCACCGAGTCTGAGGCCGGTTGTTCCCTGGTCTCTTCGTCAAAGGGGACCGCGGGAGGGTTTGCGGCGAAGCGCGACTCCTGGCGCTGCCAATAGAGAACTCCGTTGAGCTCCGCGCCCATCAGTACGCTGAAAGCAGTGATGTAGAGCCAGACCAGGGTTGCGATTCCGGCGCCGAACGAGCCGTAGAACCTCGAATAGTCAGCGATGCGCGTGACATACCAGCCGAAGGCGAGGGTGGCGGGGAACCAGATGAGCGATCCCGCGAGAGCGCCCGGAGCCACCCACACCCAGTGCTCCTTGCGCTTGGTGCCGAAGTGATAAAGCACCGTGAGGACGCTGGTGCTGGTGAGCAGGGCGATCGACCACCGCACCATGCGCCAGAAGAACAGGACGATGTAGCGCAGATTGTGTCCGGCGTTGTCGACGATCCAGAGCTCGATCTGCCGCCCGAAGACGATGACCAGCGTAGCGACGGAGAGCGGAACCATGCAGATAGGCAGCAGCATGAACGCCCGAAAGCGCCGTCCCCAGAAGCCCCACGCGTCCGGGGGCAGCCGGTAAGCGCGGCGGAAGCCCTCCATGAGCGACAGCATCACCCCGAGTCCGGCAAAGACGCTCAGACTCGTGGCTGAAAGGATCAACTGGCCGGAGTAGACGCGGCGGGTGAGGATGTACGACTGCAGCAGATCGAGGGTGTCGACGGGAAGAAACTGCTCGAAAATGGAGCGAAACTCGCCGAGCATCGTCCCGCCCTCCTGCACCTGGGCCATCATGGTTGTGATTACCAGCATGGCGGGGAAGAGCATCAGCATGCCCGAATACGCGGCAGCTTTGGCGGTGTTGATGACATCATGCGCCAGCGCATGCAACACCGCTTCCCGGGTTTTGACCAAAATCCTCGACATGGGGAAAAACCGACCTGCGCGCCTGTGGCAAGAGTAGAGCATAGGCGTGGCTTCGGGCCATAACTCTCCGGGAACCTGTGCGCTGCGGGCGCCACTGCCGGCCCACCCCGCAAATTTTCTGCGGAAATCTCAATTTCGCTTCGTGAAAAGGAATACACCTCAGCCTTCCGCACCCGGCCATCGGAGGACAACTGCCCATACTCCTTGGGGCATCGAAAGAAAACTGATGAGCCCGGAACCCCGGTGCGGGGGAGCTCGAACGGCGAGAGGGGACGGGAACACGCAAGCGAATCTTTTCGAGCAGGAAGGAGAAGTCGAATGTTCTCAAGGCGATCGAGCAAGGGAATTCTTTTGATTGCGGCTTCAGCGTTGTGGATGTGCGGAGCGGCGCTGGCGCAGCAGACACCGGGCGGTGGTAGTTCTGGCGGTATGCAGTCCGCACCCAACCAGCAGCCTATGCCGGGCCAGGCAAACAGTCCGAGCACGGGTCTGCCGGACAGCGCGAATCAGCCGAGCCAGCAGGCCGCCGGGGACCAGATGTTCGTCCACGACACCATGGAAGGCAATGACGCGCAGGTGCAGATGAGCCAGCTTGCCCAGGACAAGGCGTCCACCCCGGACGTGAAGCAGTTCGGGCAGAAAATGGCACAGATCCACACCGAATTAAACAGCCAGCTCGAGCCGGCTGCGAAGCAGCTCGGCGTGAGCGAACCCAAAGGTCCATCGAAAAAAGCGAAGAAGGCGATTGAGCGGCTGCAGGCGCTCTCCGGGCCGGACTTCGACACTGCCTATCTCCAGGCCATGGCCAAGCAGCAGCAGCATGACTTGAAGGAGTTCGATAACGAAGCCAAATCAGGTCAGAACCCGAACGTGCAGCAGGCGGCCAAGCAGGATGAGCCCATCCTCTCGGAGCACTATCAGGTGCTTCAGAAGCTGGCTCAAACCCATAACGTCACGCTGGAAAGCCAGAAATAACAGCGACACCGATTTAACGAGGGAACCAGGGGGAAGTGCGCCGCGATCCTTGCGGTCCGTTCCCCCTTGGGACCTGAGGTTCAATCGCGAGCGGTCGACTGCCTGCAGCCACTCAGCTGTCTTCCCGCCAAAATCCACATCATTTCTCCGGTCGGCATCTGCGGCAGGTACACTGTCCTCTTATAGGAGGCATTCGCGATGCAGACCCGGATTCAGGGCACCACCATGCCCGTGCTCGAAGTGCAGCTCGAACCCAACGAGAGCGTGTTTTCTGAAAGCGGTGAGCTGTCTTGGATGACGGCGTCCATCCAGATGATGACCCACACCCAGGCCGGCGGCGGCGGTGGCCTGTTTGGCGTGCTGAAGCGCGTGGCCGGCGGCGGCAGCATCTTTATGACGGAGTATCGGGCTTACCAGTACCCGGGCGTGGTGGCCTTCGCCACCAAGGTGCCGGGCCACATTGTGCCGGTCACGCTGGGGCAGGGGCCGGAGTATCTCGTCCACCGGCACGGCTTCCTTTGCGCCACTCCGCAAGTCACCCTGAGCGTAGGATTCCAGCAGTCGCTGGGGGCCGGCATCTTCGGCGGCGACGGATTTCTGCTGCAGAAGGTCGGCGGCTACGGCACCGCGTGGCTCGAACTCTCCGGCGAACTGATCCAGCAGAATCTTGCTCCAGGCGAGGTGCTCCGCGTGCATCCCGGCCATGTGGGCGCCTTCCAGAGCACGGTCGGCTTCCAGATCACCATGGTCCCCGGCATCAAGAACATGATCTTCGGCGGAGACGGCATCTTCCTGGCCGTGCTCACAGGGCCCGGCACCATCTGGCTGCAGACGCTGCCCATCTCCCGTCTCGCACACCAGATCAGCGAGTATCTCCCGCGTAATGACGCGCGGTCCGCGGGTCCGGCGATAGGCGGAGGCCTGCTGGGCGGCATCGTCGGCTCGATCCTCAGCGGCGATCAGTAAGGATGAGCGAGTCAGCAGGTCAGCAAGTCAGCAAGTCAGCAAGTCAGCCTAACCCGGCCCCACGCCGGCTAGCGAGCTTGCTAACTCGCCAACTCGCTAACTCGCTAACTTGCCAACTCGCCAACTCGCTAACTCGCTAACTCGCTAACTCGCTAACTCGCTAACTCGCTAACTCGCTAACTCGCATCTAACTCCTCACCATGCCACACAGGAACGTCCCGGATGACGCAATCCTCCAGCACGCCGCATAATCATCGCGGCGACATCATCTTCGCTTTTGCGCTGGCTGCCGCGGGGTATGTGGCCTGGCTGGTGCGCGACGTCCTGGTGCTGCTCTATGTCTCGGCGCTCTTCGCCGTCGTGCTCACCCCCGTGGTGCGGGCTACCGGCCGGCTTCGTATCGGCCGCTGGCAGCCTTTGAAGGGCAGAGCCGTCTTCTTCCTGCTGCTCGCGATCCTGGGCGTGTTTGCCGCCTTCGGATATCTCACCATCCCGCCGGTTCTGCACGATCTCGATCAACTCAGCGGGCAGGCGCCCTCCAAAGTTCCCGAACTCATGGTGAAGCTGAGGCAAATCCCCTTCGCCGACCGGCTCGATGATGCAGCCATCGTCGACAAGCTGCAAGGCTTCGCCGGCCGGGCTGCCACCTATACTCTGCTCTCCGTTAAGGATTGGGCCGGCAAGCTGGCGGATGTGATCTCGGGCATTGTCCTCATGCTGTATTTCATTCTCGAAGGCGATCAGGCGTACCACTGGTTTTTGTCGTTCTTCCCGCCGCCCCGGCGTACGCGGCTCGAAGGCGCCTTGAACCGCGCGGGTGTAAGGATGGGCCACTGGTTGATCGGCCAGGCCAGTCTGATGCTCATTCTGGGTCTCTGCAGCACGATCACATTCCTCTGCCTTCATGTTCGTTATGCCTATGCGCTGGGCTTTCTTACCGGGTTGCTGAATATTGTTCCGGTGCTGGGAGCCACGATCTCGCTTGTGCTGGCGGCATTGGTGGCGGCCATCGATTCCTGGGGCCACGCTCTTGGGGTGGTGATCTTCTTTCTCGTCTATCTGCAGGTTGAGAGCTCTTACCTGGTACCCCGCATCATGCGGTCACGCGTGAACCTGCCCGCCCTGGCGATTCTCGTCTCCCTGCTCCTCGGCTTCTCGCTCGAAGGCATCGTGGGCGGGCTGGTCTCAGTGCCGACCGCCGTGCTGGTGGAGGTTCTCCTTGAGGAGTATCTAATACAGAAAGAAGCTTGAGACGCCTCTTCGCCGGGACGCCGTCGCGGGCCCGTTCACCGCGGGATCAGGCTGAATTGTTCAATGGCAATCTGCGGGCCTACCTCAAAAGGCCCGAGATCGGAAAGGAACATCACCGTAATCTCGTCAAATCGCCGAATCTTTCTCTCGCCGGCCGGAATGAAGAACCGGAGCACCTCATTGGCTGAAGAAGCTGAAGCGGCTGAAGCAGAATGATTGGGAAGCTGACCCGGTTCGCTCGTGACCACCGGTTGCTGGCCGAGATAGACAGAGGGACTGCCGGATGCGCTCGAATCGGAGAGAAGGACAGCCAGGGCGACGGCGCCCGCGTTCTGCCCCCGGTTCCCGATGGCAATCTGGATCTCGCTGCATCGTGCCAGGGGAATCGGCGTGCCGAGGCGCTGATGGGCCTCCATCACCAGCGGAATTGAGTTGTTGGCGCGAATATTCACGGCCAGTGGCGTGCCGTGTGTCCGAAGAGCGCGCGGCCCAGGGCGCTTGTCCGGTGGCTGAAAGTACCAGTAATCTCCGTCGAAGCGAACGACGAGCGGCTGTTTTGTTCCTTTCGCGAGCAGATTGTCTTCAATTGAAATGGGCGCGACGATCTGCTTCTTCTCCGCAATCGGCCAGAGGATGATGCTTTCATAACCGGAGATGCCGGCGCCGCCGTGGCCCTTATCTTTTGGCTTCGCGCCGGCGGCGCTCGCGCGCAGAGCCGCAGCCTGCGCGGCGAGAGCGTGATTGCGATAAGCCACTCCATCGAGCAGGGCCCACATGGTGAGCAGCACAGCCGGAAGAATGACCTTCAACAGCCGCCGCGCCGACCGCCGATATTCGCTGCGGGCCTCCCACGGAAGCTCCCGCGGCGCCGCCCTTTCCCACGTGAAGAGAAATGCGCTGGAGGCGAGCAGCAGGGCCGCCGTGTAGTTGGAGTGCGTGGCCAGCGCCCAACCGGCAGCGTAGAGCGCAATCGCCATGGCATAGCCGCGCACATCCCATGGAGGGCGGTAAAGCGACTCGGCGAAGAGCTCCGTGTTGTTGTACTCCCAGAGCGAGCGCGCCTGCGGAGCCGGCGCAAATACGCCGCGCGTGGCGCTGCGCAGTCCTGACGCGAGCACAAGCGCTCCTGCCATGGCCACAAACGCCGTGGCGGCGGAGACCTGTTCTGAGAACAGAACCATGCAGGGAACCCACACCCAGGCCGCGGCGCAGACCAGCGCGAAAAGTGGAAAAGGCAACGGTGATTTTTCGCGGAATGGGCTCGACGGATTGTTCCAGTAAAACCAGGACCCTGCCACGCCCGCCAGCGCGCCGGCGGCCACGTAAAGTGCGGCGCGCACGCAGAGAGAAGAGAGGCTGGGCGCGTGAGCCTCCGGCAGACGAAGGAGCAGAAAGCTCCCAATCATGGCATTCACCAGTCCGGCAGCGACGGTGAAAGTGAGGAATCGGCTCGCGGTAAAGAGATCGAAGCCCGATGCGAGCGCGAGAGCGCCGGATTGCGCCGGGAGCTCGCCCGGAGCTGATTCAGCCAGTTGCCGCGCGTCCCGGCCGGCCGGTTGCGGCATCGCCCGCCAGAGCGCGCCGAGCAGCGCAACCAGGTAGGGAACGCGCAGCGCATCAGCCCAGAGGCGACGATCGACAATCTCGGCCAGAGGCGCAAGCGCGCGCCAGTTGACGCCCAGCCCTGGATACCAGAGCAGGTTGGTGATGACGAAAGTTGCCGCGTAGGCCGGCAGAAACAGAACCGGCGCCAGCAGGAAGGCGCGGCCGGCGCTCCGCCTGCGCAGAGTCTTTCTGAAATTCGAATGGGCGGCGATGTAGACGAGCATGCCGGCCCAGAGAAAGGCTGCGTTGATGGCTGCCCACAACGCCGCCGCGAGCGGCCAATGCATGCGGAGACTCTGGGCGATCCGGGGAGAATCTGCGACCCTCCCCAGCAACACCACCCATGCCGGAGCCAGCGCGGACCAAAGCAGCGCGAAGACTATCAGCGGCACCCGCGTGCGGAGACTTCGGAACCACGCGACCGCGCAGGCGGCAATCGCCTGCTGCCAGTACCATTCGCCGGAGCGCCCGGCGCGGAAGGCCTCCAGCAGATCGCCGGCCAGCGCCTCGTCGCGGTCGGCGGGCGTGAGGTGCTCGACGATCCAGGTGGCAAGCGGTGGCGGCTCGGTCCTATACATCCGTGGTTCCCTTCAGGTGCCGGTGCTCTCCGCTGCGATTCAGTTCACACCTTCGACCGCGACCGGCCTTCTTGGCGCTGCGCGACGGACCAAAGCGTACAAAGAATCACGAGGAAGAATGGGATGCGCGCAGCTTGAGTCACCATCCGTAGATCGAGGAGCGCTTCGTGTGGAACGGGCTCAGGGGCAACGGTGGTGCGGCTTCGAATCTCATCGTGCTCTGCGGCCAATTGGCGGTCGTAGGCGGCCCATATATTTTGGTCTTCGATGCGGACGGCTTCCCGCGGCGTGGGAGTTCGGACCAGGCTCGCGCCCGCAACGCCGGTAGCGGCTCGAATCTCGGGGGCGCTCACCGCGAGAAAGTGCTTGGGCAGAACGATGAGCGCAACCCAGACCACGATGACTGCGGGAAGGCTCGCCCGGATCCCGGAGCTGAGTGCGCGGAATCGCAGCGCGCCCGCGATCCACAAATCCGGAAGGAGATACAGGAGAATTCCGGCCCAGAGGAAGATCAGATTTGTGGCCAGCAGTGAGCCGAGATCCAGGACAATCGACCAGGGCCAGTCCATCCCGGCCAACCGCTCGCTCAGATGCATGCGAGCTTCGAGGCCGGCAACGGCCAGAAGCCAGGCGGGCGCGAGCATCGACCATAGGACGGCGAAGAGCAGGACGGTTTGGTGGGCGAGGAGTTCACGCGCACAGCGGATGGAGATGGCGCCGAGCACCTGGCGCCAGTACCAGCGTCTGGAGCGGCCGGCGCGGAATTCCTCGTGTAGGTCGCCGGCCAGGGCCTCGTTCGACACTCCCGGAATGAGGTGTTCGAGCATCCAGCTGGCGGCTGCGGGCGGATGGGCTGGTCTCATGGGCGCTCTCCTTTCAGCTCCGGCAATCCCCGCCAAAGTTTCGACAGAACGCGCCGCGTTTCGTGCACCTGGCGAAGCCCGGCTTCAGTCACCCGGAAGTAGCGTTTCGCCTTTCCGCCGCGCTCTGGCGTAGGATCGCCGAGGCTGGAGGCGACCAGCCCCTTGGCTTCCAGCCGTTCGAGGGCCGCGTACACGCTGCCTATCGCAACATCGCGGCCGCGATGCCTTTCGAGCTCCCGCGAGATAGGCACTCCGTACGCCTCATCGCCGAGATGAATCACGGCGAGAAGGATCATCATTTCAAACTCGCCCAGGTAGCTGCGGTCCGTCATAAATTCAACAATAGCGAAGAAATCGCCGGCGCGCAACATCCATTTGCTGCATGCCGGCCGGGCAGGCTTGAAACGCTTTGGTTTTTTTGAGGGCTCTCGCCGGGCGGGAAGATTACGCGGCGGGTGCGCGCATCGCTTCGAGCGCGTTGGTGAGCTCTTCGCCGAGCGATTGCTGCGCGTCTGGCGAGAGCTTACCCTCGCGGCTGGTGAGATAGAAGACGTCAATGGCGGTCTCGCCTTCTGTATCGATGAGCGCCACCTCGATGTTGCACTGGTGGATCGCGAGCGTGAGCGCGATCTGCCGCAGCAGTCCCGGAAGATCCTGCCCCACCACCTGCAGCAGCGTGGAGTGGGTGGACGACTCCGAATCGAATTCCAGGCGGGTTGGGACTTCGACCTTGAGGTTGGCGGGGTGATTCAGGTGGCGGCGCGCTTCAAGCAGCTGCTGCACTGAAGCCTTCTGCGCCACCACGTCACGGATATTTTCGAGGAACCGGTCCATCTCGCTGGGGTTGAGCTCGATGGTGCGGAAGGTGTCGGTAAAGTGAAAGCTGTCCACAATGATGCCCGCGTCATTTGAGAAAGCTCCGGCGCGCACGATGTTCATGCCCCAGGCCGCCAGCGCGCCGGCCACATCGGCAAACAGCCGCGTGCGGTCGCGGGTGATCACGGTGAGATCGAAGAGCTGGCGATTGGGCCGCAGGTCGAGCTGGACTTGATCCTTGTCCAGGTTGAGCGCCATCTGGAAGTGGCTGCGAATCTGCTCCGGGAGGCGCGTTTGCAGGTAGCGTTGCGGCAGACCTTCGAGAAACTGCTTCAGATTGTCGTACTGGCTGGGCTGGACCATCGAGCGGATGCGGTTGAGCAGCGTGGGATCGATGGCCGCGTGATAGCGCGTTTCGTCCACCGAGCGGTCCATGAAGTTGGCCGTGGACATGTAGAACTGCCAGAGGTTCTCGGCCTTCCACGGCGTCAGCGCGTCAGGGTTCACGGCCTTGATATCGGCGAAGGTCATCAGCGTGAGCATCTTCAAAACCTGCGGGCTGCCGATCTTTTCGGCGAAGCTGCGCACGTTTTCGAGATCGAAGATGTCGCGGCGCATCGCCACCGACATCTCGAGATGCAGGCGAATGAGTTTGAGGATCGACTCGCGTTCTTCGGCGTCGAAATCGAGCCGGGCGAGAAAGCTGTCTGCCAGCTCGACACTCTGGTGGGCGTGCTCGCCGGTGCGCCTCGCCTTGCCCGTATCGTGCAACAGAAGCGCCAGCAGGAAAAGATCGAGGCGGTCGATTTCGGGCAGCAGCTGGGCGAGCCGCTGTTCGTAGTCGTGCGCAGGCTGGCGCAGGCTGTGGACATTATCGATGGTCAGAAAGGTGTGCTCGTCCACCGTGTAGCGGTGATAGCTGTCGCGAATCACCAGCGCGTCGATGCCGTGAAACTCGGGGATCAGCATCTCGAGCACGCCGAGTGCATGCATGGTGCGCAGCGCATGCGCCGCATGGGGCCCCAGCAGTACCTCGCGCAGCGCGTTCCAAAGATAAGGCCCCTCCGGAATATGGATCGCGAGCACCGGCAGCGCATCGGTGATCCGGTCTTCGGCAGCCTGTGAAAGCGTGTAGCCGTGCGTGGCCATCAGCGAAAAGATGCGCAGAATGGCCGAAGTGTCGTTGAACTGCGCCCCAGGCTGGATATCGATGCGGCCCTGGTCGAGCAGAAAGTCGGTTCCCGCAATCGGCGTGCGCCGGCGGCGGAACTGGCGGTAGAAGCTCACCGGAGCCGGCAGATGCTCCATCAGCAGCGCCGCGCGGCGATAGATGACCCGCGCGTGCCGGTAATAGGTGCGCATCCAGTAGGAGGGGTCGGCGGTGCCCCGCGTCTCCAGGCCGATGGAGCGGGCCGCAGCCTCATCTTGCGATTGCCAATCGAGCGTGTTGTCGTCCCGGCCGTGACGGAAGTGCAGAAAACATCGTGCCGCGGCGAGGAAGTCGAAGGCCGCCTCGGCATCGCCGCGCGCGCTCTGGAAGACGCCGCCCCGCTGGCGCGGCCACTCCTTCGTCTCCTTCAGGTGAAACAGGACGGCGAACCAGACCGCGAGGCTGTAGTCGCGCAGTCCTCCAGGGCAATCCTTCAGATTGGGTTCGAGATGAAAGATGGTGTTGCCATATTTGGCGTGCCGGTTGCGGGCAATCTCGCCCAGCTTCTGCGTGATCGTGGTCCACTCGCTCAGCACCAGGCCCGGAAACGTGACCTGGTGAAGCTGCTGGTAGAGCGGGAACTGGCCGGCCAGGAACCGGCGGTCCAGCGTGGCCAGGGTAAATTCGAGGTTGTCGGGGTCGAACCGCCCCGCTTCTTTCACCGTGCGGGAGCTGGGGCTGGCCCTCAGCCCGATATCCCACATCCCCTGAATGATGGCCCGGACGGCCTCGCGAGATTGCTCCTCGGTCTTGTCGTCGGCAAAGGCGAAGAGTACGTCGATGTCGGAATAAGGAAAGAGATCCTTCCGGCCGTATCCGCCCAGGGCCAGCAGCGCGACGTTCTGGGCCGGCAGCCCCGCAAACGCCCGCCGCCACATTTCAATCAGGATACGGTCCACCACCGCCGATCGCCGCCGGATGGCCGCGGTGCCGTCGCCGGTGCGTTCGCAGGTCTGGCGCACCAGCGCCATCTCCCGCGTATACTGCTCCCGAAGATCGTCTACTACTAGAGCGACTGGATTCATCTCAGAATTTGTTTGCTGGCCTGCCGAAGCAAGAAGGGATTGTTAACAGCATAAGACATATTGGCCGCGAGGGGTACCTCGTTCTCGCTGCGAGCCAAATCTGCTCAAACGACGGCCTCGCCTGAGGCCCCTCCTTGCGCCCTGCGAACGGCTCTCGTTTCCAGTCCCCAGGAACAGCTTTCTTTGCCGATGCCGGCCCAACTCCAGGGTCCACAGGCAACGCCTATGGAACCTCGCCACATCCAAGAGAGAAGTTCAGTAGATTGTTGCGGTCGATGGCGTTCCGACTGTCTGTGTCTGCCGGGCCGGTCGTCGCCCGGAATTAGAGAGCTCTAGAGGAGAATTCATCGTATGCTGCTCGCATTTAAAAGATTATTCCTTGTTCCCGATCCCCCGTTCGACGATGATCCCCGGGGCCCTCGCGCAGCGCTGCCGCCGAAGATTGAGCGGCTCACCGTGGTTTCCGGGCGGAAGGCCGTGCTCCTGCCGGTGAACCGGCAGGGGCACACGCAGGCTCCGGCGCCGATCTTCAGCGCCGCGCAACAAAAAGAGACCAACCTGCGCCCATTCCCAACCCGCCGCATTCGTCCTGCCTGCACCGGCTGCGCCGCTGCAGCTTAAGGTAAATCCGAACGCACTTCGCGCTACGGGGCTCTGCAGTTTGCGTAGGGAAAGCCGGAGAACCGCCCCAAGCTGCCATTCCAGAGATCACCGCAGCCCCCTCACAAAGTCAAAATTTCTTCGCACCCGGTTCATGCCGGTCCCGTGCCCCTATTCCGGGAACGGCACAAACTTGTCGGAGCAGGAGGCAGGGTCGCCTTCTGCCGGCGTTCCTTTCACGGTGGAATCCTCGCCCGCGGGGAAGTGCAGATTCGTCGGACCGGGGCCGAGGCTCAGGTCGGCGTGGTGCAGAGCGTAGGTGTACTGCGCCTCATCGGCAATCTGCACGCCGTCGAGGGTGGCGCCGATGCGGTAGTCTTTCGCGTAGCCGTTGAAGCTGAACTTGCCGCCGCCGGATACGCGGACGTTTTTGAGTGTAATGTCGCGCATGGATGGCGGCGAGTTGCCCTGAAGCGTTCCGGCTGCGGTGTAGCCGGTGTCGAAGGTGATGGGATTGGGCGAGTTGCGGATGCAAACGTCGTCGTAGATCACGTCCTCAGTCACGCCGCCGCGCGAGCCGTTCGACTTGATGCGGATGCCGTTGTCCGGACCATCGAGCGAGAGATCGAAGACGCGGATCTTGCTCACCCCTCCGTTCGTTTCGCTGCCGATCGACATGCCGTGGCCCCAATAGAAGTGATTGTGGCTGACGGTCATGTTCGTCACGCCGCCGGGACCTCCCTTGATGGCCACGTTGTCGTCACCGGTCCGGATGTAACTGTGCGTAATGGTGATGTTCTTTGCCCCGTTGCCGGGATCGACGCCATCCGTATTGCGGGCCAGCCGTTGCGGCGTATCGATGCGCAGCCCCCACACGGTGAAGCCGTCGCCACGGTTATAGACCACGTGGAAGTTTGCCGAGTTCTTGAGGGTGATGCGATAGAGAGTGAAGTTGTCGGAAGAATCGGCGACAATGAGCCGCGGGACCTGCTGATTGCCGCCGGCACGCGCCTGTTCGGCAAGATCCCACCACGAGTACGGCGAACCCAGCATCCTTTCGCTGCCCCGCCCATCGATCACGCCGTCCCCCATGATGGCCGAGCCGGATGCGTGGTCGACCGAGATCAGCGGCTTGCAGCCCCGCGGACCGGGCGTATGACTCACGATCCCGCAACTTCCAGGTGAGACAGCGAACAAAGCCGGGTCGCGCGAGGCGAAGAGCGTCACGCCGCGGTCCACGATGAGCGCGACCTCCGGCTTGAGCTCGAGCGGGCCGCTCAAGAAGGCGTTGTTGGCTTCGTCCACATGCAGCCGGACAGCACGGCCTTTGCCGCAACGGTCGATCGCCCTTTGAATGCGGGCCGTATCGAGTTTGGATTCATCGGTGGGGGCGAGCGTATTGCCGGCCGTCTGAAGCTGGGCGTCCAGCGTGGTGCAGGCGGGCGGCAGGATCGGCTCGATGACGGTGCGTGTGTCCTGGGCGGCAACACCCACGGCAAGGCCCGAGATAAGGCTGAACGGCACGAGAAGAAGAAAAGCAATACGGCGAAACATGCGGACAGCTCCGAGTCTTGGTGCTTGCGTCGCCGCGAAATCCTGGCAGGCAACGTTTTCTCTAAGATAACAAGTGGAGTTGGGGCAATCGGGCGCTTGGTTCCAGCGGTCGCTACTCCAGAAACTCCCGGACGAAGGGATTGTCGGAATGGAGCAGCTCGTGCAGCGAGCCGTCGAAGATGAGCCGGCCTTCTTCCAGCATCAGGAAGGTGGTGGAGGGGTCGGCCTGTCCTTTGGGCAGCGGGAGCATGCGATCCTTGGCCGTATCGAAGCGATGCGTGCAGAGAGCGAAAGCGTCCTGGAGACGGTGGGTGACCATGAGCGACGGCGTGTGGTGGACGTCGCGCTGCTTCGCAATCAGCTCGATGATGTTGGTTGAGGTGATGGGATCGAGGCCGCCGGTGGGCGAATCGTAGAGCAGCAATTCCGGATTGTTGATCAGCGCGCGGGCGATCGCGACGCGCCGGCGCATTCCGCCCGAAAGGCTGTCCGGGAAAAGAGAGAAAGTCTCGTCGAGACCGACGAAACTCAGCGCCTCGTGCACGCGCCGGTCGATCTCCTCGTCGAGAACCGTGTGCTCCTGGACAAGTTGATAGGCGACGTTATCGCGCACGGTGAGCGAATCGAAGAGCGCTCCCTCCTGAAAGACCATGCCCGTCCGTGCGCGCAAGGGGAAGAGTTCATCCTCCGACATGGAAGTAATATCTTCGCCGAAGAGCAGGATCGTCCCGTGGTCGGGCAGAAGCAGCCCGTTGATCAGCTTGAGCAGCACGCTCTTGCCCACGCCCGCGGGACCGAGAAGGATGCGGGTTTCTCCCGGCGCCACGGTCAAGCTGATGTCCGCGAGAACCGGCGGTCCGTCAAAGGAGATGGTGGCATGGCGCAGTTCGACCACCGGGTTTGCTTCCGGAGCAAGACCCGCGGACCGCTGCGCCGTTGGAAGCGAACTATTCATCAGCTGAAGAGCGTAAGCAGCACATGGGTGATGAGAAAGTCGACAAAGATGATGAGCACAGACGCGGTGACGACGGCTTGAATCGTGGAGCGGCCCACGCCCTGCGTGCCGCCGGTGGTCCGGAGGCCGTAGAAGCAGCCGATCGAGCCGAGGATATACCCGAAAAAGACGGGTTTGATGAGCCCTTGGACGATGTCTGGATGGCGCAGGTGCTCCCAGGCCATTGAGAAGTATTGGGGCCCGTCCTGATGGTTCATGAAAACCGTTACCGCCGCACCGCCCAGAATGCCGCAGGCGTCGGAGATGATGGTGAGAAAAAAGAGCATGGCGGCGCTCGAAAAGATGCGCGGAGTCACGAGCTTGCGCAGCGGGTCCACGCCCAGGGCGCGCATGGCGTCAATCTGTTCCGTCACCACCATGGAGCCCAGTTCGCTTGCCATGGAAGAGGCATTGCGGCCGGAGACCATGATTCCGGTGAGAACCGGGCCGAGTTCGCGAATCATCGTCAGCGAGACGAACTGGCCGGTCATGGCGGTGGCGCCGAAGGCCGCAAGCGTAGCCGTCGATTGAAGAGCCAGCACGCCGCCAGTGGAAATCCCGGAAAGAACCACGATCGAGAGGGAACCGACGCCGATAACGTCGGCCTGCACCAGGAATTCACTCCAATAAATGGGCGGGCGAAACAGATTGAGAAAAGAGTGCCAGGCGAACAGGGAGTATTCCTGAACGGTAAGAACGATTTGCTTGGCGGTACGATCGATCTGGTTGGTCGCCATCGTGTGGGCTGGCCTGCGAGTCTAAAGAGTTTGCGCCGCTTCCGACGACAGAATAGCGCATGCGCCTAGGTCGATGCGGATGCCGACAGCGCACAATGTCCTCCAAGCCTCTGAAAACCGAAGATTTGCCGCGTTCGGCCGGGCGAATGGCACTGAGCGCAGTCCGCGCGCATCAAACCGTGTATCGGAGGTGGTGAATGCATCTGTTTCGCATGCGGCTGATCCTCGCCCTGATCGCAAGCGTGACGCTGGTCTCCGTAGCCTCCACATATTTTGATGTGCTGACCCATCGTCACGTACTGCGCCAGGAGCTGGAAAATCGCACGAAATGGATGGGGGTCAGCATCGAGCCGGAGGCGGCAGCCGTACTCGCGACCGGCGATCTTACGGCAGTGCCCGGCCTGGCGCAGCTTCTCAAGTCCGGCACCGGGGCGCTGGCGATTGCCGTCTACGACGCGCACGGCCATCTGATCGGCGGCGCTGGGCCGCAGGCAGTGATCGAGGCGTTGGGGCGCGGCACGGTGGCGAAGGCCCTGCAAAAAGGAGCGGAACAGAGCAGCTTTGGCCATACCGGCGGGTGGAGATGGATGGAGGAGGCGTTGCCTCTTCACAACGGCACACAGCTTGTAGGGGCAACGACGCTTGTTGTGGACGCCAGCTCCATTCGCGACGAGAGCCTCGCCCTCTGGCAGCGGACCATCTGGCGCGTGGTCGCGCTGGTCATCCTTATCGTATTGATTACGCTGGGGATGGTGCGCTGGTTCCTGACCAGCCCAATGAAGCGGGCGACCGAACGCCTCCGTCATCTGCGTATCGGCAACGGGGAGCAGTCTGGCAAACCGGGTAGGACCGAGCTGAGCCTGTTTTCGCCGCTGGCGCGTGAGATGGAGACGATCGCTGAAAGTCTGATCGCGGCGCGGGCCGCAGCTGCGGCCGAAGCCCGGCTGCGGGAGGCGGGCGAGCACTGGTGGACCGCCGAGCGCCTCGCGGTGCGCATGTGTGACCCCGGAGGATCGAGCCGGATCTTCGTCGTTTCGAACCGGGAGCCCTACGTCCATGCCCGCCAGGGCCGGGAGATTGTCTGGTCCGTGCCTCCGAGCGGTCTGGTTACCGCCATCGAGCCGGTGCTGCGCGCCTGCGACGGCGTCTGGGTGGCCAGCGGCAGCGGCGACGCCGATAAGCTGGTCGTCGACGAGTTCGACCGTCTGCGGGTGCCCCCCGACGAACCCCGCTACACGCTCCGGCGGGTCTGGCTTACCGAAGAAGAGGAATCGAAATACTACGAGGGCTTCGCCAACGAGGGACTGTGGCCCTTATGCCATATCGCGCATACCCGGCCGATCTTCCGCGCCGGGGACTGGGAGTGCTACCAGCAGGTAAACCAGCGCTTCGCCGATGCGCTGCTTGAGGAGATGGAGAGCTGCGCGCACCCGGTAGTGTTTGTGCAGGATTACCACTTCGCGCTGTTGCCGCGGATGGTGAAGCGGGTGCGGCCCGATGCGCGCGTTGCCATCTTCTGGCATATTCCATGGCCGAACCCTGAGGCCTTCGGCATCTGTCCCTGGCAGGCTGAGCTGCTCGATGGGCTGCTGGGAGCCGACCTGCTCGGCTTCCACATTCCGCTGCACTGCAATAACTTCCTGGCCACGGTGGACCGCGTCCTGGAGGCGCGCACCGACCGCGAGCACATGACCGTGGGCCGGCACGGCCATCTCACCACGGTGCAGCCGTATCCCATTAGCGTGGCCTTTGACGGCGTACCGCTGATCGGCGCCGGAGCGGACGAGCCGGATGCGGAGGAGCAGCGCGCCGCCGAGCGGCGGCGTTTGCTCTCTGAGTTCGGAGTGCGCGCCGAGTGCCTGGTCCTGGGTGTGGACCGGCTCGACTACACGAAAGGCATCGTGGAACGCCTGATGGCGCTGGAGGAACTGCTCGACGAGCATCCCGAGTACCGGGGCCGGCTCACGACGGTGCAGATTGCCGCCCCCAGCCGCACGCGCATTCCCAGCTACGCGGAGCTGCAAACCCGGGTGGCTGAAACCGTGGAGCGGATCAACTGGCGTTTTCAAACCGCGCACTGGAAGCCGATTGTGCTGATCGAGCGGCAGTGCAGCCACAACGAGGTGAAGCGCTGGTACCAGAACGCGGACCTCTGCCTTGTGACCTCGCTGCATGACGGAATGAACCTGGTGGCGAAGGAATACGTAGCCGCGCGCGACGACGAAGATGGGGTGCTGGTGCTGAGTAAATTCACCGGAGCGGCCGTCGAGCTGCGCGACGCGCTGATCGTGAACCCCTATGATATTCAGGGCGTGGCAGCGGCGATCCACACCGGCCTCGATATGACGCGCGCCGAACGCCGGCAGCGGATGCAGAGGATGCGCCGGCAGGTGATGGAGCACAATATCTATCTGTGGGCGGCGAGCGTGCTCGGGGATCTGCGCGAGCTGCGGCTGGAAGATGCGGACGGCGTCGAAGTGACTCGGGACGCATCTGCCGGCGGCATACCGGAGATCGCAAGCCGTTGATCACACGGAAAGCGAGCCAAGGTTGACGGAAGAGGCGGCTGAAAAGCTGAGAGAGTTTTTTGGCAGCTTCGCCGGCGCCGCTGCTCCGTTGTTGCTGCTCGATTATGACGGAACGCTCGCGCCCTTCCATGTGGACCGGTTTCAGGCGCGGCCCTGGGCCGGAGTTCGTGACCTTCTGAACCAGATCCAGAATCAGCGAAAGACCCGGGTCGCGGTAATCTCCGGCCGGCCTGCGGCAGAGATCGTGCCCTTGCTTGAGCTGGACACGCCGCCCGAGGTATGGGGCTTGCACGGCGCGGAGCGGCTCTACCCCGACGGCCGCCGCGAACTCGAAACCCTCGCGCCTGAAGTACGCGCCAGGCTGGACGAACTCCGCGCGCGTTTGCGCCGCGACGCTTTCGGCGGGCTCTTCGAAGAAAAACCGAATGCCGCCGTGATGCACTGGCGCGGCGTCGCCCCCGAAAAAGCGCTCGAGATTGAGAAGCGCACACGCGCTCTCTTCGAGCCGCTCACAGAGGTCGAGGGGCTTACACTGATGCAGTTTGAGTGCGGCCTCGAGCTGCGCGCCGGCCGCGACAAGGGTGGCGCGGTAGAAGCAATCCTGCACGAACTCTCAGCCGGTGGGCATGGCCCTTCTCCCGCCGCCTATCTCGGCGACGACTACACGGATGAATCGGCGTTCGCGGCGCTGAAGGGACACGGATTGAGCGTGCTGGTGCGTCTTGATTGGCGCGAAACGCTGGCCGACGTGTGGCTGAAGCCGCCGGAAGAGTTGCGGACGTTCCTCGATCGGTGGCGTCAGATGGCGAACCAGGAAGACATCTAAGCGATCTTGTTATGCGCAAGATGAAGCTTGCCTTTGCGAATCTGCCGCTCTAACTGAGCGAGAATCTTATGCTGTTGACGTCGCTCTAATCCCGCCCACGCTTCCGGATCTCGATATTCAGCCGCTTGATCTTCTGGTTCAGCGTGGAGAGCGGGATGCGGAACTGCTCGGCGGCGTCGGTCTGGTTCCAGTTGCAGCGCTCCAGCTTCTCGATGATGATGCGCCGCTCGATCACCTCAAGAATGTCGAAGAGCGACGAGTTGGGATTGTGATCGAGAAGCGCATCCTGGAAGCTGCGGCCGGTGATGTGGCCGGGCAGCAGGTCAGAGCCGATGAGCGGGCCTGACGACAGCACCACACCCCGCTCGATCGAATTCTCCAGCTCGCGCACGTTGCCCGGCCAGTCGTAATCGACCAGTGCCCGCAGCGCATCCGCCGAAAGCTTGCGCGGCGGCAGATTGTTTTCCGCGATGTAGTAGTCGAGGAAATGCTGCGCCAGCAGCGGGATGTCCTCGCGCCGCGCCCGCAGCGGCGGCAGATCGACGGTGATGACGTTGAGCCGGTAGAAGAGATCCTCGCGGAATTTACCTTCGCGCACCGCCTGGCGCAGATCGACGTTGGTGGCGGCGAGAATCCGCACGTCCACCTGAATCTCCTGCACGCCGCCCAGATGCATGAAGCGCCGGTCCTGCAGCACGCGCAGAATCTTCGCCTGCGTATCCATGCCCATGGTGGCAATCTCGTCCAGAAAGAGCGTTCCGCCGTTCGCCACTTCGAAGAGGCCTTTCTTCGAGGCGACCGCCGAGGTGAACGCGCCCTTCACATGCCCGAAGAGCGTGGACTCGAGCAGCTCCGACGGCATGGCGCCGGTGTTGATGGGCACAAAAGCCTTGTCGCGGCGCGGCGAGTTGGCATGGAGGGCCTTCGCGATCAGTTCTTTTCCCGTGCCGCTCTCGCCTTGAATCAGCACCGTCGACCGGCTCGGCGCCACCTGCGCCACCAGGTCGAAGACGCGCAGCATCGTCTCGCTCTTGCCCACGATGTTCGAGAAGTTGTAGCGCTGCTTGAGCGTGCGCTTGAGCTGAAGATTTTCCTCTTCCGCCTTGTGGCGCGCGACCGCGGAGCGGATGTCGGCAAGAAGCTTTTCGTTATCCCACGGCTTCTGGACAAAGTTCTCCGCGCCGGCGCGCACCGCTTCCACCACGTTGTCCACCGTGCCATACGCGGTAATCATGATGACCGGCAGATCGGGCTGGCGCTCCTTGATCTGCGGCAGCAGCTCGAGACCGCTTTGACCGGGCAACGCGAGATCGAGCAGCACCAGGTCGAAATTTTCCAGGTCGAGCAGCCGCAATCCCTCCGCTCCGTCCGGGGCCATCGTCGTCGAGTAGCCTTCGAGCGAGAGCAGAACCTCCAGCGACTCGCGAATGCCGGCCTCGTCGTCGATCACCAGGATTTCGGCGCCGCTTGCATTGCCGTTCGACACGGGCGCGTTCAAGGGCAGTGCTACTTCAGGCATGTACTGAGTTCCTTAACAACGGAAATTCAAGGTGGAAGGTGGTGCCGGCTCCGATTGCGCTTTCCACGTGAATCTTGCCGGCGTGTTCCTGAATGATGCCGTAGGAAACGGAAAGTCCCAGCCCCGTGCCGCGGCGGTCACCTGGTTTGGGAGTCGTCTTGGTGGTGAAGAATGGATCGTAGATCCGCTTCAAATGTTCGGGCGCAATGCCCATCCCTGAATCGGAGATCATGGCTTCCACGTGGCCGTTGACCACCGTCGCCACGCGCAAGTGGCCGCCGCCGGGCATCGCGTCTTTGGCGTTCAACAGCAGGTTCAGGAAGACCTGCTGCAGCTTTCCGGGATTGCCATGAATGGAAGGCAACTCATCGGCGAGTTCGAGATCGACCAGGATCTGCGCCGTCTTGAACTGGTGCTCGAGCAGCGAGAGCGTGTCGCGGATCACCTGGTTGAGATTCGTGTCGCGGAACTCGGTCGTTGAAGTCCGCGAAAAATTGAGCAGGCCGTTCGCGATCTCCGCGGCGCGGAAGCTCTGCTGCGTGATCTTGTCGAGCACCGGGCCAAGCCGCGCATCGCCGCGCATCTGCTTTGAGAGCATCTGCGCATACGAGGAGATCACCGCCAGCGGCGTATTGATCTCGTGCGCCACGCCCGCAGCCAGCAAGCCGATGGAGCTGAGCTTGTCGGCCTGCGTGAGCTGGGCTTCGAGCGTCATCCGCTCGGTAATGTCGTCGACCAGGATGATGCGGCCCACAGGAACGAAATCGCGCGAGAGCAAAGGCGCAACCGCAATATTGGTGGTGCGCTGCTCGCCGGCGCGTGTGGTGAGCGGGAACTTGTAGAGATGGTGCACGCCCTGATCGTTCCGGAACTCCTCCATTGCGTGAATCAGCTCCAGCGGGAAAACAGAGCGAAGCTCCTGCCCGAGGGCCTCGGCGCGGCTCAGCGCGTACATGGCCTCCATCTGCGCGTTCCAGCTCTCGATGCGGTCGTTGAGATCGATGGCGAAAATCCCCACGTTGATCGACTCGACAATGTTCTCGTTGAACTCCTTGAGCCGTTCGAACTCGGAAATTTTATCTTCAAGCCGCGCGTAGAGGCTGGCGTTCTGCAGCGCAATGCCGATGTAGCTGGCCAGCGATTCAAGCAGCTCGACATCCTCGCTCGAGAGGAAATCGCCGCCGATGGTGCGGCCCAGGCCGATCACGGCGATGGTGCGCGTGGCCCGCGAACCATCCGTCATCTCGCCCGCGGCTACCCGGCAGGGCAGATAATAGTTCAGGTCGAGCAGCGCCGCCGTGCGCCGCTGGTTCTCGGGCAAATGCAGCGCCGCCTGCGCGTTCTCGAGAAAGATATGCGAGTGATCGCGAGCCTGATCGAAATCAAGAAAGCCCAGGTCGAGCCGCTCCGCTTCCAGACCGTCCTTCGCCTGCAGCCCCTTGTTGCTGAGTTCTTCCGGCAGACCATGAGCCGCGGCCAGGCGCAGCCGCGAATCGGGACGCGCGTCCTCGCTGGCGAGGAACACGGCCACCCGCGCCACCTCCAGCGTGCGCGGCAACTGCCCCACGATCGAGTTCAGCAGCGCCTGCAGGTTTGTCTCCGAGCTTAACCCGCGGCCGAACTCGACCAGGGCCTTGCGGTAGTCGTAGCGATGGCGGTCGAAGGCGCGGTCCACCCATCCCTGGATGCGGCGCTTGAGCGGGTCGAAGATCGCGGCCGTCACCAGAATGGCCGCCACCAGGCCCCACTCGCGCACGGCTTCCGGCATCACGTTGTGCACCAGCACCGAGATCAGCGCGATGATGCCGAAGTAACCGCCCACCAGCAACCCCGTCGCCAGCGTGTAAGCCACGCCGCGCTTGAAGATCAGGTCGGTATCCATCAGCCGGTAGCGGACGATGGCCCAGCTGAACGTGAGCGGCAAAAAGATCTGCGACAGGCCGGCGAGATCCTGGAGCGGGCCGGGCAGTTGCAGGCCGGAGAGATAGAAGATCGCGTAGACCGTGAACGGAGCCACGGCCAGCAGGGTTCCGCGGGTGACCCACTTCAGCTGCTGGCGCAGCAGCGGCGAATCCGTGCGGCGGTAGCTGCGCAGAAAGAGCAGCGCGGCCAGCACGTAAAACACCGCATCGTAGGCGGTCGCGATCTGGTTGAGCCGGTCGAGCAGCAGCTTGGTGGCGTCGCGGGTGCCAATCGACCACAGCCACAGCCCGAACATCCCCGCGCCCGGAGCATAGACCAGCGGCAGCAGCCAGCGGCGGCCCAGATTCTTGAACCGCTCTTCGGGGAAGCTCAGGGCGAAGTGCAGGAAGAGCGCCGGCTGCAGCGCCTCCGCCATCACATTCACCCAGAACACGGTCCAGTCGAGCCCGTCGAACACACCGGTATATTTCAGAGCGTACAACGCGAAAGAAACCAGGCAGAAAAGATAAAAGTGCGTGGCCCGCGGCGCACCCCAGCGGCGGAACAGCACATAAAAACCGATGACCAGGTAGATGAGGCCGATCAGGCGCAGGCTCAACTGGAGGCTGTGGTCGACCGTGTCCGGAATCACCTTGACCGGCGTCTCCAGCGGAATCCCGTCGCGAGTGATGGTGTAGGAGACCTGCACCCACGGCCCGGTGCGGTAAAGGGCGCGCTCCAGGTCGGCCACCCGGGTCACGGGGGCGCCATTCACGGCTGTCAGCAGGTCATCTTGCCGGAGTCCCGCGCGTTCTCCCGGTGAATCCGGAAGGATCTTGTCCACCCGGAGCCCGGCCGCCGTCTCATGCCACCAGACGCCGTCGTCGGGCTGCTGAATCTGCCGCTCTTCCCGGAGATTCAGGATCGCCAAAACCAGCAGAGCCGCCGTGGCCAAAGCCAGCAGCGTCGCCTGTGCGCGGTTAAGGAGGTTTTTCTCCATGGCGATCTTTCTATGACTTCATTAAACGTTGCACGTCCATTGCCATGAGGAAGCGGCACCGGGCCGGGACTGATGGAAACCTGCAATTTCCACTAAATACATGAGATATGGACTTGCCGCCCCCGAAAATGTCAGCCAGATCACATCCGCTTTATGGATTACATGCAGAAAACAGTATAGCCCTTACTAAGAAGCGAATCGATCTACGGAAATCCGTAGATTTTGGCCGTCCAAACGACTTATCCAGGCCCGCAGCGTCGCTCCGGAGGATATCATCCATAGCCGAGGGCCGCCGAGTGTGCCGGAGTGGCCATCATTGGCCGGGTTTGCCCTGGCCGTAAGTGGCTTTGGGTCCATGCTTGCGCTGGTAGTGGTGTTCGGAAACGTACGCTGGAATCCCGGATTCGGACGCTTCGAGCAGGATGCTGCGCCAGGCCAGCCGCGCGATGTACTCGAGCACATCGGCGTGTTCCACCGCCTCGGCCGGGGATTTTCCCCAGGCGAACGGGGCATGGCCGGACACCAGGACCCCAGGGACCGCGATCGGGTCGAGGTGCTCGCGCCGGAAACGGCGCACGATCACCGCTCCCGTGTTGCGGACATAGGCTTCGGCCACTTCTTCGGCCGTCAGCGGTTCCGTCACCGGAACCGGGCCGTGGAAATAATCGGCATGCGTCGTGCCGAGGCAGGGGATGGGCCGGCCGGCCTGGGCCCAGGAGGTGGCGAACTCGGAGTGCGTGTGAACGATGCCGCCGATCTGGGGGAACTCGCGGTAAAGAAGGGTATGCGTATCAAGATCGCTGGAGGGGCGTAGCGAACCCTCCACGATCCGGCCGTCCAGGTCGGTGATGACCAGGTTCGCCGGTGTCATCGAGGCGTAGTCGACTCCGCTGGGCTTGATGACGACCAGTGGCTCGCGGCCCAAGCGGTCAATTCCGCTGGCATTCCCGAAAGTATGCGGCGCCAGCCCGCGCCGGGCGATCTCCTGGTTGGCGGCAAGCACCTGTTCGCGGAGGGATTCGAGCAACATAAGGTTCCTCTCGAAGCATGGTTCAGAAAGCGTTTACGCTGCCAGTGTAGCAGCGGGGTTTGAGTCGCTTGCCCATCGCTGCCGCGTTGCAACCGCCTCGGCATCCGGTTATCATCGCTCACCATGTTTCCCTACGATCCCACGCTGGCTGCGGCCGCCGCTGCCTCTCCGCAGTCCGTTCCGGATGTAGTCGCAATCCTCCAGAAGATCGAGGACGCCTGCGCCGACGCCGATGGCCTGAAGTGGTTCAACTGGCTTTATCTCCAGGTGACGGAAGCCGTCCAGACCCGCGCCAATACCGGCGGATTTACCGACCCTGCCTGGATTGCCGCCCTCGACGTCCGGTTCGCCGAATTCTATTTCGCCGCGATTCAGGCCGCACTCCCCGCAGGCTCCGCTCCGGGTTGCTGGCAGGCCGTCTTCAACGTTCGCGACCAGGCAGCCATCGCGCGCATCCAGTTTGCGCTGGCCGGCATGAACGCCCACATCAACCACGATCTTCCTCAAGCCATCGTCGCTCTCTGCCAGGTCACCGGTATCGCGCCGCAGCACGGCACTCCCCAATACAACGACTACACCGCGCTCAACTCGACCCTCGACGACATCATCAACACCGCGAAACAGGAGCTGAACGTACGCCTCACCGGCGATGCGCTTCCCGAGGTCAATCGCCTCGAGGACCTCCTGGCTGCCTGGAGCATCTCCGCCGCGCGCGAGATCGCCTGGAAGAATGCCGAGGTCCTTTGGCACCTCAAGGATCTGCCTCCCGTCTCGTCCACGTTTCTCGACTCGCTCGACGCAACCACAGCCGTCGCCAGCAAAACCCTGCTTGTCCCCGTCTAGTCCCTGGCATCAGTCTCATAAATAGGTTTGTGAAAGGGCACGACTTGAGTCGTGCCGCAAACGCCGCAAAAAATCACCGGGCTTTAGCCCCTGAGGGATGGGTTTCGCTCGGCCCGGCGGCATTTGTGCAGTTAGCTCTGGCCCCCCACACCCTAAACGCCTTCATGCCTTAAGATGGCTCCTAGAATGAAGTGTCCCTATTGCGGTTTCACCCAGGACCGGGTTGTCGATTCGCGCGAGAGCAAAGAGGCTGATTCCATTCGCCGCCGCCGCGAGTGCGAGAGCTGCAATCGACGCTTCACCACCTACGAGCGCATCGATGAAATCCCCTACATGGTCGTCAAGAAAGATGGCCGCCGCGAGCGCTTCGACCGCCAGAAGATCCTGAGCGGCCTGCTGCGCGCCTGCGAAAAGCGTCCCGTCTCCTCCAGCCAGTTGGAGACGATCGTGGACGCGACGGAGACCTTTCTCGTCGACGCTCCCGAGCGCGAGCGCACCACCAGCGAAATCGGCGAGCTCATCATGGAGCATCTCAAAGGCCTCGACACCGTCGCCTACATCCGCTTCGCCTCCGTTTACCGCGACTTCAAAGATGTAAGCGAGTTCAAGGAAGAGTTGGAAGGCCTGCTGCGCAATCACGGCCCCAGCAAAGGGAAGAAGTGAGAAGCAGCTATCAGCTTTCAGCCGTCAGCTGTCAGCTTTTCCGCCGCATGCAGGCCACTCGCAAGAGCAATCAAGTCTTTAGCTGACAGCTGAAAGCTGACGGCTGACAGCTGAAAGCCGATAACCCAAGCCAGGAGCTAAAAGCTGTGCAACAAACGAAGGCACACCACATCACCCTCATTCCCGGCGACGGCATCGGCCCCGAGGTCACGCAGGCCGTCGTGCGCATCCTTGAAGCCACCGGTGTCAAGTTCGAGTGGGAGCGCTACGCCGCCGGAGCCGAAGCCTTCGAGATTCACGGCGAATACATCCCCGCCGCGCTCTACGAGTCCATCGAGCGCAATCGCGTGGCGCTCAAAGGGCCGGTCACAACGCCCATCGGCGGCGGCTTCAAGAGCATCAACGTCACACTGCGCAAGAAGTTCGATCTCTTCGCCAACTTCCGCCCCATCCGCAATCTTCCCGGCCTTGAAACCCATTGGCCCGGCGTCGATCTCATCATCGTTCGCGAAAATACCGAGGGCGAGTACGTCGGACTCGAGCACGAGGTGGTTCCCGGCGTGGTCGAGAGCATCAAGGTCATCAGCGAAAAAGGTTCCACGCGCATCGCCCGTTTCGCCTTCGAGTACGCGCGCAAGCACGGCCGCAAAAAGATCCACTCGATCCACAAAGCCAACATCATGAAGCTCTCCGACGGCCTCTTCCTGCACTGCGCCCGCAAGGTAGCTGAAGAATTTCCTGATGTCCAGTATGGCGAGCACCTCATCGACAACACCTGCATGCAGCTCGTCATGAATCCCTTCCAGTACGACACGCTGCTGCTCGAAAATCTCTATGGCGATATCGTGAGCGACCTCTGCGCCGGCCTGGTCGGCGGGCTCGGCCTCGTCCCGGGCGCCAATCTCGGCGTGGAGTGCGCCATCTTCGAAGCAGTCCATGGCTCGGCGCCGGACATCGCCGGCAAAAATGTTGCGAACCCCACAGCGTTGCTCCAATCCGCGATTCTCATGCTGCGTCATCTCGATGAATCCGCCGCGGCAGACAGCGTGCAGAAAGCCTTAGAAGCGGTGTACAGCGAGCGCAAGACGCTCACCCGCGACGTAGGCGGCACTGCCGGCACCAGCCAGTTTGCCGATGCCGTGCTCGCGGCGATGCGCTGATTGATCTCAAGCGAGAAGCGCCTCGCGCGGCGGCCGTTCCCGACGCACGAAGTTGAACGTTCGCTTGCGAAAATTTTCGATCCCATCAATCAAGCTTGAGATAAAACTAATTACCTTCGTCGCCTAAAGCTGCTCCCGCTGCTCGCTTAAAACTCCCACTCGAATCTTCCAAAAAAATTTTTCGCGCTCCCGCAACTTCGCCAAAGGCCGGGGGTCACCACAGTATCGAACTAGGCCTCTCTGTACGCGCAGCACCGTAAATCAAACCATCCATCGCTCTCGGGGAACCATAGAATCAGGAGGACCGTCATGAAGGGCACCTCGCTTGCTCTCTGTACCATCCTGTTCGCCGCGCCGATCGCTGTGTATGCGGGCGAGCAAATCGTTCCGGCAGGCTCTCTGATCAATTGCACGGTTTCAGAGCCAAAACTCTCTTCCAAGACCACCAACATCGGCGATCCGGTCCTGTGCCAGCTCGGTATGACCGAGCGGTACGGGCGCTCCGTACTGCCCTACAACAGTTACCTCGTGGGCCGGTTCGAAGACTACCGGGATCCCGGCCACTTCGTCGGCAAGGGCTGGATGGAGTTGAGGTTCGACCGCATGGTCATCGAGCCGGATACCGTGATTCCGGTCGACGCCCGCGTGGTGGACGTGCCCGGTTACAACGTCGATCGTTATGGGCGCATCCTCGGCAAAGGCCACCCGGTGCGGGATACGGTCACCTGGTTGATTCCCATCCTCTGGCCCATCGACCTCATCAATCTGCCCCGCCGTGGCCCGCGGCCCACGCTGAAAGAAGAAACGCGGCTCACGCTTAAGGTGATGGACGACCTGGCAGTCCCGATGAACGACCGGCAGATGCCGCAACAGGATCCGAACGGCCTCTACCAGCGTCCCAGCGCCTACCAGCCGCCGCCTCCTCCGCCCCAGCCGGAACCGCAGCAGGCTCCGGTGGCCATGGACTACAGTCCCGCGCCGCCCCCGCCCCCGGTCATGGCCTACGTCCCCGTGCCGTCTCCACCGCCGGCGGTCTACTATTACCCCCCGCCGTCCATCTTCGCGCCCATGATGCCGCCGCGCCGGGCAGTCATCGTGATGCGGGGCGGCTTTGCCTATCGCGTCTACGTTCCGTAACTTCGGCTGATCGGGGCCGATGGGAGTTCGCACCCCTCGGCCCGATCCCTGCCTCGGCGCTACCCATTCCAGACCTGCCCCGTCCGCCCCCTCCGCCGCTTTGATCTCACCCTGCGCACTTGCCGCTGCCCTGCGTCCTCCTCCTGTACACTGGAGTGTTCGGGACCATGAAAAACAAATATCCAATCGGTATTCTGGGCGCGACCGGTGCGGTCGGCCAGCGGTTCATCCAACTGCTCGAAAACCATCCCTGGTTTGAGGTGGCGTGGCTGGCGGCCAGCGACCGCTCCAGCGGTAAGCCTTACGAGGAAGCGGCGAAGTGGCGCCTCGACACTCCGCTCCCTGCGCGCATCGCCCGCATGACCGTCTCGCCCGCCGAACCGGCCTCCGCGTCCGGTGCCGCGCCCAAGATCATCTTCGCCGCCCTCGATGCCGCCATCGCCCGCGACATGGAACCGAGGTTCGCCAATGCCGGCTGCGCTGTGATCTCGAACTCCAGCGCCTACCGCATGGCCGGGAATGTGCCGCTGGTGATCCCGGAGATCAACGCCGGCCATCTGCACCTCATCGAGGAGCAGCCCTCGCGCCGCGATTCCGGCGGCTACATGGTCACCAATCCCAACTGCTCCACCATCGGCCTGGTCATGGCTCTCAAGCCCATCGAGGAGCGCTTCGGCATCGAGCAGATCTTCGTGACCACGATGCAGGCCGTCTCCGGCGCCGGCTATCCCGGCGTGCCCTCCATGGACATCCTCGGCAACGTGGTGCCCTACATCGGCAGCGAAGAAGAGAAGATGGAATCGGAGACGCTGAAGCTGCTGGGCAAATTGGAAGGCCGTGCCGTAACCCCGCTCTCTGCAAGAATTACCGCGCACTGCAATCGCGTTGCGGTCGAAGACGGCCACACCGAGAGCGTGTCGATCAAGCTCGGCAACAAGCTCGGCCGGCCGGTAACCCGCGAAGACATTCTGGCCGCCTGGGCTGAGTTCCGCCCGCTCGCCGGACAGAATCTGCCCACCGCGCCCGATCAGCCCGTGGAATGGGCTCCGCAGAATGATCGTCCGCAGCCGCGCCTCGACCGCAATCGCGGCAACGGCATGGCCGTGACCGCAGGCCGCCTGCGCCCCTGCGGGGTGCTCGACTGGAAGTTTACGGTTCTTTCGCACAACACGATTCGCGGCGCTGCCGGCGCCGCCATCCTGAACGCCGAACTGCTGGCCAGCCTGGGCAAACTGGAACCAGCCGCCATAGCCGCGCACGCCTGACGCACGTTTAAGATTCGTTTGTGTGAGGATTTTGTTTTGTAATCACGATTTCGTTTTATCCCGCGATTTCATTTCCACGATTTTGTTTTGTACCACGGCTTGGTTTTGTGTCAGGATTTTGTTTTGTATCAGGGCACGACTTCAGTCGTGCCGCAAGAACAACAAGCAAGACTGGGGCTTCAGCCCCTGAGGGCAGCTCGATTCGACACGCGCCGAAGGCACAAAGATCGACCGTGTCCTCAACAACGGGAACTTTTCAAATGAATCTTGTGGTGATGAAGTTTGGCGGCACCTCGGTCGAGGACCCGGCCGCCATTGGGCGCACCGCGGCCATCGTCAAGGGGCGCGTCTCGCAGGGCAAGAGTCCCGTCGTCGTGGTCAGCGCCATGGCCAAGGTCACAGACCAGTTGCTGCGCGCGGCTGAGGCGGCCTCGCAAGGGGACCGCACCGGCGCGCTGGCCATCAGCTCGCGGCTCCGCACGCGCCACCGCGACACGGCCTCGGATCTCATTAAGAAGCCGGAAGAGTGCGCCGCGCTGATCGACCTCATCGACCATAAGTTCGATTCACTCGATGAGATTCTGCGCGGGGTCGCCGCCATCCTCGAGCTCACGCCGCGCATCTCCGACATGATCGTCAGCTACGGCGAGCGCATCTCCAGCCGCATTGTCGCCGCGGCCTTCCGCGAGCGGGGAATCGACGCCGCGCATGTCGATGCGCGTGAAATCATCGCCACCGATTCCGAATTTCAGAGAGCCGCCCCGCAGGCCGATCTGATTGAAAAGCGCGCCCAGGAGAAGCTCGTTCCGCTGCTCCAGCAGCACAAGGTCCCGGTGATGGGCGGCTTCATCGCTTCAAATGAAGCGGGTATCACCACCACGCTCGGCCGCGGCGGCTCCGATTACACCGGCGCGCTGGTAGGCGGCGCGTTGAATGCCGAAGCCATCGAAATCTGGACCGACGTGGATGGCATCATGACCACCGATCCGCGCATCTGTCCCGACGCGCTGCGCGTCAAGATCATTAGTTTTGAGGAGGCCGCGGAGCTGGCTTACTTCGGCGCCAAGGTGCTGCACCCGGCCACGATTCTTCCGGCGGTGAGAAAGAACATTCCGGTGCTCGTGCTGAACAGCCGCAATGCAAAATGCGAAGGCACCCGCATCATCTCGCTCGCGCCGCACTGCAAGAGTCCGTTCAAATCCATCGCCGTCAAAAAGAAGCTAAGCATCATCGACGTTGTCGCCAGCCGCATGTTGATGACGCACGGCTACCTCAGCCAGATCTTTGCCATCTTCGACAAGCATAAGTGCGTGGTCGATATGGTTTCTACCAGCGAGGTCAGCGTCTCGCTTACAGTCGATTCAAATGCCAGCCTGCCTGAGATCGCGGCCGACCTGAGCAAACTGGCCGACGTGAAATACGAAGGCAAGAAGGCGCTCATCTGCCTGGTGGGCGAAGACATTCGCGGCAAGAACGGGATGGCGGCTCAGGTCTTCAACGCCGTGCGCCACATCAACGTGCGCATGATCTCGCAGGGCGCGAGCGAAATCAACATGAGCTTCATGATCGAAGAAGACGACGCCGAAGAAGCGGTCCGCTCGCTGCACGCGGCGTTCTTCCAGGATCCCGACCCGTCGGTCTTCGATGTAGAAGCGCGTAAACTGGCTGCTGCGGTGAAATAGTTTCCAGGCTGTCATCCAGGGCGAACTCCGTCGCAGCGGACAAGCCGAAGGCCCCGCATTTAGGATCGAGATTCATCCCCGGAATATGGGTGCCCCCGGTCTCGCTTCTGAGGTCTCGCTTCTGAGACCTGGGAGACCACAAAGGCCGACCGGACGTGTTCCGAGAACTAAGAACTGCGAACTGACAACCCATGCTCATCCTCGTACTCGGCAAAGGAAAAACCGGCTCGCTCGTAGCGGAAGTGGCGCGCGAGCGGGGCCACAGCGTGCGCGCGCTCGACATCCACGAGAATGCGCATGCCGCTGCGCTCACCGCGCCCCAGCTCGCCGGGGTTGACGTGGTGATCGATTTCACAACACCGGAAGCGGCCGTCGAAAACATGCGCGCCGTTCTTGCCCTCGGCTCCCGCATCGTCGTCGGCACGACCGGCTGGTATGCAAAGCTCGCCGACATGAAAGCGCTCGCCATCAAGCGCGACGCCGGCCTGCTCTACGGAACCAATTTTTCCATCGGCGTGCAGAAACTCTTCCGCCTCACCGCGGAACTGGCCAGGCTCGAAGGCTATCAATTTTCCGTGACCGAAACCCATCACACGACGAAGGTCGACGCGCCCTCCGGCACGGCCATCACGCTCAAGGAGATTCTTCAGGCCGCCCATCCCGGCGTGGAAATCCCCATCACCTCGCATCGCGTCGGCGACGCGCACGGCGAGCACATCGTTACCGCCCAAAACGATGTCGACGTTCTGGAGATTCGCCACGATGCGCACTCGCGCCGCGGCTTCGGGCTGGGCGCGGTCCGCGCCGCTGAGTGGCTATGCGGCAAATCCGGCGCGTGGGAGTTCCGCGAAATCTTCGACCAGCTTTAAAATTGGCTGCGTGGAAAGTCAATCATGGCCGGGTGCCGCGCGCGCCAGGGTCTCGATTCTGAGACCTGGGAAAGCACAACTCGGAAACCCTCGAGGCGATTCCATCCTCACTTACCGCTTTGCGCGTTCAACCCAGCCGGTAACTTCAAAAACTCCTCCGGCGGCAGCGCTCGCGGCACCATCCGCGCCATCAGGATCGCGCCTTTGAACCAGTAGACCTTGTTGATGCGCACGCCGATGGATGAGTGCCCCTGCGTCTGCGGCTTCAAATCGAGCGGTCCCTCGCCCTCAAGCTCACCATCGACATAATTGCGCAGCGTCTTGCCGTCATAGACTGCGGTCACGCGATACCAGCGGCCTAGCGGGTGCAGCAGCTTGCAGTTGAGCAGCGTGCGATTCGAATCGCCCGACGACGCAAAGCTGTCCAGGCACCATTGCCCATCCACGATCCGGATCTCGAACAGCATGCGGTTCATCGTATCCTGGCCCGTGGCCGGGTCCTGCTCCTGCAGATGGAAAAACCGCTGCGCCTGCGCTCCATCCGCATCGGGCCGGAAGATCACGTCCCACGTGTAGGTGGAGGCCCCGGCGAGCGGGTGGTCGTCCACAAAGATCCCGTCATCCACGCCGTTGAACTGCACCGCCTTGCCATGCGGCGTATCGATCAGTTGCGGCGCACCCAGCACGTGCGTCGGATGGCCGCCGATGTTGTCGAGCCGGTCGAAGCGCCAGATCTGCTCCTTCGGAGCGGCCTTCGCGGCGGTGTCTTGGGCGTGGATAAATGGCATAGCAAAAAGATAAACGAGCAAAGTGACGCAAAGCCGAATGGAGCCAACGCGCCAGACAGAATTCATGAAGATTCTCCGGGTTCCTTAATCCGTTATCCACTTTATCTCACGCGCCCGCCGGAATCCGCCGCCCCGTCCGTTATAAACTTTTCTATGATGGAAACGACAGGTTGCGGTACGGCCATAGTCACGCCCTTTCGGGCCGATGGGGAAATCGACGAGTCGGCGCTGTGGGCGCTCGTCAACTGGCAGATCGATTCGGGAATCGATTTTCTGGTAGCGTGCGGCTCGACCGGCGAAGCCGCCACGCTCGACGAAGAAGAGTGGCTGCACGCTGTACGCATTGTTGTGGAAGCTGCCGCAGGCCGCATTCCCGTGTGGGCCGGCTGCACCCACAACTGCACGCGCACGCTGGTGCGCCAGGCCGCGCTGCTGCGCCACGTGCAGGGCGTGGACGCGGTGCTCTCCGCCAATCCTTATTACAACAAGCCTTCTCAAGAGGGTCAGTTCCAGCATTTTCTTGCTCTCGCCAAAACCGTGCATCCGCTGCCGGTCTGCGTCTACAACGTTCCTGGACGCACGGGTGTGAACCTCGATCCGGAGACGGTCGTCCGTCTGGCCGCGGCCGCGCCGAATATCCAGGCGATCAAAGAAGCCAGCGGCAAGCTGCCGCAGATCGCCGAGCTCGTTCACTCCCTGCCGCATGGCTTTAAGATCTTCTCCGGCGACGACAACCTGGCCCTCGCCTCCATCGGCATCGGCGCGCATGGGCTCATCAGCGTGGCTTCCAACGAAGCGCCGGCCGAGGTGGCGCGCATGATTCGCGCGGCGCTGCATAATAATTGGGATGAAGCGCGCGAGCTCGAACGCCGTTATGCGCGGCTCTTCGACGCCAACTTCTGGGAATCGAATCCAGGCCCGGTGAAAATCGTGCTCAATCTGATGGGCCGCACCACGGACCATGTGCGGCTGCCGTTAGTCTCGCCCACGCCCGTCACCCGCGCGCGGCTCGAACGCCTTGCGGGCGAACTCGGCCTGCTGAAACACTCGCCCGTGCCGGCCGGTTTCCGCGCAGAGGTCTTCTGATCCGGGAATGACGCGGGCCGCAATCGTCTGTGCCCATCCCTCTGGACGCAACCTGCGTTCAGGAGCCTCTCGAATCGCGGTTCGGCCGCGCCGACGCGAAGATCGAATAAAAGTTTCATGAATCCAAAATAATTCGCAACTTTCCTGAATCGCTCCGGGTCTGTACCCATCGACGGCAGCGAAAGAATCCAACGTTAGGCGCCTGCCGCCCACTCTCGATGCAATCCGGGATCACTTCATCCCTGGGCTAACAGGGCAATCCTGGACAAACCATGAACTCCGGCGATGACTCCGTGCGCGAACGCGCCTGGGAATGAGCCCGCGATCGGCTTCGTTTCCGGTCGAGAGGCACGCAAGATGCTTCCCACTCCGCGCTCGCTCAACATAAGTCACGGGCACGCGCAAAAAAGGAAAGAGGCCGATTATGTCCCCCAAGACACACGACAAATTGTTCCGGCTGGCATTACCCTTGCTTACCGTTGCCGTGTTTGCGGTAACCGGATGCACGAGTGGTCTGATGTCCAGCGGCTCAACCCAAGCCAGCGCCGTGACGGGGCCGGCATTCTTGGTCGGTACCGATGCTCCGGTAGCGGCCGTTACATCATTTTCTGTGCAGCTTATGAGCGTGGATGCCATCGCCTCGGACGGGACCAGCGTGCCGCTGCTGAGCGGAACGCCCACTGTCGACTTCGCGCGCTTCAACGGATTGCAGACCCTGCTGGATATGAATGATGTGAAGGCGGGCACCTATGACAGCGTGACCATCACGCTGGGCACGGGAACCATCGGCTATCTGAACACGGGCGGCACTGGCGCCCCGGCCATCCAGACTGAAGCGGCCACCTTCACCAGCGCCACCGCGAACGTGACTCTGGCGAAGCCGCTGGTGGTTGCGCAGAACGGAACGCCGGTAGGCCTGCGCCTGGACTTCGATCTGCGCAAATCCATCCAGGTCGATTCGAACGGCAACATCACCGGTTCGGTGACGCCCACATTCAACGTGAACGCGGTCGCGAACTCCGATGGCGGCGGCCACATCGATACGTTTGTCGCCGGCGTGGTGAGCGTGAATACCACTGGCCAATCCTTCGTGGTGCAGGGGCCGCACGGCGAGAACTTCACCATCGACGTGAATGGCCAGACGGAGTGGGACGGCAACGCCAGTTTAAGCAGCCTGAACACAAGCAGCATCGTTGAGGTTTCCGGCACCCTGGACAAGGCCGACCAGACTCTCGATGCGGATGAAGTCGCGATTCTCTCCGACTCCGGCTTCTATGCCGCGGGCCAGGTGACCTACGTGGTTCCCGCTACAGGGCCCGCCACCAGCTTCGACCTTTATGTGCGCGGGCTGCTGCCCACCAGCACCGGCCTCACGCTGGGACAGATCGCGCAAGTCAATTTGACCGGCAACGAGACCTACTCCATCTACTGGATGCACAATCCGCTCACCCAATTCCTCTTCAACTCGAGCTCTCTGGTAGCGGGCCAGCATGTGGCCATCGGCGGTCCGGCGAGCGGCGCAGCCAACGCGGACGCGGTTACCGTGAAGCGTGTGAGCCTGCGCAACTGGGGCTTTAACGGGACCATCGTCAAAGGCAGCGAGAACGCGAGTGCGGCCACCTTCCAGATGCAGGTGAACGGATTCGCGGGCGTGCTCATCCCCGAAACCATCACCGTCTACCTGGGTCCCGGCACCGACTTCCGTTACGGATTCGGCACCTTCACCGACTTGACCGACGGCGCCAACATTCGCGTGGTGGGATTGCTGCTCAAGAATCCGACTACGGGACAGGTGGTCTTGCTCGCCCGCCACATTGACGGGTTGAACCTGACCGACTTCACAACCGCAGCCTTCGAATAAAGCCTGCACCGATCCATCGCAGCGCCGGGGCCGGCAATCGGCTCCGGCGCATTTTTTTGGCGCCGGAGGAGTCTCGCGTTTGCTCGCTTACAGCAGATCGGCAAACGGCGGAAACGTCAGCAGCAGGCCGAGCGCGAGCAGCAGCAGAGCGGCAATCTTGACCGGCCGCAGCGCGACCGTTTTGCCCCGCCAGCGCGCATGAAGAACGGCCCACGTAATCAGCCACACCACTATCGCCGATGTAGTCACGCCCGAAAGCGGTCCCGTCGGTTTCGAAAAAATCATCAGGCTTTTTATCGCCGCGGATTTGTCCGCGACGACAGCAAAGAGACCCACTGCGAACGAGCCCATGCCGGCCGCAAGAATGGCGGCCGCGCCCGGCCCATTGGGAAGGCCGGCGCTCACGCCCGCTGAATTTGCTGGGTTCGCCTTCTGCGTAACGCTTCCATGCATCGCTATTCTCCGCGCATCAGGTGAATCGTTGAGCCGCCCTCGACGGGCGCGTTCTTGTTGATCATTGCGCCAAAGAAACCGGCCACGCCGGCCGCCAGCAGAGAGACCCACACAAAGCTCAGCACGGCGCCGCGCAACTGGGGATGATTCTTCAGGTCGCGTCCATATTGCACGACCACCGCTGCGGCCATCGTGATGCAGATCGGCGCAAGCCACGCCACATGCTCCTTCCACTCCATGCCGAGCGAATGCCACGCAATGGTAGAGCGGCTCGCCATCAGCAGACGCTGCGGAAAGGCGTCAAGATTCGCGGTTCCCGCGGGCGGCACGGCGCGATACCACGGATAGACAATGTACGCCCCGGTGAAGACCGTCATCCACGCCAGCGCGGCCATCGCGACAAGATAGAAACGGAGAAAGCAGTCGTCGCGCGCGGCGATGGCGTCTCCCGTCCCAGGCCCATAGCGGCGGTAAAGCTCTACCAGAGCGCCCGAGCACGCCAGCAGATACAGCGCGCCAAATCCCATGCCATGAATCGAAGTCAAGAGGCTTCGCGTGGTAATTTCCATCAGCCCGCTCCTTTCGTGTGCCACGTCCTGCTAGAGCCCGTGATTGTTCGGGGGCCCTGACAAAAACAGATTCCCGGCGCTCTTCTTGTCATCCTTGCCCCAGGTCCAGTACATGCCCAAGTATGCGTAGTTCTCAGTCTGCCCGGCTACCGAGTGGCCGTAGCAGAACAAAAATTGCTCATTCGGATTTCTCTTGAAGTGGTAGTACCCACCCACGTCGATCATGGTGGAAGCCTGGGTTTGCGCGGCGGCAAATCCCTCGCGCCCGTGCGCAAAAATCTCCGCTCCCAGTTCCAGCCTCTCGCTCAACTCGCGTTTCACCAGCCATCCCGTGTAGGGAAAATTGCGATACCCGGTCTGCGGAACCACTTGGTACCCTCCGCCGCCATCGAAGAGCCACTTGCCCTCATTCTTCTGCAGCCAGAGGGGCAGCTTGTACCAGACCTTCCCCACGCCCAGGCCTTTGTCGTAGTTGCCGGTCGGCATCTCGAACATGGTAAAGCTGCCGATCTGCGGCATGTGCTTGCCCTCTTTGATATAGGCAATCTTCACGCCGAGTTCCATGTCGGTGAGCCCAAAGGCATCCGGCCCCGCTCCGCCGGGAAGGTAAACGGGATTGTTCGACGGCGCCACCACTCCCCAAGGCAGAATCGCATGAATCTGCACCCTCGGCACCGCGCCCCAGTTGAACTCGAAGGCCGGTCCCGTGGCATCGATCTCCGCCGTTGTGCCGTCCATGCCTCCGAAGATGTAGAACTCATAGTGCTGAAAATCCACCGGCACCGGATCGTCGGTCTGGTACGGAGGTCCCTGCGCCCAGAGCCCTGACGCAGCCAGGATTAAGAACAGGAGGAACGCGGACGTTCGGCTGTTACAGCGAACCCTCATCAACAAGTCCTTGCGGTCAAAGGGGGGAAGCTATCCGCTCGCACTATATATCGAATTTCGATAGTAAGCAAGGCGCGGCTGTCCACGCTGTCATCCGGAAGGCGGTATCAGGCGGCGGTATATTGAATTCTGTGACGAACCACGCGCGGGAACTTTATTACGGCCTCATTCGCATGCACGTGCTTGTGCATGCCCGGCAAGAGCCCATCTTCGGCCTGGCGATGATGGAAGAACTTGCGCATCACGGCTATCGCATCGGGCCGGGCACTCTTTATCCGCTTCTACATGGGCTGGAGCGCGCAGGGCTGCTCAAGTCATCTTCCGCAATCGCCGTAGGACACCGGCGGCGCGTCTATACCATCACCGCTGCCGGCAAAAAGGCCCTCGACAAAGCCAGGGCCAAAGTGGATGAGCTGCATCGGGAGCTTCATGAAGCGCACCCGAGAAGGCTCTCGGGTAAACGCCGTACAAGCCGTGCGTGAAGATTCTTTACCCGGCGCTAAATTTACCGTGCTTTCACAGGCGGGCGTGCATCATGCCTGATCCTGGTTGCGCAATTGCCGGATCAAACCAAAAGATTGCACCGCGCACGTGGCGCCGAAGATCGCGATGCAAACGTGAGCGAAGATCGTCCGCGACCCGATGGTTGGCCGCAGGAAAGCAGTGTTCACAGATTCCGCCAGGAAAAACACCGTGGCTGCGGTCGAGACAGTCAAACGCAGCTGCAGGAACCAGCGGCCCTTCGGGGGATGATAAGGACTTTCCTCAGCTCCTGTGGCGATCATCATGAGCTCCTCTCGAAGATCCAAACCTAAGAGGCAAGGAAGACCGCAGATCGCGCGCACGCGCTCTCAAGAAAAACAATCAGCGTCAACAATCAGCGTCGATGTCCGTGGCCGCCGGAGTGGCTCTCTTTGGGCGCCCTTTCATGGCCGAAGCTTTTCGGTGCGTGGCCTCCGCCGAAGCTTTCGCCGCGAAAGCTCTTCGGAGCGCGGCCGCCCTCGAAGCCGCCGGATTCACGGCCGTTGCCGAAGAGATGGAATCCGCCGCTATGTTCGTTGCGCGCGAAGGAATTGCCGTACGCTTCACCGCCGCGTTCGTTATAGCCGCGCGACGAATTGAACTCCGGATCCCGATAGGAAGGAGTTTGATACGCAGGGCTGCGATAACCCTGCGACGGACTCGCGTAGGCCATCCCTGGCCGGCTCCCATAACTCTGCGCTGGTCGATTGTAGTCGTAAGCAGGCCGGGCATAGCCCTGTGCGCCGGCGTAAGTCTGGGGACGGCTCGCATACGTCTGCGGCCGCGCATACTGCTGCGGCATGCGGTTGTAGGCCATCTGCCCCGGCATCTCGGGATGCGTGGAGCCATTGCCGCGCGCGTAGCCGTCGGAACGCTCAGCTCCGGAGTATCCATAGCCGGGACGTGCGCCATCATCAGGCCGTCCGTAAGCGCCGCCGCGCGCAGATTGATAGGAATTGCCGGACCGGCTCATCGGCTGCGGCGTACGGTAGCCATTGCCTGGCATCCCGCGGCCACCCTCACGATAGCCAAACACGCGCTGTCCGCCATGCGGAAAGCCCCAATCGGCTACGGTGCTGCTGTGCGTCGCGTAGGCCGAATGATTGAACAGGATCGAGTGCGAGAGCCAGCTCAGGCCCCAGCCCATCCAGCCGAAGGGCATGCGCTCAAACGCAGCCATCGCGATTCCCAATCCAAACTGGACAGGGGATGCGCCAAAGAACGAGCCCACCCCGCCCGCAAGCGAAAAGCCCGGATACGGCGCCATCGGCTGCCCATAGGCATACCAGGGATTGTAGGCCGGCACGTAAACCGTTTGCGGGTCCGCCGGAGCCACTTCAAGGTAGCCCTGATCGTTAGTCACATCTTGCTGCGGCGTGTCCTGCAGGTTCCCGGCCTGTTCCGCGCGCTGGCGCAGCACCTGCACGGTCTGCATCACGTCCTGCGGCTGGTTATAGTAGGCGTTGCCCAGGGCGGTGGTCCACTGCAGGTTCTGGTTCAACGTGTCCAGCACCTGCGGAAACGCCGTGAGCGCCTTCACGCTCGGATCCCAGCCGGTCTGCGCTTGGGCGCCGGCGGCAATCTGGTCAGGAGAGCCGTATCCCTGCGCCCGCATGCTGTTCACCCACTGGTCGGCCACCGCCACCTGCGCCGGATACGTGGAAGCAGCCAGAATCTGCGCCAGCAAATTATCGGGATAAAGCGCGATCGGCGCCACGAGCTGCTCCAGATCCTGGGCGCTCAATGGTTGCGCGGGCGCGCTCTGCGGCTGCGACCCCTGCGGCTGCATATCGTCCGGCTGTCCCAGATCCGCATACGGCTGATCCGGCCCCGCATAGGGCTGCTGCGCGTTATCCGGCTGCTGCTGCTGGGGAGTGTATCCAGGCTGTTGCGCGTACCCAGGTTGCTGTGAGTATTCAGGTTGCTGCGCGTATCCGGGTTGCGAATACTCAGGCTGCGCATACTGCGGCTGCGCCGGCGGCGTCTGCTGATACTGCGGCTGCGCGTACTGCGGCTGCGCATACTGTGGTTGCGCATAGTGCGGCTGGCTGTATTGGGGCTGCTGATATTGCGGCTGTGCGTACTGCGGCTGCGCATAGTTATATTGAGGCGCAGGCGCCGCATACTGCTGACCGTACCCATACGGCTGCTGCGCCGGCAGGTGCACCGCCGCAAACGCCAGCGCTGCCCCGGCCAAGGCCAATCTTGCCGAGGCCAATCCAGCCGTGCGTTTGTTCAAGAACGTTCGCCAACCGGGAAACTGTGAGGCCGTAGGAGCAAAGCTGGCGGTCCACCGAGCGCGCTGAATCATACCGGGTATCATATTCCCTCGCAGGTGCCGTACCGGGGCGCTTTGCCGACCTCCGGCCAAACCGGCGGCCGAACAGGCTGCTCCGGGGGAGGGTTCCTAACTCTGACCCAGATTGGCGGGGATAGTTTCGGCGGAGGCCCTCAAAAGCCCTAATACTCCTCCCGAGCCGCAGAGATCCTGCCGGCCGCTCTCGCATGTACCCGGCAAGCCCTTTCTTTTCGACAGATCAGGATTCGTCAGCCCGCCAGCGCCTTCTTCACCAGCTCGCTCACCGCGCGCCCCTCGGCCCGCACGCCCGCTGCCTGCAGCTTGGCCTGCACCGCCTTCATCGCTACGCCCATCTCCTTGGGTCCTGGCTTCTGGCCGGTCGAGGCGGTCACTTCGGCGATCGCATCATTCACCAGCGTCGCCAGTCCGGCCTCATCGAGCGCCTTGGGCAGAAACTCTTCAACCACCACAATCTCCGCGGCTTCCTTCGCCGCCAGCTCCGGCCTGTTGCCCTTCGTGAACTGCTCAATCGAGTCGCGACGCTGCTTGATCATGGTGGCCAGCGTCTGCTCGCTCTCCGCCGGCGTCAGCGGGGCGCGCTTGTCGATGGCCCGGTTCTTGAGCGCGTTCTTGATCAGCCGCAGCGTCGTTGTACGCTCCTGGTCGCGGGCCTTCATGGCAATCACAATCTGTTGGCTGACAAGGGCTTCGAGCGCGCCTGCATCGGTCATGGAAACTCCTCAATCCCTCGATTTTAACTGAATTGAACTCGGCTAAATGAGTTGGGCCAGGCCGTTCCACGCCCGCCCGTTCCCTCCATCGAAAACGATTCAAAACTCGCTTTCATGGCACGCAAAGCGATTTACGCCTAAGCCGGAACTTTCTCCCTTCTTTCGCATTTATATGACTGAGGTGAAAACCAATGAGGGCCTGGAGGATAGGAATTGCAATGCTGGGAGCAGGGCTGCTGAGCGCGCCGCTTTTTGCCGCGGAGCCAGCCCGTCCCGGCACGGTGAACTACATAGAGGGTGCGGCGTTTCTTGATGGCAGGCCGCTCAACAATCGCAACATCGGCAACCTGGCCATGGACGCAGGCGACGAGCTGTCCACCGCCACCGGCAAGGCGGAGATCCTGCTCACGCCCGGCATCTACCTGCGCATCGATTCGAACAGCGCCGTGAAGATGGTCGCGCCCGATCTCGAGCTCACCCAGGTCGAAGTCGACCACGGACGCGTGGGCGTCGAAGTGGACCAGATCTTCCCGCAGAACAACGTCCGCATCGTCGATGCCGGCGTGGAAACGCAGCTCGTCAAGACGGGCTACTACGAATTCGACGCCAACCATCCTGAGGCGCAGGTCTTTCACGGCCGCGCTGAAGTGGAAGTGGGCGACGGCAAATACGAGCCCATCAAGAACCATCACGAGCTCGCGCTCGAACAGGGCGCGCACCTGAAGACCGTCAACTTTGTCGCCCGCGGCACAGGCGACGATCTCTACAACTGGAGCAGTCTGCGGTCGCAGTATCTGGCTGAAGCCAACAACCAGATCGCCGGCGACTACGCCTACGGTGCTGGCTTCAATCCCGGCTGGTACTGGGATCCCTACGCGTACGACTACACCTTCATCGGCATGAACCCGTTCTACAGCCCATTCGGATGGGGCTTCTATCCCTGGGGCGGCTTCTACGGCGCCGGCTTCTACGGCCGCGGCTTCTATGGTCACGGCTACTACGGCGGCGGCTTCCACGGTGGCGCAGGCTTCAGCGGCGGCGTCCATGGCGGTGGGTTTGCCGGCGGTGGCGGTTTCCACGGAGGTGGTGGATTTGGCGGAGGCCACGGCCGCTAAGTCAGCCAACCGTAATTCGCAGTAACCACCCGCCGGGTTGAAAGGACTTCAATCCCGGCGGGTTTTTTTATGCATTTAATTCACAAAAACCACAAATTTGTGTATTCTGTGATTTCAGAACCATTGAAAAACTGGTCCAAGACGAGGAAAAAATGATCCGCAAAACCCGCCTGTACACGCCCGGCCCCACGCCACTTCTGCCCGCAGCCCAGTTTGCCATGGCCGCCGCCGATATCCATCACCGCACGCCGGAGTTTCGCGCCCTGTTTCTGAAAGTCCTGGCGCAGTTGAAGATCTTCGTCGGCACCAAGAACGACGTCCTGCTCCTTTCAAGCTCCGGCACCGGCGCAATGGAGGCCGCAGTCACCAACCTGACCTCGCCCGGCGACAAGGTGCTGGTGCTCACCGCCGGCAAATTCGGCGAGCGCTGGACGGGCCTCGTGAAGGCCTTCGGCTGCGTGCCGGAGGTGGTCACCGCCCCCTACGGCCAGACCTTCGACCTGGCCCAGATCCGCGCCGCCCTCAAGCCCGAGCACAAGGCTGTGTTTGTCCAGGCCACCGAGACCTCGACCGCCGTACGCCACGACATTGAAGCCATTGCCAAGCTGCTCAAGGAAGCCGGCAGCCAGGCCCTCCTGGTGGTCGACGGCATCACCGGCCTCGGCACCACCCATTTCGACGTCGATGGCTGGGGCATCGACGTGCTGATCGGCGGTTCGCAGAAGGCGGTCATGATTCCACCCGGCCTCGCCTATTTGAGCGTGAGTGACCGCGCCTGGGCCGCGATGGAGACCTCGAAGAATCCGCGCTACTACTTCGACCTGCGCAAGGAGCGCAAGAACGCCGTCAAAGGCGAGAGCGCGTACACGCCCGCCGTCGCGCTGGTGGCGGGGCTCGGCGCGGCGCTCGACTACATCGCCGGCCAGGCAGGCGGCGACCTCGAAAAAGGCCGCATCGCCCTTGTGAACAACGCGCAGGTCAACGCCGCCGCCACGCGCGCCGGCCTCGTCGCTCTGGGCTTCACGCTCTTTGCGCCCACCGCTCCCGCAGCCGCGGCCACAGCCGTTGCCGTTCCGGAAGGCATGGACTCGGGCGCAGTGGTGAAGGCGCTCAAGACGCGCTTCGCTGTGGTCACCGCCAACGGCCAGGGCGAGATGCAGGGCAAGATCTTCCGCGTCGCGCATCTCGGCTTCTTCGACTACCTCGACACCGTAGCCCTGCTCGGCGCCATGGAGCACATCGCCAAGGACACGCTCGGCCTGCCGGTGGTTTATGGACAGGCTGTAGAAGCGGCGCAGCGGGTCTACGCGGAAGCGGTCAAAAGCTGACAACGGACAGCTGTCAGCTGTCAGTGAAAACCTAACGGTTTATCTACTCCGGCAGTGAACTGTGAACTAGGAACTGTCCGCTGTCCGCTGACAGCTGAGAACTGCACCTATGGCAGAACTAACATTCGGAGAAAAGCTGCTCATTGCACGCAAGCAGCTCGATCTCTACCAATACGAGATGGCCGAGCGGCTGGGCGTGCATCCCAACTCGCTCACCAAGTATGAGCGCGGTGAAGGGAAGCCGCATGCCGCGGTAGTGCGGATGTTCGATCTCCTCTGCGAGCAGCAGGGCGTCCGCTTTGATGAATACGAGAGCGGGCAAAAGAAGAAGGGGAAGGCGATGAAGATTGTTCTGGCGGAGAAGGTTTCTCCGGCTATGCTGGCCGTGTTTGCGGCCGAGCCGGGATGGGAAGTTCTGACGCACGACCAGTTACCGGATGGGTTGCCCGCTGCCCTTGCAGACGCCGACGCGCTGGTGGTGCGCAGTGCTGTGCAGGTAGACGACGCGCTCATGGAACATGCGCCGAAGCTGCGCGTGGTGGGCCGCGCGGGCGTGGGCGTGGACAACATTGACGCCGGTGCGGCGACGCGGCGCGGCATTGTGGTGATGAACACGCCGGGCGCGAACGCCGTGGCTGTGGCCGAGTTGACCATTGGCCTGATGCTGGCATTGGCGCGCAAGCTACCTGTGGCCAACAGCACCATGCACGCCGGCAAATGGGAGAAGAAGAGCCTGCAAGGCTCAGAGCTGCGCGGCAAGACGCTGGGCATTCTCGGCCTCGGCCGCATCGGCCTTGAAGTCGCCCGGCGCGCCAAAAGCTTCGGGCTTGAAATCATCGGCAGCGACCCCTTTGTCTCCGCCGCCGTGGCCCGCGAGAACGGCATCTCCCTGGTCTCAGTGGAAGAACTCTTTGCCAAGGCGGACTATCTCACCCTCC
>DASXDX010000053.1:0-15306 GCA_036490385.1 Occallatibacter sp.
TCTTTGTCGCTGGGGTGGGAATCGGGCCATACTTCATTCTCGCCCTCGACGGTGGACCCGCCACAGCCTTCGGGCTCGGCTTCGCCTGGCCCGATTTTCACTCGCAACGCCGCCCGCGGGAAAGTTAATAACAGGCTCTAGAATGGAGCTTGCCCACGACTCCCCATCGCGATTTCAACGGCGTCGATTCCATCGACCTCAATTGCCTCGAAGTCGTTCTCGTCTCGCCGCGCAACCCGCTCAACATTGGCGCGGCAGCGCGGGCCATGGCCAACTTCGGCTTCTCGCGGCTCACCGTCGTCGCGCCCTACGAGGAACATTGGCGCGAGGCGCGGTCGGCCGTCGGCGCCGAGAATCTCCTCCAAAACGCCAAGAGGACGGAGTCCCTCGCCGAGGCGGTGGCCGGATGCACACTGGTCGTCGGCACCGGAATGCTGACCTATCGCAAGCCGGAGCAGCCGGTGCTCCCGCTGCCGGAGCTGCCGCCGCTCGTCGAACGCGCGGTCGCGGCCGGCGGCCGCGTGGCCCTGGTCTTCGGCCCGGAGAAGCGTGGATTAACGCGCCAGGATCTTTCCTATTGCCATATTCTGGCCGAGATTCCCACGGATGCGCGCCAGCCGTCGATGAACCTTGGTCAGGCGGTCGCGGTGTGCCTGTATGAGCTCGCAGTCCGGCCCTCCGCGCCAGCAACCAACGCTGCCCAAGGCATAGCTAAGAAATTTCCGGATGAAGCCGGCGTGCACCCGGTTTCGGGCGATCTTGATCTGCTCGCCGGAGTCATCGGGCAGGTGATGCGAGCGGCCGATTACTCCCCCGCGAACATGCAGGAGGCCAACCGGCACGATCTGCGGCTCCTGCTCCGCCGGTTGGCGCCCAACGCGCGAGATACCCGCCGCATCCTGGGATTTTTCCAGCGGGTTCTGCGGCGGCTGGAACGCTGAAGCATACGGCCGAGATTGCGGCTGAGAGTGCAAGGACCGGAAAGTGTTAGAGAAACCGCTGATTCTTTTTGGTCGTTCGCGGCGGAATGCTGATACAGTGGCGCTCATAGGCTCTCCCCATGCTTCCGGCAACGAACCGTGATTCTGGAAGATTTCCTGCCGCCTCTCCGGCCCGGCTTAATGGGGCTGCGCCGCGAGTTGCATGCGCCGCGCTGACTCTCGCGCTCGGCGTGACGGCATGGGCGCAGCAACCCGTCCAGCAAAATCCGGCTCCGCCGCCGGCCGAACCAGCACAGCAGAACCCGGCTCCACAACCCACGCCGCAAGATACAGCCGGACCGCAAGATTCAGCCGCGCCGCAAGCTCCGGCCGCGCAACAGCCGGCGGCAACGGTTCCCACGCCAACTGAGATCGCACCGGCTCCAGCGGACCAGCCGCAGCCGTCAGCCCCTTCCGGAGCCCAGCAGCCGATCACGCCGGCTCCGGTACGAGGCACATCTTCGGCCACTCGCGAGGCCGGCGGCATCACTGAAGAAGAGATGAAACAACTTCTGGTGGGCAAGCCGCTCTATCTCCGCGGGGGCTACCTGGACGATTCCCTCACCTTCAACGAGCATGGCGTGCTGATCGGGCACTCGCCGCTTGGATCCTACGCCCTGTGCGCGGTCCAGATCGATAAAGTGCGGCTGACCAGGCACAAGGTGGAGCTGCAGGGAGCGCGCTACGGCTTGCACTTTCTCGGCGCGCTGCCCTACGAAGATCCCAGCGCAGCCCTCGACCGGGTTCGCATCACGCCCAAAAAGAAGATGCTGAAGATCACCATCGACCGCGAGATCGTGGTGAAGCCAAAGAAGGAAAAGCAAAAAGAAGCAGCGGCCAAAACCTTAGCCACCACAAAGCCGGCAGCGTCCGCGCCAGCTCCCAATGCGCCGGCTTCCAATGCGCCGACGCCGTCGCAGGCAGAAGCCGCCCCGGATGCCGATTCGAACCAGACGGAGATTAAGGCGGAGATTGCCGCCGCGCCGCCCGAGGAGCGACCCAGCGACCCCGCAAGCGTGACCACCACCACCTCGCCCGCTCACGCGGCCAAAGTTCTCAAACAGGCGCTCGACGCCATCTTCTCGCAGGGACTCGACGGCCGCATGCTGGCCTCCATGCCCGACTTCTGGAGGCTCTATTACGAGGCCGCTGCGGCAAAGACCGATTACCGGCCCAAAGATCCTGCCGTGCTGCGGCAGAGCGCGGTCGACACCAAAGCCAAACTGCTCACCACCTTCGAGCCGGCCTCCAATGAATTTGCCCAGGCCAACGGTGTGGCCGGCATGGCGCTCTACCACGCGGTCATCGGACCCGACGGCAAGCCAGGGGAGATCGCGGTCGCGCGGCCCATCGGTTTTGGGCTCGATGAGAACGCTGTCGCCGCCATCCGCGACGCCAAATTCGAGCCGGCCATGAAGAACGGCCAGCCCGTCCCGGTGCTGCTCGATCTGGTGGTCCAGTTCCGGATCTACTCGAAGCGCACCGCCGAGACCGGCAAAACCGAGGAGGCCGCAAAGCCGGCTGAACCCTCCTTACCCGGCCCCTACAGCGTCCAGCACGCGCAGCCCACGCAGCCGTGAAATTCTTCTACGGCTGCCAAAGCTCCACGCGGTTCCCCTCCGGATCCCAGAACCACGCGAACCGGCCGTATGCGTGATCCTCGCGATTGGGGTCGATGCGCGTGCCGGCCCCAGCCAACTGTTCGAGCAGTCCGTCCAGATCGTCCACGCGAAAGTTGATCATGGCCTGCTGTTCGCCCTCGCCAAAGTAGTGCGTATTGGCGGGAAAATGCGCAAAGACGGTCATCCCCGCCGATTCCGGCCCGAAGGCGAGCGATCCGCCGTCCTGCGCTGGAATGCCAAGGTGCGCCGCATACCACGCTGCCAGAGTTTGAGGGTCCTTCGCTCTCAAAAAAACTCCGCCTACGCCCACGGCTTTGGCCATGTCACTCCTCCTGTCGTTATTCCTGTTGCCGGAGAATATCTTCAAGTTTCGGCTTGTGCTTGGCCTCGCGTCCGGTCCGCGGCGGCTTATCGATCACGCGCGCGGGCTTGGGCTGGCCCACCCGCTCGCGGGCGTTGGCCTTGACCGCTTTAGCGGCTGAAAACCGGGCTGGCTTGCGTTTCGGCATGGCTGATACCAGAGGATTAGTATGAAAGAGAATGGGCCGGAGGGGAAGAGCACCGGCCCAGAAGAGAAGAAAAGAAGCACCGGATGCCTGGCGAATGCCGTTTGTGGCCGGTGCTGCAACCGGAGGGCCAATCGAGAATGGAAGAACGGGACTTCTTCAACGAAACGACGGAACAGCGGACGCACACGCTGAGCTGTCCCAAGTGCGGGCAGGCAGCCGATTACAAAGTCACCTGGGTAGTCCGGCGCAAGCGGCCGCAACTGCCGCGCGGCGCCGACGAGCGCGACCGTGCCCGCTTCGCCAAAGCGCAGTCCTATATGGTGCGCCGCGACGATAAGCTCTCCTGTGCGAATGTCCGCTGCCGCAAGCCGTTCGAGATCACCTCATTGCAGTCACTCGCGTTTCTGGCGGATTGATGCGGCAGACTTTGTCCTCAACCGCGCGCCGTGTCATGGTTGGGGGAGCGCTCTCCACGCGGGAGTGGCGTAGGCAGGCGCGGATGTGATTGAATCGGAGATGTGAACGGCCGGGCCCCGAGGCCAAACAGTCAGGCCCGCCAGGAGATACGGATGGCAAACTCCCTGCTTCCCCCTGAAGAACGCAACCTGACACCGGACCAGGTGGAGGCTCTGGACAAGCGGCGCGACCTCGGCCACACCTTCATGGTGATTGCCGGGCAGTTTGGCGTTGTTGCAACCCTGCTGCTCTTGTGGGTCGGCCAGGATCTAAGCTACTCCCCGGGTTGGGCCCACCCCATGGCCTATTACTTTTTCCTCGCTCTGCTGCTGGTGGCGGGCTTTGGCATCACCGGGTTCGTCCTGCGCAAAGGCACGCCGCGCATCGACTGAGGAGCCGGCACAGGCGGCGCCATAAAAAGCGTCATGCGCTCTGCCCGCGCCATCCAATCCAGGAGAGTTGCCGATGGCTGCTGCTTCCCTTTCCGCTGGTCCGACGGTGACTCCTGGGTCACGGCTCACAGACAGCTACGGCCGCGTCATCCACGATCTGCGCGTCTCCATCACCGACCGCTGCAACTACAAGTGCATCTATTGCCGCACCGGTGAGCTGGGCGCGCAATATCCCGAGCTGGGCATCGATGAATATCTCCGGCTGATCGGCCTTTTTGTCGGCCTCGGCATCACCAAAGTCCGCATCACCGGTGGTGAGCCTCTGCTGCGTCATGGCGTGGTGGACCTGGTTCGAAAGCTCGCCGGCCTGCGCACCCTCTGGGGACAGCCGCTCGATCTTGCGCTCACCACGAACGGCCATCTGCTGGACTCGCTCGCCGGCCCGCTCAAAGCCGCGGGGCTGAATCGGGTAACGGTGAGCATGGACGCCGTGGACGCACCCGCGTTCGAGCGCATCACGCGGATCGAAGGCAGCTTTCACGCCGTTCTGGGCGGCATTCGCGCCGCTCGCGCCGCCGGGCTCGCGCCGCTCAAAATCAATTGCGTGCTGCTGCGCGGGTTTAACGACGGCCAGATTGAAGCCTTCGCCCGCTTTGCGCGCGAGGAAGATGTCATCGTCCGGTTCATCGAGTTCATGCCCCTTGAAGAGGGCCGCCTGTGGTCGCCGCAGATCGTGGTCCCGCTCAAGGAGATCGTCGCGCGCATCAACAACTTTCAGCCTCTCCGGCCCGTGCTGCCGCTGGTTGAGCTGCCGGCCCGCGAAGCCAGCGAGACTGCCCGCCGCTATACCTTTGCCGATGGCCTCGGGGAAATCGGCGTCATCGCGCCGGTCAGCCAGGCCTTTTGCGGAGCCTGCAGCCGGGTCCGGCTCACCTCGGACGGAAAGATTCGCACCTGCCTCTTTTCGCAGGTGGAGCATGATCTCTACGGCCGTCTCCGTGCCGGAGCGAGCGACGAGGAACTGCGCACCTATATCTTCCGTACCGTTCAGCAGAAGGAGGCGCGGCATCATATTGGAGAGCCGGATTTCCTGAAGCCGTCGCGCTCCATGGTGCACATCGGCGGTTGAATGAGGGCGGGTTCCGTCCAGACGCGTTCCTGTCAAGACACGTTCCTTCTGAAGCAACGGCACGCCCGAATCGTGCGGTAATGGTCGGGTTTGACCATTACCAGTCGTGCGCATCGAATGCTCAGCAACCGGCGCTTATGCCAGAATGGTCCAAAGGCTTTCCCCCAGAAGACGCGAAGATGACGACCGAAACAGAAGGACGCATCCCGCTCGCAGACCTGCTCGTGTTTCACCAGTTGGCGCGCTCGCTCACCTCCAGCTTCGATCTGGATACGATCCTGCGCACCATCCTCGAACACATGGAGCGGACCATCGAAGCGGAGCTGTGGACGCTGCTGATGCTCGACGATGCGACCGAGGAGCTCTATTACGCCATCGCCGCCGGCGGCGAGCAGGATGCGCTGCGCGACTTGCGCGTGAAGGTGGGCGAAGGCGTCGCCGGCTGGGTCGTCCAGCAGGGCGAGACGCTGATCGTTCCCGAAGCCGAGGACGATCCGCGGCTCCCAAAATCCCGCAAGGTACGTTCCGTCATCGCGCTGCCGCTGCGGGGCCGCAAGGGCACGCAGGGCGCAATCGAGATCTTCAACCCGCGCGCCGACCAGATGACCGACTACACGATCGCCTTTCTGCACATCCTGGCCGATCACGCAGCTATTGCCATCGAGAACGCGCGCGATGTGGCGCGCATCCATCAGCTCACCATCACCGACGACGCCACCGGCCTCTTCAACGTGCGCCATCTCTACGATGTGCTCGGCCGGGAGCTGGAACGCTCGAGCCGCACCGGGCTGCCGCTGAGCCTGGCATTTCTCGATCTCGACCGCTTCAAACAGGTGAACGACAAGCACGGGCACCTCATCGGCAGCGAATTGCTGGCGTGCGCCGGGCGCCGCCTGCAGGAGCTCAGCCGCACGCAGGATCTGTGCTTCCGCTACGGCGGCGACGAGTTTGTCCTCCTGATGCCGGAGACGGACGCAACCGTCGCGCTCGCTCAGGCCGATGCGCTCCTCCACGCCTTGATGGCCACCTGTTTCGAGATGAAGAACGGTCTCAAGCTGCGGGTGAGCGCCAGCGTCGGCCTGGCCAGCGCCCCCAATGACGGCGCAACCCTGCATGCCATCATCGGCGCCGCCGACACGCGCATGTATGCGGTCAAGAGCAGTGGCCGAGGCCAGGTCAGGGGAGCCTGAATTCCCCAGCGAAGGTCACTTTTTTGTATCGCCGCCGATCTGGATCACGGCATACTGCGCGGGCCCCTCGCCTACGTTCTTGACGGTGTGCAAGGTGCCGAAGGCTACATAGATGATGCTGCCCGGTCCGGCGCGTTCCGCTTGGCCGTCGTGATCGAACTCGAGGGTCCCCTGCTCGACGACAATCACCTCGGAGTGCTGGATTCGATGCGGAGGATTGGGCGCCGTCCCGGCCGGCTGCATCGTCACGTGCACGCCCACCGCTTCGCCCGTGGCCAGCGTCCCGCTGAAGACGTTGCGGCCCACCGCGCCGTTCGGAGCGGTCCTGGCAGTCATCGCGTCATAAGAAAACACCCGCGCAGCCGCCAGCGGATTCGGAGCGGCGGTTTGCGCGCTTAAAGCGGCAGATGCGCACAGGAGCGCCATTGCCTGCAAAACCATGGTTCTCATTGCCTTTTTTCTCCCTGAACAAGCAGTTGCGTGAGGAAGCACTATCATTCGATACATGAATGTCTTCTGCATTCTACGACGCTTCCACCGGGCCCGCCTTGCACCCGCTTCCTCGGCTGATTATCTTGGTGGAGGCGGCCTGTTTCGCTAAGAGTGGTGCATGGACGTTTTAGAACGGCTTTTCGAGCAGCATTTCCGGCTCCCCGCCGAACAAGTGAAGCCGCTCCAGGGCCAGCTTGGCGGCTCGGGGCGCGTGATCGTTCGTTTGGCCGCCGGCTCTCTGCGTGCCATCGGTATCTTCCATTCGGTGCGGGAAGAGAATGTTGCGTTTCTTGAGTTCTCCCGTCACTTCATCCGCCATGGGTTGCCCGTGCCGGCGATCTATGCGGAAGATCTGAGCCACGGCGCGTATCTCGAAGAGGATCTCGGCGACACCACCCTCTTCGATTTTCTCGGCGCCCATCGCAGCGGCGACACGGTCGCCCCGCAGGCGATTGAAGCCTATCGCAAAGTCGTGGCCATCCTGCCCCGTTTCCAGATCGAGGCGGCCCGCGACCTGAACTACAAGGTCTGCTATCCGCGTTCGAGCTTCGATCGCCAGTCGATCTCCTGGGATCTCAATTACTTCAAATACTATTTTCTCCGGCTGGCCGGCATCCCATTCAACGAGCAGGCCCTCGAAGACGATTTCGGCCGCCTGACGAAATTCCTGCTCGGCGCGCCTCACGATTATTTTCTCTATCGAGACTTCCAGTCCCGCAACGTCATGCTGTGCGATGGGCAGCCCTATTTTCTCGATTACCAGGGCGGCCGCAAAGGCGCGCTGCAATATGACATTGCGTCTCTCCTCTACGACGGCAAGGCTGATCTGCCGCCGGAGTTGCGCCAGGAGCTGCTCAATCATTATCTCGACTGTCTCGCCGGCTTCATCAAGATCGAGCGCGCCGCCTTCATGGAGCACTACTACGCCTACGTCTACGTCCGCATTCTGCAGGCCCTCGGCGCGTACGGCTTCCGCGGTTTCTACGAGCGCAAAACTCACTTTCTGCAGAGCGTGCCCTACGCGCTCAAGAATCTCCGCTGGCTCGCTGCCAACGTCAAGCTGCCCATCGCCCTGCCCGCATTGCTCGACGCGCTCAAAGGCGTCACGCAGTCAGAGAAATTGCAGAATCTTGCCTCTTCTGCCGCCACTCTCACGGTGCGGATCTTCAGCTTCTCCTTCCATCGCCAGATGCCCGCGGACGAGTCAGGCCATGGCGGCGGATTCGTCTTCGACGCGCGCAGTCTTCCCAATCCCGGACGCGAAGAGCGTTTCCGCGCCCTCACCGGCAAAGACGCGCCGGTGATCGATTACCTGCACCATGAAGAGAGCGTGCACCAGTTTCTCGCCAATGTCTTCGCGCTGGTCGATAGAAGCCTGAGCAGCTATCAGAGCCGCGGCTTTTCCAGCCTCATGGTCTCCTTCGGCTGCACCGGCGGCCAGCATCGCTCCGTCTACCTCGCTGAGCAGTTGGCAAAGCATCTGCGCGGCATCCACGGCGTTGAAGCCGTCGTGCGCCACGTCGAGCTCGAGAAAATGCTGCCGGCTGGAGAAACCGCCCTCGCCGAAAACCTCTCCCGATGAAGGCCATGATCCTGGCCGCCGGCCTGGGCACGCGTCTGCGTCCTCTCACTGGCGACCGGCCCAAGGCGCTGGTCGAAGTCGCCGGCCGCACCCTGCTCGAACTCACGCTCACCCGCCTGCGCGCCTTCGGTGTGCGGGAGGTCATCGTCAACGTGCATCACTTCGCCGATAAGGTGCTCGAATACCTCGCGTCCAACGGCAACTTCGGCATGAGGATCGAGGTCTCGCGCGAAGATGAGTTGCTCGACACCGGCGGCGGATTGAAGAAAGCAGCTTGGTTTTTTCTAGAGGAAGGCATAGAGAAGGCGGAGCCGTTCCTTCTCCACAATGTCGACGTGCTCAGCACCATCGATTTCGGAAAGATGCTTCAGTTCCATACCGAACGTCATGCGCTCGCGACGCTTGCAGTACAGAACCGTATAACTTTGCGGCCCCTGCTCTTCGATGAGAAGGGGCTATTGCGCGGCCGCGCCCCTGAGCGCGAGAACAACGCCGAAATTGCCTCGCCCGCGCCGGGATGCGCATCGCTGGCATTTGCGGGAGTTCATGTGATTTCTCCGCAGATATTCGAGAGGATGCCGGAGGAGGGCGCGTTTTCGATTATCGATGCCTATGTGCGTCTGGCCGCGCAGGGAGAAAAAATCGTCGCGTTCGGCGCCGACGATGCCTATTGGCGCGACCTCGGCCGACCGGAGCATATCCTGCAAGCCGCCCGCGATCTGGAGGATGGGACCTGCTCCGAAGCCAGGCGCGGCTCGGCGATGCCGTCCTAAAAACCAGGAGCTGGTTCTGAATCCCTTAGATATCCAGGTTCTTCACATCCAGCGCGTTATCCTCGATGAACTTCCGCCGCGCTTCGACATCCTCGCCCATCAGCGTGGTGAAGATGGCGTCGGTTTCGGCGATGTCTGCGAGCTTGACTTGGAGCAACGTCCGATGTTCGGGATCCATCGTAGTTTCCCAGAGCTGCGACGAAGTCATCTCGCCCAGCCCTTTGTAGCGCTGCACCTGATAGTCTTTCTTGCCCTGCTCCACGATGTGGGCAAACAGCTCACGGGCGGTCTGCTTCTCAACCGGCTCACGCGCCGCGCGCGCGGTGCGGCTGGAGGTCTTCGACTCCGCCCGGGTCTGTACGCTGCCCGGCGGCGGAGCTCCCTCGGCATCCGGCTCTTCTTCTTCGGTGCCCAGATCCGTCGTGGCGGCGGTCTTGGCGGCGTACTCCACCAGGAACGGCGGTTCCAGAAACTCCTTGATCTGCGTGTACTTCGCCATCATCTGCCGGTATTCGGGGCTCGAAGCCAGGTTCCAGTCAACGCACCGCGTCGCGCCCTGCGAATCCGTAAAGCAGATCGACCAGGTGTGATGTTCTTCGTCACAAACCGGATCGCTGAGCTTGATTTGGAACTCGCTGGCGCGCGCCGCAAGCCGATCGCGAAGAGCCGCCAGCTTCTCCGGAACCTCGTCCCCGGCCTTCGAGGTGAAATCGGCGCGATGGATCAGCTCGGCGCGGGCCAGCGCCTCCGTGAGCTGCTCGTTGCGGATGCGCTTGTCCACCTTTTCGGCGAAGCCGAGATACTCGTTCAGCGTCCCCATGAACCGCGTCAGGTCGGCGCCTTCGATGCGGCTTGCGGCCTCGCCGTGCCGCACCACCATGCCCTCCGACGCGCGATTCACCATCACCTTCACAAATTCGCGGTCATCCTTGATGTACTGCTCGAAGCGGCCCTTCTTGATTTTGTAGAGCGGCGGCTGCGCAATGTAGACGTTGCCGCAGTCCACCAGCTTCGTCATGTGACGATAGAAAAACGTAAGCAGCAGCGTGCGGATATGCGATCCGTCCACGTCGGCGTCGGTCATGAGAATGATCTTGCTGTAGCGCAGCTTGGCAGGATCGAAGTCGTCTTTGCCGATCCCGGTGCCGAGCGCCGTAATCATGGCGCGGATTTCTTCGTGCCCCAGCATCTTGTCGTAGCGCGCCTTTTCGACATTCAAGATCTTGCCCTTGAGCGGCAGAATCGCCTGGAACCGCCGGTCGCGCCCCTGCTTTGCCGTTCCGCCGGCCGATTCGCCCTCGACCAGATACAGCTCGCAGCGGTCCGGATTGCGCTCGCTACAATCGGCCAGCTTACCCGGCAGGCCGCCGCCATCGAGCGCGCCTTTGCGCCGCGTCAGGTCGCGCGCCTTCCGCGCTGCCTCGCGGGCCCGCGCCGCCTCAATCGCCTTGTTGATAATGCGCTTGGCTACGGGCGGGTTCTGCTCGAGGAACATGCCTAGCCGCTCGTTCACGAAGGCCTGCACCGTCCCCGCAATGTCGGAGTTGAGCTTGCCCTTCGTCTGCCCCTCGAACTGCGGCTGCGACAGCTTCACGCTCACCACCGCGACCAGCCCCTCGCGCACATCGTCGCCGCTCAGGTTCTCTTTCATGTCCTTGAATAGGCCGAGCGACTGGCCGATCGCGTTGATGGTCCGTGTCAGCGCGGTGCGGAAGCCCGACAAGTGCGACCCGCCATCTACCGTGTTTATATTGTTGGCAAAGCTAAACACCGTCTCCGAGTAGCTGTCGTTGTACTGCAGCGCGATTTCGATGTCGACGCTGTCGCGCATGGCCTCCATCAGGATCGGCTTGTCGTGCAGCACCTGCTTGCCCCGGTTCAAGTGCTTCACAAATTCAGCGATGCCGCCCGCGTATTTGAATTCGGCGCGGCGCGCCTCACCCGTCTTGGGATCGGCGGTCCGCTCGTCGGTCAGCGTAATCTCGAGACCCTTGTTGAGAAAAGCCAGCTCGCGCAGCCGCTGCGCCAGCGTGTCATAGTTGAACTCCGTCGCGGTGAAGATGCTCTTGTCGGGCAGAAAGTGAACCTTCGTTCCGCGGCGCTTGCTGGTGCCCGACTGGCGCAGTTCGCTGGTCGGCAGGCCGCAGCCGAAATCCATCTCCCAGGTGTGCCCATCGCGCCATATCTCGACATTGAACTCCTGCGAGAGCGCGTTGACGCAGCTCACGCCCACACCATGCAATCCGCCCGAAACCTTGTAGGTGGACGAGTCGAACTTGCCGCCCGCATGCAGCTTCGTGAGCACCACCTGTACCGCCGGCATGCGCTCGCCGTTGCCCACGTCCATCATGTCCACCGGAATCCCGCGGCCATCGTCCACCACGGTAATGGAGTTGTCCACGTGGATGGTCACATCTACCTTTTTGGCATATCCGGCCAGCGCCTCGTCCACGGAGTTGTCCACCACCTCGTAGACGAGATGGTGCAGGCCCATGTCGCCCGTAGAGCCGATGTACATGGCCGGCCGCAGGCGCACTGCCTCCAGGCCTTCCAGAATTTTGATGTTTTCGCCGGTGTAGCTGTCGTTGTCGCCAGGAGGAGGGGGCATGCTGCCAATCACTTCAGTCGCCATAAGTTTCCGATCGCCGGGCTCGTCGCTTCCAACTCCACAGGATCGCGGTTTCTCAAAAGTCCGGTTTCCAGCTGGAGAACCGAACACTAACCGCTTGAAAGACGTGGGCTTTGCGCGAATTCGCCTGTTCTAATTTTACCATGCGGAGAGGGCACGGAGAGAAGCAGAACTGGGGCCGCCGCTGTGCATTACCAGGCTGTATTACGATCGGGGAATATGACGTTAGTAACTTATATGATTACTGATTGGATATCTCGATGAAAAAGATGGACTTGAGATCCGCTTCAGGCTATGATGCAAAATATGTAGGAGCCGTAGATCCAGGCTCCGGACACCGGAAAGAAGGTTACCCAATGAAACTCACTGTTCGTATTCTGGCTGTGCTCATCGTTGTGGCCGGCGGCGCCGCCGCAGCTGTTACGCCTAAGTCCTCTCGCGTTCTTCCGAGCCATCAATCGGCAACGGCCGCGTTCCCGATTCCCGCATGCGGGCCTGGCATCTGCCCCGGAGCTCCGCCTCCGGCAATTCGGTAACCCTCGGAGGTAATGGCACGAAAGTGCCAAACATATAACCCGCTTTTCCTGTTGAGGGGCAAGGCATTTGGCGCTATTCTGGTTCAGGTCTCCAGAATTCGGCTTAGGTGTCTATGTCCTCAAGTCTTGCAATCTCAGTCATGAGCGCGGCGGAGTTTCTTCTGATCGCGGCCATGGCCGTTCTGTTCTGGAAGCGGAAGCTGCAGCGCCGTTTTCCGGTGATGGGCTCTTATCTTGGGTTGCGCCTGTTGTCGGCTCCGATACTGTTCTTTCTGCTCTCCAACTATCAGGCCACGCACTCGCAGACTGCGTACAGCCTTTATTTCTTTACATACTGGTCGGCTTATCTTCTCAGCGCGGGAATGCTGTTCTTCATCTGCATTGAAGTGTTCCGGTCCGCGCTCTCTCCGTTTTCCGGCCTGATGAAGTTCGGGATCATTATCTTCCGCTGGGCTGTTCTCGCCTCAGTCATTGTCACTTTCTCGACGCTCTCCTTTGCGCACCGCGGTATCCTGCTCATTCCCGATATCGCCTTCGGCTTGATGCATTCGGTCAGCATCCTCGAACTTTGCCTGCTGGCTTTCCTCTGCCTGTGCATGAACGCGTTGCGGCTCTCGGTGCGCGATGTAGCCTTCGGCATCTCGCTGGGTTTCGGCGTGATGGCGGCCAATGACTTTGTTGCGGCTTCTATCATGTCTCACTTTGTCTCCCTGACATCTCCACTCCAGTTCGTCTACGAATCCATGACTCTGGTTTCGCTGGGCATCTGGGTCGCCTACTGCGCCGTTCCTGAGCCGGCCCGGAAGCCCGTGGTGATGCCGGCCAACTCGACCGTCTATCGCTGGAATGAGATTGCCTCCGCGCTCGGCCATACCGGCACGCAGGTCGCCGTGCAGCAGCCCGCCAACAGCTTCTTCCTTACCGACGTCGAGAAGGTCGTAGAGAAGGTGCTGAGCCGGAATCTGAAGGGCCGCGAGTCGGAATCGTAGACGGGCAGCCACTTCCCAGGATTCGAAGGCCGGACTCGATGCGAGTCCGGCCTTCGTGCGTAAGCGCGTATCCCGCGCAAACTTATTCCCCTCATGCCCGTTCCCGTCCTGTGCCGCAGCCGGCCAGGGTCAGATATCCTCAATCCTCATCGCAAGAGAGGGCCGGGCACCCCGAGTTCCGCACCGTGCTCGGATACTTCACCGAGGCCTCCTGGATCGTTTCGGGAAGCTTATTACCGGCGCCGGAAGAAGGCCGGGATCCGCGGAACCCGGGCTCACGCCCAAAGCCATGGCTGAACACTCAAAGCGGAATCGACTTTCATTGGTGGCTCTGCCGCGGTCTCCGCAGCCAGTGCCAGACTGAAAAGCCGCTGGCCACCAGGCAAAGCAAAATGAAGACGAACATGCTCCACCTGAATGGAGCGGACCGGGCAATGGCCATAACGGCGCGTCCGTACTTCAGCGCCAGCCAAGCGAGCACGGTAAAGCGCAGGCCACGCGCCAGAAAATTGACGAGGAGTATGCGCCAGAGCGGATAATCGAGCGCGCCGACCGCGGCAATCACCGTCGTGAACGGAAACGGCGGAGGGGCGAGACCGGCCACGGCGACCGCCATCCCAGCGCGGCGGCCGATCCGGTTTTTCAGCTTCTCGTAGCGCGTATTCCCGGCGAATCTGCGGAGGCCCTGCTCTCCCAGCTTGCGGCAGACCAAGGCCAGCGCCAGCGCTCCCACCGTCGATCCAAGCGCCGCGGACACGACGTACCAGGGTGTCCCTTGCCGATGCCGCGCCACCAGGCCCACCACCATAAGGTCGTTGCCGAAGGGAAGCACCAGGAAAGACGAATCCAGCACGCCCATCACAAACGGGCCAAAGTAGCCGATGTGAAACAGAAACCGGAAGAGTGTAACCAGAAGGTTCATCCGGGGCCGAAAGCTGCGCGCCGCCTCCTAGCCCTTATAGATGCAAACCCTTGAATTGCATCGAAATTCCGACGCCGCCACAGGTTAGCGCGGCCGCCGCTATGGGCCATCGCCGCCGCTTCATTCGCAGTCGGACGCGCAAAGGCCACGGCTTCGAAGCCGTGGCCTTTGGGGTGAACGCTCGCAATCTCTGGCGATTACTCAGCCGCAACAGGATCAACGGAAGCAAAACGTCCGCGGTTGCCGCGGTCCGTGAACTTCACGCGGCCGGTCACCTTGGCAAAGAGCGTATCGTCCGAGCCGATGCCCACGTTCAGGCCCGGCTTGATCCGCGTGCCGCGCTGGCGCATGATGATGGAGCCGCCGGTAACCAGTTGGCCGCCAAAGGCCTTCACGCCCAGCCGCTGTGCATTGGAGTCGCGTCCGTTTGTGGAGCTGCCCCCACCTTTTTTATGTGCCATTGCTCAATCTCCCCAGCTTTCAGCTCTCAGCTCTCAGCTTTCAGTTCCGTTCGTGGCTGCTTGTCCCATCGGCATCCTCTCTCACCCCGTAAGCTGAGAGCTGAAAGCTGATGGCTGACAGCTTGTCTAGCTCGCGGCAGTATACGTCACGCCATCAGCCTCGATGGCCGTGATGCGCACCTCGGTATAGTTCTGCCGGTGCCCCTGCAGCTTCTTATACTGCTTCTTGCGCTTCAGGTGGAAGACCAGGATCTTGTCGCCGCGGCCCTCGCTGACCACCTCGGCCGTCACCTTGGCCGTCGATGGCTTAGCCACTGAGCCGGCCTCGCCCGAAAACGCCAGCACATCGCTGAATTCGACTTTCTGGTTCTCCGAGGCAACGCTCTCGATCTTCACCACATCGCCGGGAGCGACCCGATATTGCTTGCCGCCGGTGCGAATCACTGCATACATAACAAACCCTCCAGCGCTCGGGTTCCTCCGCGAGGCGCATTCGACACGGACATTCCTGATTTTGCGGTGGGGCGGATACAGACTCGAACTGCATCGGAACGCGGGCCGCACACGCGCCATACCCGGCGGTGAACCCGGCACAATCCCGCACCCCCGCGAAAGGAGTGCATCGCCAAACTCTTCGATTCTAT
>DASXDX010000004.1:0-4901 GCA_036490385.1 Occallatibacter sp.
GTGATCTCGACGCCATCCGATGTGTCGCTGCAGGATGCGCGCAAGGCGCTGGAGATGTTTCACCAGGTGAATGTGGAGGTGCTGGGCATCGTCGAAAACATGAGCCAGTTCACCTGCCCGCATTGCGGTGAGGTGATCGACATCTTCTCCAAGGGCGGCGTGGAGCGGACGGCGCAGCAGTTCAAACTGCCGTTCCTGGGATCGGTGGAACTGGATCCGAATATCCGGCATGGGGGCGATCGCGGATTGCCGGTGGCTCTCGCGCCGGAGCAATCCTCTGTAGGAACAGCGAGCTTCTACGCGATTGCGCGCAAGCTGATCGAACGTGCGGAGGAGCGGCGGGCACACGAGCAGAATGTATTTGAGATCACCTAGGATCGCGGAAGAACGATGCAGAAAACGGAGGGCGCCCTTGCGGGCGCCCTTATTCACGCCTGTAGCTTGATTGGCTAGTGTTTGCCCAGAAGGCCGCCCAGCGACTTGCCAAGGCCCTTGGTGGGTATTTGAGAGGGAAGCCCTTTCTTGCCGAGCAGGCTGCCGGCATTCAGAGGTCCGGTTCCCCCACCGGTGAGTCCTTTCATATCGGGCGTAATGATGGGGCTCGATGCGGTGCCCGTGATGGTGACTGGAATGCCGTTCTTCAGTGCACCGCCCACCAAGCCACCGGCCGTGCCGCCGATCATCGAAATCGCCGACGTGGCTGCACTGGCTACGCCGCCCTGCAGCTTGGCGACGACATGGAAGTTCAATGCTTTCGCCGGCGAGACGGTGCCATTTCCGGTTGCCGTCCCAAGACCGGCGACAGTGAGCAGAAGATTCTGGGCCTGGATTCCGCCGCCTGCTTCACGCAGGTTGAGACTGAGGATCTGGACCACGGTGCCGGTGCCGGGCTTCGCGCCGACCAGCGCAGCCGCGGGTCCCATCTTCGAGGCAAGGTCGAAACCGGCGAGCGTGGTGTTGCTCAGGCGCACCGGTCCGCTGATCACTGGCGCATCCGTGGCGCCGGTGACGGCGAGGTTGGTGGTGAGGGTTCCGCCCTGCAGCTTCGAGCCAGAGGGCATCTGTATGCCGAGCGCGGGGAGGAAATCCTCGAGATCGTTGATCGGTGCCCCCTGGGTCGACGCAGTAGCGTTGAGCGTGGTCTTCGCGCCCTGGGTCTGGTAGGTGCCGGCGATGTTGAAGAGGGCCTTGCCGTAGGCAAGAGTGGTGTTCTGCAACTGGCCGGTGAGCGAGGCCAGGTTCTGATCCATCGTGAAGTTGACATGCACGGGACGCGGCGCGGGCGAACCGTTGACGGCCAGCTTGAGCTGCGTTGCGTCGATGGTGCCCTGCACGTGCGCGGTCTGGCCATTCGATGTGAGGTCGGCATTGAGATCCGCAATACCCGCGACGCCGGCTGAGGCAGGAACGAAGCCACCGCCCACGAGGTCGGCGTGTTTGACTTCGATCTTTGCCGTGAAGGGGGTCTTGGAGGCGTCGGCCTGATTGAAGGGGCCGCCCTTGCCGCTGACCGAAACGGTACCGTTGCCGGGGAAGGCCGCGGAGAGAGAGTAGGTGAAGGGGGTGGTGAGCGAAAAGTCGCTGATCTTCGCCTGCACGCTCTGAATGACGCGTGGCGGCGTTGGCGCGCCGAGGTCGGTGATCGTCACCTGGCCATCCTTCACTTCGAGCACGCCGATGGACAGGTTGGGCATGGAGCTTTGCGTCTCGGGTTTGTTGGATCGCTTGCTGGAGTTGCCCAGGCTGGCGTAGTTCCACACATTGGACTGGTTCTGAATCAATGAAATCTTGGGCGTGTCGATGGTGATGCTCTGGATCTTGACCTGTTTGTCAAAGATGAGCGGCTTCACTTCGATGCCGATGTGGATCTGCTGCGCCTGGACGAAGGGCTGCTGGCTGAAGGCGGGATCGTCGGAGATGCTGAGCTGGTCCGCGGTGAGCGAGCCGGAGAAGAGCGAGAAGCTGAGATGTCCGAGCGTGACCTGCCGTCCCGTGGCATCGGAGAGCATGCTTTGAATGCGAGGGCGATAGTTGTCCGCATTCAGAAGGAAGGGAATCGCGATGAGCACGATCAGGATGATGCCGCCCACCACTGCCGCAATAGTGATCCACAAACGCCGTCCGGCCATCATAAGAATCCTCTTTCTGTATTGCCTGTACTGCGGGGAACTTTTCAATGCGGTCCATGCTGCCGTAACCAGGAACACGCTGATGGTACTGCGGTTTAGCCCCGAAAGTGTGAAAGCCTTACGTTGAACTAGCCAGGTGAAGGCGGTCAACCTGCTACGATAAGTGAGGCGGCATCTACCCGAAACGACCTTCCGGGTGTTGAACCGACAGGGGATACGGCCATGACAGCAGAGCTCCGAATCAGTCCGCGGGAGCGGCTGATATTGACGGCCATCCTGGAGATGTATATCGCGACGGGCGAGCCTGTGGCGTCCCAGGCTGTGGCCCGGATTTATGCCGATAAAGAGGGGATGAGCTCGGCCACGATCCGGAATGTCATGGTGTCCCTGAGCGAATCCGGCCTGCTGGAGCAACCCCATACCTCTGCCGGAAGGATTCCGACGGCCAAGGCTTTCCGCTTTTACGTGGAGCACCTGGCAGGAGCGGCGCGCGCCGCGACGGGAGCGAATGCGCCGCAGCTCTCGGCAGAGAAGCGCCGGCAGATTGATGAGTGCTTCGACGGAGTGACCAGCCGGCAGCACTTCCTGGAGCGGACTTCGCATGTGCTGGCGATGATCTCGAGCGGCGTAGGCGTGGCCACGGAGGCGGCAGGCGAGACCGAGTGGTTGGAGCATATCCACTTTTCGCGGTTGGCCACACAGCGCGTGCTGGCGGTGGTGGTGACGCGTGGCGGCACGGTTCTGGACCGGGTACTGCAACTGGATCATGACCTGGACCAGGGCGATCTGGAGGCCGCGGCGAATTTTGTGAACGGGAACTTTCGCGGCTGGTCGATCGAGCGCATTCGCGCCGACATTGAGCAGCGGATGGAGCAGGAGCGCAGCGAATACGACCGGTTGACGCGATCGGTGAACGAGCTGTTCCGCAAGGGAGCGCTCGCGGGCGTGCAGCCGTCGCAGATGATCTTTGTAGAAGGCGCGGCGAACCTGGTGCAGCGCGATGTGGATCACGAGCGGCTGAGGGCTCTGCTGGGCGCACTGGAGACCAAGCAGCGGCTGATCGATCTGCTGAGCGCCTATGTGGATGCGCGGCAGCAGGCGGTGCGGGTGGTGGTGGGGCTGGAAGACACCATTCCGGATATGGAGAATATGGTGCTGATCGGCACTGGTGCACGGCTGGGCGCGGAGAGCGTTGGGACGGTGGCCGTGCTGGCGCCGACGCGCATCCGTTACAACGAGACCATCCAGGCGGTCTCGTACATCGCGCAGCTCTCGGAACGGATTCTGCAGACGCCGCGAAGCTAGCTTCGCCCAGGCACGCGATCGAAGACAAGCAATCGAGCGGGCCGGTACGGCCGTGAGGAAGGGAACACGAATTCAAGAGACGTATGGTTATGACTAAAAACGCGACAGACGAGACGCACAAGACAGAAGACGCGAAGACGGAAGGGCAGACGGCGAGATTCAACGACATTCTCCCCGAACCTCCGCCGGGCGCGAAGCCGGTGACAATTACTGAGGTGCCTGCCGAGACGACCGGCCAGCACGAAGAGTACGAGCGTCTGCGAGCGGAGCGCGATGGACTGTTCGAACGGCTGGCGCGGCTGCAGGCGGAGTTCGACAACGCACGCAAGCGCGAGCAGCGCGAGCGCGCCGACTACCGGGCCTTCGCCGTCGCCGATGCCGTGGAGCAGTTCCTGCCGGTGCTGGACAACTTCAAGCTGGCGCTGGACTCGAAGGGCACGGCGGAGCAACTGCGCACGGGCGTCGAGCTGATTGCGAAGCAGATGGACGAGGTGCTTCGCGGGCTGAATGTGACGCCGGTGGAGACGGTGGGGCAGCCTTTCGATCCACGGTTCCATGAGGCGCTGGAAAGTGTGGAGCGTACGGACCTGCCGGATCATCAGGTAATTGACGAGATCCGGCGCGGCTACCGTATCAAGGAGCGGCTGCTGCGGCCGGCGCTGGTGCGCATCTCCGTCAACCCGAACGTGTCTGAAGCCTAGCGAGCGCGACACAACAACGCGAACAACAACATCCCGAGACCCCGGAGTTGGATCACCATTGCCGGGAAGGCTGGAACAGTAGACCGAGTACAGGAAAAATGGCAAACGTGGCACACGTCGATTATTACGAAGTCCTGAGCGTTTCAAGAGAGTGCGGCGACCAGGAGTTGAAGACCGCATACCGCAAGCTGGCCATGCAATTTCACCCGGACCGCAACCCGGACAATCCGGCGGCGGAAGAGCGCTTCAAGCAGGCAAGCGAGGCGTACCAGGTGCTGAGCGATCCGGAGAAGCGCGCGGCATACGACCGCTATGGTCACGCCGGAGTGAGCGGTGCGGCCGGAGCGGGTGGCTTTCCCGGCGGTGTGGACCTAGGCGATATCTTTGGCGACTTTTTCGGAGAGATGTTCAACGTCGCCGGCGGACGCGGCGGGCGGGCGTCCCGTGCACAGCGCGGCCGCGACATTCGCTATGACCTGACGCTCGACTTCGAAGAAGCGGTCTTTGGCAAGGAGACGACCGTCAGCATCAAGCGCATGGACGTCTGCGGGGAATGCCGCGGCTCTGGCGCGGCGCACGGAAAATCGGCCAGCATCTGCCAGCAATGCGCTGGACGCGGCCAGGTGCGCTTCCAGCAGGGCTTCTTCTCGATTGCGCGTACCTGCCCCATCTGCGGCGGAACGGGTCAGGTGGTCACCGAGCCATGCCACACCTGCCACGGTGAAGCGCGGGTGGAAAAAGAGCACATCATCCAGGTGAAGATTCC
>DASXDX010000055.1:0-21923 GCA_036490385.1 Occallatibacter sp.
GTTCGAATTGGCGTCTTTATCACCTCAAGTCCTAGGCTGGCGACAGCCGCATTCAGTTCTGACGAAAACGTGGCATGTCGTCGACCCGGTCGCGACTTCCACTTCCAAAACAACCGGAACGCCCCACGGTGCCAACCGATCAAGGTTGCAGGCTTGACAACTAGTAGGGCGGGGCTCTACGCAAAGAAGCGCGACCAGAAGACCAACCAAAGTCGAGCCGCGTTGGTCAGTCGCCGTGGTCGGATTTGGTGCTCGTGGTAGGAGGCCAATTGTTTTCGCAGAAATAGATTCTCGGCAATCAAAGCTGTTCGAGAATGGAGACCCAAGCGAACAACACCTGGAACGTCGCCCGCCAAATCCCAAACAATGACGAGTCGTGAGCGAATCAACCTGAGGAAGCTCATCAATCTTCATTGTGAACGGAGCACTTCGGCGATTGACAACCAGCAGAGGTTAGGACCGTAAGGCCTCTCTTTTCAGATTTTTGCGGAGCACACCTCGATGAGGCGTCGGACGTCGGCTCGGGACTGACTCTTTGACTCGACTCGGGCGGCGAATTGCCCGCGGGCCTATTCCTGAAAGCGGCGCAGATCTGTATTGTAAGTCTCACGCTTGGCGGGAGTGGAAAAATAACAGCGTTCCACCGTGGGATCGCCCGATGGCGCTTCCGGCAATTTTTCTCGGAGGAGGCTTCAGCTACAAAATCGACTATAGCGACGTAGCGGTAAAAAGCAGATGCGTGGCAAAAACCGTCAATATCAGTTTTATTATTAATAATTTATGCTGGTCGGGGCGGAGGGATTCGAACCCCCGACCCTCTGCTCCCAAAGCAGATGCGCTACCAGACTGCGCTACGCCCCGACGTTCTTTTAAGCGGTACTCTTCGATTGTAACGCGAATCAGATTCCGGTTTGCGGCCCCGGCGCAGCCCCATTGAGGGTACCCGACCAATGCTACAATCGATTGGGTATACGGCGGCTATAGTTCAGCGGCAGAACGCCTGACTGTGGCTCAGGATGTCGTGGGTTCGATCCCCACTAGCCGCCCCAATTGATACAAAAGGTCTGAGGCTGTGACTCGCCAAATTCCATCCGGATGCGCAAGAAATGGATGGATGCAGCTCAGAGGCACAACTATTCGAGCTCCAGGCCCGGGCTTTCCTTCGGTTTGTCCAAGGTCGCTCTGCGCAATTCCCCTGTTTCTTCTTCGAGTAGCCAGCGCCGGAGCTGAAGGATATCGTTTGCCCGCGCGACGCCAACGGGCTTGAGAACGCGGCTCGATTCAACGACCACGACGTTCTCTACATTCTTCAGCATCATGTCGCGATGCACCTGATCGACGGATTCCCCAGGATAGGCAAGCACGAAATCCTGACGGGCCAGTTCCCTCATTTTGAAGTGATGATCGGGCGGTTCGATTCTCAATAGATCGTGCGCCTCGACGATGCCGATCAGGATTCCTGAGGCATTCACCACCGGGATGAGACCGACATCGCCGGGCAGAAACTTCTCAAGCACTGCCCGTAATTCCTCGTCAGCCTGAAGCACATTAGATTCTTTGCGCATTACCTGGTCGATACGCGCACGCATCAGTACCGGTACGGAGTAGTCCTGCAGGACGATGAGGCCCCGCTTCACCAGTTTGACGGTCATGATCGAGTCGCGGCTGAAAAGACGAACAAAGCCGTCGGAGATCATGACGCAAATGATGAGCGGTAGCAAGGAGTTCGGATTATGGCTGAGTTCGAAAAGGAAGACAATGCTGGTAAACGGCGCGCGCGCGATTCCTCCAAACACGGCTGCCATCGCGACCAATGAGTAGAAAGCCGGGTCGCTCACAACGTTCGGGAGGATATGCTTGAATCCCATCCCGAAAACGGCACCGAGGCCGCCGCCGACCACTAGCGACGGTGCGAAGACGCCTCCCGTAGTCCCCGATCCGAGCGAAATTACGAGAGCCCAGAACTTGGCCACTGCGATCCCCATAAGGCTCCCCGCAGCAAGCCGGTCGTTGAGCATGTCGCGAATGGTGTCGTAGCTTGTGCCGAGAACCTGCGGGCAGAAATAGCCAATAATGCCCAGAATGATTGCTCCGATTGCGGGCGACCAGATGACTGCGTATTTGATCGGCAATTCATCGAAAAAGTCTTCGAGCCACGAGAGCACGCGAATCATTACGATGCCCACGATGCCCATCAGAATCCCCATCAAGGCAAAGAGCCACAGCTCTCTCATGCCGGTGATCTTGAACTCGGGCATGGGGAACAGAGGGGCCCAGCCGGCAAAGTGAATGCGAACGCCCGTGGCCACTGACGCTGCGAGCGCCACAGGAATGAAGGAACGCCCGCGGAGTTCGAAGAGCAACAGTTCGATTGCAACCAGAATCCCGGCGAGCGGTGCAGTAAATGTCGCAGCCATACCGGCGGCCGCACCGGAAGCCAGCAGAACCCGGCGGTAATAAGGCGTAAGCCCAATGGCCTGCCCAAACAATGAGCCGATTGCACCGCCTGTCTGAATGATGGGACCTTCTGCGCCGAATGGGCCGCCTGTACCGATCGCAAACGCAGTGGCGAGCGGCTTGAGAATCGCCACCCGGAGCCTCATGCGGCTATGACCGAAAAGCACGGCCTCCATAGCTTCCGGAATTCCGTGACCTTTGAGCGTAGGCTCAAAAAAATAGATCAGCAGTCCGACCAGCAGACCGCCAATGGGGGGAATCAGGATGACCCAGAGTCCAAGGTGATTGTGAGCGGGAGAGGTCACGGCAAAGGAGAGCCGGCCATAGAAAAAGACATTTGTAAAAAAGTAGATGAGCTCAAGCAGCCCCTGCGCGACCAAGCCGCCGATCAGGCCAATCAGCAATGCGTAGCCACAAATCTTGATGACTTGCGGTTCCAGCGCAATGCCAAATTGTCCTTTTTTGTCGGAACCCGGCTCTGGGTTCGCCGTGGCTTCTGAAATGGGGAAATCGGCCATCGTGATCTCCTTTACGATGCAGATCCGGAAACTGCTGAAGCCATTTCAACCGCGATTAGCCAGATCGCGGATTCATCAATCAAAGGTTGTATTGATACGCCTCCGTTTCTTCTGCTGTCGCCGGAAGGCTGTCCCGGCGCAGTTTGAGAACCTTCAAGATGTCTGTCTTGGTCACAATTCCTACAACCTTCCGATGCTCTTCCACAACCAGCAACGTGGGTTGGGTCTCTTCACCGAGGAGCAGGCGCAGCGCCTCCATCACATCGGTTTCGGGCGAAATCCTGTGAACCTGTCGATTGGTGATCTCAGCCACTTTGATACTGCGCCACTTCTCAGGCGGAACCTGGCTCAAGGACCAGAGGCTGCATGTCCCTAACAGATCTTCTCCGTGAAATATCGGGAAGATCTCATGATGAACATGAGGTGAAAGCATGGCTGCAAATTCGCTCAGTGTCATTGAAGCTGGCAAGGAAATCAACTGCTGCTGCATGACCTCGCCTACCGGAATGCCTTGCAATTCCTGCACTTTGATGCCTTCATGCAAGCGCTGGTCGCCGGAAGCAGAAGCGTCTCCGGAAACGGCGTATGCGACTGCCGCTCCAATGAGGCCCGGAATGATGAAAGCGTGGCCGCCCGTTGCCTCCGCAACAAACACAACAGCGGCCAGCGGTGTTTTGTATCCGGCCGAGATGAAGCAAGCCATTCCCACGGCCGCATACAGAGCGGGGGAGCCACTATGGACTACGGATTGTGCGAAGGCCACACCCAAAGCACCGCCGCTGAGAAAAAGCGGAACGAACATGGCGCTTACGCCGCCGGCGCCGAGGGTGAAGATGGCGCCCGCCAGTTTCAGGAGTGCAAAGACGACCAGCTCGATGCTGCCGTGCGGATGACTCAGAATCAGGCCCACTGCTTCATAATTGGGGCCAAGAGGAACCAGCGGCCCATTGTAAAAGCGGAGAAACACAAGCCCGCAGAGTGCAGTCAGCAGGCCTCCGACTGCGAGCTTAAGCCAATGGGGCAGAGGTGAGTCGACACGAAAAGCGCGGGCACGGCGAAAGGTGACTGTGAACGCCATGGCAATGAGGCCAATGACAATGCCGAGCACCGCACACCAGAGCAGATCGTGAAGAGTGAACGAAGAGCCGGTGGCGAAATCGAAGAGTGGCTGACCACCCAAGAAAGAGCTGAGCGTCATGAAAGAAATGACAGACGCGATCAGCGACGGCAGCAAAGCTTCGTGTGCAAGGTCATCTTTGTACGGCATCTCGAGCGCGAAAACAATGCCCGTCAGCGGCGCACGGAAGACAGCCGACATACCCGCAGCCGCTCCACAGATGAGCATGATCCGGCGGTCGCGCGCATCAAGCCGGAAGCGCCCTGCGCGCCGCAGCCGGGCCCACATCCATGATCCTATTGCACCGCCTCCATAAATGCTGGGGCCCTCAAGTGCAGCGCTGCCGCCGAATCCAACCGTTGTAATGGCGGCGAGCAACTTTGGCAGAAATGGCCGCATGTTCACATCGCCCTGGTGCTCGTGGTACGAGCGAATAATCTCCTCGGTTGAGTGCTCATCCGGATCCGGAGTGAGGAACTGCATAATGAGACCGGTGGCGATGAAACCCAGGAGCAGCCCGGGAACAATGGCCCAGTGATGCTGCAGGTAATAGTTCAGAACTGGCGGCCAGAGGCTGTGAAGGCTGATTACGGCGATGACTGTGATCATCAGACCGGTGGTCACACCGATCAGCGGCGCGATAATCAGCCACTTGCGCAGATCGCGCGCATAGACGGCCGTAAGATCCTCATGCACCAGAGGGACATATTTGCGAATGAGCGGATGCCTCAGAAATCTGATTGCCGCTCCGTGCTCTTTCCTGGTTTCAACCTTCATCTAAAGCCCTTTGTGGATTGACCGCAATGACGCTCGAACTTCCGCCGACCGGACCCCAAAACTCAGAACTTTCCGCAGGCTGTAGCGAAAAGATGCCAATTCCCGAACTGTCCTTTGTAATCAAGCCGGATTGTTGCTGTCTCGCTTCGTCCATTATATCCTGATGCGATAATATCTCAATACGATTCGTTTCCCTGGCGCGGAATCCGGAGACGATTTCGTACGAGGAGGCCATCACGGGCATTCCGGTAAATCTCACCAGGCCGCTGAGGCGTCCAGGGTCTGCTCATCACTCGCAATGCGATATACTATGGATAATGAGTCAGAAGGCCCTTCCAAGCGGACGTTCCGACGCGCGGGCTCCGAACCGTATCGATTCGATCGTGCGTGATCTTGCGAAATTCCGGTATGCGTTGCGCAAATTCCTTCGCTTCAGTGAAGAAGCGGCTCGAAAGTGCGGGGCAACTCCGCAGCAACATCAGCTGATGCTGGGCATAGAGGGCTTTACCGGCCGGGGGTTCGCAAACGTTTCGGAGCTCGCGGAGTTTCTCCAGGAACGCCATCACTCTGTTGTAGGTCTCGTCGAACGTGCGGAGCAAAGCGGGCTCGTGCAGAGGACGCCAGATGCAACGGATCGGCGAGTAGTGAACGTTTCTTTGACGCGGAAGGGCAAAAACATCCTCTTGAAACTGACTCGAATGCATTACCAAGAAGCTAAACAACTAGGTGGCTTGTGGGCCACGTGCGAGCTCCCCGCCATTTCCCTGACGAACAAGAAGAGGCTCACCTAGAGTCGCAGAGCTATGGCTAGAACGTCCACGAAAACGCAGCAGAGGCGCAAAGATTGCGCTTCTCATCTCTCAATAGCGTCTCCATATCCTGGTCCATGGGCCGCGCCATTCTCTGCAGCCGGTTCGGGCACGATCGCAGGCTGTCCCTGTGCAGCGAGAATTTTCTTCGCCAGCTCCTGCCAGACATATTTTTGTTTGTCAGCCTGCCACTCAGCGTCCGGAACAACTTGCAATTGCATGAGAGAAGGCGCGGGAAAGCCGTTGCCCACAGCTTCGATGCCGCCTTCTTTCTGCTCCGCTTCGAAGCCCTTGTTGATGGTCGCTCCGGTTTTGGCCGCCCAAGCCGATATGTGAGTTTCACCGAGGGAATCGATTGGCAGGCTTTGCCAGCGCGGAAAGTGCAGCCGCGCATTCAACCACACAGCTGCGTCGCGATCCACCCAGCTCGGCCGATGCCCTACGCTCGGATAGAAGATCGTATCGATCGGCGTGACGCCGGGGCCAGCCAACGCCTGCACCCTCACATTGAGATCGTCAAAAAAACTCTCAAAATGATGCGGCCCCGCTACCAGGCTGTCTTCCATCCCATTCATCACCAGAGTCGCGCCGGCCCTCTGGTGCAGCGCATAGAGAATCGCGCCTTTGTCGGGCAGAAAATTGAGTGCCTGATAAGTGCCCCCCTGGCACATGATCTTGGCGCTTGAGTCCCACGACCCGCCATTTCCGTCCAGATCTCCACCTCCGGAGACAACCAGGGCCCGTATGCGCGGATCGAGTCCAGCCGCCACGGCAGAGTGAAAGCTCCCCATCGAATACCCGAGCACCGCGATCCTCCCGGGATCAACATTGTGCAAGCTCAAAACGTAATCCACGGCACCCATCACGTCCGCGATCATAGTTCCGCCGAGCCGAGCCGGCGATTCCCTGCCCTCGAGCACGGTGTCGTGCGCGCGCGCATCAGTGAGGCGCAGAGCGTTGCGTTCCCCCTCGCCCACCGTGTCGTACGTGACTACGATCGCGCCGGCGCTCGCATACAAAAGGCCCGCATAAACCTCGTACCACGTGCTCTTGCTGCCGCCGTGGCCCGCAACCACAATCACGGCCGGCAGTTTTCCGGTAGCATGAGCCGGCTGGTAGACAATTGCCGGCACGCGCATACCGTAGAGACTTGCGTAGGTCACGCGACGGGCAATCACTCCGGCCATCGGCGAGAAGCTGGCAAAATCACGCGCCTCCACCGCCGGCATTCTGTCGGGAATGAACAAAGCCGCCTTGGCCTGCTCGCGCCACACCGCAAACTGCGCATCGGAAGCCGGAACCCGCGCCGCAGCGGGCGTGTTGAAAGGGTGCGCCGGATCGGTTGGATCAGAGCGCGTAAGCAGCGGCCCTGTGGCTGACGATTTGAGCGTCAACAACGCGATCAACGAAATTATGGCCAAGCCTCGGCTCAGCCGCATCTTCAAGTGACACTCTCGCATTCCAACCATCGTAACCCACGGTCGATTGCCCGGCACATTGCACCGCGCCAAAGGATTGACGGAGGCGCTCCAAGTGGATATTGGTTAGACACCAAGATGGTGATTGAATGCGGAGATCCACCGCGTTTAATAGCGGACTCGTGGCGGGCATAACTCACCGGGCCATTTAGTACAGCAGGCTACTCCGAACGGAGCGCTTCAACAGCGTTCACTCTGGCGGCCCGCGCTGCAGGCACTGCCGAAGCAATGACTGCTGACGCCAATATCGCCACGGCGGATGCAATAAAGGACAGGGCGCCTGGTTGATGGATCTCCGTGATGTAGTGGCCGATCGCGCGCTCGAGGGCGAAGCCGACCACCGCACCCGCGCACACTCCGATGCCGGCCATCGCCAAGCCCTCGAAGAGAACATCGTTGAGGATGTTGCGCGGCAGGGCGCCCAGAGCCATACGGATCCCAAACTCCCGCGTCCGCCCGCTCACGGAGAATGCGAGCACACCCGCCACACCAATCACGGAGATCAGCAGCGCCACCGCCGCAAATCCGCCGAATACAATGGCATTCACGCGGTCGGGCGCCAGAACCTCCGCACGAATGTCCTGGAGCGTGCTGGCTCGCTCGACAGGCTGGTCGGCGGACATCTCGTGAACAGTGCGGGTAATGGCCGGCAGCAGCGCGTAGGCATCCTGATGCGCGCGCACGAAGAGGCGGCCGCTCCATCCTTCCTGGTCAACCGGCTGGTAGATCGTCAAGGCCGGCGAGGGGATGATATTTTCGTCGTCGAAATCGGGCACCACGGCTATGATGCGACGCGGCTCGGTGCTGATACCAACAAATTTCATCACGCCGTCGGTCCACCACATCTTGTGGTTCACCGCTTCCTGTCCGGGAAATAGCGCCTGCGCGAGGCTCTGGCTCACGATCACCACGCGTTCGTTGCCGTCTCTATCGCCATCGTTGAAGTCGCGGCCCTCTAAAATCGGAATGCCCAGAGTTGCGAAGAATCCGGGGGAGACAGACCGGAATTGCGCACGGAAATCGTCCTTACCGTCCTTGCGCTTCGCACCTTGCGCGGCGAACGAGAAACTGATGTTCTGTCCCGGATCATCGCGCCAAGGCACGCTGAAACCTTCCGATACGTGCTCAACTCCCGGCAACGCCCCGATCCGGCGCTTCACTTCTCGATAAAATTCATCCACCTGTTGAGGGGATTTTCCATAGGACATCGGCGGCAGATTCAGCGCCAGGACGCTGGCGGAATCGTAGGGGGACCGTGTCTTTTCGAGAACGAACAGCGTCTTCATCAGCACACAAGCCCCCGCAAGCAGCAGGAACGATGCGGCGATCTGCGTCACGGCAAAGACGCGAAGCCGCCGGTTGCTTCCGCCTGCCACGCGGAAGCCGCGGCCGGTGAGCCCGCCGTGCGGTGTATCCGGCGAAGGCAAGCGCGGAATGAACGCGAGGAAAGCGGCCGCAAGCAACGCCAGCGCGATCCCAAACCAGACCAGGCTGAAATCAAGCTTCAGATCATTGGCGCGCACAGAGAAACGCGATGCATAGCGCCCGAGGACGGCTACCATCGGAACAGCGATGATCAGCGCAGCCAACGCTCCGCTTCCACACAACACAATGCTTTCCGCGAGCAGGGAGCGGCGGAGCGCCGCGGTGCTTGCTCCTAAAGCCGAGCGCACAGCCAACTCGGATTCGCGACGCACAGTGCGCGCCAGCACAAGATTCGCGACATTGGAGCACGCGATCACGAACAGCAGGCCGGACGCCGCGAACAGCAACCACAAGATCGTGTTGGCCCGGGCGTTGATCTGGTCATGGATGCGCGTGGCATCGATTTGGAAGTGATCCTCCGGCTTATACACCTCGGGATGCGCGGCCAGCATCGCGGCGTATACGGTACGGAGCTCGGCTCGCGCGGAATCGAGGTTTGCGCCGGGCGCCAGCCTTGCAAAAACTTCCGTCATGCGATGTTCACGGCCGGTCACCATGGTGGCCGATAGATGATGCGGGCTGGTCACAACGTTGGCGATAATCTCAGTGGCTACGGGATAGGGCACCGACGGCTGCAGCACTCCAACGATGACCGCGGAACGCGCTCCGCTGAAGCTCTCGACCCGCACCCTCTTTCCAATCACACCGGGATCGGAATGCAGTGAGCTTCTCCAGAACCCATAGGTGAGCACAATCGCGCCTGGCGCGTTGGGTCCGTCGTCGGCGGGAGTCAACAATCGTCCCAATACTGGACGCAGCCCCATCACTTCGAAGTAGTTCCCGTCCACCACCCCGGCCGGGATCTCACGCGGTGTACCCAACCCCACCACAGTGAAGTCGATCTCTGAAAATGTGCCGAGTTCTTTGATCGTCTTCAGCCTGCTGCCGATGTCCTGGATCTCGGGGACGGAAAACGTTGCGTTGCTCACGCCGATGCCAGGTTCGCTCTGGCGCAGGTAGAGCAACCGGTCCTCATCGCGATTTACCAGCGGCCGGAGCAGCACGGCACGAACCACGCTGAAGATCGCAGCGTTCACGCCAATTCCCAGAGCCAGCGTGAGGGCCACGGTAATCCACAGCGCGCGCACTCGCGCCAGCGAACGCACGGCAATTTTCAAATCGCGAAAGAAGGACATATCGCCTCCACGCCTCCTCCCGCAATAAAGGCTGCGGGAGAAAGTCCGATTGACAGATATGTTGATATCAACTAATATCGGGTCGTGTCAAGTCCCAGAGAGCTTTCGTACGAAACTACGCTTCTGGTTCGAGACTGCTGCCTCTGTCTGCATGTGCAGCGCGCGGCGCGCGCGCTGGCGCGGCGCTTCGATGACGAACTGCGCCCCTTCGGACTTTCCAACGGGCAGTTTTCACTCCTGATGTCGTTGAATCGTCCAGCGCCACCGCCCATGAGACCCGTAGCGTCGCTGCTGGCAATGGATCGAACCACCTTGACGGCAGCATTGAAGCCGCTGGAACGCCGCGGACTGGTGGGAGTGTCGCAGGACCCTTCGGATCGGCGGAGCCGCATTTTGACCCTCACGGCCAAGGGGCGAAATCTGCTGAGCCGTGCGTTTCCGGTGTGGAAACGCACTCACGATGAGCTCGAACACCTGATCGCTGATGAGAATCCGCATGCGCTCCGCAAAAGCTTGCGCGCTCTCTCCAGGGTGAATGGTGAACGCTCAATCGGCCGTAAAGAAGAGCTGAGGGCGGTGAACAGCACCAATGGAAGCGCAAACGTGACGAGCAAAAGCAGATCAGCTGCCGCATGCAGCTAATGCGGCGCGACGTGGTCCATTTTTACTTCGGCGCCGGCCCAGAAATCCCATGAAAATTCACTTTTCAGAAAAATGCCTTTTGACGGAATGACTCCTATTTATTACTTTTGGTAACGTTATTATTTGTAGCAGACGCGCGGTCCCGGCATCGAGTCGCAGTTAACCATACCGGCGCTCGATCGTCTATTGAGCAAGCGGTTCCATGTTTCAGACTTCCCTTTCGTTCTAGCCCTGCGGGCACACGAGCTCGCCGCAGGCCCAGGAACTCAATCCGAATGCGGTCGTCGGATTGAGCCTTGGGTCCCGATCGATTCGATCAAGACCGGGGTGCCGCTCTTGAAGGGATGGCCGACCTCCTGGAGGGCAAACCGCATGCCATTCCGGACAAACTCGGGTCGTCATACGAGGGCGTTGAAAGGGCGGTGCGGGAATGCTGTCCCGCCGAGCCATCGGACGCAGTCGCTGCGCAATTGCGGACCTTCCTTCTCTCTCCAAGCGCGTCGACGATCTTATTCGTTCCTTGCATCGGGAGATGCCGAAGGCCGTTGCTCAGGACCAAAGGATCACCGCCGGTGAGCATGGACGGGTTTTCAGGACGAGATTGCATGCAAAGGGACATGTGCACCGAAAGTTGTAACGGCTGACCCTTGAGCATTTGACTCTACAAACATTAAATAAGTATGTTGCTTCCCCACTCCCGGAGTCCTATGTACAACCAGACGTCTCTCTTGGCGGAGGTGTGCCGCCGTGAAGACTTATTGAATCGTTCAACCTTGGGCCATGCAGTTTATATCTTGGATGCAACCGGCGCAGTTTCGATGTGGAGCCCTGGAGCGCTCGCCACGAGTGGACATACCCCGGATGAGGTAATCGGCAGACACTTTTCACTCTTCTACACCGCTGAAGATCGCGAAAATGGAGAGCCGGAGCGGAACTTGAGGCTGGCCGCCGAGTCAGGCCATTACGAGTGCGAAGGTTGGCGGATTTCCAACCACGGCACTCGCTTCCGGGCGCATGTAGCCATCGAGCCGATTTGCGAAGAAGGACAACTCATCGGCTTTGCCGCCCTCACGCAGGATATCTCGCGCCGGCACGAAGTGGAAGAACAATTAGCGCAGGCGAAAGAACAGCTGGCTAGAGCCAATCGCAATCTCAATACCGCTCTTACCTCCATGTGGCGCGGGTTGGTGGTCTATGACGCCTCGGGCCGCGTGATTCTCGCGAATCGCCGCCTGGGCGAGATGTTTTCGATTTCGACAGACAGCCTGCGTGCCGGGATGAGCATCGCCGAAGCAACGGAGGCACTGGGCTTCTCGCGCACCAAGGCAGATAAGTCACCGGTTGACATCGCAGCAAGAGTCGGACCCGCCCGCCTGCTCTCTTCAGGAGACCAAAGAGGGGCGCATTATTGCCATCGCCACACGCCGCCTCTCTGAAGGCGGATGGCTGACGATCTGCGAAGATGTGACGGAGCGGCAACAGGCTGAACTGAAGCTGGAACACCAGGCTACCCACGATCCGTTGACCGGGCTTGCGAATCGAACTTTCTTCCGGCGGCGCCTCGACGAAGCGGTTGCCCGGATGAAGAGAGGGATTCCGTTCGCTCTTCTCGTCATGGATATCAAGCATTTCAGCTCGATTAATGACGTCCTCGGCGAAGCCGCAGGCGACGAGCTGCTGAGGTCCATGGCGCAACGGATCAAGAAGAACATTCGCGAAGTGGACACCGTTGCCCGGCTGGATGGGGATAAGTTCGCCATCCTTCAGTTCAATCCTGAAACTCTAAAGGACACCGAGGAGCTCGCGTCGCGCCTGATGGAATGTTTCAGCGCTCCTTATCGCGCCGGCGAGCAATCGGTGATTGCTTCTGTAAATGTTGGCATCGCGCTGGGAACCAGCGACGGCTCTGAACGCGACGAGCTCTTGAAAAATGCAGACCTGGCCCTCCGCCGCGCAAAGCAATCCCTGCTTCCCTGCTACAGTTTTTTCAATGCGGAGATAGATTCGCACCTGAGAGCGCGGCGAGCTCTCGAAAATGAGCTTTACGAAGCATCGAAGCGTGGCGAGTTTACTCTCCATTATCAACCGATCGCCGATGCCCGAACAGCGCAGATCACAGGCTGTGAAGCGCTCTTGCGCTGGTGGCATCCCTCTCGCGGATGGGTGCCTCCGGCTGAGTTTGTGCCCGTCGCGGAAGAGTGTGGCCTGATTGTTTCTCTTGGCGCGTGGGTGCTTCGGACAGCGTGTGCTGAGGCGGCTGCCTGGCCCTCTGACTGGCATGTTGCCGTCAATCTGTCGGCGGTGCAGTTTCAAGATGGTCTGCTGCTGACGACGGTTGCCCATGCTCTCTCATTGGCCGGATTGGAGCCGCACCGGCTTGAGCTCGAGATCACTGAATCGGTTCTCCTGAAAGATAACGACACCAACCTGGCCATGCTGGCTCATCTCCGCGAGATGGGCGTGCACATCTCGCTGGATGATTTTGGCACCGGCTATTCCTCTCTCAGCTACCTGCGCAGTTTTCGTTTCGACAAGCTTAAGATCGACCGGAGCTTTGTCCAGGACCTCCCTCATAGCGATTCGGCAAAAGCAATCGTAAATTCGGTCATCGGACTCGGCAAGAGTTTTGGCGTCTCGCTGGTGGCGGAGGGAGTGGAAACTCAGGAGCAGCTTGAGTATCTGCAACAGCACGGTTGCGATGAGGTGCAAGGTTATCTTCTTGGTCGTCCTCAACCGCCGGAAGAGCTCGGAAGCACCGGAGCGCTTTCGACAGACGGCCGCGAAGCACTGGGACAGGATTCAGCGGCGCAGGTCGAGTCGTACTCGTAATTGAAAACCTGGCAGATGCGGTGGAGATAGAACCTGCCGCCTGAGTAACGCTGCGCCTATTCGAAGGCGGGAACCTGGCCGCGTCGCGCTAGAAAAGCAGCGCCGGCAGCATGCCGCCAAAGTTAATCTGCATCAGTCGCGTCATCCGCGTTGCCATTTCTGTGTACATTGATGTGGCGCACAACGCATTCACGCAGATCTTTTCGTCGGCCTGTTTGAACACATACTGCAGGAAGGCCTTCAGAATGAAACCGCGGATCTGCAGGCCGTCGCGGCGCAGGTTAGCAAGAAGCGCCTGGTCAATCGATGCGGTGTTTCGAGCCGCATAGTTAGCCATCTCCAGCATCACGCGGGTGTTCTGGTACATGGCCCAAAGCCCCTCAGTGCCGTGAATGCGCTTCCAGTTTTCTTCCGGCGTTGCCTCCAGCCAGTTGTCGCAAAGGAATTGATCGCTCACACCGGGCGCACCCCAGTCCGGCTGCAGCCGGGACAGAAGCGACTCCCATGACTGCGCATTCCGATGGCGCACACCGGCACGCCAGCAGTAAAGATAGACTGCCACCGCAGTCGCTGTCGCCATCTGGAGCAAAGGAAGAATCATCAGTCCTTCTTGAGCGGAAAATTGAATCATTCAATGCATCAAGGCAGCCCGATCGCTTCACTGCCGTCCAACACTTACCTACATTGACGTAAGCTCTGCGTTGGAGCAATATTACTTTCCGGCCAGGAGCTGGCGCTTTGGGACCGCGGCAAATTTTGCCCAGTCCTATTTGCGAGGAATGGACGCGAGGGGAATCTAGTTTATTACTGGGCAGAACAGAATGCGCGCTCTCGCACGCTGACTCACGTTCCCGCGCGCGGCGCGACTTCTGGACGCAGATCGCGTTGGGCGGTGTCATGCTCCAAGGACGAATCGGTCTCAGCGCATCGCGGGCATTCCGCATTCGCATGTTTCGGAATTCAGCCCGACTATCGTAAGGGGCTAGCTGGTGTAAGGGGCTAGCTGGATGGATGCTCTCAAACAAGTCTCATAAATCGCACCACCCGAAGTGGTGATGTGCGTTACAAGATAGGTCATGCCTCGAGACCGAAGCGGCACAAAAGAATGAGGTTGAAATTAGAGCAGGACCAAGCGAAGGCGGCCAGGCCCCGCATGTCGAGGCGGATAAAGCAAGACCAATCGGTCGCAGGAATCGGTTTCCGTGGGGAATTTCTCGAGAACGGCATCCACTCGGGACCGAACTTACAGAATTCTTTCTTTGACAAGAGGTTTGGCGTTCGAAATGCAGTAGAAGGGTGATTGAGAACCAGTCACAAACATTGGAGTCATTGAACACACTGTCTAAACGGTTCTAAAGGGTAAGAGAATGACGCCGCGCCATTATTACAACGAGTCAGCAGTACGTAAGGATGGAGACCACCTGCGGGTCGAATCCTCCGCTGCCGTGCCATACGGCGTACCGATCGAAAACCACTGCGCATACAACCGGAGCCGAGAGCGCTTTCTGAGCGCGGAAGTGGATGTCGCCGATTGCGCTCTTGTTCCTGCCGACAACCGGCTGGCGGCGCTCACACATGCTTCCGGCGCCGGTCTGTGGCTGGTTCCTTTCAAGAGCATCTCCGCCACCAGCGTGCGTGTGCCGGTCGATCTGATTTACCTGGACCAGGACTGCGCGGTTATTGATACAGTCGAGTCATTCCCCATCTCCCGCGCTTCCATTTTGAGTCCGCTGGCCGCGAGTGTGCTTGTTCTTCCGGCCGAGACGATCCAGTCCACCGAGACCCAACCCGGCGATCAACTTATTCTTTGCCCGCCCCATGAGATGAAGCAGCGTTTGCGGCGATGGGACAACTCACTTGCCGATCCCGAAGGAGAAGAAACAGCCGCCTCGGTCAACGCTGAACCAGCCCGTGCCGGGGCCTTCCGGCTGCTGCAGTGGGAGGATCCGGTCAGGCCAAAGAATCCAGCGGAGGCAGTTCCCGTTCTCGATCCGAGCCCGGAGGAAGTTCCCAACGAGCCGGAGCCTTTGGTCTCCGAATCGCCAGCCGCGGGCACTCTCGAACTGAATCCTGCCGAGCCGGCACCAAAGAGCGTCAAACCCGCGAGGACCTGGTTGCAGCGCCTGTTGTCTCTGGATGCGCCAAATCAGCGGGACGGTTCACGAGAGTCTTTCCCCAGCCTCATCGCCTATTTCTTTACCGGCGGTGCTCCTGAGCCGCACAGCGTGCGCGACATCAGCCTGAGTGGAACCTATCTGCTCACAAAAGAGCGCTGGTACATTGGGACTGTAGTACGAATCACGCTCACTGACCGTTTTCAGCCAACTGTCGAGCACTCGATCACTTTGAACATGACGGTCGTGCGTTGGGGTAACGATGGCGTGGGCCTCAAGTTTCTCCTCGAAAACGGCAAAGATCGAGGCCGGGGACAGTTTGGCGTCGCCGGCAGGACGCATGTTAACCACTTTCTGCAGCAACTCAGATGTGCAAATAACTAGATAGCCGATATCGGAACGCGCAAGCCATGGCCATTTTTGCTCCCATGCCGATTTACAATCAGATATGCGGCCACGCCGCATCCAGTCAGTTATCGTAGTGCGGCTGAATCGACAGAGCTTGGGGAGCAGGAATGGCACAGCGTTCGGCTGATTCAGCAGCCAAAGCGCGGGACTTCGACAGTGAATTTCATTACGAGCACTGGACACCTCGCTTCAATCCTTGGGTAATTGCCTTCACGGTCACGCTGGCCACTTTCATGGAGGCGCTCGACTCGAGCATCGCCAACGTGGCGCTGCCCCACATCGCGGGAACGCTCGGCGCCAGTTACGAAGAAGCTACCTGGGTTCTCACTTCTTATCTTGTTTCGAACGCGATTGTGCTGCCCATCAGCGGCTGGATCGCAAACCGCATCGGGCGCAAGCGTTTTTACATGAGCTGCGTGGCGCTGTTCACGGTGTTCTCGTTTCTCTGCGGGCTCGCTAACTCACTCCCTATGCTCATCTTTTTCCGCGTGATCCAGGGCGCGGCCGGCGGCGGACTGCAGCCATGTGAACGCTCCATCCTGGCCGATACCTTTCCGCCCGAAAAACGAAGTCTCGCGTTCGCTCTGTATGGAATGGCGGTCGTGGTAGCGCCGGCGATCGGGCCAACCATCGGGGGCTGGATCACCGACAACTACACCTGGCGCTGGATCTTTTTTCTCAACATTCCAGTAGGCGCCATCTCGCTGCTGCTCACGAGCCGCATCGTCGAAGACCCGCCGTACCTGGCGAAGCTGCGGAACCGCGTGGGCAGCGTGGACGGCATCGGGCTTGGGCTGCTCGCGCTCTCGATCGGCGCGTTGCAGATCATGCTGGACAAAGGCCAGGAGGATGACTGGTTCAGCTCGCGCTTTATCGTCACCTGCGCCTTTCTAATGATCTTCGGCCTGGCCGCGCTCCTTTACCGCGAGGCCACGGCCCGGCATCCGGTCATCGATCTCTCGCTCTACCGCAAGCGCAATTTCGCCATGAGCCAACTTGTGATGGTCGTGATCGGCGCAGCGCTCTATTCAACCACGGTGATGATCCCACAGTTCCTGCAGGAGATGCTGGGCTACACCGCCACTGACGCCGGCATGGCGCTCTCTGCCGGCGGATTGGTTTTGATCATTCTCCTGCCCATCGTCGGCTGGCTGGGCCAGAAGATGGATCCGCGGCTGATGATCACCATCGGATTCGCGCTTCTCTCCTTTGGCATCTGGCGAATTGGCGATCTCTATCTCGGCATCAGCTTCTGGAATGCCGTGAGTTGGCGCGTGGTGATGGTTCTTGGAATGCCGTTTCTGTTCGTGCCTATCAGCGTCATGTCCTATGTAGGCGTTCCGCAGGAAAAAAATAACGAGGTCTCGGGACTGACCGCGCTGGCCCGCAACATCGGCGGGAGCCTTGGCGTTTCCTTTATCAGCACAATGCTGGTGCGGCGCGCCCAGGTCCACCAGCAGTTCCTCTCCGCACATGCTGACAGCGCATCGCCCCAATATCGCGCTCTGCAACAGGCAATGATGCGGGCGCTCGAGGCAAACCGCTTCTCGCCGGCCAATGCAGCAGCTCGCGCTGCGGCGCAAATCTATAACCAGATGCTGCAGCAGGCGCGCACCTTGGCTTATATCGACACCGTGCATGTGCTGGTGGTGTTGCTGGTGTGCCTCATCCCCATCGGTTACCTGATGAAGAGGCCTCGCTTCCGGTCGAGGCGAGTGGAAGCGGCCGAGTGAGATAGCGATCGACGCAGCTACAGATCTCGTCCCGTTGACACGGTCGCCCGACATCATGTCAGCGCTCTCATTGAGCAGTCTCTTGCCCATTGTTCGGCGAGGCGCTATAGCGGGCGACGGGCGGCGAGGTCGGCCCAATCGGCGAAGGAGTACTGTGCAGGGCGCCTGATAAACTGGGCACCGTGGTCGACATCTCGATTCCCCTGGAGTGATGCTCATGTCTGAAGTGAAGATTACGGTACGTCCCAATGGCCCGTATCGCGTGGAAGGTGAAGTGAAGCTGGTGGATGCCGAAGGGCGGGAGTGGGACCTGACCGGGAAACCGGCATTTTCGCTGTGCCGGTGCGGCGCGTCGGTGAACAAGCCGTTCTGTGATGGGACGCACTCGAAGATGGGATTCCAGGCGGCGGAAGCGGCGGTCAAAGCGGAAGAGGGGAATCCCGGATTTCCCGTGAAGATCTAGGACAGCCTGCAGTGTGATCCGAGTCGCGCTGATGCGCGCGCGAATGGAAACTACTGCGGAGGATTTTGCGTGCCCTGCGGCTGATTATTGTCTTTTTTGCCGAAAAGGCGTGACCAGAAGCCGCGTTTCTTCTTCTTTTGATCCTGATCGTCTGGAGTAGTCTGGCTCTGCGCCGGGTTGGGCTGGCCCGGTGTGGCCTGTTTCGGCGGTTGAGCCGGCTGCTGCGCGATGTGCGGCTGCGGCGGCGCGGGACCCACGGGATGCTGACCGAGGCCAATGATCCTCTGAAAAATATTGCGCTGGTCGTTCATGGAGTGGTCGCAGGTGTCGGTGGGCTGCGTGCCGCCGAGGAAGGCAGCGCTCCAGTCATTGGGACAGGTGGCGTCGGCCAGAAGGTTCGTGGTGCTGTCGAGCTGAACCTGAATGATGCCGGGCGGCGGAACGAAATCCTTTGTATCTGAGTACTGTGGAAGCTGGACGCCTGCTTTCATGAAGTCGCCCCAGATCGGTCCGGCGGCGCGATCGCCTTCAATATTCAGCTGGGTGTAATCATCGTTACCGACCCAGACCACGCACAGCAGATTGCTGGTGAAGCCGGCGAACCATGCGTCGTGCGAGGTGCCGGTTTTGCCGGCGGCGGGCGCGACAAAGCCCATACCGCGCACGTTCGCGCCGGTGCCGTGACGATTGTTGAGCACCTGCTCCATCATGCTGACGGTAAGAAAAGCGGCACGGGGATCGAGAATCGTGGTGGTGGTGGGTTTGTAGTCCGAGACAACATCTCCGTTTGCAGCGCGCACGGAGGCGAGCATCCAGGGATCGATTTTGACGCCGCCGTTGGCAAAGGTGGTGTAGGCTCCGGCCATCTGCAGGGGGGTGGCATCATACGAGCCGATGGCCATGGCGGGCGTAGGCTCGACCGAGGCGATGCCGGCAGACTTGGCGAGCGCAGCGACATTGTCGTAGCCAACCATCTGCGCCAGCGAAACGGTGGCGTTGTTCAGGGAGCGGTAAAGCGCCTCGGTGGCCGTGATGTCGCCGAAGTATTCGTTTTGAAAGTTGTGGGGTGAGTAGGTCTGGCCGTTGTCGTAGGTGAAGGTCGTTGGTTCGTCGTGCAGGATTGTGACGGGGGTAAAGAAGCCGCTGGCGCCATTGGGGTTGGTGAGCTGTGTGCCTGCGACGGTGGTGTTGAACGCAGCGGCATAGACGAAGGGCTTGAAGATGGAGCCGGTGGGCCGATGCGCGACGGCGTGGTCGAGCTGGCTGGCGCCAAAGTTGCGCCCGCCGACGAGAGCGAGAACCTGGCCGGTATGCGGGTCGAGCGCGACGAGGGCGACCTGCGGGTAAACGATGGGCGGAGACGCGACGCCGCGGCGCTCGTCGAGGCGGACAAGGCGCGCATAACGGGCGCGGACGACTTCATCTACATGCTTGATGCCCTGAGCGACCGCATCCTGGGCGATCTGCTGCAGGGCGGGATCGAGCGAGGTGTAGATGCGCAGACCCTGCTGGTTGTAAGCGGCGTCGCCGAGTTTTTGGGCGAGCTGATCGCGGACCAGCTCGACGAACCAGGGAGCTTCGCCCGCGTCAAAGGCGCCGGGAGCGATGCCGAGGGGAGCGGCTTTGGCTTGTTCGGCCTGCGCTTGGCTGATTGCCCCGGTCTCTACCATGACATCGAGAACAATGTTCCGGCGCTCGATGGCCCGGGCGGGATGACGGAGCGGACTGAGCCAGCTGGGGCTCTGGATGATGCCCGCGAGGAGCGAGCACTCAGGCAAGTTGAGCTGGCTGATATCTTTACCGAAATAGGCCTGGGCGGCCTCGCCGAAGCCCGCGATCGCGTAGCTGCCCACCTGGCCGAGCGGCACCTCATTCGCGTACATCTGGAAGATCTGCTTCTTCGTGAAGCGGTGCTCCAGCTGGAGCGTAATAATCACTTGGAGAAACTTCCGTTTGAAGGTGCGCTCCGGGGTAAGAAAGAACATTTTGGCCAACTGCATGTCGAGGGTCGAAGCGCCTTCGACATAACGGCGGGAAGGATGGAGATCGTTGACAGCGGAGCGCAGAATGCCCCAGTAGTCGAGGCCGCCGTGCTCGAAGAAGCGGCGATCTTCAATGGCAGTGACGGCGGGGACGAGGTACTTGGGCAGTTCGTCATAAGTGACGAGGCGCCGTTTGGCGCGGTTCTGGTCAGAAAGCCCGGTGATCAGGAGCGGCTCGAGTTGGTAGGCGGCAAGCTGCTGGCCGTTATCTGCAGCGATCTGGCTCACCACGCCGCTGGAGAAGCTGATGGTGGCAGCATCCTCTGAGTGGTACGACTGGGGACCCGGATGAACGGTCACGGCGTCGGAGCCGGGCGCGTATGTGCCCATGGGCGAAGCCGAGCCCTGTCCCGCCACAGTGTACCCGGCCTGCTGCAACTCCTGCTCCACGTCCTGCGCGGTAAGTTTTTGGCCTGGACGGACTTCGGGCGGAGCGGCGTAGACCTGGGCGGTTTGCGCGAAGAGCGGCTGCTTGAGCCGGTCGTTCACGACCTGGCCGTACTTGCTCCAGAAATAGGAGAAGACGATGCCGCCGACCAGCAAACCGAACCCGCAAGCCACGGCCGCGAGCAAGAGGACGTTTCGCCCAGTCAGCCTGACCGTGGATCGGGGGACTTTGACTTTTACCGTCAAATCAAGAACCTGCTTCTATCCTACGACGATTCGGATGCCGAAATGGCCTCCCGCGTCCAGCAGAAGGATACGCAGGCTGATACCGGGAAGTTGCGTTGCGTACTCGAATGCGATTTTGGCGATAGCCTCACGGAGAGACCCGCGCGGCGGAAGACCGCGCGACCAGCTTGACCTCGCCCCTGGCGGTTTCTTGTCGATGGCAACCCGCCGCGAACCACCGATCAGCAGACCATGAAGCGGCAGACCATGGAGCTCTGGACTAAATTGGTCGCAATTTACACCAGATTAAACGCGTACTACCGTGGTTTGAAGGGCGTTCGGATCGTGCCCTACGCTTGGCGATGGAGGTAAAAGATGGAAACAGTCCAGAATGGACAGTGTGGTCTCTGCAGTCACTTTGGCGAGCAACACAAGACGGAAGTGCTGGTCAGCATTCGGAGCAGCCATCAAGCCGACCTGAAGGTTGTGGACGAATGCGGCCATCCGAAACATGCGGGCCTGCACCTGAAGGTCACGCCGATCAGCGGATGCGATGGTTTCGCTCCGGCCATGGCAGCGTAACAGCACCGAAAACCAGGAGAAGTCCGCGGCCCGAGTAATCGGGCCGCTATCATTTGGTGCTTAAGTGTGCTCAATCACAAAGCACGATCCTGGGACGAGAATGAGCGCGAGCGCCTGCGCGATCAGCGTCTTCACCGTCTGAAGTTCGAGAGCCAGAAGCCCAGCCATGTGCGGACGCGCCTTGATCGTTGGCTCTACTGGAGCTGGTTGCACCAATTGCGCCTGGCCAACAGGAGAACCTCCCGCAGGGGCTAAAGCCCCATATTTTTCGCCCGTTCCCGGCACGACTAAAGTCGTGCCCTGTTACAAAACTGGTTTATGCAACCAGTCTTAGGGAATCCCTACCAGACAATTCATGATTTCGATCTTGCCTGGCTTTATCGTTACAGACCTCTTTGAGACATAGTCGCGATTCCCCGTCTCTCTGGAGGAGTCTGGCTGGCGATAACAGGCGTCATCCTCGCCGCGAGGCGAGTGCGAGCGGCGATACCGATCGCGCCGAGCTGATCCCCGAATGGCCCGCAAGGTCGACTCGGATATCCCATTGACCTGCAGGGTTGCCAAACGGTATCTTTCAAAGCATCTGGTGTTCGGGAAGGCGGTGCGAATCCGCCACTACCCCGTAACTGTGAACGCTGAGAGATCGGCACTCTGTTCGAAGCCACTGGGGCGTTAGGTCCTGGGAAGGCTGCCCGATCTCGATGAAGCGCAAGTCAGGAGA
>DASXDX010000042.1:0-37750 GCA_036490385.1 Occallatibacter sp.
CCAGATAATCCTCAAAACGCTGCGACCGGTCGCCGGAGGTGTGCTGGCTGCGCTTCATGGGGCCAGGTTAGCGACATCCGCTCCTGCGGGCCAGGAAAATCGACCCGAGGGTATCTACTCTTATAACACAGTAGTACTAGAAGCATTGCGATATATGAATCTAAACCTCGCCCCCAGGTATCTCGATAGGCCAGTTCCTCAATGGGTGAAGCATCTTTTGTGAGGGTTTCGTCGCCGATTTCTACATCGAATGAAAAGTCAGCGCCAACATCAAAAGGGGGGTCGATGTAAACCAGCTTCAAACCACCAGCTTCCTCGATTTGGCGACGCAGGGGACCGTTCGCAAGGGACGACAAAATTAGTTTGTTGTCTCCCCATATGAGTTTGTTTGACCAACCAGAAGACTGGCGACCTGTGTTCAGGTCAAGATCGAATAGACCACCCACGTGGCCACTGGTTTCAGTGCGTGGCTCGTCAATTTGTTCGATAGATTGAAATGGCAGCACGACGCTCGTGACTTCATGTGTTTTGCCCGGCCACACTAACTCAGTTTCGCGCGGCTCTTGAAACAACAACCAGCGATAACGTTCCGGGAGCGGTTGTCCATTATCTATGAGGGATTTGAGCTCTTGTTTCTCGGTGTCCGAAAGATTCATTTGGTTTTCCAATTCCTTGTCGCGTGTGAGCCATGCGGTTATCACCTCGAAAGGTGCAGCGCGGCTTATTTCGGCGCCAGTTCATATTGTTGAGAAGTCTCGTCAAGTGTAACGGACGGAAACCAGAAAGTTTCTTATCGTGTGAGTAAGCGTGCGGTGCTCACGAAAGCCTCTTCAGTAGCGTGTGCAAAGGCATGATCTCTGTCTTGGCATCTTGCCGATAACTCTCCTGGCCTGGGTAGACAACGATCTGATGGTCAGCTTTGACATCGGCACAGCCGATATAAAAGCCCTTACCCGGTTTTGGATCGCTGAGAGAACGTTTGATCTCTATTGCCCATCGCTCATTTGGCGCGGTCTCCAGAACCAGGTCAATCTCGGCCCCAACGGAGGTCCGGTAAAACCACGCCTGGGTGTTGGCCGGTACCGCGCTCAAGATGTTCTCGATGATCATTCCCTCCCAGCTCGACCCGACAACCGGATGCCCTAATAAGGTTTCCTGATCGCGAATCCCTAGCAGCGTATGCAGAAGTCCGCTATCCCGTACATAGACCTTTGGGGAGCGGACAAGACGCTTGCCGACGTTGGAAGACCAGGGCTGCAACCGACGCACGAGCAGGAGGTCAACCATGATGTCGAGATATCTGCCGACCGTCTGGCCGCTAATTCCCAAGCCTGTCGCAAGCTGCGCCGCGTTCAGCATCTGGCCTTGATTGTGTCCGAGCATTTGCCAAAAGCGGTGAAGCGTCTCAGCCGGAACGCGAGGACCTAACGATGGAACATCCCGTTCCAAATAGGTCTGGATGAAGGCCGCACGCCATTCGAAGCTCTGAACTTCGGTTCCCGCAAGAAAGCTGTCGGGGAAGCCGCCACGCACCCAAAGAGCCTGGGCGGCATTGGAGGCGGCACCAACTACTTCGCTCTCCAGAAATGGAGTGAGCTCCATATAAGCGATTCTGCCCGCAAGCGTCTCCGCAGATTGCTGCAAAAGATCAATGGAGGCCGATCCGAGTAATAGGAACTGGCCGGTCCGCTTTCCTTTTCGTTTTCTCCGGTCGATTAAGCTACGCAGAGTTTGAAAGATTCCGGGAAGGCGGTGGATCTCGTCCAGGATCACGAGCCGATCTTCATAATCGGAAAGGTAGAGCTCCGGGTCGGCGAGCTTTGCGCGGTCTGAGGGAAGCTCCAGATCGAGGTACAGCGGTGAATTCTGCGCTTCGTTGGTGAGGCTGAGTGCCAGGGTAGTTTTTCCAACTTGTCGCGGTCCAAGCAAAGCAACGGCGGGGAATTGCTCCAAAAGTTGAGTGAGTCGAGCTGTCGCAATGCGATGAAGCATACCTTGCAATTATTCCACAGCGTGGAAGGAATGCGAGGTAATTAAAGAGGAAACATACGGCCCCTTTGTGACATGGCCCCTGGTCTCCTGGTCCGGACGGCGCACCGATCAATGCCACCATCGGAGTGATTCGACGATAAATCCCCGGCGTCAGGTGAGGTTTGGCGCGAGGGACGAAAAACTGACTAACAAGGCAGATTGCATTGAAAAATGTGCAATTTGAATGTGACGCACAATGACCTTTTAAAGGTACATATGTGCGGCAGGATATCTTACACAAAGCAAATGAGATAGAAGAGGAAACCCTCAAAGTGCGTCTGCGCTTTATGTTCCACTACCGCACTTTACCTCAGAGACACCTGACGCCCCAGAATTCCTCCACCGCTCTCCGACCTCTGAAAGGGCGGTCTTCGACCGCAACAAAATCCGCACCTTGGCAGACAAAGTCTCATTCACCCTCACCGCTTGTGACGATGAGGGAAAGTGCGGCCGAATGCTGCCTTGTGCCGCAAAGTGAGAGAAGGTGAGGGCCGTCAACGAGATAAATCGAGGGCCGCCTTGCATCAAGGAGAATCCAATGGCAAACTCTTATTGAAATGTACTCCTCAATAAATATCGAGATCACTGAGGTGAAGGCGCTGGCCGAACGGCTCCAGGCTAGAACGGATCTCCTTCCGCTCAAGGCCAGGGGGCTGAAGAGATTTGCGGTGGAGTTGAACGCCATTTCAGAAGTCGGTCTTCCCTGGAAAGCGGTCTGGCGGATATTACGGGATGTGGGCTATCAGGGAACATACCGGCAATTCGTTGCGATGGCGAATAGGCTCACAGGCAATCCCGCCTTGCCCAAGACGAAGACCAAGAACCTCCCCGCGCCGGTCGCAGAAAGGCAATCACCGCCCGCTGTCGCTGCGCCGGTTGCAAATCAGGGTACCGCACAAAATGCCAAACCCGAATGGCAGATTCGAAGAGAGGCAGCTATGGCGGAACTGGATCGTCAGGCGGAAGAGAACCGGGCAAGAGAGGCGCGGCTCAATCGGCCAAAGCTTTTCAATCCTGCGCCATTCAAAGGCAGGAGTGCGGAATGATCGAACGATAGAAAGGCAAGGAAAGCAGTGTTGTTCGCGTTTGCAAATGTCCCGATGAGGTGAGAGATGGAACTCCTGAATACCCCTACTACGCATGAACCGTTCGTCGCTCCGGAACGTGCAGCGGACTTCCTGGCCCTGTCACGAAAGACGGTGCTCAAACTGGCACGGAGAGGCGATCTGCCCGCGCATCCGGTAGGTCGTGGAGTCCGCCAGATGTGGCGATTTCGCCTCTCGGAACTCTCTCGATGGTTGGAGTGTGAAGCGGTAAAATTGGACCAGCCATCGGGGTCGGAATAAGAGGAGTTTCTCTTGAATCGACCACGGTATCAACACGGCTTTTTCAGCCGTCATCAGCGCAAGAAGGGGCCGGAAGTCTGGGTTTATCGATGGCGGGATATTGACGCCAAAGGCAAACCCAAAATGCGTGCTCTTGTAATTGGTTCAGTGAAGCAGTACCCAACGGAAACCGCCGCATGGAAGGCTGTTTCGACACTGCGCCTCGACGTTAACCACCACACCTCCCGCCCTGAAGGGTTGCCGGAGACTTTCGAACAGTTGGTAGAGCACTATCGGTTGATCGAATTGGATCTGGAAAAAGAATCGGAGCGGAAGGTCGTACAGACCAAGCAAACCTACGCTGTTTATCTAAAGGCGAGAATCGTTCCCCGTTGGGGCCATTACCGTCTTCGGGAGATCAAAGCAGTTGCTGTAGAGCGGTGGCTTGGCTCCATCGACGATTTAGCGAATGGAACCAAAGCGAAGATCAAGGGCATCATGAGTGAAGTTTTCCAACACGCGATCCGCTACGGCTGGCTCAATGACGGAGAGAACCCCATCTTTGCGGTCCGCCAGAGCACTAAGCGGGAGCGGGTCACGGAACCTTTGGAAGTGGCGGAGTTCCGTGCGCTCATATTGGAGCTGCCGCAGAAGATGCGCGTCATTGGCATCGTGGCGGCGACTACAGGACTGCGCATTAGCGAGGTCCTGGGCCTGAAATGGATGGACATCGATTGGAAGACGTTGCAGATGGACGTTACCCGGTCGGTCGTGGACGGCATTATTGGGAAGTGCAAAACTGAGACTTCCCGCAGGCCGGTTCCCATCGATGAGCTGACTACTGCCGAGTTGCTGGCCTGGAAGCGTGAAACTTGCTACGGGGAGCCGGAGGACTGGGTCTTCGCCAGCGAACGAGTTCAGGGCAAAATGCCGCCCTGGGCCGATACGCTTCTGGATCGCTTCCTGCAACCTGCCGCAAAACGGGCCGGAATCACAAAGTGGGTCGGCTTCCACACTTTCCGGCACACTTACTCAACGCTGCTCAAAGCGAACGGGGAAGATGTCAAAGTGGTGCAGGAATTGATGCGCCACGCAAACATTTCCACAACGATGAACATTTACACGAAAGCTCTGACTTCAGCCAAGCGCGAAGCGCAAAGCCGTGTGGTTGATGTTCTTCTGGACCGTTCTAGGAATGTCGTGCAAAGTGCTGCGGAGGATGCAGCATGAGAACCAACGTATCGAAAGCGTATCGCGTTTTTTCTGCGAATCCGCTAAGTTGTTGGGTTTATTGGTGGACCTGATCGGGATCGAACCGATGACCTCTTCCATGCCATGGAAGCGCGCTCCCAGCTGCGCCACAGGCCCACTTCGGCGGGGAAACCAACTCTCCCATTGTCTCCCGCTGGCGCGGAATTCGTCAAACCCGCGGACGGCGCCCAACCCCCTACCCGCAGGTCCGCTTGGTCGCGCGCAGCGCGATACGGCTTTCTTCTCCTTGCCCCAAAAGAAAAGCGGCAAATGGATTCCATTTGCCGCCAGCCCGTCCCTGGGTTGTCTTGAAACTACCGCAATTCTGCATTCACCGCAACAAACTTATTGCAGGAGCTTGGTCACTTCCTGCTGCACGCTGTTGGCCTGCGCGAGCGCCGCGATACCAGTCTGACTCAGAATCTCGTACTTCGACATGTTCGAAGTCGCCGAAGCGTAATCCGTCGCCTGGATCGCGTTCTGCGCGGAGACCACGTTATCCTGCTGCGTGCTCATCACCTGACTAATCGCGTTCAGCGTGTTGATCTGCGCGCCAATGTAACCGTCCTGCGCCGCTACATAGGTGATGGCATTGTTCAACACAGACTCCGCGTTCTGCGCGTTGCCCGCGGTGTCGAGATTTGTGTTGGCCAGGTCAGCGGTCTGGTCGCCGCCTGTCGCCGTCACATAGTTGATCGTCGTGGTCGCGGCGGTGCTCGTGAACAGCGCCGCCGGTGTAATTACGGTCGCCGTGTCCTCAAATGCGACAGTCGCCGGCGGACCCGCAGCCGTTACGGACAAAGAAATCGCCACATCGGCATTGGTTTTGGTCAAGAGAATGCCCGAGTCGCCGCCAGCCACGGCGCCATCGCCTACCGCTGCCGCGGTTGTGAAGCTTGCCGTCACGCCCGGAATGCCATCCTTGTTGATCTCGGAGATCAGTCCGCCCACAGTTGTCGCCGTGGTGGTCAAAGTACTCGTGGTGCCATCAGGATTGGTGATTGTAAAGATCAGGTTCCCTGTAACCGCGTCGCTCTGCGTGGCCGCCGTCGTCAGGGAGCCTGCCGTATCCTTCGACAGATCGACAAATCTGCCCGCATCGCTCTGCTGCACCGATCCTCCGGAGTCGCCGACACTGGCTGAAGTCAGCGCGGCAAAGAAGAGATCGTCAATCGATGCGCCCGTCGAAGACGAATCGCCAGTGTAAATGGCCAGTCCCGCCTGTGAACCTGTGAAAACCTGATTCTGGTTGTAAGTGGTAGTCGAACCAATATTGTTGATCTCGGACAAGATTGACTGATACTCCTGGTTCGCTGCTGACTCCTGCGCGCTGTCCAGCGTGCCGTTCGAGGCCTCGGTCGCCAGCGTCACCGCCCGATTCAACAGGCTCGTCACCTGCGAGAGCGCGCCATCGGCCACCTGCAGCAACCCCACTCCTTCGGTGGCGTTGGTCTCCGACTGCATCAGAGCTGACGAGTTGGCCGCCAGGCCGTTGACCAGCGAGAGCCCTGCGGCATCATCGGCGCCCGAATTGATGCGCGAACCGGACGACAACTGCTGCAGAACCGTCTGCAGGCTGTTGTTGGTGTTGTTCAGGTTGTTCTCTGCGTAAATGGCTGAGAGATTGTTCAAAACACCGAGGGCCATGGGACTCATGCTCCTTTTCGGATGCTTCGGTTCACGCCTCGGCCTCGACCATCTCGTCCGGGGCTGCTGCCGCATTGCGCTCTTGCATCCACTCCATTCATCGGTGAGGCCGGAAATAACTTTAGTCATAATTCTCGGCCGCTCATCGAGCCCCTTTTGTCGCACCTCGGTTCAAATTGTTCCGGGTTCGTTCATTCACTGTCCCAACCTGCGCCAAGTAGTGTGCCAACACGAGCCGAATCTTTGTGTCAGGTTGAAGCAGCTTGCCGGCCGATACAGGGGTTTTGGAACCCAGCCCCCTGCCGGCTCAAAAAAAAAGGGCGGCTTGGGGAAGATCCCCAAACCGCCAACGATCTCCCATGAGACCGCATTTGCTCTCTGCTCTTACACCTTATTGCGAATCACCGGGTCCAGGCCCTTGCGGCGGCCCACCTTGCTGGCCCGCAGGCGGCGGAGGGGGAGCGCCCTGCTGGTGGAACTGGCCGCCCCCTTGCCGGTGCATTCCCGGGCCATCGCCATTCCGGCCCCAGCCGCCGCGGTCCTGCCCGTGATCGTCGCGGAACTGCTGCACCTGCTTCCACTGGTCCGGCGTAAGCTTGCTCCGGATCGCCAGCAGAAAGCGCGCACTTCCCTTTTCCAGCTCGGCACGCGCCTGCGCAATCTTGTCGATCTGCGCCAGAATCGCACTCTCGTTGGGCTCGTCGGCGCGCATCAGCGGCTGCATCTCCAACTCCGCCTTCTCTACGTTGGCGCGCAGATCGATCAGCGTCATCCTATGTTGTTGCAGGATCCCGTCCATCGCCTTGCGCTGATCGTCAGTCAGCTTGAGCCGCTCCACAACCTTCGGATTATTCCAGAACTGTCCCCGCGCCCCCTCCAACCGGAAGGCCCGCTCCATGGGGGGCTGATGATCTTCGAAGCGCGGACCCATCCCCGGTCCGCCGCCGGGTCCCTGCGCAACCGCCAGCGCGCCCGCCACCAATACTCCGCTGAACGCGACAGCAATCCGTCTTGCAATGACTTGCTTCATTTTTCGCCCTTTCTAGAAGTTATCCAAGAAAAATCTCTATGCTGCTTTGGTTATTGATCCTCATCCCCATCCATCAACTGAGCCAGAGGCTCCAGCGCTGCCGGAACAGAGCGAGAGATATCGCTATCGACGGCAGCCAGCAAATCCTCATCCGCGGCGCCCGCGCGCTGCTGACGCGCCAACTGGCTCTGTTTCGCCTCCTGCGCGGCCTTTATCCTGGCCATGGCCTGCTGCTGGTAATGATGCTCGTAGAGACCGCCGGCCAAGCTTCCCGTTGCCAGCACGCAACCCAGCGCCCATCCCACAGCCAGCCGCCAGCTTCTACGCGCCACAACCTGCGCCGCGGTCCGCGGCCGGCTATACGCCGCGTCGCTCCAGGCCTGCACGCTCTGCCGGAAATTCCCGAGCGCCTGCTTCAATACAGGATCCATAACTAAATCGGGGGCCAAATCGGGAATCAAATCCGGCATCTGCCCCTCGGTTCTTCCGTCCTGCAAACTCATCGCTTGCCTCCCAGCTCCGCGCGTACTTTTTGAAGCGCCCGCGACAGGTGCGCCTTCACAGTGCCTTCGCTCAATCCCGTAGCCTGCGCAATATCGCTCAGCTCCTGATCCTCGATATAGCGCAGCAGAAAGACCGTGCGCTGCCGTTGGCTCAGGCGTTCAGCGGCCTTCCAAACCTTTTCTACCTGCTCCCGCGCCAGAATCTTCTGCTCCGCAGAGCGTTCGCCGCTCGGCAGCCACTCGCTCGCCTCGTCCAGGTCCACGGCATTGGTCTGCGTATGCCGCCAGAACTGCAGGCGCCGATTGCGCCAGTGATCCTTCTGCAGGTTGATCGCAATCCGCATCAGCCAGGTCATCGCGCTCGAATCGCCGCGGAAATGACTCCAGTTCCGGTGCGCTTTCAGGAAACATTCCTGCGTCAGTGTTTCCGCCAGATCAATATCGCGCGTGGACGCCAGCAAAAACCGGAAGATCTGTGGCCGGTGACTCTCGACGATGCGCGCAAACTCCTGTGCGGCAATTGCTTCTGCCGCCTCCGCCGTCATCGGTTCTACCGCTGTTCCGGCTGCCATCACTCTGGTAGACGCCCGCATATCGCGCAAGTTTACAGCCCCCATTCCATTTTCGCGCTGCCCGATTCGCCACCCGTGAGACCGGTTTCTAACCCGCGAACCATAGCAGCTTCCTTTCTTCGACGTATTTCCCGGAAAAGAGTGGCGAAGATGCCCTCGACGGGGAAGGCTTTTTCAGCTCTTGCGCCCGGCGGCTGCAAGCAGGGATATAATTTCATGCGGCAACGAAAGAAGGAATGGAGAGAGGGATGATTTCAAGGCGAACCTTCGTTAACGGCCTCGCTGCAGGCGTCGCGGGCACGGCATTTGCATCCACAGCTAAGAGTTACGGGCAGATCGCGGGCGCCAACGACCGCGTCAACTTTGCCGTCAATGGCCTCAACGGCCGCGGGCACGCGCACCTTTCTGCGCTCAAGGATCTGAGCAAAGATGCCCGCATAGCCTACATCTGCGATGTGGATACCAACATCCGGAACAAATACGCCGCAGACGCGCAGCGGGCGCTGGGCTATACGCCCAAGGCCGAAGCCGATTTTCGCAATGCGCTGGCTTCGAAGGAGGTCGATGCCATCTCCATTGCCACGCCCGATCACTGGCACACGCCGCTCGCCGTTTTGGGCCTGAAGGCCGGCAAGCACGTCTACGTTGAAAAGCCCTCCAGCCAGAACTGCCGTGAGGGCGAGTTGATCGTGGCCGCGCAGAAGAAGTACGGCAAGCTCGTCCAGGTAGGCGACCAGCAACGCTCCTCCGCCTACACCATCAGGATGATCCAGCAGATCCATGATGGATACATCGGCACGCCGTATCTGGCCCGCGCCTGGTACGCGAACACGCGCGGCACCATGGGCATCGGCAAACCGGCGCCCGTCCCCGCCACGCTCGACTGGGACCTGTGGCAGGGTCCCGCGCCGCGGAGCGAGTATAAGGACAACATCCATCCCTATAACTGGCACTGGCTGCGCCGTTATGGCACCGGCGAGACCCTCAACAATGGCACGCACGAGGTGGACGTCTGCCGGTGGGCGCTGCAGGCCGAGATTCCGCAGACCGTCTCCGCGACGGGAGGGCGATATCAATATAAGGACGACTGGCAGTTCTATGACACCCTCATCACGGACTTCGGTTATCCCGACAAGACCATCTCCTGGGAAGGCCGCAGTTGCCAGGGCATGAAGGTTTACGGCCGCGATCGCGGCTCGGCGATCTTCGGCACCAAGGGCACCGTGGTCATCGACCGCGATGGTTACGACGTCTTCGACTGGAAAGGCAAGCAGATCGACCAGTACCGCACCGGCACAGAGACCAAAAGCAGCGACACGGTGGGCCAGGACTCGATGACCGATGCGCATTTCGCCAACTTCATCGCCGCCATCCGCGGCCAGGAACAGCTCCATTCTCCAATTCCGGTGGCGAACGTCAGCGTAACCATGCTGCTGCTCTCGAATATCGCCTGGTTCGTCGGCCGCAAACTTCATCTCGACACCGAAACCGCGCACATCCTCAACGATCCCGAAGCCATGAAGTACTGGGGGCGCGAGTACGAAAAGGGCTGGGAAGTGACCGTCTAAACCAGAGGGGCCCTTTGGGCTGTCGCCCGCGCCCATCCTTTCGAGCGTTCCCACAAAGGATGGGCAGGCCCTTCAACCTCCGCCGTACCGCATTCAAAGATCGCTCTGCACCACGCCGCCCCGAAACTCCATCCAAGAGCCAGAGGAGAATACACCGATGCCAACCCAAACCGAAGCCTTGCCCGCAGCGCAAGCCGGGACCATCACGCTCGGGGGCGACCTCACGGTCAACCGCCTCGGCTTTGGCGCCATGCGGATCACCGGCAAAGGTATCTGGGGCCCCCCTGAAGACCGGGATGCGGCGCTCGCCACCCTGCGCCGGGCCATGGAGCTCGGCGTCAACTTCATTGACACGGCCGACTCCTACGGCCCCGAGGTCTCAGAGGATCTGATCGCGGAAGCCTTGGCGCCCTATCCCGCGGGTTTGATAATCACCACCAAGGTCGGCTGGGTCCGGCACGGGCCTGGTGTATGGCAGCACAACGCCAGCCCCACCCACATCGCAGAAGCCGTCGAGGGCAGCTTGAAGCGCCTGCGGATCGAGCGCATCGATGTCTACCAGCTGCACGTCCCTGACCCCGCATCCTCCTTTGACGCATCCATGGAAGCTCTCGCCCGCCTGCGCGAGCAGGGCAAGGTCCGCCACGTCGGGCTCTCCAACGTCACACTCGAGCACATTCAGCGGGCGCAGAAGATCGTGCCCATCGTTTCCGTACAGAACCGGTACAGCTTCTCTGACCGCGAATGGGATTACGTGCTCGATTATTGCCAGGCGCAAGGCATCGCCTTCATGCCCTGGGGTCCGATGGCACAGGGACGCAAAGCCAACGATGTGATTGAGAAGATCGCCGCCGCCCGCCGCACATCCACCGCAGTCGTCTCGCTGGCGTGGCTCCTGCGCCGCTCGCCGGTTACGCTGCTCATTCCGGGAACCAGCTCTGTGAAACATCTTGAGGAAAACGTCAGCGCGGCCGAATTCCGGCTCACAGACGAGGAGTTCGCCGAGCTCAATGCCGTGGTGCCCAAGCCTTACTGGCTGCGCGCCTGACTGACTCGTGTTTCTCCGTCTGCCAGCGATCGCTTACGCGGGAAGACTGTGCCCGTCACAATGCAGCACGCCGAGAAACTTGCTCCACGGCCCTACTGCCTCACGGTATTGATGGGCCATGATGCGCGTGATCTGGTGCAGATGGGTCAGGTCATGCGCAGCCCATGCGGCCAGCAACTGCGAAAGTGTGACCGCGCCGAGCGCCGGATGAGAGCCGGGAAGCTCGATCTGGTGCGGCTGTAGATTCAGGCCGCGCAACGCCGCCAGATTTTCGGAACGCAGACGGGCGAATTCGTCCAGCACCTGGCCGAGAGACTTGTCCTGACCTGCGCGCTCGCCGCCGCTGCGGTTGAAGGCCTCGAACGGGCGCGTGTCGCCGAACTCGAGGATGTGGCGCGCGCGCGGCATCCAGTTCACGCGGTCGGCGTCGAGGAGATGCGCGGCAACCTCGCAGACGGTCCAGGTATCTTCGCCCTCGCTGCGCTGGGTCCAGATTGCAGGTAGATCGAGGAGCAGCGCGTTTAGCGTGAAAGGAGTGCGGGCAAGAAGCGAAAGCGTGTCCTCAAGATTGTGCTCGGCCATTCTTCTTCCCCTCGCAACAACGGCCTGAAGACTCACGTCTCCAGGCCGTCGCCGGTGATCTGTTGGGATTAGACTGAGGCGATCGCGTTTCAAGCGAAGGCCAGAGCCAGCACGGAGAGCCCTCCGCCGGGTCTTATCTGGAGCCAGAGACGCAAAGCCTCAGGCCTCAGTCACCTCACGTAACAAACTACTTGGTAATTCAATCTTCATAGGCTGGATCAACCTCCTTTCCCGTGTAAGCCCAACTTACGCTTGCCGGGGCGCGGCGTCAAGGCGGGCCGCGCGGCTTTGGTCGCGTCCGCGAGCAGCACCAGAGCCCGCTCAATCGCGCGATGGAAAGCGCGGCCGGCGGAGATCGTAAGCGATATCAATTCGAAGGCTACGCCAGCGCGAAGGCTACGCCAGCGCCAAGTTGAGATTGTCGATGGCTTCGTCGATCTCGGCCGTGTTTTTATAGCCGACGGTCACCGAGTCGACGCCCGCAGTCTTGAAGGCGAAGCGCATCGCGCGCTGGCGGTCTTCGTGGTTGAAGACCCCCTCGCCGATCAGCTTCATGCTGATGATGCCCATGCCTTGCTGGCGCGCCTGCTTCACGTGGTTCACCACTTCATTCACGCTGCCAAGTTCGTCGGTATCGGGTATCTCGGCGTCCATGCGGACGCCTTTGTGATTCATGCGAATCATAGCTACCTGAAGCCAATCCGTCTTGGGTACCTGGCGCAGGGCGGGCAATCCGTGCACGGATGCGCCGTGGCTCCGGATCGTCTTCCTCTGCTCGGCTTCGAGAATCGCGTCCTGCCAGTGGCGCGTATCGTCGGGCCAGGTGCCGGTGTGCTGCCAATGCAGAAGCATGATGTCGAAGTAGTCGGTATCCGAATTGCGGCGCAGCTCGTCGAGCCGGGCGCGTGGATCGGCGCTTTCACCCGTTGTGACCTTCGTCATGAGAGCATAGCTGTCGCGCGGGATGCCTTTGAGAGCCACGGCGAGCATCTGCTGCGACTGGCCATACGATTCGGCGGTCTCAAAGAAGCGGATGCCGCGGTCGTAGGCATGATGGACGAGCCGCGTGAGGCCCTCTTGCCCGAGATCCTGCTGGATGCGGCCGCTGAAGCTGCCCGTGCCGAGGGCCAGGCGTGTCACCTTCACGTCGGACTTGCCCAGCGTGACCAGGCTGGTGGCCTTCTGGGGTTCGGCGTGCAAAGTGCCCACCCCGGCCAGCGCGCCCGCAGCGACGCCGGTCTTCAGGAAGTTGCGTCTGGATAACTGGTTCATCTCAGCTCCATCCTTTCCTTCAATCGCGGCGTGCGTTTCCTACGCCACGGCTAGATTTACGTTCTCGATCGCCTCGTCGACTTCCGCTGTGCTCTTGTAGCCAACGGTCACCGTGTTTACACCGGCGTGCTGGAAGGCAAAGCGCATCGACGCCTGGCGGTCGGCGCGGTCGGTAAACGAGCCCTCGCCCACCAGCTTCATGCTGATGACGCCCAAGCCGGCCTTGCGCGCCTGCTGAACGTGCTCCACCACCTCGCTTACGTTGCCGGGACCGTGCCCATGGGAATCGTCGGAATCCATATGCGCGCCCTTGTGATTCATGCGGATCATGGCAATCTGGAGCCACTTGTTGTCAGGCACCTGGCGCAACGCGGGAAGGCCGTGAACCGACGCGCCGTGGCTCCGGATCGCCTGCTTGTGCTGCATCTCGGAAAGCCCGTCCTGCCAGCGGAGGCTGTCGGTGGGCCAGGTGGCGGTGTGTTGCACGTGGAGCAGCATGATGTCCACATAATCCGTTTGCATCTGCCGCCGCATGGTATCCACGATGGTCCGCGGATCGGCGTCGTCGGTGGTCACCTTCGACATGAGCACGTAGCTGTCGCGCGGAAGCCCGTTGAGCGCAATGCCCAGCATCTCCTGCATATCTGGATAGGCCTGAGCCGTTTCAAAGAAGCGGATGCCGCGATCGTACGCATAGCGCACCAGGCTAGTGAAACCCTGCTGGCCCAGGTCGTGCTGCACGCGGCCGTTGAACGTGCCGGTGCCAAAGGCCAGCCGCGTAACCCGCACGCCCGATTTTCCCAGAGTCACAAAGCCGGTGGCAGTCGCCCGCTCGGCATGCAGAGGAAGATTACCCATGCCGGCAAGTGCGCCGGCGGCCGCTCCAGTCTTCAAAAAATGGCGCCTGGAAAGATGCGACATAGGCCAGACCTCTCGATGGCCCACGAGAGGGCCAATTGCCCTGAATGGTAGCATATTCGGGCATCGCACCGCATTCGGCCGCGCGGACCGGCCTCAATTCACATTGCCTTCAACAAACCGCTTTACTTGGTCACTTCAACGCGAACGGGCGCCGGCTTGGCGGCCCGCATGGTGGTAATCATCACCACGCTGGCAAGCACGCACAGGCTGCCTACGATGGTGCGCGGCCCCAGCGCCTCACCCCCTGCAAAGTAGCCAAGCAGCACGGCGACGACGGGGTTCACGTAAGCATAGGTGCCCACCCTGGTGGGCGATTCACGATGCAGCAGCCACAGATAGGCCGTGAAACCCACAATGGAACCCGCGACGACCAGGTAAAGCAGCGCGAGCCACGCCGTGGTTGAAATGGAGAACGGGTGAAAGCCGCGAAACTCCCCGCGTACAGCCGCGGCCAGCGCGAGCAGCGCGCCCCCGGCCAGCATCTGCGCGCCCGAGCTCATTGGCTTCGATGCCGGCAGCGGCAGCTTGCGTGTAAGCGCCGAGGCTACTGACCAGCTCAACGCGCCGATGATCAGCGCAACCGCTCCGGCGCGGTCTACAGGCGTGCCGCCGAGATTCAGGTTGTGGCTGACCAGCACGGCCACTCCGCACATCCCGATACAAAGCGCGATGGCCAATCCCGCTGTCAGCTTCTGGGTGCGCAGCAACACGATTTCAGAGAGCGCCATGAAGGCGGGTATGGTGGCGAGCATCACCGCGGCTACGCCGGATGGCACGCGCTGCTCGGCCCAGAAGAGCAGCCCATAATCGCAGACGAAGATGAGAAAGGCCAGCAGGAAGATTGAAGTCCATTGCCGCCCGGTTGGACGGCGCTCGCCCTTGAGGAGCATCCATCCGTACAGAGCCACGCCTGCAATCAGGAAACGCATCGCGGCCAAAAGAAACGGCGGAACCTCCTGCACGCCGATTCGGATAGCAAGGAACGTGGAACCCCAGACAAAGTAGATGACCGCGAAAGCCGCCAGCGTCTTGGTTCTCGCGGTATGAGCAGTGGAATCCATTTCGACCTCTCCGGCGCCTTCGAGATTTATCTCAGCTTCGGAACGTGCGGTTCGATTGCTTCCCCGCCTTGGTTCTATTCCCTTCCCTGTTCTTTACCAGCTGTGCAGCCACTCTTCGTCGCGGCCGATGCGCACCGGCGTGTGGAAGAGCTCACTCAATCTGGATTCGGTCAGCAATTCCCGGCGCGGACCATCGCCGACGATCCGGCCATCGCGCATGAGAATAATCCGCTGGATCTCGGGGAGAATATCGCCGAGATGATGCGTGACGAGCACCAGGCCGGTGCCCTCGGCGGCAAGCCGGCGCAGCGTCTCGCGCAGTTCGCGCTGCGCCGCGAGATCGAGCGCATTTGAAGGCTCATCGAGCAGCAGTTGTCGCGGACGGTGCACCAGCGCGCGGGCGATGAGGATGCGGCGCTTTTCTCCGGCAGACATGGTGCCGACAAACTGCTCCGCGAGCCGCGTGGCCTCCATACGCTCCAGCGCTTCCCAGGCGCGGGCGCGCATTTCGTCTGTGACGTGTAGATTGGGCCATAGCGTGGAGGCAGAGAAGAAGCCCGCAATCACGGCGTCCAAGCCGTTGGTCACGGCCGTGCGTTCGCCGGGAAGATCGGTGCCCACCACGCCGAAGTGCCGGCGCAATTCGGTCAGGTCCCAGCGCTCGCGGCCGAAGATGCGCACGCGCATCCCGGGGCGGACAATCGGATAAACCTGGCAGGTCACCGTGAGGATCAGCGTGGACTTGCCGCAGCCATTGGGGCCGAGTATGGCCACGTGCTCGCCGGTGCGGATGCTCAGGTTCACATCGTGCAGAACCACGCGTTCGCCCCGCGCTACGTTCACTTCATGCAGTTCAAGAAACTCCGCCCGGTCCTCGCCATCGCGGTCCTCACCCTGGTGATCGCCATGGATGGATTTCGCCGGTGAAGATTGGCCTGCTTCGGTTGTTTCCGGCTCGCGCAGCGGATTGCGGCTCATCATCCTGTTCACTGAGTTCAGATTACCGTATCGCGAAGATCGGGAACGCCGGCAACCGGCGTGCCCGCGGTCCACCTGCTAAATTGATTGATTGATACTATGAGCGACCTCTCTCTTTTCCTGATCCCTCGCGGTTTCCGTTTTGGCGCCACCACAGCCGGACTGAAGGCCAGCGGCCGGCCCGACTTTTCGCTGATTGTGGCCGATGCGCCGGCGAGCGCGGCTGCGGCCTTCACCGCTAACCGCGTAACCGCCGCGCCGCTGGTGGTGGACAAAGAAAATCTTCGCACTTCGGGCGGCAAGGTGCGCGTAGTCGCCATCAATGCCGGCAACGCGAACTGCGCCGCGGGCCAGGCGGGGCTGGATGCGGCGCGGGCCACCTGCACGGCCGCCGCGGAAGTATTTGGCTGTTCGCCTGCAGAGGTCTTTCCCTCCTCGACGGGCGTCATCGGCGTTCCGCTGCCCGCGGAAAAGCTGGCTGCCGCCATGCCGGGGCTGGCCGCGCGGCTCGGTTCCGAGTCAGACCGCTTTCTTGAAGTGGCGGAAGCCATCCTCACCACCGACACTGTGGAGAAGACTGCATTCGCGCGGCTGGACGCTGGAGATCTGCGCGGCGCAACGAATGGCCCGGCCGGCGCTGGAAGCCACGCTGTGCGAATCGCCGCGCTGGGCAAAGGCTCCGGCATGATTCATCCCCAGCTTGTGCCGCACGCGACGATGCTGGTCTACGTGCTGACCGATGCTGCAGTTGAGCCGGCGGATCTGAATGCGTATCTGCTCAACTCGATTGAGGTGAGCTTCAACCGCATCTCGGTGGATGGCGATACCTCGACCAATGACACGGTTCTGGTGCTCGCTTCCGGCGCGAGCGGCGTTTCCATCGGAGCCGGCAACGCGGCGTTTCAGTCAGCGCTCACGCAGGTGTGTACCTCTCTGGCGCGGCAGATCGTGGCCGATGGCGAGGGTGCCTCCCATGTGGTGGAGTTGCGCATCGCGGGTGCTGCGTCTGACGCCGACGCGCTGCGCGTGGCCAAGGCCATTGCGCATTCGCCGCTGGTGAAGACGGCCTGGGCGGGCTCCGATCCCAACTGGGGCAGGCTGGCTGCGGCCATCGGCTACTCCGGCGCGGAGATCGACCCGGAGCGCATCGACATCAGCTTCGGCACGCTGCCCATCTGCCGCAACGGGGGGCGCGCTCCCGATTACGATGAGGCCGCCGCCCACGCCTATCTCAGCCGGGAAGAGTTTTCGATCTGGATTGAGCTGCACCAGGGCGCAGGGTCCTGCGTATTCTGGACAACGGACCTGACGACCGAATATATCCACATCAATGCCGATTATTCTACCTAGGCCTGTTGCAACTTCCCGAGCTTGAGCCTCCCCGGAGCCCGATGACGACACGTAAAAGCAAACCGCCCGCCGAGCCTGCCGGCAAGCAGGGTTTCTCGCTGATCTCGAACGAAAAGCTGCTTGCCCTCTATGCCGCCATGCTGAAATGCCGCTTGCTCGATGAGCGCATCCGCCGTCTCTCCACGAAGAAGGGGCTGACCGCCTTCCGAGACCGGGAAGCGATAGCGGCGGGAATCGTGCCTGACCTGCTCTCTGAGGATTCGATCTGCGCGTCTCCAGGGGATCTGGCCCCGCGTTTTCTGAAGGGTGTTTCTCTCACCGCGATTGTCTCGGCTGTTCTAGCGTCCAATCGCAGAGGCGTTCACGCCCGCGTTGACGCGCTCGCAGCGGGCGACGATCAAGTCAACGTGCTTCCCTCGTTGCATATCTTCTCTGCCCGCCTCGAAGCCACGATTCGTGCGGCCCGGCTCGGCCCGACCGGAAAGCGTAAGAAGATCGCGGTCCTGTTTTTGAGCACCGAGGAATCGGCCGACGCGCTGTGGGAGCCTTCGCTGCGTTCCGCCGCCGCCGCGCGCCTGCCCCTGCTTTTTGTGTGCCAGGCAGATGCACGCGCAACCGATTTGGCTCAGCAGGCACGACGCTGCGGATTGCCCGGCATCGCCGTGGACCGTGAGGATGTGGTCGCGATCTATCGCGTGGCCTCGGAAGCAATTGCTCACGCGCGCCGCGGCAATGGACCCACGCTGATCGAGTGCATGCGCTGGCGGGTCCAGGGTGCGCATCGGCGCCCCGGCGCCGGCAATGCCGTTCGCACCATGGAAAACTACCTGGCGGGCAAGGGACTGTTCAGCCCCAGGTTCAAGGCTGAAGTCGTCTCGGAGTTTAGCCGGGAGTTGGAGAAAGCTGGCTCCAAAGTTCGAGCTCAGATGCGCAAGAACTCTGCAAAGCGCCGTCTGGATTAGCATTGAGGCCGCTGCGTTGCGGCGCGCCATGTTACTTGGCGCGTGGATGCGTGCGATCGTAAACCTGGGTCAATTGGGCCGTTGTGAGCTGCGTGTACCGCTGCGTGGTCGAGAGGCGTTCGTGACCAAGCAGCTCCTGGATCGCGCGCAGGTCGGCTCCTTCTTCGAGCAGGTGCGTGCCGAAAGCATGACGCAGCGTGTGCGGGTGCACATCTGAAGACAGGCCGCGCAGCATCGCGATGCGCTTTACGATGCGCCCCACGCTGCGAGTGGTGAGCCGCGCCTGGCCTGCGGACCCAACGCCGCGCAGTTGCAGATTGAGGAAGAGAGCCGGCGTCTTGGCTTGCGCCGCAGCAAGACGCGCCGCGCGCTCCGCGAGATAGGCGCGCAACGCTTGTGCCGCCGCATCGCCCAGCGGCACATAACGCTGCTTCTGCCCCTTGCCGTGTACCAGCAGAACCTCATTGGCCCATTGAATGTCTTGGAGATTCAGCCCGGTCAGCTCGGCATTGCGGATGCCGCAGCCATACAGCATTTCGAGAATCGCGCGGTCGCGCGCGGGCCATGTCGCCGCGTCAGCCTGCACCGAGTCGACGACGCGGTTCATCTGTTCGATGGATGGCACGCGCGGCAGATGCTTGGGCAGCTTCGGTGTGGATACAAGCGAAGCCGCGTTCTGCTCAATGTAGCCGGTCCGCGCGAGCCACTTGAACCAGCTCCGGATCGCGGCGAGAGAGCGCGCCGCGGAGGCCTTTGAGAGTCCGCGCTCATAAAGCGTGCCCAGGTAGGCGCGAATGTGCGTGTGCTCGATCTGATCGACGGCCAAGCCTCCGTTGAGCCTACCGACCCATCCGGCAAAATCTTCCAGCTCGCGCCGGTACGCGCGCAGCGTGTGCGCAGAGGCTCCGCGTTCATTCGCCAGCATGCGCAGATACTCGTCGGCCAGCTCGCCGAGAGAGAAGGAAGCGATAGCCCGCACCGATGAACTCATGCCGGTTCCTGATCAGGATCGACATGAGCGAATGCAGTTTGGAGCTCGGGCTGTTCAACTCTGGCGGCGGAAGAGACGAGATGCAGGTTCTTCGACTCGGCTCCGCCCCGCTCAGGAGGACAAGACGATGGGGAAAGCGGCGCTGTGGGTGAATCGAGATCGGGCTCGCTTGTTTCCGGCCGTTGCCTTCCGCGCGGGTGATGCTGCCGATGGACAAGCTTCAGCCGGCCCAGCGCCAGATGCGTGTAGATCTGCGTCGTAGAAATATCGGCATGGCCGAGCAGCAACTGCACGCTGCGCAGATCCGCGCCATGCTCCACCATGTGGGTGGCGCAACTGTGGCGCAGCGTGTGCGGACTGGCCCCGCCACTCGCCATCTTCACCAGATGCCATACCCACTGGCGCGTCAGCGGCATGCCCCGCAGCGAGAGAAACAGCCGCGCTCCCTCGGCTCGCATCGGCTTGTGTTTGCGCGCGGTGCTGATGCGCTCCAGATGCGGTCTCCCCATGCGCAAATACTCTTCGAGAGCGAGAAGCGCGGACCGTCCGAGCGGCACGATGCGTTCCTTGTCGCCTTTCCCGCGTACCTGCACGCGCCCCAAATCGAGCGCCAGATCACTGGTTGAAAGAGCGGTCACTTCGGAGACGCGCAACCCGCCCGCGTACAGCAGTTCGAGGATCGCGCGGTCGCGCAGGGCCGTTGCCTCCGCCTGTGGATGCGAGGCAGCCATGCCGGCGCGCTCCAACATCTCCGCCACCTCCGGCTCGGCCAGCGACTTCGGCAAGACTTTCCACGTCTTCGGCGATTCTATGTTGACCGTAGGATCGTGATGGATGCGCCGGTCGAGCAGCAGCCACTTGTAAAATCCACGCAGGCAGCTCAGCTTGCGCGCCGCGGAGCGCGAATCGATGTCGTGGCCGCGCAGATGCTCAAGAAAGGCGGCGACATCATCCTGGATGGCCGTCAGCAGCACGCCGTTGCGGCATTCGAGGAACTCGGCAAAGGTGCGCAAATCGCCCAGGTAAGCTTCGCAGGTGAGCGGACGCAAGCCTTTTTCCACGCGCAGGTAGATCTTGTAATCGGTGAGAAGCGCGAGATTGGGGATGACGTCCACACTCCCGATTATCCGCGCCGCGCACTCACGGACGCGTCCGCGCCGAAGCTCACCGTACCACGTTCATCAAGGAATCAACATCGGCAACAAAACCGTTCCCGAAATGCGCTTCTGTGCGCAGCCGGCGCAAATCGAGAACACGAACCCACGGCCCGATGTGCCGCATACGGTTCGGAACTGCGATCCGCGCGTGCAAAACCAGCGTGTTTTGGAAGAGAATAGGAGCAGATGAGTGTTTCAACCAGGATTGAGGAAAGTTTGGCTCAGGCAGATTTGGAACTGCATAAGTGGTCCCCGGAAGAATTTGGACGGCTGGTGTTCGGCTGCAAGCCGCGGGTTGCCATCTTCGATTGCGACGGAACCCTGTGGGGCGGCGATGCCGGTTATGGATTCATGGCCTGGTCTCTGGAACAGGGGCTGGTGTCGCGCTCGACCAGCGACTGGATCGACACCCGGCATCGCGCCTATCGCGCCGGGCAGGTAAGCGAAGAGGATATCTGCGGCGAAATGGTGCAGATCTACGCGGGTTTGCGCGATCAGGAGCTGTGCGAAGCCGCGGCCCAATACTTCAAGCAATATATCCATCGCTACATCTTTCCAGAGATGGCGGCGCTGGTGGCGGGCCTTCGTCAGGCGGGCGTCGAATTGTGGGCGGTCAGTTCCACAAACCGCTGGGTCATCGCTGAAGGAGTGCGTGATCTGGGAATTCCTCCGGAGCGCGTATTGGCTGCTGAGCTTCGCGTAGTCAATGGCGTGATCGGCAGCGAAATTGTGGACGTGCCCACCGGAGCGGGTAAAGCGGTTGCGCTGCGGCGCGCCGGACTCACCCATCCGGACGCCGTCTTCGGCAACTCCGTGCACGATCTGGCTATGCTCGAGATGGCCCGCTGCCCCTTCCCGGTGAACCCCTCGCCGGCGCTGCTGGCCGAGGCTGCCAAGCGCGGCTGGGGCTACTTTCGACCCGTGGCCGCCGAGGGCCTCAGCGGAGCGGTCGGCGGGGAATGAAAATCCACCTTTTTGTTTCGTTTACACTGAAGCCGTGGACGAAAGCTCCTCCAATACCATCCCCCGTCCTGCCGGTCCCGCGCTACGCTTTGTGGCTGCGGCGCTGATCGTGCGCGACGGCGAGGTGCTCATTGGCCAGCGTCGCGCCGATCAGCCCATGGCTTCTTTGTGGGAGTTCCCGGGCGGCAAGATCGAGGCCGGCGAGAGCCCGCAGCAGGCGTTGGCGCGCGAACTCACCGAGGAGTTGGGCATCAGCGCCAGCATCGGACGGCCGGTTACGCGGATTCGCCACAACTATCGGCATGGCGGCGCGGTGGATCTGCAGTTTTTTACCGTGCACGAGTTTCATGGCGAGATCGTCAACCACATCTACCAGCAGATTCGCTGGGTCAAGCTCGGGGACCTGCCCAGCTACGATTTTCTCGCCGCCGACCGCGGCCTGATTCGAGACTTAGCCGCGGGCAAGCTGCTGTAAGCCACAGCCCCATGTCCGAGAATCCGGAGCTGGAGCGCAGGGCAATCCCCGGCGGATTGCAGTGTGAATCTATGGCATCGAAAAAAGTGCGCGGCCCCGCAGCCGAGTCGGCCCATCATCGCGCGTTGCTAGGCTACCTGTTCGCACGGGCGGTGGTGGAGGCGAATCAACTCCTCAGACCGCAAGGCTGCCATGGCGTAGGTGCGGCCTTCGTCGTCATTGAACTCGACCTCGGCCACGGAGGGAGCAAGCAGTTCGACGACAGTTCCAACCTGGCCGCGAACAAGTCCCTTCTCGGGCATATCCTTGAGCACGGCTACCTCGGAAAGAAGCTCCATCTCCCATACCTCTCTTGTTCTATAGAATATAGCAAGTAACAAACCGCGGAGCGATCTCGCCGCTGCGGACGATCCAGCAACTCCGAATGCTGGCCGTGCGTTCCTCGTGCCTCAACTCAAAATCTATTATGTACCGGGTGCCGTACCGATCGGAAGATCCAAATGTAGTATCTTCCTTCAGGGCCGCGTCGATCAGCGCTGAGCGAAGTTCTTCCGCATGAGCAGCGGTCATCCCCAGGAGGGACTCAAAGACTCGCGCTTTATGCCGTCCGCGAGGATGCGCAGGACTCAGGCAATAGTCTCGAAGTTTCTCAATCTCGACAATCGATGCCTCGCTGTTTGGTAACTTCATCCTTCTCCCCGCCGCCATGGGAACTGGGCATATCGCTGTCAGCTCTCCTCAATGTCCCGGAATCATCCCCCACAGCATCACCATCGTCATGCCGATTACGATGATGCTTGTGGCCCAGGCGATCAGGTTCCAGATCCGCGAGTTCTTGTGCTCGCCCATCAGGTCGGTGCGATTGATGAGCAGCAGCATCAGGATAATGACCACCGGCAGCAGCACGCCATTGAGCACCTGCGAAAGAATCGCCACGTTGATGAGCTGCGAATCCGGCAGCACCAGCACCGTAACCGCGCCGCCGGCGATCAGCAGCGTATAAAGCCAGTAGAAGAACGGCGCTTCCTTGAAGCTCTTATCCACGCCCGATTCGAATCCCATGCCTTCGCAGACGGTGTAGGCGGTCGAGAGCGGCAGAATGGACGCGGCAAAGAGCGAAGCATTGAAGAGACCAAAGGCGAAGAGGATGAAGGCGTAGTCGCCGGCGAGCGGGCGCATGGCTTCGGCCGCATCCGACGCGACCTGGATAGAGCCCATGCCGTGCACATAGAGCGTGGCTGCGCAAGCCACCACGATAAACCACGCGACCAGATCGGTGAAGAAGCTGCCCACGATCACGTCGAGACGTGAAGCGCCGTAGTCCTTCACGCGGATGCCCTTCTCCACGATGGACGATTGCAGGTAAAACTGCATCCACGGCGCAATGGTGGTGCCCACAATGCCGATCGCCATGTAAATATAGGCCTTGTCGCGCCAGACCGAATCGGACGGCATCTTCACCGTGGCCAGGAGCGCATCGTGCCAGCTTGGTTGCGACAGCACGCCGGCAAAGATATAGGCGATATATACAACCGACGCAACGAGAAAAATTTTTTCCGTGCTCTTGTAGTCGCCCTTCACCACCAGGAACCATACCAGCGCTGCGCAGATGGGCACGGAGAGGAACTTCGACACGTGGAAAAGATGCAGGGAGCCGGCGATGCCAATGAACTCGGTGACGACGTTGGTGTAGTTCACCACGACAAGCAGAACCATCAGCACGAACGTGAGCCGCAGGCCGAACTCTTCGCGGATCAGGTCGCTCAATCCTTTCCCGGTGACCACGCCCATCCGGGCGCACATCTCCTGCACTACGATCAGCGCGATCGTAATGGGGATCATGGTCCAAAGCAGCATGTAACCGTATTGCGCGCCGGCCTGCGAGTAGGTAAAGATGCCGCCCGAATCGTTGTCGACATTGGCGGTAATGAATCCGGGGCCGAGAACGGCCAGGAACAGCAAGATCCGGATTCGCCAGCGCTTCCACATGAAAAACGGGTTCCTACGGTGGGTTCATTTTGAGTGTCTGTTCCCAGACCAGAGATTCCTCACTGACCATAACAGGCGAGGGCCGCGCGCGGAAAACGATGCGGCCGAGGCGCATGATCTGGCCGTGAAGCCGGTTGGCCGAATTACAATACGCTGTCGTTGATTTTCAAAATTGATTGGAGACCCGAGGAATGCCTACGGATTGGATTGATGCGGACAAAAACTTTCGCGCGCGGCGCAGATTGCTCGGTACGCTGGCCGGCGGCGTATCAGCCGCAGCTCTTCTCGGCGCGAATGCGTCCGCGGCAGTCGCTGCGCCCGCCGAACCGGAGATCGTGGCTTCCGAAGAACTGTTTGCCCTGGCCCGCCTGCGCAGTTACAAAAACCGCCGCTCTTCAAGCTGGGACCGCAGCGGGGGCAACGCGGACTGGGTGACGGTTGAGCCCGGAGAGACGGCAACGCTCCTGGACGTTTCAGGCTCGGGCGTGGTTACGCATGTCTGGTTCACCATCAGCTCTCCTGATCCTATGCACTTAAAGAACCTGGTCCTGCGCGCCTGGTGGGATGGCGAATCTTCCCCCTCCGTGGAAGCGCCCATCGGCGATTTCTTTGGGCTCGGGCTGGGCGAGTACTTCGTGTATCAATCCGCGTTGCTGGCCGTGGCGCCGGTCAAGGCTTTGAACGCGTATTTCGAGATGCCGTTTGCAAGCGCAGCGCGGATGACTGTGACCAACGAGGGGAAGGCGCCCACGCGCAGCCTCTACTTCGCCATCGACTACGTAACTCTGCCCCGCCTTCCTGACGGGCTTGGCCGCTTCCACGCGCAGTATCGCCAATCGGCGCCGTGCAAGGTCTCCGCGGGCAGCGATAAGAACCTCAGCGGCGAGGATAACTATGTCTTCTTAGAGGCCGCAGGCAAAGGCCACTTTGTGGGCGTGACGCAGGCCGTCGAGCAGAATCAGAATGGCTGGTTCGGCGAAGGCGACGACATGATCTTCATCGATGGAGACACGATGCCCACCATCAACGGCACCGGGTCAGAGGACTACTACAACGGCGCGTGGGATTTCGGCGGTCAGCCATTCGGTTACCAGCACAATGGCGCGCCGTACGTCATCGATCCCGAGCGGATCGGCGGCCGGTATTGCCTCTACCGCTGGCACACGGAGAGCCCCATCGCATTCGAGAAGTCGATCCGCGTGACGATCGAGCACGGCCACGCCAATCATCGCGCTGATGACTTTTATTCGACGGCCTACTGGTACCAGACGGAGCCGCACGCTCCGTTTCCGGCGCTGCCCGCGGCGGCCGACCGGATTCCCAGGATTTATGCCGTGGGCGGCGCCACCGGTCCCGCGCCCGTGCCCGGTTCATAGTCGCGGCAGGGTCAGTGCGAGCTTTCGAACGCCTGTTCGACTCCAGGGTAGAAAGCCAGATAACAGAGGATCAGCAGGTTCGCGGCCGAACCAAGCAAGAGCACCTGCTTCTGGTCCACTGAGAGCTGCGTGGTAAGCCCTGCGGCCTTGTCGGTGATGAAATAGAGGGCCGTTCTCGCCAGCGCAGCTCCGGCATAAAACATCGTGATCCACCGGATGCGCCAGTACCGCACCATCCACATCGTTCCCACGACTACCGAGAGGATGGCCATGATCAGCAACGCCTCTGCCGAGAGCTTCGCGAGAGACGCGCCATCGGTAGCGTGGACTTGAAACGGAACCATCGCGCGGGAGTGCCCGGCAAGCCAGGAAGCAAAATTGGAACCGGGATTAGAGATCAGGATGGAGGCAAAGACGAAATAGGCGCAGCCGCGAATGAAGTAGAACCATGTGACGCACGCGATCCCGATCGGCACTTCGCGTTCCGCACCAACCCCGCCTTTTCCCGCAGTATCGGTCTCAACACTGCTCCCGGGCTGAGACAGCAGTTCGAAAAACGGCGCCGGCTCTTGCCGGTATTCCGTCGTCACAGGTTGCCAGTGATTCACCGGATCCATAATTCTTCCTCCCCACTTCGAGCGCTGAGATAGAAGTCTTTCCAAGGCCAGTGGTTCAGAGGGCACATCAGAAATATACGGCTTAAGTTGTAAGGTTGCCTCCCAGTGTAACACCGGGTTGCAGGATTTTGCACGATTCGTTGCCCTGAAACCGGTGGGTTCAAGGTGACTCGGCAGGGCAGCACCCGTAAATTGGCAGGTTTTTTACAGTTTTTCGCGTAAAAAGCTGATCACCTGGTCGGCCTGGACCACGCCGACCATGCGGCTCTGCGCATCCACCACGGGAAGGGAGTGAAGGTTGTACTTGTCGAACATCTCGGCCAGCTCGTTTTGGCTCATGTCGGCAGGGCAGGAGAGCACCCGCACCTCGGAGAGCACACCCAGGCGCGCCTCCGGTTGCGACATGACTATCCGCGCAAGAGAGATGGAGCCGCGCAATACGCGCTTCTCATCGAGCAGAAAGACCTCCGTCACGCTCTCCAGATCGCCGTCGAAGCTGCGCAGCGCCTGGACGGCTTGCGCCACGGTCGCCTCCGGACCCAGGTAGACGAAGTCGGTGGTCATGCGGCCCGCAGCGGAGTCCTCATCGAATTCGAGCAGCTCTTCCACTTCCTGCCGCTCTTCCGGCTCCATCTCCTCGAGAATGGCGTCGGATTGCTCTTCGGGAAGTTCGGCAAGCAGGTCGGCCGCGGCGCCCGGATCCATCTCCTCGACGATGCCGGCGATGCGTTCATCGTCCAGTTTTTCGAGCAAGGCTTTCTGCAGCCTGGGCTCGACCTCTTCGAGCGCCTCGGCGGCCACCTCCTCATCGAGCGAGGTGAACACGGCCTCGCGCTCGGCCGGCGCAAGGTCCTCGAGAATTTCGGCAAGATCGGAGGGGTGCATCTCGGCCAGGCGCTCATGCTCGATGCGCAGCTTCACGCGCCGCGCCGGATCGACCTCGATCACGTCGACAAACTGCCAGGGAATGCCGCGCGGGCTGATTTTGCGCGAGATGGCTTCAAGCCGGGCGCGCGGAAGCACGCCCTTGAAGACGCGCCGGAAGGCGCCGCGCAGGCCAACCTCCACCTCCGCCACCCGCAGCAGATGCGCTCCGCCCCTGCCGAGCCACTCGAGATCCACGTCGTTTACCCGGACCACCTTGCGTCCATGGATGTCGATGATCTGGCGGTCGACTAGATCCTGCTGGAGGTAGAGAAAGGTGCCTTCATCTTTTTTGAGCGGGACCAGCGCGTCGGCCGAGCGCAGTTCCAGCGTGCCTGCGGGCGTTTCCATCACGTCCTGCGAGGGCACAAGAGAAAGCCCGTTTTTGGTCTTGAGCACCAGTCCGGCGACCCGCCCGGCCTCGGGACCGGTAGCCACAGCGATGTCTTTGAGCCGGCCGCGCAGATGACCCTCCGCATCGGTTACCGGCGTCCCCAGTAGAGCCGTCAGGCTGACGCGGGTTGTGGTGCGCGGCTCCATCTCATCGAGTGTACGGCCTGCCGTTGAGTGTAGCGCTTCGGCAGATGCCTCGGCAGATGCTTCGCCCGCTGTCTATCGGCGTCTCCCCCTCGCTGCAATGTGCGCCCGGTCTTGAGCCGCGCCGTCGGCCGCTTGACACGAGCGGACTCAGACGTGAAACTGCCAGCAAGGTTTCTTATGGTGCAGGGGTGGTTTTGAACCCCACCTGAAGGCGGAACGCGACCCGGTGAGCGCAGTGAGCAAAGGGCGGTGGAGTTTTCGGCTCAACTCCACCATGGAGAGCGTCGGCCAAGTGGAAGCGACCGCGGAAAGACTGGGCGCAGAGGCCGGTCTTGACGAGGACCAGCTCTTCCGCGTGACCATGGCGGTGCGCGAGGCTGCGATCAACGCGGTCTTGCACGGAAACGAATATGACCCGGCCCGGCAAATTGACGTAGCCTTTGAAAACACCGGCGCCGATTTCATCTTCACCATCGCCGACCAGGGGCACGGGTTCGATCCCGATCACCTCCCCGACCCGTCGGCGCCTGAAAACCTTCTCCGCGGCACGGGCCGCGGCATCTTCCTCATCCGGTCCCTGATGGATGAGGTACACTTTCGTCAACTGCATCCCGGGACCGAGCTGACGCTGATCAAGCATCTGGCCCCAGAGTCGGGCGAGCGATGATTGTGCCCGGCCGGACCGGCGCGGAGTTTTCCGGCAATCGGCGCAGGAAAAAATGCTATAACCGAACTACCGAGAAGGAGGATCTTCCGTGGCACTTACTATCGCTTCGCGTGAAGTAGATGGCGTCACCGTTCTGGACTTAAGCGGGCGGATCACACTGGGCGAGGGCAGCGTGCAATTGCGCGACGCCATTCGCGACCTCATCAGCAAAGGGCAAAAACGCACTCTGCTCAACCTGGGTGAGGTCAATTACATCGACAGCTCCGGGCTGGGCGAGCTGGTAAGCGCCTACACCACCTCGAAGAACCAGGGCGCAACCCTCAAGCTGCTCAAGCTGACCAAGAAGGTCCATGACCTGCTGCAATTGACCAAGCTTTACACCGTCTTCGACATCTATGACGACGAGGCCAGCGCTATCGCCTCGTTCAAGTAACCCTCTCCGGCACTCCCCCTCAACCTCTTCGGTTCGACGCCGCCACCTGTTTCGCGCTGCGAAAAAGGCCATCTCACGCCCGGGATGGCCTTTTTTTCGCCCCCGAAGCGGTCGATTAAAACTTGACCGCCGGCACCGCCTGTGCTGCCGGACTGGCGGTAAAGAACGCGTTGTTCACGTGGAAGCCGGCCATGTTCGCCCAGATGCTGTTGGGAAACTGGAGGACGAAGGTGTTGTAGTCCTGGATCGCGTCGTTATAGCGCTTGCGCGCCACGCTGATGCGGTTCTCCGTGCCGGCCAACTCGTCCTGCAGGCGCATGAACTGGTCGCTCGAGCGCAGTTGCGGATAATTTTCCGTAAGCACCAGCAGCCGGCCCAAAGCCGAATCGAGCTGTCCGTTGGCGGCGATCTTCGCCTGCGGACCCTGTGCATTGAGCAGGCCCGCGCGGGCATTGGCGATGTCGCCGAAGACCGTGCTCTCCTCTTTCGTGAAGCCCTTCACCGTCTCCACCAGGTTGGGAATCAGGTCGGCGCGCCTCTGCAACTGCACGTCCACCTCGGACCAGGCGGCCTTCACATCCTGGTCCTTGGCCACCATCTGATTCTTCGCGCTCACATAGCTGCCAAACACCAGGAACACCACCAGGACCAAAACGCCGACGATGGCCAGCGCAATTCCAGTTCCACGACTCATATCGTTCCTCTCTCCTCTGGACCTCCGCGTTCGCGGAAGAACCCTTTCTCAAAGACCGAAAATCCTACCAGCTCCCTCCGGCGCCGCCGCCGCCAAAGCTCCCGCCGCCAAACCCACCGAAGCCGCCGGAGTCTCCACCACCGCCGCCGCCCCATCCCCCGCCGCCGCCTCGCCACGGGCCGCCACCCCACCCGCCGAAGAAAAGCCCCCAACCCAACAGCATCCGGAGCAGCGAAAATCCGCCGAAAAAGACTAGGATGATGATGAAAAGAATGAGCTTGGCCAGCGCGGAACCGTGATGGCGAACCGGCTGCTCCGCTTCCGCAGAAACCGGCGCGCCTGCGTCGAGCGTGACATGAGCGTCGGCGGCAATGTCCTGCGCAATCTCGCCCACGGCCAGCGTGACCGCGCCGTCAAAGTCGTTGGCCCGGAGATCGGGAACCATGGCGCGGCCAATGTCGCCCAGCTTGGCGTCGTTCAGGATGCCTTCAAGGCCGTACCCCACCTCGATCCGGCGCTGATGGTCCTGGACGGCCAGCAAAATCAGAACGCCGCGGTCCGAGCCTTTCCGGCCCATCTTCCACTTGCTCTCAAGCTCGTCGGAGTATTCGGCCGCGTCTTCGCCCTCGAGCGAGCGGACGATGACTACGGCAATCTGCGCGTTGGCCGCGGAGTGGTCGAGTTGCGCACAGATTGAATCAATGCGCTCAATCGCCTCGGGCGAGAGCACATGCGCAAAGTCGCTGACATAATCGGTGGGCCTGGCCGGAAGATCCTGCACCCGCTGAGCGGAGACGGCGAAAGGCGGAAACGCGAGAAAAGCTGCCAGGAACGGCAGAAAAGCTGACTTAAATGCGCGCCTAGAGGCCTTCATCGCTCTCTATTGTACGTGGCTGGAAGCTAATTGGTTCCCCTGCCGCGGACCCGGCTTGGTTCCCGTGCCCGCAGCCGGACGGCTTCAACCACGCATCTCACCGACTACACTGGTAATCGCAATGAGTGAGATTCCCGCGCCTCCCGTCGCCGCCAAACACACCACCGAGACTCCTGTTCATGACGTTGTGCTCACCGATCATTACGCCTGGCTGCGCGATAAAGACGACCCCGAGGTCTCCAGGTATCTCGAAGCCGAAAATGCTTACGCGGAGGCGCAGATGGCTCCGCTCGCGGCCTTGCGCGACGAGTTGTACCGGGAGATGCTCAGCCACGTGAAACAGACAGACGTCTCGGTGCCTTACCGGGACGGCGACTGGTGGTACTACACCCGCACCGAGGAGGGCCTCCAGTACCCGCTTCACTGCCGCAAGCGCGGGGGGCCGGCCGGCCCGGATGCGGAAGCGCCGGAACAGGTGGTCCTCGACGGCAATGTGCTCGCCGACACGTTCGCCTTCTTCGCCATCGGGCATACCGACATCTCCGACGACGGACGCTGGCTGGCCTATTCGACCGATACGAAGGGCTTCCGCCAGTACACACTCCACATCAAGGATCTTGAAACCGGCGAAACCCTCCCCGGGCCTCCCGCTCCGAGCCGGATCGAGCGCGTGGGCTCGCTCACATGGGCCGCGGACAACCGCACGCTCTTTTACACCGTCGAGGATGAGCAGCAGAAGCGCCAATATCAGCTTTGGAGGCATACCCGCGGCACAGAGCACAGCCAGGACGTGCTTATCTATCAGGATGACGACGAGCGCTTCAATCTCGGCGCCGGGCGAACGCGCGACGGCAAATTTCTGGTGCTCGAATCGGCCAGCCACACCACCACGGAGTGCCATGTTCTGCCCGCGGACGAGCCGAACGGCGCGTTTCGCCTCATCACCCCGCGCGAGGATGAGCACGAGTACCTGATCGACCATCGCCACGGCCATTGGTTCATCCGCACCAACGACCAGGGACGCAACTTTCGCCTGGTCACCGCACCCGAGGCGACTCCGGGGCGCGAGCACTGGGCCGAGCTGATTGCGCATCGCGACGACGTGATGCTCGAAGAAATCGATCTCTTCGCGGATTTCTTCGTTGCCTGCGAGCGCGAAGATGGACTGCCGCAACTGCGGTTGTGGAGCTTCTCCGGCGAGGGACCGGAGGCCGCGCCTGCCGATGAGATCAGCTTTCCTGAGCCGGCTTACAGCGCCCATCCGCACATCAACCGCATCTTCGCGACCAAGACATTCCGCTACGCCTACCAGTCCCTGGTGACGCCGAGTTCGGTCTACGAATATGACGTCGAGACAGGCGCGTCGACACTGCTCAAGCAGCTTGAAATTCCCGGCGGCTTCGACCGCGCGCTCTATGCCAGCGAGCGCGTGCATGCGAAAGCCGGAGACGGCGCGGAGATTCCAGTCTCGATCGTCTATCGCAAAGACAAGCGCGAGCCGGGCAAAAATCCTCTCTATGTGTATGGCTATGGAGCGTATGGCTACGCGTTGCCGCTGGGGTTCAATTCAAATCGGGTCAGCCTGCTCGATCGCGGCGTGGTGATGGCCTATGCGCACATCCGCGGCGGCGGCGACCTGGGCAAGCCATGGCACGACGCCGGCAAAATGCTGGAGAAGCGCAACACGTTTACCGACTTCATCGCCGCAGTCGAGTATATGGTCGGGCAAGGCTACGGCGACCCGCAGCGCGTGGCCATCGAGGGCGGGTCAGCCGGCGGATTGCTGATGGGCGCGGTCGCGAATATGCGCCCCGATCTCTTCCGCGCCGTCGTCTCGCACGTGCCGTTCGTGGATGTAATCAACACGATGCTCGATGCCTCGCTGCCGCTGACAGTGCCCGAGTACGAGGAATGGGGCGATCCCAACCAGGAAGACTATTTCCGCTACATGCTGAGTTACTCGCCTTACGACAACCTGCGCGCTGCGAGTTATCCCGCGATGTTAGTCAAGACCTCGCTCCACGACAGCCAAGTAATGTACTGGGAGCCTGCGAAATACGTAGCCAAGCTGCGCACGCTTAAAAAGGACGGCAATTCCCTACTGCTGGTAACGAATATGCAGGCCGGCCACGGCGGCGCGAGCGGTCGCTACGACTATTTGAAAGAGATTGCGATGGACTACGCATTCGTGCTGCGTGAGCTGGGAATCGTGAATTAAGAGACGCTTCAGAATCACGACGATGGGTGCCCCAGGTCTCGCTTCTGAGACCTGGGATAGCACGAACCCCGGCTCGCTCTACGCTCCGCCTCTCAACTCCGCCAGCGTCTTCTCCAAACTCCCCGCGTCCTCCACATTCAGCGACTTCAGGCTCGGGTCAATCTGCTTGAGCAGGCCGCACAGCACCTTGCCTGGTCCAACCTCGATGAAGATTTCCGCACCGGCAGCTTTCAGTGACTGCATGCAATCCACCCAGCGCACCGCGCCGGTGACCTGCCGCACCAGCGCATCGCGCACAGCATCGGCAGTTGTAGCCATCGCTCCGGTTACATTCGCAGCCACCGGAATGCGCGGTTCGCTCATGGTGAGGCCGGCGAGAACACGGGAGACCTCCTCCCGCGCGGGAGCCATCAGCGCGGAGTGAAAGGGCGCGCTCACCGGAAGCATCACGGCGCGGCGCGCGCCCTTGGCCTTGGCCAGCGCCACGGCTCTTTCAACCGCCGCCAGTGCGCCGGAGATCACCGTCTGGCCGGGCGAGTTGAGGTTGGCCGCCTGCACGGTCAATCCTGTCTCCTGCGCGGCCTCTGCACATGCCTCAGCCACCTGCGCCGCATCGAGCGACAGCACCGCGGCCATGGCCCCTTGGCCCGCCGGAACGGCCTGCTGCATCGCGCGTCCACGCGCCTTCACGGCGCGCACTGCATCGGCAAAGGAAAGCGTGCCGGCGATGACGTGCGCGGACCACTCGCCCAGCGAGTGCCCCGCGGCCAAGGCGGGCTCCACGCCCTTTTCGGCAAGCACGCGGGCTGCGGCAACGCTCACGGTGAGAATCGCCGGCTGCGTATTCTCGGTCAGCCGCAGCTCCTCTTCAGGACCTTCGAAACAGAGGCGCGAAAGCGGGAATCCGAGTGCCTCATCGGCCTCGGCAAAGGTCTGCGCCGCGATGGGAAAACCTTGGGCAAGCTCGCGGCCCATACCAACTGCCTGCGAGCCCTGGCCGGGAAAGAGAAAAGCAATTTTGGTCGACATGCACCGCAATTTTATCGCGACGAAGGCGGATCTTCAGTTCCAGCGCTTCTTGTCGTCGGAATCTTCGTCGATCTGGCGGCCCTGCCCGTCGAAGCGGACGGTGCGACCCTGCGAGCGCATGTACACCTCGAACTTCCGCGCGGCCCGGCGGCGTTTCCAGCGATAGTAGCGGTTGCGCACTCCATACCAGCTCTCGCTCAGAAAGAACGAAGCGCCGCGGCGTGGGGCCATCTTGATCCACAGTAGCCCGGCCAGCGCGCCGCCCAGCTGCGCGAAGGCATAGACCCTCTGCTGGCCGAAGAGCATTGCGACGGCAACGAGCGCATAAATCACGGCGAGATAGCGCGCCTTGATCCCGATAGGCAACGGGAACATCATGAACTGCACGTCGCCGTAGAGAAGACCAATAGCCGCGAGCAGCCCGAAGATGCCGCCGAAACACCCATAAAGCAGAACAATCGGCAGTTCAAAGCGCAGTGTGGCGCTGACGCCGTAGATGGCCAGCGCGGCCGCCGCCGTTCCCAGCACGGATATGGCATAAAGACCCATGACCCAGCCGGGGCGGTGCCCCTGCGTCTCGAGAAAGCCGGCCAGGAACCAGAGCGAGAGCAGCTCCAAAAACGTGCCCCAGAGCCCGGGATGCATGAAGCTATAGGTAATCGGCTGCCAGACTGCGCCATGCAGAAAAAGGCTCGGGTCGAAGCTCAGGGCCTGTAAAAGCCCCCCGGCCTGCTCCCGCAGGGTCAGCCCGGCGACGAGGAACGCGAAATAGGCTCCCAGGTTGGCCAGGATCAGTTGGCGCGTGGCGCCTCTGAAGTCAGGGAACGCAAACGGGCTGGAGCCGATCCTGGGCATCGCAATCAACAGGGTAAACGGAAAGCGGCCTCAGTGTCATTGCGCGTTATCACGGGACCACAACCAGCCCGCGGTGTCCGGCGCTGTCAAGGGTGCGCACGCCGAAGATTACGTTGTCTTTCGAGACCGGAACGGTGAGGGTAAGATGAGCCCCCGGAAGGTCAGGCTTGAAAGTGAGATCATACTGCCAATCGGGCGCGGCGGTCGGCCGCCAGACCACCTCATAGCGCACGCCGGCGTCCGCCCCCGGTGGAGCGTCCCAGTGCAGCGTTGTTCCGTTGTCCAGCTTGTGGGCATCGATGGCCACATTCGCAGGTTCGCCCGGTGAGCTGGCGAGCGCGGCCAGCGTGGCCGCATTCAACCGCGCCACCCGTGCGACGTAGTCGAAATCCACAAACTGCGGCAAATCGCCCCTGATCGGCTCGCTTGAGCCCGCAGGCGGAAGCACGACGTTCTGGTGCTGATGGTTGTAATCCTCGCGCCACTCGGTAAATCGCACGGCGGCAAAGCCCTCGTGGTTGAAGGAGCTGTGGTCCCCGCCGCGCAGGTAACGGTCCGGCCGGAAGACCAGAAACGCCGAGAAAGCCGGCTCCCCTCCATTCCCGGCTCCGGCTGGGAAATAGCTCCGCGCCGCATCGGCAACGGCCCGCGCCAGCTCGCGGCTGGGTGAATCGTTCTCCTGCCCCAGCGCGAGAATGCGCCGCACCTGCTCGGGCGTGGCCGATACCGGAACGCCCTCGGAAAACACGCGCACCCGATCCTTCAGCTGCAGTGTGTCGCCGGGCGTCGTGTTCCCGCCGACAATGTCGTTATTCAGCACAGCCTCGAGCTGCCAACCCTGCTCCCGCGCCCAATGCGCCAAATGCGCCGAGCCCACCAGCCCCTGCTCTTCGCCGGCCACGGCCACAAACACCAGCGTGGCCGGAAAACGCAGCTTGCTGAGCGCCCGCGCAGATTCGAGTGAGACAGCCACGCCCGACCCATCGTCATTAGCGCCCGGCGCCGCGCCGTGGTCGTCCAGAACATTGGTGTTGCGGGAGTCGTAATGCCCGGTGACGAGGTACATCCGTTTCGCCTGGATGGGATCGGCGCCACGCAGAATGGCATAGATGTTGGTTAACTGGGTGGGCCGCGGAACCCGTGCTGCCCACGAGGCGCCGCTGGCCGGATCGGCCGTGAACACATCCCGGTGCACTTCAAGGCAGCCGCCGCACTCCTTCGAGATGGCATCGAACTGGGCGGCGATCCAATCGGCGGCAGCGTTGATTCCCTGCCCCGGCGGCAGATCGGTTTCCATGCTGGAGAGCGTGTTGCGCGTGCCAAACCTTACCAGGGTGTCGATCGTCTCTTCTATGCGCCCCGCCTGGATCGTGGTAAGAGCGTGCGCAATCGCTGGGTCCGGCGGCATGGCGACCACCGGCCCGCCGCCGCGCAAGAAGTCCGGCTGCTGGGCAAAAACGGCATGCGCCGGCAGCAGCAAACCGCCAAGCAGCAAGGCGCGGGAAAGACTCATAATGCATTCTCCACACTTCGGATTCGTGCCTGGGTTTGCCGACCCTTGACCTGAGGCCGGGTTGTCCCTAAAACTATAGCGGAACCGGAGTCCAAACGCCCCAAACGGCAAACCCGCGTTCTGGAGACCAATCCGCTTCCATGAGCTTCTTTTTCAGGTTATTCCAGTCAAACCGATTTTTACCCAGGGCACCGGGGAGCTGCTTGAAACCATTGGCAAGATCGCCTTGGCCGCTGCGTTTAAGATTTGCATACGGTAACGCGTTATTTGAATTGTGCGAGGAGAGAGGAGGCTGCCATGCCCAGCTGCCCTGAGTGCGACAATGATCTGGACATCGAAATCAGCGAAGTTGAAGAAGGCGACGTAGTTGCCTGTGAAGAGTGCGGTACCGAGTACGAAGTGGTGGGCGTTGAGCCGCTTGAGCTGGCGCGTATCGGCGACGAGCTCGAAGAAGAGGACGAGCCCGTTGAGGAAGACGAGGAGGAAGAGTGAGGCATCGCCGCGCAAGCCTGCTGGCAACCGCGTTCGCTGCGTTGTTGGCAGGGATCGTCTTGCTTGGGACGAAGGGCACGCTGCTTGTGCCGGCCGCCCAGGCGCAGAATATCGGCGAGCGCACGGTATCCGGCGCCGTACTCGATGCAGATTCCGATGCCGTCGTGGGCGCCACGGTTTTCTTGAGAAGCGAGAAGACTAAATCGATTCGCAGTTATACTTCCACCGCTGAGGGCCACTTCCATTTCGCTCAGGTGAATATGGCCGAGGATTTCGACCTGTGGGCAGAAAAGGGCGGCAAGAAAAGCGCCGTCAAAACCGTCAGTTCATGGGACGCGCGCAAGGACTTCATCTCCGACCTGAAGCTGAAGTAAAAAGCAGCCTGATGGAATCGACCGGTCACGGCTTCCTGCGTGTCATCCCTTGGTCGAGTTCAATCGATCGGGGTTCGCTTGACCGGGCGAGCTTGATCGGGTTCACTCGATCGGGCGAACTCGATCGGGCGAGCCTGACCGGGTAAGGCGCGAATACCTCCGGCCCCGCGGCGAACAGGCCTGCGAGTCCGTGGTAATCGCTTCACCCATCCAACTTCTTCGTGACCAGCTCATTGAGCAGCGCTGGGTTCGCCTGCCCTTTCGATGCGCGCATTACCTGGCCCACAAAGAAGCCTGCCATCGTCTTCTTGCCCGCGCGATACTGCTCCACCTGTTTGGGATTGGCGGCGATCACTTCGTCAATAAGCTTTTCAATAGCTGACGCATCGGTGATCTGCTGCGGCTTCTCGCGCTCGTACACAATCCCGAAGTCCTCGCCCTCTTCAAAGGCGATGTCGAAGAGCTGCTTCATCTGTTTGGAGCTGATCTTGTCCTCGTCGAGCAGATCCGCGGCAAGCACAATCCCGGCCATCGACACCGGCGACTGCTCCAGTTCGAGACCCAGCGCCTTCAGCCGCCCGCCCACCTCACTCAGCAGCACGTTGGCCACGCGGCGCGGATTCTTCGCCGTCTTCGCGGCTGCCTCAAAGCGGTCTGCGAACTCGCGCGATGCGGTAAGCGTGTGCGCATCGTTCGGGGTCAGATCGTAGTCGGCGATCATGCGGGCGCGGCGCGCCTCGGGTAGCTCAGGGAGCTCCGCTCTTCTGCGTTCAAGAAATTCCGGCGACACGATCAGCGGCGGCAGATCGGGCTCTGGAAAATAGCGGTAATCGTGCGCCTGCTCCTTCGAGCGCATCGGGTACGTGCGGCCTTCGTTCGCGCTCCAGAGGCGCGTCTCCTGCATCACGCGCCCGCCTGCCTCGATCACTTCAATCTGGCGCTCGATCTCGTACTCGAGCGCGGCGCGGATGAAGCGGAAGCTGTTGACGTTTTTCACTTCGGCCTTGGTGCCGAATTTTTCCTGCCCCCGCGGCCGCACGCTTACATTCGCATCGCAGCGCAGCGAGCCTTCCTCCATGTTGCAGTCGGAAACGCCTGTATAAAGCAGGATCTCCTTGAGCCGCGTGAGGTATTCGAAGGCCTCGTCGGGCGTGCGGATATCGGGCTCGCTGACGATCTCGATCAGCGGCGTGCCGCAGCGGTTCAGGTCGATGTAGGTGCGCGTGACTGAGTCGGCAAAGCCGTCGTGAATGCTCTTGCCCGCGTCCTCCTCCATGTGCAGCCGCGTGATGCCGATCCTTTTCTTTCCGTCCCGGCTCGGCACCTCGATCCAGCCATGCTCGGCCAGCGGCTTGTCGAACTGGGAAATCTGGTAGCCCTTGGGCAGGTCGGGGTAGAAGTAGTTTTTGCGGGCGAAGATGGAGCGCTCGCGTATCTCGCAGTTGATGGCGAGGGCGGCGAGGGTGGC